>OZ253541.1:4800000-6030546 GCA_965262365.1 Candidatus Rariloculaceae bacterium
GTACCGCAAGTCCAGCGCCTCGCACAGAAACGCCATGAAGGGTCTGGCGGCCGCGAAGTCCGCCGCGACCCGGTCCGCGAATCCGGCATTGGCAGCGACCTCGAAACCGAACTCCGTTACGGCGATAAAGTCCTTGCGCTTGAGATCCTCAACACGGGGATGCTCGGGCGGGTAGCCCCGCGGCGGTCGCTTGAGGCTGTCACCGGTCAGCTCGAAACGCCGGCGAAAGCCCTTGTCGTGGCGCGCCGCCTGCCAGGCGTCCGGTTTCTCGACAATCCGATCCCGGATCATGCCCAGTGGCCCCGACCCGGGGTGCCACATCCCGACCCCAAGGAAACACGAGTCGGGATCCATGTGGACGTACAAGCCAGGGGCGTGAACGTCCTTGCCGAGTTCATGGCGGAACTGGATTCCAATATTGGTCTTGTAGGGGGTCTTGTCGCGGGAGAAGCGGGTATCCCGGTATACGCGCATGAGCGAACCGCCCACTCGCCTGGGAATGGCCGTGAAGTACGGTGACACGCGTTCCAGCCGCGGCCCCATGGCACTGATGAAGTCAAGGGCGGGCTCCAGCACCCACTGCTCGTAACGCTGCTTGTTCTCGTTGAACCAGGGACGATTGTTGTTGCGAGCCAGTTCGCCCAGAAACCGGACCGTTTCAGCGGGAAATCCGTCAAAGTCCGGATGGCCGGTCACAGCGCATCGTCCCGGGATGGATGCAAGCGAGAAGGGTGCACAGTCCGGGTATCAGGGGTCTGGATTCAACACGGTGGGAACGATGGCTTGCCTGGCCTCGGCCCCGAAACGGATTCGAAACAGCTCGATGTAGCCCGTGCGCTCTTCCTGCTTGCTGAGTTGAAAGAGGTCCGGCCAGCGGTCGGCCATTTCGGGATCGTAGAGCGGCAGGTACCGCATGGCGACGCGGCTCTCCACCGGTTGCTCGAATCGTGCCCGCCAATTGGCGCCCAGATCGGGCAGCCGCCACTGTTCTCTGGCGACGACGACGATCTCCTCCAGCACCTCCACACGGTCATCCGGTAGCTCCGCCAGGCTCGCCTGGCCGGGGGGGTCATCGAGAATTTGCGGCGGCAGCGGAGCATCCTCCTGGGCAAGCGCAGCCGCGGTGCAAATCGTCGCGAACAGAAAAAGCGATAGATGCCATGCCTTGTCAGAGGGGCGCCTCGCCGGTCTCGATGCGACGCGGGACTTTCTCCACGGGCTGCCAGGCATCTCAGTTCCTCCACCTGAGGGTCTGGAACCAATAGCCGTGCAGCGTCGGCAACCACGTATCGGCTTCACGCGCCGTGATCCAGGCGTCGAGGAAGTTGACGAAGTCCGGGTCGCCCTTGGCCACCGCAAATCCGGCGGGTGTGGGCAGCAGCGGTTCAGGCACCGGCACGTCTACGACGGACGGGTTCTCGAGGGCCAGGAACGTGGGGATGGGTTCGTTATCGAGATAGGCGTCAACTTCGCCGGCGACCAGTGCGGAACTGGCGGTTTCGGCGTCCTCGTAGAGTTGCAGTTCCGCCCGGGGGAAAATCCTTCTGGCCAGTTCCTCGGCAGCGGACCCGGCAATGGCGGCGATCGTGTAGAAGGTGTCGTTGAGATCGTCGAGACTCGATACATCCGACGTGGTCTCGAGGTTGGTCGCAAGCGTCGTGCCGCTGGTTGCATACGGTCCGCTGAAGGCGACGTGAAGCGCCCGTTCCGGCGTAATGGAGAGGCCGGCGGCAATGATGTCGATTTCACCGGATTCAAGGCCGAGGATGATGCGATCCCACGGGTACAGGCTGAACTCGACGTCCACGTTCATGTCCTCGGCCAGCTTTCTGGCGACGTCGATTTCAAATCCGGTGAGCTCACCGGACAGGTCACGCAGGGTCCACGGAGGAAACAGCGCCACCCCGACGCGCAGGGTGCCGTAATTCAGGACATCCTGGAGAGGCCGGGCCGCAGCCGGCGAGCCCATCAGTCCCGCCCCCAGCGCGAGGACCCCCAACATGCCCGCCCACATTCTCAAGCGATCACGCACCGGCGGTCTTCCCGCTACGCCGTCGGCTGAGTCGGGGCTTGCAGGGCGGTCGCGCGGCCGAAAATCTGGCAAGCTTGATGGGCACAATGAGTTCGCAGTGATCTTCTCCCTAATCCTAGCCTTTATTTCCCACCCACTTCTACCGTCCCGGACCGCACGATGTCCCTTTCGCATACATGGAGTCTGACACCTGCAGAGGCACGGCGTCTCCAGGAGCAGTTGCGGAGCAGGGTCGTGCACGAAGACCTGGTTGCCGGCCCACCCGCTCTCGTCGCCGGGATCGACATCGGCTTTGAGCAGAACGGGGCGGTGACGCGGGCCGCGGCCGTCGTGCTGAGCTGCCCGGAACTTGAAGTCGTGGACACGGCCATCGCCCGGCGACCGACGCGGTTCCCCTATGTACCGGGACTTCTGTCGTTCCGGGAATGTCCGGCCGCCCTGGCCGCCCTGGATGGGCTGAGGGCATCGGCAGACGTGCTGGTTTGCGACGGACAGGGATACGCACACCCCCGCCGGTTCGGGCTGGCGTGCCATCTTGGCTTGCTGACGGGCGTGCCCAGCGTCGGTGTGGCCAAGTCGCGGTTGATCGGCGTGCACGACCCGGTACCGGACACGAAGGGCGCTTGGGTACCGCTGCGCGATGGCGGCGAAACGGTGGGGGCCGTGCTGCGAACTCGCACAGGGGTCAAACCTGTGTTCGTATCCGTTGGATACGGATTCACGCTGGCAACGGCCATCGAACTCGTGCTAAGCCTCGCGCCTCGCTACCGGCTCCCGGAAACCACGCGCCACGCACACCGCCTGGCTTCCGGATAGCCTCCATCGTTGGGCTTCGCGGGGCTCTTCCCGCGTGACGGCCAGCTAGCGTTCGGGTTCCGGCTCGGCGCCTGGTTCCCTTGGTTCTTCTGTGTCGCCCTCAGCCTCCCTGTCTGCCTTGGCCTCGTCCTTCAGCTCGCGTTTTGACTGCATTCGCTCCGCGGACCTGGATTTGCGGTGCACACCCCCCTTGCGCAGCAGTGGCGAGCGGGCTACGGGATTTCGGGGTTTCCTGGCCATTGTTGACGCCGTTTGCCCCGCGCCGGGCGGTGGCATGGCGCCCACCATCATACCGCGCCGCCCAAGTCGTCAGGTATGATCCGCTGTACCTCCACTGACCCTGCAATCGGACAATGTCCACGATAGCTGCATTCGATCTGCCTGCCGCGCCGTCGCCAACGCGTGCCGCGGTCGCGAAGCCCGAGGGCAAGCTCGAAGCGAAGCTGCGCCGGCAGGTGGGCAAGGCCATCGCCGACTACGGGATGATCGACGACGGGGACCGAGTCATGGTCTGTGTCTCGGGCGGCAAGGATTCCTACACGCTGCTCGACATGCTGCTGGCACTGCAACGGCGCGCACCCGTTAATTTTGACCTTGTCGCCGTCAACCTGGACCAGAAGCAGCCGGGGTTCCCCGAGGAGGTCCTTCCGCAGTACCTGGAAGCACTTGGCGTCGACTACCGGATCGTCGAGGAGGATACTTATTCGGTTGTGACCCGCGTGATCGCTGCCGGCAAGACCCTGTGCAGCCTGTGCTCACGCTTGCGGCGTGGAATCCTCTACCGGGTCGCGGACCAACTGGGCGCTACCAGGATCGCCCTGGGTCATCACCGCGAGGATGTCGTGGAGACGTTGTTTCTCAACATGTTCTACGGCGCCGCGCTGAAGGCGATGCCGCCGAAGCTCCTGAGCGACGATGGCAGGCACGTAGTGATACGCCCGCTCGTTTACTGCAGGGAAGGCGATATCCAGCGCTATGCGGAAGCACGGGAGTTTCCCATCATCCCGTGCAACCTGTGCGGCTCCCAGGAGAATCTGCGCCGCAAGCAGATCAAGGCGATGCTGGCCGCGTGGGAAATCGAGGATCCGGGCCGGACCGAACGATTGTTCCGCAGCCTGTGCAACGTCACCCTGTCCCATCTGGCGGATCCGGAGCGTTATGATTTTCGATCTCTTGCTAGCATAACCAACTGAATTAATTTCAATTATAGGGGTCGTGCCGCCTTGTTTGTGCAGTGCCCGGGTTGGTTCCGCGAAGCGTTCGGATTCTGCCGACCCTCTGGAGATTGACGGACTGGTTCTGTGTTAGCGTGTCAGTTACACCTAGACTGGAGATCCGATCCGTGGCAAGACGCAGCCCCCAGACACACGCGAAAAGGCAACGAGAGCAGGCCAAGTTAGAGAAACGTCGAGCAAAAGAAGCGAAGCGCGCGCTGAGAAAAGCGCAGAAGGCAGGCAAATCCGAGATTCCGCTCGAGGCGGAGGAATGAGAACCTGCGCGAAAGGACACCAGGAGCCTGCGCCGTAGGAAATCACGGCTGCAAATTCGCTCTCGCGATTTCCTACGGCGCAGGCTCCTAGCCGCCCGCGAACGACGAGGCTAGTCCCGTTGATTCCAGGTCATGACGTGCGGCGCTCCCGCCGCACCCTCGACATCAACTGGCGTCTACGCACTCGCCCGCCTGCCTGCGGTAGGGTCGGTTGCAGTCCCAATTGTCCCCGGCAATATTCAGGTGAGCGTTCCGGGGTACTACGACAGCGATACATGCTTCCTCTGTCGCCCGATACCCCCGTTCGCATCTCCAGTCAGGTCCGTACGAGACCTCACGGAGGTAGCCATGCTCCGGTACTTCGATGGCAACACAATCGTCATTGATGGCTCGATAGCCGCGATCGCACGCCCAGCCCGTCCCGACGAACGATTCTGTCAGGTAACCGCCCTCAGGTACCGGAATGGCAACGCACCGATCGTTCACCGCCCGATACCCACGGATGCATTTCCAACTGTCGCCGGAGTCATCCAGGTAGCCATTGGATGGGACTGCAATAGCCGCGCAGCTTTCCTCGATCCTTCGATATCCGTGACTGCACTCCCACCCGGGTCCGAACGAATAATTCGTTTGAAAGGCATTCGCAGGGATTTGGACAACCGCGCACGTCCCCTCTTGCTCTCGATAGCCTTGGTCACAGTCCCATCCGCTTCCGTATCCCTGGGCGGTGGCATTCGCGGGAACTTGCAGAGGGATGTCCTGGGCGAAAGCGATTCCACACAATGGCGAAACGATCGCCGAAAGAGTCAGGACGAAAGTAAAACGACCGCTGAGTTGTCTGATGCTAATGATGGTTCCTTGGCGGTATGGTCAGCGGCACGGAGATGTCGATTGCAGTGTGTGGGTGCGGGACAGTTTACTCTCTTTTCCTGGGCCGGACTTGCCAACATGCGTCACATATGTATGCGAGGCATCGGTTCGATCGGACGTCGAGCCCACAAATCCTGAGGCCCCGCCCGGTGCCGAAACACAGGGAGCAATTTGAGTTTAGTTGAAGTAGAATCGCCCCCCACCGTCAATTGAGTCTCGGGCACTCCGCTCTGATCCTCCGTTAGCGGCACTCAGCCAACAGGAGGCATCATGAGTAGAAAACTTTACGTAGGAAACTTGCCGTTCTCGGCGACCGAGCAATCTATTTTGACCAAATTCGCTGCCTGCGGCACGGTCGAATCCGTGAAGCTCATCACAGATCGCGATACGGGTCGCAGCAAGGGCTTTGGCTTCATCGAGATGGGCACCGAATCCGAGGCTCGCGCAGCGATCGAGACCCTCAACAACACTGACTTCGATGGTCGGCCGTTAAGAGTCAACGAAGCAAAGCCCCAGAAAAAGAGGGGCGCTGGTGGCGGTGGCGGTGGCGGATACGGCGGCGGAGGTCGCTGGTAGTCACTGGTCATACTCCGTAGATATCCGGCCTTGCAACGCGCCACAGTGTGGGGCGCGCAAGGCCGACGGCACAATACCCGTACCTGGTTCTGCCGCTAGAGGCTGGCGCGCAGAATCAGATCCATCTGGCGTCCATACGGCGTATGGTTGTCATCGTCATATCCCGTACCGCTGTCGAAGAACGGCGGCTCTTCGTCCGTGAGATTCCTGAAACGTGCCTGCAGAGTCACGCCGTTGAACCAGCCTTCAATATCGTACGCCAGAGTCAGATTGTGGAAAAGGTGGCTTTCGATGCTATCGACACCATTTACATATCCACTCTTGTGCATGGAGATCAGCGAGATTCACAGCGGAATGTTGTTCCCACTCCACTGAGTCTGGAAGCGCGATTGCCAACCAGGTGCGTTTCGCGTGCCGATTCGAGAGAACGACCCCGAACCGGGAACGACTTCCTCATCGAACCTGGTCTGTTCGTTGGCGATGAGACCAAGCCCCCATTGACCGATGGACGTGTCGAAGTTGTAGCGGATGTTGTAGTCAAAGCCGCCTTGAATTCGAGTACCGATATTGAGGGCATACGAGTCGAACCACATATTGAACGTCTGTCCGGGGACGATGGACGTCTGCGGAGGAGCGAATTCTATGAGCCGGTCAACCTCTTCCTGACTGAATGGCAGGAAGACGTCGTTCACCGGATCGTATGGACCGAATCCCCGATGTTGCTCGAACGCCGGGATATCCAGCACATCTGAACGTCTCGGTTTGTAGACCAGGTTGGTGTACTCAACCTCGTAGTAGGTCACACCCACGCTGAGGCCCTCGGCAAACGCGGGTTGCCAGGAAAAACCGAAGGTGGACGACTTGGCGAATTCTGGTTCCAGCGCCGGGGCGCCACCACCCTTGTTGTAGATATCGAAGTCATAGTTGGTGCTGCCGATATTGTCCCTGAGACCGGTTTGCGGAACACCAAAGGTCGCGGTGATCAGCCCCATGTTGGGTGCCACGTAGGAATCGCCCGTTGAACCGTGAATCCTCAGGCTGTCAATTGGAGCCCAGCTAAAGCCAACCTTGGGATTGAACTGACTTTCCAGACCGTCGTAGTTGTCGTAGCGGCCGGCGGTCGATAGGGTGAGTGCCTGAATTCCGGGCATCGCGTTGGGAGCGCCCACCAGCGGAATGTTGACCTCGCCGAAGAGTGCGTAAACGCCTCGATGAATGTTGTCATCGCGTACGATCTGATAGAAGCTGCACGATTCGCAGCCGGCGGACTGAAGCTGCTGGGCGCGCTGACCGCGATAGCTTGAACCGATTCCGCGGACATTTTCAGAAGTCACGCCGGTTGGATCCGCGCCACCGGGAACCACGAAGAAGGGACTCGTGGACGGCAAGTCAAACTGGAATCGACCGCCATTGCCCCAGTTCCAGATACGAATCGACTCGTAGTCGGAATAGTTGAACTCACTCCACAGTTCGACCCTGTCGCTAAGCTCGTACCGAGCTGTTGCCAGGACCGCACTGCGCTCGCCGTTGGAGGCGATACTCTGCGAGCCGTTCGGGTTGCAGCGGGTGGTTCCCGGAGTCAGGTTGGGCCCCCCGTAGTTGCTGCCACCGAAATTGACTCGAGGCCACGGACAGTTCGATGTGCGGGCGTCTCGTCCGCCGATAGCACGGTGGTCGGCGTCTGCCGAGAACCAGAATTCGTCAAGCGTCGGGCGATCATGCTTCGAATACTCGTACGCGACCATGATGTCGCCGCGCTCGAACTGTTTGCACCAGAGCAGGCCGAAGTTCGTGTTCTGCCAGGAGGTGTCGGGATCGTTACCGCCCGTCATGCTCAATTCGAGTCCATCGACACCCCGGCGATAGATGAAATTCACTACGCCGGCGACCGCGTCCGAACCGTAAACCGCCGAAGCGCCATCGCCGATTACCTCGACGCGTTCTATGGCGATGGTGGGAAGAATCGCGGGATCGGGGAATACGGCCTCGCCCCCAACGTCCGCCATGCGATGCCCATTGAACAACGTTAGCGTCGAGTAGATGCCCCGGTTGTGGATGATCGGCTGATAACCTGCCGTACGAAAGCGGTTGGATGTGGACCTGTCAGCGTCCGTGTTGAAGTTGGAAATCTGCGGAACGTTGGACAGCGCATCGCGAACGTCCACCGGCGAGTCGGTCTCGATATCGGCTCGCCCGTACGTCACAGGCTCCACGCCGACCGGCGCGACGACGAATCGCTCGCCCAATCGTGTCAGTTCCAGGCACAGGCCCGGTTCGACCGGAATCCCCTCGCGTTGCCGCTTCTTTCGACAAATTCCCTCGATCTCGCCGGGGAAGTAGACCCGGTCGAACCCGTCTGCCGGAATGGCACGACCTTCGACCTCGGCCAGTTTGAGCCTTCCATACGGGATGCTCGATGTCGACATGTCAAGGATCACGGGAATACCGTCCGTAGGAAATGCGAACGCAATAAATGGCTTCAGGTCGGTGTGCTGAATCAAGACGATTTCGGTCGTTGTCATGGCGTCCCGCCGGGTAGCCGCTGAGTTACTGAACTCAGAACGCCCGCGCCAGGCTGTCGAAATCCACCAGCCAGTTTTGACTGCTGGCGGAGCGGTTCAGGCAGAGAATCTTGAAGTGCCGGCTTGCGTTAGCGGGTGACCGCAAGAATTTCGCCGCAAAGTCTACCCCTGCAACCTACACCTCTGCCGCTCGGAGCGCCGCGAGAACCCGTTCCCTGCGGAACGGTGCACGCCGCAGACGAACGCCGGTGGCATCGAAAATGGCATTGGCGACCGCCGCAACCAGCGGCTTGTGACTTGTCTCGCCGGCGCCGTAAGGGGCCAGGTCGGAACGATCGGGATCGGGGTCGCCGTTGACCAGCACGATGTCGATGGCCTCGGGCGTGTCGGAATGCCGGAGGCTGGGGTGCGAAAGCCAGTCAACGCTGGTGACCTTCTCGCCATCGAACCGGACCTCTTCCCACAGCGCCCGGCTCAACGCGTGCAGCATGCCGCACTCGAGGGTGTTGCGCAGGCCCTCGGGGTTGACGACGAGACCGCAGTCGTGGGCGCATACCAGGCGTTTGGCCCATACGCGGCCGGTCGTACGGTCGACCTCGACCTCGGCGATCGTGGCGACGACGGTGCGGTTGCGGATGGTGTATCCGACACCACGTCCGGTAAGGATCGGGCCCGCCTCGCGCCGTCTCGGCGAAGAGCGCGTGTCCCAGCCGTAGGCCTCGGCGGCCGCGCGCACCACGGCGATCGAACGCACACGACGGAAGAGATCATCCTCGGAACTGTCCTCAAGCAAATCGAGCCGGAACCGGACGGGATCGGCTTGCGCCGCTGCCGCCAGTTCGTCGATGAACGACTCGAAAGCAAAGGTCACCTGTGGACCGTTGGGATCGCGCAGATTGCCGGTTCGTAACGGCGTTTCCCAGATCATCGGCAGACCCACGACCTGCGCCGTCGTGCGCCGGTTCGCAATGGCGTACATGGCCGACGGCGTCGCGGCGCGGCCAGGGGCCGGTGTCTCGGACCGGTGGCCCATCAGCTGCGCGATCAGGACGGTGTCGGGGTCGTTATACCCGAGATGGTTGAAATCCAGCGCGCAGGCCTCGTACTCGAGCGCGACGACCTTGCCCCGGGCGTCCAGCCCACCGCGCAGCTTGAACGTATAGGCGGGGCCCTTGGTGTCCCAGGCCGTCTCCTCCTCCCGCGTCCACTGGACGCGGACCGGCCTGCCGACCTCCCGGGCCAGGAACGCGGCCTCGAAACCGGCATCGTCGGCCGCTGTGCGGCCGTACACCTGCGGCCCGTCCATGTACAAGACCCGTACCCGATCACGGGGCATATCGAGAAATTCAGCGACACCGGTACGCAAACCGTAAGACTTCATGTCGTTGGAATAGATCGTCATTTGACCGTCGGACGGATCGGCCAGTGCATGCGCCGGGCCAATGGCGGTGTGGCCCTGGAAAGGAACCTCGTACTCGGCCTCCAGGACCCTTTCGGCGCCGGCGAGCGCTGCGTCCGGGTCGCCCTCCATTTCCGCGCTGCTCGAGGTAGGTGTCGCGCCTCGCATGTAGGCGAACAGGTCGTCGGACGCCGGGAACGGCGCCTCTGCCGGCGGCTCCCAATCCGCTCGCAGCTGCCGGGCGGCGCGGATTGCCTGCTCCTCACGTTCGCAGACCACAGCGACATAGTTTCCGCTGCTGACGACCTGGATGAACCCGGGAACATCGGCTACCGAGGATTCGTCGATGCTGCGCAGCGCAGCGCCCACGATCGGCGGCTTGACGTTGCGTGCATGGACCATGTCGGGCAGCTTCACGTCGACTGCCCAGATCAGCGACCCGTCCACCTTGGCCGGAATGTCGTAGCGTTGCACCGATTTCCCGACGATGCGCAGCTCATCAACGGGCTTTACCTCGGCTGCCCCGCTGGTGGCGTTAATGTCGCTTCCGGTCAACGAAACGTCGAACCGTTTGCCGCCGACGAGTTCGGCATAGGTAACGGACCTTGCAGCGTCAGAGCGGACCGAAATCGTCGCATCGCGCACCGCGAGCTCCGCCACAGGTGCATCCAGGTGCTCTGAAGCAAGCTGCAGCAAAACCCGCCGCGCCTCGGCTGCAACCCTGCGCATCGGCCAGCCGTCGCGCTCGATTGCATCGGAACCGCCTGAACCGCCCTGGTCCGGGGTTGTGTCGGTGCGACCCATGACGAGGCTGGTCCGGTCGTAGGCAATATCGAGCTCGTCGCTCATCATCTGCCGGAACGCTGTGCCTGTCCCCTGGCCGCCGTCCGTCTTGCCGACGAAGAAGGTTGCGGTGTTGTTCGGATGGATCACGATCCAGGTATCGAGCTGCAGGAAGTCGGGGTCCGGGTACGGGCCGGCTGCGAGCGCCCGATCTTCATCCTGCGCGAAAGAACTGGCGCCCGGGATGGCCCCGACGCCGACACTGACTACCAGGGCGCCCGAGGACTTCAGAAATTCTCGCCGCGAGGCCGAGGGGCCGATTCCCTGCACAGCGTCCCTTATATACTGTGGAAAATTCATGGCGGTACTCATTCTTCCGCTGCCTGCGCTGTCGGCTCAATCGCGCGCGCCGCACGCTTGATCGCCGCCTGTATCCGGTAATAGGTCATGCACCGGCACAATGCGCCTTCCATCGCTTCACGGATTTCGGCATCCGTGGGGTTCGGGTTCCGGGCGAGAAGCGCCTTGGCGGACAGGATCTGGCCGTTTTGGCAGTAGCCGCACTGCGGCACTTGCTCGTCGATCCACGCCTGCTGCAAGGGATCCAGCGTCCCGTCCGTCGAGAGGCCTTCGAGAGTGGTGATCTGACCGCTGACCGATGCGGGCACGACGCACGAGCGCACTGCGACACCGTCTAAAAGGACTGTGCAAGCGCCACATTGGCCCAGGCCACAGCCGAAACGAGGTCCCACCAGGCCGAGATCGTTGCGCAGGATATACAACAGTGGTGTCGAAGGGTCGACGTCCACCTCATGGGTGGCGTCGTTGACGCGCAATGTAATCATGCTCATATCCCCCGTCCGGACCGCGTACCGGACCGCGTACCGGACCGCGTACCGGACCGCGTACCGGACCGCGTACCGGACCGAGTCTAGAATGCGGCCATTCTGGATTCAACTCAAGAGCCTCTCTTCAATTCAGCCCGGGATGGCCCGGTAAAATGACGATTGTCATTAATGAATATCCGCTCGTGGCCAGGGGCTGCCCGTCGCACTGCCCCACAGGCCGCCCACAATCGGTCCTGTGCGATCAGGGCAGGTCAATCCATGGCGGCTAGCCGGGGGCTTCGTCGGCGATGGTGTTGCGCAGCACGCCTACCCCGCGAATATCGATCTCGGCCACGTCTCCGGGCTTCATCCAGATCGGCGGCTTGCGCACGCGCCCCACGCCTCCCGGCGTGCCGGTAACGATCACGTCGCCCGGTTCTAGCGGCGTCCAGGTGGAACAGTACTCGATGAGCTGCGGCACGTCGAAGCACAGATCGCTCACCGGGGCATCCTGCAACACCTCGCCGTTGAGGCGTGTCTGCAGGTGAAACGCTGCCGGATCGGGCTGCTCGTCGCGGGTCACCATCCAGGGCCCCATGGCGCCGCTGCGGTAAAAGTTCTTGCCCGCCGTGAACTGGATGGTGTGGTACTGGAAGTCGCGGATGCTGCCCTCGTTGCAGCAGGTGAAGCCGGCCACATGTTCCATGGCCCGGGAGCGGGACACGTGGCGCGCATGCTTGCCGATGACCACCGCAAGCTCGCCCTCATAGTCGAAGTCCGTGGAGACCCGCGGCCGGATCATCGGTTGGCCGTGGCCCACGAAGCTGTCCGCAAACCGGGTAAAGACCACCGGGTAGCGGGGCACGTCGCGGCCGGTCTCCCGGATGTGTCCCAGGTAGTTGATGCCGACGCAGAGTATCCTGGATGCGTTGGGAATGACCGGCAGGTAGCGGATATCCTCCTCGGAGAAATCCGCCGCCAGACCCGTCATCTTGCGAAGCCGGTCGAGACCGCCCGCCCGGAGTAGTTCACGCAGATCAGCGAACTTTCCGGCAAACCGCGCGCCGGCGTCGACGATCCCGCCATCGACGACCACGCCGAAGCTCGGCCTGTCGCCATGCTTGAAACTGGTTACCCGCATTGACTTTCCTTGTCCGGCCGGGCCGGATTACTAGAGCAGGAACTCATGAGCTGGTTCTACCGCTAGCCTGGAGCCTGCGATTCATCCGCCAACCGGGTCACCGCCTCATCCAGACCGACGACCTGCTGCGCCTTCTGTCCGAGTCGCCGGATGGATACCGTACGCTGTTCCACTTCGCGCTTGCCCAGGGCGATGATAACCGGCGTCTTTGCGACACTGTGTTCTCGAACCTTGTAGTTGATCTTCTCGTTTCTGAGATCCGCCACCGCGCGCAGACCAGCACCCTCAAGCGCACACAGGACCTCCGTGGCGTAGGCATCGGCATCCGAGGTGATGGTGGCCACCACGACCTGCCGGGGCGCGAGCCAGAGCGGCAGGTTGCCCGCGTAGTGCTCGATCAGGATGCCGATGAACCGCTCCAGGGAACCGAATATCGCCCGGTGCAGCAGTACGGGGGTATGCCTGTCGCCGTCCACCCCGATGTAGCCGGCGCCCAGGCGGCCGGGCAGGTTCAGGTCCACCTGCAGGGTACCGCACTGCCACTCGCGGCCAATGGCATCCTTTAGCGCGAACTCGATTTTGGGCCCATAGAACGCCCCTTCGCCAGGATTGTGGGAGTAGTCCAGGCCCAGTACGTCCATGGCCTGCTGCAGCGCTGCCTCGGCCCGGTCCCAGATCCGGTCATCGCCGACCCGGCGCGCCGGCCGGTCGGCGAACTTGATCACCACGTCGTCGAATCCCACGTCCCGGTAGATGCCCAGCACCAGATTGCAGACCGCACCGGTTTCCTCGGTGATCTGGTCCTGGGTGCAGAAAATATGCGCGTCGTCCTGGGTAAAGGCCCGCACCCGCATCAGGCCGTGCAGTGCGCCGGAGGGCTCGTAGCGGTGCACCTTGCCGAATTCGGACAGCCGCATGGGCAACTCCCGATAGCTGCGCAGCGCGTTCTTGAACACCTGCACATGTCCGGGACAGTTCATCGGCTTGATCGCCCACAGCCGTTCGTCCTCCGTACGGCTGGTGAACATGTTCTCGCCGAACGTATCCCAGTGCCCGGACGCTTCCCACAGGCTGCGGTCCATCAGTTCGGGGGTGTTGACCTCAAGGTAGCCCGCCTCGTCCTGACGGCGGCGCATGTACTGCACTAGCGTTCGAAACAGCGTCCAGCCCTTTTCGTGCCAGAACACCGCACCCACGGCCTCGTCCTGAAAATGGAACAGGTCCATCTGCCGCCCCAGCCGGCGGTGGTCGCGCCGCTCGGCCTCTTCCAGGCGGTGCAGGTACTGTCGCAAGTCCTTGTTACTCGCCCAGGCGGTGCCGTAAATGCGCTGCAACATCTCGTTTCCGGAGTCGCCCCGCCAGTAAGCACCGGCCAGCTTGGTAAGCTTGAAGGCACCGCCCAGCCGCCCGGTGGAGGGCATGTGGGGGCCGCGGCAGAGGTCGACGAACTGCCCTTGCCGGTACACCGTGACGTCCTCACCCTCGGGAATACCGGCGATGATTTCCGCCTTGTATGCTTCACCCTGGTCCCTGAAGAAATCCACCGCACCCGCACGGTCCCAGACCTCCCGGTTGACCGGCTCGTCGCGACGGACGATGTCGTGCATCCGCGCTTCGATGCGTTCCAGATCCTCCGGAGTAAAGGCTTCGTCGCGAGCGAAATCGTAGTAGAACCCGTCTTCGATGGCCGGGCCGATGGTCACCTGCGTTTCCGGGTAGAGTTCCTTGACCGCTTCCGCCATGACATGGGCCGCGTCATGGCGCAGGACTTCAAGACCGTCCGCCGATGAGCGAGTGATGATCTCTACCGCTGCGTCGCTTGCGATTTCCGCGGTAAGATCGCGCAATCTGCCGTCCACGCGCACGGCGACGGCGGCCTTCGCGAGGCCGGCGCCGATGGATTCGGCCACGCCGAGTCCGGTTACGGTTTCCGGGAAGGCCTTCCTGGATCCGTCTGGCAGGGTGATTTCGGGCATGCTCACTTCGCCTTGCGCGCGCGGCCACGCATTGTACGATAACAGTGCGCGCAAAGCCGCTGTGACCTCAAGGAACAGAACGGGCGACGACTTTGAAGGACCAGGTCATGAAGCCAATCGAGATACACATGTTTCCCTGCCTGAGGGACAACTACGGTTTTCTGCTCCACGACGCGGAGGCTGAAGTGACGGCGGCGGTGGATACCCCGGAGGTGGGACCGATCCTCGCGGCGTTGCGGGACAAGGGCTGGCAACTGACGCATATCCTCAACACGCATCATCATCACGACCACGCCGGCGGCAACCTGACCATCAAGGCGGCCACCGGCTGCCGTATCATCGGGCCGCGCGCCGACGCCGCACGGATTCCGGGCATTGACATCGAGGTCGGGGAAGGCGACGAATTCCTGCTGGGCGGGCATCCGGTGCGGGTCTACGACACTCCCGGTCATACCCGCGGCCACATCGTCTACTACCTGCCGGAAGACGGCGTCGCGTTCGTGGGGGATACCCTGTTTGCCATGGGTTGCGGGCGGCTCTTCGAAGGGACGCCGCAGCAGATGTGGTCGTCGCTGCAGAAACTCATGCGCTGGCCGGACGACACCCGCGTCTACTGCGCCCACGAATACACCCAGGCCAACGCGCAGTTCGCGCTCACGGTGGAACCCGGCAATGAAGCCCTGTCCCGGCGGGCGCGCGAAGTGGACGTGCACAGAGCCGCCAACGTGCCGACAGTTCCGACGACGATGGGAATCGAGAAGGTCACCAATCCCTTTCTGCGCCCCATGAGTGACGAGATTCGCAGCACCGTCGGGCTGGAGGGATCGAGCACTGCCGAAAGCGATCTGGTAGAAGTTTTCGCTCGGATACGGACGCTTAAGGATCGGTTCTGAATCTTGGGAGCGGGGCAGCTTCGTTCGGGGCGTGGCGCGCCCACGACGCTTGCAAGGCCCACAAGCTTGTCCCGCACACGGCCGCCTTTAGTGGTAATCGTTGAAGCAGTTCTTGTGTATTCGGGTGGAGGTCAGAGGATGCCGGGGATTAGGGCCTTTCGGTTGGTGGGGTAGTCGGGGAAGCGGGCGCGGTACCATTTGTGGTGGCTGAGCGCTCTGGGTGCCAGATTGGCTGCCGTGTAGAGGAAGAAGGCGAAGCCGGCCAGAGACCAGGTTGCCAGCGCCCAACCCGCCCATTCGATGATTTCACCGAGATAGTTCGGGCACGAAACGTACCGGAATGCGCCTCCGCGAGGAATGACATAGCCCGCCTCGCCGGTGCCCCGAAGTTTCAACAGGATATTGTCCGAGCGAATATTCAGGGCCATGCCGGCGAGAAAGATCGCCAGGCCGGCCAGGAACCGCGGGTCGCTCGACCAATCGGCGGAGTATTCTCCGATGCTCGATACGAACCGGGCATTGATGTAGGCATTGACCAAATTGAAGAGAAAGCCCGAGCCGACGACGGCAAGCGGGATCTTCTTGCCGCTGGTTCGGGTTCGAAACGGGAAGACGAAGGTTCTGTGGAGGTAGTGGGTCTGCCACATCGCCAGAAACACCAGCGGAACCCATTGCCGTGACGCATCGCCGTTGAAGTAGATAACGGCAAACAGCACCGTGGTCGGCAATTCCATGACGACCCAGCCGATCCTGTTGGAAATATGCGGCCCCCACCCGGCCCCGGCGTAGTGGCGGCCAAACGGCGCGGTTACCCGGGACAGGTAGAGAAACGTCACCACGGCCAGGGCCATGACCGCCCACACTGCGACCCCGTGAATCTGGACCTCAGTCATTCCGCCGCCGCCACGCGACCTCAAGCAGAAGGGCGAAGACGCAGGTCGGCGCCTCGTTCAAGGTCCTCTGCGATGTCGGCAGGCGCGGCAGATTCGAAGTAGGTCGGTGTATTCCAGTGTGCTTTCATCGTAGCGGGTATAGAGTAACCGGGAGCTTGATGGACAATATCCGAAACAGTCCGGCAATAGTCAGTCGCGGAACTGAAAATCCTGCCCGAACTCCTATTGACACGTCACCACCCAAGGTGGAAAATGGGCCGCTTGTGTCCGCGGAGGGGTACCCAAGCGGTCAACGGGGGCAGACTGTAAATCTGCTGGCTATGCCTTCGTAGGTTCGAATCCTACCCCCTCCACCAGAGTGTGGGGGGCAGTCAGCGGCGAAGGCGGGTGTAGTTCAAGGGTAGAACCTCAGCCTTCCAAGCTGATGATGGCGGTTCGAGTCCGCTCACCCGCTCCATGGAGCAAGTACGGGGGCTGTGGAATGAGGGCACAAACAAGAGGTGCGGATTTCCGCCCACATAGCTCAGCGGTAGAGCACTTCCTTGGTAAGGAAGAGGTCACCGGTTCAAGTCCGGTTGTGGGCTCCAGGTTGTATGGAATCACCCGTTCAGGTGGAAAAATTGAAACGTAAGGCGGCCGCCCCGGCTGGGCGGCCGTTTGGTTAATTCAGGGCTCAGGCCGAGACGGAGTTCGGAGCAATCCAGATGGCGAAGAAGAAGTTTGAGCGGACGAAGCCGCATGTGAATGTTGGGACGATTGGGCATGTGGATCATGGCAAGACGACGCTGACGGCGGCGTTGACGAAGGTGATGGCGTCGCGTCACGGGGGCGAGACGATCAGTTTCGACGAGATTGACAACGCGCCGGAGGAGCGCGAGCGCGGGATCACGATTGCGACGGCGCACGTGGAGTACGAGAGCGAGCCTCGTCATTACGCGCACGTGGACTGTCCGGGGCATGCCGATTACGTGAAGAACATGATCACCGGTGCGGCGCAGATGGACGGTGCGATTCTGGTGGTCTCGGCGGCGGACGGACCGATGCCGCAGACGCGCGAGCATATTTTGTTGGCGCGCCAGGTGGGTGTGCCGTACATCGTGGTTTACCTGAACAAGGCGGACATGGTGGACGACGAGGAGTTGTTGGAGTTGGTGGAGCTGGAGGTACGGGATCTGTTGTCCATGTACGAGTTTCCGGGCGACGACACCCCGATCATCACCGGCAGTGCGTTGCAGGCGCTGGAGGGGGACGAATCGGCGCTGGGGATTGGCAGTGTGGATGCCCTGGTGCAGGCGCTGGACGAGTACATTCCGATACCGGAGCGAGCGATCGACGGGGATTTCCTGATGCCGGTGGAGGATGTGTTTTCGATATCCGGACGGGGCACGGTGGTGACCGGTCGGATAGAGCGCGGCGTGGTGAAGGTGGGGGACGAGGTAGAGATTGTCGGGATCCGTGAGACGAGCAAGAGCACGTGCACGGGAGTTGAGATGTTTCGCAAGTTGCTGGACGAGGGACAGGCGGGCGACAACGTGGGGGTGTTGTTGCGCGGTGTGAAGCGAGACGAGGTGCAGCGCGGTCAGGTGTTGTCCAAGCCGCGCTCGATCACGCCGCACACGGATTTTGAGGCCGAGGTGTATATCCTGACGAAGGAGGAGGGTGGGCGACACACGCCTTTTTTCAAGGGGTATCGGCCGCAGTTTTATTTTCGCACCACGGACGTGACCGGTGCGGTGCAGTTGCCGGAGATGACCGAGATGGTGATGCCGGGCGACAACGTGCAGATGCGGGTGCAATTGATCGATCCGATCGCGATGGAGGACGGGTTGCGGTTTGCGATCCGGGAAGGGGGTCGCACGGTGGGTGCCGGCGTGGTCGCGAAGATCCACGAATAGGCACCGACGCGATTATCTACACCTGCATCAACGTCGCACGAGGAGAAATGTCGGGGCGCCGACCGAAACGCGGACACGGCGCAAGTATGGAGAGAGGCCAGTAGCTCAATTGGCAGAGCAGCGGTCTCCAAAACCGCAGGTTGGGGGTTCGAGTCCCTCCTGGCCTGCCAGGTTGAAGAGTTGATTGGCGTAATTCTCCAAATGGCTCCGATGCACAAGGAAAGGAGCTGACCGGTCCGCAGACATGGCCCATGGAATCAAACGTAGAAACTGAAAATCCATTGCTGGATACGCTGAAACTGCTGCTCGCGGGCGCCATCCTGGTCGGCAGCATTCTCGGCTATTACTACTATGCGGACTTCCCGACGCCGCTGCGCGCCCTGGGCGTGCTCATCGCTTTCGGGCTGTCGGTGGCGGTCGTGATGCAGTCCACCCAGGGCAGGACCCTGTGGCGTTTCATCCAGGGTTCGCGCATAGAACTGCAGAAGGTGGTATGGCCGACTCGCGAGGAAACCCTGCAGACAACGCTGACCGTGCTTGTATTCGCGCTGATCATGGGCGTGTTTTTCTGGCTGCTCGACCTGTCGCTGCTGGCGTTGACGCGGCGGCTGACCGGGCAGGGAGGCTGATTCGTGTCGGATTTGCGGTGGTACGTGGTCCACGCGTATTCAAATTTTGAGCACAAGGTCAAGTCCTCTCTTGAAGAGCGGATCAAGCGCTATGGCCTTGAGGAAAAGTTCGGAGAAATCCTCGTGCCCACCGAAGAGGTCGTGGAGATGAGGGACGGGCAGAAACGGCGCAGCGAGCGCAAGTTCTTCCCGGGCTACGTGCTTGTGCAGATGGAGATGGACGAATCGAGCTGGCACCTGGTCAAGGAGGTCCCGAAGGTGCTCGGGTTCATCGGCGGCAGTACCGACCGGCCTGCCCCGATCACGGATGCGGAAGCCACCGCCATACTGGACCGTGTCCAGGAGGGCGTGGACAAGCCCAGGCCCAAGGTGCTTTTCGAACCCGGCGAGGTCGTGCGGGTGAACGACGGTCCATTCAACGACTTCAACGGCGTTGTGGAAAACGTCAATTACGACAAGAACAAGGTTCGGGTGGCGGTCCAGATTCTCGGCCGTTCGACCCCGGTGGAGCTGGATTTCAGCCAGGTAGAAAAAGCGTAACGCGGCGGAGCCGAACAATGGCGGTAAGGAAAAAAATCGATACCTATATCAAGTTGCAGATTCCGGCCGGACAGGCGAATCCGAGTCCGCCCGTGGGTCCCGCCCTTGGGCAGCACGGCGTGAATATCATGGAATTCTGCAAGGTTTTCAACGCGCAGACACAGAAACTCGAGCCGGGCATGCCCACGCCGGTGGTGATTTCCGTCTACGTCGACAAGAGTTTTTCGTTTATTACCAAGACGCCGCCCGCCGCGGTGCTGCTCAAGAAAGCCGCCGGCATCCAGAAGGGCAGCGGGACACCGAATACCGAGAAGGTCGGCACCGTCACCAGGGACCAGTTGGAAGAGATCGCCAGGATCAAGGAGCCTGATCTCAACGCTGCCGACATGGATGCGGCGGTCAGGGTGATCGCCGGCAGTGCGCGAAGCATGGGCCTGGAAGTGGAGGGGTTGGATGGCCAAAGTCACTAAGTACCGGAAGGATGCCAGGGCCGGCGTTCAGCGCGGCCACGCCTATCCTGCGGACGAAGCTTTCGGTCTGGTGAAGAAACTGGCGAAAGCGAAGTTTTCCGAATCGGTAGATGCCGCGGTGAACCTGGGAGTCGATCCCCGGCGTTCGGATCAGGTCGTGCGAGGCTCGACGGTGCTCCCCAATGGCACCGGCAAGAACGTTCGCGTTGCCGTGTTCGCCCAGGGCGAGCAGGCCGCCGCCGCAGAGGAAGCCGGGGCGGACATCGTGGGAATGGAAGATCTCGCCGAGGCCGTACAGGGCGGCGAACTGAATTTCGATGTGGCCATTGCCAGCCCGGATGCCATGCGGGTCGTGGGCCGGCTGGGACGGATCCTCGGTCCCCGTGGGCTCATGCCCAATCCGAAGGTCGGCACGGTTACCACGGACGTAGCCGGTGCAGTGCGCAGCGCCAAGGCCGGCCAGGTTCGATACCGAACCGACAAGGCGGGCGTGGTGCACTGCCAGATAGGCAACGTCGCGTTCGAGGTTGAGGCGCTCAGACAGAATCTGGAGGCGTTGCTTGCAGACCTGCACAAGGCCAAGCCGGCGGCATCGAAGGGACAGTACATGAAGCGCGTCAGCGTATCTTCGACCATGGGTCCCGGGGTCGTAGTCGATCAGGCGTCGGTCAGCAGTTGACGCGGGTCGGGTAGCATTCTGTCAGGAGAAGGGTATGGCGCTTAATCTGGCCCAAAAGAAAGCATTGGTCGCCGACGTCAATGCCATGGCGGCATCGTCCCTGTCGGCCGTGTTGGCGGAGTACCGCGGACTGACAGTCGCCGAGATGACCGAACTCAGGACCGAGGCGCGCAACGCCGGCGTATACATGAAGGTTGTGAAGAATTCCCTCGCGCGGCGGGCCGTTGAAGGGACGCAATTCGAATGCATCCAGCCGTCGCTCCGAGGTCCCTTGCTGCTGGCCTTTTCCAGGGAAGATCCGGGGTCCGCGGCGCGCGTGATCAAGGGTTTCTCGAAGGGCCATGCCAATCTCGTCACCGTTTCCGTGGCAGTAGGCGGAGAACTGTACGACGCGACGAACCTGGACAGAGTGGCGTCGCTGCCGAATCTGGACGAGGCACGAGCGATGCTGCTCAGAACCCTGAACGGGCCATTGACGCAGCTTGTTCGGGTGCTCAGCGAACCCGGAGCGATGTTGGCGCGAGCCCTGCAGGGGCGCAGCGAACCAGCTGAATAGCGGTTGAAACGTTTTTTACTTGAATTCACCTGATGGAGAAGTAAGCCATGGCTTTGACGAATGAACAGCTCATCGAAGAGTTGAGCAACAAGCCGATCATGGAAGTCGTTGACTTGGTGAGGTCGCTGGAGGAGAAGTGGGGCGTATCCGCCGCGGCTCCAGTGGCTGTCGCGGCAGACGGCGGCGGCGGTGCCGCCGAGGATGAGGTCGAGGAGCAGACCGAATTCGACGTTATCCTGACCAGTTTCGGATCCGCCAAGGTGCCCGTCATCAAGGTGGTCAGAGCGCTCACGGGTCTTGGTCTCAAGGAGGCCAAGGACCTGGTCGAAGCCGCTCCCAGCGCGGTTCGGGAAGCCATTACCATGGACGAAGCAGAGGATGTGAAGAAGCAGCTGGAAGAGGCTGGCGCGAGCGTCGATATCAAGTGACTCGCACCCGCCTCCGTAACCGCGGGCGAATCCCCCGAAAAGGGGGGAGCCCGTGGAGCGCACGCGCACACACGCGCAGCGGCATCGCGCTGCGTGTGACCTGCCCAGTCGTCATTCCAATGCAGTCGAGGTAACTCGCGATGGCGTATTCGTTTACTGAGAAAAAGCGCATTCGAAAGAATTTCGGGAAGCTTCCGTCCGTTCTGGACGTTCCCTATCTTCTTTCGATCCAGCTTGACTCCTATCGAGCTTTCCTGCAGCGGGACGCACTGGCCGAGGAGCGGATCGATACGGGCTTGCATTCGGCCTTCAACAGCGTCTTCCCCATCGTCAGCTACTCGGGGAACGCGGCGCTTGAATACATAAGCTACCGCCTCGGAGAGCCGGTCTTCGACGTCAAGGAGTGCCAGCTTCGCGGACTGACCTATGCCGCACCCTTGCGCGTGCTGGTGCGCCTGGTGATCTATGACCGGGATGCGCCGGCGAGCAAGAAGAAAATCAAGGACATTCGCGAGCAGGAAGTCTACCTGGGCGAGATGCCCATGATGACCGGACACGGCACCTTCGTGGTCAACGGAACCGAGCGCGTGATCGTCTCGCAGTTACACCGTTCGCCCGGTGTGTTCTTCGACCATGACAAGGGCAAGACGCATTCCTCCGGCAAGTTGCTGTTCTCCGCGCGGGTGATTCCATACCGTGGATCCTGGCTCGATTTCGAGTTCGATGCCAAGGATTGCGTATTCGTACGCATCGACCGACGCCGCAAGTTGCCCGTAACCATCCTGCTGAGGGCGCTGGACTTCAGCAACGAGCAAATGCTGAAGATATTCTTCGACATCAACGAGTTCACGCTGACGAGCAGCGGAATCCGGTTGAAACTCGTTGTGGAAAGGCTCAGGGGGGAGACCGCCAGTTTCGATATCAAGGTCGGCGACAAGACGGTGGTCGAAAAGGACCGGCGGATTACCGTGCGGCACGTCCGCGAGTTGGCAAAGGCCGGAGTCAAGCATCTGGAAGTTCCGCCGGAATACCTGGACGGTCGAATCCTGGCCCACGATATCGTCGACGAGGAGACCGGCGAACTCCTGGCCCGCGCCAACGACGAACTGGATTCCGTGGCGATTGCTTCGTTGATCGAAAAGGGAGTCAAGAAGATCGGCACGCTTTACGTCAACGACCTGGATCGCGGAGCGTTCATCTCCAATACGGTGCGCATCGATGCTACCCAGTCGCGGCTGGAGGCATTGGTGGAAATCTACCGGATGATGCGGCCGGGCGAACCGCCGACCAAGGAGGCCGCCGAGAACCTGTTCCAGAACCTGTTCTTCAATCCGGAGCGCTATGACCTTTCGGCAGTGGGCCGGATGAAGTTCAACCGCCGGGTGGGGCGGGAGTCGGCCGCGGGCGACGGCGTACTCTCCAACGACGACATCATCGAAGTATTGCGGACGTTGATCGATATCCGTAACGGCAACGGCACCGTCGACGATATCGACCACCTCGGCAACCGCCGCGTGCGCAGCGTCGGCGAAATGGCCGAGAACGCCTTCCGCATTGGCCTGGTGCGCGTCGAGCGGGCGGTCAAGGAGCGCTTGACGCTGGCCGAGTCCGAGGGCCTCATGCCCAAGGAAATGATCAACGCCAAGCCCGTGTCCGCGGCGGTCAAGGAGTTTTTCGGCTCCAGCCAGCTATCGCAGTTCATGGATCAACAGAATCCGCTTTCGGAGGTCACCCACAAGCGGCGCGTTTCGGCGTTGGGTCCCGGCGGACTGACCCGCGAACGGGCCGGGTTCGAAGTGCGCGACGTGCACCCTACGCACTATGGCCGGGTCTGCCCGATCGAGACTCCCGAGGGCCCGAACATCGGGCTCATCAACTCACTTGCCGTGTACGCCCGTACCAACGAATACGGCTTTCTGGAAACGCCCTACCGGCGCGCAGCCAATGGCAGGGTCAGCAACGATATCGAGTATCTTTCCGCCATCGAGGAAGGCCAGTACGTGATTGCGCAGGCCAACTCGAACCTGACCTCCCGTGGCCAGTTCGTGGATGACCTGGTGTCATGCCGTTTCAAGAACGAGTTCACCCTGTTTCCCCCGCAGCAGGTGGATTACATGGACGTGTCTCCGAAACAGATCGTGTCGGTGGCGGCATCGCTGATTCCGTTCCTCGAACACGACGACGCCAACCGGGCGCTGATGGGTTCCAACATGCAGCGCCAGGCGGTGCCTACGCTGCGCACGGAAACGCCATTGGTCGGAACCGGCATGGAGCGCGCCGTGGCGGTGGATTCCGGCGTGACGGTTATCGCCAACCGGGGCGGTACCGTGGACTCCGTGGATGCCTCGCGCATCGTCGTACGGGTGAACGACAGCGAGACCAGCGCCGGTGAGGCCGGCGTCGACATCTACAACCTCACCAAGTACACCCGGTCCAACCAGAATACGTGCATCAACCAGCGTCCCCTGGTCAAGGCCGGGAACGTCATCGAGCGGAGCGATGTGCTGGCCGACGGCCCGTCCACCAGCCTGGGAGAACTGGCGCTGGGCCAGAACCTGCTGGTGGCCTTCATGCCGTGGAACGGTTACAACTTCGAGGATTCCATCCTGATCTCCGAACGCGTGGTGGAGGAGGACCGCTTTACCACGATCCACATCGAGGAGCTGACCTGCGTCGCCCGGGATACCAAGCTGGGTCCGGAGGAAGTGACGGGCGACATTCCCAACGTCGGCGACGCGGCCCTGACCAAGCTCGACGAATCGGGGATCGCCTTCATCGGCGCGGAAGTCCAGGCCGGGGACATCCTGGTAGGCAAGGTCACGCCGAAGGGCGAGACCCAGCTCACACCGGAAGAAAAGCTCTTGCGGGCCATCTTTGGCGAGAAGGCCTCGGATGTGAAGGACACCTCGCTGCGCGTGCCTCCCGGCATGGACGGCACGGTGATCGACGTGCGGGTATTCACCCGCGACGGCGTCGAGAAGGATTCCCGCGCGCTGGCCATCGAGCGACAGGAACTGGAGGCGGTACGCAAGGATCTGGACGATCAGCGGCGGATTCTTGAAGAGGATATCTTCCAGCGGGTCGAGAGGCTGCTCGTCGGCGAGATCGCGGCGGGCGGTCCCGGGAAGCTGGCGGCAGGCAGCAAAATAACCGCAGCCTACCTGAGCGACCTGACCAGGGATCGCTGGTTTGAAATCCGGGTCAAGGACGATGCGCTCAATTCGCAGCTTGAGAGCTCCGCCGACAGGCTTCGGGCCCAGAGCGAGGAGTTCGACCGGCGGTTCGATGAGAAGCACCACAAGATCACCGCCGGCGACGATCTGGCGCCGGGCGTGCTGAAGATGGTGAAGGTCTATCTGGCGGTCAAGCGCCACATCCAGCCGGGCGACAAGATGGCGGGCCGGCACGGCAACAAGGGCGTGATCTCCACGATTATTCCCGTCGAGGACATGCCCTACATGGAGGATGGAACGGCCGTCGACATTGTGCTCAACCCGTTGGGTGTGCCGTCGCGGATGAACGTTGGCCAGGTGCTGGAAACGCATCTGGGCTGGGCAGCCAAGGAGTTGGGGCGCAAGATCGGCGAAATGGTGAATTCGCGTTGCTCCGCGGCCGCCATGCGCCGCTACCTGGACGGCATTTACAACAAGACCGGCGGGCAGAAGGAAAACCTCCGAAGTCTGAATGCCGAATCGATCATGGAGCTTGCACGAAACCTGAGCCATGGCGTGCCCATCGCCACGCCGGTATTCGACGGTGCCAACGAGTCGGAGATCAAGCATTTGCTGGAGATGGCCGAACTGCCGGAGTCCGGTCAGGCGGTCCTCTACGATGGTCGAACGGGCGTGCCGTTCGACCGTCCGGTCACCGTCGGCTACATGTACATGCTCAAGCTCAACCACCTGGTTGACGACAAGATGCATGCGCGTTCAACCGGTCCCTACAGTCTGGTGACCCAGCAACCGCTGGGAGGCAAGGCGCAATTCGGCGGCCAGCGGTTCGGCGAAATGGAGGTGTGGGCGCTGGAAGCCTATGGAGCGTCCTATACGCTCCAGGAAATGCTCACCGTGAAGTCCGACGACGTCCAGGGCCGCACCAAGATGTACAAGAATATCGTTGACGGAACCCACCAGATGCAGGCGGGCATGCCGGAGTCGTTCAACGTGTTGGTCAAGGAGATTCGCTCTCTCGGGATCAACATCGACCTTGAAGAGACTCAATGAACAGGCGCACGCAGCCGCCCAATCGGCAATAGGTACAGTCATATGAAGGATTTATTGAGACTCTTCCGACAACAGGCACCGATCGAGGATTTCGACGCGATCCGCATCGGCCTGGCGTCGCCGGACATGATCCGGTCCTGGTCGTTCGGCGAGGTCAAGAAGCCGGAGACGATCAACTACCGGACATTCAAGCCGGAGCGTGACGGATTGTTCTGCGCGAAAATATTCGGGCCCACCAAGGACTACGAGTGCCTCTGCGGCAAATACAAGCGCCTTAAGCACCGGGGGGTCGTCTGCGAAAAGTGCGGCGTCGAGGTGACACAGACCAAGGTACGCCGCGAGCGCATGGCGCATATCGAGCTGGCGAGTCCGGTGGCGCACATCTGGTTCCTGAAGTCGCTGCCGTCGCGCATCGGGCTGATGCTGGACATGACGCTGCGCGAAATCGAGCGGATACTCTATTTCGAAGCCTTCGTCGTGGTGGACCCGGGCATGACGGAACTGGAGCGCGGCCAGCTTCTCACCGACGAAACGTACCTTGAGGCCATTGAAGAGTACGGTAACGAGTTCGATGCCCGCATGGGCGCCGAAGCGGTCCGCGACCTGCTTCTGTCGCTGGATCTCGATCGCGAGGTGGCGGGCGTTCGCGAAGCTATTTCCAACACCAACTCCGAGACCAAGATCAAGCGCTTGTCAAAGCGGTTGAAGTTGCTCGAATCCTTCACCGATTCCAGCAATCAGCCCGCGTGGATGGTGTTGACGGTTCTGCCCGTACTGCCGCCGGACCTGCGGCCGCTGGTGCCCCTGGACGGTGGGCGGTTCGCCACCAGCGACCTCAACGACCTCTACCGGCGCGTAATCAACCGCAACAACCGGCTGCGCCGGCTGCTGGAGCTGAATGCGCCGGACATCATCGTGCGCAACGAAAAGCGGATGCTGCAGGAGTCCGTGGATGCGCTGCTCGACAACGGCAGGCGCGGCCGCGCGATCACCGGCACCAACAAGCGACCGCTCAAATCCCTGGCCGACATGATCAAGGGCAAGCAGGGCCGGTTCCGCCAGAATCTTCTGGGCAAGCGAGTCGATTATTCGGGCCGGTCGGTCATCGTCGTTGGCCCGACCCTGAAATTGCACCAGTGCGGCCTGCCCAAGAAACTGGCGCTGGAGCTTTTCAAGCCGTTCATTTTCTCGAAGCTGCAATTGCGCGGCGAGGCGACGACCATCAAGGCCGCCAAGAGGCTGGTGGAGCGAGAGGGTCCGGAAGTCTGGGACATCCTCGAAGAGGTGATCCGCGAGCATCCGGTCATGCTCAACCGTGCCCCGACTCTGCACCGTCTCGGCATTCAGGCTTTCGAGCCGGTTTTGATCGAGGGCAAGGCGATCCAGCTTCATCCGCTGGTCTGTACGGCCTTCAACGCCGACTTCGACGGCGACCAGATGGCGGTCCACGTGCCGCTGTCGCTGGAGGCGCAGTTGGAGGCGCGTGCGCTGATGATGGCCAGCAACAATATACTTTCGCCGGCCAACGGTGAACCGATCATCGTTCCCTCCCAGGACGTCGTGCTTGGTCTTTATTACATGACCCGCGAGCGCATCAATGCGCGCGGCGAGGGCATGATATTTTCCGGGGTGGAGGAGGTCCACCGGGCCTATGAGAATGACGCGGTGGACCTGCACGCCAGCGTCAGAGTCAGGGTGCCCGCCGTGAACAGCGATGCCGACGCCGACGAGGAGCCGGGAACGAGGCGGGTGAAAACGACCGTGGGCCGCGCGCTGCTGTCGGAGATCACGCCGGGAGGATTGAGCTTCGACCTGATCAATCAGCCCATGAACAAGCGCGCCGTGTCGGCGGTCATCAACGCCTCCTACCGGCAGTTGGGCCTCAAGAAGACGGTCATCTTTGCCGACCAGCTCATGTACATGGGCTTCAACTACGCGACGCATGCGGGCGTTTCCTTCGGTGTCAACGACATGGTGGTCCCCGAAGAGAAGCACAGCATCCTCGATGTCGCCGAGCAGGAGGTGAAGGAGATTCAGGATCAGTACGCATCCGGGCTGGTCACCGACGGCGAAAGGTACAACAAGGTTGTGGATATCTGGTCGAGGACGAACGACCATGTCGCCAAGGCGATGATGCAGAAACTGGGATCGGAGAGCGTGCTCGATGCCGAGGGCAACGAAGTCAGGCAGGAATCCTTCAATTCCATCTACATGATGGCCGACTCCGGAGCGCGAGGCTCGGCCGCCCAGATTCGCCAGCTCGCGGGCATGCGCGGACTGATGGCGAAGCCGGACGGGTCGATCATCGAGACACCCATAACCGCCAATTTCCGTGAGGGCCTGGACGTTCTGCAGTACTTCATTTCCACGCACGGCGCGCGCAAGGGGCTCGCCGACACCGCGCTGAAAACCGCAAACTCCGGTTACCTGACCCGCCGTCTGGTGGACGTGGCGCAGGACCTGGTGGTCACCGACATGGAGTGCGGCACCGAAGAGGGTTTGATGATGACCCCCCTGGTGGAAGGCGGTGACGTGGTCGAACCGTTGCGCGAACGCGTTCTCGGCCGGGTTGCGGCAGTCGATGTGCTGGCGCCGGGCACCGATTCGGTGGTGCTGGAGGGGGGCTCGCCGCTGGATGAGCGGGCGGTGAGGAAACTGGAATTGGCGTCCATCGACCAGCTCCTGGTCCGATCGCCCATCACCTGTGCGACTCGGTACGGCGTTTGCGCGCAGTGCTATGGCCGCGACCTGGCACGGGGAAACCGTGTCGACAAGGGTGAGGCTGTGGGCGTCATTGCCGCTCAGTCCATTGGCGAGCCCGGCACTCAGCTCACCATGCGCACGTTCCACATCGGCGGTGCCGCATCCCGTTCTGCTGCGGTCAACAGCGTGGAAGTGAAGACCGCGGGAACGACCAAGACGTACGACATGAAGACCGTGCAGCACCAGGCGAAGGGTCATTTCGTCGCCACGTCGCGTTCCGGGGAACTGGCCGTTCTGGATGAGTTCGGACGCGAGCGGGAACGCTACAAGGTGCCGTACGGCGCTACCATTGCCGTCCGGGAAGGCGACAAGGTGGAGCCTGGGCAGCTTGTCGCCAACTGGGATCCGCACACTCACCCGGTGGTTGCCGAAGTCAGCGGCCGCCTGTGTTTCGAAGATTTCGTGGATGACGTGACGGTGACCACCCAGGTGGACGAGATCACGGGCCTGACCAGCATTCTGGTGCTGGACCCGGCGCAGCGCGGTGCGGGAGTGGACTACCGTCCCACCGCCCGGCTGGTGGACTCGGACGGCGAACCCGTGTTCTTCCCAAATACGGATATTCCGGCCGTCTACGCGCTGCCCTCGGGTGCCGTGCTCAGCATGGAAGACGGCGCCACGGTGGTGGTGGGTGACGTTATCGCCCGGCTGCCCCAGGAGACATCCAAGACACGCGACATCACCGGCGGCCTGCCGCGGGTGGCTGACCTGTTCGAGGCCCGCCGGCCCAAGGAACCCGCGATTCTCGCGGAGCATACCGGGATTGTCGGTTTCGGCAAGGAAACCAAGGGCAAGCGGCGGCTGGTCATCACGGGCGAGGACGGCGAAGCGCACGAGGAGTTGATTCCCAAGTGGCGCCATCTGAATGCCTTCGAGGGCGAGAGCGTCGTTCGCGGCGAGATGATTGCCGACGGCGAGCCCAATCCCCATGACATCCTGCGACTGCAGGGCGTGGAGAAACTGGCGGACTACCTGGTAAGGGAGATTCAGGACGTCTACCGCCTGCAGGGCGTGAAGATCAACGACAAGCATATCGAGGTCATCATTCGGCAAATGCTGCGCAAGATAGAGATCGCCGACCCCGGCGATTCCCGGTTCCTGCGCGGAGAACAGGTTGATCGGGCCCGGGTGCTGGATACCAACGAGGAACTCGAAGCGCAGTCGGAGGAACCCGCCACCTACGTACCCGTGCTGTTGGGAATTACCCGGGCGTCGCTGGCAACGGAGTCGTTCATCTCGGCTGCCTCCTTCCAGGAGACCACGCGTGTGCTGACCGAGGCGGCGGTACGCGGAATGCAGGACAACCTGCGGGGCCTGAAGGAAAACGTCATTGTAGGACGGCTGATACCGGCGGGTACGGGGTACGCTCACCACGAAGAGCGCCGGCGCACCGAGGAAGACATCCTAGCCGAGGAACTCAAGGAGTTGGAATCATCGCTGGCTGAATCGGCCGAAGCGTCGGTAGAGGGAAGGATCGCCGTGGCAACAGCGGAAACAGAAGCCGCCGCCGAAGAGCCGCGGGACACGCCGGCGGGCTGACGGCTCGGAATTTTCGGTTGACAGGCCAACTCGCTCGACCCTAGAATCTCTCGCGGTTTGAAGGTCGGTCAGCATCGGCCGAAACAAATTGCAGGCCCCGGGACATATCCCGGGCGTAGACAGCGTGGCCCGGCTGCCGCACAACCGGCAGTGGGCCCGATTTATTTGTGTGTAACGGATGTCAACGACGAACCAACTGGTCAGAAAGCCTCGCTCGGTGAAGCGGGCCAAGAGCAAAGTTCCGGCGCTCGGTGCCTCGCCCCAGCGGCGCGGCGTCTGTACGCGCGTGTATACCACGACGCCGAAAAAACCCAATTCGGCCATGCGCAAGGTGGCCCGGGTGCGGTTGACCAACGGCTTCGAGGTGACCAGCTATATCGGCGGCGAGGGTCACAACCTCCAGGAGCACTCGGTGGTGCTCATTCGTGGCGGACGGGTCAAGGACCTGCCGGGCGTGCGCTACCACGTCGTTCGCGGCACGCTGGATTGCGCCGGTGTCGGCGACCGACGCCAGGGCCGGTCAAAGTACGGCGCCAAGCGCCCGAAGAACTAACGACGGCGGACGTTTGACATGTCGCGAAGAAGCAGAGCCCCCCGCCGAGCCGTGCTGCCGGATCCCAAGTACGGCGATCGGATGCTGGCGAAGTTCATCAACATGGTCATGCTCAGCGGCAAGAAGTCCGTGGCCGAGCGCATCGTCTATGGCGCCCTGAACCGAATCTCCTCCCGATCCGGCCAGGACGAGCAGAAATCGCTGGAACTTCTCGCGCAGGCGCTGGACAACATCAAGCCGGTGGTCGAAGTGAAGTCCAGACGCGTGGGTGGGGCAACCTATCAGGTCCCCGTGGAAGTCCGCGCAACCCGACGGGAGACGCTGGCCATGCGCTGGGCCATCGACGCGGCCCGCAAGCGCTCGGAAAAAACCATGGCGCTGCGTCTCGCCCACGAGCTTCTGGATGCGGCGGAGAACCGCGGCTCCGCGGTGAAGAGACGCGAGGATACTCACCGCATGGCCGAAGCCAACAAGGCGTTCGCCCACTACCGGTGGTAGTCGATGGATTGGAGTCCAGGCAATGTCACGGCAGACCCCCATCGAGCGTTATCGCAATATCGGCATCATGGCTCACATCGATGCCGGCAAGACCACCACGACTGAGCGCATCCTCTTCTACACCGGCGTTTCCCACAAGATGGGCGAGGTCCACGATGGCGCGGCCGTCATGGACTGGATGGTGCAGGAGCAGGAGCGCGGCATCACCATCACGTCCGCTGCAACCACGACATTCTGGCGGGGGATGGACCAACAGTTCCCCGAATACCGCATCAACATCATCGACACGCCCGGTCACGTGGACTTCACCATCGAAGTCGAGCGCAGCCTGCGCGTGCTGGACGGGGCGGTCGCGGTCTTCTGCTCGGTGGGGGGCGTAGAGCCGCAGTCCGAGACAGTCTGGCGCCAAGCCAACAACTATGGCGTTCCGCGGCTCGCCTTCATCAACAAGATGGACCGAACGGGCGCGGATTTCTTCCGGGTGGTTCGCCAGATCAGGGAGCGGCTCAACGGCAATCCCGTTCCACTGCAGATTCCCATCGGTGCCGAGGACTCGTTCTGCGGCGTCGTCGACCTGGTACGAATGAGGGCCGTATCGTGGGACGACTCCACTCAGGGTATGCGTTATGTCGAGCAGGCGGTTCCGCAGACGCTTCTCCCGATGGCTCAGGAATGGCGCGAAAAACTCGTGGAGGCCGCGGCGGAAGGCGATGAGGCGCTGCTGGACAAGTACCTCAACAATGGCGATCTGTCTGCTGCGGAGATCAAGAAGGGCCTGAGAGCCCGCTGCCTGGAGGGCGAGGTGGTGCCGGTACTGTGTGGTTCGGCGTTCAAGAACAAGGGCGTTCAGGCGGTGCTTGACGCGGTGATCGAGTACCTTCCCTCCCCGGGCGAGCGGCCGGCCATCAAGGGGATCCTGGAAAACAACTTGGAGGCCGAGTGCGAGTCTTCGGATGACGCGCCGTTCGCTGCGCTGGCGTTCAAGATCGCTACCGATCCCTTCGTGGGCAACCTGACATTTTTCCGCGTTTACTCCGGCGTGCTGAAATCCGGGGATACGATCATCAACACGGTCCGGTCCAGGCGCGAGCGCATCGGGCGCATCCTGCAGATGCACGCCAACGAACGTGAAGAAGTCACCGAAGTGCGGGCGGGCGATATCGCCGCGGCGGTGGGTTTGAAGGATGTCACCACGGGCGACAGCCTGACGGCGCCGGGGCGGCGCATCATCCTTGAGCGGATGGAGATTCCCGAGCCGGTCATTTCCGTTGCGGTAGAACCCAGGACCAAGGCCGATCAGGACAGACTCGGCATGGCCCTTTCCAAACTCGCCCGGGAGGATCCGTCGTTTCGAATCCATACGGACGAGGAGTCGGCGCAGACGATCATTTCCGGAATGGGCGAACTCCACCTCGAGATCATCGTCGACCGGCTCAAGCGGGAGTTCAGGGTGGAAGCCAGTGTCGGGCGGCCCCAGGTGGCCTACCGCGAGACGATCAGTCGTTTGGTTGAGCAGGAGGGCAAGTTCGTTCGCCAGACGGGCGGCCGCGGTCAATACGGTCACGTGTTCGTGCGAATCGAGCCGCAGGAGCCGGGTTCCGGCTACGAGTTCGTTAACGCCATCGTCGGCGGTGCCGTTCCGAGGGAGTTCATTTCGGCCGTGGACCGGGGCGTCCAGGAGCAGATGAGCAGCGGGGTCATCGCCGGCTATCCGGTGGTGGATTGCAAGGTGACGCTGTTCGATGGCTCCTATCACGACGTGGATTCCAGCGAAGTCGCTTTCCGCATCGCGGGCTCCCTGGCCTTCAGGGAAGGCGCGGCGAAAGCCGGTCCGGTGGTTCTGGAACCCGTCATGAAGGTCGAGGTGGTCAGTCCACTGAACTACATGGGCGATGTCAACGGCGACCTGAGCCGGCGTCGGGGCGTGCTACAGGGGCTCGAGGACTCGCCCATGGGCAAGGTCATCCGGGCCCGGGTACCGCTGGCGGAGATGTTCGGATATGCCACGGACCTGCGCTCAATGAGCCAGGGAAGGGCGAGCTACACAATGGAATTCGACCGTTACGCCAGGGTTCCCCGGGGCGTGGCGAAAGACATCATCAATGCGAGGGGCGGCTGATACGCCCTGCAATCCAAGAGGTAATCGATCGTGGCGAAGAAGAAGTTTGAGCGGACGAAGCCGCATGTGAATGTTGGGACGATTGGGCATGTGGATCATGGCAAGACGACGCTGACGGCGGCGTTGACGAAGGTGATGGCGTCGCGTCACGGGGGCGAGACGATCAGTTTCGACGAGATTGACAACGCGCCGGAGGAGCGCGAGCGCGGGATCACGATTGCGACGGCGCACGTGGAGTACGAGAGCGAGCCTCGTCATTACGCGCACGTGGACTGTCCGGGGCATGCCGATTACGTGAAGAACATGATCACCGGTGCGGCGCAGATGGACGGTGCGATTCTGGTGGTCTCGGCGGCGGACGGACCGATGCCGCAGACGCGCGAGCATATTTTGTTGGCGCGCCAGGTGGGTGTGCCGTACATCGTGGTTTACCTGAACAAGGCGGACATGGTGGACGACGAGGAGTTGTTGGAGTTGGTGGAGCTGGAGGTACGGGATCTGTTGTCCATGTACGAGTTTCCGGGCGACGACACCCCGATCATCACCGGCAGTGCGTTGCAGGCGCTGGAGGGGGACGAATCGGCGCTGGGGATTGGCAGTGTGGATGCCCTGGTGCAGGCGCTGGACGAGTACATTCCGATACCGGAGCGAGCGATCGACGGGGATTTCCTGATGCCGGTGGAGGATGTGTTTTCGATATCCGGACGGGGCACGGTGGTGACCGGTCGGATAGAGCGCGGCGTGGTGAAGGTGGGGGACGAGGTAGAGATTGTCGGGATCCGTGAGACGAGCAAGAGCACGTGCACGGGAGTTGAGATGTTTCGCAAGTTGCTGGACGAGGGACAGGCGGGCGACAACGTGGGGGTGTTGTTGCGCGGTGTGAAGCGAGACGAGGTGCAGCGCGGTCAGGTGTTGTCCAAGCCGCGCTCGATCACGCCGCACACGGATTTTGAGGCCGAGGTGTATATCCTGACGAAGGAGGAGGGTGGGCGACACACGCCTTTTTTCAAGGGGTATCGGCCGCAGTTTTATTTTCGCACCACGGACGTGACCGGTGCGGTGCAGTTGCCGGAGATGACCGAGATGGTGATGCCGGGCGACAACGTGCAGATGCGGGTGCAATTGATCGATCCGATCGCGATGGAGGACGGGTTGCGGTTTGCGATCCGGGAAGGGGGTCGCACGGTGGGTGCCGGCGTGGTCGCCAAGATCCACGAATAAGCACCGACGCGTAACGCGCAAACACACACACCCCAACGTCAGTATCGTCGCACGAGGCTAGGGCATAGAAGGGAAAACCGATGGCTACCAATCAGAATATTCGCATCCGCCTGAAGGCGTTCGATCACAAGCTGATCGACCGATCCGCGCGGGAAATCGTTGAGACGGCGAAGCGCACCGGCGCGACGGTGAAGGGTCCGATACCGCTGCCGACCAAGATCGAGCGCTACACGGTGCTCATCTCGCCGCATGTGAACAAGAACGCGCGGGATCAATACGAGTTGCCGACGCACAAGCGGTTGATGGATATCGTCGATCCCACCGACAAGACGGTGGATGCGTTGATGAAGCTCGAATTGCCCGCCGGTGTGGACGTGCAGATTCGATTGCACTAGGAACTGTTGACGCAACCTCGAGTCGCTTTCATCGGCTCTGGCGCGCGGCGGTCGGAAAAGCAAAATTTGACGTTGAGTTTTGGGGACAGACTATCCTATAATGCGGGGTTGCTCCCGGTCACGGCGGGCGCGGTTGAGCGAGAAGCCAGCGAGCGCGCTGTCGGGCCGTTTTAGGCAAATGGGGTTCGCCGGCGGGCTCATCCGCCACGATTGATCAACAAAATTCAGAGATTGCGGCGGCTTTGAACCGCGGCAACTCGTGGTTGCCAGCGCCGCTGGACAGGCGCTGGCTGAAGCGCCGCACCGACAACGGTTCGTACGGCGCGGATAGAGGACAGTAACGATGCCAATCGGTTTGGTGGGCCGCAAATGCGGTATGACGCGCGTCTTTACGGAGGACGGTGAATCCATCCCGGTCACCGTCATCGAGGCTGCGCCCAACCGGGTGACGCGGCTGAAAGAGTCCGACCGTAACGGTTACCGGGCTGTTCAAGTCACCGCCGGCAGCGTATCGCCGACACGCATCCCAAAACCCCAGCTCGGACATTTCCAGAGCGCCAGCGTCGAGCCGGGAGAAGGCCTGTGGGAATTTCGCCTGGACGATGGCGAAGGCGGGGATCTGGCCGCCGGCTCCGAATTGGGTGTGGACGTATTTAACGCCGGACAGCGTGTGGATGTCGTGGGAACATCCAAGGGCAAGGGGTTTGCGGGCACCGTCAAGCGGCACAATTTCCATATGCAGGACGCCACTCACGGCAACTCGCTTGCACACAGGGCGCCCGGCTCCATCGGCCAGAACCAGACCCCGGGCCGCGTGTTCAAGGGCAAGAAGATGGCCGGGCAGATGGGCAACGTCCGTCGAACCGTATCCAATGCCGAAGTTGTCAGGGTCGATCCCGAACGCAACCTGCTGTTGGTCAGAGGTGGCGTGCCCGGTGCCGCAGGCGGGCGCGTGATCATTAGCCCCGCCGTCAAGGCGCCTGCTTCCGGAGCAGCCCAATGAAGCTTGAGCTAACTGGCGGCGGCAGCGTGGAGCTTGCCGATTTCGCGTTCGCGGCGCAGTTCAACGGACCGCTTGTGCATCAGGTTGTCACCGCTTACCAGGCCGGTGCGCGAGGCGGCACCAAGGCTCAGAAGAACCGCGCGCAGGTTCGCGGCGGCGGCGCCAAGCCGTGGCGGCAGAAGGGAACGGGACGGGCCCGGGCAGGCACGATACGCAGCCCGATCCATGTCGGCGGCGGGCGGACATTCGCGGCTCGACCGAGGTCATTCGCCCACAAGGTCAACCGCAAGATGTACCGGGGCGCCTTCAGGTGCGTGCTGTCGGAATTGATCCGCGAGGATCGGCTGGTGGTTCTGGAGGAGTTTGCGGTCAGCGAGCCAAAGACCAGGGAATTGGTCGCCAGGCTCGAGGGACTGGATCTTCACGATGTCCTGATCGTCGTGGAGAGCATCGACCGGAACCTGGGTCTGGCGGCGAGAAACCTGCCCTGGGTTGATGTGCGGGAGGCTCGTACCGTGGATCCGGTCAGCCTGATCTCCCATGACAGCGTCGTGCTGACCGTGGCCGCGGCCAGGACGCTCGAGTCCAGGCTCGCCTGACCGGGGCTCGGGGAGGGATTTCGGACATGCAGGCCAGCGCGTTATTCCAGGAGCGGTTGATGACAGTGATCGTCGGCCCGCATATATCGGAAAAGTCCACCAACATGGCGGACGCCAACCGTCAGGTGGTCTTCAAGGTGCGCCCCGATGCGACCCGCAAGGAGATTCGCCAGGCCGTGGAACTGTTGTTCGACGTCAAGGTGGGCCGGGTGACCGTGGTCAACGTACCCGGAAAGGCCAAACGGCGAGGGCCGTCCAGGGGACGGCGGGCCGACTGGAAGAAGGCCTACGTGCGTCTCGCGCCCGGGCACGACATCGATTTCATGGGCGTGGAGTAGCGGAGGAATTCGGCATGGCGGTACGCAGAGCCAATCCAACCTCGCCGGGTCGACGGTTCGTCGTGCGCTCCGTGCGCAACGACCTGCACAAGGGCGATCCCTACGCGCCCCTGCTGCGGCCGAAATCCAATACCGGCGGCCGCAACAACAAGGGCCGCATCACCACGCGGCACCGCGGGGGCGGCCACAAGCGCCACTACCGTGTGGTGGATTTCAGGCGAAACAAGGATAGCGTTCCCGGCTGCGTGGAACGGATCGAATACGACCCGAATCGAAGCGCTTACCTGGCGTTGGTTCTCTACCGGGACGGTGAGCGGCGGTACATTCTGGCGCCCAGGCGGTGTCAGGCCGGCGATCCGATCCAGTCAGGTTCCGACGCGCCGATCAAGCCCGGAAACGCGCTGCCGCTGAAGAGCATCCCGGTGGGCACGCAGGTGCACTGCGTGGAAATGAAGGCCGGAAAGGGCGGCCAGATCGCCCGCAGCGCCGGCGCTTCGGTGCAGATCATTGCCCGCGAAGGCCGCTATGCGACCCTGAGACTGCGCTCCGGCGAGATTCGCAGGGTCCATGTGGACTGCCGTGCCACCATCGGCGAGGTGGGCAACTACGAGCACAATCTGAGCAAGCTGGGCAAGGCCGGCGCGAAACGATGGCGTGGGGTCCGGCCTACGGTCAGGGGCGTCGTCATGAATCCGGTCGACCACCCGCACGGCGGCGGCGAGGGGCGGACCTCCGGCGGCCGGCACCCGGTCACGCCATGGGGTGTGCCTACCAAGGGTTACAAGACACGCAACAACAAGCGAACCGACGACATGATCGTGCGGCGGCGCAAGCGAAGGAAATAAGCGAGGTCCGGTAGTCGATCATGCCCCGTTCAATCAAGAAAGGCCCGTTCGTGGACACTCACCTTCTCAGGAAGGTAGAGGAAGCGGCGAGGACCAACAGCCGCCGGCCGGTCAGGACATGGTCGCGCCGTTCCATGGTCATTCCGGACATGGTGGGGCTGACCATCGCTGTACACAACGGCCGCGTGCACGTGCCTGTGTTGATTTCGGAGAACATGGTCGGGCACAAGCTCGGCGAGTTCGCCATCACCCGCACATTCAAGGGCCACTCGGGCGACCGCAAGTCCAGGTAAGAGCAGAGATCCATGGAGACGACCGCAAAACTGCGATACGCGCGAATCGCGCCACAGAAGTGCCGGCTGGTGGCCGACCAGATTCGTGGACGGCCGGTCGCCGAGGCGCTCGGTATTCTTCAGTTCAGCCCGAAGAAGGCGGCGCACCTGCTTCGCAAGGTCCTGGAATCGGCCATCGCCAACGCCGAGCACAACCACGGGGCGGATATCGATGAATTGACGGTCAGCACGGTGGATGTCGGGATGGCGCCGGCATTCCGGCGCTACAGGGCGCGGGCCAAGGGCCGCGGTAACCAGATCCGCAAACTCAACAGCCACATCACCATCGAGGTTGCCGACGAGTAACGACTATGGGACAGAAAGTACATCCAATCGGTATTCGTCTTGGCATTACCGCGGAATGGACGTCGAAGTGGTACGCCGATTCGCAGACCTACCCAGAATACGTGCAGCAGGATCACCTGGTACGCAGTTTTCTCAAGCGCAAGCTCAAGGATGCGTCGGTGAGCCGGATTCACATCGAACGTCCTGCAAAGCGGGCGAACATCACCATCCACACGGCGCGACCGGGAATCGTGATCGGCAAGAAGGGCGAGGATATCGAACGGCTGCGCATGCAGGTGGCCGAGTTGCTGGGCATGGCGCTGCACGACGTGCGCCTGAATATCGCCGAAATCCGCAAGCCGGAGATGGATGCCCAGTTGGTGGCCGAGGGCGTGGCACAGCAGCTTGAGCGACGCGTCCAGTTCCGCCGCGCCATGCGCCGCGCCGTGACCAACACCATGCGCATCGGCGCCGAGGGCATCAAGGTCAAGGTAGCAGGAAGGCTCAACGGCGCGGAAATCGCCCGTTCGGAATGGTATCGCGAGGGCCGTGTGCCATTGCACACTTTCCGTGCCGACATCGACTACGGCCTCGCGGAGGCGAAAACGACCTACGGCGTGATCGGCGTGAAGGTCTGGATATTCCGGGGTGAAGTATTCGAATCGGGCGACGAGGGCGGGGATGGCAAGGATTCCCGGTCCCGGCCGTAACGGTCATCGAACGCACTGACGAAACTGGCAGAGAAGCGACATGCTCCAACCGAAACGCACCAAGTACCGCAAGCAGCACAAGGGCCGCAACCGTGGTCTGGCCCAGCGCGGCAACGCCGTCAGCTTCGGAGAGTACGGACTGAAGGCGATGGGCCGGGGTCGAATCACCTCCAGGCAGATCGAGGCGGCGCGCCGGGCGATGACCCGTCACGTCAAGCGGGGCGGCAAGATCTGGATCCGGATATTTCCCGACAAGCCGATCACCAAGAAACCCCTTGAGGTGCGTCAGGGCAAGGGCAAGGGCAATGTGGAGTACTGGGTTGCGCTGATTCAGCCGGGCCGGGTGCTGTACGAGATGTCCGGGGTTTCCGAGGAAATCGCCAGGGGAGCGTTCAGGCGGGCGGCGGCAAAACTGCCGGTGGCCACGCGGTTCGTGTCCCGGCAGTCGCTGTAGGACGGTCGGAGATGAAGGCTAGCGCGTTACGGGCCATGTCGGCCGGCGAACTGATGGAAGAACTGGTCAGGCTTCGGCGCGAGCAGTTCGACCTGCGAATGCAGGCGGCGACCGGGCAGGGCGCCCGTTCGGACCAGAAGGGCCGCGTGCGCAAGGACATCGCGCGGGTAAAGACGGTTCTACGCGAGCTTGAGAACGCGGAGCGCACAGCATGACCGAAAACGAAGTAAACGAGGCCGCAGTGGAAACCGAAGCTGAACAGACGACCGAGCAGACGGTTGAACAGACGGTTGAACAGACGGCCGAGCAGACGGCTGAGCAGACGGTCGAGCAGACGGCTGAGCAGACGGTCGAGCAGACGGTCGAGCAGACGACCGAGCGGACGCCTGAGCGGAAGTCCGTACGTAAGGTCTTCGGTCGCGTGGTCAGCAACGCCGCGGACAAGACCGTTTCGGTGTCCATCGAGCGGGTTGTCAAACACCCGGTCTACGGAAAGTACATCCGGCGGACCACCAAGGTGATGGCGCACGACGAGGCCAATACCTGCCAGCTCGGGGATCGCGTGGCGATCGCGGAGTGCCGTCCGGTGTCCAAGCGCAAGTCGTGGCGTGTAGTGGAAGTGTTCGGCAGTAACGGAGCGCTGCAATGATACAGGCGCAAACAGTTTTGTCGGCAGCGGACAACAGCGGTGCCCGCCGGTTGATGTGCATCAAGGTGCTCGGCGGTTCAAAACGCCGCTATGCCCGGATCGGCGACATCATCAAGGTCACCATCAAGGATGCGATTCCGAGAGGCAGGGTAAAAAAAGGCGAGATGTACAACGCCGTCGTGGTACGTACCAGCCATGGCGTTCGCCGTGCGGACGGGTCGGCCATTCGCTTCGACTCCAATGCCGCGGTGTTGCTCAATGCCCGGCACGAGCCCATCGGTACGCGGATTTTCGGCCCGGTCACACGGGAACTGAGGACCAGCAAGTTCATGAAGATCATTTCCCTGGCCCCGGAAGTGCTGTGACGCCAGGCGGCGGACGAACGTTATGGCAGCAAAGATCAGACAAGGCGACGAGGTCATCGTGATCTCCGGCAAGGACAAGGGCCGGCGAGGCCGGGTGGCGCGCGTGTACAGCGACCATCGGGTGGTAGTCGAGAACATCAACATCGCGCGCAAGCACCAGAAACCGAATCCGAACGCGGGCGTTCCGGGCGGAATCATCGAGAAGGAGATGCCGCTGGACATATCCAACGTGATGGTATTCAACCCCGTCACCCAGCGCGGCGACCGGGTGGGATTCCGCAAGTTGGAAGACGGCAGCAAGGTACGTTTCTTCAAGTCCAACAACGAAGTGCTGGATACCTGATATGAGCAGGCTGCAGGAAATCTACCGAAACGAGGCCGCTCCCCGGCTGATGAAGCAGTTGCAGATCAGCAATCCCATGGCGGTTCCCAGGTTCTCCAAGATCACGCTGAACATGGGCGTCGGCGAGGCGTTGGCGGACAAGAAGGTCCTGGATCACGCCGTGGCCGACCTCAAGAAGATCGCCGGGCAGCAGCCGGTCATCTGCAAGGCGCGAGTTTCCGTGGCCACCTTCAAGCTCAGGACCGGTTTTCCGATCGGTTGCAAGGTGACCCTGCGCCGGGAACGCATGTACGAATTCCTGGATCGACTGATCAATATTGCGATTCCCCGGGTCCGTGACTTTCGTGGACTGAGCGCGCAGTCGTTCGACGGTCGGGGTAACTACAGCATGGGCGTCAAGGAGCAAATCATCTTTCCCGAGATCGACTACGATCGGGTGGATGCAATTCGCGGCCTCGACATCTGCATCACAACGACCGCAAAGAACGACGTAGAGGGAAGGGCGCTACTGGAATCGCTCAACTTCCCCCTGCGCGCTGATGCGAAATTATCAGTTGGATAGAGCACTATCATGGCAAAGAAATCAATGATCCTCAGAGAGCGCAAGCGCGCGGCCACGGTAAAGAAATTCGCCGCCAGGCGCGCCGAGTACAAGCGCATCATCCGGCATCCCCACTCCTCCGATGACGAACGGGAACGCGCGCAGCTAAAGCTGCAGGCATTGCCCCGCAATGCGAGTCCGGTACGCATGCGCAACCGCTGCGCGGTTTCCGGCCGGCCGAAGGGGTTCTACCGCAAGTTCGGCCTGGGCAGAAACATGCTTCGCGAGGCCGCCATGCGGGGCGAGATTCCGGGCCTCTACAAGGCGAGTTGGTAGTGGTGGAGGAAACTCGATGAGTATGACGGACCCCATCGCCGACATGTTGACCCGAATCAGAAACGGGCAGAAGGCCAGGAAACGCACCGTGACCATGCCGGCATCGAAGATGAAGCTCGCCGTGGCCGGCGTGCTGGTCGTGGAAGGCTATCTCAACGACGTGACCGTTGAAGAAGACGGCGTCAAGAGCAACATGACCATCACACTCAGGTACCACGAGGGCGAACCGGTCATCGAGCATGTCGCAAGGGCAAGTCGCCCCGGATTGCGCCTCTATGCCGGCGCCAGCGAGATTCCCAGGGTCCAGGGAGGCCTGGGTGTGGCGGTCGTGTCCACCTCCAGTGGGGTGATGAGCGATCGGCGAGCCCGGGCCGAGGGGCACGGCGGTGAGGTGATCTGCCTGGTGTCCTAGGCGGCGCGAGAAACGAGCATGTCCAGAGTTGCGAAAAACCCGGTCCCCATCACAAGCGGCGTCGAAGCCGATCTCAAGGGGAACTCATTGACCGTCAAGGGGCCCAAGGGCAGTCTGTCCCTGGAATGCCATACCGAGGTCCAGGTGGACAAGGTCGACAGTGAACTGCGCGTATCGGCACGGTCCGGAAGCCGGTTTGCCAGGGCCATGGCGGGCACCACCCGTTCACTCATCAATAACATGGTGACGGGGGTGACGGCGGGCTTCGAACGCAAGCTCAACCTTGTGGGCGTTGGCTACCGGGCCAAGGCACAGGGACGGCAACTGGACATGACTCTGGGGTTCTCTCATCCCATAAAGTACCCGGTACCCGAGGATGTGACCATCCAGACCCCCAGTCAGACCGAGATCGTCGTTCAGGGTATAGACCGGCAGCGAGTCGGACAGGTGGCGGCCGAACTGCGCCGCTTCAGGCCCCCCGAGCCCTACAAGGGCAAGGGCGTTCGCTATTCGGACGAGCGGGTCGTACTCAAGGAAGCGAAGAAGAAGTAACCACCCATGGACAAGAAGCAACGAAGGCAACGACGGGCCCGGCGCGCGAGAGCCAGGATCAGCCGGCTTGGCGCCACGCGGTTATGTGTGCATCGGACGCCACGGCATATTTACGCGCAGATCATCGCGCCGGAAGGCCACCGCGTAATTGCCAGCGTATCCACACTGAACCCGGACTTGCGCGGTTCGTTGAAGGGAACGGGCAACAGGGCGGCGGCAGCGGCCGTGGGCCAATTGATCGCCGAGCGCGCCAGGGAGCAGGGCGTCGAACGCGTCGCATTCGATCGATCGGGTTTTCGCTATCACGGCCGGATCAAGGCGTTGGCGGATGCTGCCCGTAAAGCGGGGTTGAGCTTTTGAACGGTAAGCAACGAATGGCAGGAACGGAAGAACTCCAGGAAAAACTGGTCGCGGTCAACCGCGTTGCCAAGGTCGTCAAGGGCGGGCGCCAGTTCGGGTTCACCGCCTTGACCGTGGTCGGCGACGGCAACGGCCGTGTGGGCTTCGGCTACGGCAAGGCGCGGGAACTGCCGCTGGCCATACAGAAGTCGATGCAGGCTGCGCGCGGCAATCTTGCTTCCATCCACCTGCGTAACGAAACGCTGCAATACGAGCTTCACGGGCGCCACGGCGCCACCCGGGTATTCATGCAACCCGCTTCCGAGGGTACCGGCATCATCGCCGGAGGCGCCATGCGCGCCGTGTTCGAGTGCGCCGGGGTACGCAATGTGCTGGCCAAGAGCTACGGTTCGCGGAACCCCATCAACGTGGTGCGGGCCACCGTGAACGCGCTGGTGGGGATGCATTCTCCCGAAGAAATCGCCGCAAAGCGAGGCAAGACAGTGGCTGAAATCACCGGATGAGTTCGAACATGGCCAAACTGAAAGTCAAACTGATGAAGAGCAAGTTCGGGCGCAAGCCCGGTCACGCCGAGTGCGTCGCCGGGTTGGGGCTGAGGCGCCGCGAGCACACCGTGGTGGTAGCCGATACACCGGAGAACCGCGGCATGATCAACAAGGTGTCGTACCTGTTGAAGGTGGAGGAGGTCTGAAATGCGACTGAATTCCCTGCAGCCCGGCGCCGGCTCGCGCAAGTCGCGCAAGCGCGTCGGTCGCGGTATCGCGGCCGGTCAGGGCAAGACCGCCGGCCGCGGCCTCAATGGCCAGCGGTCCCGGTCGGGCGGCTACCACAAGGTCGGCTTCGAGGGCGGACAGATGCCCTTGCAGCGACGGTTGCCGAAGGTGGGGTTCGCCTCCCGCAAGGCGCGGTATGTCGCGGAAGTCAGGCTGCACGAGTTGTCTCGGGTAGCGGATGAGACCGTGGACCTGGCGGCGTTGAAGGCGGCGGGACTGGTGCCGAAGTCCACGCGCCATGCCAAGGTATTCCTTTCCGGCACGATCGATCGGGCGGTCAAGGTGGTCGGACTCGGAGTCAGTCGCGGAGCGCGCGAGGCGATCGAGGCGGTCGGCGGCAGCGTGGAGTCCTGACGATGGCAAGAGCAGGCGCGGCAAATCCGGCATCGGTCCTCGGCGCGGCGGGGCGCTTCTCCGAGGTGCGCCAGCGGTTGTTCTTCCTGGTAGGCGCCCTGGTGGTCTACCGAATCGGCACCTTCATCCCGGTACCCGGCATCGATCCGTTCGCGCTGGGGCAGTTCTTCGAGCAGCAGTCCGGCACGATCCTGAGCATGTTCAACATGTTCTCGGGGGGTGCGCTGGAACGGATGTCGATTTTTGCCCTGGGCATCATGCCGTACATCTCCGCGTCGATCATCATGCAGCTTGCGGTGCACGTCGTACCGACGCTTGGCCAGTTGCGCAAGGAAGGCGAAGCGGGCCGCCGCAAGATCACCCAGTACACTCGTTACGGCACCGTGTTGCTGTGCTCGTTCCAGTCCGTCGCGGCCACCAGCGCGCTGCAGAACCAGGGTGTCGTGATCAGTCCCGGCATCGGCTTCGTGTTCAGCGCCTCGGCCACGCTGGTCACCGGCACCGTGTTCCTCATGTGGCTGGGTGAGCAGATCACCGAGCGGGGTATCGGCAACGGCATCTCCATGATCATCCTTGCCAGCATCGTATCCGGGCTGCCGGCGGCCATCGGCGGCACGCTGGAACTGGTCAATACCGGCGGCATGAACCCTGCCCTGCCCTTCGTGATGGGCCTGTTGCTGTTGGGCGTCACCGGGTTCGTCGTCTACATGGAGCGCGCCCAGCGGCGAATCACGGTCAATTACGCCAAGCGTCAACAGGGTCGCAGGCTCTACGCGGGACAAACCTCGCATCTGCCCTTCAAGATCAACATGTCCGGCGTCATACCGCCGATCTTTGCTTCCAGCCTGATCCTGTTCCCGGCCACGATTGCAACCTGGTTCGGCACCGGTCAGGCGGTTTCCTGGTTGCAGCGCCTGGCGGCCAGCCTCGCGCCCGGTCAGCCCATCTACATCCTGCTGTACGCGGCGCTGATCATCTTCTTCTGTTTTTTCTATACCTCGCTGGTATTCAATTCCCGGGATACGGCGGACAATCTGAAGCGCTCCGGCGCATTCATTCCCGGGATCCGTCCGGGTCGGCAGACCGCGGACTACATCGACAAGGTCCTCACCCGCCTGACGTTCTGGGGCGCGATGTACATCACCGGCGTCTGTCTCATGCCCGAATTCATGATTTACCAGTTCAACGTGCCGTTCTATTTCGGCGGCACCTCGCTGTTGATCATCGTCGTGGTGACCATGGATTTCATGTCGCAGTTGCAGGCGCACATGATGAGCCATCAGTACGAAGGGCTGTTGAAGAAAGCCAATCTTCGCGGCGTCGGCAGGCGATAGGGTCTTTCGGGAGGCGAACATGAAGGTCAGGGCATCGGTCAAGCGAATGTGCAGGAACTGCAAGATCGTTCGCCGCAAGGGTGTGGTCCGGGTGATTTGCAAGGATCCCCGTCACAAGCAACGGCAAGGTTAAGGAGGGTAGCGTTTTGGCCCGTATCGCCGGAATCAATATTCCCGTTCACAAGCACGTCGGCATCGCGTTGACGCACATCTTCGGCATCGGCCGCAGCAGCGCCGGGATTGCCTGCCAGGTGGCCGGGATCGATCCCGCCACACAGGTACGCAACCTGAGCGAACCGGAGGTGGCCAAGCTCAGGGAGGTGGTCAGCCGATTCACCATCGAGGGCGATCTGCGCCGGGAGACCGCGATGAACATCAAGCGGCTCATGGACCTGGGTTGCTACCGCGGCATCCGTCATCGCCGTGGGCTGCCCACGAATGGCCAGCGCACGAGAACCAACGCCCGCACCCGCAAGGGACCGCGGCGGCCCATCAGGAAATAACCATCATGGCGAAACCGACCCGAGGCAAGAAAAAAATCAAGCGCACGGTGCTGGATGCCGTGGCGCATGTCCACGCCTCCTTCAACAACACGATCATCACCATCACCGACCGCCAGGGCAACACGCTCGCCTGGGCGACTTCCGGCGGTTGTGGATTTCGCGGCTCACGCAAGAGCACCCCGTTTGCGGCTCAGGTTGCCGCAGAGAAGGCGGGCAACGTGGCCAAGGACTACGGTGTCAAGAGCCTGGAAGTCCGTGTAAAGGGCCCGGGGCCTGGGCGGGAGTCTTCGATTCGCGCATTGAACGCCCTCGGGTTCCGGGTCACCCAGATCGAGGACGTCACTCCCATTCCTCACAACGGCTGCCGCCCCCCCAAGCGGCGCCGCGTCTAATCGGAAGCAAATATGGCGAGATATCGAGGACCAACCTGTAAATTGGCCCGCCGGGAGGGCACTGACCTGTTCCTCAAGAGCGGTGTCAAGCCCCTGGAGGCGAAGTGCAAGCTGGAAGTTCCGCCGGGTGGGCCCGGGCAACGGCGGCCGCGCTTTTCCGACTACGGCCTGCAGCTTCGTGAGAAGCAGAAACTGCGGCGCATGTACGGCGTCCTGGAGCGCCAGTTCCGCAATTATTACAAGCGCGCGGCGCGCGGCAAGGGTTCCACCGGAGAGAATCTGCTGCGGATGCTGGAGGGTCGCCTGGACAACGTGGTCTATCGCATGGGATTCGCATCGACCCGCGCCGAGGCGCGCCAGTTGGTGAGCCACAAGGGCATCGTGGTCAACGAGCGGATCGTCAACATCCCTTCATATCAGGTCAAGGCCGGGGACACGGTGGCGGTTCGGCAGCGGGCGAAGGCGCAGATGCGGATCAAGGCCGCCCTGGACATTGCCACCCAGGTCGGGATACCCGAGTGGGTGGAAGTGGATGAAAAGAAAATGGAAGGGGTCCTTAAGGCGTTACCGGAGCGGGAAGAGATACTTCCCGACATTAACGAAAATCTGGTCGTCGAGTTGTATTCGAAGTAGTAGAGGAACGCTAGATGCAGGAATCAGCCACTGAGTTCTTGAAGCCGCGGACCGTCAAGGTTCAGCCGGTCGACGAACACAACGCGAGAATTACGGTCGAGCCCTTTGAGCGTGGCTTCGGCCATACCCTGGGCAACGCGCTGCGGCGCGTGTTGCTGTCTTCCATGCCCGGTGCGGCGGTGGTCGAGGTCGAGATCGACGGTGTCCTGCACGAGTACACCAGCATCGAGGGCGTCCAGGAAGACGTCGTCGATATTCTGCTCAACCTCAAGGCGGTCGCCATTCGCATGCACTCTCGCGAGGAGGCCGAACTGACGCTGCACAAGAAGGGCCCGGGTCCGGTGACAGCGGCTGACATCGCCTGTGATCACGATGTGGAGATCGTCAACCAGGACCTGGTCATAGCGAACCTGACCCAGGCCGGCGAGCTCAGGGCGTTCCTCAAGGTGGCCCGGGGCCGCGGTTATCGGCCGGCGGTCAGGGAAACGGAATTCGATGGTCCGACGCGACCGATCGGCCGGCTCCAGTTGGATGCCTCCTTCAGCCCGATACGCCGGGTCACCTACAACGTGGAAGCGGCCCGCGTCGAGCAGCGCACCGACCTGGACAAGCTCATCATCGACATCGAGACCAACGGCGCCATCGACCCGGAGGAGGCGATTCGCCGGGCCGGAAGCATCCTCAAGAACCAGCTCGACGTATTCGTCGAATTGCAGGGCGAGGCGGATCTCGGATACGGCCGTCCGGATTCCCTGGTCGATCCGATTCTGCTCAGGCCCGTGGATGAACTCGAGCTGACGGTGCGCTCGGCCAATTGCCTCAAGGCCGAAAACATCAACTACATCGGCGACCTGGTCCAGAGGACCGAAGTGGAGTTGCTGCGCACGCCCAATCTCGGCAAGAAATCCCTGACCGAGATCGAGGAAGTACTCGAGGGTCACGGACTGACACTGGGTATGCGGTTGGACAACTGGCCACCGCCGGCGCTGCGGACCGACGAACAGCCAAGCCCGATGGCGTTCTGAAGTCGAGGATTCCACCATGCGTCACCGCAAGTCCGGCAGGAAATTGGGGCGGAATTCCTCCCATCGAAAGGCCATGTTTCGAAATATGGCCGTATCGCTGTTTCGCCACGAAACCATCAGGACCACATTGCATAAAGCCAAGGAACTGCGGCGGGTTGCGGAACCGCTGATCACGCTGGCAAAGCAGGATGGCACCTCCCGGCGGCGGCTGGCTTTCGCCCGCCTTCGCGACGATGCGGCGGTGGGCAAGCTCTTCAACGAATTGGGTCCGCGATTCAAGGATCGCCCGGGCGGGTACCTGCGAATTCTGAAAATCGGCTACCGTGCCGGCGACGCGGCGCCCATGGCGGTAGTCCAGCTCCTGGACCAACCGGAGTCCGACTAGCGCCGCTTGCGCCAGCGCCGCAGCGTTGCTGCGTGCCACGCCGTTCTTAGCACGCGCATCAGGCGTTCCGAGCGCATGGGCTTGTAAATCGCCGCATCTTCGGCCGAAATGTCCTTCGTTCGCCCCCTGTACTTGTGCTTGATCCAGGCATTGCGATCGACCTGCCTGACCAGATCGAACAGGAGTCCCCGCCCACCGTCGGCAACGACTGCAATGCCGAAGTCGATCAGGAACGGCTGCTCACCCGGGCCCACCAGGATATTCTTCTTGCGCTTCAGGTCCCCGTGAGCCACCCTGGCATCGTGCATCGTCAGCAGCGTTTCCAGCAACCTTGCAAAGAACTCGGCCCGGTTTGCCAGTTCACCTTCGAGCGCGTGCAGGGTTTCGCCCGGGACATGTTCCAGGACGAGATAGCGGTCATCGAGGCAACCGAAGCACCTGGGAATACCGGGAATGCCTTGCAGCCGGCGATAGACCTGCGCCTCCCTGCGGATTGCAGCCTGGCTGAGGGTTCTGCGCAACCCTCTTCCCGAGGGTTCCTTGATGGCGAAGGCTCCGGCCGGACCCTGATAGAAGCGCACTGAACCCTGGTATCCAGAAGTGACGGCGATGCCGGCGTCGCTCGTCACGATCCAGTCCAGGAGCGCCTTGCGCTGGTTCGGGCTCAGTTCCAGGCGGTCATCCCGCATCTCCGGCAGACCCTCGCTCAGAAAGCAATGCGCCTGGTACGGGCGACCGCGTCGAAATGATTGTCGTTGCTCAATACCGCCAGATCGTGCTGACGAGCCAGTGCGGCGATCCATGCATCGTTCGGCGGTATTGGAGTTCCCGATCGTTTCAATTCCAGGCGAATATCCGCGTACGCGTCTGCTGTCGCCGAAGTGATCGTCGCGATTTCGGTCAAGGGCAGACAGCGGGTGAGCCAGGCCTCGTATCGGCGGCGCTGACGCGATTGGCGGATACCGAAGTAGTATTCACCCAGAACCACACTGGGCACCACCAACCGGTCGGCTGAGCGGAGGGGCATTTCGATCCCGACGTGCCCCTCCGCCCAGGCAGACAAGGCGTTGGTGTCCAGGATCATGAAAGATCGTCGCGCGAGAGCCTCTCGAACTCTTCCTCGATAACTTCGAGGACACGGCGGTTCTCACCGGCAAGGTCACGTAACGCACCGAACCCGGCCATCCACGGAGGCTCAACTCCGCCGTTTCCCGACTCCAGGGCGCAGCGACGGAGTCGTTGCTCGAGCGCTTCGGTGAAGAACTGTTTCAAAGTCATCCCATGGGCGGCGGCGGCGGTCTTGGCCTGTCGGAACGTGACGTCGGGCAAATCGATTGTGGTTTTCATATGGCCATATTCCCGTAAATATTGCGCCTTATCAAGCTTCGTATCTGCGCCCGGCAGATAGATTCGCGTGTTCTGACATAGTGGTAGAACCAACTCGTGAATTCGGATCGGCGCGTCTGACATCGGGCAGATTGATGCAGACGCTTATGGCAATTGCCTGATGATATTGGCGAGGCACGCAGCGACGATGAGCGCGATCAGGGGCTCGCCGTTGCGCAGGAGGCTCTTGCGGAACGACCACCCGCCGGAGGCCGCCTTGCCCAGGCCCCTGAACGAGGGCATGAGCGCCGGTACGTCTCCTGCCCATTGCAGCCACCGGTCGCCGAACGCCTTGTGCAGCTTGCGGTCCTCGTATTCGATGGCGGTGGGATAGTAGAACCAGAAGAAGGTCAGCGCGATGACGACCGTCCACCACTGGCCGCTGGCGATGGCGAATCCGCTGACGATGGCGATGTTGCCGGTGTAGAGGGGATGGCGAACGAGGGCGTACGGGCCGTCGGTGGCCAGTTTGCGATTCTTTGTGATGAATCCGCTGGCGAAGAGCCGCAGCGCGGTGCCGGCGATAATGAAGGGCGTGCCCAGCGCAAGCAACAGTTCGGCCGGTGCGGCGGTCACGCTGAACCACAGCATCAACACAACCGCCAGGACCTGCCTGGAGGCTTCGTGATACCGCAATTTGCGGAGGAGTCGAGTGAACGCGCCGCCCGGCGCGAGATCATCGGTGCGGTGTGACATAGGGATTGACTGTGTTCATCGTGCCGGTTCCATTGAATAATAGAATGCCTGCGGACGCTGACCAAGCAATATCCGGATTCGACGTGACAGAACGCTTCAGAAGATTTTCGACTCGCTCGGTGGCGATGGCCGTCCACGGCATGGCCGCGACCAGCCATCCACTGGCCACCCAGGTCGCCGTGGATACGCTCAGGCGCGGCGGTACCGCAGTGGACGGCGCCATCGCGGCGAATGCCGCCCTGGGTCTGATGGAGCCTACCGGCTGCGGAATCGGCGGCGACCTGTTTGCGATTCATTGGGAGGCCGGGTCCGGCACGCTGTCCGGCCTGAACGGGAGCGGCCGCTCGCCCATGGGGCTCAGCCTCGACCGGCTTTGCAGCGAATGTACTGAAGGCGGAATTCCGTCCTACGGCCCGCTCAGCGTCAGCGTCCCCGGCGCGGTGGACGGCTGGTTCGAACTGCACGGGCGCTTCGGCCGGTTGCCAATGGACGAATTGCTGGCACCGGCGATCGCCTATGCCGAGGAGGGATTCCCCGCAACCCCCGTGATCGCCGCTCAGTGGGCCGCGGATGCCGCCGTACTGGGCCGCTATCCCGGATTTGCAGAGGTATTCATGCCGGACGGCCGGGCGCCCCGGGCCGGTGAGGTCTTCCGCAATCCAGGGTTGGCGGATAGCTATCGCCTGATCGCAGCGGGCGGCCGCGATGCGTTCTACCGGGGCGAGATTGCGCACCGTATTCACCGCCGTATCGCCGAGCAGGGCGGGTACCTGAGCCATGAAGACCTGGCGGCCCACCGCTCCGAATGGGTCGCGCCGGTGTCAACCGGCTACCGCGGTTACGAAGTCTGGGAACTGCCGCCCAACGGCCAGGGAATCGCCGTGCTGCAGATGCTCAACATCCTGGAAGAGGACGACATCCGCGCCATGGGCTGGGGCAGCCCAACGTATCTTCATCGTCTGATCGAAGCCAAGAAGCTGGCGTTCGAGGATCGGGCCCGTTTCTACGCGGACCCGGCGTTTGCGGAAGTTCCCGTGGCAGAGTTGATTTCCAAGCCCTATGCCCGCGAGCGCCGGCGGTTGTTCGATCCGGAGCGCGCCTCCCGGAGTCTGCCCGGCGGCGCAGCGGAGGCCCTCAAGCGCGGCGATACGGTCTACCTGACGGTGGCCGACGAGCATGGCAACATGGTTTCGTTGATCCAGAGCAACTTCCGCGGGATGGGGTCCGGGATGACGCCCGCGGGTCTTGGATTCGTGCTTCAGGACCGTGGCGAGGCGTTCAGCCTCGATCCGGCCCACGCGAACGTCTACGCGCCCGCCAAGCGGCCGTTTCATACCATCATTCCCGCCTTCGTCACGCGCAACGGCGAGCCGTACCTGAGCTTCGGCGTCATGGGCGCCGACATGCAGCCCCAGGGACAGGTTCAGGTGCTGGTCAACGTCATCGACTTCGGAATGGACATCCAGACGGCCGGCGACGCGCCCCGAGCCCGCCATGACGGCTCCAGCGATCCCGGGGGCAGCCGCATGAGCGACGGCGGCGTCGTCTTCCTGGAAGCCGGGTTCCCGGCGGTCACCCGCACGGCGCTCGAGTTGCTGGGCCACCGGGTGGAAATCGGCGGTGACGGTTACGGCGGCTACCAGGGGATACTTCGGGATCGCGTCAATGGCGTCTACCAGGGGGCGTCCGAGTCCCGCAAGGACGGCCACGCCGCGGGGTACTAGGGCCTGCCATGCCCGGAGACGAGATCCTGAACGCGGGCCAATAGCTCGCGAATCATCAACCCGACCCGGTTTCGGTTAGAATCGCCCGACTTCCGAGCCACCGCATCCTCCGGCTGCAGCCTATCCATGGACACTGTACTGACGGGAATCACGACCACCGGCGTGCCGCACATCGGCAACTACGTGGGCGCGATTCGGCCCACCGTCATCGCCAGCCAGGACAAGAGCGTCGATTCCTATTACTTCCTGGCCGATTACCACTCGCTGGTGAAGAGCGGCGACCCGGACCAGTTGGCGCGATCGACGCTGGAGGTTGCGGCCGGTTGGCTGGCCGCCGGCCTGGATCCCGACTGCGTGTTTTATCGGCAGTCGGATATCCCGGAAATCATGGAACTGACCTGGGTACTCACCTGCATGACCGCCAAGGGCCTGATGAACCGGGCCCACGCCTACAAGGCGGCCGTCGCCGAAAACGAAGCCCGTCGCAACAGGGATCCCGACAAGGCCATCACCATGGGCCTGTTCTCCTATCCGATCCTGATGGCCGCCGACATCCTCATGTTCAAGGCCAACAAGGTGCCCGTGGGCCGTGACCAGATCCAGCATGTGGAGATGGCCCGGGACATTGCCGGGCGATTCAACCATCACTATGGGGAGACGTTTGTGCTTCCCGAAGCGGTGGTGGACGAAAACACCGCCGTGCTGCCCGGCCTGGATGGCCGCAAGATGTCGAAAAGCTACGGCAACACGATTCCCCTGTTCGCGCCGCAGAAGCGGCTGCGCAAATTGATCATGAGGATCAAGACCAACTCCCTGGAACCCGGCGAACCGAAGGATCCCGACACCAGCGCGCTGTTCGCCATCTTCAGGGCGTTTTGCACCGACGCGGAAGCCGAAGCCGTTCGCGAACGTTACCGCGCCGGAATCGCGTGGGGCGAAATGAAGAAATTCCTGTTCGAGTACCTCGATGACCAGCTCAAGGGCCCCCGCGAGGAGTACGAGCGGCTGCTCGATGCGCCCGACCACGTGGAAAGCGTGCTTCGCCGGGGTGCCGAAAGGGCCCGCGAGGCAAGCAGCCCGTACATGAGCGAAATCCGCCGGGCGGTGGGGTTTCGCCAGCTTGGATAGGGCGTGTCAACGCTCTCCGGGACAGCGTCAATTCGGTTAGCGTGAACCGGCCCTTTTGCCACCGGCTGCTAGACTCTGAACGGCTCCGACGCCGTCGCAGCGGCCGTGCGGTGGCCGCCGCGCAGCACCCCACGCAATGCCCGCCCGGTATGGGATGCGTCCAGGGCCGCCACCGCCTCCGGGGGACCCTCGGCGATCACGTTGCCGCCGCCGGAACCGCCCTCGGGCCCCAGGTCGACGATCCAGTCCGCGGTTTTGATCACGTCGAGATTGTGCTCGATGATGACCACCGTATTGCCCTGGTCGCGGAGCCGATAGAGCACCTCCAGGAGTTGGGCGATATCGTGAAAGTGCAGCCCGGTGGTGGGCTCGTCGAGGATGTAGAGCGTCGAGCCGGTGCTGCGCTTGGAGAGCTCCTTGGCGAGCTTGATGCGCTGAGCCTCGCCCCCGGAAAGGGTCGTGGCGCTTTGGCCAAGCTGGATATAGCTCAGCCCGACAGCCATCAGCGTGTCGAGTTTGGACGCGATCCGCGGTACGTTGCGGAAAAAAGCCGACGCGTCTTCAACGGTCATCTGCAACACGTCGTGGATCGACTTGCCCTTGTAGCGGATGTCCAGCGTTTCGCGGTTGTAGCGCTTGCCCTTGCAGACGTCGCAAGCCACGTAGATGTCCGGCAGGAAATGCATTTCCACCTTGATGACGCCGTCGCCCTTGCAGGATTCGCAGCGGCCGCCCTTGACGTTGAAGCTGAACCGCCCCGGCCGGTAGCCCCGGGACCTTGATTCCTGGGTGGCGGCGAACAGTTCCCGCAAGGGCGAGAACAGGCCGGTATAGGTCGCCGGATTGGAGCGGGGCGTGCGACCGATGGGGCTCTGGCTGATGTCGATGACCCGGTTGATCAGCGCGAGACCGTCGATGTCGTCGCAGGGCGCCGGATCATAGTTGGTGCGGTTGACGTAGCCTGCGGCCAGCCGGTAGAGCGTATCGTTGATCAGGGTGCTCTTGCCCGACCCGGATACGCCGGTGACGCACGTGATCAGGCCCAGCGGAATCTCCACGTCGATACGGTTCAGGTTGTTGCCCCGGGCGCCGCGAATGCCGATGACGGCTTGCGAGTCGAACTCGCGCCGCTCAGCCGGCAGGGGAATCTGCCGCCGTCCCGCCAGGTATTGACCCGTCAGCGAGGCCGGATTCGACCGGATCTGCTCCGGCGTGCCCTGGGCAACGACGCGGCCGCCGTGTACACCGGCGCCGGGTCCCAGGTCGACCAGGTGGTCCGCCGCCAGCATCGCCTCGGCATCGTGTTCCACGATCAGGACCGAGTTGCCCAGATCCCTCAGGTGCCGCAGGGTATCCAGAAGCCGGCGGTGGTCCCGCTGATGCAAGCCGATCGAGGGCTCGTCGAGGATATACATGACGCCCACCAGTCCGGAGCCGATCTGGCTGGCCAGGCGAATCCGCTGGGCTTCGCCCCCGGACAGCGTTTCTGCGCTGCGGTCAAGGGTCAGGTAGTCCAGTCCCACGTCCACCAGGAAACCCAGCCGGTTGCGTATTTCCTTGACGACCCTGTCGGCGACCTCGGCACGCCATCCCTCGAGCTCAAGGCCCTCGAAGAACCCGAGCGTCTCCCCGACACTTTGTGCGGTGATATCGGGGAGCGCGCGCCCACCCACGAAGACGTGGCGCGCGGCCTCGTTCAGGCGCGAGCCGCCGCAACTTTCGCACGGCTGGGTACTCTGGTAGTTGGCGAGGGCAGCGCGCACGGCATTGGACTCCGTTTCCCGATAGCGCCGCTGCATGTTCGGAATGATGCCCTCGAACGAGTGCTTCCACTGCCGCTCGCCGCCGCGTTCATTGACGTACCGGAACTCGATCCGCCGGCCGCGGCTGCCGTAGAGCACGATGTCGCGGATCCTCTCGGGGAGTTCTTCAAACGGCGTTTCGATGTCGAAGTTGTAGTGCCCTGCCAGCGACTTTATCAGGTGGAAGTAATACGAATTGTTCCTATCCCAGCCGCGCACTGCGCCGCCGGCCAGCGAAAGGTGCGGGTGACGCACGACCCGGCGGGGATCGAAGAACCGCTGCACGCCCAGACCATCGCAGTTCTGGCAAGCGCCGATGGGACTGTTGAACGAAAACAGCCGCGGCTCCAGTTCCGGTATCCCGTAACCGCAAACCGGGCAGGAAAACTTCCCGGAAAAGACCAACGGGTCCCGGTGAGGTTCGTCCATGAACGCGACCTGGGCCCCGCCGTCGGCCAGCGCCAGGGTGGTTTCGAACGACTCGGCCAGGCGCAGGCGGGCCTCGGGACGCACGCGCAGCCGGTCCACCACGGTCTCGATGGTGTGGTTGTAGTTGCGGTCCAGCGTCGGCGGTTTGTCCAGGTCGCAGATCGTGCCGTCGACTCGCACGCGCACGAAGCCGCGCGCCCGGAGTTCGGCGAGCAGGTCGGCGTGGGTACCCTTTCTGGCGGTCACCACCGGCGCCAGCAGCATGACGCGCGTGCCTTCCTCCAGGCTCAAGACCTGATCCACCATCTGCGAGACGCTCTGGGCATCGAGCACGGCGTCGTGGGTCGGACAGCGCGGTATGCCCGCGCGGGCAAACAGCAGCCGCAGGTAGTCGTAGATCTCGGTCACCGTGCCCACGGTGGAGCGCGGATTGTGGGATGCGGACTTCTGCTCGATGGAGATCGCCGGCGACAGCCCCTCGATATGGTCCACCGCCGGCTTCTCCATCACCGACAGGAACTGCCGCGCGTAGGTGGACAGCGATTCCACGTAGCGGCGCTGGCCCTCGGCATAGATGGTGTCGAACGCCAGCGAGGACTTGCCCGATCCGGACAGGCCGGTGAGCACGATCATCCTTTCCCGGGGCAGATCGAGATCGATGTCCTTCAGGTTGTGAGTCCGCGCGCCGCGAATTCGAATGTGGGTGGTGGACACGTCCGGGGCCTGGGCCAGGGTAATCCCCTACTATACGCTGGCGGAAAACCACGGCGCAAAGTGCCCCGTGGTTGGAACGGTATTGGGCAACCCGGGATGCGCAATTCTTGGCGATTTGAGGAGATTGCCGGCTGGAAAATGCCGTGCCACGGCGTACAATGACGCCTCATCCAGCCGTCGCTGACGGTCCAACGTTTTCCGGGGTAATTCAATGGCAAGAGGCATCAACAAGGTCATCCTCGTCGGCAATCTGGGGGCGGATCCGGATACCCGGTACATGCCCAGCGGCGACGCCGTCACCAACATCCGTCTGGCGACCAGCAGGTCGTGGAAAGACAAGAATACCGGCGATCAGCAGGAGCGCACCGAATGGCATCGGGTTGCGTTGTTTCGCGGAATGGCGGAAACCGCGGCCCAGTACCTGCGCAAGGGTTCGCGGGTCTATATCGAAGGCGAACTGCGCACCCGCAAGTGGCAGGATCGCGATGGCAACGACCGCTACACGACGGAAGTGGTGGTTGATGGGTTTCGAGGCGAGATGGTCATGCTTGACGGGCGTTCCGATTCATCCGCCCCGGCACCCATGCCCGCACGCAGTGTGGCGGAGCCGCCGGCATCCACCGGCACCGATGACCTGGACGACGACATCCCCTTCTAAGCGGCCCATAGCGGGAAATGGAAAGTTCGCAGACGTAACTGTCTGCGGACTTTCATTTTTTTGCAATTCACAACTTCGTAAAGTTTCCACCCCGAAAAGCCGTAGCGGAGCGAAGGAGCCGCGCAGTGGCTTGACGCGCTGCGAATCAGGCGACACCCTGCCAGCGCTCCCACAGCGCAAGACCGGCGATCCGTCGAACAGCCCGATCGCAATGTCATGGGTCACCCCGACCAGCCTCAGCAGCTACCGCCGCCCGGGACGCGCACGGGTGGAGCCCCGGCCGGGGCAATCCCTCGGGAAAGGGAGGAAGACGGTTCTCTCCCTGGCCCGCCCGATCCGCTCACCCACGGAGGCACCCGCCATGACGAACACCACGATCACCGCCACAGCGCCTCGCGCCATCTACGCCGGGATCGGCTGGCGCGAAACCCCTCAGACCACCCTGGCCGACATGACCCGGATGGCCCGCTTCGCGGGTGACTCCGCTGCGCGCGCGTGTCTTTTTAAACCATCACGTCGGAAGAACCCGGCGGGATGCATTCATCACTTACCTTGGAGCTCATCATGTATACACTCGAACACACTCAGTCCGTCTCTCCCACCGCCGTGATCTGCGAGAATCTGGAATCCTTCGGAGGAGCCCCTGCGAAGGGTGAACCCGATCCCCGCGGCGGCATCGTTGCGGCGAACAGTCTATTTTTTCCTCAACCCCCTCAATCTTGCGGGCGACGTCAGCCGCTCGACGCGATACATTGCACGCGAAATGTATGAAGGAGCTGCAGAAATGCGGGCGTGGCCGGTTGCTTGCCCGCAGGACGCCGCCCGTTCAGAGCCGATGGCGCGAAGGTTTCTGCCCCGGTAGAATCAATGAATTGTAGCGTCCCGACGAGTTCGCACGACGCGTTGGAACGCACACGCCAAGCGGTCCAACTTGTGCTGACGCGGAACGGATCTCGCAAGAATTCGCCTTCGAGCCGTTGGAACAATACCCCCCTTTTTACTGGCGATAGTTGCCCACGGGCCTGCGTGCGCGTCGGAGGCGGACAATGTGCTCTACATAAACAGGAGAGATCTGAACTATGTCCGCCGGGGCGCACCATGCCTCGGTTGAGCGCATGCGGATCGCGCCGGCCGCCTGGATCCTCCCCGCCCGTCGCGGGCGGACCCTCTTCCACTTCCAACGATCGTGCCTCCCGCCTGTTGACGGTGGCGGCATGGACGCGCACTGCGGCGTGGCTGCCCTGCGCGGCGGTTGCACTGTTCGCACCGGCCTGGGCTGACGCCGACACCGCGGTGATGGAGCGAACGCCGGCGTTGTCGATCACCGCGCCTCTCATCTCCACCACGCCTGCCGTCAATGTCGGCGAGACCGACGGTTCGGTCGTGCTGACGGTCAAACTCGACCCCGCGAGCAGCGGGACGGTGACCGTGGACTACTTTACGATCGCGGGCAACGCGCAAGAGGATCAGGACTATGCGGAGACATCGGGCACGCTGACCTTCGAGGCGGGCGACACGAGCAGGACGATCACGGTCCCGATCATTGACGACGCGGGCTATGACAGGCTTAGGCTGCTGTTCTTCGTGGGTCTCAGAAACGCCTCGGGCGCGACATTGCCTTCACCCCACTACGCCCGGGTTGTTATTGAGAGCGACGAGCCGAAGCCGACGGCGACGATTGATGACGTCGCCGTGAACGAGGCGGCGGGCAGGATGACGCTCACGCTCCGGTTGAATCATACGAGCTCGGACACCATCGAGTATTTGACAAACGGTTCGCTGGTGTCCGGCACCGCGACGGCGGCGGCGGACTATGGCGATTTCCTGCAGGGATCGGATGCCGTTATCACGATGCCGGCGAGGGCCTTGTCGGCGACATTCGACATCGCCATCGTCGACGATACCGAGGAGGAGGGAGACGAAACGATCGGCATCGTGTGGCGTAAACATCCCGACCACCATGCGAAGCCCGACTCGCTCGCGTTTACCGGCACGATCAGGGACAACGACACCGACGACAACAACGCCTCGCCGACCTTCAACGAAGGCGGGGCAGCGACGCGGAGTTTCGCCGAGACGGTGGGCGGTGCGGCCGTGACGTCGGCGTCGAACATCGGCGACGCGGTCACCGCGACCGACACGGATGCCGGAGACACGCTGGCCTACAGCCTGGAAGGCGCGGACGCGTCGAAATTCACGATCGTCTCGACGAGCGGTCAGTTGCGGACCCGGGTGGATGAGACATACGACCGCGAGACGAAGGCGCGCTACGCGGTGACGGTGAAGGTGATGGACGGCAACGGCGGTTCCGACACGATCGCCGTGACCCTTCTCGTCACCAACGCGGTCGAGGCGCCGCTGGCGCCGACAGTGACGGCGACCTCCGGGGGCACCACGAGTCTCGACGTGAGCTGGAGGGCGCCGGAGAACGCGGGCCGTCCGGCGATCGCTAACTACGACATTCAATACCGCGCGGGGACGAGCGGTCCGTGGACAGACGGTCCGCAGGACCGCACGGGCACGGGCGCGAGGATCTCGGGACTGACGGCGTCCACGGCCTACCAGGTGCGGGTGCGGGCGACGAACGGCGACGGCGACGGCGCCTGGTCGGAGAACGCAAGCGCCTCCACCGGCGCGCGCGGCAACAGCGCGGCGACGGGCGCGCCGGGGATATCGGGCACGGTGCGGGTCGGACAGACACTCACCGCCACCACAACCGACATCGCGGACGCGAACGGCCTCACGGACCCACCCGGGTGGGCGTATCAATGGATTCGCTCCGACGGAATGGATGAGCAGGAGATTCCCGGCGCCACGGCCGCCACCTACGTGTTGACCGAGGACGATCTCGGCAGCACGATCAGGGTGAGGGTGACCTTCACCGACGGCGCTGGCTACGAGGAGTCGGTGACGAGCGAGGTCTCGGTCCCCGTGCCTCCGATCCCCGTGCCTCCGGTCCCCGTGCCCGTGCGCGAGCTTCCGGTGCTCGGCATCGCGGATTCCTCGGCGACGGAGGGTTCGCCGGTGCAGTTCACGGTGACGTTGAGCGATCCTGCCCCGACGGGTGGAATCACCCTGCAGTTCAGTACGTCCGTCGAATCCGACGACACCGCCACGACGAGCCCGGCAGCGCCCGGCGGCGCGGACTTCACTTCCGCCACCGACACGACGGTGACGATTCCCGCCACGCAGACAACGGTCACCTTCTCGGTCCCGACCGCGGATGACACCACCGACGAGCCGGACGAGACCTTCACGGTGACGATCGACAATCCGTCCGAGGGCGCGGTGCTGGGCGATTCGACATCGGCCAAGGGGACGATCGTGGACAACGACACGACGGCGGTGACGCTGACGGCGGATCCGGCGTCGGTGGACGAGGACGAGGGCGCGACGGCGGTGACGGTGACGGCGACGCTCGAGGCTGCGGCCATGACGGTGGAGACCGTGGTGACGGTCTCGGTGGGCGGCGCGGGCGACACGCTCAACGGCATCACGAGACCTGAGCCTACGACCCTGACGCTGAGCGTGGGCGCGTCAACCGACACCGCGATCAAGGGCACCGACTACACGGCAGTGGATGACCTTGCGCTGACCATCGACGCCGGGCAGACCTCGGGGACCGCGACGTTCACGCTGACGCCCACGAATGACGGTATCGTCGAGGGGAACGAGACGTTGAGTGTGTCCGGAACCACCGGCGTTGAGGACCTCACCGTGACCGGTGCCAGCGTCACGATCGGCGACGACGACGAGCGCAGGGTGGCGATCAGTCCCACCTCGTTGACCCTGGCCGAGGGCGACAGCACCACCTACACGGTGGTCCTGGGTTCGAAGCCGACCGGCACGGTGAGGGTGACCATTTCGGGTACGACGGGCACGGACCTGAGGCGCAGCAGGTCGTTTCTCAGCTTCAGGACCTCCAACTGGAACGAGCCGCAGACGGTGACGGTCACGGCGCGCCAGGATGAGGATGCCGAGGACGACACCGTGACGATAGTGCATGCGGTCTCGGGAGCCGACTACGAAGCCAACGGCGTGACGGCCGATGCCGTATCGGTCACCATCGATGACGATGACAGGGTCTCGACCGGAGTGGATCTCTCGGTAAGTCACACGTCGTTCGATGAAGACGCCAGCTTCACCGGTGTGGTCGTGACGGGCACGCTCAACGGCATCGCGAGAGCCGAGCCCACGACCCTGACGCTGAGCGTGGGCGCCTCCGAGGACGCGGCGACCGAGGGCACGGACTACGTTGCCGTAGACGATCTTGGCCTGACGATCCCGGCCGGGCGGGCGAGCGGCACGGCGATCTTCGTGTTCAAGCCCACGGACGATCGCATCGACGAGCCCGCCGAGGCGGTGTCGATCACCGGCGCCACCGAGGTCGCCGGCTTGGAGGTGATCGGCACGACACTGGTCATCACCGACAACGACGAGCGCGGCGTGACTGTCTCGCCGGCCGCCCTGACCCTCTCCGAGGGTGAGAGCGCGACCTACACCGTGGTGCTGGATACCGAGCCGACCGAGACCGTGACGGTGACACCCACGGTGAGCGGCAGCCCCGATGTAGCCTTCGAGCCGTCGAGCCTGACCTTCACCTCTACCGATTGGGACACGGCGCAGACGATGACGATTTCCGCGACCGAGGATGACGACGCGTACCACGACTCGTCGATCGTTTCCCATGTCGCGAAGGGCGCCGAATACGCTTCCCTGGTCGACGGCGAATTCTCGCTGACCATCTCCGACAACGAGGTGGCGTCGCAAGACATGCTGCCCGTGCAAGTCACGGACGTGAGCGTAACGGCCACCGCAACCCATGTCGATCTGACCTGGTCGGCGGTAGACGACGCGGTGCTCGGCTACCGTGTCGAGGCATCCTACGACGGCGGCGCCAATTGGGCTGAAGTTGAGGACAATCCCGAGAGCGCCGACACCACCTACCAGCATGACGTCGGGCTGAACTTCTCCGAAACGCGGCGCTATCGCGTCTCGGCCGTGGGCGAGAACGGCGCCGGACTGCCTTCAGTTTCCCTGCAGGCGAGCGCGACGGCCACGACAGGCGGATTGACGGCAACCGTCCCGATGCCGCAGGACACAACGATCCAGGTGCCGGCCATCGACGTTTGCTGGATACCGGAAGGGGTGGACGCGAGCGAACTCAGCGACGTCGCACTGGCAACGACCCCTGTCTATTCGTCACGTTCCGGCGATCTGAGCGACCTGCCCTGGCAATCCATCGGCAGCGGTTCTTCGGAGGTCGATTGCGAGGACGGCATCGGTTTTCGGCAGACATCGATCAGTGCCAACCAGCGTTACGCATTCAGGATGCGCGCCAACCACGACGGCGTGTGGTTGGTCTCGAATGACGCCCAGGCGGTGTTGGCCGATTCGTCGAAGCCGCTTCGCACGGTCGTGACCGCCGGGGCAAGCGGCTTGTCCGGAGATACCCCGGTGCCAAATCTCATCTGCCGCGACTACGACGATCCGGCGACACGCGAGGACGAGGCGGGGTCTTTCTTCCTGAGCATTGGCTTCACAACGGCGAGCCCGGAGTATCTGAGATACGAGCCCGTGAACGGCTTCGATCCATCCGGTGACCTGACGCTGGTCAACGCCACGGCGCAACTGCTCGAATGGCCTTACGACACACGGCTGGGATACCGGGTGCGGATCACGCCCAGTGTGTGGGGCGAACCGGTGGCGGTCAGCGTTGCGGGCGATGTCGTGACCCATGGGGAGACGTCCGTGGGCAACCGGGCTTCAGGCGAGTTCCGGCTTGAGACCTCCGACGCGGTGGACTGCGACACGGTCGCCGTGGAACCGGCGCGCCGGTCGCAGGTTACTTCCGCGGGAATCGAAGCCGATGGCGACCGCAACGGCGAGTGGAGCGCCGGCGAGCCGATCCGCGTGACGCTTCAATTCGCCGAGCGGGTCCGTGTCACCATGACCGATGGCGTTCCCAGCGTCACCCTCACCCTCGGCGAGGCGGACACGACGGCACAGCCCTCGGACGGCGAAGCCGAGACGGGGGAGTCTGCGCAGTCCTCGGACGGCGAGGCGGCAACGACGGAGGTGACTGCGCTGTTCTCGCACGTCGCCCACGAGGACACGCTGGTGTTCGAACACCTGGTGACGGCAGACCGGAGCCCGATTCGAGACATCGCGCTCCTGGCCGACAGCCTCTCGCTCAACGGCGGGCAGATCGACAGCTTCAGCGGGCCGGCGGTCGAGCTCGCGCATGCGGGGGTCGCCGTGGTGGGCGGGCCCATCGTGCAGCCTGATCTCACGGCAGGCTGGTCGATGATTCCGGGCGCACACGAGGGTGGCGAGAGTCCCTTCGAGATCCACTTTGATTTCAGCGAGGATGTGGACCCGATCGAGGTCATCGGCGAACAGGACCTGATCGATCACGCGTTCACGGTCACGAACGGCTCAATCGAGGCGATCCGGCCGGCCAGGGACAGCCGCGGAGAGTTTCTCCCCGACGAGTGGGCGATGCGCGTCGTGCCCGCTTCGGAGGAGCCGGTGACGATTTCGCCGGTCGTGGATCTCGCATGCGATGAGCCCGGGGCCATCTGCACGATCGATGATCGGCCGCTTTCGGAAGCGCCGTCGGTGACCGTGCATCGAATCGAGCAGGCGCTGTCCGTGGCCGACGCCGAGGTCGGCGAAGGACCGGGCGCGGTGCTGGTGTTCGAGGTCACGCTCGCCCGGGCGGCGGACCATCCGGTCACGGTGGACTACGCGACGGCGGACGGCACGGCCACGGCCGGGGAAGACTATGAGGCGGTCTCGGGTACGCTCAGCTTCGAGACCGGGCAGACTACAGCTACCGTACAAGTGCCGGTGCTTGACGATTCCCACGACGAGGGCGAAGAAACCCTGACGCTGGTCCTGACGAACGCGTCCAATGCGCGAATCCACGATGGCGAGGCGCTCGGCGTCATCGTCAACAGCGACCCCATACCCAGTGCCTGGCTGTCCCGCTTCGGGCGGGCGGCCTCGGACCACGTGGCGCAGGCCGTCGCGCGCAGGCTGGAACGCGGACCGAGCGAAGAGCACCTGAACGTGGGCGGGTTGCGTCTGGACCGCTTGTACACGAGTTTTGCGGACCCGGATGGTGGACGTGCGGCATCCGGGTCAACGCACATGGACCTTGATTCCCAAGGGTCACCGGGCGGCATGACGGCTCCTTATGGTGGCACCTCGCGTGCCTCCGATGCGTTGCCGAGTCTCCGCGATGCGCTGATGGGCAGTTCCTTCTTCTACACCCACGGCGAAAGTGAGGATGCGTCTGCCGCCCCCTTGACGGCTTGGGGCGAGACGGCGTCCACGCGCTTCAAGGGCAGTGAAGGGTCCCTGTCGCTTGACGGCGAAGTCACCACGGCCATGCTGGGCCTGGACAAGCGGTACGGTCGCTGGCTGGTGGGCTCGACCCTGTCCTACAGCGAGGGCGAGGGCGGCTACCAAAGCTCCGGTGCCCTCGGCGGATCCATGGACAGCACCCTGACGAGCCTGAACCCCTATGCGCACTACGAGTTGAACGAGACGACGAGCCTGTGGGGCGTGTTCGGCTACGGTAGCGGCAGCCTGCGGGTCACGCCGGAAGGCGCGGAGTCCGCGATCGAGACGGACCTGTCGAACCGCATGGCCGCGTTCGGTGGGCGCGGACTGCTGTCGGTGCGCTCCGGCGATGCGGGTCGGTTCGAGTTGGCGCTGCGCTCCGATGCGCTGCTGACGCGCACGGACTCCGAAGCGGTGCAAGGGCTGGTGGCCGCACAAGGCGCAACCAGCCGCGTGCGGCTGATGCTCGAGGGCTCCGGTTCGATGCCGGTCGCCACCGGCGGGGTGCTGAAGCCGAGCCTGGAAGCCGGGCTTCGCTACGACGCAGGCGATGCCGAGACGGGCGCGGGACTTGAGGTCGGCGGCGGACTCGGCTACGCGGCCGGGCACCTGTCGGTGGACATCAACGCGCGCGCGCTCGTGGCGCACGAGGACACGGACTACGAGGAATGGGGGTTCAGCGGTTCGCTCGCCTACACCCCGGGCAAGGACGGGCGGGGGCTGTCGATGAAGCTGGGCTCGGCCTGGGGGGCGACACAGAGCCGCGTGCAGTCGCTGTGGAGCCGGCAGAACGCCTCGGGGTTGGCGGGAACCTCCCCGTTCGAGGCCGCGCAACGCTTCCAGGCGGAACTCGGTTACGGGATTGCCGGTCGGCGCAAGGACGCCCTGTGGGTGCCGTTCATCGCGGCACAGGCGGCCGATGGCGACAGTCAGTCGTTGCGGATGGGCGTGAAGCTCACCTCCGGCCCCAACGTCGAGATGGGCCTTGAGTTCGGCCGGCTTGAGAACGGTCGCGGCTCACCCGAACACGCCGTGCAGATTGGCGGCGCGCTGCGCTGGTAGCGTGCGCAACCGTCATGACGGTCTTGAACGATGAGAAGGCGACCTGGGGCCAATGGACCGCATTCGCCCCCCGGGTTGGCGGGAACCGTTCTCTAAACGGCGTGCAATAAGAAGGGCGGCACCCGCCGGTGGTATCGTAGCGCGACCCACAGCACCGGTCAGGGCATTCAACCACCGCGGCATGCCGAGCTACTGCCAGGAGCTCTCGCGTTGACCGGCGCTCAGCCGACCTTGCGGCTAACTCGCTGGGCTCCGTGCTCATCATGTCCGTGAGCACGCCTGGCCGCGGCCCAGCGTGCAGCGTGCTCCCGGGTCGCTGGCGAGACGTTTCCCTTCGATCAGCGGACGCTGCGCAGCGAGATGCAGCCGTAGCGTCAATGCCTGGTTTAGCTGTCGATGGTTTCGGAAAGGTCGTTGACACGTTGCGCCGATGCCGTGATGGGCAGCGCAACTGCGATCAGCGCCAGCATTCGGGTGTGAAGTCCCGCCATCAGAATCCCCTTGCCGTGCGCAGAGAGAGACTCGATGACGGCCTATACAATGGTGAGAAGCCTTGTGGAGCAGGTCGAGCCTTGTTGAAAACAGGCTGCGGTTTTCGTCCCTTAGTCTGTCTTTTTCAACTCAATGCAAAAGATCGGTCGAATTAAACTTGGGTATACATGTCGAAATGTGATCTCCTTACAATACCTTAGCGCGGAGCAACTAGTTCGTTACCTCCGCGTTAGTAGCGATTTCCGTTCTGAGCAGGTTTTTCCGATGCGCGGCGGCCGCCAGCCATGGCGCGCATTTCGCCCGGCGACACTGGAAACGGGCACATGCCCGCGTTACCCTGCGCGTCTACCGGTTGGAACCGCATAGCGGATAGATGCCCGAGCAAGTCTTCATTCAGACCTTCGGTTGTCAGATGAACGAGTACGATTCGGCCAAGATGGCCGATGTGCTCGGTGCGTCCATGGGCGTGACCGAAACGCAGCATCCGGACGAGGCGGACATTCTCCTGCTCAACAGTTGCTCGGTGCGCGAGAAGGCCCAGGAGAAGGTCTTCTCGCTGCTCGGGCGCTGGCGGGCCTACAAGCGCGAACATCCACACAAGATCATCGGCGTCGGCGGATGCGTGGCGAGCCAGGAGGGGGAGGCGATTCGCCGCCGCGCCCCGTACGTGGACCTGGTATTCGGCCCGCAAACGCTGCACCGGCTGCCCGAGATGATCGCGCGGGTGCGTTCCGGGAGCCCGTACGTCGTGGATGTCAGCTTTCCGGAGATAGAAAAATTCGATCGGCTGCCTGCCGCCACCGATTCTCACGTCACCGCCTTCGTGTCGGTGATGGAGGGATGCAGCAAGTATTGTTCGTTCTGCGTCGTGCCCTACACCCGCGGAGAGGAAATCAGCCGGCCGCTGGACGACGTTATCGCTGAGATCGTCGGCCTTGCCCGCCTGGGCGTGAAGGAGGTCAATCTTCTCGGCCAAAACGTGAATGCCTACCGCGGCCCCGTCCACGGCGGCGGGACGGCGGACCTGGCGACGCTGATCCACTACGTCGCCGCCATCGACGAAATTCGCCGCATCCGTTTCACCACGTCGCATCCCCTGGAGTTCAGCCCGTCGCTGGTACAGGCCTACGCGCATGTCGACAAGCTCGCCTCGTACCTGCACCTGCCCGTGCAAAGCGGTTCCGACCGAATATTGCGGCTCATGAAGCGGGGCTACACGGCCGCGTCGTACTTGGAGAAGATCCGCGCCATCAAGAGGGCCCGGCCAGGCATCTCGCTGTCCTCGGACTTCATCGTCGGCTTCCCGGGCGAGGACGAGTCGGATTTCCAGGCCACCCTCGACCTGATCGAGGCGGTCGGTTTCGATCAATCCTTCAGTTTCATTTACAGCCCGCGCCCGGGCACGCCGGCCGCCTCGGTTCCGGACGAGGTGCCGAAAGAGGTCAAGCTGCAGCGGCTGCAGCGGCTACAGGCGTTGGTCAACGAGCAAGCCGCAGCCATCAGCCGCCGCATGGTCGGAGGGGTGGAACGCGTGCTGGTCGAAAAGACATCCCGGAAGTCCGTCAGAGAGGTTTGCGGGCGCACCGAAAACAACCGCTGGGTGAATTTCGCCGCCCCGGCAAGTGTTATTGGGGAGTTCGTGGACGCAATCATCACTGAAGCGCTGCCCAATTCCCTGCGAGGCAGGCTGGTCGATGCAAGGCAGGAAATTCAACTCCGCAGTACTGTCCCGCTTGGCGTTAACGGGCCTTGACCGTTGCCTGAACTGCACCTCGAAAGCGATTCCCTGGAAGTCATCCTGAGCCCGGACGATCACCGGCGCATGGCCAATCTCTGCGGGCAGTTCGACGAGCATCTCCGGCAGATCGAGAAGCGGCTGGACATTCGAATCAAGAGCCGCGGCAATCGATTCCGGTTGACCGGCGAGTCGAACTCCACGACAGTGGCGAAGGACGTGCTCCAGGAGCTGTTTTCCTTGACCGAAGCGGAGCAACTGGATCCGGAGCGGGTGCACCTGTGCCTCCAGGAAAGCCTCCGCGGCGCCGGCGCGCCGCGCCGCGAATCCCTTGTCTTTCATACCCGGCGCCGGGACATACGTGCCAGGGGACCCAACCAGATCACCTACGCCCGGGCCATGCGGGGCAAGGACCTGATCTTCGGTATCGGGCCCGCGGGTACCGGCAAGACCTATCTCGCGGTGGCGGCCGCCGTGGAAGCACTGGATGCGGATGTCGTGCGGCGAATCGTGCTGGTGCGACCCGCCGTGGAGGCGGGTGAGCGGCTCGGGTTTCTGCCCGGAGACCTGTCGCAGAAGGTCGATCCGTACCTGCGCCCGATCTATGACGCGCTCTATGAAATGCTGGGTTTCGAGCACGTCGGGCGGCTGATCGAGCGCCACATCATCGAAATTGCGCCGTTGGCGTACATGCGGGGGCGTACGCTCAACGAAGCCTTCGTGATACTCGACGAGGCCCAGAACACGACGGTTGAGCAGATGAAGATGTTTCTGACACGCATCGGCTTTGGTTCCCGGGCCGTGGTGACCGGCGATATTACGCAGACGGACCTGCCGCCCGGCCGGCAAACCGGCCTGACGCACGTGAATGGCATCCTGCGCAGCGTCAAGGGCGTGAAATTCGTGCACTTCGGTCCCGAGGACGTGGTCCGTCATCAGCTTGTGCAACGCATCGTCCAGGCCTACGCCAGGGACAAGGAGCGCGATTCCGATGGCGGCTGACGGGTCGATCTCGCGCTACGACTCCGTTGCGTACCGCGCCGGGAAAGATTCCGGAATAGCTGGTTCGTTCGTTAGCAGCCCATGACGAAGTTCCCGCTGCATTCGAATGACGGTATCGAATCCACCCGGTCACCGGCATACGCCTCGCTATTTCCACTGAAGAACGCCGGGGAGCCTGAAATGCGAGCCAAACCCGACGGCGAAATCGTGGTACAGAAGGCGGTGCGCAGCGATTCGGTCCCTTCCGCCGCCCGTATTCGTCGTTGGGTCGGCCGGGCCCTGGGCGATGCGGCGCCGGGCGAAGTCACCGTGCGCGTGGTGAATGAGGCGGAGAGCGCGCGGCTCAACGAGCACTACCGCCAGGGCAGCGGGGCGACCGACGTGCTCGCTTTCGCCTACGGCGATCCCGCCTGCGCCGACGCGGAAAGAGCCTTCGGGGACGTGGTCATCTGCGCTTCCGTAGTGGAGCGCGAGGCGGCGCGCCGGGGCAAGTCGCCGGAGGCGCATTGGGCGCACATTTGCGTCCACGGTGCGTTGCACCTGCTGGGCCATGACCACGATGACGCCGAACAGGCCCGGGTCATGGAGGGCAGGGAGCGGGAGCTTCTGGACGCACTGGGATTTGGCGATCCATACGCGGTTGAATCTTGAATTCGAGACGCATTTCCAGCCTGCGATCTTGCAAGCCGGCCCGTGTGGCTGCAAGATAGGGACTATCGATGTCCGACGACTTACCTCCCAGTAGAGACCCGAACCGCCGTCCTCGGTGGTGGTCGCGTCTGTTCAAGGGATCCGCCTACAACGGCATGGCGAGATCCGATATTGTCGAGTTTCTCGGCCGGTGCCGGCGCGTCAACCTTCTGGATACCGACGAGCATGCCATGCTGCAGGGGGTCCTGAAGGTTTCCGAGACTCAGGTGCGGGACATCATGGTGCCCCGCTCGCACATGGTGGTGCTGGAACTGGACGATTCGCCCCAGGCCATGCTCAAGACCATCGTCGACACCGGCCATTCACGGTTTCCGGTGGTGGGCGAGGACCGCGACGAGGTCGCCGGGATCATGCTGGCCAAGGACCTGCTGCGCTATTTCGGGGAGGATCACCCCAGCGACGCGTTCCAGATCTCCGAACTGCTCCGTTCGGTGGTGTACATCCCCGAGAGCAAGCGTCTCGATGCGCTGCTCACCCAGTTCCGGGAGAGCCAGAACCACATGGCCATCGTCGTCGACGAATACGGCGGTGTCGCGGGTCTGGCCACCATCGAAGACGTCATCGAGCAGATTGTCGGCGACATTGATGACGAACACGATCCGGAGGAAGCCGAATACATCCAGGATCACGGCGGCGGGCAGTTTACCGTGCTGGCGCTGACCAGGATCGAGGACTTCTGCGAGCGTTTCAACGTCGATCTCGCAAACGGCGAGTTCGATACCGTGGGCGGTCTCATCATGCACGAGCTGGGGCGCCTGCCGCGGCGCGGCGAAGTGCTGGAGGTCGCGGGCCTTCGCTTCTGCGTGAAAGTCGCCGATCGCAGGCGAATCCAGTCGCTGGAGGTCACCACGATTCCGGCGGCCCAGGCTCAGTAGCGCGCAGGCGAACCGGTTGATGTCCCGGCGGCGCTATTGCTCGCTTGTGTGGGCCAACCGTATTGCGGCGCCTCCACGCGCTTGCCGCGAACTTGGGTGACCGATGCGGGCCAGGCTGCTCATCGCGCTGATCGCGGGGGCCCTGCTCCCGCAGGCTCATGCCCCATTCGACCATTTCTGGGTCGCGCCCGTCAGCTACGCCGTGCTGTTCCACGTCTGGGGCGGCCTGCGACCCGCGCAGGCGTTCTGGTGCGGTTTCGCATTCGGCTGCGCCGCATTTCTCGCCGGCGTTCACTGGGTTTACGTAAGCATCCACGATTTCGGGCTGGTCAATCCGCTGCTGGCCTCCGCGATCACCCTGGTTCTGGTGGTTTATCTCGGCGCCTACGTGGGCCTTGGCGGGTGGGTCGCCGCCCGATGGTTCACGAACCGGGGGCCGGTCGCCTGGCTTGCGGTGCTCCCGGCGGTATCGCTGCTCACCGAATGGTGCCGGGGCTGGGTGCTCAGCGGCTTCGGCTGGCTTGCGCCGGGATACAGCCAGACGGACTCCTGGCTCATGGGCTATGCGCCGGTGGGCGGCGTATACCTGATGTCGTGGGCGGTACTTGTTTCAGCCGGTGCGCTGCTGGCGCTGTGCTTCGGGCACTGGCGCCAGCGGTTCGCGGTGGCGGCCGGCCTCGCGCTGGTTTGGGGATCCGGCTATTTTCTCGGCAACGTCCGCTGGAGCGAGGCAACCGGCAACGTGATCCCCGTGGCGCTGGTGCAGGGGGCGGTGCCCCAGGAGCTGAAGTGGCGCCCGGAGCAGTTGCAATCCACCCTGGATCTCTACCGGCGCCTTACCGAAGAGGCCGAGGGCAGCCGGCTGATCGTCTGGCCGGAGGCAGCCATACCCACGCTGTACGCAAGTGCGGAAGACTTTCTCGGGGAAATCCGCGATTGGGCCCGGGCGCGCGGCAGCGAGGTGGCGCTGGGAATCCTCCGGGACGATCCGGGTGGCGGCACGTTTCAGAATACGCTGGTCGTCCTCGGCGAGCAGTCGGCCTTTTACGCCAAGCGTCACCTGGTGCCCTATGGGGAGACCTTTCCGGTGCCTGGGTTCGTGCGCCGCTGGCTCAGGCTGATGAGCCTGCCCTACACGGACGCGGTGCCCGGCGCCCGCGACCAGCCGCCGCTCACCATCGCCGGCGAGCGCGTTGGCGTGAGCATCTGTTATGAAGACCTCTTCGGCAACGAACAGCTTCACTATCTGCCCGAGGCCACGCTGCTGATCAACGTCAGCAACGACGCCTGGTTCGGCGATACCGTGGCGCCGCATCAGCACCTTCAGATCGCCCGGGTCAGGGCGGCGGAGGCGTCGCGATACCTGCTGCGGGCCACCAATACGGGGATCACGGCGTTCATCGACCCCCGCGGGCGCATCGTCGCACAGGCGCCGGCGTTCGAGCCCCATGTGCTGCGCAGCGCCGTGCAGGGATTCAGCGGCCGCACACCCTATGCTCGCTGGGGCAACTACCTGGTTGTGATCGGTGCCCTTCTGGTGCTGGCTGTCTGCCTGTACGGCCGGCTGAGGGTCATACCACGAAGTTGACGATCCGCCCGGGGACGTAGATCGAGCGGCGAATCTCCTTGCCGGAAAGGTGCCGTGCAACATTCTCGTCGTCCCTGGCGATGGCCAGCGCCTGCGCCTTCGTGGCTTCCACCGGCACGGCAACCCGCCCGCGCATCTTGCCGTTGACCTGCACGGCAACTTCCACCGTATCGCTGCGCAGGAACTCCTCCCGCGCCGCAGGCCAGGCGGCGTACGCCAGCGAGTCTTCGTGGCCCAGCCGCTGCCAGAGTTCCTCGGCGATATGGGGCGCCAGCGGCGCCAGCAGCAGCACGAACTGCCGCACCAGTTCCCGGGGCAGGGTTTCCCACTTGCTCGCGGCGTTGGTGAACTCCATCAGCGCGGCGATCGCGGTATTGAACCTCAGCCCCTCGATATCCTCGGTGACCTTGGCGATCGTTCGATGCAGCGCGCGGGACTGCGCGTCGGTGGCTTCGCAATCGCGAACGGTGTCCTTCAGGCCGCTGCCGTTTCCCGCGTCGGTCAGCATCCGCCAGACGCGGTTGAGGAACCGATGGGTGCCGTCCACGCCCCGGGTATTCCAGGGCTTGACCTGCTCCAGGGGGCCCATGAACATTTCGTAGAGCCTGAAGGCATCGGCGCCATGGCGGGCCAGGATCTCATCCGGGTTGACGACGTTGCCGCGGCTCTTGCTCATCTTGTGGGCTCGGGAATCCACCTGGACGCCCGGGTCGGCGCGAAGCACGAAGCTGTCGCCCTGCTTGACCACGTCCAGCTCGCTGACGGAGGCGCGTTGCACGGCCGTCCCGGAACGCGTGTCGAGGTTACCGTCGCGGCTTCTGCGGACAAACTCCGCGGAAACCGGGCGGCCGTCCTCATCGTTGAAGCGCGTGTACTCCAGTTCCCCGAGGATCATGCCCTGATGAACCAGCCGGGCGAAGGGCTCCGGTGTGGAGACGACCCCGGCGTCGTAGAGCACCTTGTGCCAGAACCGGGCGTAAAGCAGGTGCAGGACCGCGTGCTCGGCGCCCCCCACGTAGAGGTCCACCGGCATCCAGTAACTCTCCAGTTCCCGGTCGACGGGGACCTCGTCGTTGTCCGGATCGATATAGCGCAGGTAGTACCAGCAGGAACCGGCCCACTGGGGCATGGTATTGGTCTCGCGCCGGGCCGGCCGGCCGGTGGTGCCGTCCACGGTCCGCAGCCACTCCCGGGCGTTGGCCAGCGGGCCCTCGGCCGTGCCGCCGGGCTCGTAGCGATCCAGTTCGGGCAGTTGCACGGGCAGTTCGGCGTCTGCCACGACCTTCGGCTCGTCTTCGACGAATATGACGGGGAAGGGCTCTCCCCAGTAACGCTGCCGGGAGAACAGCCAGTCGCGGAGCTTGTAGTTGATCTTGCGCTCGCCGTGGCCGTGTTCCTCCAGCCAATCGATCATCTTGGCCTTGGACGCGGCCACGTCGAGCCCGTTGAGGAAGCCGCTGTTAATGGAGGGGCCTTCGCCCAGGTACGGTCCGCCGGCGAAATCCGCAGGCGGCTGCACGGTGCGGATGATCCGCAGTCCGTAGGTCTCGGCGAATTCCCAATCCCGTTCGTCCTCGCCGGGCACCGCCATGATGGCGCCGGTGCCGTAGCCGGCCAGCACATAGTCCGCGACCCAGACGGGAATCTCTTCCCCGGAAACCGGATTGATCGCGTAGCCGCCGGTAAAGACACCGGACTTCTCCTTCTGCAGTTCGGTGCGCTCCAGTTCGCTCTTGGTGGCGGCTGCCGCGCGATAGTCCTCCACTTGCTGCCGCTGGGTATCCGTGGTGATGGGATCAACCAGCGGATGCTCGGGTGCAAGCACCATGTACGTGGCGCCGAAGAGCGTATCGGGACGAGTAGTGAACACGCGTATGCCACCGTCACCGTCACCGTCACCGTCACCGTCACCGCCGCCGGCCAGCGGGAATTCCAGCTCGACGCCTTCGCTGCGGCCGATCCAGTTGCGCTGCATCTCCTTGGTGCTGTCCGGCCAGTCCAGGTTGTCCAGCCCTTCGAGCAGCGCCTCGGCGTAGGCGGTGATCCGCAATACCCACTGCCGCAGCGGCCGGCGAACGCAGGGAAAGCCGCCCACCTCGGACTTGCCGTCGATGACTTCCTCGTTGGCCAGCGTGGTTCCCAGCTCCGGACACCACCACACCGGTTTTTCCTCCTGGTACGCCAGGCCGCGCTCGAAGAGCTGCTTGAAGATCCACTGGGTCCACCGGTAATAGCCCGGATCGGTGGTATTGATCTCCCGGCTCCAGTCGTAGGAGAAGCCCAGCGACTTGAGCTGGCTCCGAAAGCGTGCCACGTTGCGTTCGGTCGTGGTCCGCGGATGGGTGCCGGTGCGCAGCGCGTACTGCTCCGCGGGCAGCCCGAAGGCGTCCCAACCGATGGGGTGCAGCACGTTGAATCCCCGCATGCGCTTGTACCGGGCGATGATGTCCGATGCCGTATACCCCTCGGGATGGCCGACGTGCAGCCCATCTCCGCTGGGGTAGGGGAACATGTCCAGAACGTAGTACTTCGGCCGGGACCGGTCGATTTCGGCAGGCACGCGGAAGGTCTGGCGGCGATCCCAGTAGTCCTGCCACTTGGCTTCGATTTCCTTGAACGGGTACGCGCTCATGATCGGTCGTTCGGATCAGGTCATCCCTGGTGTTTGTAACCTGCGCCGGGGGGCGCCTCGGAAGTCCGACGGATGATCTTTGTAAACTCCGCTAGAATCAAGGGTATGACATCAGTCTTTTCCCGGAAATCGGCGCATTCCGCTTGCCCACGGGCTGAACCGGGCACGAAGGCGCGCCCATGAGACGTTTCAACGACCGGCGCTCGCGCGTCATTCCGGCGTTGTCGCTGGGGGCACTTGCGGCTGCGGTGGGCGGTTGCGGTTTCCAGTTGCAGGGTTCGGGGATTCTCCCCGACGTGGTCGCCACCACCTACCTGGAATCCCCGAATGGCTACACGGAATTCCACTATAGCCTGATGAACGCATTGGCGGCGCGCGGCGTTGAACTGGCCGACTCCAGGAGCGATGCCGGTGCCGTGCTGCGGATATTGGAGGATACCTCCGGTCAACGGGTGCTGTCCGTGTCGGCACGCAATACGCCCCAGGAGTACGAAGTCTTCTATACGGTCGGTTTTTCGCTGGAAGCCGACGGGGCCGCCTTGATCGACAACGAGATTCTGGTCGCGACCCGCAGCTACAGTTACGACGCCACGGGCGTGCTGGGGATGAGCGCGGAGGAGCAGATGCTGCGCGAAGCGCTGGCCGAGGACCTGGCCCGGCGAGTGCTCAGGCTCATCGAGGGCGTGGAACCGGAACCGGCGAACATTGTAGCGTCACCCTGACGAATCCGAAAAACGTGGCCGAAGGCACTGTCCTGAGCGGAGGCTCTCACCGCAAGTTCTCCGGCAACATATCTTACGAGCGAGGTAGTGTTCTCGTCCGCTTTATCGTGGGTGAACCCAGCCAGGAACGTCTGCTTTCGCCGTTCCAGGCCGTATCAGCAAAAAGTCATAGCGGTGTCGCGAGATATCTGGCTGTCGAACGCTCGTCGATCACCATTACGTTGTGAGAATATCCGGAAAAAATCAGACTGGTATTGATCCGCCGTCAGTCGATGCCCGCAATCTTTAACCCTCATGCCGACAAGCACGTTCTCTGAAGTGGTCACCGATGCGAAGTTGTAGATGTAGTATTGGGAATACTCCTCGTATCCAGAATATTCCAGAGTGAGATGCGCGGCCCATCTTTCCAACGTACTTGGATTTGACGGGGTATTCTCGTCCCACGCGGAGTACGTCAGCCCGTGTATGGTGTCGCGTAATCCGTCAACAATGGTTGACCCGTTTGCGACCGAGACGAATTCCAGAAAATTGATCCCTCTTTTGCCCGTTTCTTGACCGTTGAACCAAAGCCCCCCGTCCTGCTCGCCCTGGATGTGAAGAACAGACGGTAAAGTGCCAGGCGTGTTTTCTTTGAAATCGACAATCCCCTTCCGTAACGTTGAACCGCCCGTAACGGAAATAGCTTTGAAGTTATAGGTGTCATTTATGCTGACGTCGGTCAGATCAATGGGACCACCCAGTACGTACGAGATCAGGAAGATCGCCCCCGATGAATGACCAACGCCAAAGATATTCTCTGTATCGATGTTGATATCGGGCGACGACCGTAATTCCTCGAGCAATGCATCAACGAAAGCGTAGTCGTCACGCTCTGACTCGAACCCTTCATGCCAGAACCACATACCGCGTGCACCACCGTTTTCAACCGATTGGGGCGCTTCCGGTTTCTTCTCCGAAAAAGCGGACATCTTGATGACGATGAAGTCCTCTTTGTACGGCTCCAATCTTGGCGCCCAATCCAAATAGCGCAAAATGGCTTCATCAGTAAGATCGGGACGACACATACAGCCATGAAAGAACAGAACGACTGGATACGCGACGTCATTTTCGTATGACCCAGGGAGCGTCACGGAGAAATGCCGATCGTACCCGTTGATAGTGGTGGTGCCGCGATTCGTCTGGCCGGGCTCTAAACTCGAGAACACGAGTTCAGCGCCGTCGGATTCAGTGCAAGCCAGCAACAGTATCGTAGGCAGCAGAATTAGGGTAACCGCGATTTTCATCATTCTCTCCCCGAAAGACTCAATAGGCATGCTCTTTGCCGTCACAGATCCAAAGTTGCGTACTGGCAGCCCGTGGCACCAGGGCTTTCAGTATCTTCTACGGCAACCGCGTAAAGGGGCCCGAGACCTTGCGATCGTCGGGGAAGTTACGAAACGTGATTAGCTCACCATCCTCGTCGATAAACTCGAGAGATTGTTGAAACATTCCAGGCGGGGCGATATCCGGCGAGACGGTCGCGTCGATGACGTAGAGACGACTCTCATACAGATAGAGTGCGGCAAACGTTCGAGTCTGATCCGGATTCGTTGTCTGTAGTTGGTGGCCTTCGATGCGACTAATATAGTGGTAGGCGTCGTAGTCGATCGTGGTTGCTCTGTCACGAATCCTCTTCGCCGCATAGGCAATTGAGCCGCGCACGTCTACTTGCGCATAAATCGGCTGATAGATACCACCGATCTCTCGGAGGCGCTCGTCATGGAGTTTCTGCGCATCGCGGTAATCCACGACGGTTACGGAATACTGACCGGACTCGCTTTCGTGACTGAAGATACGCGCGGGGATTACGATACCGTATTCGGTCTCGTAGTCGACTTCCTCAATCGCGAACTCGCCGGGAGCCATGATGCGAAATCCATCGGTCGTGCTCGCGAACGGCATCCACCGCTGCGCAACAGCGGATCCGCAGAACCACAGGGCCGAAGCCAGAATTATTAGTCGTAGAAACGGCACTGAAAACCCCCTGAGAGAGTATCTTAACCTCATGGTGGGTCGCTGAAGAGAGGATTCTAGCTTAGTCCACGCTCTCCGCGCCGCCCGTTCCCGCTACCCAGTCCGCAACGTAGACATCGGTTTCCCCCGATTGGCCCTGGTTGCGGTTGGAGCCGAACGCCAGTTGCCGGCCGTCGGGCGAGAACATCGGGAAGCCGTCGAAGCCGGGCACGTAGGTGATTCGCTCCAGGTCTGCGCCGTTCACGTCAACCGAGAAGAGATCGAATTCGCGTCCGGAAGGGTCGTGGTGATTGGATGAAAAGATGATCCGCTGGCCGTCGGGAAAGAAGAACGGCGCGAAGTTGGCGCCGCCGAGGCGCGTGACCTGACGCGGTTCGGAGCCGTCGGCGTTGGCGACGAAGATTTCCAGTTCGCCCGGGCGAATCAGTCCGTCGGCCAGCAGCGCCCGATAGTCTTCGAGGGTCTCCCCCGATGGTCTGGATGCCCGCCAGACGATCATCGAGCAGTCCGGCGAGAAAAACGCGCCGCCGTCGTAACCCGGAGCGTCGGTGAGGCGTCGCACGTTGCCGCCGTCGGCATCCATTCGATAGAGGTCGAGATCGCCGTCCCGCGTTGAGGTGAAAACGATGGAGCCGTCCACCGGGCAGACGGTGGCTTCGGCATCGTAAGCTTCGGTGTCGGTCAGGGCGACGAGGTCCGAGCCGTCGCGGGCCGCGCTGTAGATCTGGTAGGTGTCGTAGATCGGCCAGACATATCCCTGCGAGCGGTCGGGAGGCGCCGGGCACTGGGCATCGGCGGCGTGGGTGGAGGAAAAGATCAGCCGATCGTTGTCGGCCGTGAAGTAACCGCAGGTGGTGCGGCCGTGTCCCGTGGAAACCAGCGTCAGCGCGGCGGGGTCGGAGACGGACATGCGGTAGATCTGGTCGCACTGGTAGGGCGCGCGGTTGGACTGGAAGATCAATTCCGACCCATCGGGCGACCAGTAGGCTTCGGCGTTCTCGGCGCCGAAGGTGAGTTGGCGAACGTCGCTCAGGCGTGTTTCGCGCTCGTCGTGAAGCATGCCCTGGGCGTTGGCCTCAGGGGTTGCCAGACCCGCAGCGCTTGCGATTGCGAAGAGCGAAAAGCAAATCGATTTCGTCATCTCGGGATGAACCTCCTCCATTGACCGCCGTGGATTCTACCTTGGAGGCGCATCCGAACGCTGTACCCGGCGTTGTTCCCGGCGCTGATCCCGGAGAGAATACCCGCATGCGAATCCTGAGCTGGAACGTCAACGGTCTGCGCGCCTGCGTGCGCAAGGGCTTTCACGACTTCCTCGACTCCTCGGGCGCGGACATCATCGGCCTGCAGGAGGTCCGTGCGTTCGAGCACCAACTGGAGCCCCGCACCCGCGCTCCGCAGGGGTGGCATGTGGCCTTCTCGCCGGCGGAACGGCCGGGCTACAGTGGAGTTGCGATCTACTCGCGGCAGCGGCCGAGCCGTGTGGAGACAGCCTTGGGCGAGCACCGTTTCGATGCCGAGGGCCGGATGATCATTGCGCACTTCGGGCGCATGGCCGTCGCCTCGGTCTACTTTCCCAAGGGCAGCGGCCGCAACCGCGACAACAGCCGCGTCCCCTACAAGCTCGACTTCTACGCTGCGGTCTTCGACCGCATACAGGTGCTGCGCCGCCGCGGGCCGGTGTACGTGGTCGGCGACTACAACACGGCCCACGAGGCGATCGACCTGGCTCGGCCCAAGTCCAACAAGAAAGCCAGCGGATTCCTGCCCGAGGAACGGGCGGAAATCACCCGATGGCTGGAGGCGGGCTGGGTGGACGCGTTTCGTGCCCGCCATCCCGGAGCCCCGGACCATTACACGTGGTGGCGTCAGTGGGGCGGCACAAGGGAACGGAACGTGGGCTGGCGGATCGACTACGTACTGGCCTCGCCCAGCGCCTACAAGCGCGTCACCGATGCGTTTATCTGGCCTGAGGTCACTGGCTCCGACCATTGTCCGGTGGGAGTGGACCTGGCCTGACCCGAGGAATTTGTCTGCTCGTGCCGCGAGGGTGCGTGCGGACAGCCCTCGCGCGCTAAATACAATCTCATTTCGACACTGTCCGCCACCAGCCGTCAGGAGATACACTCCAGTACTATAACTGACTGAGTTTACTATATTTACTTGGTGTATCATGTCGGTTCACCGATCACGTTACCGTCACCAGCCGACATGAGCATACCCCCAGTACGAAGCCACTCGCTTGCCGTTTGCTTACTCGGTCGCTGTAACGCATACTGCGGAAAAATCGACTTCGCGTAAGCGTTCGGTCACGCGGCGATGAGTATGGAGGATTCAACGATTGAGCGTTCGCTTCCAGTCCTTGCGGAGGGGTCGCAACCAGATGTCCTTTTTCGGCTGGGCTCGTTTCGTATGCCTGTCATAGCGTCCTCTTCCTTGGGTGGTTCCGACATGTGTCCAGCCGGAGGCGTTGTAGACGGCGCCGGTGTAGCGCGGGGTCTCGACGAAGGTCTCGATGAGTACGGGGATGGTGTTGTAGCGCTCGGTCCAGTCCCGTGGCAAGCGGCGGCGCACGAGGGCGAGGATGTGCGAGCCGAGGTTGGGGATTTTGATCCACGGCAGGATGAGGAACCGCGGGTTGTCGACCACCAGCGGCAGGTTCTTCTCGCGCTTCTCGGGCGTCCATCCGATGAACTTGTCGCGCGGGGCGAGCTTCCACGCGGCGGTGGAGAAGCCGAGCATGGCGACGGGCCAGCCGTCGCGGTCGCGGACGGCGTAGCGCATTTGCGCGCCCACCAGGGTCTTGTAGCCGAGGTAGTGGTAGCGGGCGACGAACTCGTTCCAGAGCTTCCCTTCCCGGGTGTTGCGCACGACGGTGCGGAAGTCGAGCGGGCGAACCCCCTCCAGCGTCGTCGGCGCCGGGAACAGCGGCGGCTCGGTCTGGGGTCCGAAGACGATGGGCTTGGGCCGGCCCTGTTTTCCTCTTGGCGGCGGCAGCGCGATCGCGCCGTCGCGGTGCATGGCGAGCATGGTCACCTTGGCCATCATGTCCTTGAGGCCGCCGTCGGGCTTGAACCAGCCGATGCGCCGGCAGAACTCTCTCGCCAGGGCGGCGCGGGTCGGCTGCGGCTCGGCGGCGATCAGGGCGCGCAGCAGCGCCATCTCCTCAGCCGTGAAGTCGCGCCCGTAGTAGCGGCACTCGATGGCGCCGGTCATCCCGGCGCCGTGAACTCGCGCTTGCGCTCCTCGCTCATCGACCAGGGCAGCCAGGGTGACAGGTCGTCCGGCGGCCTGCCGCCATTCTCCGCGCAAGCTGCCAGCCACGCCTCCAGCCAGCACTGGACGTCGATGCCGTTCAAGGCGAGGGTGCCGACGACCGAGTACATCATCGCGGTGAAGTCGGCGCCGAGCCTGCTGTCCGAACCGAAGCTCAATCGACGCCCGATAACGGCCCCTCGGAACGCGCGCTCCGCGGCATTGTTGTCCATGGGCACCTGGGGATTGTCGACGAAGACGCTCAGTCCCTCGCGGTGCTTGAGCAGCGAGCGTAGCGCCTTGCCCTGGCGCGCCTTGACCGGCAAGTCGGCCAACTCCGCTTCGGCCCGCGCGAACAGACCGTCGACGGCCTTCTTCAGTGCCCCCTGCGCGGCGTCGAACGCCGGCGTCTGGTGGTCGAGAGCGGGGTCGTAATGCTCCAGCCGCTCCTTGTTCAGCCGGCAGGTCGACGCGAACCGCTCGACCCATCCCTCGCACCACTGCGTCAGCTTTTGCTGTCCGGCCGCACACTCGATGAAGTCGCGCCGCTGGTGCACCCAACACCAGCACAGGATCACCTTGCCGTCGAGCCCGCGCGCCATCTTGATGTAGGCGCTGTAGCGGTCGCAGACCAGGAACACGATGCCCTTGACCGAACCGAACAGCCTCATCGCGGCCTCGGCGCTGCGCGAGGGGTCCGCCACGAAGTAGACCGCATCGGCGCTGACCGAGATCCACAGCCACGCACGCCGCGAGCGGCCAGTCTCGCTCAGCGACTGGATGCGCCAGCCGGTCTCGTCGGCGTGGCGCACCGCCATCTCGTTCTGGTGGGTGAGGATCGCCGCGGCGAGCGGCGCGAACAGCACCGGGCAGCGACGCACGCTGTCGGCTATGGTTCCTGGCGCGATCGCCAGCCCCTGATCCGTCATCCACGCCGCGGTCCGCCGCAGGGGGCGGTGGCAGGCAAATCGCTCGTACAGGATGCGCGCCCAGACGCTGGTCCCGTAGGGCGTCCTGGGGAACAAGCGGGCCGGCGGAGGCGCGATCGCTTGCAGTGGCGAGGACAGGCAGTCGCAACCCCGACGGTAGCGCGGGCGCACGATCCTGCGGACATGGGCCTTGACCGCGATCTCGATGACGGACGAGGAACGCTCGCCGTCGGCGACATAGGGCTTGCCGCAACAGGAACACACGCGCGCGTCCTCTGGCGGCTCCTGCCGTTCCTCCTTCTCCTCCAGCGTTGGCCGCTGGGTGCGCCCGTGGCCGGCCGCACCGCGCTGCTGGCCGCGCTTGCGCTCCGACCGCGGCGTTTCCTGCTTCTCGCTCCTGCCCCCGAATACCGCCTTCGACAACACGGCCCGGCTCGAGCGCAGCTGGGCAATCCGGGCTTGCAGCCTCGCTCTGTGGGCGCGCAGCGCCTTGATCTTCTTGCCCTGTGCAGCGTTCGCCTTGCGCTGTCGGGCGATCTCCTTGTGCAGCGACTCGATGGTCCTGTTCCGATCGCGCACTGTCCTGAAGACCGCGGACAGCAGGGGACGTTCGGCAAGCTCGGCCTCCAGCTTCTCGTTCTTGATGGCCGACGTTCTCACGGCCACCTGCAGACGGATGATGCGGCTCTGCTGCGCCTTGATGAGGTCCATCTGGTCGTGGTATCCCGCCAGCTCCCCGCGCTGCAGCTTGGTTTCGAAGGTCAGTCGGCGCACTGTCGCCTTGAGGTCCTGCAACCGTTCCTGCTCGCGGCGCAGCCGGCGGTTCTCCCGGTTCAGCCGACGGGTCTCGCGGTTCAGGGAGCCTGCACGGCGGCGTGAGCGCCTTGGGCGGACACAAACAGGGCAGGCACCCCGCGGAGTCGGCTGGCGAATCAATAAGCCGAAGGCCATGCGGAGCAGGAAGTCTTAGCGCCTTGATAGTACCTGTGAAGGCGGGGAACCGTGGCCATCGGGACCCGCTGGAGGGAAGCGGGGCGTCATTTGTACAGACCCACTGATGGGAAACGCTGGAGGAAACGCTGAGTTCCACAAACACGTACACGAAACAGCAGTGGATAGCCGAACAGGCGAGGAAGCACCCGGAGCGGGTGTTCACGTCGCTGCATCACCTGATCGACAGGGAATGGATGCTGGAGGCGTATCGGCGGACGCGAAAGGACGGTGCACCGGGCATCGACGGGGTGACGGGCGCGGACTATGAGAAGGATTTGGAGGCCAATCTTGAAGACCTCCTGAACCGGATCGAGTCGGGCCGCTATGTCGCACCGCCGGTGCGGCGGCACTACATCCCGAAGGCGGACGGCACGAAACGTCCCTTGGGCATTCCGACCTTTGAAGACAAGGTGGCGCAGCGGGCTGTGCTGATGTTGCTGGAGCCGATCTACGAGACGGACTTTCTGCCGTGCTCGTACGGGTTCCGGCGCGGACGCTCGGCCCACGACGCCCTTGACGACTTGCGCAAGGGCATCATTGAGCACCGCCAGCGGTGGGTGATTGACGCGGATGTCTCGAAATACTTCGATACGATCCCGTTCTCCCACCTGCGGTCATTCCTCGACTTGCGGATCAAGGATGGCGTCGTCAGACGCATGATCGATAAGTGGCTGAACGCGGGGGTGCTCGAAGCGGGCACCGTGCACAGGCCGGTCGCCGGAACGCCTCAGGGTGGTGTAATTTCGCCGCTGATATCGAACGTATTCCTGCACCATGTGCTGGACTTGTGGTTCGAGCAAGTGGTGAAACCGCGCCTCCACGGGGAGTGTCAGCTAGTGCGATTCGCCGATGATTTTGTACTTTCCTTTGAAGACCGCCTCAGCGGCAAGCGCGTGCTTGACGTGCTGGGGAAACGTCTGGGTCGCTACGGGCTCAAGCTCCATGAGACCAAGACGCGCTACGTGGACTTTCGCCGGACGCGCCCCTACGGGCGGCATTGGATGGCGACGGCCACGACGTTCGACTTTCTCGGCTTCACCCACGTCTGGGGACGGTCGAGACGAGGTAAGGACGTGGTTTGCCAGATCACGGCCAAGGGACGGTTCGCCCGCGCGCTGAAATCGGTGCACGACTGGTGCAAGAGGCACCGGCACCTGCCGATCGAGGCGCAACGCGACCACCTTGCCCTGATGATCCGGGGACACTGCGCATATTACGGTCTGACGGGGAACGGCAAACGACTGGAGTGGTTCCGCTACCAGGTCATTCGAATTTGGCGGAAGTGGCTCTCTCGCCGCAACCGCCTTCGGCGTATGAACTGGGACCGGATGAATGCACTGCTCAAGCGATACCCCTTGCCTTCAGTACGGATCGTGCGTCGATGGCCCGGTCCTTGCAGCGAATCTGTCAAGTGAGGAACCGAGTGCGGGAATTCCGCTCGCTCGGGTCTGTGAGGGGCGGGGCGCAGCAATGCCCCCGCCTACTCGGACGACTTCGCCGGAAAGCGTTCGGTCAAGAGGTGACGATGACGAGGAACTCGATGGCAACTCCCTATCCTGCCGGGCCGTGCCCGCCCTGGCTCAGTGTCATCGTCCCCTGCGTCGCCGCGTGACCGAACGCCTATATTCCCATGCCCAGACGCACGAACCGAAAGATCACCAAACGCATGGTGGACGCGTTGTCCGCCAAGGGCAACCCCGGCGTTTACTGGGACGCGGCGCTCGCCGGCTTCGGCGTGCGGGTCTACCCGTCCGGACGCATCGCCTACGTGGTGCAGAGCCGCGGACCGTGCGGCTCCGTGCGCGTGACCCTGGGCCGCCACGGCCCGATGACGACGGAACAGGCGCGCAAACGGGCAACCGGCGTCATCGGCCGGATCAAGGCGGGCGAGGACCCGCTGCCGCGGGGCGGACACTCGGGGGCCGGTCGCACGGTGGAGGATTTGGCGAATCGGTGCCTGAAGCGCTACGTGGACAGGGAGTGCAAGCCCGCGACCGCGGCCCGGTACCGCCAATTGTTTCGCGGGCATATCGTCCCGGCGCTGGGCGGGATGCGGGTGGATTCGGTGGAGCGCGAACAAATCGCGGAGCTGGTGCATGAATTACGGGAAAAGCGCGGGACGGCGAACAACGTGCTGTGGGTGTGCTCGAGACTGTTCTCGCTGGCCGAGACCTGGGGGTGGAGAGAGCCGGGCACAAACCCCTGCCGCTCGGTGCGGGCGTACAAGATGCCGCGCCGGGAACGGTTCCTGAGCCGGGCGGAGTACCGGACCGTCGGGCGTGTTCTCGATGAGGCCGAGGCGGACGGTTCGGCGTGGCCGGCGGCAGTGGCGGCGATCAGGCTGCTGATGCTGACGGGGTGCCGCAGGGGGGAGATCGCCACGCTCAGATGGGACGACGTGGACCGCGGTGCCGCTCATTTGCGACTGCGGGACAGCAAGACGGGCGCGAGATGGATCCCTCTGACGCCGGCGGCGCTGGAGGTGCTGGACGGGGTCGAGCCGGTGCCCGGCAATCCGTGGGTGTTCGCGGGAACGAAACCCGGATCGCACGTATCGCAGTTGACCGGATACTGGCACCGGTTGCGGGGGAAGGCGGGCCTTGAGGACGTGCGGCTGCACGACCTGCGTCACAGCTACGCCTCCCGCGCCCTGGCGCTGGGCGAGAGCCTGTCGCTGATCGGGCGGTTGCTGGGGCACACGAGCATGGACACGACGGCCCGGTACGCGCACCTGGCCAGAGATACCGAGAAAGCCTCGGCGGCGCGTGTGGCCGCCAGCATCGAGGCCCTCACCGGCGGTCCTGCGGACAGTCCTGCGGACGGCAGACTTGCATATATCGAGACCAATGGGGCGGGTGCGCCGGGGCGTGGGAATGGAAACGCCCACGCCCGCGAGGGGGTCTGAAGGAAATGGCGAAGCTCACGCGCACGCGGATTTCCCGGAGAACGGTGAACAACCTCTCGGTGGAGAAGGACACGGTGTTCTGGGACACTGAATTGCCGGGGTTCGGGGTGAGGGCCTATGCCTCCGGGGCCAAAGTGTACGTAGTGCAGACCCGGGCCAACGGGCAGTCGAAACGCGTGACGCTGGGCCGCCACGGGGTGCTGACACCGGAGGAGGCTCGCCGGCGCGCGGCGCTGGCGATCAGCCGAATCAAGTCCGGCCAAGCGGCATCGGTGTCGACGGTGGAGGCGAACGGTCCCACCGTGGCTGAACTGGCCAAGCGGTACCTGGCCGAACATGTGGAGGTGCGGCTGAAACCGAGCACGGTGAAGATGATCCGCATGGATCTGGACCGAAACATCCTGCCGGCGTTCGGATCGCTGCCGATCGCGGCGGTGGACGGGGAGCGCATCGCGGCGGTTCATTCGAAGCTGTACCGGGTGCCGACGATGGCCAACCGGATGGTGGACACGCTCTCGGCGATGTTCTCCATGGCCGAGACGTGGGGGTTGCGCCCGCCTGGCACCAACCCGTGCCCGGGCGTGGTCAAGTACAAGCGAAAGCCGAGAGAGCGGTTCCTGACGGAGAGGGAGTTCGAGCGGCTGGGCCAAGCCATCGGCGAGCTGGAATCCAAGGGCCGTATTCTGCCCCGCGCGGCGGATGCGCTGAGGTTGCTGATGTTGACCGGGTGCCGGTGCAACGAGATCCTGAGGCTGCGGTGGGACGAGGTGGATCTGGAGAGGAACGAGCTGCGGTTGACGGATTCCAAGACGGGCCGAAGGACGGTGCCGCTGTCTCCGGCGGCGGCCCGGGTGCTGGCGGCTCGCCCTCGCGTGGACGGGGATCCCTGGGTGATTCCGGGGCGATTCCCCGGCAAGCCATTCAGGAACATCGACCGTTCGTGGTGCAAGGTGCGCAAGCGGGCGGAGCTCAAGGACGTGCGGATTCATGACCTGAGACACTCCTTCGCCTCCCGTGCGCTGGCGCTCGGGGAGAGTCTGCCGATGATCGGCAAGCTGTTGGGCCACAGCAGGGTGCAGACGACAGCGAGATACGCGCACCTGGCGGAGGAGTCGGTCAGGGAGTCCGCGGCCCGGATCGCCGCCAGTATTGCGGAAGATATCCTGAGGGCGGTCCGATCGCCGTAAATTGAATGAAAGGTTCGATCTGACGGTCGAACGGGGATTGGCCGAATCGCGCTTCCAGTGCCGGTGTCGTCGATCCGCTCTGGAGGCAGTGACGACCGTCGGGCGCATCCCCGTGTAAGGTCCCGCCCCGATCCGGAGTCAGTCCAGGAGGTCCCTGGGCATTTCATCGGATCGGGCCGTGAATGGGGATCAACTCGGGTGGCTTCGGGCGATTTGCCGCCATAGGCAGCCCCGGCAGAACTGGCTGCCGCGTACCTTGCCCTCTCCGACCGGCGCCGATTTTCCCCGCAACGGGCGCAGAGCCGGCGGTCCGGCTCGGTACTGGCGCTGCCGCATTTCGAACACATGCCGGCGGCCACCCGTTCGGCGGCCCGTTGCCGGACATGGGCGTACTCAGCTCGCCGGGCGTTCGGGTCCCGCACGCGCCGGATGCCGACAGCGCGACGTTTGTCGGCACGCGCGCGATCGGCCTTGCGGCGCTTGCGCCGGCAACCTTCGCACGTGCGGCCCCCGTCCACGGGACGGCCGCGCCCGCATCGTGTGCAAACGCCACGGGCGATTCGACCTTCAACGCGGCGCTTTCGGCGCTCGCGATCGCGCCGACGTTTGTCCGAATCGCTCCCGTGCATGTCGAATCCCCCGTCGGTGGCGGTGTAAATCAGGACGCAGAGCACCCGGCCGGCGACGGCGGAAGAGCCGGCGCGTCAGCGCCTTTTCATGCGGTCGCCGAACATGCCCGTGGCCGCCCAACCGAACAGCTGCACCCCGGAGCGGCATCCGAGCGCAGTACAAACAATGATCTCGTTGTAGGCGGTGTTGTTGGGCAGATTAAACCGACAAGGATTTGTCGGATTATCCGGTCACGGTTGAGACTGGGTTGGTCACATTATTTTGTTTTTGCCGACTGTCGCAGGCTGGCCGACGCGACGGAGGTTGGGAGTTTGAGCAGGTCCGGCCCGGTTCGATCCGGAGGATCGGCCGGGCGGTGGCGGGTCCGTTTGGGCGAGGCTTCAGAACGGTCGCGGTTCGCCGAACAGGTGCAGCTGGCGTTCGTGGCAGGACTCGGCGGGGCACGGGGGTGGGCGCATGGATTCCGTGTGGCGCCTGATCTGGCCGTAGTAGCGGCCTTCGAAGTCATAGGCGATGCGCTGAAGGCACTCGGCCATGTTCGCGGCGGCCTCGTCGCTGATCCGCTCGGGCCAGGGATCGGGGTCGATCATGGGCGCACATCCTCCACGGCGCGGGCCAGGTGCTCGGCGTCCACGGTGCGAGCCTCCTCCACCGCCGCGGCCGAGAGCGCGTAGTGGGCGATGCGGTTGATGAGCCGCGGCAGCCCGCGGGCGCTCTGGTACAGCGCCTCGATGGCGGGGGGATCGAACAGGGGCAGTTCACAGCCGGCCAGGCGCAGGCGATGGGCGAGGTAGGGGTCCAGTTCCTCGCGCGTGAGCCCGCGCAGGTGGTGTTGCACGATGAGTCGCTGTTGCATCGATTCGTGCACGGCCATGCTCAGGCGCTGGCGCAGTCCGGTCAGCCCGATGAGCACCAGGCACAGCCTGGGGGCGGTGTCCATGTCGAAGTTGGTCAGCAGCCTGAGGTCCTCGATCACGTCGCTTCTGAGGTGCTGAGCCTCGTCGACGACGAGCACCGGCTGTTGCTTGGCCTCCCCGACCAGGCGGGTGATCTCGGCCTGGATGGCGCGATACGCTGAGGCGCGGGCGTGTTCGGTGGGCAGGCCCAGTTCCCAGCCGATGCTCTTGTACATGTCCATCACGTTGCCGGTGGACAGCGCCACGTAGCAGACCCGGTAAAGCCCCGGGTGCAGCGCGCCGGTGACGTGGCGGCACACGCTGGTCTTGCCGCTGCCGGACTCCCCGGTCAGCAGCCCGATGCCGCGCAGATCGATGAGGTGCTTGAGCCGCGCCTCGGCCTCGCGGTGGGAGTCGCAGCGGAACAGCTCGTCGGTGTGCGCGGGGGTTTCGAACGGCAGGCGGGTGAGCGCGAAGTGGCGCAGGTACATTACTCTTCCTCCTTCAGTCGGCGGATGCTCAGCCGCGAGCGCGGCGGTTCGGGGTCCCCGCGCTCGATGCACCCGCGTTTCACGGCGGTGTTGGCGTAGGCGTCCAGGGGCGTGGCCAGGCCCGCGGGGCGGCCCTCGTGCACCACTTGCAGCGCCCGGCTCGGCGGGGCGGCGGGATCGTATCGCACGGTGACGGTGCACCCGATGAGGGTGGCGTCGGCCTCGTAAAGCTGTCCGTGCAGACTCAGGGTGCGGTCCTTCATGACGCGGCGTTTGGTCTCGAACAGGAACAGCTCCTCCAGATCCAGCCCGGCGGCGTCCGGGTAACGCACCTCGGCGCCGGTCCCGGCCCAGCGGTCCAGCGGGGTCTGCCCGTCCAGCCCGCGGTGCGGGGACTGGTGGTATTCGCCCTCCACCCAGCCGGCCAGGGCGCGGTTCAGCGCCTCGATCCCGTCGATCGCCTCCAGCTCCAGGTGGCGCAGCCAGCCGGCCCGCAGGGTGCGGAACCAGCGTTCGATCTTGCCCTTCGCGGCCGGCTGATACGGGCGGGCATGGATGAGCGCAATGCCGAGCTTGGCGCACACCAGCGCGAGCTGACGGGAGCGGTAATTCGCCCCGTTGTCGACAAAAAGGCGCTCGGGCAACCCGCGCCTCAGCAGCGCGTGCTTGAACACCGGCAGGAACGCGGCGGTGTTTTCGGCGAACGCGAACGCGGCGTGGGGAATGACGCGGGTGGCGTCGTCGATGAAGGCGATGAGATAGGTCTTGCGCCGGCGCCGACCGTCAGGGACCTTCGGCCCGTGCATCACGTCGCTCATCCAGAGCTGCCCCGCCCGTAAATAATTAAAGCGGCGCCGGTCCGTCACCGGCGCCTCGGCCCCGATGCGCCCGCTCAGCCGCTCGCGGCGCAGCAACCGCTGCACGGTCGACGGCGAGGGCATCGCCGCCTCGCTCACCAGCCCGTGCTCGGCGGCGTGGGCGATCACCGCGCGCACGGAGTAGCCGCGGTGCCGGGTCTTGATCGCCACCAGCGCCTCGGCGACTTCCGCGGGCATGCGCCGGGGCTGGCCCAGGTCCGAGCGCAGCTTGGGGTACAGTGCCTCGAACCCGCCGTAGCGGTACATCGTCAGCCAGTGGCGTATCGTCTCCGCGGCCACCCGGGTGCGGTGCGTGCCGGGGATCGTGTAGCTCGCCGCGGCCTTTTCCTTAAGCTTCCCGCCCATGCCGCGGGTGCCGCGCGGCAGGTGCACCGGATCCGCGATCAGCCCGTAGCGGAACAGCGCCACGGCTTCTCGCAGCTTCTCATCGTGTTCGGTCATGGTCTCGGTGGCCTCCCCGGGGTCTTGCGCGGTTCACGCTGGCCACGTTAGCGCTCCGAAGCCGGTGGATCAGGCCCCGCTTCGTGTTGAACCATCGGTAAGGCGGTTGCCGCCGCCGGCGCGTCAGGGCAAAAACCCAACGGCGGCGCCAGCTGCGCCAGTTGCCCCTCGCACTGCCCGCGCAGCCCCACCAGCACCGCCTCGGTCTTCAGCCGCTCCCGGAACGCCCCCACCTCCGCGGCGCATTCGAGGAACCGCTCCGGGCACAGCCCCCGAACCGCCGTCAGGTTCCCATGCACCGCCCGCACCCGGCGGACCAGCCAGCGCATCGCCCCGGGCAGATGCACCGCGTCGCGCCGCAGCGCGTCGGCCGCCTTGGTGAGACTGGGCGCGGCCTCCGCCGCCGCCACCGCCTCTTCGATCGCCTGCAGCGTGCCCCCCAGCCTCGCCGCCAGGCAGTCCGGCAACAGGCTGAACGTCATGTGACTCTCGGGACAGTACCAGCGGGCAACGCGCGCCCCGCGCGGGCGCTTGCGCGGGTAGGTCCCGTGGCGGGCGAAGGAACAACCGCCGCGCGGATGATTCGGACACCGCTTGAGGGTTGCATCGCGCCATGCACGGCGTTTAACGTATTGCTCGCCGGTTAGCCCCGATTGATACCGAAGCTGCACCGGCCACGGCCCGGCGGGAACGCCGTCCCGCGCGGGCCACCCTCCCTTTTCATCCGGGAAGCGCTCAGGTTAACCCAGTGCCCCGCCCCCACGTCCGTCGCGCCAGCACCGCGTTATCCACCGCCTGCCCACCGGCGACATGGCTGACCCAGGGCCCGCGCCCGTGGACAGCCCATGGATAACGCTGCGTCAACGCCGACTTGACCGTGCCGGATTACTCCACCACGTCAGTTGTTTCACCAAGAAGATAATCCGACCAAAAGGCGCGGTGGGTCAGTGGAATAATCTGCCCAACAACACGGGCATTGCGGTGAGAAGCGCATAGGCGGCGCAGCACGCGCCGAAGCTCTCCGATTCTCCGGAATTGAAATGTCCATTCGATTGATCCAGCCTCGGAGCAATCCCGGAGGCACGGTGTCGGCGAAGGATGCTGCCGGCTTGATGGAACGGACTTTTTGCCGCGCGGGAGATTTTCCGCAATCTTGCAGGGACGGTGAGTACGGGCCGCTCGGCGTTGCGGGACACGAGCGCCGGATACGTTCTCATGGCGTGCGTCGAGCGCGAGATGCCGGATTCGGTGTCGGTTGGATTCAAGATCCAGTGGAAGCGTTTCGGCACGTTGGAGTCCGGGGCCTATGGAGACGGACTGCTCCGAAGTCACGCGCCCAACCTGCGGTTGGACGCCAGCGAGCCCGTGTCCACCTGGTCCGAAACGCAGGACACCGATCGGTTGGTCATCGTGTTGAGCCTGCGTTACGCCGTTGCGTGACGGGCGCGCAGATCGTCCCTGAAGCCAAGACACGGACTGCGGCGCATTGGTAGGATGCCAGCTTCCCACGGTGGACAGGCGATGCTTGCGAAAGGATTTCCATGCATAGGATGTCGATGATCGGGGTCGTCGGCGCCCTTGTGGCGGCGGGGTCCGAGGCCGGCGCGGCGGACGCCGCGGGGGATGCAGGGCCGATCCGCTCGGGATGGTACCTGGCTGCGGGCCTGGGCACGGCAGGGGGCCCGGACGTGGAACAGGAAGGCTGGAACCGGGACACGTTCTGCTACCCGGACGCCGCCTGCTTCGATCGAGTCCCGGCGCCCACCGTGCCCGGATACCGCTGGCGCTACGATGTCGAACCGGAAAGCGGCGCCGCGTACGAACTGTCCCTCGGCCGCTTCTTCGGGCGGACCCGGATAGAGCTGGCGTTCGCGCAACAAGAGAACGACACCCGCCAGAGGTTCACCGGTATCGAGTATTTCGACGGCGCGGCCATCCGGGCACGGCCCGGCGGCACGGTCGCCTCCAACGGACGCGGCTCCATCGACCGCCGGCGCGTGCGTTCCATTACCCTGGATGCCTTCTACGGCTTCCCGGGTGCATGGGGCAGCATCTCACCGTACATCGGCGCCGGGCTGGGGCAGGCGTCCGTGGAAGTGGCGGGCGTTCGGTTCGCAACGGACTACCGCGGTACCGCGGCTGCGGCGGAGGTCTACGACCCGGCGCTCGCCTTGTACAACAGCGTTCAGGACGCCGATTTGGACGACACGGCTTTCCTCTGGCGCCTGCACGCAGGGGCCGACTACGCGTTGAGCCGCAAGGCGACCCTGGGATTGAGGCTCACCTGGTCGGCAACCGGAGACTTTGCGAGCGCCGGTTCCTACGAGACTCATCCGATGCATGAGTCGGACCCGGACTTTTCCAATATCAACACCTTCGGCGGCGCGCGCATCTTCTCGCTCATGCTGGCGTTCAGGCGCGGTATCGGCGACTGAGCACGGCGGCGAAATTCGCGTGCAAGCCAACGCCCGCCGCATCGGCTACGGCCGGTCGTGGCGCGAGAAAATCAATTGCGCAGAGCGAACCCTCCAGCGCATCGTAGACAATCGGAGCCCGATGGCACTGGCGGCGCGTGCCGAGCAACCGCAATCCGAAATCCAGGTATTGCGGGGTGACACGGAGGCGCTCACCTTTCGGACTGACGGCTCCGGGGAACGCCAGCTTGACCTCTACCTGGATATCGATGGGTGCCTGCAGGCGCTGGAATCGGTCCGGGCGCGGCTGGAGATATCCATCGACGAGAGGGTGGCGGAGGAAGAGGCGCCGCCGCCGCCCGTGTTGCTTCCGGGCAGTGACCAGGACCATTATCAGGCCGCCTTCAACCTGCTGCGCGACGGCAACTACGGGGAATCCGCAAGCGCTTTCGAGCAGTTCCTTGACGTGTTTCCGTCGAGTCCGCTGGCGGACAATGCCTATTGGCTCGCCGAAACGCGCCACGGGCAGCGGCAATACACGGTGGCGTTGCGGGCGTTGCAGTTGCTCGTGGAAGAATACCCCGCGTCCGGCAAACTTCCGGACGCGCTGCTCACGATCGGTTTTTTTGCAACCATGAACTGCAGCCGCGGGACGCTGCCCGGGAATCGCTGCAGAGAGTGGTTCGGGAATTTCCCGCGACCACGGCGGCGCGGTTGGCGACCCGGCGTCTTGAGCGCATCCCTGGAGAACAGGGTTGAGTGTGGGCGCGCAGTCCGTTGGCCTGACCTTGATCGAGGATCGGCTGCGCCGCATCGAAACCTTTTTTTCGATCCGGGGCGATGCCCGGTTCAGCGGCCGCATCGGCTTCGGTCAGGCAGGTGGCAACTCAGAAGCCGTCTTCGCATCCGTCAAGATCGAATTCGACTTGGACGGCATGCCGAACACGTTCGCTGCCGTGGTCCCTGCACGCTCTGCATCGGCGTCGGCGCGGTGGGTGCCGGCGGCAGAATATGAGACTCGGTCCCGGTCGTGCACACAGTGAATCCGCACTTCCAGGACGAACTCGCCGTTCTCGACCGGGTGGCCGATCCATGGGTCGATCGGGATGCCGAGCCGTATCGGCCGGCAACTGCAAGGCGCGACGCCGGGGAGAAGGAAGCAGCGTGGGGGAAATCAAGCCCGTGAGTCCGTCCTGGCGTGCCCGTCCAACGGCCGGCTGCGGCTCACCGTGAACACGCCAAGGGCGCAACTTGGCCTTATTCGCCCGACCGGGGCTTGCGCTGCGGATGGCCGGTCTTTAGCTCTGCCGTGGCGCGTTGCGGCATGTCCCTGCGCGCACCGGACAATTGGCACCTGCCGGCTTCCACCCCATGAAAGACCGCGATCATGGCGTCGGCAATCTGAGAATCCGTCACGGCGCCAAGGTCCTTGTGACGCTGCACGAGGGCCCGGCGAATCTCATCCAGTCTGCCGTATTCCGAGAGCCTCACCGTGCGCGGCCGGGCCGGGTCGCCGGCGATGCGTCGTCGCACCAGCTCGCCCACGAAAGCGTCACCCCGGTCGAACACCCTGACGGGCGCGTTCGAATCGCCACGCCCGGTTGGTCTGTTCGTGCCCGTGTCCGTCGTGCGCCCGCGCGAGCCCGCATGGCTGTTCCGTGCCACATGGACATAGCGCCAGTCCGGACGCTTGTATGTTCGCGCGATGTTCAACAGCATGATGTCGAGCATGGCCGAATCGGTAAACAGTCGTAAATCCAAACCCCAGCCTGCCGCGTGACGACGTTTCCATCGTTCGAACTCCGGCGTGCGCAGCAATCCCCAATACCGAACGTGCAAATCAACCGCCCGGCGCACTGGCGACGGTGCGCCACCGCTGCGCTCGGGCATATCGGCTTCCCGTCGGATTCGGGGCAAAGGATCCCGGTCGGTCATGCGGCGACCCTATCGAATTCCGTGTCCGTTGCCACCGTCTTGCCTCGTTGGATCATGGGGTGTTCGAAAAGCGCGCCCAATTCGGTCCACCGGACTTCGGCGTTTGCCGGCACACACGTCGTTCCCTCGTCCTGGGAAATCCGCGCCCGCCTGCCGCCACCCGGTCGGTCGCGCCGTCACCCGGTCAGCGCCCTGACCGTGTGGATCAAGTACAGGATCATGCAGCCCCAAAGCACGCCCAACAGATACCAGCCGATCCGCTGCGCGAAGACCCGGCCGGAACCAACCTGTCCGGCGGCGATCCGCCATGCGAGGTTTCCCCTCGGCGGCACGGTTTCCGGGGCCTTGGGGCTGCCTGCACGCTCAGGCTCCAGACCCGGCAGGAACCGCTGGACCGGCGACGCCCCAAAACGACCGGCAACAGGACCAACCCCTGTCTCGCCGTTCGGCGAGCCTGCCGAATTCGGTGCCGCTATTGCATCCAACGCCGTGCGCCTGCGCCTGAACGACTCTCACGATCGCACAATTCTACGTCGTCACCGCCTATAGTGCGAACGACAGCCCGCGCTCGTGGTTTCGGCTCAGGTGAACCAACAGCAACCTTGACTTGTCGCCGTAGCCGGACAAGCGATTGTCATACAGGAGAAACATTGGCTGATTCACGAACTGTCGTAGCGCCAGGTCTTCGGGCCAAGCCGTGGATTCACGAGTGGCGCATATGCCCCTTGTCGGCAATGTGGCGCCAATCGCCAGCCGCGGCGGGACCCGGAGCATTCCCGCGCGTATGAGCGGGAGCGGGCACGGTTGCAGGCGTCAGGATCATGTCCGTTTTGAACTACACTGTCAACAGTGTTTCGAGGTGTCTGCCCGCCCAGTTGGGTGGGGGTACCGGTAGCCGGATTGCGGTGCTCTGCACGCCCGATTCTTTGCCGCAAGTGGTGGGAAGGAGAAAATTGGAAAATTGAAAATCTCACTGAAAACTCGAAATTCCCGAAATTGTGGCCGATATGAAGGCGCCCGGGCGCGCTGCAATTGGATTCAATCCGCTTTCAATTTGCTTACTCACTAAAATCTGAATATCAGATAGTATCTAGAAATACAGCGTAACTAATGGATAAACTGTCGAATAATTGTTGGCTGAAAATGTGGGACTCCAAGTAGTTGCAATTGCGCGCTAAAGCCAGCCCGCCATCCCTGGCGGGCTGGCATCGGGTTGCGGCGCTCCTGGCCATCCATGGCCCCGCGCCGCGCCCACGACGCGCGCGAGGGCTGTCCGCACGCACCCTCGCTCGGGGAGTGGGATACGGGTCGGATAGAGGCGAGGAGCCGGCTAGTTTCTACAGGCGGGTGGGGTTCGGGGCGTCGCCGTAGACAGCGGCCGGATCGAATACCTTTTCGGTTTCGGTGAACTCGAGTTCGACCGGCTTGTCACCGCTTCCCAGCGGCACGCGGCGGTAGAAGCAGGACCGATAGCCCACGTGGCAACTGGCGCCGCCGCTGACGTCGACGCGCAGCCAGACGCAGTCCTGATCGTCGTCGATGAGCAACTCCCTGACCCTCTGCACCAGGCCGCTGGTGGCGCCCTTGTGCCAGAGTACCCGCCGGCTGCGGCTGAAGTAGTGGGCTTCGCCGGTGTCGATGGTCAGCCGGAGCGCCTCGGCGTTCATGTAGGCGTGCATCAGCACTTCGCCCGTGTTGTAGTCCGTGGTCACCACCGGAATGAGGCCGTCCGCATCGAACTTCGGGGCCAGATCCGTGCCTTCTTCGACTTGTTCGACGCTGAGCCTGGGGCTGAATTCGTCGGTCATGATGATCCCGTTTCCGGATGAACGCAGGGGATTATATGCCACCGGCGGGCCGGTCCTCCTTGGTATCATAGGCGCCGCCCCTGGAGCGGCTGAATCGGTCCTGAATGGCTCTTCACCTTCACAATACCCTCACGCGCACGCGCGAACGCTTCGAACCCCTGGATCCGGAGCGTGTGACCATGTACGTCTGCGGACCGACGGTCTACAGCTTCGCCCACATCGGCAACGCTCGCCCGTGTGTGGTCTTCGACGTGCTGGCCAGGCTGCTGCGGCGCTCCTACGGGCTTGCTTACGTACGCAACGTCACCGACGTGGACGACAAGATCAACGACGCGGCCCGGGAGGAGGGCGTGCCGATCAGCGTGCTGACGGCGCGGTACCTGGCCGCCTTTCACGAAGACATGGGCTCGCTCGGCGTGCTGCCGCCGGATGTGGAGCCCAGGGCCACCGAACATCTGGCGGAAATCGTCACCCTGGTCGAGCGGTTGATCGAAGCCGGTCACGCCTACGTCGCCGAGGATCATGTGCTGTTCTCCGTGCCCAGCTTCGATGCTTACGGTGCGCTCTCGGGGCGCTCCCAGCAGGATCTCATCGCCGGCGCCCGGGTGAAGGTGGAGTCGTACAAGCGCAACCCCGCGGACTTCGTGCTCTGGAAGCCCTCCGCCGGGAACGGCGTCGGCTGGGACAGCCCGTGGGGTTACGGCCGCCCGGGTTGGCACGCCGAGTGCTCCGCCATGGTGCGGGCCCACCTCGGCGAGACCATCGACATCCACGGCGGCGGACTGGACCTGATCTTTCCCCACCACGAGAACGAGACCGCCCAGAGCACCTGTGCGTACGGCATCCCGCGTTTTTGCCGTTACTGGGTTCACAATGGACTGGTCGACGTTCGCGGCGAAAAGATGTCCAAGTCCCTCGGTAACGTGCTTCTGGTCCGCAACCTGCTGGAAGAGGCGCCGGGGGAGGCCGTGCGCCTGGGATTGCTCACGGCCCACTACCGCCAGCCCCTGGACTGGAACTCCGCGGTCCTTGAAGACGCGCGGCAGAAGCTGGACAAGATGTACGGGGCGTTGCGCAACGCCGGCGTCGCTGGCCCGGCGACGGGCGAACCTCAGTCCGCCCCGCCGCGGGCCGTGCTCGAGGCCCTGGAAGACGACCTCAACACGCCGAAGGCGCTGGCGGAATTGTTCGGGCTGGTGCGGCAGGTCAACAGCGCGACTGACCCGGACACTCGCGCCGGTCTCGCACGGGAACTGCGAGCCGGCGGGTGGCTGCTGGGTCTGTTGCAGGATGATCCGCAGGCCTGGTTCGCCGGGGACCGGACCGCGGAAGGCCCCGGCGACGAGTGGATCGACGCCAGGGTAGAGGAGCGGCAGGCCATGCGACGGGCCCGGGACTTCGCCGCCGCAGACCGTATCCGGGACGAGTTGGCGAGCCTGGGCATCCTCATTGAGGACCTCGCCGACGGGCCGCGCTGGCGGCGGGCGCGAAAATGAGGCGGCCGTGACGGGGCGCATGAGCAAGCGGCAGTCAGAGGCGAACTCACGACAGTCCGGCTCGGACTCGCGGCAGTCCGGTACGCTTTCGCGACTGGGTGTCGGCGCCGCGGTGGGGCTGGTCAGGGCCTACCAGCTACTGATTTCGCCCTGGCTCGGCAGGCCTTGCCGGCATACCCCCAGTTGCTCGGCCTACGCCATCGAAGCCCTGCGGCGCTTCGGCGTGCTGCGGGGCGGCTGGCTCACGGTGAAGCGTCTCGCCCGTTGCCATCCCTGGGGCACTAGCGGTTATGATCCCGTGCCCGCCACGCTCAAACCAGGCGACTCGGAAGGACAACATGAGCATCAGTGCTGAATTGCTTGACATCATCTGCTGCCCCGTCACGCGGCTGCCCCTTGAGGTCATGCCGGCGGAACAGGTCCAGGCGCTCAATCGGCGCATCGAACAGGGGTGTCTCGTTGGCCGCGACGGCGTGGAACTGACCGACCCGCTGACTGATGCGCTGGTCACGCGCGACGGCAAGCTGGCCTATCCCGTACGCGACGGTATTCCGGAGTTGCTCGAGGACAGCGGGATCGTGCTCTCCCAGTTCGAGGATGCGGGTTAACGGGCGTCAGCTTGGCGGTCACCTGGCCCGCCAACTGCTTCCGGCCTACCTGGTCGCCGGCGACGAACCCCTGCTGGTCAGCGAGGCGGCCGCGCAGATTCGCGAACGGGCCCGGCGCGACGGCTTCGAGCAACGCGACTACTTCGTGGTCGAACGGGGGTTCGATTGGCAGGAACTGACGGCCGGCGCGGACAACCTGTCGCTGTTTGCCAGCCGCCGGATCATCGAACTGAACCTTCCCAAGCCGCAGCCCGGCGCGGTCGGTGGTCGGGCGTTGCGGGACCTGGTGCAGCGTCCCGACCCTGACCGCCTGTTGCTGATCGCGACCCGAAAGCTGGATTCGTCGGCATCCAGAAGCGCCTGGGTCAAGGCCATCGACAATGCCGGAGCGGTGATCCGGGTGTGGCCCGTGGAGCGGCCGCAGTTGCCCGCGTGGATCAGGCAGCGCGCCCAGGACCTCGGGCTCAGACTGTCCTCGGCGACGGCCGAATGGATGGCGGATCGGGTGGAGGGCAACCTGCTGGCGGCGGACCAGGAAGTGCGCAAGCTCGTGCTCCTGCTCGGCCGGGGTTCCGCGGACGACGCGGCGGTACGGGATGCGGTGGCCTCCAATCCGCGATTCGACGTCTTTCGCCTCGCCGATGCATTGCTGGCGGGACAGGCGAAACGGGCGCTGCGTATCCTGGACGGTTTGCGTGCCGAGGGCGCGGCACCCTCTCTGGTATTATGGGCCATCAGCCGAGACCTTGGATTGCTGGCGAAGCTAAAATTTGCAGCCCGTAACGGCGCCATCGCGGCGCCGGTATTGCAGCGTCATGGAGTTTGGCAGCGGCGCCAGCCGCTGGTGAAGCGCGCGCTCGAACGGCTGAAGGCGGCTCCCCTGACGGAACTCATCGAGCAGGCCGCCGAAACGGACCGGGTGATCAAGGGAGTCCAGGCGGGCAACGCCTGGCAGCAACTGACCTCGCTGGTCCTTTCAATACTTGGGCGCTCCAGCCGCGCCCGGGCGGTCCGCTGAATCGATGCGCCGCAGCCGCACGGGAAACGCATAGGCGAATGGGGCCGATCGGTATCTTCGGTGGTACATTCGATCCCATCCATTACGGCCATCTGCGTACCGCCCTGGAATTGCTTGAGCGTCTTTCTCTGGCGCAGGTCCTGTTCGTCCCCAGCGCCCGCCAGCCCTTGCGGGCGCCGTCCGTGGCGCCGGTGGCCACGCGGCTCGAGATGGTTCGCGCGGCGTTGCAGGAGGAGCCCCGGTTCAGTGTGGATACGCGGGAGCTCGATCGTTCGGGCCCGTCGTATACCGTGGACACCCTGCAATCCCTGCGCGGCGATCATCCGCAGCGTTCGCTGTGCCTGTTGCTGGGGATGGACGCGTTCTTGAGCCTGCCCCGCTGGCACCGTTGGGACGAACTCGCCGGGCTTGCGAACGTCGTCGTGGCGCACCGGCCCGGATGGCAGCCACCGCAGCAGGGTGTTCTCGCGGATTTGCTGCGCAGCCACGGCACCTCGAGCGCCGCCGACCTCCACGAAAACCGTCGGGGGTGCGTACTGGTCACGCCGGTCACCCAGATCGACGTTTCGGCTTCCCGGATCCGGGAATTCGCCGCCACCGGCCGGGACCCCAGGTATCTCGTCCCCGACAGCGTCAGGGACATCATCCACGAAACGGAGTGTTATGCACGCTAGCCAACCCCAGCAGAGGATGTCCAGCCGCGATTTGAGCGTCCTGGTGCTCGACGCGCTGAACGAATTGAAAGCAAAGGCCGTAAAGACAATGGACGTTCGGCACCTGACGACGGTGACCGACGTGATGGTCATCGCCACCGGGCGCTCCGCCCGGCACGTTCGCGCTCTTTCCGAAGGCGTGGTCGAACGTTGCAAGCATGCAGGCGAACCGCCGCTGGGCCGGGAGGGCGAAGGCGCCGGCGAGTGGGTGCTGCTGGATATTGGCGATGTCGTCGTGCATGTCATGCAACCGGAGGTTCGCGAGTTTTACGATCTCGAAAAACTCTGGGACATTCCGGCACAGGATCAGGCTCGGATCTAGTGCTCTATCCAACCGCTGCGCCATTGTCAGTTGGATAGAGCACTAGTGCTCACCGGTTTCTGAGCGGCCATCGTGCGTATCGTGCTGATCGCCGCCGGCACCCGTCTGCCACCATGGATGCAGGCCGGTTTTCAGGAATACGCACGGCGCTTGCGGGGCAATTGCACGCTCGAGTTGGTGGAAATCCCGCTGGGCCGGCGCACCTCCACCGGCGCGGCGCGGCAGGCGGTGGAGCAGGAGGCCGAACGCTTCCTGCGCGCTATTCCCCGCGGCGCCCGGATCGTCGCTCTCGATGTCGAGGGCAGATCCTGGTCCACGGAGCAACTGGCTGCCCGCATGCTCGACTGGATGGCCGGCGGCGCGCCGGTTAGCCTCTTGGTCGGCGGACCCGATGGGCTGTCGTCCAGGGTGGTGGAGCGGGCCGACGAGCGCTGGTCGCTGTCACCGCTGACCCTGCCTCACGGGCTGGTCAGGCCGCTGGTTGCCGAAGCCCTGTACCGGGCGTGGAGTCTCAACCAGGGTCATCCCTATCATCGCGCCTGAACGGGCGTCGACCCGGCCGGCGTCGGTTGACTGGTGGCCGGCACCTCGAATAATCCTTTGAACGGCAGGGAATTGTGGGAGACTATGCGAGCCGTGTTGAGCCCATCGAGGTCGCCGTGAGCGAGGAACTCCTGATCAACGTCTGTCTGCGCGAGGTGCGCGCCGCGCTGGTGGAAAACGGCGTACTGCAGGAATTGTTCATCGAACGCGCCGGCGGGCGGGGTCTGGTCGGAAACATCTACAAGGGCCGCGTGATGCGCGTATTGCCGGGCTTGCAGGCCTGTTTCGTGAACGTGGGCCTGGAGCGCTCGGCGTTTCTGCACGCTTCCGACATCGTGCGCGCTCTGGAGCAGGAATCGATCGGCCACGACAGCCGCCCGGATATCGGCGCGTTGGTCAGCGAAGGCGACGAGTTGCTGGTTCAGGTCCTGAAGGATCCATTGGGCGGCAAGGGCGCCCGGCTGAGTACGTTCATCACGCTGCCGTCGCGGCTGCTCGTGTTCGCGCCGAGCGGCTCCGGCGTATCTGTTTCGGCGCGAATCGACGACGACGCCGAACGCGAACGGCTGCGAACCCTGGTGGAAAGCCTCATGGAGGACGACGAGCAGGGCGGAGTCATCGTCAGGACCGCGGCCCATGGCGCAGTGCTGGAGAATCTCAAGACCGACAAGCGGCTCCTGTCCCGCCTGTGGGCGACGGTTCAGGACTCCGCCGGCAACGCCCGGGCCGAGGAATTGGTCTACCGGGATCTGCCGCTCGCAACGCGGGTACTTAGGGACCGCCGCGACGCCAGCCTGGAGCGCGTGCGCGTCGACTCGGCTTCGACTTACGACAGGATGAAACGATTCGCGGACCGGTTCATCCCGGACCTGTCGGACATGATCGAATTGCACGACGACAACCGTCCGCTGTTCGAACTGTGCGGCATCGAGGATGAGATCGCACGGGCGCTGGACAAGAGAGTCCCGCTGAGGTCCGGAGGCTACCTCGTCATCGATCAGACCGAGGCGTTGATGACCATCGACGTCAATTCCGGGGGGTATGTCGGCCGCCGCGACCAGGAGGACACCAGCCTGCATACCAACCTCGAGGCGGCCGCGGCCATCGCCAGGCAATTGCGGTTGCGTAACCTGGGGGGCATTATCATCGTTGATTTCATCGATATGGCGGATGAGGAACACCGCCGGCAACTGGTCGACGCACTGTCCGGCCACCTGTCGGCGGATCGAGGCAAGACCCAGGTCATGAACGTGTCGCCGCTGGGCCTGGTGGAAATGTCGCGGAAGCGAACTCGTGACAGCCTGGAACGAACGTTGTGCCGGCCTTGTCCCACTTGTGGGGGCCGGGGATTCACGAAAACGCCGCAAACCGTTTGCAGCGAAATATTCCGCGAAATTCTCGGTCAGCAGGCACAGGAGGACTTTGTGGAAGTGCTGGTGCTGGCGGCGCCGGATGTGATCGGTCGGCTGCTGGACGAAGACGCAGCGTCCCTGGCCAGACTGGAGCAATTGACCGGCGCTTCGATCCGCCTGCAAAGCGAGCGGCTTCACGGCCCGGAGCAGTTTGACGTGGTACCAATTTGAGCGATCGTGCGGGGCTTGCTTAAGAATCTGATGCGAGGTTTCGCCGTCACCCTGGCGACGGGGCTGATCCTGCTCGCCATGAGCGCGGGCGTGCTGCGCCTGGTGGTCATCCAGCTACCGAGTTACCAGGGCGAAGTCTGGGAGTGGGTGCAAACGGAGTTGGGGGTCACCCTGAGTTTCAGCCGGATGGATGCGCGCTGGAGCCTGCTCGGGCCTGAATTCAGTTTCCGGGACGCCACGGTCAGCCGGGTCGGAGACGAAGCCAACCCCATCGTGAGCGCAGTCGAGGCGAGCATCACCCTGAGCGCGGTAGCGCTGATTTCGCAGCGGCGGCTGGAGGTGAACAGACTGACGCTGGAAGGCTCGCACCTGAGACTCGAAAGAACCGTTGGCGGGACCTTGAGGCTGGCCAACCTGCCGGAAGACGGGAGCGCCCGGACGGAGATTTCGCTGGCGGACATGCCCCAGGTCACCATCGTCGTCGACAACGGAAGTTTCACCTTTGCCGATGACATTCGGCAACGGGAGTGGACCTTTGACGATGTCCGCGTGCAACTCGTCAGGGAGTCGGACAGTATCGTCGTCGAAGCCCGGGCCAACCCGCCCCGGGATCTGGCCGAGCGATTCGAAGTGACGGCTCAGCTCACCGCCGAGGGACGGCTCCAGGATCCGCAGTCGCAGTGGAGGTTGTTCGGCGAAGCCCGCGGCCTGAATCTCGCCTCGCTGTCCGATTTGCTCCAGGAGGCATTGCCGCTGCCCGCATCCGGAGCGGGCGACATCTCGTTCTGGGTGGATTTCGCCGGCCGCGAGGCACAACAGGCGACGTTGGCGCTGGATTTGGAAGAGTTGCGCGTGGGCGGGCCCGGCCAAGGCGACCCGGGCTACGAGCAGATCGGTGTGACCCTGGAAGGAAGCCGCCTGGACAGCGGGTGGGCGTTTTCAGCCAGCAACCTGGAATTGAGTCGCGGAGGTCGCGCCTGGCCGTCCGGTACCGGAATCGATGTGCGGATAGGCGAGGATGCCGCCGGACTTTCCTCGCTGTCCGTGCGCGGCAGTTTCCTGCGCCTTGAAGACCTGGCACCGTTGCTGGCCGCCATGCCGTCGAGCGGGATTGCCGATGTGTGGACCGATCTTGAGCCCGGCGGGGATGTGCGCGACATGGAAGCGCAACTGGTCCGGGGCCGCGACTCGTGGCGTTACGCGGCCGTTGGGTCGTTCGAGGATCTGCAGGTCGCGTCCCGCGACGTCTGGCCGGGCCTGCAGGGGTTCTCGGGCGCGTTGCGAATGGATTCCAGAAGCGGTCGGCTGGACCTGGATACCCGCGACGCGCGGGTGGATTGGCCCGGCCTGTTCCAAGGGCCGCTTGACGTGGACGAAATCGGCGGCCGGTTGATCTGGAGGCAGGGAGCCGACGGCCTGCAGTTATCGAGCGATGATCTTGTCGTCAACACACCCGACGGGCAGTCCCGCTCCACGCTGGAGTTGACATGGCCTGACGGTGCCGGTGGCATGCCTACCGTGGCGCTTCGGTCCGAGGTCCGGAATCTCGATGCCGTTGGCGCCCGCCGCTACTTCCCGGAGGGCGTATTTCCCCAGGTTGTCGCCTACCTCAGGCGGGCCATACTAGGCGGTCGCGTTCCCAGGGCGGATGTGACCCTGATTGGTCCCCTGGCATCCTTTCCCTTCGAAAACGGCGAAGGCAGTTTTCGCGCCGCAGGCACGATCGAAGACGGCTCGATGGCGTATGTCGAGAACTGGCCGGTTGCGGAGGACCTCAACGGGACCCTGACATTCACCAATGCGGGTTGGGAAGCGACCGGCAGCGGCCGAGTCCTCGGTAACCGCGGCGAAAACGTACGGGTGGGCATCGAGAACATGCTGAATCCCGTGCTCAGCGTGTCCGGCTCCACCGAGGGCCCCCTTGGAGAAGTGCTTCGATACCTGAAGGAAGCGCCAATGATCTCCCGGCATCTGGGTCCGGACCTCCAGCGAATGCAATCGGGCAGCGGCGCGGCGGACCTCGCATTTGACCTGCAGTTGCCGCTGCACGATCTAACCGCCTATGAACTGGGGGCCACGCTTGAAATCGCCGAGGGCGACCTGTCCATCGACGGCTTCGGACCGGCGGTGACCGGCATTCACGGCGGGTTGCGGCTGGTAAGCGGTGAGGTCCTGAGCCGCGGGAGTCTCATGGCGACCTTCCTCGACGCGCCGGTCCTGATCAGCGTCACTGCGGCCGACGAGCCGGGATATCTCGCCGACATCCGATTCGAAGGCGTGGTTCCCGCCGAGTCGTTGCAGGCGGAGTTCAACCTGACCTTCGTCGAACAGGTCCTGGGGGCATCCGGATGGCAGGGCCACGTATTGCTGCCGGAGAACCGGTTCGTCCAGGCGCGGCGCGAGCCGTTGCTGATCAACCTGGCAACGGATCTGGCCGGCGTGGACCTGCGGTTACCGGAGCCGCTGAGGAAGCCGCCGGAGCAAGGCAGGCAGCTTGAGATGGAGGTCGTGTTCGCCGAAGCCGATCGCCTCAACATCAACGGGAACCTGGACGAGGACCATCGTTTCGCGCTGAGCTTCCGCAACCGGGACGGCGAATTGTCGTTTCGGCGGGGCAGTATCCGTTTCGGCGGCGCCGAGCCGCTGCTGCCGCCGCGTGACGGCCTGAGCGTCAGCGGCGAATTGTCGTCGGTGGATTTCAACGAATGGTGGACCCTGTTCAGGCGACAGGTCCCGGGCGGCTCCGCTGCCGGTGTGCTGTTGGGCGGGGAACTTGCGATCGCCGATTTCTCGGCCTTCGGCCAACCGCTGGGCCCGACGGAGGTTTCGCTTCGCCAGCAGGCGGCCCGGTGGCAACTGCAGGTCGACAGCGAGCCGTTCGCGGGAGTGATAACCTGGCCGCTGGATCTCAGCGACCGCCCCCAAATGCTGGCGGAACTGGAACGGCTCCATATCTCCACGGATAACATGTCGGCGGATTCGAATCCGGACCCGCGGGACCTGCCGGGTGTGCTCGTCCATGCCGAGGACTTTTCCGTGGGAACACGGCGCTTCGGTGAGTTCGATGCGGATATTCGCGCGGACCCGAACGGTCTGAACATCGTTTCCCTCAGCGGCCGGAGCGAGAGCTTTGTCATGGAAGGCAGCGGCGGCTGGTACCAGCGGCCGGAGGGTCAGGAAACCCGGCTGGTGCTGACCGCATCCAGTGAGGATGTCGCCGGTGCGCTGGAGCAGTTGGGATTCGACCCGATCACCGAAGCCGAGAGCGGGCAGCTTGCGTTGAACGTCTATTGGCCGTCGGGGCCGGCGCCTGACTGGGAGAACTCGATCACCGGTGGATTGAACCTGCGCCTCGAGCGGGGCAGCGTCCTCAACCTGGACCCCGGCGCCGGGCGCATGGTGGGCCTGATGAGCATCACTGCCTTGCCCCGGAGGCTGGCACTGGACTTCCGCGATGTCTTCAACCGCGGACTCGTGTTCGACGAGATGAGCGGCGACTTCGTCATCATCGACGGCAACGCCTATACGGACAACCTGCACTTGGCCGGACCCGTCGTGGACATCGGCCTGGTAGGGCGAACGGGGTTGCGTGACCGGGACTATCAGCAGCATGCGGTGGTGACGTCGGAGCCCGGACGAATCTTGCCGGCCGTGGGATTTCTCGCCAGCCCACAGGTGGCCGCGGCCCTGTTGCTGTTCAGCGAGATATTCAAGGAACCGCTCAACGGCGCCACCCGCGCCTCCTACTGCGTCACGGGAAGCTGGTCCGAGCCGCTGGTGGAACGGCAGACGGCCGAGCAGTTGCAGCAGAACAGGCTTTGCGCGGACTTGCCGCAGTTGGCGGCTTCGGTGGAGCCGTAGTGGGGATATTCGGTCGTCGGGGCCATGGTGGGCATGTTTGGGGGAATCGCGGGTGTGGATGCGTGCGGGCTGGTGTCGGTGTGGCGGGAGTGGATATGATGGCTGACCCGGCGAGTGAGCGGAGAATTGGCGAGTATGCAGTCTGAATCACGGTTTTCATCCTTTTCGGCACAGGGAATCGGCCTTCCGGCCATCTCCGGGGCCATCTCCGGGGCCACCGCAGCGGCCGCAGCGGGTGCCAACGCGCTCGCCGTGCAACCGCAGACACCGCCCGGGCAGGATGGCCTGGAAGCGGTTCGCGCCCAGTTACTGGAGCCGGTCGGGCTCTGTCTTAGCGACATCGATCGAGCCCTCGGGGCGCTCATGTCCAGGCAGCTCGACTACGCGGACATCTATTTCCAGTACACGCGGTTCGAGTCCTGGACCGTCGAGGACGGCATCGTCAAGGATGGCGTGCACAGCGTTGACCACGGGATGGGCGTCAGGGCGCTTGACGGCGAGCGGACCGGATTCGCCTATTCCGACGAACTCGGCCAAGCGGCGCTCGACGATGCCGTGCGTGCCGCCCGCGGCATCGCTCGTCACAACGGCCAGCGTCGGCACAAGGTGGCCGTTGCAACCGCGCCGAAGCCCCTTTACCCGGCCCTGGATCCCCTGGCGAGCCTTGACGACCGGCACAAGGTCGGTCTGCTGGCGGATCTCGACCGGAAGGTTCGGGCCATGGACGAGCGTGTCACTCAGGTCATCGGCAGCCTTGCCGGCGTTTACGAACTGGTGCTGGTGCAGACTTCCGAGGGCGTGCTCGGTGTGGATGTCAGGCCGCTGGTGCGCCTCAACGTGTCGGTGATCATGGAAAGCAACGGTCGCCGGGAGCGAGGATTTGCCGGCGGCGGCGGGCGCGCCGATTTCTCCCTGTTCACCGCCGGTGGCCGGCCCCGGGAGATAGCCGCCGAAGCGGTGCGGCAGGCCGCGGTGAACATGGAATCGGTACCCGCTCCGGCGGGCAATATGACCGTTGTTCTGGGTCCGGGCTGGCCGGGTATCCTGCTTCACGAGGCGATCGGCCACGGGCTCGAGGGCGATTTCAATCGCAAGGGAACGTCGGCGTTCTCGGGGCGGATGGGCGAGTGCGTCGCCACTCCCGCCTGTACGGTGGTGGACGACGGCACGCTGGAAGGGCGGCGCGGTTCGCTGACCATGGACGATGAAGGCACGCCGACCCGCTGCAATACGCTGATCGAGAACGGCGTACTGAAGTCCTACATGCACGATACCCAGAACGCCCGGCTGATGGGCACGCATTCCACCGGAAACGCGCGCCGGGAGTCCTTCGCCCACGCGCCGATGCCGAGGATGACGAATACCTACATGCTCCCCGGGCGGCACGATCCGGAGGAAATCATCGCCTCGGTGGACAAGGGCATTTATGCGCCCAACTTTGGCGGCGGGCAGGTGGACATCACCTCGGGCAAGTTCGTGTTCTCGGCCAGCGAGGCCTACCTGATCGAGAACGGCAAGCCCACTGCGCCGCTGAAGGGCGCCATGCTGATCGGCAGCGGGCCGGATGTGCTCACGCGCGTGTCGATGGTGGGGTCGGACCTGGAACTCGATCCTGGGGTGGGCATCTGCGGCAAGAACGGCCAGACGGTGCCGGTGGGTGTGGGCCAGCCGACGGTGCGGATCGACGCGCTCACCGTCGGCGGCACTTCGCACTAGATAGCGTAGCCGGGCGAAACTCTCAGGGAGCCGGGCTTTGAACGCACGCTGGAACCTGGTGCTGTTGCCGTCGGCGGTCGTGACGCTGGTGCTGCTGTTTGGCAGCCAGTTCGTGTTTCTCCGGGCCGGGTTCTACGAGGATCTCGGCCTCGGGCTCATCGGCGACAAGCTCCAGATCGACAACTATGTCACCGCGTTCCGGGACTCGTTCTACCTCGGCGCGCTGTGGCTTACAATTTACCTCTCGGCGATCGTCGTGGTTTGCTCGCTTCTGCTCGCCTACCCCGCCGCGTATGCGATCGCTCGCATGCGCTCGAAGTGGGCGATGCTTCTGCTCGCCGCGATCGTGGTGTCCTCGTTCGTCACCGTGGTGATCAAGGTGCTGGGGCTCATCATCATCTTCGGCGCCGACGGCCCCATCAATAGTCTTCTGAACGCGCTCGGTATCACCGACTCTCCGGTCAGGATTATCGGCACGCTCGCCGGGGTGGTGGTCGGGCTGATGCACTACGTGCTCGGGTTCCTCGTGCTTCTGTTGTTCAGCGTGATCCAGACCATTCCCCGATCACTGGAGGAAGCGGCGCAGATACACGGGGCGAGCCGGTGGCGCACGATGTGGCGGGTAGTGATTCCGCTGAGCCTGCCGGGGATAGTCAACGGCTCGCTCATCGTGTTCAACCTCAGTATGGGTGCCTTCGTCTCCGCGGTGTTGCTCGGTGCTGGGAGAGTACTCACCCTTCCGGTGGTCATCGAGCGAACCATCGTTCTGCAATCCGAGTACGGGATGGGCAGCACGCTCTCGGTCATCCTGCTCGGGAGCGTCCTGATCATCAACATGGTTTCGGTACTGCTCGTTAGGCGAATGCGCGCGGCGCGGCTGGTGGTGGCGTGATTTCGGCGCTGCGCCCCCGGTTTCGTATGGACGGTGTCGTGACGGGCGCCGTGCTCGGCGGCGTCCTCCTGTTCCTGCTCGCGCCCGTGATCGTGGTGATGCTCGCGTCCCTGGACGGCGGCGACCCTGTGGCCGGACGGGCATTCCTCAACTTCCCGCCGAGCAGTCTCTCGCTGCAGTGGTACTTCAGCATCCAGCCAAGTCTGTTCCACGCCCTGTGGATTTCGTTCCTGGTGGCATGTTTCGCGGCCGGGGTCGGCACGGTCATCGGCGTTCCCGCCGCGCTCGGTCTGGTTCGCGGCAACCTGCCCGGCAAGACGCTCCTCGTCGCGCTGTTCAGGGCTCCGCTGCAGATCCCGTTCATCGTCATCGGGGTGGCGTTTCTTCAGACCTACTACCTGCTCGGCAACGCTTTCGGAATCCGGATCTCGGGTTCGTTCATCGCGCTCGCGGTGGGTCACCTGTTTGTGGCGACCCCTTATGTCATCGGCTCGGTCGGTTCCGTGCTGTCTCGTTTCGATCCCGCCCTGGAAGAGGCCGCGCTCAGTCTCGGGGCAAGCCGGTGGCGGACCTTCCGAAGGGTGACTTTGCCGATCATCATGCCGGGCATCCATGCGGGCGCCTTGTTCGCGTTCATGGTCTCGTTCGGCGACGTGCCCATCTCGCTGTTCCTCGCAAGCCCGCAATACACAACGCTGCCGCTGGAGATCTTTCACTCGATGGAGTTCGATTTCGATGCGGCGGTTCTCGCGATATCGACGCTGATCGTGTTCGCGTGCCTGATCATCCTGTGGCTCATCCAGAAGTCGGTCGGGCTGGATGTCCTGTTGCGGTCCGGAGGCAGTGGTTGAGCGTTTCGGAATGGCATAATCCTCAAAAGGAAATCGTCATATGAATGCGAAGAAACACGTGTCATTCCCCAACCTCCTTGCGGTAGCGGCGGTCGGAGCAGGGCTGCTGCTCGGAGCCGCCGGAGCGTCAGCCGCGGGCAGGTTCGAAGGCCAGACCCTGACCGTGGGAACCTTCGGCGGTAGTTGGAGGGACCGCATCTGCGGATACATCTGTCCGAAGATCGAGGCGGAGGGGGGCAAGGTCGAGTTCGTCACCGGAAACCCGCGCAACCTGCTGGCGAAGCTGGTTGCCGCCCGGGGTCAGGACGAGCCGCCCTTTGACGTCGTGGAGATCTCCGATGCCACCTTGCCGCTGGTCCTTGCCGCGGGATTCGTGGAGAAGATGGATTTGGCGAATGTGCCCAACGTCGCGGATCTGGATGCCAGCCTGTACGACGAGTACAAGGTGGCAAACTACATGACTCAGGAAGGCTTCATCGTCAACCTGGAGAAGCTCGAGGAACTCGGAGTCGAACGGCCTACGCGGTACAGCGACCTCCTGAATCCCGCGCTCGAGGGGAAGATAATCTTTCCCGACATCAGTGTGAAAACCGCGATTTTGTCCATCGCGGGGTTCGCGGTGGAAGCGGGGGCCGATGAGCAAAACATAGAACCGGGGCTCGAGCTCATTCGGGATCTCGGGGTGTTCGCCTTCTGGACCTCCGGAACCCAGATCACCCAGATGTTCAGGTCGGGCGATGTGGCGGTCGCCGTCGCCCATGCGGGATGGGGCGTGCGCCTCCACGACGCCGGGGTGCCGGTCGGCATGGTCCATCCCGTGGTCAGGGATCGGGTCGGCGTGGCGGGCCTGGGCTATGCCGGGGTGGTCAAGGGCACCAGGCGCAAGGCCGCGGCGGAGTTCTACATCAATGAGCTCATCTCCGAGGCGATGCAGGAAATCCTGCACACCGGCAACGGCGTCGTTCCGACAAACAGAAGGGTGCAGATCAAGTACTCAGGCAGCCCGAAGCTCGACTCCAGCGGTGTGCCGTTCCTCATGCTCGCACCGGAGCAGATCGCGGACCTCTATTACATGGACATGTCGGTTCTGGACATGAGGGACTGGGTCCGAAAGTGGAACCGCATCGTTGGCTCCCGGTGATGCGGGGTAGAAGCCGGACTGCCAGGGCCGATCTTCGGTTCCGGACCCCGCAGGTCGTGCTCTCGCTGCGCCGCGGCTGAGAACCGGGGTTCGCCAATGGCAGGCGTTCTGCTCTCCGGGGTGACCAAGAAGTACGGCGACGTCACGGCGCTCCACGCGCTCGATCTGGAAATCCCGGAGGGAGAGTTCCTGACCCTGCTCGGCCCGTCGGGTTGCGGCAAGACGACGACGCTGCGGCTCATCGCCGGGTTTATCCAGCCGACGTCGGGAACCATCTACCTGGGCGAGGACGACGTCACCGGGGTCGCGCCCCAGCACCGGGAAATCGGCATGGTCTTCCAGGACTACGCGCTGTTCCCGCATATGACGGTGCGGGAGAACATCGCATTCGGACTGCAGGAACGACGCTACGAGAAGGCCCGTATCGCGGAACGGGTCGAAAATTTGCTTGAGCTCATCCGGCTTCCCGATATGGGTGATCGCTATCCTGTGGAGGTGAGCGGAGGGCAGCGCCAGCGTATCGCGGTCGCCCGCGCAGTCGCTTATCCCCCGCGTGTCCTTCTTATGGATGAGCCGCTGGGTGCGCTGGATCTGAAGCTGCGCGAAGCGATGCAGATCGAAATCCGGAGAATCCAGCGCGAGCTCAGCATCACCACCGTCTACGTCACCCACGACCAGACCGAGGCGATGAACATGTCCGACCGGATCGCGGTGATGAATGGGGGTGTCATCGAGCAACTCGGCACGGCCAGGGAGATCTACGATCGGCCCGCGAGTTGCTTCGTCGCGGACTTCGTTGGTCAGATCAACCTGCTGCCGGGAACGGTGGTGGGAGAGGAGGGGGATTGGATGGTGTTCGATGCCGCCGGGACCGAAGTGCGGGCGCCGAAGCAGGAGTCGGTGCGCCCGGACACCAGGGTGTCGATCGGCATCCGACCGGAACTGTTCATTGCTGTGGCGGAGAAGGCCGCACCGACCGGAATGAACGTGCTCGATGGACGGATCGCGAGCCGCACCTTCGCGGGGAATCTGCTCCATGTCTACGTGGACATCGAAGACGGAACGAGGGTCGTTCTCGAAGCACGGCCGCAGGATCCCCTGGGCGAGGAGGGATCCATGATTCGGCTGGGGTGGCGCGCGGACGACACCATCGTGCTGACACGTTAGGCGGCCTCCGCCCTGAGTTGCCTGAGCGCCTCAAGGACTTCGTCGCGCCGTGGGCGGAGGATTGTGCAGTGGCCTAGTTTGCGGCCGGGGCGGGGGGCCTTGCCGTAGTCGTGGAGGTGTGCGCCGGGGAAGTTGAGTATCGCGGTACGGTGGGGCATTCGGCCGATCAGGTTCAGCATCGCTGAGTAGCCTCGGGTTGCGGTGCTGCCCAGCGGCAGGCCCAGCACGGCGCGCAGGTGATTCTCGAACTGGCTGGTTTCGGCGCCTTCGATGGTCCAGTGGCCGGAGTTGTGGACCCGGGGGGCGATTTCGTTGGCGATCAGGCCGGAGTCGGCGTGGAAGAATTCCACGGTGAGCACGCCGCGGTAGCCCAGGCGGTCCATCAGTCCGGCGAGCCACCGTTCGGCCTTGTGCTGCAGTTCGGGGTATTTGCAAGGCGCTACCGTGGTACTCAGGATTCCGTCGGTGTGAACGTTCTCCGCCAGCGGGTAGAAGGCGGTCTGGCCGGCTGCGCCGCGCACGCCGATGAGCGAAAGCTCCCGGTCGAAGCGGACGAATCCCTCGGCGATGGCCGGGACCTCGTTCAACTCCGACCAGGCGGCTTCGAGTTCGACCGCCGAATTGGCGATTCGCTGGCTCTTGCCGTCGTAACCCAGCCGGCGAGCCTTGAGTACCACCGGCCAGCCCAGTTCCGCCCCTGCCCGCTGCAGGTCCGCAAGCTCGCTCACGGCCACGTAGGGCGCAGTCGGAATGCCCGCGCTCTGCAACAGCCGTTTCTCTTCCAGGCGATCCTGGGTCGCGGCGAGCGCACCGGCAGGGGGGTATGCAGGGGTTCGCTGCGCGACTCGCTCGAGCGCCTTGACGGGTACGTTCTCGAACTCGAAGGTCACCGCGTCCGACAGGCGGGCGAGGGCATCCAGTTGGGCGTTGTCGTCCAGTTCGCCGCCGAGGATTCGGCTCACCTGTCCGGCCGGCGAATCCTTTTCGCCGCCGAGGAAAACGCAGTCGATGCCGAGCGGGTAACCGGCCAATGCGAGCATTCGGCCCAGTTGGCCGGTGCCGAGGATGCCGACCCTCATGTCAGGAACTGTCGCTGGGGTCGGGGTTTTTCAGCACGCCGGCTGTCTGGGCCTCCCGGTACGCCTTGAGCGCCGCACCGACCCTCGGGTGCTTGATGGCCAGGATCGCGCCCGCCAGCAGCGCCGCGTTGATCGCGCCCGCCTTGCCGATGGCCAGCGTGCCCACGGGAACGCCGGCCGGCATCTGGGCGATGGAAAGCAGTGAATCGATCCCGCTGAGCATCCGGGATTGAACGGGCACACCCAGCACGGGCAGAAGCGTCTTGGCAGCGGTCATCCCCGGCAGGTGGGCGGCACCGCCGGCGCCGGCGATGATCACTTCGAGACCCCGGTCGGCGGCGCCGGCGGCATATTCGAACAGCAGGTCTGGCGTGCGGTGCGCGGAGACGATGCGGACCTCATGGGGAATCTCCAGCGTCTCCAGCGTCTCCGCCGCATGGCGCATGGTGTCCCAGTCGGACTGCGATCCCATGATGATCCCGGCCAACGGTTTCATCGCGACATTGTACCGCAGGGTGCGAACGTATCTCACGGCGGCATGCCGACGGGCTACAATTCGCTCCCCGTCTTGGGCGCGGGCGCCCGCAGAGAACAAGTCGATGGAAACGTCCCGGATAAGCCAGTTACTCGAGTCCACTGCCTCCGAAGCCGTCGACCTGGCGCGCCGCCTGGGCGCCGATCAGGCCGAGGCCGGCATCAGCCACGACGAGGGCTTTTCGGTCACGGTGCGCTTGGGAGAACTGGAATCGGTGGAACGGCAGCGCGACCGGGGGCTTGGCGTCACCGTCTATCGCGGCGGCCGCAAGGGCAGTGCGAGTACCGTGGACTACTCCTCGGCCGCCGTCGAGCAGACCGTGCGCAAGGCGATGAGCATCGCCGAATTCACGGCCGAGGACGAGTATGCCGGCCTGGCCGATGCCAAGCTGATGGCACGCGAGCTGCCCGATCTGGACCTCTATCATCCCTGGGAAATCGACATCGCCGAGGCCGAGCGGCTGGCGCTGCGGGCCGAGGACGCCGCCAGGGGAGCGGACGAGCGGATCGCCAACTCCGAGGGCGCCACCGTCTCTACCGGGGGCGGCGTACGCGCCTATGCCAACAGCCACGGATTCTGCGCCGGCTATCCGGCCAGCAGCCATAGCCTGAGTTGCAGCGTGGTTGCCGCCCAGGATGGATCGCTGGAGCGCGACTACTGGTACACCACCTCCCGCGTCCCAGAGGAGCTGGAGACCCCCGAAACGGTGGGCGAAACGGCGTCAAGCCGCACGACGCGCCGGCTCGGCGCCCGCCAGCTTTCCACGCGTTCCGTGCCGGTGGTATTTCCCGCGGAACTTGCGCGGGGACTGTTCGGACATCTCATCGGCGCCATCACCGGTTCCAGCCAGTACCGGCGGGCCACGTTTCTGCTCGATGCGGCGGGAGAACAGTTATTTCCAGAGTTCATGGAGATCCGCGAGGATCCCTTCATCCCGCGAGCCATGGGCAGCGCCACCTACGACAACGAAGGCGTGGCGACACGGCGACGAACCCTGGTGAAGGAGGGCGTTCTCCAGGGCTATGTCCTGTCAAGCTATTCCGCCCGGCGGCTGGGGACGCAGACCACGGGCAATGCCGGCGGCGTCCGCAACCTGATCGTGGCGCCCAACGGCGGGTCGCTGGAGGCGCTGCTGGGCGAATGCCCGCAAGCGTTCCTGGTGGGCGAACTCCTGGGGCAGGGGGTCAATACGGTTACCGGAGACTACTCGCGAGGTGCGGCCGGGTTCTGGGTGGAGGACGGGGTCATCGTTCACGCGGTCCACGAAGTCACGCTTGCCGGCAACCTCAGGGACGTCTTCATGGGTATTCGCAAGGTAGGATCGGATGTGGATACGCGCGGCGGAATTCGCTGCGGCTCGGTGCTGGTCGAGGGCATGACAGTCGCAGGGGCCTGACCTCGATGTCATGCGAGTCGGTGGCGCTGCAACGTGCCTTCAATTGTTCACAAGACTGGATCGACAATCGTCAGAAAGGTAAACCTCGCGAAGTCTGTGTCGACAATGCGCGATCAGCGGCCTTCCATGGCGGCATAAAGCTCGTCGCGGTTGGCTACATCTACCCTCGTGCCGCCGCTGCGCCACGAGGGCAGTGCGAGTAGCCCGCTTGCATGTTCGCCGGGTTCCCGGCTCTCATCCAGCACCCTCCGAAGACCGGCTTCCACCAGCGTGGACATGGTTACGCCCCGACGGGCGGCCTCTTCACGAAGCCTGTTCATGACACCTTCGTCGATGTTCAGCGTTGTCTTCATATGGAAAACCATATTGACAATATGGAAATATGTCAACCTGATTCTTGCGGTTCCCGGGCGCTTGCCGAGGAACATCGGAGACCACGCGGGTCAATTCCCCGCAGTCAACCGTTGCAGCACCTCGCGGTACTTTTCGCTGGTTCGACGGATGATGTTCTCCGGCAGTCGGGGGCCGGGCGGTTTCTTGTCCCAATCCAGCGTTTCCAGGTAGTCCCTGACGAACTGCTTGTCGAAACTCTCCGGCGAACGACCGGGCGCGTAGGTCGCGGCGGGCCAGAAGCGTGACGAGTCGGGGGTGAATACCTCGTCGATCAACAGCAGCCGGCCGTCCTCGTCCAGGCCGAATTCGAACTTGGTGTCGGCGAGGATGATGCCCCGTTGCCGGGCGTAGTCGCCGGCACGGGCGTACAGTTGCAGCGACAGTGCCTCGATCCGTTGCGCAAGCTCGTTGCCGATCAGCGACTTCACCGCATTCATGGAAATGTTCTCGTCGTGCGCGCCCTGGGCTGCCTTGGTGCTGGGCGTGAAAATGGGCTCGGCGAGCCGCTCGGCCATTTGCATGCCCGCCGGCAATGGAATGCCGCACACTTGCCGCGTGGCCCGGTAGTCCTTCCAGCCGGAACCGATCAGGTAACCGCGGACGACGGCCTCCACCGGCAGCGGCCTGGCGCGCTTGACCACCACCGACCGGTCGCGCACCGTGGCCCGATCCGCCGGCGCGTCGAGCACGCTCGCCGGATCGATGCCGGTGAGGTGGTTGGCAACGATATCGCCCAGTCGATCGAACCAGAAATTGGCCACGGCGGTCAGCACGATCCCCTTGCCGGGGATCGGGTCGGGCAGGACCACGTCGAAGGCCGACAGTCTATCCGTGGCCACGATCAGCAAGTGTCCGGCGTCCACGCTGTAGATGTCCCTGACCTTGCCGCGATGCAGCCGTTGAAGTCCAGTGAGGCGGGATTCGAACAGCGGCTGGGGGAGCGCTTCGATCATTGGCTGGGACCATCCTCGGGCATTGATTCGCGCCAGGGTTCTCCGGCGGCGTGCAAAGGCGGGATAATGGCCCGACCGATGGCCATTCAGCAACACTTGAGGGCAATTCCGCGCACACCCGCGGCAGGTGCGTATACGGTGGCCGAATGATCTGGGTCGGCAAGGCCGTGGGCGGCGTGCTGGGATTGGTGGCCGGCGGCTACGTGGGCTCGGCGGTGGGCATCCTGGTCGGGCACCAGTTCGACCGGGGCCTTGCGAAGCGCACCCAGGGCGCCCAGGCGGCCGGCCTCGCGCCGGAGCACATCCAAGCGTCGTTTTTCCGCGCGACATTCGCCGTCATGGGTCATATCGCCAAGGCCGACGGCCGGGTGTCGGAAACCGAGATTCGCGCTGCGCGGCTGGTCATGCACGGCATGGAGCTGTCGCCGGCCCAGGTCACCAGCGCCGTGGAACACTTCTCTGCCGGCAAGACACCGGGCTACCCGCTGGATGCCACTGTGAGTCGGCTGCGCAGCCAGTTGCAGGACCGGCCGGATCTGAAGCGGGCCTTCGTGGAAATCCAGATGCAGGCGGCGGTCGCCGGCGGCGGCATTGACCGGAGCAAGCGCGAGCTGCTGTGGCGAGTGGCGCGCGGACTGGGGTTGGGACGGGTCGAACTGGCGCAGATCGAGGCGCTGGCGCGGGCGCAGCATGCCCGCGGCAAGGGCAAGGACTTCGTCAGCCTGGAAGAAGCCTATGGGGTCCTCGGGGTCGAGCCGAGCGCCGGCGATGCGGAGGTCAAGACCGCCTACCGCCGGCTGATGAATCAACACCACCCGGACAAGCTGGTTTCCAGGGGGTTGCCCGAGTCCATGATGGGCGTGGCGGAGAAGAAAACCCAGGAAATCCGCGCCGCCTACGAGCGGATCAAGGCCCAGCGCGGCTTCAAGTGACGGATCTGCCCGGAGTCAGATCCAGAGCGAACAGCTTCGCAAAAGCTTACCGCCCACGGCCATGACACGGCGCACCGGATCGGGCAGTGCCGCGCCACCCGCAAGCTCGGCGGTGGTGCCGTGGTGGGCTTCGTCCTCGCTCATCTGTTCCAGGATAGCCTTGCTCCGGGCGTCGGCCTCGGGCAGCTTTGAGAGGTGGTCGTCCAGGTGTGCTTCCACCTGCCGTTCGGTTTCGGCGACAAATCCCAGGCTGACACGGTCTCCCGGTATCCCGGCGACCATGCCCATCAGGAAGCTGCCCGCATACCAGATCGGATCCAGCCGGCTCGGCCGCCCATCGAGTTCCTCCAGCCGTTGCGCGCACCAGGCCAGGTGGTCCTGTTCTTCCTCGGCGGCCTGGAGCAAATGGCGCCGGGTCTCGTCGGAACGGGCCATCAGCGACTGGCCGCGGTAAAGGGCCTGTGCAGAGATCTCGCCGGCGTGATTGACGCGCATCAGGGCGACGCTGCTGCGGCGGGCGTCGGGACCGAGTTCGCTGTCGGGAATGTCGGCGGCCGGCGATGGCCGGGCCGCGGCCGGGGGCGCGGTGAGGGTGCGCAGCGCCTCGTCGGCGGCTGCGATCAACGTGTCGAGTTTTTCGCTCTTTGGGAACATGGGGGGATTATATCGTTTGGGCGAGTCGTAGTTGAGCTAGTCGTGGTTGGGCGAGTCAGGTATGGGTGCGTGCGGACAGCCCTTTTGACGTGAGTGGTTTGTTGGCCTTGCGGGGGGTCGCGCAGGCGCGTAATATCGCGCCTCTTTGATTGGCGGGGTGCCGGCGGCTCCGATTGCACAGTGAAAACGTTTTCCGCAAAACCGCACGAAGTTCAGCACGACTGGTACCTGGTCAACGCACAGGGCAGGACCCTGGGGCGTCTGGCCACCGAGATTGCGCGTCGGCTGCGCGGCAAGCACAAACCCGAGTACACGCCCCACGTGGATACCGGCGACTACATCGTCGTGGTCAACGCGGAAAAGATTCGAGTCACCGGCACCAAGCTCAAGAACAAGATCTACCATCGGCACACCGGGTATATCGGCAATCTCAAGTCCGAATCGCTGCAATCCATGCTGGAGCGCGCCCCCGAACAGGTGCTCAAGCTGGCGGTCAAGGGCATGATGCCTCGCAACCCGCTGGGGCGGCAGATGCTTCGGAAGCTCAAGATCGTGCGCGGCGAGGATCATCCCCACGTTGCGCAGCAACCTCAGCCCCTGGAGCTATAGCGCATGAGCGAACAGGTTTGTTACGGAACCGGCCGGCGAAAGACATCCACGGCGCGGGTTTACCTGAAGCCGGGTGGCGGCAGGATCCTGGTCAACGGCCGGGATCTGGATGTGTTCTTCAGCCGCGAGACCGCCTGCATGATCGTGCGCCAGCCCCTGGAGCTGGTGCAGATGGAGGGGCGGTTCGATTTCGATGTGACCGTGCGCGGCGGCGGCACCACCGGTCAGGCCGGCGCGATCCGTCACGGCATCACCCGCGCACTGCTGCAGTTCGACGACACGCTGAGGCCGTCGCTGCGCAAGGCGGGCTTCGTTACCCGGGACGCACGCAAGGTTGAGCGCAAGAAAGTCGGGCTGCGCAAGGCCCGCAAGGCGACGCAATACTCCAAGCGTTAGCGCTAAACGAGCACTACGGAGCCGGCGTTCCAGGTGCTATGTCCGGGTGGGCCGGCACCGGTACCACTGGGGGATCGTCTAGTGGTAGGACTGCGGACTCTGACTCCGCCAGCGGGGGTTCGAATCCCTCTCCCCCAGCCACTTTCCAAGGCATTGAAAGTGCTGCTTTTTTCCTCGATAAGCCATTCTAACTAGCTGATATTTTTGATAAAATATCGTTTTCTCCTGTATCGGATTCGTTTGCAGAGGCTTCTCCTGATGTCTCTGCCGATTTCTGGTACTAACCCCAAAAAGGGGTAACAAAAGGGGTAACAAACGCGAGGGACGGGGCGATGAGAGCAAAAAAACTGACGGCGGCCTTTGCTCGGACGGTGTCTGAGGCGGGTAAGTACGGTGATGGCGGTGGTGCCGGGCTTGCGCTGCTCGTCAAGCCCACGGGGCGTAAGAGCTGGGTGCAGCGCATCAGCGTGAGCGGACGGCGCAGGAATCTGGGCCTGGGCCCGTATCCAAAGGTGTCGCTCCACGAAGCGCGGGAAAAGGCGCTCGAGAACTGGAAAAGCGCGTTCAGCGGTCAGGATCCTCTGGCGGCGAAGCGCAAGGTCATGCGGATGCAAGCAATACCCACATTCCGGTCGGCGGCCGAATCAGTCATTGCGTTGTACGCGCCCTCATGGGCGCCCGGAGGGAAGTCCGAAGCGCAATGGCGGGCGAGCCTGCAAACGTATGCCTTTGCGCGCCTGGGTCGAAAGCGCGTCACGGATATCACCTCAGCCGACGTGATGGCGTGCCTCGCTCCGATCTGGAATACAAAGCGTGAAACGGCCCGCCGCGTGCGTCAGCGAATCTCCAGAATCATGCTGTGGTGCATTGCCCAAGGTTACCGGCAGGACAATCCGGCCGGCGATGCCGTCGCAGCCGCGTTGCCCCGAGGTCGAGGGGGTCCGCGCAATCACCAGCGGGCGCTGCCTTATTCGAGGCTGCCGGATGCGCTCGGCAGAATTCGGTCAGCCCAGGCACAACCTGCGGCCCGCTTGGGTCTTGAGTTTTTAATATTGACGGCGGCCAGGTCGGGCGAGGTCCGGGGCGCGACGTGGAATGAGGTCGATCTTGAATCCCGAACCTGGACAGTCCCGGCCGGGCGGATGAAGGCGCGGCGCGAGCATCGGGTACCTCTTTCCGATCAGGCGTTGTCCGTGTTGCGCGCCGCGCGGGAAGGCGCCGACAACTCGCGCTTGGTCTTTCCATCCAGTCGAGGCGGACTGCTTGCGGACAGTTCGTTTTCCAGAATCTGCAGGGACAGTGAAATCGAAAGCGTGCCCCACGGATTCAGGAGCTCGTTCCGCGATTGGGCGGCCGAATGCACCAGCGCACCCCATGCCGTGATGGAGGCGGCGCTGGCGCATACGATTCCGAACGCTGCCGAAGCGGCCTACGCCCGCTCCGACCTGTTCGAAAAGCGACGCAAGCTGATGAATTCGTGGGGCGACTACGTCACGGGCCTGGCGCATGGACAGGTCGTGGCGTTTCCGGCTGTAGCATAGGCTGCATGCAATTCCAGTGGGCCGCGGTGCAGGCGCCGCCGGAGCACACCCTTGGCGGTGGAGGGGGCGTATTTCCGAAACGACTTGTTCGAGCAGCGCTGTCGGCTGATGCAGCAGGGGCAACCTACGCTTGCGACGAGCACGGCACCGTCGTGCCGTTTCAAGGTTAAATTTCGGTACTGCGTGACTGTCGATTTGAAATTATTACCGTTCAGTAATTTTCGACAGAATGGCCGGCATTGGCCGGGACGCGGCGGTGGAACGCCTGCGGGGCTGATCGGACGCCGCTACGTGCCGCAATACACCCGGACTATGTCGGGCCGTGAGTGGCCGAGTTCCCGGCTGATGACGAGCCGCGCCTCCCAGTCCTTCGCCCGCTGATCGTCGGAAAGTGACTTCGACGACGGCCCGCCGGCCACCGGCGCTTTCCAGCCGGTCAACTCCTCGTAGCGCGCCTGCGCATACGCGTGGCGCAGACGGTGCAGTGTTCTCAGCCCCGCCTTGGCGGTCTCCCGCTCGTAGACCAGGCGCTGCTCCCGGTAGTTTCTCTGCGGCGGAATCAGCGCACCGCCCTTGACCAGGGCGTGGACCCGGTCCAGCAACTCCCGCTGCGCCGCAGTGCGCACTGGAACTTCTCTCGCCTTGCCGCCCTTGGTCCAACTCGCCTTGAGACATATCCGGTCGCCTCGATCGGCCAGGGCGGGACGAAACTTGACCGCCTCCTCCCGGCGCAAGCCGAACGCACGCTGCAGTTCCACGCTCAGGCGCACGTGCGCGTCGCCGATGCGGTCCAATGATTCCGCATCGAGCTCCAGCGCCCGGGACTCACCGCCCACGTACCGGCGCCGCCCGACCCCGTAATGATCGTTGCTTCTCGCCATCACGTTGCGCTTGTCCACCTTCTCCGCCCACCAGCGCAACACCGAGAGACGGTTCTTGATCGTGCCCACCGAGACTCCGTCGTCCTGCCACCGCTTCACCAGCGCCTCCACGTGTTTCGGTTTCAGCGACCGCGCCACCATGTGGTGGAAACCCATCTCATGGAGCTGGTTGGCGAACAGCGTCAGCATCCGCTCGCGGTTGTAGCGTGTGACGTGACCGCCGTCGCGGTTTCGCCGGCACAATTGCTTGAGTTGGTAATTCAGGTTTCTCACGGTGCGTCGTCTTCGGTTAGTTGATCTGACCCCTGGTTGCCGGAGCAAGCCAGGACCGCCGAAGCGGCATCGGTCATGGGGCACCAAGCCCTCAACCTGAAACGGCCTCGCTTGAGGCCACGCCGGTGCTCCCCGGAGGGGATGTTTCGGCGCCGAACCAACGGGTTCCAAGGAACCTCGCGTCGAACATGCAACACCTCCTTCGGCTTGCTCGGTGGAATGCAGGACCTGCCCTGGGCGGGCACGCCTGTGTGGAACTTCTTGCGAAGCGGCCGGGCGAACCCGGCGAAGTCGAACAATGGACCGTCGGCCCGCGGGCCTTCGCGCTGTTTAACCGGTCCGGAGCGCTGACCCGAATTCACGCTGACGCTGTCGCGCTCGCGTCGAGGACGGGCACCCTCGTTGCCACATTCACCGCCGTGGCCGCGGACAAATTCGTCTCGGGCGGCATTTGAGCCGTCCATCAATCGCGGGGCACTTGGAAAATCCCTCGAAAACCCGCGCGGTTATCGCGTTTTCCACCCGCGTCACTACAGGCTCGCGCCCGTTAGTGACGCGGGTGGCTGCGTCCCCAAGCGGTCAGCCCGACGCGGCGTTGTACAAGGGTTCCATGCGTCCTCCTTCGCTTGCCTCGTCGCCGCGACCCGGACTCCCGGCCGCTCGTGCGCGAGAGAGTCGCGCTGAAGCACAGGCGCGTCAACGGAAAACCACTGCACCCCGCAGTCGGGGTTTTCTGTTGACAGCACAGGATCTCATCACAGCAGATGTATCAATGGATTCTTGCAGTGATCTCCTTCAAAATTATATTTCAGCCCAATAACCCTGAATTTTTTTGGACGGAGAATTGAATGCGCTCCCTAGCAACCAGTCAAGGGACGGGATGAGTTCGAATTTGCCTTCTTCGCCCTCGCCATTGTTGGGCTGTCTCGCCGCGTTACTTGCGATAGCGATTGGGCTATACATCGTGCTGCTGTTCCTCAATGAGCTTCCGCGATGGTTAGGGATTCTGGGCCGCATCCGTCACCAACATGTGAAGGCGACGGTTCAGCCCGGTGGAGGGAGCGTTTTGTACGGTTGGGACAGGGTGCGAGCCGGGTAGAGGGTCTCCGATCCGCCGGGTGGACGGGCTGGAGGCGATCGAAGCGGCCGAAAACGGCGTTTCGGTGCGGTGGGGTTCGCGAACCGGCCTAGGCGGGCGGCGCCCGAATCGCGTCCCGTCTCAGTGCCCGCACGATGGCCGCGAACTCGTCTCGGTACGGGTAGACCGAGGAGAACGATAGCCAGACCTTGCGCGCGGTGATCCGCACGCTGGCGGCGATCTTCAGCCACCGCACCCGAACGGTGCCGCATTGCGCCTTCGCCCAGCGGGTGCCGGCCAGGCCCAGCCGTCGCAAGCCGTGCATGATCACGTAGGCGAAGGAGGAAAACATCAGCCGCAGTCGATTGGCTCGCAGCGTCGCCGCGTGCGTATTCCCCCGCGAGATGTACCAGTGATTCTCGCCGAAACGCACCACCTGTTTCGGCTGAAAGTTAGCCGACTCTCGGCAAGGTACGGCCCGGCATGGTACGAGAACCCCAGGACCGGGCTGGACGACGGAGGCGTGCGGCGGGTCGTGCGCTTAAAAATGCATCTGGAGCAATCGGGCCGCCAGTACGTTACAGCTGCTCAAATGGTCGCTGGACTGTCCTTCGGTTTCTGGGTCTCGTTGCTCGGTAACGGGGGCCGAATCGCGGAGTTGAACCGCAGGGCAAATTACGAAATGACCCTCTGGCGCCCGGCGCTACGCTCTGCGTTTCCACATGTACGTTCGTTGAACCGCAAGCAAGCCCACGCGGCATTGGACCGGCTACGCATCCTCAGAAACCGAATTGCCCACCATGAACCGATATTCAACAGGGATCACATGGACAACTTTCGGCTCGCCCTTGAGGTCACCGGATGGATAGGCCTTGGCGTGGGTGCCGTCGATGGGTCCGCAGCGGTCCCACAGGTTGCGGGCCGCCCGGGCGCGGTCGTACGTGTCGGGGTGGGATTTGGCCGGGGCCGCCGCGAGGGCGTGACCGCGTGGAGCGCCAGGCGCGGGGCGAACCGGCGCAAGCCGCGCCCGCCTCGCCGTAACCGACTGAAACCGTTCGAAAAAAAAACGCCTCCTCTCCCCCAATGTTGGGGAGATACATCGGCGCGCCATTCTTCTACTATGGCTTTCGTACGTATTTTTTCATCGCTCGCGCGCGCCGGTAAGCCGGTGGACGGGGATCTTCGGTTCCGGAACACGCCCGGACGTTCGTCGCGAGCCGAGGATGGAGGCGATGGAATGGGTTCGACGGCGAGGGACGCGGTCGTGTCGCGCACATCGCCACGGTGAGTGCCGCATGGATGGAGCTTTTGACCGGCGGCCCGGTTCGTCAATATCGTGCGCAATCCCTACCCAGGGTATTCGACGCTGGTGAACATGTTCCGCAAACTGACTGCTGCATGGGCTCGCCGCAGGCCGGGAAGGCTAATCAAAATTAAGAGCAGCATTTTCCGACGCCTTGTCCTCGCGGGTCTGCTGTTGTTTGTTTCGGCGGCGCAAGCCGAACACTATTCGGTGCCGCTGCTGGTGCCCGCGGGCACATCGAGCGAGCCGCAGGGGGTGGTGCGGATCCTCAACGGCACGGACGAGTCCGGGACGGTGGAGATCTACGCCATCGACGACGTCGGCACGCGTTCGGGTCCCGCCACCTTCACGCTGAACGCCTCGGCGGCGGTGCAGTTCACGGCCACCGACCTTCAGTCCGGTAACGCGACCCTGGGATTGACCGGGGGTATCGGTACGGACGTGGGCGATGCGCGCCTTCAGATCGAGACGGACCTGGCCATTGTGCCTCTGGCGTTCGTGCGCGCCGCCGACGGGACGCTGAGCGCGATGCACGACACGGTGCGCGGTGCCTCGGTCGGCGGATCGGACGGGTACACCTACGAAGTGCCGATCTTCAACCCCGCAAGCGACGCCACCCAGGTGAGCCGGCTGCGGCTGATCAATCCGGGCGATGCGGCGGCTTCGGTAACGATCGGCGGACGCGACGACAGCGGCGCCGTAGCCACCGGGGGAGACGTGACGTTGATGCTGGCGGCGGGCGGTGCGCAGACGATGACCGCGCAGCAACTGGAAGCCGGCGATACGGCCATCACGGGCCAGTTGGGCGCCGGCACCGGCAAGTGGCGGCTGACGGTGTCGTCGGACCAGCCGCTGCAGGTGGTGAACATTGTCGCGGCCACCGCCGGGTACTGGAACAACCTTTCAACGACCGCGGTGCCGGGAGCGGCGCCGGCGGATCTTGAGTCGCTCAACGAACGATTCGTCGGGAATGCGGTTGTGTACGTCACGGGCAGCAGCCGCTTCACGCTCAATGCGCAGACGGGCGAGCGGTTCACCGAGACGGCGGAGATCGACGGTGTCTCTACCACCTACATGGGGAGCTACGGCTATTCTGCGATCGGCCCTGACGCGGGCCGATTGACGGTTACCTACGACGACGGCGATGTGTGCGCTGCGAACCTGTACTTCTCCACGCACACGGCGGGTTGGTTCGCCTCTCACTGTACCGGCACCGATTACCCGGCGGACGGGACCTGGCTGGGCGGGAGCTGGTCCGTTGAGGAGGACGAGGGTGACGGCGGTGAGGTTGTCGAGACCTCGTATGGGGTCGATGACGCGCTCCCCGGCGTACCCACGTCCGGTCTTTTCATTCCATCGGTGACGTCCGGCGGAAGTGTCGCGGCCAGCGGCGCCGGCACGACGATCGAGTTGAATAACGGTGGGTACTTCGAGCTGAGCGATGGCACGAGATACATCTGCACGGCGACGGGCGGATGCGCCGTTACGAATGGGACCGTGACCCGAGGCACCGTTGCCGGGCGTCCGGCAAGTTCCGGCGAAGTCGATCGTTTCCCGACTTTCCGCACGGCGGTCAGCCCGGGTGCCCAGACGTACACCGTTGGCACGGCGATCGATGCATTGACGCTGCCGGAGGCGAGCGGCGGCAACGGCACCCTGACCTACAGCCTCACGCCTAACGTGCCCGGACTGAGCTTCAACGCCAGCACGCGCCAGCTCACCGGCACGCCGTCCACGGCGGGCACGTACGCCATGACGTACACCGTGACGGATGAGGACGGCGACACCGATACGCTCAGCTTCACCATCACGGTGAACACCGGCACGACCGAGACAGGATCGTTGGGCGAGTGCTACGTGAGTCTGTCGGTCAGCATCGGGCAGAGCTGCACCTATCCCGGAACGACGGACACGTTCAGCGTCAACGACCGTGGCAGGGGTTCGTTCCTGACGTTCCTGGCCGGTATCCGCATCCGGATCACCAACCAGACGATCAACGGGCGGGTCTACGACTTGGAGGCGTCGCACCAGGGCGACGGCGTGTGGCGGATCGATCGGATCGCCGGCAGCACCGAAGTGCCCGAGACACCGCCCACGACGGGCGGCGGAGGCATGGTCGACGGGGACGACGACAACGACGGCGTGTCCAACGCGAATGACGCGTTCCCGCAGGACCCGGATGAGTCCGTCGACACGGATGGCGACGGGATCGGCAACAACGCCGACACGGACGACGACAATGACGGCGTTTCGGACACCGATGACGCATGCCCGCTGGATAGCGATGTCACCTGCGGTCAGGTTTCCGAGCCGGACCTGGTGGTCCAGTCCGCTTCGGTCAGCAACGTTAGCCCCGGGCCGGGGGACTCGTTCACGTTCAGCGCGACCGTCCGCAACCACGGCGCCGGCGAGTCTGCTGCCACTACCCTGCGCTACTATCGCTCGACGGACGCGACGATTACCACGGGAGATACTGAGGTCGGCACGGACGCCGTGATCGCACTTGCCGCATCAAGCACGAGCAACCAGTCGATCAGCCTGACGGCCCCGTTAGGCGCGGGCACTTACTACTACGGCGCCTGCGTCGAGACCGTGTCCGGTGAGTCCAGTACGGTGAACAACTGCTCCAGCGCGGTACGCGTCACAGTCAGCGACAGCCGAATGGAGATAGAAAGTTTTGACCTGGACCCCAAATACCGCTCTCCTGACGGTATCACCTACGCCAATGGCAGATTCTATGTGGTCCACAAGTCTGACAAGAAAGTATACGCATACCAGATGTCCTGGCAGCGCGATTCGGCCTTCGACTTCGACTTGTTTGGCGCCGATAGCTGGGCCACCGGGATCGCCTACGGGAACGGCAAGTTCTATGTGGTCGATCAGCGCTACGACAAGGTGTATGCATACCTACCGTCCGGGCAGCGCGATTCAGACTCCGATTTCAGCCTGATTGCCGAGAACGATGTTGCCAACGGGCTCGCCTACGCCGATGACAAGCTGTATGTGGCCGATCTGGGCAACGATAGAAAGGCATATGCGTACCTGACATCCGGGCAGCGCGATTTGGCCTCCGACTTCAATTTGAGTGTTGACAACAGCCTTCTTCCCTATCCTTCAGGGGTCGCCTACGCGAACGGTAGATTTTATGTGCTCGAGGAGCATGAGAATAGAGTGTATGCATACTTACCGTCCGGGCAGCGCGATTCGGCTTACGACTTCGACTTAGCCGCCGGGAACAATCGAGCTGGTGGTATCGCTTACGCCAACGGCAAGTTCCATGTGGTTGATAAATCCAGCAGTAAGGTATATGTCTATCCTGGCCCCATGCAGTCGGGCGGCGACGGGATGGTCGACGGGGACGACGACAACGACGGCGTGCCCAATGCGAACGACGCGTTCCCGCAGGATCCGGACGAGTCCGTCGACACGGATGGCGACGGGATTGGCGACAACGCCGACACGGACGACGACAACGACGGCGTTTCCGATACGGATGACGCATGCCCGCTGGATGACGACGTCACCTGCGGTCAGGTTTCTGAGCCGGACCTGGTGGTCCAGTCCCCTTCGGTCAGCGACAACACGCTGAACGAAGGCGAGACCTTCACCTTTAGCGCGACCGTCCGCAACCAGGGCACCGGCGAGTCGGCTGCCACTACCCTGCGCTACTACCGCTCGACGGACGCCACGATTTCCACGGGAGATACGGAGGTCGGCACGGACGCCGTGAGCGCACTTGCCGCATCGAGCACGGGTGACGAGTCGATTGTCCTGACAGCCCCGTCGACCGCTGGAACCTACTACTACGGTGCTTGCGTCGATCCGGTGTCCGGAGAATCCGATACCGGGAACAACTGTTCCAGCGGGGTGCTCATCACCGTCAGCGACATCCAGATCGGGACAGAGACTTTCGACATGGGTGTCCGCAATCCCCGCCCGAGCGGCATTACCTTCTCCAATGACAGGTTCTACGTCGTTGACAGTTCGGGCGACAGGGTTTTTGCGTACCAGGCCTCAGGCCAACGCGATTCCGCTTCCGAGTTCGGTTTGGACTCTGACAATGGGAGTGCGACCGGGATCACGTTCGCCAACGGCAGGTTCTACGTGGTTGACAGTTCGGTCGATAGGGTCTTTGCGTACCAAACCTTGGGCCAGCGCGATTCCGCTTCCGACTTCGATTTGGACTCTGACAATGGGAGTGCGACCGGGATCACGTTCGCCAACGGCAGGTTCTACGTGGTTGACAGTTTAGGCGACAAGGTTTTTGCGTACCAGGCCTCTGGCCAGCGCGATTCCGCTTCCGACTTCGATCTGGCCCCGGGCAATCGGTTCGCGAACGGCATTACATTCGCCAACGGCAGGTTCTACGTGGTTGATCGGTTTGACAATCTGGTCTTTGCTTACCAGGCCTCGGGTCAGCGCGATTCGGCTTCCGACTTCGACCCGGAACAGAGCTTTACCCGGATAGGCGGGATCACATTCTCCAACGGCAGGTTCTATGCGGTAGATTTCTTCGACAACAAGGTCTATTTCATCACGCCCACGCCCGACAGACCCGACTTGGCGGTCGCGTCTCCTTCGGTAAGCGACACCACCCCGGCGAGCGGGGATTCGTTCATGTTCACCGCTACCGTGCGCAATCAGGGAACCATGGCGTCCACCGCTACCACGCTACGCTATTACCGCTCGGAAGACAGGACGATTTCGACCAGCGATACGCAGGTTGGCACAGGCGCCGTGAACGCGCTGGCCGTTGATGGCGCCAGTCCCCAGACGATAACGTTGCCGGCCCCGGCGGTCGCCGGAACTTATTACTACGGCGCTTGCGTCGACCCGGTGGCGGAAGAATCGATTTCTGGGAACAACTGTTCAGCCGCTGTTGTGGTTTTCGGCGGGGGGCCGTTTCCCGCATATGATCTCGCGATATCGAGCGCCACCCTCCACTATCCAACTATTAACGCCACTGTCGGCGACCCGATCTACATGTCGGTAATCGTGGTCAACCGAGGACCGAATGGATCGCAGCCTGCGAAACTGCGATTCGGTAGCTCGACCTATCGAGACATACCCGTTTTGGATTCGGGTGCAACGACAACGTTTAGCCGTGTACGAGTAGGGTCCGCAAGTTTCGGAACGAGTACATATACGGCGTGCATTGAAGAGGCTCCCGGAGAGGAGAACACGGCCAATAACTGTGAGTCCGAATCCGTAACTTACCTGCCATGATATTTATCTGCCGATTGTTGAAACCTCAATAGGGCAACAATGACAACTAACGCACGAGGCTCGCTCAAGCGCTTCCTGGTCACCGGTTTTCTGCTGGTGTGGGGGCAAGTGGCGCTGGCGGATCAATATACGATCCCGCTGTTCGTGTCGGCGTTCACTTCCGACGCGCCGCAAGGACGACTGCGGATTCTCAACTCCAGCGGCGAGCCCGGGACGGTGAAGATTTACGCCATCGACGACGCCGGCACCCGCTCCGGTCCCGCCACCTTCACACTGAATGCCTCGGCGGCGGTTCAGTTCACCGCCACCGACCTTGCCTCCGGTAACGCGACCCTGGGATTGACCGGGGGTATCGGTACCAATGTGGGCGATGCGCGTCTTCAGATCGAGACGGATCTTTCCATCGTGCCCCTGGCGTTCGTTCGCGCCGCCGACGGGACGCTGAGCGCGATGCACGACACGGTGCGCGGTGCCTCGGTCGACGGATCGGACGGTTATTGCGCCAGGGAAAGCCCTGGAGAGGAGAATGCTATGAATTGAAACTGAAACCTCTCGTAGCGATCCAGCGGGTTCGACTCCCGCCCGGCAAAGGCGCAGCCCGCCAGCCGGAAGCAAGTCTTGCGTGGCGCGCGGCAACGCCCGTCGTGAAGCGTAGACAGCAGGTGATGAAGCGGCGGAGGAAGCCTCGAAATCGGAATCGATGACGCCTTCATTGTTAATCGTGTGGGGGCAGCACCGGAAGCGCCGCTATTGGTGAGGCGCAACGGGTCGTCCGGGGTCGTGGACCGGCGCAGAGTCACGGAATGGATCGCCTGGGAACCTGGGAGGTCCTGCTCACGCCCACGGGCAACGACGCTGGAAGGGGATTGCCAGCATAAATCCAGACCCCGGCCCGTCGCCGGGCCTGCACGGCGGCGGGACCGCCCGATGCGGACACGAATTCCGACAGGCACCCGTGGAACCGGCTGGCGAAAACAATAAGCCGAAGGACATGCGAGGGCAGGAAGTCGTAGCGCCTTGATAGTACCTGTGAAGGCGGGGAACCGTGGCCCTCGGGACCCGCTGGAGGGAAGCGGGGCGTCACTTGTACAGAGCCACTGATGGGAAACGCTGGAGGAAACGCTGAGTTCCACAAACACGTACACGAAACAGCAGTGGATAGCCGAACAGGCGAGGGAGCGGTCTTCCTCAACCTGCGGATCAAGGACGAAACTCCTTGAGCGAACCTGTCAGGTGAGGAACCGAGTGCGTCAATCGCGCACGCTCGGGTCTGCGGGGGGAGGGGCTCGGTAACGACCCCTCCTACCCGGCCACCTATGAAGTGCCGATTTTCAACCCCGCAAGCGACGCCACCCAGGTCAGCCGGCTGCGGCTGATCAATCCGGGCGATGCCGCGGCCGCGGTGACGATCGGCGGGCGCGACGACAGCGGTGCGGTGGCCACCGGGGGAGACGTGACGTTGATGCTGGCAGCCGGGGGTGCGCAGACGCTGACCGTACAACAACTGGAAGCCGGCGATACCGCCATCACGGGCCAGTTGGGCGCCGGCACCGGCAAGTGGCGGCTGACGGTCACCTCGGACCAGCCGCTACAGGTGGTCAACATCGTTGCGGCCAGCGCCGGGTACTGGAACAACCTTTCAACGACGGCGGCGCCGGGTGCGGCGCCGGCGGATCCGACGGCATTCAGCGAACGATTCGTTGGCAGTACGATCGTCTACCAAGGCGAAGTCTACGATTCTACGTGGAATGCGCAGACGGGCGAGCGGTTCACCGAGACGGCGCAGATCGACGGTGTTTCTACCACCTACATGGGGAGCTACGGCTATTCTGCGATCGGCGCTGACGCGGGCCGATTGACGCTCACCTACGACGACGACGATGTATGCGCTGCGAACCTGTACTTTTCCACGCACACGGCGGGTTGGTTCGCCTCGAACTGTATCGGCACCGACTACCCGGCGGACGGGACGTGGCTGGGCGGGAGCTGGTCCGTTGAGGAGGCCGAGGACAGCGGCGGTGAGGTTGTCGAGACCGCGTATGGGGTTGATGACACGCTCCCCGGCGTGCCCACGTCCGGTCTTTTCATTCCATCGGCGACATCCGGCGGCAGTGTCACGGCCACCGGCGCCGGCACGACGATCGCGTTGAATGACGGTGGGTACTTCGAGCTGAGCGACGGCACGAGATACACTTGCACGTCGGCTGACGGATGCACCGTTGCGAATGGGACCGTCACCCGGGGCACCGTGGCCGGTCGTGCGGCGGGTTCCGGCGAAGTGGATCGTTTTCCGAGTTTCCGCGGTGCAAGCAGCCCGGGTGCCCAGACGTACACCGTTGGCACGGCGATCGATGCACTGACGCTTCCTGTGGCGACCGGCGGCAACGGCACCCTGGCCTACAGCCTCTCGCCCAACGTGCCCGGGTTGACGTTCGACGCCACCGCGCGCCAGCTCACCGGCACGCCGTCCACGGCGGGCACCTACGCCATGACCTACACCGTGACGGATGAGGACGGCGACACCGATATACTCAGCTTCACCATCACGGTGAGTGCCGGCACGACCCAGACAGGATCGTTGGGCGAATGCTACGTGAGTCTGATGGTGAGCATTGGGCAGAGCTGTACCTATCCCGGAACGACGGACGCGTTCAGCGTCAACGACCGTGGCAGGGGTACGTTCCTGACGTTCCTGGCCGGTATCCGTATCCGGATCACCAACCAGACGATCAATGGGCGGGTCTACGATTTCGAGGCCTCGCATCAGGGCGACGGCGTGTGGCGGATCGACCGGATCGCCGGCAGCACCGAGGTGCCCGAGACACCCCCCATGACGGGCGGCGGCGGGATGGAGCCGGTGGACACCTCGCCGAGCTTCGCCGCGGATGCCGGGCCGGGCAACCAGACGTACACGGTCGGTACCGCCATCGACACGTTAATGCTGCCGGAAGCGAGCGGCGGTGACGGCACGCTCACCTACAGCCTCGCGCCTTCCGTGGCCGGGTTGACGTTCAACGCCGGCACGCGCCAGCTCACCGGCACGCCGACCACGGCGGGCACCTACGCCATGACCTACACCGTGACGGATGAGGACGACGACTCCGATTCACTCACCTTCACGATCACCGTGGAGGCATCTGATGATGGCGGCAGCACCGGTTCAGACTTCTCGATAAATAATTCATCGTGTACCGGCAGTCGTGCATTCCCCGGATCGCCAACCGTTGATATCGCGATGGGAGGGACCCTTCTCGCAAACGTGTCTGCGTCGAGCGTTGGCGTCACCGGGTTCGCGAACGACATGCGGGTGGGCAGTGATTTTCTGGGCAATATGTCGGCGGGTGAATCGGAGAACTTCTATATCTCCGGTACCGTTACTACGAGCGCCAGCTCGGTGTCTTGCCGGGTAGAAATCGAGTTCTTCAGTTCCGGCGTGGGCGGAAGTACCGATCCGGTCGGCATTGGTCTGGGACCACTTACATTGAATTAATGCGGTACTACGTCATGATCGGCGGACTCAATTCGGGCCACATTGCTTGCTGGAAGGGCGGTTGATGACGAACTCCAGGGCACACTGTCGGTGGCGAATCACGCTGATAGCAATGCTGATGCCGGCCGCGTTGGCCTTTTCGGCGCGTGTCCTCGCAAACAACGACGGGATTTACCTCCAGTGCCCTTGCGAGCTTGGGAGCGACGGCACGACATTTACTGTCTCCGCGGGGGTGCGCAGTTTCCGCGACACCCCCAGCGGACCGTTGCGTGTCGTGATGCGGGCCGTGGGTCATCACGTCGACAGTACTGACTTGCAAGACCATCCGCGTGATTTCGGCGGCATTCCCGTGTCGAATTCTCTGCCCGCGCACGGGCATATGACCCCCGCCATTCTGAGCGAACCGGGCCGAATGACCATCGATTTGCCGCTTGCGCAGGGACAGATAACCATCGCTTCACAGAGCGATCCGGGCACCGATGAAGTCCCGGACGAGGAAGAAGTCCGACTGATTCTCCAGGAGCAGAGGGGTCCGAACTGGGTGCTTCTGGACGACGTGAGAATGGAGTTTCCCGTCGACCTGTCCGCCGCATTCAGCGTCGGCGATCTCGACTACCTGAGGGACACCGACGAAGACGGTGTAGCCGATCCGAACGAGCGACTCATGGGTACCGACCCGGACGACGCCGCGTCGACGCCGGGCGATTCGACCATCGATGTCCTGGTGTTTTACAGCCAGGGGTTTCCGGACCTGTATGAGGGAGACGCCACCACACGGATAGCCCATGTATTTTCGCTCACAAACGAGACGTATCGTGCGAACAACGTCGGCATTCGCCTGCGGCTCGTGGGCACGGTGCCCACGCGGGTGGACGAGTCCAATTGGGCTGCGCGCGTCGACCTTGAAACCCTGAATACCGAGATGCGCCGGCACGGAGCCGATGTCAATGTGTTGTTTACTCCGCATGTGCCGGGTTCGGCTTGTGGATACGCAAGAGTGCCGATTTTCGGCTCAAGGGGTTGGGTACCGTGGCAGACCGTGCAGCGTGACGGCGCGACCCCAAGCAGGACGTGGACGGCCAACGTCAAGGGGGGCTGCGGCGCGTGGGTGTTGACTCACGAACTCGGCCACGTTTTCGGCAATGGACATTCGGCGGCACAGAAGTCGGTCGGCACGTGGCGGTGGTCACGGGGCCACGATGTCCCGAACGATTTCGCGACCATCATGTCCTACGGTCGCGGCGGCATTGGGCTGGACGTATTTTCGGACCCGGCCCGCGAATGCCAGGGCGATGGGACCGCACCGCTTCCGTGCGGCGTCGACCGACAGGAAGCGGACGCGGCCGACGCGGCGGCCAGTCTCCAGGCGGTTCGGTATCAATTTGCCAGGCTCGGAAACGGGCACGCGGATACCGACGGGGATGGTTTTGTCGACCCGGTTGACGCATTTTCGGACAACGAACTGGAGTGGCGGGACCACGATGCGGACGGTGTAGGCGACAACGCGGATCTCGATGACGACAACGATGGTGTACCCGACGCCACGGACGTTTTTCCGTTGGACGCGTCCGATCACACCGATTCCGACGGCGACGGGGTCGGCGACAATTCGGATGCATTTCCGGGCGACCCGTCGGAGACGATGGACTCGGATCTGGACGGCGTGGGCGACAACGCCGATGAGTTTCCGCTCGATGCGAATGAAACAACCGATACGGACGCGGATGGCATTGGCGACAACTCCGAGACCGACGACGGCGTGTCGCGAACCGGCTGGGCGTCGCTGAAATTCGTCGACGATGAGCCGGGCGGTCTGAGGGGCCGGAGGGCTGCGACCGCGGGCGATTTGGATGGAGACGGGCGTCCCGACTTGTTGCTTGGTTTCCTGGGCGCGGCGGCCAAGGCGTTTCTGGTTTCAGCCGCGGACCTGGCGAACGTCGATGCGGCGGATGGCACGAGGGACGGCGTGGTCAAGCTGCAAAGTATCCGCAGCCAGGGCAATTCCTGGCAGTTTGCAGGCCCGGGCGGAGGCCAATCCAACGCCGTTGCCGTTGCGCCCGTTGGCGACATTGACAACGATGGAGTTGCGGACTTCCTTGTGGGTTCGCTGGTGGGGGAACGGGGGGATGCATTTGTCTTGTCGGGAGCGGCCCTTGCGACGCTCGATGCGGAAGATGGCAATTCCGACCGCTTCATTGAGTTGGAGTCCCTGAGAGGACCCGGTGAGTGGGTGCTGCACGCTCCCTATGGGCGGACCGGATTCGGCGCATATCCCGCAGACATGGCGGACGCGCTGGTGAACCGTGAAGTGCAGGTTCCGGCGTTTGTCATGCTGGGCGCCCCGTGGGCGGCCAGCCGCGACCAGCCGGGAACAGCGTACCTGCTGTCCGGTGAGCATCTGGCGGAGTCGGGGCGGGAGCCGGGACTTGATCCGAACCCATCGGGTGTCTGGCATCTCGTGGGTGAGGCTGGATCGGATTCTGCAGGAGAAGCGCTGGCGATCGCGGACCTCGACGGGGACCTGACACCTGACTTTCTCGTGGCGGCCCCGACGCATAGCGCAGGGCTTAGTCGTGCCGGCGCCGTGTATATCTTGAATGGCAGCCGCGTTGCCAGCGCGGACGCGGCCGATGGCGCGGCCGACGGTCTCATCAGTCTCGGCAACGTTGCAGCCGAGCCCGGGTCGTGGAAAATCGTCGGAGAGACGGCCAGCACCTGGGGTGGACTGGGACGGACCCTCTCCATCGGGGATATCGATGGCGACGGCACCCAGGATATCGTCGTCAACTGCTGCGATGCGCCCGGCGCGGTGTACGTCTTTTCGAGCGACGCGGGCTCGCTGGATCGACTTGATGGTCTTGACGGCTCGTTGGATGGGCTGATCGACATAAGCCATGTCGGCCGTACGGACGGGTGGAAAATCGATGGCACCGGCCATGGCGAGATCCGACGCGTTGCGGTGGCTGGCGATGTGGACGGCGACGGCCTGGACGACTTGCTCATGACCTTCTGGAACCAACCCAGGGGAGGATCCGCCAGGGGAGAATCCGCGTACCTGCTGCTCGGCTCGGCGTTTTCGAGCAGTGACGGCGATAGCGCCGCGACGCTGACGCTGGACGATGTGGCGGAGCACACGTGGCTATTCCTGTGGGAAGAACGTGGCCAGCATGGCATGTCGCCGGTGGGAGATGTGGATGGCGACGGCCTTGACGATTTCGTGCTCAACGTGGAGTCCAGTTGGTGGGTAAATCCCAGGCCGGGCGTTTCGAATGTTGGGTGGCGGCCCGGCGTTGCCTATCTGATTGTCGGCGCAGACCTCGACCCACTCGACGCAGCCGATGGCGCAGTCGATCGGACCGTTGATCTGGGCAAGGTATCCGGATCGAGAAATTGAAAGCCGCAGTGTCCGGTCTTGAACAACCGGGCTGGGCCTCGGTGCGGCGTATCTCCTGTCGGTATCCTCTCCTGCGCACTGGATCTGAAGGCCTGAGCGCCGCCTGCTAGCTCGCATCCGTTACCGATTGCGCCGATTGAGCGACTTTGACGGAGTGGACGGCACTCGTTCGACCGGAGGCGGCTCAGGCGACATGGATTGGTAGCCAGCGGCCCCGGGTCGGCGTTTTCGGGCCGTTGAGCCGGCGATTTTCCGGGTTCGGCTGACGGCCAAGCGCAGTTCACCCTTGGCGATGCTTGTCGCCGGTCCGATCGGGTGTGTGTGCGGCAGGGCGGTTACCTGATCAACAGTTGAGGACAAGTCCCGCTGCTACACAGTCCGGGTCCTTCGCCGCGGAGTGGTGAGTGGGTAGTTTCTGCGATGGGCGAATCGAGGGGTCGCTCGGGAGAGCGCGTCCCCGGCGCGTTCATGTTAGAGTCGTATGACGTTTTCTCGATCGATGGTGAGCACCGTGCAACAAGTGAAAGTATCCCCCAAATTTCAGGTGGTCATCCCCAAACTGGTGCGCGAGTCCCTTGGAATCCGGCCCGGACAGCGCCTCCAGGTCGTCCCCTACGGGGACCGCATTGAGCTTGTGCCGGTGAGAGAAATCGGCGAGATGAGGGGATTCCTCGCCGGCATGGACCCGCGATTGGAGCGCGAGCCGGACCGTGAATTCTGACCGTGCCCGCGAACCCGCTCAACCTGGTCGATTCCTCCGGCTGGATCGAATTCTTCACCGATGGGCCGAACGCCGGCCTGTTTGCCGACCCGCTTTCGGATGCAACCCGGCTCGTGGTGCCGACCGTGAGTGTCCACGAAGTCTTCCGGGTGGTGCTGCGCCGGCGCGGTGAGGACGATGCGCTTCGCGCGGCTGCCTTGATGAGCCGCGGCCGGGAAATCCCACTGTCCTGTGCGCTTGCCCTGGAAGCGGCGCGGCTCGCGCACGAAAGGGGCCTGGCGATGGCCGACGGCATCATCCTGGCCACGGCCCGGCTTACCGGCGCGACATTGTGGACCCAGGATGTTGATTTCCAGGGCATGCCTCAGGTGAGGTACTTCCCGAAAATTCCAGCGTGACGTGCCCGCGCGCCAGCCTTGGGCCGGCCACCCCGGACGACTGACAATACGGCAGGATCAGGCGCTCCCGCCCACGACGGGCAGCGGCTCGGTCGCGCGCCACGCTTCACGTGTGAAGTCGGGAATGGGTTTGCTGTTGCCCCGGTCGGCGACGGATTCGGCGCTGATCGGGCCGATGACGGACCAGGCCGCGGCGTCGTAGACGCTCTGGTCAAGCGGCTCGCCGTTTCTCAGGCACTCGACGATCCGCCAGCACATCAGGTGATCCATGCCGCCGTGCCCGCCCTGCTGCTCGGCTCGCCGTCCCATCTCGACCCAGAGCGGGTGGTCGAACCGGGCCTGCCACGTCTCCATGTCGTAGTCCCACTCGTGGAAGGTCTCGCCGCCGCCCTGCTCCAGCGCGATGCGGTTCGGGAACCCGCCGAAGACGCCGTTGGTGCCCTGGATCAGGTTGTGGCGCGAGTAAGGCCTCGGTGTCGTCGTGTTGTGCTGCACCATGATCGTGCGGCCGTTGACGGTCTTGATCAGGCTGGTGCTCATGTCGCCGTTGATGTAGGTGAGCTGATTGCGGTCGTGCTCCGGTGGAAACTCGCGCCGGGCATACGCCGCCCGTCCGGCGGCGGGTGAACTCATCGAATTCATGTAGTCGAACCGGTCGCCCCGGTTGATGCCCATGTACTGGGCGACCGGACCCAGGCCGTGGGTCGGGTAGAGATTGCCGTTGCGCTTCGTATGCCAGAAGGTCCGCCAGGACCCCGTCTTGTAGTCGATTTCCTTCATCTGCCAGCGCAATTCGTGGAGATACGCCGCTTCACCGTGCAGCAGTTCGCCGAACACGCCCTGCCGTACCATGTTGAGCGCCATCAGCTCGTCCCGGCCGTAGCACACGTTCTCCATCATCATGCAGTGCATCCGGGTGCGCTCGGCGGTATCCACCAGCCGCCAGGCTTCTTCCACCGTGGTCACCGCGGGCACCTCCACGAAGGCGTGCTTGCCGCTTTCCATGGCTTCGGCGGCCATGATCGCGTGCCATTGCCAGGGCGTGGCGATGACCGCGACATCGACGTCCTGTCGATCCAGCAGCCCTCGCCAGGAGTAGTCGTCGCCGGTGTACAGTGCCGGCGCCGGCTCGCCGTAATCGGACATGATCTCTGCGGCGCGGTCGAGCACCGGTTGTTGCGTATCGCAGATGGCGGTGACACGCGCGCCCTCGATATTGCAGAAGTGGTGGACAAAGCCGGTGCCGCGCTCGCCCACGCCGATCAGGCCCACGCGCACGACGTCCAGATTCGGGGCGACCAGGTCCATGACGGAACGGTTGCCGGAAGGACGGGGCCGCTCCTGTGCCGCGACCTGCCGCGCTGCCTGGGTGCCCAATCCGGCAACGGCCCCGATCGCCAGGGTGGACTTGAGGAATCTGCGTCGGTCGTTATCTCTCACCTGAGGCTCTCCCGTGCCTCGAGATTCAAGATGGCAAATATTAGCAAACTTTGCCAACATAAGCGCAAGGGCCGATGATGAGAATTACTTGATCGACTTCACCCCGTCGTTACCCGCGATCAGCAACTCGTCGGCCGGCCGATGCGCAAAGATTCCCACGGTCACCACCCCGGGAATCTGGTTCAATCGCGTCTCCAGTTCCGGCGGATCGATGATCTTCAAATGATGGACATCCAGGATCTCATTGCCGTTGTCCGTTACGAATCCCTCCCGCCAGATGGGTTGGCCGCCATGCCTGAACATCTGCCGGGCGACGTAGGATCGGGCCATGGGGATGACCTCCACCGGCAGCGGAAACTTGCCGAGCACGCCCACCAGCTTGGAGTCGTCGGCGATGCAGATGAAGCGCCGGCTGGCCCCCGCCACGATCTTTTCCCGGGTCAGTGCGCCGCCGCCGCCCTTGATGAGGTGCCGGTGCCGGGTGGCCTCGTCGGCGCCGTCCACGTAGAGGTCGATATCCGCGGTTCGCGCCAGTTCCGTCACCCGGATCCCGTGCCCTTGCAGCCGGGCCGTGGAAGCCTCGGAGCTTGAAACGACGGCCTCCAGATCAGGCGCCCGCGCTGCCAGCGCGTCGATGAAGAAATTGACCGTGCTGCCGGTGCCCACGCCCAGCGTCATGCCGCCGCGAACCTGTTCCAGGGCCGCCAGGGAGGCGAGTTCTTTCTTTTCGTCCGATGTCACGATGGTTCCTTTTCCCGAAGGCTCACCTGGCAGGTTCGCGTGCAATGCAATATGCCCGGCCGTGAAGCGGTGGGCCCGACCCCCTCATTCCAGGTTCAATATGAAGTCCCATTCCTCGCCGGTCACCGGCGTGATCGAGAGCCGGTTGCCGCGCCTCAGCAGCAACATGTCCCTGAGCGGTCCGTCCACGAACTGGCGCAGTTCACGCAGCAGGATAACCCGCGTGAACTTGCGCTCGAAGCGGATATCCACCATGCACCAGCGCGGGTTGTCGGGATCGCTCCTGGGATCGAAGTGCTTGTCATCCGGATCGAACGCCGTGTGGTCCGGGTAGGCTTCACGGCAGACCGTGGCAATGCCGACGACGCCGGTTTCGGGGCAATTGGAGTGGTAGTAGAGCACCCCATCGCCGACTTTCATGTCGTCGCGCATGAAATTTCGTGCCTGGTAGTTGCGCACGCCGTCCCAGAACGTCTCGCCGCCTGGTGCAGCCTGCAGGTCGTCGATGCTGAATTCGCCCGGTTCGGATTTCATGAGCCAGTAATTCATGCCGTTGTTCCCCTGGTGTGAAAACGGTAGGTGCCCTGCTCTGTGACCGCGGCCCAGAGCGGGATGTCCCAGGCGCTGCGGGAAATTGTCTGCAGCCGCTGAAATTCAAAGGCAAGGCCGATCAGCCTCGGCCTCAGCCAGTACGTGCGTTCCTTCAGGAAGCTGAAGCAGCGGTCGTAGAAACCGCCGCCCATGCCGATCCGCGTGCCCGAATCGTCGAAAGCCACCAGGGGAGCGATCACCACGTCCAGATGCCGCGGGTCGATGCAATCCCTGGTGGCCGGCTCAAGGATGCCGAAGCGGTTCTCGCGTAGCGGCGTATCGTACGTGAGTCGTGCAAATCGCAGCGTCTCCCCGAGCAGCACCGGCGCGTAAATCCGCTGCCCCCGCGCGTACGCGCCGGTCGCGAGCGGCGCCGGATCGGCCTCGCCGTCCACGGCCAGGTAGATCGCCACGGACCTGGCGCGCCATAGCGGCGACAGTCGCCGCAGCCGGCGCGCGGCCTGGTGCTGCGCAGTCTGGCGCTGCGCCCCGGACAGGGACCTGCGCCGTTCCCGAATCCGGCGGCGCAGGGCGTTGCGGGAATCAGCACCCGTTGAGATGCTCACGGCGCGGTGTCCGGGCGCGGCGCGGGACTTTTGCCAAAGGCAGTCGGGACGCCCCCTGAAAGGATGACGCTCCCCGTTGGCGCCGTTGCGGACCGTTGCCCTCGAACCAGAGCAATAGGTGGGGTAAGCCGTGGTGGTTGAAGGCTTCCCGGCCAGGCCGGGTCTGCACAACGCCACCGACAGAACACAACCCCGAGGTCAAGATTTAGGGTCGAAAGTCTGTCCAATCCGCATCGCACGCTACAGGGAGCGCCGTAACTTGGTGCCGGTTGGTTCCAGCACTATGAGTGTAACCGCTGGTCGGGCTTCAGCGCCGCATCGAGGCGTTCGCTCATGGCCCGGACGCGCGGAACGATGTTGTCCTTCAATTGTCGCTCGTCTCCGGATCGTCTCAACAGTTCATTGGCCATATTGAGCGCCGCCATGATCGCGATGCGGTCCAGCCCGATCACCTTGCCGCTGTCGCGGATCTCGCGCATCTTCTTGTTGAGCAGTTCCACCGACGCCAGCAGGTTGGCCTTCTCCTCGGCGGGGCAGGAGACCTGGTACTCCTTCTCGAGTATCCGGATCGTGATGTGCGCGAACATCTCGCTCACGGCGTGTTTTCCATGGCCTTGAGCCGTGTGATCATTGCTTCTACCCGGGACCGAACCTGGTCATTCATCTGGATCAACTTGGCCCGCTCCTCCATCAGGTTGTCCTGTCGCTGTTTCAGCGAAACGTTCTCACCCTGAAGTTGCCGGCAGATGACCAGCAACTCGTCCAGCCGTTTTTCGAGCCTCACAAGCTCCAGCTCGAAGTGGTGATTGCCGGCCTCGGAATTCATCGAATCACTATAGAACCGGGTAGCCACAGGGGTCAACAGAGGGCCGCGCAGTGGTAGCATTGTCCGCCCCAAATGCTGGAGACGGACCCCTTGACTGCGCAAACCGCGGCATCCCGGGAATACGCCAGACGCCGCCGACACCTGATGGAACTCATGGGGTCCGGCGGGATCGCCGTGCTGCCGGCGGCCCCCGTTTGCCGGCGCAGCCGCGATACCCGGTACGAATACCGTCAGGACAGCGATTTCTACTACCTGACGGGATTCGGCGAGCCCGAATCCGTGGCCGTACTGGTGCCCGGCCGGCCCGAGGGCGAGTTCATCGTGTTCTGCCGGGAGCGCGATCCGCTGCGGGAGCGATGGGACGGCCTTCGTGCGGGGCCCGAGGGTGCGGTGGCCGGCCATGCGGCCGATGACGCGTTCCCCATCGACGATATCGACGAGATCCTGCCGGGGCTGCTTGAGCGCAGCGAGCGGGTCTACTACGCCATGGGAGCGTCGGACTCATTCGATGGGCAATTGATGGAGTGGATGCACCGGCTGCAAAGCAACCGCCAGCGGGGCGGCGCGCCCGACGAACTGGTGTCCCTGGATCATCTCCTGCACGAGATGCGCCTGTTCAAGAGCCGCAACGAGATCGGGGTCATGCAGCGCTCGGCCCGGCTCGCCGTCGCCGCGCACCGGCGGGCAATGACTGTCTGCAAGCCGGGGATGCACGAATACGAACTGGAAGCGGAGTTCCGCCACGAGTTTGCCCGCCACGGCGCCCAGTGTTCCTACACGCCCATCGTCGCCTCGGGGGCCAACGCCTGCATCCTGCACTACACCGAGAACCGGGCCCCACTGAAGTCCGGCGACCTGGTGCTCATCGACGCCGGCTGCGAGTACCGCATGTACGCGTCGGACGTGACCCGCACCTTTCCGGTCAACGGCCGTTACAGCGAGCCCCAGCGGGAACTCTACGACATCGTCCACGCGGCCCACGCCGCCGCGGTGGACTCGGTGCGGTGCGGCAATCACTGGAACGATCCCCACGACGCTGCCGTGCGCGAGATCACCCGCGGTCTCAGGGAAATTGGGATTCTCAAGGGCCGGCTCGGGGACCTGGTGAGCAAGGGGGCCTACCGGCCGTATTTCATGCACAAGACGGGGCACTGGCTGGGCATCGACGTGCACGACGTCGGCGACTACAAGCTGGATCAGCAGTGGCGGCTGCTGGAACCGGGGATGGTCATGACCGTTGAACCCGGCATTTACGTATCGAGCGACGCCGACAAGGCCGCCGCCCGCTGGCGGGGCATCGGCATTCGCCTGGAGGATGACGTGCACCTGAGCCGGGACGGCCCCCGGATTCTGAGCCGGGATCTGCCATCGAGCGCCGAGGAGATCGAGGCGTTCATGGACCGGGTCCACTGAGTTTCCGCGGGCCGGCCCGAGACGTGCGATCCATGCCAACCGAGTGCGAGGTGCTCATCGTCGGCGGCGGGCTGGTGGGTTCGACGCTGGCTCACGCCCTGGCGCAGATTCCCGTCTCCACGGTATTGGTCGAGGAGCACGACCCCGGGCACCTGAAAGAGCCGGGATTCGATGACCGATCCACGGCGCTGGCCAGCGGCAGCCAGCGGATTCTCCACGGTCTCGGCGTCTGGGACGAAGTCGCCGGCGAGGCGGAGCCCATCCGGACCATTCACATTTCCGAGCGCGGCCGTTTCGGCGCGACGCGGATCCACGCCACCCAGGAAGGCGTCCCCGCGCTGGGCTACACGGTCGAGAACAGGGTACTGACCGGCACCGTGTGGCCGAAGATCCGCGCCGCCGAGGCGGTGACCTGCCTGGCGCCCGGGCGGCTGGAGGACTTCAAGGTCGAGGCCTCGGGCGTCACGGCCAGCGTCGGCACGGGCGGATCGAGCCACACGATCCGGGCGCGGCTGCTGGTGGCGGCCGACGGCGCGCGCTCGAGGGTGCGCAGCGCGCTGGGCATCGGCGTTCGCGAGGACGACTACGGCCAGAAGGGCGTCATCCTCAACTGCGAGACCGAGATGCCGCACAATGGCCGGGCGTTCGAGCGCTTCACGCCCACCGGTCCCCTCGCCATGCTCCCGCTGGGGCGCGGCCGCATGGCGGTGGTCTGGACGTTGCCCCGCGAAGAAGGGGATCGCGTCGGCGCCCTCGATGACGAGCCGTTCGGTGACGCGCTGCAACGGGCCTTCGGCTACCGGCTCGGCCGCATCCGCCAGATCGGCGTGCGCAGCGCCTGGCCGCTGCACCGGGTCCGGGCTGATTCGCTGAGCGCAACTCGGGCGGTATTGGTGGGCAACGCCGCGTTCAGCCTGCACCCGGTGGCAGGCCAGGGATTCAACCTGGCGCTGCGGGACATCGCGGCACTCGCCGAGTTGATCTGCGACGCTCGCCGCGACGACCCCGATGCCGACCCCGGGGCGGCAGTGGTGCTCGACCGCTACGCCGCCTGGCGCGCGGCCGATCAGCGGCGAATCGCCGAATTCACCCACGGATTGATGAGGTTGTTCACCATCGATGCCGCGCCTCTGGCGGTCTCCCGCGGCCTGGGCCTGATGGCTTTCGACCTGGTTCCGGGCGCCAAGCGCTGGCTGGCCCGCCAGGCCATGGGTCTGGGAGGTCGCGTGTCGCGCCTGGCCCGCGGCTTGCGGCTGACGCCTTGAACACGTCGTCCCGCCCGCCGCGTACCGTGGTGATCGCCGGAGGCGGGCCGGTGGGCCTGGCCCTGGCAGCCTTGCTGGGCCGCGGCGCGGACGACCTGGACATACGCCTGTACGAGCCTCGTCCGGCGCCGCAGTGGAATCCCGAGGGGATGGATCTCAGGGTCTATGCGCTGTCGCGGGCTTCCCAGAACATCCTCGGGCACCTGGGCGCCTGGAACGCCATTGCCGAGTCGCGCGCCAGCCCTTACCGCCTCATGCGGGTATGGCACGGCGAATCGTTTACCGGCGCCGGCACGCTCACGTTCGACAGCGCCGACTCCGGCGAACCGGATCTCGGGCACATCGTCGAGGACGTCCTGTGCCGCGACCGGATATGGCAGGTGCTGCAGGACACCAACGTAAGGGTGTCCTTCGGTGCCAGGATCGCGTCGGTGGAACCCGGGGACCGTGCCGTGGAGGTCATCACCGAGGCGGGCGAGACGGTGGCCGCCACCGTGTTGGTCGCCGCCGACGGCAGTGCGTCGCCGATTCGCGAGCGGCTGAAATTGCCCGTCACCGAGTTCTCCTACGGACAGCGCGCCGTGGTTACCCATGTGACGACCGAACGCAGCCACCAGAAAACTGCCTGGCAGCGATTCCTGCCCGACGGTCCGGTGGCGTTTCTGCCGTTGCTGGATGGCCGCAGTTCCGTGGTCTGGTCCACCGGATCGGAGCATGCCGAAGCCTTGTGCGGGGCCGCCGAGGATGACTTCCTGGCCGAACTGCAAACCGCCGCAGGCGGCGCACTGGGGCGAATCCGGTCCGCTTCCAGGCGCGTGAGCTTCCCCCTGAGGGCCATCCATGCAAACCAGTACTGCCGTCCCCGGGTGGCGTTGGTAGGTGATGCCGCCCACACCGTACACCCACTGGCGGGGCAGGGCATGAACCTCGGTCTGCTCGACGCCGCGGTGCTGGCGGAGGAGATCCGCAATGCGCTGGGCCGCGACGAAGATCCCGGTGACCAAAGGGTATTGCGCCGCTACGAGCGCCGCCGCAAGGGAGAGAACCTGAAGATGCTCCTGGCCCTGGACGGCCTGAACAGGCTGTTCCGTTTGTCTGCGCCGGTCATGCCGAGGCTACGGGCGATGGGGTTGAGCGCCGTCGACGGCGTACCGTTGCTGAAGGGTCTTTTCATGAACGAGGCGCTTGGAACGCGCGGCGACCTGCCGGAGGCTGCCCGGTCGTTTAGGTAGGTGGGTTGCGGGTGTGTGTGGACAGCGCTCGCTGTAACGCTTGGGGGGAGATTCGTGGGCCGAAGACACGCTATCCGCGCTGACTTGAGCTAAAATAGTCGCCTCAATCGCACGAATCCGTCGGAGAGACTTCGCTCGACAACGCCCCTGAAGGGCAGGGCGAGCGAAGCGCCGAAGGCGCAACCACCGCTTGGAAACGCTCAGGCAAACGGACGGCGGATTCTGATTGGCTCTGGAGAGCGGCCCCGCGGGGTCCACCGAAGGTGAGCGGCGCAACGCGCCTAATCTCTCAGGTAACCGGACAGAGAAGCGGCGGATCGAGCCTGCGCATGAAAACCATGTGCGGTGCGCGAAACCGCCGTTTTTTTTGAATCCGGAGAGCGGCTGGACGGGGATGAACGGAGGCGGCGAATCGCCTCCACGGTAGGCCGGAATGCGATGAGCGATCTGAAACACACGGTACTGCACGCAGCGCACCTGAGCGCCGGTGCACGAATGGCCCCGTTCGCCGGCTGGCACATGCCGGTGGCCTACGGCAGCCAGATCGACGAGCATCACGCGGTGCGCCGCGCCGCGGGCATGTTCGACGTATCCCACATGACCATCGTGGATGCCGCCGGCCCGGGCGCAAAGCCGTTTCTCCAACGACTCCTCGCCAACGATGTCGGCAAGCTGGACCGCCGGCGCGGCCGCTTCGACTGCACGGCGCTGTATAGCTGCATGCTCGACGAGAGCGGCGGGATCCTGGACGACCTGATCGTCTACCGGTTCGCCGATGACAGCTACCGGCTGATCGTCAATGCCGGCACCCGCGACAAGGACCTGGCCTGGCTCGACGATCGGGCGGCCGGTTTCGATGTGGACCTCGCGGAGCGGGACGACCTGGCGATGATCGCCGTGCAGGGCCCCGAAGCCCGCGGGACTGCATTGCCCCTGGTGCCCGGAACTGCCGACATCGGCGCACTACCACCGTTCACCGCAGCGCGCGCCGACGGATGGTTGCTGGCCAGGACCGGCTACACCGGCGAGGATGGCCTGGAGATCATGCTGCCGCAGGATCAGGCAGAGGCGCTGTGGAACGCATTGCAGGCGCGGGGCGTCGCCCCCAGCGGCCTGGGCGCCCGCGACACCCTGCGCCTGGAAGCCGGCATGAACCTGTACGGCCAGGACATGGACGAGACCGTGACGCCGCTGGAATGCGGGCTCAGGTGGACCGTGGACTTCGGTGGCGAGCGCGCGTTCATTGGCCGCCGGGGCCTGGAAGAGCGCCTCGGCGCCGGTACGACCCAGGTGCAGGCGGGCCTGATCCTCGAGGGTCGCGGCGTGCTCCGGTCCGGCTATCCGGTGGAGTCGGCGGCCGGTGAGGGCGTCGTCACCAGCGGCACGTTCTCGCCGACCCTGGGCCGGGCCATCGCCCTGGCCAGGGTGCCGGCCGGTACCGAAAGCCCCTGCCATGTCTTCATTCGCGGGCGCAAACTGCCCGTTCGCGTTGTCAAGCCACCGTTCGTGCGTAACGGCAGGATTCTGGTGGACCTGGAACCGACTGACTAAGGAGGAGAATTCATGAGCGAGATTCCGGCTCATCTGAAGTACACGAAGGATCACGAGTGGATCGCGGAGGCCGATGACGGCACCGTGATCGTGGGCATCACCGATCATGCGCAGGAAGCGCTCGGTGACCTTGTCTTCGTGGAGCTTCCGGAGATGCACAGGGAAGTCGAATCGGGGGATGTCTGCGCGGTCGTGGAGTCGGTGAAGGCCGCTTCCGACGTGTATTCCCCGCTGGCCGGCCAAATCGCCGCAGTCAACACCGCCCTTGACGATTCACCGGAACTCGTCAATGCGGATCCCCACGGCGAGGGCTGGTTGTTTCGGTTAACCCCTGCCTCGCCGACGGAAATGGAAGAATTGCTCGACGCCGACGCCTACGAACGGATCCTGGCGGAAATGGACGACTAGGGCATGCCGTTCATTCCACATACCCAGGCCGACACCGATGCCATGCTCAGGGCCATCGGCGTCCACGAGATCGATGATCTGTTTGCGGAGATTCCCGGCGAACTGAAGCTGGAAGCCCTTGAGGGCATTCCCGAGGCGATCACCGAATCCGAAGTGGGACGTCTCATGCGCCGGCGCGCCGGGCGCGACGAGATGGCCCTGAATTTTCTCGGCGCCGGCGCCTACGAACACCACATACCCGCGGCGGTATGGGAGCTGACGACCCGGGGCGAGTTCTACAGCGCCTATACGCCGTACCAGGCCGAGGCCAGTCAGGGGACCCTGCAGGTCATCTACGAGTACCAGACCATGATGGCGAGCCTGACCGGGCTTGAGGTGTCCAACGCATCCCAGTACGACGGCGCCTCGGCGCTGGCCGAAGCGGTGCTGATGGCCGTGCGCCGCAACCGCAAGTCCCGTTCGCGCCGCGTCCTGGCGCCTCGCACGCTGCACCCCCACTACCGCACCGTTGTCGAGACGATCACCTCAGCCCAGGGTATCGAACTGGTGGAACTGCCCTGCGACCCGGCCGGCGGGCAGACCGATGTTGCGGCCCTGGAAAACTTCTCCGGAGAGGACATCACTGCCGTGCTGATCCCGCAGCCCAACGTCTTCGGGGTCCTCGAACCCGTGGACGCGATGGCCGACTGGGCTGCCGCCAACGGCGCGATCGCGATCGGCGTGGTCAACCCCATGGCGCTCGGGCTGCTCAAGCCGCCCGGCGAGTGGGGCGCGGAGGGCGCGCCGATTGCCTGCGGCGAAGGTCAGCCCCTGGGCGTGCCGCTGAGTTCCGGCGGCCCGTACTTCGGCTTCCTCACCTGCCGACAGGCCCTGGTGCGCCAGTTACCCGGCCGCCTTGTGGGCCGCACGTTGGACCTGGACGGCAAGCCGGGGTTCACGCTCACCCTGCAGGCCCGGGAACAGCACATCCGCCGCTCCAGGGCCACGTCCAATATCTGCACCAACCAGGGCCTGATGGTCACCGCCGCCACCATCTACATGAGCCTGCTGGGCCCGGAGGGGCTCAGACGGGTCGCCGCCACCTGTCACGCCCGCACGGCGGCGCTGGCGGCCGGCGCGACGGCCATCCCCGGCGTGTCCGAGGTGTTCGCGTCGCCGCGGTTCCACGAGGTGGTGCTGCGCCTGCCCGTGGCGGCCCACGGCGTGCTGCGGCGGATGCGGGACCGGGGCGTTCTCGGCGGGGTCAACCTCCAGGACTGGTACCCGGAACTGGGCGACGCCGTGCTGGTCTGCGCCACGGAGACGAAGACCGAGGAGGACATCCGGACCTACCTCGCGGCGCTCCGCGGCGCCATCGAGGCGACGGAGGGCTGCACATGACCGAGCCGCTGGTATTCGAACTGGGCCGGCCCGGACGCATGGCGGGCGCCCAGGTCCCCGCGGCGGACGTCGCCGTGGACCTGCCGCCCGAGATGTTGCGCGAGTCCGTGCCGCAGTTGCCGGAAGTCACGGAACTGGACGCCGTTCGCCACTACACGCGGCTTTCCCAGCGGAACTTCTCCATCGACACGCACTTCTACCCACTGGGCTCGTGCACCATGAAGTACAACCCCAGGGGCTGTAACACCTACGCCATGCTGCCGGGCTTGCTCGGCCGTCATCCTCTGGCGCCCGAAGACGTCTCGCAGGGCTTTCTATCCTGCATGTACGAGTTGCAGCAGATGCTGTGCCGGGTCACGGGCATGAGGGCGTTCTCGCTGACGCCCATGGCCGGCGCCCAGGGCGAGCTCGCCGGCGTGGCGATGATTCGCGCCTACCACCTGGACCGCGGCGACACCGAGCGAACCGAGATTCTGGTCCCGGATGCCGCCCACGGCACCAATCCCGCCACGGCGGTAATGTGCGGCTGCACCGTCCGCGAACTCCCGACGGCGGCCGACGGCGACATGGATATTGACGCGCTTCGCAAGCTCGTCGGACCGCGCACCGCCGGCATCATGCTCACCAACCCGTCCACGCTGGGTGTGTTCGAGCGGCGCATCGGAGAAGTGCAGCAGATCGTTCACGACGCCGGCGGCCTGCTCTATTACGACGGCGCGAACCTGAATGCCATCCTCGGCAAGGTGCTGCCGGGCGACATGGGATTCGATGTGATCCACATCAATCTCCACAAGACCTTCTCCACTCCTCACGGCGGTGGCGGACCGGGTTCCGGTGCGGTGGGCGTGGGCGAGCGGCTGGAGCCGTTCCTCCCTACACCGTTCGTGGGCATGGGCCCCGACGGTTACCGCTGGGTGGATGCCGCCGACCATCCGAAGAGCATCGGCCGCCTGTCCGCCTTCATGGGCAACGCCGGCGTGCTGCTGCGGGCCTACATCTACATGCGGATGCTCGGCCGGTTAGGGATGGAGCGCGTGGCCGACTACGCGGTTTTGAACGCCAACTACCTCATGGCGCAGCTTGCGGCGGCGGGATACGATCCGGCCTATCCCGAGCGGCTGGCGTGCCACGAGTTCGTCGTCACGCTCAAGCGGCAGGCCAGGGAGCATGGCCTCACCGCGATGAACCTCGCCAAGGCGCTGCTGGACCGCGGCTTCCACGCCCCGACGACCTATTTCCCGTTGCTGGTGCCGGAGTGCCTGCTCATCGAGCCCACCGAGACGGAGAGCAAGGAGACGCTGGACCGGTTCATCGCCGCCATGGCCGACATCCTCGCGGAAGTGCACGCGGACCCGGAGGAGTGCACGTGCGCGCCGCGAACGATGCCGGTGCGGCGGCTGGACGAGGTGCGGGCGGCGCGGCAGCCGGATTTGAGGTATCGGCCGTAGGGTTTAACGATGGCGGTGGTGGGCGAGGGCGTGCATGCATGGCGCTTGAACGCTGCCGCGCGCACGCTTCTTGAGATTTGTGTCGGGTAAAAGGGGGTACAATCGGGGGTATGAAGATGATCAACCTAATCGCCGCGCCGGCGGTGCTGGCCGCTGTGGCCGCGACCGGAGCCCTGGCCCAGGAGCGATCCTGGAACGCTACGCTGGAGGAGATATCCACCGCGGTGGTTTCGATCCACGTGGACAGTACGCGGGCCTTTGACACCGAACGCAACCAGTCCAGCCAGGCGACGGGCTTCGTGGTGGACGCCGAAAACGGCCTGATCCTGACCAACCGGCACGTGGTGACGCCAGGGCCGGTGGTGGCCCAGGCCATCTTCCTCAACCAGGAGGAAGTGGAGCTTACGCCCGTCTACCGCGATCCGGTGCACGACTTCGGTTTCTTCCGCTACGATCCGGCGGCGCTGCGGTTCATCGAACCGGCGGAACTGCCGCTGGTGCCCGAGGCGGCCCAGATCGGCCGCGACATCCGCGTGGTGGGCAACGACGCCGGCGAACAGCTTTCCATTCTGGCCGGCACCATCGCCCGCCTCGACCGCCAGGCGCCCAACTACGGACGCGGCAACTACAACGACTTCAATACCTTCTACCTGCAGGCGGCTTCGGGGACGTCCGGGGGTTCGTCCGGCTCTCCGGTCATCGACATCGAGGGCCGGGTGGTGGCGCTCAACGCCGGCGCCAATTCCCAGGCGGCATCGAGTTTCTTCCTGCCGCTGGACCGTGTGAGCCGCGCGTTCGAACTGGTACAGGACGGCAAGTCCGTCTCGCGGGGCACACTGCAGAGCGAATTCGTGTACAAGCCCTACGCCGAGTTGCGACGCCTCGGATTGCTCGAGGAGACCGAAGCCCTCACCCGGGAAGCTTTCCCGGACCAGACGGGGTTGCTGGTGGTGGAGCATGTGATCCCCGGCAACGGCAATTTCCTCGAGCCCGGTGACATCGTGTTGCGCGTCAACGGCGAACTCGTCTCCGAATTCGTGCCCGTGGCGGCGGCTCTGGACGAAAACGTCGGCCGCATGTTGGAGATCGAGGTCGAACGCGGCGGCGAGGCCCTGCGCCGGGAACTCATGGTGGACGACCTGCATGGCATCACCTCGGACGAATACGTCGAGTACGCCGAGGGCGTGTTCCACAACCTTTCGTATCAGCAGGCACGGCATTTCAACCGCCCGGTATCCGGCGTCTACGTCGCCAACCCCGGTTACGTTTTCGGAACCGCAGCCATTCCGCGGGGTAGCCTGATCACCAGCCTCGACGGCGAACCCATGGACGATCTCGACGACTTTCAACGGACGGTGCAGCAGCTTCCCATGGGTCAGCGCGCCATCGTGCGATTCGTGCAGTTCGACGATCCCAGGGCCGAGCGGCAACGCTCCATCATCAACAATCGCAACTGGTTCCCGGCCCGCCGCTGCAAGCGCGACGACGTGCTGGGGTACTGGCCGTGCGAAGGCCTGGCGGAGGCACCGCCGCCCGCGAAGGCGACGCCCGGCAGCACCACGTTTCCGCTTCGCGGCGATTCCCACGTGCAGGCGATCACGCCGTCCCTGGTGCTGATCAATTTCGACATGCCCTACACCGTTTCCGGCGTCTCGGATCGCCACTTCTACGGCACCGGCGTCATCGCCGACGCCGAGCGCGGCTGGGTGGTGGTGGACCGCAACACCGTGCCGGTGGCCCTGGGCGACGTGCGGGTCACCTTCGCCGGTTCACTTGAGACGCCCGGCAAGGTGGAATACATCCATCCGCTGCACAATCTGGCGGTGGTGTCCTACGACCCGGCGCTGATCGGGGATACGCCGGTACAGTCAGCCACGTTCTCCTCGGAATCGGCGGTTCCCGGAGAGGAACTGGAAGTGGTGGGGCTCAAGGCCGACCACACACTGCTGTCCCAGCCCAGCCTGGTGCGCGCGCTGATACCCGCCGAACTGCCACTGTCGCGAACGCTGCGCTTCCGCGAGTCGAATCTCGAGGCGATCACCATGGTCAACGGTCCGGACGAATTCGATGGCGTGATCATCGATTCCGACGGCGCGGTCCGGGCGCTGTGGGCGAGCTTCGCCTTCCAGCAGGGACGCGAGACGACGCAGTTCAACATGGGGGTCCCCGCGAATCTCGTCATCGACATGGTTGCGAGCATGAAGGCCGCTGAACCGCTGCGCTCGCTGGAAGTGGAGTGGAGCCTGGTGCCGTTGGCCTCGGCGCGCAACTTCGGGCTACCGGAGACCTGGGTGCAGCGCTACGAACAGCATAGTCCCCTGCGCCGGCAGGTCCTGGCGGTGTCATCCGTGGTGGCAGGATCGCCCGCGGCGGAGTTCTTCCAGTCCGGCGACATCCTGCTCAGCCTCAACGGCGAAGTCGCCAATACTTTCCTGGAGGCGGAACACGCTTCCCAGAGCCCCGAAGTCGACGTCACCATCTACCGCGCCGGCGGCGAACTGAGCGGCCGCATCCCCACGGTGGCGCTCGAAGGCGCGGGCATCGACCGCGTCCTGCTGTGGGCCGGCGCGCTGCTGCAGGCGCCGCACCGGGCCATCGCCGTGCAGCGGGGGATCCAGGCCGAGGGCGTGTACGTGTCGTTCTTCAGCTTCGGTTCGCCCGCAAGCCGCTCGGGGCTCTACGCGGGGCGCCGCGTTGTCGGCGTCGACGGCCAGCCGGTCGCGGATCTCGACGAATTCCTGGACGTGGTATCCGGGCGCGATGACCGCGAATCGGTGCGGCTCAACACGGTCACCTGGAACAACGTATCCGAAGTGATCACGCTCAAGCTGGACAACCACTACTGGCCCAGCTACGAACTGCGGCGAGACGGCGAGAGCTGGCAGCGGCGCGATCTGAACTAGCCACCCCTGTTGAGCAAAGCCGAATTGCCAAAACGCTCGATCGCCTGGAGCGTCTCGCGCACGTCCTTCACCAGCAGGCAACCCGCCTCATGGGGCTGGAACAGCCACTCGTGCGCGTCAAGCCCGATGGAATCAGCGCGTTCATGTCCAGGCGGAAATGCCGGTCCGTGGGCACCTTGCGGGTAGCCGAGCCAGCGTCGGAACCAGTCGATCACCACCAGTTCAAGCTGGCTCGGACCGCTTGCGACCAGCCAGGTACACGCATTGATGTTGTAACCCGCGGCGATGAAGTCGGCGAGCACCCCCGGCCAGGTCCTGTATCCGCCCCACGAGGAGTTCCGCCTATATTCTGTGTCCGCAGGGCTGCTTGGGTTGCCGTGCTGTTAGCCCGACTTCCGCAACTCGACCGAGTTTTGATCGAATTTCATCGTGATTTGGGTGCCGAAGCTGACGTAACGCCCTGTTTTCATTGAATCGAGCCGCACGATCTGGGCTGTAGTGCCGACCTAACCCCTTGATTTGTTTGGTGGTTGGGGCATGCTATGGGTCCATGTTCGTACGGGCCAAGAGACGCTTCAAGGACGGCAAGGAACACCGCTACTGGAGCGTGGTGGAGAACGTTCGCAACCGCGACGGGCGGGTCGTTCAGCGTCAGGTGCTGTACCTGGGCGAGATCAACGATCGTCAGCGCGCGGCGTGGTGCCGTTCGATCGAGGTGTTGCAGGGAGATTCCGGGTCCGGATCGATGGCGCTGTTCGCCGAAGACGGCGAGGCGCCGGAGCTGGCCTGCGAGGTGGTGCGGATCCAGGTCAAGGCGCTGAGTTTACACCGACCGCGGCAGTGGGGCGCGTGCTGGCTGGCGCTGACGTTGTGGGATCGGCTGGAGCTGGATCGATTTTGGCGTACCCGGCTGCCGTCGAGCCGTCAGGGCACACGCTGGCTGGACGTGTTGAAGACGTTGGTGTGTTATCAGCTGATCGATCCGGGCAGCGAATGGCGGTTGCATCGGCATTGGTACGGTCACAGCGCGATGCGCGACTTGCTGGGCAGTCCGATGGCGGTCATCGCCAACGATACGCTGTACCGCTGTCTGGACAAGCTGGCGGCGCACAAGCGGGCGTTTTTCTCGTTTTTGCGGGCGCGTTGGGAGACGTTGTTCGACGCGCGCTTCGACGTCCTGCTGTACGACCTGACCTCCACCTATTTTGAGAGCGATCCAACGTTTTCGGACAAGCGCCGGTTCGGATACAGCCGCGACAAGCGCTCGGACTGCGTGCAGGTGGTGATCGCCCTGATCGTGACCCCGCAGGGGTTTCCGCTGGCCTACGAGGTGATGCCGGGCAACACGTCCGACAAGACCACGTTGGCGGACTTTCTGGAAAAGATCGAGGCGCAGTACGGGCGATCGGACCGGGTCTGGATCATGGACCGTGGCATTCCCACCGAAGAGACTCTGGAGGCGATGCGCACGGGGCCGGCGCCGGTGCATTACCTGGTGGGCACGCCCAAGGGCCGATTGACGAAACTGGAGAAGGCGTTCGTGGGCAAGCCTTGGCGGCAGGTTCGCGAGTCGGTGGAGGTGAAGCTGTTGAGCGAGGACGGGGAACTGTACGTCCTGGCCCAGAGCCGGGCGCGGGTGTTGAAGGAGCGCGGCATGCGCCGGCGCCGATTGAAGAAGCTGTGGCGGCGGTTGCACGAGTTGCGCGACCAATCGCTGAAGCGCGACGAGTTGCTGCTGAAGCTGGGCGCGGCGAAGAAGGAGGCCGGCCGCGCTTGGCACTTGGTCGAGATCGGTCTGCCCAAGGCTCGCGAAGCGGTCACCGCCGAGACGTTCACGTTCTCATTGCGGCGCCAGCGGCTGCGCCAAGCCCGGCGCCGCGAGGGCCGGTATCTGCTGCGTTCCAACCTCACCGGCGAGGACCCGGCGACATTGTGGCGCTACTACATGCAGCTCTGCGAGATCGAGCAGGCGTTCAAGGAACTGAAGCACGATCTGGCCATCCGGCCGATCTTCCATCAGCGCGAGGATCGGATCGAGGCGCACATCTTCGTCGCCTTCATCGCGTACTGTCTGCACGTGACGTTGAAAAACCTGGCCCGACCGCGGGCGCCGGGGCTGACGCCCCGGGCGATCCTGGAGAAGTTCGCCACCATGCAGATGCTCGATGTGCATCTGCCGACCACCGACGGACGGTACCTGATCCTGCCCCGACATACTCAACCGCAACGGGAACACCAACTCCTGCTGGATCAACTCAAACTGCGTTTGCCGGAACAACCGACACCCAGAATCCTCGCCTGAATCGACGGCCACACCGCTTGCCAGTCGGTGCCTTGTAGTGCCGACCTACGGCTCTGGACAACAATAAATCAATGACTTGCGCCCGTTTTGGCGCTGAGTTGCGGAAGTCGGGTTAGCGTGCTTGAGGGAGCGGCCATCGCGTGTTGAAAATCGTCTCCGGTGGACAGACCGGCGTGGACCAGGGAGCGCTGGCCGCGGCGCTGGCGACAGGGACGGCCTGTGGCGGTTGGTGCCCGGAGGGACGACGGTCAGAGGAAGGTCCGATCCCCGCAATTTATCCTGTGGCGGAACTCTCAGGGGCAGGCTACCGTGAGCGCACGTTGCCGGTTGCGTTTGAGTACGCGCAAGCCTTGGTGGCAGGGATGTTGGAGCGGCTTATGCTATCGACGTGAGGCTGCCTTGCGCACCGGAAGAAATCGAAAATAGAGCGATTCAATTCGGGCAGAGTTTACTCCACCGCCAGATGCCTTCTCGCTGCCTCCGCATCGCATTCCCAGGCCTCAAACTCGTAACCGGGCTTCAGGAACATCTCGCCGGTCACCGTGACCGCCCCGGTCATGTATTCCGGGTCCTCGAACCAGTACTCCACATCCAGGCGCATGCCGTCGTCTGAAAGCGCATAGCGCTCCACAAGGTGCTTCTGCGTCCCGCTGGGCGTGCCCCGGTCCAGGCCCCACACGGTTTCCTCGAAGTGGCGGGTGTCGATCACCAGCACTCCGTCCTCGAACCAGCCTATGGAGTGGCCCATGTAGCTCGGTTCGATGTCGGCGGGATGTTCGCTCATCCTGAGGTGAACGACGCGCCGCCCGTCGAACTGCTCATACCAGATGTGCAGTTCATCCTCACCCACGCGGCTGAACTGTACGGGATACACCGGCAGGACCGTGCCGGGCAGCGACTCGGAAATGCAGTCGACCGCCGGATCGTCGTCAGGGTCGAACTCATCCAGGACCGCCTGTGCACTGGCAGTCAGCGGCAGGCTGTCCGGCCTGAATCCGGCAGCGACGTTGCGGTTGGCAAAGTCCTGCTGCCAGACGCCCGAGAAATCGGTGGAACCGCCCACGGGCGCCTCGGGCGCCTGAAACGAGCCCGGTGCGAGGCCCGATGACCGGTAGGATGAGCCGTCGGCCTTGGTGATCACGTCTACGAACAACGTGCTGCGATCCGGCTCGCGATGGGGAAAGCCCCGCACACTGACCCGATCCCCAACCAGGAAGGTATCGGCCCGCCAGCCTATACTGCGCACCGATGAAACAGCGTTGGCTTCCAGCAGCCATTCCCGGGTTTCTCCCGTTGCCGCGTCCGTGGTCTCGAAAGTCAGGTAGACATGGGGATTGTGGTAGGCGTGCTCGGTGATCGTGCCTTGAAGTTCCATCGGCGAGTCCATGACGAATCGGGTCCGAGAGTGGTGGGCGTCGGCCGCCGGGGGGAGCCACAAGAGGAGCGCGATCGGTACGCTTAAGAGGGGAGTTGCGCGGCTATCCATATCGATTCTCAACGTGGTGGAGTGATCGTTGCGACTATATCAAATACCGTCACGGAAGCCCGGTCAACAGGTCGCGTCGAAATACGTGGCGACTCCGCGCTATGATGTGGTCCGCTCCTTCACCACACTGCGGAAATCGCATGCGCTACTCGAAACTCATCGCTCGGATCAGTCTGGTTCTCTGCACGGCGTCGTTGGGGCCGATTGCCACGCAGGCTCACCATTCCCGCGCTCACTACGGGGACGAGACCGTTGAGTTCGACGCCGAAATCGTGGCGATCGACTGGCGAAATCCTCATGTGACGTTCACGATCAGGGAGTCCTCCGACTCGGGCGAGGAAGCGGTCTGGGAACTGGAAGGCGGCTCGACCTACATGCTCGGCCGCTACTCCGGACTGGGGCGAGAACTGTTCAACGTCGGCGATGCGGTCAGGGTCGCCGGGCCCGTCTCCACGGTCCGGCCGAACGAGATGCTGGTCACGAACATGCTCCTGCCCGACGGCAGGGAGGCCGTGATGCTGCCGAACCGTCCCACGCGCTGGTCGGACAGCGTCGGCGCGGCCGAACTGAGCCTGCAAACGGACAATCCTGAGCGCAGCCTGTTTCGCGTCTGGAGCATCGACCCGGACGCACGCGGCGGCGGACCGCTCCGTCTGCAATTGACCCCGGCCGGCGAGGCCAGCATGGCCGCCTACGACATCGACGAAGACGATCCCGCGATTCGTTGCGTCAAGCCCGGCATGCCCTCCACGATGTCGAACCCGCATCCCATGCATTTTGTCGACGATGGCGATCGAATCACGCTCAACATCCAGGAAAACGACGTGGTCCGCACGATCTACCTCGGGGAGAACGCAGCCGCGGCAGCGCAGCCGCCGAGCCCGCTGGGTTATTCGGTGGGTCACTGGGAAGGCTCGACGCTGGTCGTTCGCACGACCAACATCAACTGGCCGTATTTCGACCGTACCGGCGTGCCGGTGAGCGACGAGGTCGTGGTAGATGAACGCTTCGAAATCGACGAGACCGGCAGCCGCATGGTCATCCGCGTCTTGACGACCGACCCCGTCAACTTTCAGGCGCCGGTGACGACGCAACGCAACTACGCGCTGCTGGGCGAGGGCGTCAAGCCGTACGGCTGCGTCCCGAGATAACTGCCGGCGATTCGCTGGGCCAGACTTCCATGCTATGAGCGCTGATCGCCTCGATGACCCCGGGGTCGCTCATGGCGAAGCGGGCAGCGTCGAAAATCTCCTTTACGAACTCGTCCGATGACCCTGCAGGCGCGAAGAAGCCTCCCCAGGAACCCGACGGCATTCCGTCGACGCCGCGTTCCAGCATCGTCGGAATCTCCGGAAGCATGGGGATGCGTTCGGGATGGACAACGACCAACGGCACTGCCGCACCGGACTGGATCAGCGGTGACACGTAGGGCGAGGTGGTAATTACCAGGTCCACATCCCCGTTGGCGACCGCCTCCATGGCTGCCGCCGAGCCGCGCACGGACTCGTCCAGCGAAACGTCGATGCCGAGTTCACCCAGCAGCGCGGCGAACTCCAGGCGGTGGATGCTGCGCGGCGCGATGTGCGAATAGGTGAGCTCGCCCGGGTGAGCGCTCGTGTATTCCAGGAGTTCGTCAAGAGTGTCGATGCCCAGGCCGGAATGGGCGATCAGCACGTCCGGAACGGCGGTAATTCTCGTGATTGGGCGAAGATCCGCGAGCGGATCCACACCGAACGAGGACACGATCGCCGGCAGCATCGCCATGTTGCCGATGGTGGAAACGAAGACGGTCCTCTCGTCCGCCGGCGCCGCCACCCCGGCCTGCAACCCGACGCCGTAGTCGAACTCGACCTCGCGACCCAGGTATTCCTGAAGCTTCGGCGCAATGATGGTCGTCGCGGTGCTGGACGACCCGGTCGCGGGGTAGGTCGTGAGGATCAGGATCGATTCGGACTGGGCGGAGGCGAGGCCGGAGTAAACGAGTAGGCCAAGGATTAGCGTTTGAGCGAGTCTGCACATGTGGATCGCCTCGACTTGCAGTTGCATCGAACACTAGCACGGATTGCCGGCAAGATTCGGCGACAACGTGTTCCTGGTTCGTTTCAGCAGTTATTGGCGTTGATCAATTGCTGCGCTCAATGTCTACTGGGACGCAGCAACTTGCGACTCGAGCGTGACCGTCCCGTCATTGGATGCCGCCGCCGGTGCCGTCGTCCGGTATCAAGTCCAGCACCGGAGCATGGACATCCTCGAAGGAATGGCGCTCGTACTCCGGCACAAGTTCGTGTGCCACGAGGTTGTAGCTGGCAACCACATCTCGAACGCCGAAAGCGTCGTTCTCATGCACTATCGCCCCAAGCGCGTCAGCGCGATCCGGCCGGCCTTCGCCGAGTAATTCCCCGGCTCTTCGGATTGTGATCCGTGTTTCGGTCATGTTCTGGGGGGCTGGTCCTGTGCCTGCATAATGCCACCAGAGGACGATTTTGTGAGACCGGGGCGGGGTCGGGATCGGAAACGAGGTCAACGTGCGTTGCTTGAGAGGGGAATCCTTTCGTCCACAGAGTCTTGCAGAGATGCCAGTATGTCCTGCACGACTTTCCGTACCCGGGCGTGGGGATGCGCCTGGGCGAATTGCAGAAAGGTGAGATAGCTTGAATCGAGGTACAGCGTGTCGGGCACGGACAATGGCGCATCGTGCAGCGCGTACACCACTACACCCACTTCACGGCTCGCCTCATGGCTCGCTCCACGCATTCCTCGTTCACCGCACCGTGCCAGCCATCGAGTGGTTCTAAGAATTGCAATGGCGCGCGACACCGTTGATTTGGATGAGACGTTCGCCGCTCGCCCGATCTGCGCGTAGCTCGGGAACCGCCCCCTGGTCGCGCTCTGGCGAAGCACCATCCAGACCATCTTGTCTACCGATTCCAGCACCGGGTCCCCGAGCACGCGCTCCGGCCACGCAGGTGGCCCCGGCTCCGCAATCAGGACCCTCCTCGTGCGAGTGCTTGCCGCGCCATGGGCGGCCGATTCCTGTATACGCCGCTTGAGTTCAATGGTGCGCTGGCGAACCGACGGCACATTGTTGAACATGCCTTGGCTGAACATCACATGCATTTCTTGTTGGAATGCCCCAAAGGTACGTGAACAAAAGTTGTTTGAACCCATCAAATTTGATGGACTAGGCGCAAATTCAGGACCAGGGACACGGCAACCTGCCGGGAAGGGGCATTGATGGATTCGCTTGGACACGCGATACGGTCCGCGATCGCGAGTGCGGCGCTGCTGCAGGAGCGCCGGCAGAGTGGGGTGGCCTACAATCCCCTGTCGGCCCGGATGGCTCAGGACCCGTATCCGTTCTACGCGACTCTGCGCGCCCGGGACCCGGTGCACCGCAGCCGGCTCATGCACTCGTGGCTGTTCACACGCCATGCTGACGTGGGCGCCATCCTGCGCGACCACCGCCGCTTCGGCAACGACCCGCGCAATGGCAACCTCTCGGCCCGGCAGCCGGCGATTCTGCCGCGTTCGATCTGATGAAGGCGGTGGCCCAGCCCTTGCCGGTAATCGTCATCGCCGAGATGCTCGGCGTGCCGCCCGAGGATCGAGGACGGTTCAAGGTTTGGTCAGCGCAACGTGCGCGCCTGCTGGAACCGATCATCGGCCGCCGCGAACGCCGGCTCGCGGACGAGGCGGGCAGGGCGTTCGACGCCTATTTCGGCGCGATCATCGAGGCGCGGCGTACCGAGCCGCGCGACGATATTCTCAGTGCACTGGTACAAGCGGAGGACGAGGGTGAACGGCTGACGGCACGTGAGACCCTCAACATGCTTCGCCTGCTGTTGAGCGCCGGAAACGAAACAACCACAAACCTGATCGGCAACGGCGTACTCGCCCTGCTTCGCAACCCCGATGAGCTCCAGCGGCTCAGGGAGGACCCGTCCCTGATCCCGGCGGCGGTGGAGGAATTGTTGCGTTACGACTCGCCCGTACAGGTGGATTTTCGGCGCGTGCTCCAAGACTGCGAAGTGAACGGTTTTCCGGTGCGCAAACGTGACAACATAGTCGTCTTGCTGGGTGCGGCCAATCGGGACCCGGACGTGTTCGAGAATCCCGACAGGCTCGACATCGCCCGCAACGCGCGCTCACACTTCGCGTTCGGCCGTGGAATCCATCATTGCCTGGGCGCCGCGCTCGCTCGCCTGGAAGGGCGGATCGTCCTGGAGATGCTCCTGGACCGATTCCCGTCGATGAGCCTGCTTACCGACCGCCCGCGGTTCCACAAGAGTATCGTGTTGCGAGGTCTCGAATCCTTGCCGGTCCGCTGTCTGAAGTGAGGCGACAATCTCCGGTGTCAATGCCCGGTGTGCGCGGAGCCGGCGACTGACAGCACCAGTCGCACCAGCTCCACCGCGCGCGAGATTCCGTGCTTGTCGTAGATCTGCCTCACGTGCCAGCGGATGGTGTTTTCGCTGCGTGACATCAACGTGGCGATGTCACGCACGGATTTGCCTTCCGCCAATGAGAAGGCCACCTGACTTTCCGTCGGCGTAAGACTCAGCGTGGCTTCAAGCAGTGCCGGATTGATCCGCGTCAGACCAGCCGGCTCCACGACCAGCACCAGCGCGGCAATATGGGAGGCGCCGAAATCACTCTCCCCATGACCCACAGGGCTCACGTGTACCATGAGTCCCGGAGGACCGTTCACGCCGCTCGCTATCATGGACCCGCCGATGCCTTGCCTGGCGAACGGCGGCAGTGCCCGCGCCAGCAGTTGCTGTAGAACAGCATCGTCGCGCGGTGATCGGGCGTTCAGGAAACCATCCTGATCGTACAGGCAATCGCCTTCAAGCAGGAGGCTCCGGACTCCGTCGGTCGCTGCCGTGATCCGCGCACGCTTGTCGAGCTGAATTGTGCCGATCCCGCACTGACGCAGCAGTCCGGTGAGGGACGCACCCAGAGCTCCGGCTTCAGCAAGGGCCTGGCGAATGGTTATGTAGTGACGGAGATGGGGCAGTAGCCGTTGAATCCTCTTCGTTCGGGCGAACGACCATCCATTTCCGTCAACGGGGTCCGCGATGACCCAGACGATGCGTGAGCCGTTCGGCCCGTCCAGGCGCACATTGAGGCTGTTCTGGCTTTGTCCGACGGACAGAGCTTCGTTGTAGGCCACAGAGGTCTTGAATTCCTCGTCGGTGTAGAGGTCGGTGACGTGGACCAACTGGCTGTCTGGTAGACGCCTCACGCGCGGTATGCGTTCATCCAGGGCGTGGTAGATATCAAAATACATGCGCTCCCATTCCTCGTTGCGTTGTCCCCGCAACAGGAACCGTGCCAGGAAAATGCGGATGTCGTCGTCGGAGTTCCCATCGCAGTGAATCAGGTAGCTGCCTTTGGTGCCGCAAGCCTCGTCGATGAGCGCCGAAGTTGCCGACCAATGGGTGTCGTCGAGCGTGGCCTGGTGCAGCGACATCAGGATGCGGTCGAATGCGTCGCGTTCGCTCATGGCGGCCCCTGCGCTTCCTGGCCTCTCCAAATTACCTGGTATTTTGAAGGTTGAGCTTACAGCTTGACCGGCGATGTGAGCCATGGCTCGAATAGCCACTTCGCAACCAAAACGTAATGGCGGCAGGAACGCTCAGGGTTTGTCGGGAAACGTCAGTTACGGAAGTTCTTCAGTGGCCGGACATGCATCCCGGAGAGTCGAAAATCCAGCCCGGAGCGCCAAATCCACATCCCGGACCGCTACAACCGCAACCCGCTCTCCCAGCACAACGCCTCGATCGCGATCCCGTAGTCCATTACCTCGCCCCGCCAGCCGCAGCGGGCTGTCTTCGCATCGATGTTCACACCACGGCGCTCGTTGTAAGTGGCCAGCGGCAATTCGCCCGGGTCTTTCGGCCCACGTTGAGCGGCTCGCCGTCAGCATTTTCCACCATACCGGCCTCGCTCAGATCCTCCTGCGCGATTTGCACCACCACCTGGTAGCGTTCCGCCGCCATCGCCCGCACCTTTGAATAGGAGAATCGCCCCTGCCGAAACGCTTCGCTGGTCTGCGGCAACGACTCCAATGCCCGGGCTACCCGGACCTTCTCCCGCGCCGTGCATCCGTTGATACCGCATCGCCAATTGAGCCACCGGGCTCCTCGCCGTAGAACGCGTTGCTCAGCAGCCGCCAGCGTCGGCGTAACCGGTCTGGGCGGTATTGTTCAGGTGCCACTGGCCGGCCAGCAGCGGGTCGGCGGTGCCCGCGGCGCCGCCTCGCCCGGCACTCGATCATGGACTTGCCGAATGGCTTTAAGGACGACGCGCAGATGGTAGTCGAGGAAATAGGCGACATCGTTCTTCTCGGACTCGGCGTACAGGTAGGCGCGCGCATATTGCACGGGCGCCTTGGGGGGGGGGGCTTCCGTACTTGTCCAGGAAGGGGAGCGTGTGCGCCGCTTGGTATATATTTTCTAGGCATATGCATATAGCATGGAGCGCAAAGGTTCGTGCGACGGGGCTATTTCGTGCGACGGGGCTATTTCGTGCGACGGGGCTATTTCGTGCGACGGGGCTATTTCGTGCGACGGGGCTATAATGAGCGAGGCTGCACGATTCTGCGAAAGGCGGTGAATGTCAGTGAGCTTTCGGCCCGCTTGCCGCTTTGGATACAAGAAGGAGAAGTCATGATCAGGGGAGCAAATTCACCATCCAGACACTGCACGTGGGCCATCGTTGTCTTCTTGCCGGTGTTTGCAGCGGCCCAGGAGGGCGATCAGGAAGCATCCGAGAGCGTGCAGGCTGCGGAAATCCAGGAGGCGCCGGTCGTTCCGGCGACCGCAGTTGAAGGCGCGCAGACCACACCGGCAACCGCAATCGAAGGCGCGCAGACCACACCGGCGACCGAAGTTGAAGGCGCGCAGGCCGCACCGGCGACCGAGCTGGAGCAGGCGCCCGTGGTGCCGGCCACGGAAATCGAGGAAGTCGTCGTCACAGGCTCGCGGATTGCGCGCACGCCGGAGGAGCTGGCCGGCAACCTCGTCGTGCTCGACGCGGACTTCATCCGCGCCTCCGGCGAAGCGACGCTCGAGCGGGTGCTGCGCCAGTTGCCGCAGAATGCCAACTCGACTGTCGAGAGCTTCGGCAGCAACCTGAATAACGTCACCAACTTCACCGGCGCATCCACCGTGAACCTGCGCGGCCTCGGCAGCGAGTCCACGCTCGTTCTGGTGGACGGCAAGCGCATCGGCCACAGCGGCTTCCTCGGCGGCGTGACCGATATTTCATCCATTCCGCTGTCGCTCGTGGAACGCATCGAGGTGCTGCTTGACGGCGCCTCGGCCGTGTACGGCTCCGACGCCGTGGGCGGGGTGATCAACATCATCACCCGCAGGGATTACGAGGGCGCCGAACTGGATCTCAACTACAACACGCCCAACGACGGCAGCTACGACGAGTGGCGTGGCTCGATTTCGGGCGGCTTCAACGCCGGTGGCACCCGGATCAGGGCGAGCTACACCCATTCCGATCACTCCGGCCTCGACGGCGCGGACCGCGACGTCACCCTGTTCGAGCGATCGCAATTCGCCGGACCGCAGTTCGACGTCCGCTTCTGCTGCTCGCAGGAAGGCATGGCTTTCCCCATCGTCTATCGCCTGGACGGCGATCTGGTCGCCCAGCCTGAATACAACAGGCTGTCGGCGGAGGACAAGGCCCGGGCGATGAACATAACCCACGCCGTGCTGCCGGTGGGCTTCAACGAGAATTCCACTCTTGACGATATTACCCACTTCGGCGCTCCCGACTGGGGGGCGGAAACCCAGGCCGGATGGCATGTGTTGCCCCAGAACCGCAGCGACGGTGTTTCGCTCAGCTTCGACCGGGACTTCAACGCCAATGTCAGCGGCGAATTCCGGATCCGCTATGAGAGCCGGGAAACCACGTACAACAGAGGCTTCTTCAGCTTTGGCGGAGAGACGTGGGGCCCGGCTAATCCGTCCAACCCGTTCGACAGGAACGTACACATAAGGGGTCAGCGCCGCGATCTGCCGGCGCCGGCAAACCTGACCGACTCCGACACCCTGGATCTGGGTATCGACCTTGACGGCTCCATCGGCGACAGCGGCTGGGAGTGGGAGGCCAGTTTCGGAGTCACCACCCATGACTCCGCCACCCAGAGACTTAATCCGGTCGACAGAGCGAGTCTGATAGCTGGCTTGAGGTCGGATGGAGTTACTCCGGTCGTAGCGTCCACCACGTTCTTTGAAACAAAAGAATCGTGCGAAGCGAAAGGAGCCGTCTTCGTCGACCGCGGGTTCGGAGCGTGTGAGCTCAGAGTTCCGCCCCCGCCGGCGGCCGAACCCTTCGGCGATTTGACCGGTTACATCACCGATTCGCTGCATGCCGCCAGCACCAACGAGCAGACGCGTTTCGATGCATTGCTGCGGGGCACACCCTGGTCCCTGCCCGCCGGCGACGTGAGCGTGCTCGTGGGTGTCAGCTCCGAGGAAATCGCGCTCGACAGCATGTCGCAATTCAAGATAGGGAACATCGGCGAATCGCCCATCGGAGACATCGCGAGCTTCGACACCGACGCCAGCCGCCGCAACAGCGCGGCGTACGTCGAGAGCCTGCTGCCGCTCGCCGGTGGGAGTGGCGCCGGACCGGACGTATCGCTGAGCCTGTCCGGGCGTTGGGATTCCTACGACGCACCGGACGTCGTTTACACGGATAGTGCGTTGGGTACCACCGAAGTGGCCGACGATCTCCCGGACCCCGGCAGCGCGTCCACCTGGGGAGCCGGGTTGGTGATCTCGCCGACGGACAGCTTTCGCTTGCGGGCGAACTGGCAGACCTCGTTTGTGGCCCCTCAACTCAATCAGTTGTTGCGGCGCACCAGCCAGAGCGAGACGCGACCGTTCCGCGGTCTGCTTGTCCAACTCCCGGACGGACGCCTGAGTCAGCAGAAAGCCTTCGTTCTCGAGGGCGGCAATGCGGACCTGAAACCCGAGACGGCGGACACGCTGAACGTAGGGCTCGAGTACAATGCGCCGTCCGGTCTGGGCCTGAAGGTCACCTGGAACCAGACGGAGTACAAGGATCGAATCAATTACAACGTGCCCTTCATAATCGACCGGGAAAACTTGCCCAGCAGCATAACGATCCTGCCCGGAGAGACCGACGATCCCTCGGATGACATCTGGTTTCAGGAGCGTCGCTTTATCAACGTTTCGTCGGTACAGCGCGAAGGCGTGGACCTTGAAGCCTACTACACGCACGCGACCGCCAATGGCGATTTCAGTGTCCAGCTATGGCATTCCCGGACCAGCAAGTACGATGTGGTCGTCGATCCCGCGACCGGTGAGGTCATCAGCGTCCTCGGGCACAGGGACGGCACCGACACGGTTGTCAACGAGACGCCCGAGTCGTCGACAACGGCGCAATTCACCTGGAGCCACAGGGGATTGGAAGCTGGCCTGGACATCTCCACGAGTTCCGAGACCGGCAGCACATTGGCCGGGGTCACGAACGTCTACAATCCGCCCACGATCGCCGACCTGACACTGAGCTATAGCTTCAACGACGGCGGGCTGATCAGCAGCGTGCCGGGTTGGGCCGAGGGCGCCCGGCTGTCGCTGACGGTAAACAACCTGGGCGACGACTTCGGCACGATTCGCACGACGAACGAAGAAGGCATGGTACTGGAGGGGCAGGAAACAAATCCCTCGCCGGTTTACGGCCGGGTGCTCAACCTGTCGGTACACATGTCGCTATAATCGGAGGTATGAACTCTGGCGCAGACACCGGGTCCCGAGGTAGGGACCCGGCTTCGCCACCAGGAGTATTGAAATGAATCGATTCTTGAAGACATGGCTACTGGTCGTAACGTTGGCCGTCGCCGCGACCGCCACCGCCCAAGAGGGGACGTTCGTCCTGGAGGGCGACCTGTCGGCCCACTACGCCAGCGGCAATTTCGTGGTCTGGACGCCCAAACCCGCGGCCGAAACCGGGGAAGGCGCGGCCGCGACCATGGCGGCTGCTTCGACCGCGACCACGACCGCCACCCCGGCGGCATCGACCGCGACAGCAAGCTCCGGTGCCACCATGACCGCCGCTTCGACCGCAACCTCCTCCGGGAGCGCGCCGTCGTCGACGGAAGCGTCGCTCAACGTGATCGCCAGGGCGCCCCTCGGAGCCGACGGCACGTTTCGGGTGGAGGCGGCCGTGGACGCACCGCGCGAGGCGTACTTCTACGTTCTGGAGGCCCGCAGTCACGAGGGCATGCGCATGGCGCCGATGAAGGGTAACGAGTTCATTCTCGAACCGGGCAACCTGCGATTGAACATGACCCGGCCCGGGCGCTTCACCATCGAGGGCGGCATGTACAACGACGCCGTCTTCAACTCCTGGCGGCGCTCGGATGAGTACATCGCGGCCGAAGCGGAATACCTGCGCCTGATTCCCTCGGTTGAGGGCGAGACCGAAGACGAGCGCCGCGCCCGTGTCGACGGCTCTTCGGCAGCCTTCAACCGCATGCTGGGATTCGAGACCGAAGGCCGCGCCCGGGTCTCGACCACCCATCCCGACCCGCAAGTGCGCCGTCTCGTCATCGAAACCGCCTGGCTGGGCGGCCCGTGGATGCTCGATGCCTGGCGGGGGCTCGCCGAGATGACCCCGGACGATCCGTATGTCATCGATCAACTCGCGAGGGCCGAGGTGGCCGAGGCGAAACGGGTCGAGGAGCGGCGCCGCTTCGCGGTCGGCGCGGACATCCAGGACTTCGTCGCGGACACTCTGGACGGCGAATCCATTCGACTCGCCGACGTACGGGCGGACAGCGAGTTGGTGCTGGTGGAGTTCTGGGCCTCCTGGTGCGGTCCGTGCCGGGTCGAGATTCCGCACATGAAGGAGGCCTACGCCAAGTATGGCGACCAGGGCTTCGAAATCCTTTCGTTCACCGTCGACGACGACCGCCTCGACTGGGAGATCGCCTCCGAGGAAGAGGATCTGCCCTGGTTCGATACCGGGATGGGAATGGAGCACGAGGCGTCACTTGCCTACGGCGTGACCGGCGTGCCGAAGAACTACCTGGTCGAGTCCGAAAGCGGCAACATCGTGGCGAAGGATCTGCGCGGCCATCACCTGGACATAGCGCTGGAAGAGTTCTTCCAGTAGTGCTCCAGGGTATCGAGTTCCGTCTTATCGAGTCCTGGCGAATCGAGTCTTGGCGAATGGGATTCTCGCGAATCGGGTTCGGGCGTTTCAGTCTCTGGCGGGTCGCGCTCCTCGCCGGCCTTGCCTGGGGTTGCGAATCCGGCACCACCGAATACCGCATCCATGGCGATCTGGGCGAAATCGTCCAGGAAGGGGAAGTCGTGCTGACTCAGTACACGGCCCTGCTCTCCGAACGCGAGGAGTTTGCGACCGCCCCCATCGACGGCGGGCTGTTCGAACTGCGCGGGGATACCTGGGCGCCGCGATTCGTTACGTTGAAAGTGCTGGTCGATGGGCAGACCGATCAGACCATCGATCTGATCGTCGAGCCGGGTGAGGATCTACGCGTCAGCCACGGCGACTGGGTATCGGGGCTCAGCGCCGAAGGCGGCCCTTACCATCAACGGCTGATCTCATCCTGGGAGACCAGTCCGGAGTACCTCGTAGCGCTTGAAAACTACCGGGACATCATGACCCGCAAGCAGGCGCTCGAAGACGCGGGGATCTACGCTACGGGCGCGGTGGAAGGCGAAGAATCGCTCCTGGACCGGGCCTGGGCCGGCTGGGAGGCCCTCAAGGCCATCAAGGAAGACGCGCTTGACGCCTGGGTGCGCCAGCGCGAGGATCCCCTGGCCGGCTACCTGGCGCTGGAGCTTGGCGGGCGCGACGAGACCACGACCGTGCTGGCCACTCTCGACGCGCTGGAGCCGCTGCTCCCCGATGAGGTCGTTCGACGGCAACTGCTGCCCATGCGCCTGCGATCCGAGGCCATGGACCGGATCGCGGACAACGTGGACGGGTTCGCGCTCGGCGAGCACGTGACGGATTTCGCCGTGCCGGACCTTGACGGCAATCCGGTGCGGCTGTACGACCTGCTGGCCGAAAACGAACTCGTGCTGATCGACTTCTGGGCGGCGTGGTGTGCTCCGTGTCTGGCACAGTTTCCGCTCCTCAAGGAGCTTCGCGCCGAGTACCGCGACCGCGGCTTCGAAATCCTTGGGTTTTCCGTGGACGCCGAGGAACAGGTCTGGCGGGACACCAGCGAGGAATACGAGTTGCCGTGGCCCGACGTGAGCGATCAGCAGGCGCTGTCGAGCCCGGTCGCGATCCGCTACGGCGCTACCATCCTGCCGTTCAACTACCTGCTCGACTCAGATGGGCGGGTTTTGGGAAAGAGGTTGATGCCCGGAGATCTCGAAGCGGAACTGGCGTCGCGGCTGTAGTCCACATTCGTTGAACTCAGGTGCGGAAGGGTAGTCACCTCATAGGAGCGTGACTGAATCACGCGGCTCGAAAACGCGGAAGATTGACATGAAGAGATGTTTGACCTGTTGGCTGATAGTTGCGTTGTCTGCTCTGGGCGCGGTGTCTTACGCCCAGGAGTCGACTTTCGTCCTGGAAGGTGACTTGTCGGCCCATTACGCCGGCGGCATTTTCGTCGTCTGGACGCCCATGCCCGCGCCCGAGACCGGGGAGGGCGCGGCCGTGACGATGGGAGCGGCATCGACGGCAGCCGCGTCCGCCACCCCGGCGGCTTCGACCGCGACTGCAGCCTCGGGTGCCTCCATGACCGCCGCTTCGAGCGCATCCTCCACCGGGAGTGCACCATCGTCGACAGAATCGACGCTGAACGTGATCGCCAGGGCGCCCCTCGGAGCCGACGGCACGTTTCGGGTGGAGGCGGCTGTGGATACGCCGCGCGAAGTGTACTTCTATGTTCTGGAGGCCCGCAGTCACGAGGGCATGCGTATGGCGCCGATGAAGGGTAACGCGTTCATCCTCGAACCGGGCAACCTGCGATTGAACATGACCCGGCCCGGGCGCTTCACCATCGAGGGCGGCATGTACAACGACGCCGTCTACAACTCCTGGCGGCGTTCGAATGAGTACATCGCGGCCGAAGCGCAATACCTGCGCCTGATTCCCTCGGTAGAGGGCGAGACCGAAGACGAGCGCCGCGCCCGGGTCGACGGCTCTTCGGCGGCCTACTCGCGCATGCTGGGAATCGAGACCGAAGGCCGCGCCCGGATATCGAGCACCCATCCGGATCCGCTGGCCCGGCGTTTCACCATCGAAACCGCCTGGCTGGGCGGCCCGTGGATTCTCGATGCCTGGCGGGGGCTCGCCGAGATGACCCCGGACGATCCGTATGTCATCGATCGGCTCGCGCGGGCCGAGGTGGCCGAGGCGAAACGGGTCGAGGAGCGGCGGCGTTTCGAGGTCGGGGCGGACATCCAGGACTTCGTCGCGGACACCCTGGATGGCGAATCGATCCGGCTCGCCGACGTACGGGCCGGGAGCGAGTTGGTTCTGATTGAGTTCTGGGCTTCCTGGTGCGGCCCCTGCCGGGTCGAGATCCCCCACATGAAGCAAGCCTATGCCAGGTACGCTGACCAGGGCTTCGAGATTTTTTCGTTCACTGTCGACGACGACCGCCTCGACTGGGAGATCGCCTCCGAGGAAGAGGATCTGCCCTGGTTCGATACCGGGATGGGAATGGAGCACGAGGCGGCGCTTGCCTACCGCGTGACCGGCGTGCCGAAGAACTTTCTTGTGGAGTCCGGCACCGGCAACATCGTGGCGAAGGACCTGCGCGGCCATCACCTGGATATCGCGCTGGAGGAGTTCTTCCAGTAGTGTGCCGGCGTCTCGTCCTTATCGCGCGCCGTTGAAGTAGTCCCTGGCGTGCGCGAAGGCGCCCTGACCGACCTTCTCGCCGACCAGCCGGCCCGGAATGTCATCCGCCGGCGGATGGATTCCGCCCCATATGCGTGAAAGGCTGGTTTGATCGGCGGCATCGCGATACGTGGCCCACTGCAGGGTCATGCCTACACTGGGGCCGCGTTCGAAGACCAGGAAGTCATTGGCGGGAATCTCGAATTCGCTCATGCCGCCGGGAAAGTACTCGCTGCCGGTCAGCGCCGTGAGCACTTCCGCCGCCGCGCGCGAGAACGTCGAGTGCCCGGATATGTAACCCGCGAACGGCGGCGTCACGAAGGTCGGGCGCTGGTACGGCACCCAGCGCTCGGCCAGGATCCAGTCCACGCCCGCGGTATCGGCCGTGGGATCGTCGACGAAATTCGTGCCCCGCCACGCCTTCACCTTGATCTTGCCGACATGCTCGACGGCGCCGCCGCCGATGGGATCTCCGGGCCGGACCACTTCCATGTAGCCCGGAAAGAGCGGGATGCCGGCCTCGGAGTACGAGGGCCCGGAAGGATCGGCACTCTGGCCACGGTCGGCCATTGCCCGAATGGCGGAGATGGGCCGCAGGTAGTCGTACCAGCCCTTGATGCCCCAGGCGGCGATCGCCGCATCGTGCATCGCGCCGCCCAGCGCAAAGTAGGCCTTGACGTACCATTCCATCGGATCCAGTGTCGGACCGGTGCCCTCGAACCGCTTTTCGAGCTCCGGATGATCGGCAACCTCGTTGAGGATCACGAACCAGTGCCCGGGCGGGGTCTCCGAATCCGGGCCGTCCGCCCAGTATTCGGCGAGAACGCGGGTATAGTCGCCGCGGGGTACCAATTGCTGCGCGTAGGGTTCACTGGTGACGGGGTTGGTCGCGTAGCCCAATCCCGCATCGCCGCCATTGAAATAGTCGAAGAAGGTATCGTATTCCTGGCCGCTGGCCGGATAGCGAAGCACGTTGCCAGTACCTGCAGGCGAAATATCCATCATCACGCCGTCGCTCGGGTCCAGGTGGGAAGACCAGACCGCCACCATCGAGAAACCGCGCTTGTAGAGGTCCGACTCCGCCCCGCGGTAACTCGGCGGCGGTCCCGGATCGTGGTAGACGTAGTAGTCGAAATCGTCGCGCCGGTAGACGGTCAGGTCGGCCTCGTCCAGGGCAAATGGCTCCACGCGGCCCCATTCGGGCCCGAGAAACGGCGGTTCGCCGTCTTCGAGCAGGTTGCCCGCCTGGTCGATGGCGATCGGCAGCGAGACCGACTGCCATCGATCCAGATCGACGATGCCTGGATTGCCCGGCTCCGTCGGATCGATACCCGGGTTCACGGGCATGTAATTCGTAATGGCGAAATTGTTCTCCTCGTTCGAACCGTCCTGCAGACCGAAACGGATGTAACAGTCGGCGATATGGTTCCCAAGGGCCGCGGCCGACCCCGCTGCATAATCGAGCGAAGTATCGTCCACGTCGAATTCCAGGTCCTCCATCAACAGGGCGGACGACCGCCTGATATCGGCCACCCCCGGCGATTCGGCAAATCGATGGGTGATCAACCGATAGGCGGCATGGCTCATCGCCTCTTCCCGCGCGGCGCGAATGTCGCCCGGCCGGGCGAACTCGTCCAGGTCGCAGCCAAACCTTTCGATCTGCCTGCCGAGGAGGTAGGTTGCCGCCGTATCCGAGTGGACCGCCCAGGCGTCGTACATCGCCGCGGAAACGTGGAACAGGTTGCGGGCATGCACCGTCGGGCGCGCGTAGTCGTTTCGAATCGCCTCCAGCAACAGGTCGGTCCACTGCCTGGCGACGACCGGCCCCTGCGGTTCCGGGGTCACCGTGGGAGGTACCCCGATTCCGACGCCCCCGCCGGGACCGCCACCCCCACCCGATCCGCCGCAGCCCGCCAGCAGCACCGACACCAGCAGGTAACGACTGCGGCGGGTCATCATCTTTGCGGATGATCGATGACCAGTTCCCGGTTGGCGGCGAGCGCCTGCATGACGGTTCGTTCCCCGTCGGGCCACTCCACCGTCAACGTGTCGACCTGGGTCATCGAACCCAATCCGAAGAGTTGGTCGGTGGGGTTATGCGAGGCGAAGTTGCTGCCGAGGGTGACTTCGCGCAGATGATCTTCGCCCGCGATGGTCGCCACGATCCGCGCTCCAATGGCCTGCGTATTCGGCGCCGCGCCGCGCAGCCGCACGCTCAGCCAGTTGTTCGTGGTCTGGTTCATCCACAGCGTCGCTGCATTCTCGGCGTGCATGTGCAGTTGCAGGATATCCGTATCGCCGTCGTTGTCGAAATCGGCGCAAACGATGCCGCGGCCCTGCTCGGCGTCGTCGAGTCCGAGTTCCTGCGCGCGCTCAGTGAACGTGCCGTCGCCGTTGGAGACAAAAGCCCTCGACGTATCGGTGTTGAACCCTCCATAAAAGTCCCAATTCTGCCAGCCGTTGGTGTGATAGATGTCGAGGTCGCCGTCGTTTTCAAAGTCCAGGAAACAACTCCCCCAGCCCCAGCCACCGTCCGTCACGCCGGCCTCGGCCGTGACGTCGGCAAACGTGCCGTCGTCGTTGCGGTACAGCCGGTTGCCGACGCGTGACAAGCGGAACGGAACGTCTTCGCCCACCGCACGGATGCTGCTGACGAACCAGTCGAGATCGCCATCGCCGTCAAAGTCGCCGACGGCCGATCCCATGCCGTTGCCGTCAATGATCACGTCGTAGTCCGTGACGTTGCTGAACGTGCCGTCCCCGTTGTTGATGAACACCTGCGTGGAGTTGAAATCGGCGACCACAAGAATGTCGGGAAATGCATCGTCGTTGATATGGGCGAACGTCGGCGCGAACGTATGATCGCTGTTTCGCTCCGTCACGAGTGGATCGGTACTGCTGATGATCGATGGCGCGATTCCGCTTTGTTCGCTGACGCTTGTAAAGCGTATGCCGGCGCTGTCGCTGTCGTTGCGCCACAGGTGCTCGGTATCTCCCGGGTTGCCGGCATAGTCACGCGGCGTACCCCAGTGCGCCAACATCAGATCCAGATCGCCGTCGAGATCGTAGTCGCCGAACGCCGGCGACATGCTGTTTTGGGCACGCATGCGATCCAGGCCCGAACCGCTCGATACGTCCGTGAACGTGCCGTCGCCGTTGTTGGCGAACACCATGGTGGGATCGCCGTCCAGGCCCGGCAGCACCAGGTCTAGGTCGTTGTCGCCGTCGAGATCCGCGAACGCGGGTGAACTGTGCCGGTAACTTCCGAAAATGGACTTCGTGGCTGCCACGCCGGCCTCGGCTGCAACGTCCTCGAAGACCAGGTTCCCGGTGTTGCGATAAAGAAGATTCGGGCCGCTGTCGCCGCGTACGATGAACAGGTCTATGTCGCCATCGTCATCGTAGTCGCCCGCCGCCGCGCCGCTGGGCAGGGTAATCGTCAATTCGGAATTCGACATCGGTTCGAGAAAGCCTACCGTGAAGCTGATTCCGGAGGCCGCCGTCATATCCACGAACATGGCCGAGCCGGTCGGCGGCGGGGGTGGCGGCGGCGGGGGTGGCGTTACAGGCGGCGGCGGGCCTCCGCCTCCGGGGGGATTCGCCGGACCGCCGCCCGAACCGCCGCCGCAACCTGCCGCAACGGCGACGCAACCGACGACAGCGAATGTCCTGAAACGCGCTGTCATCGTTCCAATCTTAACGGACGAACAAGCCCCCGGGGGCCTCGATTCGTGCCGTGCGTTCCCTCAGGTCGGAGATATCGGAGCGGACCGCCCAGGCGTCGTACATCGCCGCGGAAACGATTGCGGCGGGTATTCATCGCTGCGGATGATCGATGACCAGCTCCTGGTTGGCGGCGAGCGTCTGCATGACGGTCCGTTCGCCGTCGGGCCACTCCACGGTCAACGTATCGACCTGGGTCATCGAACCCAATCCGAAGAGTTGGTCAGTGGGGTTGTGTGAGGCGAAGTTGCTGCCGAGGGTGACTTCGCGCAGTTGGTCTTCGCCCGCGATGGTCGCAACGATCCGCGCGCCGACGGCCTGGGTATTCGGCGCCGCGCCGCGAAGCCGCACGCTCAGCCAGTTGTTCGTGGCTTGGTTCATCCACAGCGTCGCTGCATTGTCGGAGTGCATGTGCAGTTGCAGGATATCGGTGTCGCCGTCGTTATCAAAATCAGCGCAGACGATGCCGCGGCCCTGCTCGGCGTCGTTGAGTCCGAGTTCCTCCGCGCGCTCTGTGAAAGTGCCGTCGCCGTTGGAGACAAAGGCCCTCGACGTATCGGTGTTGAACCCTCCAAACTCGTCCCAATCCTGCCAGCCGTTGGTGTGATAGATGTCGAGGTCGCCGTCGTTTTCGAAGTCCAGGAAACAACTCCCCCAGCCCCAACCTCCGTCTGTCACACCGGCATCGGCCGTTATGTCGGCAAAGGTGCCGTCGTCGTTGCGGTACAATCGATTGCCGACACGCGACAAATGTGACGGAACGTCTTCGCCCACCGCACGGATACTGCTGACGAACCAGTCGAGATCGCCATCGCCATCGAAGTCGCCCACGGCCGATCCCATCCCGTTGCCGTCAATGATCACATCGTAGTCCGTGACGTTGCTGAATGTGCCGTCCCCGTTGTTGATGAATACCAGTGTGGAGTTGAAATCGGCGACCACGAGGATGTCGGGAAGCGCATCGTCGTTGATGCGGGCAAAAGTTGGCGTAAATGTGTTGTCGAAGGTTCGACTCGTGACGAGCGGATCCCGGTTGACGACGATCGACGGCGCGATTCCGCTCGCTTCACTGACGCTGGTAAACCGAATGCCGGTGTTGTCGCTGTCGTTACGCCAGAGGTGTTCGGTATCTCCGGGAACGCCCGCCAAGCCCCACACCAGGCCCCAGTGACCGAGCATCAGGTCGAGATCGCCGTCGCGATCGTAGTCGCCGAATGCCGGCGACATGTTGTGTTCGGCGCGCATGCGGTCCAGGCCCGAACCGCTCGTTACGTCGGTGAACGTACCGTCGCCGTTGTTGGCGAACAGCAAGGTGGAATCGCCGTCCAGGCCCGGCAGCAACAGGTCCAGATCATTGTCGCCGTCGAGGTCCGCGAATGCGGGTGAACTGTGCCGGTAATTTTCAACGGCGGACTTCGTGAATGCCACGCCGGCCTCGGCTGCGACGTCCTCGAAGACCAGGTTCCCGGTGTTGCGGTAAAGAAGATTCGGTCCCCTGTCGCCGCGGACGATGAACAGGTCGATGTCGCCGTCGTCATCGTAGTCCGCCGCCGCCACGCCACTCGGCAAGATCATCGCCACTTCGGGATTCGATATCGGTTGGAGAAAGCCTACCGTGAAACTTATTCCGGAGGCCGCCGTCATATCCACGAACATGGCCGAGCCGGTCGGCGGCGGGGTCGGCGGCGGCGGGGGTGGCGTTACAGGCGGCGGCGGGCCTCCGGTTCCGGTGGGATTCGCCGGACCGCCGCCCGAACCGCCGCCGCAACCTGCCGCCACGGCGAAGAAACCGACGACCGCAAATGTCCTGAAACGCGCTGTCATCGTTCCAATCTTAACGGACGAACAAGCCCCCGGGGGCTCTAGAATCGATTAACGAATTTCAGGCCATTGATCTCGCGGCTCAGCGCCGAAGGCGACCCTTGCCTAGCGGCTCTCGGGCGTCACGCCCACGTGGACCTCGATTCGTGCCGTGCGTTCCCTCAGGTCGGAGATATCGGAGCGCATCACGCGAATGTCGCCGCGAATCTCCGCGACATCGCCACGCAAGGCGGCGTGTTCCTGTGCGGCCGATGCGCGCAACGCGGCATGTTGTTCGTCGGCCGATCTGCGCATCGCATCGTGTTGCGTGACGATGAGCGTGGCGATCGCGATCGTCGATGCCAGCACCGTGCCCACCGTGGAGCCGATGATCGTGAATGTCTGTTGCCGGTCGGAATTCATGCCATGCTCAACGGTTGGCGGCTCGCGGCAGTAACCTCCCGCTTGGGCCTCCACGCAGTCCGCCAACATCCCCATGGTAACCCAGTCCAGTTCGGCAAGCACCGGCATTTCCGGCTGTTTGGGCAAGAAATGATCGGTCGGCCTGCTGCCGAAAGGGTTGTATGCTTCGGATTTACCCGGTAATCTTTCCTTACATTCCGACATCCTTTTATCGGGAAAATCATGCTTGCGAAATTAACGGCAAAGAACCAGATGACATTACCCAAGTCGGTACTGGCCACCTGCGAAGAAGCGACCTATTTCGATGTCACCAGCGAAAACGGTCGAATTGTATTGACGCCGGTCCGCATTAATCGTGCCGATGCCGTGCGAGCGAAGTTGGCCGAACTGGGAATTACGGAGAAAGACGCGGCGGATGCCGTGTTGTGGGTACGCGGTAATCCAAAACCCGCCCGATGAACCCGCCGCGCCCGGTGCTCGACACCAACGTACTGCTTTCGGCGCTACTGTTTTCCTCCGGCACACTAACGTGGCTGCGACGCGCGTGGCAGGCGAAAACGATCCGTCCTCTGGTGAGTCGCGAGACCGCAATGGAACTGATTCGAGTACTCGCCTATCCGAAGTTTCGGCTGTCGGTCGATGAACGCGAGGACTTGCTGGGCGATTTCCTGCCGCGGTGCGAAACGGTCACGGTACCGAAGGGGGTCTAGGTGCCCGAATGCCGCGACCCGCTGGATCGACCGTTCCTGGAGTTAGCGGTCGTGGCAGAGGCGGATTGGCTCGTGACGGGCGACAAGGATCTGCTGGCCCTGGAATCGGCATTTTCTGTGCCAATTGTGACACCGGCTTCGTTTCGCGAGATCCTGGGCATCAGCGCCGATCCCAGGCATCGCGGTCGACCCGGGCCGTAATGACCGCTACCGCGCGCCGCCGCCGGATTCCACCTCCCGCCCGAATTCGTCGATCTCAACCACCTCGCCAATCCCCAGCGCGCGCACGTCCTCCTCGAACAGCGACAGATCGCCGGCGATCACCCACGTCAGGCGGTCCGGATGAATGATGTCGCGCGCGGCAGCGTGCACCTCTTCCAGGGTCACGTCCTCCAGCGCTTCGGCATAGCGTAGCGGGTAGTCCCACGGACGCCCCATCTCGGCGCTGGACAGCAGGCTGTTGAGCAGCGCACGGCCGGTTTCGAACCGGCCTGCCAGCGAGCGCACACGCCGCTCCCGCGTCTGGTTGAACTCTTCGGGCGTGGCGGGCCGGGCGCCGATGTATTCCTCGAGTTCGCGCTGGATCTCGGTAACCGCCTCCGCCGTCCTGTCGCCCTGTACCGGCGCGCTCACCATGAAAATCGGCTGGAACCGATCGGTAGTCAGGAAGGAGCCTGCGCCGTAACTCCAGCCCTTGTCCTCGCGCAGATTGAGATTGATGCGCGAGACGAAGCCGCTGCCGAGCACTTCGCTGGCGATCGTATCGGGCACGTCCGGTTCGACGGACGTCGCCGCCGCCGGGTAACCGGCCAGTATCACGCTCTGCGCGGACCCCGGCATGTTCACGAGGAACACCCGCGGACCCTCCGGCGGAGGCACCTGAGCAACCGCTGGCGCCGGGGCGTCCGGCACCGCACCGGCGGACGGATTTTCCGTTTCATCGACCGTCCAGTCTGCAAACCCGTCCGCCAGCCACTGTGCCAGATCGTCCATGGTCACGTCACCCACCGCGAACACCGTGAACGGCCGTCCCTCGATTCGGGCCGCGTGGTAATCCGCCACGTCGGCGCGGCCGATGCCGCGCACCTGTTCTTCGGTGATCTGCCGGCCGTAGGGATGCTCCGCGCCGAACACCCGTTCTTCCAGCGCCGCCCGGGCGATGGCGTTGGGTTGCGTCCTGCGCTGCTGGATTTCGGTGACGCGCCGTTCGGTCTGCAGCGCGAGCTGGTCCTCGGGGTAGGTGGGGTTGCTCAGGATATCGGCCGTCAGGGCGATGATCTCCGGCAGATTCTCGGTCAGTCCACCGGCCGTCAGGTTGCTCGAGAGGGTGCCGCCGGTCGCCCTGATGAAGGTGCCGAGTCGTTCCATCTCGGTGCTGAGTTCCGCGGCGTCAAGGGAGGTCGTCCCGCTGTTAAGCTGCTGGAAGGCGAATTCCGTGATGCCCCGATCTTCCGAGGCCTCGCCCGCGGAGCCTACCTCGAACCGCAACACCAGATCCGTCACCGGAAGCACTTCCCGCCGCGCGAGCACCACCCGAATGCCGTTGTCCAGCTCACGCTCCTCGACCTCGGGAAAGCGCAGCGACGCGGCCGCCTCTACTTCAGGCAGGCGGCTGCGGTCCGCCTCTCCGGCGGCAGCGCTGGATCTGGCCGAAAACGGCACGCCGGTCAGTTCGTAGTAGGGGCGCGTCAGCCACTCGTTGGCCAATGCGGACAGTCCCTCGGAGGTCGCTTCCTGGACAGCCGCGATGGGCTCCCTGAACCGTCCGGGGTTGTTCGCGAAGACGGCGCCCGTGATCAGCGCCTCCGCCTTGGAGGACACGGTTTCGTAGTTGCGGGTGATGCCCGTCAGGCTCTGCGCCCGCTGCCGCTCCAGGCGTTCGGGGTCCGGCCCGGTGACCAGGAATTCCGCCAGCGTCTCGTCGAGGACGCGGCGCGCCTCCTCCACATCCGCGTCGGGGAGCAACTGCACGTCGATGCTGAACACGCCGGTAAGCTCATAGTCGATGGGCGAGGCCTGGACGAAGGATGCCAGGCGATGCTCCTCGACCAGGGCCCGGTAAAGCGGTGCGGTGCGGCCCCTGGAGAATGCGCTGCTCCACAGCGCGAAACCCACCGATTCGCGGGACGTGGACGGAATCGCCCAGGAGCGCCGTATGAAGCCGCTGGCAGCCTGATCGTGGATCACCTCGTGGCGGTTCTCGGTCAACTGCGGAACCCACCGGGCGATGCGGGTGAGGGGCTGCCCCGCCGGCGCATCGGCGTAGTACTTCTCCATGAGCGGCCGGGCCGTGGCCATGTCGATGTCGCCGGCCAGCACGATGACGACGTTGGAGGCGCCGTAGTAGGTGTCGAACCAGTCCTTCACGTCCGCAAGCGTGGCGGCGTCCAGGTCTTCCATGGAACCGATCACCGGATTGCGATAGGGGTGGCCGGGGGAAAACAGTCCCCGGAATACCACGTCCCATACGCTTCCCCACGGCCGATTCTCCCCCTGCCGCTTCTCGTTCTGCACCACGCTGCGCTGCTCGTCCAGCGTCGCCTGATCGACGGCGCCGAGCAGGTGGGTCATGCGGTCGGATTCCAGCCACAGCATGCGTTCCAGCGCGCCGGTGGGCACCGTCTGGAAATAGGCGGTACGGTCGAACGTGGTGGTGCCGTTGATGCCGGTCGCGCCGACTTCGCTGAGCGGCCCGAAGTAGTCCTCGTCGTGGTTCTCGCTGCCCTGGAACATCAGGTGCTCGAAAAGGTGCGCGAAACCCGTCCTGTTCTCCGGTTCGTCCTTCGAGCCCACGTGATACCAGGTGATCATGGAGACGATGGGCGCCTTGCGGTCGGTGTGGACGATGACGCGCAGGCCATTGTCGAGGGTGAACTCCTCGTAGGGGATGTCGATGTCGTCGAACTCGATGGCGAACGCCGTGGGTGCGGCCGTCAGGCTCGCCGCGGTCGCGATGAGTAAACGTAGAATCCAGTCTGGCATGGGGCGGCTCCACTGGCGGCAGGGCGAAGAGTATAAGCCCGCCAGTCGCGTAACGTGGCACTCTACTCAGAATGAGCCCCGCCAGGCCGATGGCAACGCCTGTCTCATCATGGGCGCGGGCCTGCCTACCATCGCATCGATCCGCGGAGTTGAACGGCGTGTTGGGTCTGCCCGCGCCCGTCTCCGCATCGCCGCCGTCGTAGCGCAGGCCGGCCTCCACGGTGGGACGCAGCGTGCCGCCCCAAACGGGCAGGCTGCCCGAACCCTCCAGGAGTACCCGCACCCGGCTGGTCGCGCCTTGCGCGGCCGCCAGCCCCTGCACCGCTTCGGAGTCCGTCTGCGTGAGCAGCGCGTCGGAACGCAGGGCCAGTTCGAACCGGCCGCTTTCACCCGTGCGGGCGGAAACCAGGCTGCGGCCGCCGAACGCCAGCATTCGATTCGACAGGTCCGTCTCGAGCGCGGATTCGGCGTCTTCGGGCTCAAGCTGCATCCGCCCGCCGCCGTAGCCGATAACGCCCCACAGGCTGGTCGTGTCGTTCAACTCGTAGTGGGCATAGGGATTCAGGCTCGTCAGCGTGCTTTCCAGGGACCCGCCGGCCGGGCGAGCGTGACTTCGAACACCAGCACCGCGTTCGGTCCTTCGTCAACCCGAGCGTCCGCCACCGACAGCGTCTGCCCGGTCCGATGGACGATCACGGATCGCGCCTCGGTGAGCAGGCGGTCATCTACAGTACAGATGGCGCCGGTCTGATCGCACGCCAGATCCACGACCGGGGCAACCGTCACCGGCTCCTCGGAGTCCGCCATTACGCTTATCGTCCACTCGTGGGCGAGATATTCCCCTTGCCGGTCCCGGATATGCTGGATCGTCTCGATGGAGCCGTTGGTCACCGTGAAGGCATGTTCGATCAGGTTCGCTTCGCCGATGACCTCGATGAGGTCCACGGCTTCGCTGAACTGCAGGTGGACCTCGAATTCGCTGTCGCTGCCGCCGTGCGCGTCCGGAATCATCGACCAGTCCGCCGTGAGGTCGGGTTGCTCGATCTGCCCGTCGACTACCGCGGCTCCCTGGTGCGCCAGGTCGACCGCCGGCCCACTGACGCTGTTGATCTGCCCGCCGTTGAGCGCGAGGCTGTCGGCCACCAGCGCGATGTGGCGAACCGGGCTCTCGTCCGCCGTCACCAGGTGTTCGAATACCAACGTATCCTCGTGGGCCACGTGCGAGAACAGCGTGGACAGCTCCGTGGTCTCCGCCTCCGACTCCCCGAGAGTGAGCGTGACGCCGGGCACGCCATCGGTCGTTTCCACGCTGACACGTTCGTCAAATTGCAGTGTCACGCGGATCGGTTCGCCCGCGGTCCACTCGCCGTCGCGGTCGCCATCGTTCTGAATTTGCGACATTGTGACCTGCGCCCGGCGGGCCGGTTCCGGCGCGGAGGTGTCGCAGTCCACCTCGTCGGAGGTGTCGCGCCGGAACGAGCCTGAAGCCTGGTTGCCCACGGCGGTCTCCCCATGGGTCACGACATCGGCTGGAACGCTGATCGATACGGGCGAGCCCCACACGCGGGGGGTGATCCGCACCCGGTATCCCAAGAGCGTGTCGTGAGGCTGATCGACCAGTTCCGCCGTGGCGTTCGCGAGCGCCAGGTCGCTTTCGACGTTGAAGCCGTCGACGGGCTCGTATCTCAGGTACTGTGCGCTCGCCGTCGTGAAGCCGATGGTCAGGAAGAAGGACCCTTCCTCGTTCTCCGGTGTCGCCGGATCGTCGAAGTCGCGGCAGATGGTCTCCGGCACCGAGGTATCGCCGGACAAGCCGCTTGCCCCGGCGGTCACCACCGTGCGCAGCGGCTTCGACGAATCGGCCAGCACAGCCTCGGCGACGTTCGAGACCAGCCAGGCGCCGGCGTGACTGGCGCGCATCCTGAATGCATAGCGCTGGTTGCTGCCGATCGAAGCGGTGCGAAAACCAATGCCGTCCTCGCAGTCGACCTCCGACGAGCCGCTGCCGATGGATTGCCAGGTCAGGTCGCCTGAATCTCCGGAAGCTGATTCAGACACAGGGCTCGTTGCCACTGCAATGGCGCTGAGTTCGCTTGCAGTTACGCCGTCGGGAATCCAGCAGAGGTCGATGGACGGCGTCGCGTCGGTGGTGGCGTCGGACATGGAGTCGCCAGAGCCCTCGGTCATCGAGTCGCTCGTATCCTCGGAATTCGAATCCGTTGAGTCCTCGGAAGTCCGGGCGGTGGCCGTCAATCCGTCTGCCATGGCCGTTGCCGTCACCCGCAGGAAACCGGATGGCAGCCCGGCGCCGTTCTCGCCCACGGCCGATACGCGATATCGCCGCGTTTCGGCAAAATTCAGGCCGACATCGTGTCGGAAGGAGGCGACGGTGCTCTCGGTATTGTCCTCGACCGCTGTCCAGGTCAGATCGACGTGAGTCGCCGTGGCCGTGGCGCTCAGACCGCTCACCTGCGCGGGCAGCGAATCCTGCGACTGGACCTCGTTGTCGGAAATGGTCACCGTGAGTTCGCCGCCCGTGAAGTCGTCGTAGTCGCCGCCCTCCGCCGCATGGGAAACGACCGCCGAGTCGTGGTACGCGTCGTCGTCCTCGGCCGCGGAGAGCGTCACCGTCTGCGCCGTATCCCAATCGGCCGACGTGAAGGTGAGGCTCGACGGCTCGAAAGTCACGTCGGGGCTGCCGGTCACCCCGGGCGTCAGCGTCACGGTGTCCGTCGGCTCGGTATCCAGCACCGCGGTGTAGGTGGCGCTCGCGCCCTCGGCCACATCGTCGTCGATCGGCGTAATCGTGAAACTCACGGAACCGGTTGTCTTTCCCGCATCAATCGTCAGCGTCTGGTCCGCCACGGTTTCGTAGTCGGTACCCTCGGTTGCGGAGTCGCCGGACGTACCCACCCACACCGGCACGACCGTGTCCGAGGCCCGCGGAATTCCGTTCAGCGTCCCCGTCACCGTGACAGTCTGTGCCCCACCGGACTCTTCCACCGCACTGGTCCCGCCAAGTATCAGCGCAGTTGAGGTCGTAAGGTAGTCTTCTGCGGTCACTGAAACGCTGTCCGCCGCCACCGAGCCGTAGTCGCCCCCGGTCACCGTGTGGCTTATCGTTGCGGAATCGTCAACCGTGTCCGCGTCATAGCCCGCGGTCACGGTCACCTCCTGCGCCCTGTACCAGTTGCCGGTCGTGAAGGTCAGCGCGCCCGACACCGTCACGTCCGAACTGCCGGACACCGACGGCGTCACCGTCACCGTTCCGGTCGGTTCGGATTCCAGCGCCACCGAGTAGCCTTTCGTCCAGCCCTCGCTGATTTTCAGGGTGGTCGGTCCGACCCTCACGCCCCGGGTGTCGTTGTCGGTGATGGTCACGGTCGACTCGATGGTCGAGTTGTCTCCGGCGAAAGCCCCGTTGGAGGGATTTGAAAGCTGAATCTTGAACGTCTCGCTGTTCTCGTCCACGTCGTCGTCGCGGATGGTCGCCCGAATGCGGCCGATTCTCGACCGGGCGGCTATCGTGAGGGTGCCGTCGGTCAACGAATAGTCGCCGTCGTCCTTCTTCGCGGTGCCGTCGACGCCGCTGCTGCAAGCACCAGCGCAAGACAGCATCGCACGCGGGGAATCTCGATTGCCGCGGGCAGCACAATCGACATTCATGTGGTCTGCTTGCGACGGCGCGGGTACATTCGATCTACTTGAAGTCCGTGTCAGGCAGACCCAACACTATAGTACCGGCGATTTCCTACGGAGTCTGCGGCGCTTCAGACTCGAATCCGAACAGGTGGACTTCCACGCGGGTCAGGCGATTTTCGATGTTGTCCAGGCGACTGTCGACACTGACGGCCATCTCGCGGAGTCGGTTGTCGACATTGCCTATCTCCTGCCGGAGCCCGATTTCGACATCGCCAATTCGCGTGTGCAGGTTCCCCGTGTCGGTGCGCAGGTCCCTGATGTCGGTGCGCAGGCCCCTGATGTCGGAATTGATTTCGGCAAACCCGGATTGCATCATTACGCCGAGGGCGCAGAAGGCCAGGATGATCGAGCAGATCACCGTCACGGTCCGGCCGTCCCATTTCATTTCTCTATTCCAACTCCGGCAGGATGCCGTCATCGTATCATGCGGTCACTGCTGCTCAACGCACGAAACTGGACGGTTCGCTCAAATTTGGCCCCGCCGGTGCATCTGTATACCATCCATGAAAGCCACGAGCCCATCCATGAAACCGGCATCCACCCGCATAGCAGCATTGCTCGCCCTTTCCCTCGCATCCGGCGTGACGCATGCGCAAGACGAGACGGCGACCTACACCATGACCTTCGAGGGGCTGTGGACGGCCGACGACATCACCGATGCCGGCATGCCGGGCGGTGCGCACTTCACCGAAATGATCGGTGCCACGCACAATTCCGGCACGACGATATGGGTGTCCGGTGGCACGGCCAGCGCCGGAGTCGAGAATGTCGCCGAACTGGGAAGCGTGGGCACCCTGGTCAGCGAGATCGGTGGAAACGCCAACGCCGCCGGCGTCGTCCGGGCGGGGAGTGCCTTCATCAGTCCGACAGCGACGGTTTCCGGCACGTTCACCGCGAATTCAAGCCATCCCCTGGTCTCGGTCCTGTCCATGGTCGCTCCCACGCCGGACTGGTTCGTCGGTGTCTCCAACCTGAGACTGTACGACAACGGTTGGCAGAATCGGGTTGTTGACCTTTATCCCTACGATGCGGGGACCGAGGAGGGTTCCGGCTGGTCGCTGAGCAACGCGGCCACAAGTCCGCAGGGCGTCATCACAAGCATCCGCAACACGGGCAGGTTCCGCGGCAACCCCATCGGCAGGCTCAGTTTTACGACCGATCAAACCACCGACAACGGGCAAACCACCGGCGGGGGCACGGTGTCCCCTGTGGAGCCTCCGGTGACGATCGAGCCGCGTTCGATGCATTACACGGTCCCGTTGCTGGTTCCGTCGGGCACATCGGGCGGAGCCCTGGGGGTGCTGCGAATCCTCAACGCCACGGCCGAGACCGGACCGGTGGACATCTACGCCATCGACGATTTCGGTACCCGCAGCGGTCCGGCCACGTTCACGCTCGGCGCCTGGGCGGCGGCGGAGTTCACGGCCTCGGACCTGCGGTCCGGCAACGTCCTGCTGGACTTGGCCGGCGGCGTCGGCCCCGTGCGCGATGCGCGACTTCTGATCGGCACGGACCTGCGGATCGTGCCCCTGGCCTATGTCCGTGCCGCCGACGGCACGCTGAGCGCGATGCACGACACGGTGCGATCGGCGTCTGCGGACGGCTCGGGGCAGTACCGCTACGAAGTCCCGGTCTTCAATCCTTCCACCGAGACGATCCAGGCGAGCCGCCTGCGGTTGATCAATCCGGGCGACGAGCAGGCCTCGGTCACGATCGGCGCACGCGACGACAGCGGTGCGGCGGCCACCGGCGGAGACGTGACATTGACGCTGGCGGCAGGCGCCGCAAAGACCCTGACGGCGCAGCAGCTCGAGGCCGGTGACAGCAGCATCGCGGGCCGGTTGGGCGCCGGGGTCGGCAAGTGGCGGCTGAGGGTGTCGTCGGATCGGCCTCTGCAGGTCGTGAACATGACCGCTTCCACCGCCGGGTACTGGAACAACCTTTCCACGACCGCGGTGGCCGGTGCGGCGCCGGCGGATCTGGCGGCGCTGAACGAGCGCGTCGTTGGCGAGAATGTCGTCTACGAGACGAACACCGGGCAATTCACGCTCAACGCCACGGAGGGCGGGCGGTTCACGGAGACGGGCGACATCGACGGCGTCGCGACGAGCTTCATGGGCAGTTACGGCTATCGGGCAATCGGGCCCGATGCGGGCCGGCTGACGCTGATGTACGACGACGGCGATGCATGCCGGGCCAACTTTTACTTCTCGTCCCGGACGAACGGCTGGTTCGCATCGCACTGCACCGGCAGCGATGACCCGGACGGATTCTGGCTGGGTGGCAACTGGTCCATTACGGTGAACCGAGCTTCAACGGAGCCGGGTTCCCTTGGCGAGTGCTACGCGGGACTGCTTGTGGGCATCGGGCAGAGCTGCACGTATCCCGGCACGACGGACGAGTTCAGCGTCAATGTACGGGGCCGCGGATCGTTCCTGACATTCCTGGCCGGTATCCGGATCCGGGTGAACAACCAGACGATCAACGGTCGTGTCTACGACTTCGAGGCCTCGCATCGGGGGGAAGGCGTGTGGCGGATCGACCGGGTGGCCGGCAGCACCTGACCGCCAGCACGGCGCCGTTCCTCCTGCCTGCGCACGCTCGTTGGGCGCCGCCGTCTCTCCCCGATCCGGTCTGGAAGAACCCGATTGCTTTTCATACCATACCGCTGTGCACCCTTTGAAGCGTTCCTCACTTCGGATTGCCGCACTCGCGGCCCTTGTGCTGTGGGGTTCGGCCGCGCTGGCCGAGCACTACACGCTGCCGCTGTTCGTGACGTCGACGACGGCCGGCACCACCCAGGGCGTGCTGCGGTTACTCAACGACACCGGGGAATCCGGCTCGGTCGAGATCCATGCCATCGACGATGCCGGCACTCGCACCGGTCCGGCCACCTTCACACTGAACGCCTGGACGGCGGTGGAATTCGATGCCTCGGAGCTTGCCTCCGGAAATGCCATGAAGGGGTTGTCCGAGGGACTGGGCACCCTGTCCGGCGATGTGCGTCTGGCGATCGAGACGGAGTTGCAGATCGTGCCCTCGGCGTATGTTCGCGCGGGCGACGGCACGCTCAGCGCGATGCACGATACCGTGCGCGCCAGCGTCGCCGCAGGGGGAGGGGGCGGTTACAGGTACCTGGTGCCGATCTTCAATTCCGCGTCCGAGGTCACGCAGGTGAGCCGGTTGCGGTTGATCAATCCGGGGGCTCGGATCGCGTCCATCACCATTGAGGGCCGTGACGATACGGGCACCGCGGCCACCGGGGGAACCGTTCAACTCACGGTGCCGGGGGCGGCGCCGGTGGATCACGAGGCGTTCAACGAGCGCTTCGGCGCAAGCGGGATCGAATACCGGCGGGGCAGCGACCGCGTCACTTACATGACACCGGCGTCGGACCGGTTCACGGAGACGGGCGAGTCCGGCGGTGTCGCGTTTACCAACATGGGCAGCGATTGCTATCCGGGCCTATTGGTGCGGATCGAGGGGAGTTGTACGTATCCCGGCACGACCGACGAGTTTACCGTCAACGAGCGCGGAAGGGGCCGGTTCCTGACGTTTCTGGCCGGTATCCGGATCCGGGTCAACAACGAGACCATCGACGGCCGTGTCTACGACTTCGAGGCCACGCACCAGGGTGACGGGGTATGGCGGATCGATCGGGTGGCCGGCATGACCGAGGTGCCGAGCTTCGGTGCGGCAGCGAATCCGGGGGACCGGACTTACATGGAAGGCGCCGCGATCGATCCGCTGACGCTGCCGGAGGCAACCGGCGGCAACGGCCGGCTGACGTACGGCCTGTCACCCGATGTACCCGGGTTGAGCTTCATCGCAAGCATGCGCCAGCTTACCGGCACGCCGTCGACGGCGGGCATTTACGACATGACCTACACCGTGACCGATGCAGACGGCGACACCGATACGCTCGGCTTCACCATCACTGTCGAGGCAGCCGAAGACGAGGGTAATGGTGGCGGTGGCGGCGGTGGTGGCGGCACGGGTTCTGCGGTCACGGTGGAAAACGGGAGTTGCAGGGGTACGCGAACGGGTGCCTCAACTTTTAGCGTGCAAATGAGCGGTACCGTTCGGGCGCATCGTGCAGTGTCAAGCGTCCGGGTCCTTGGGTATGTAAACGGCTTGCTTCTGGGCGCAGACTCGCTGGGCGACATTCCGGCCGGAGGTACGAGGAACTTCTCCATCTCCGGCGACCTTACGATCACCGCGAACAGGATCTCCTCCTGCAACGCCGACATCCATTTCCTGCCCGCGGGCTCGGAACCAGGCGGCGGCTCGGTCAGCATTGACTTTGGTACGCAGCTTTAGAAGTTGGCGCCGCCATCGATGCGGCACGTCACTCCGACGTCACTCCACCACCTGCAACGCTTCCCGCAAAACCTCCACGCCCTGTGCGTCCAGGATCACCGCCTGGCGTACCGGTCTCGTCGGGACCGGCGTGCGGGCCGCCCAACCCGCCTCGCCACCATCGCTGAGAACGTTGATGGACAGCGGCTCCCGGTAGAGCTCCACGCCGTCCCCGTCAAACAGGATCAGCGTAAACGGCCCTTCAGGATCTGGTGCTCTGGGCCCCCTGTCGGTGCTTTGGGCGTGCGCTGTGCCGTACCGCCCGATTGCGTAAACGGTTGCACGCCGAGCGTGCCCGTCGCTGAGCGGGTGCGACGCCGGTAGTTCAGTGCGTTTCGATAGTGATAGTCGGACACAAACGCATACTGGCCGCAATAGGACATCAGATCCGTGTGTCCCTCGTCATCGTTCGAAACGAATCGCCGCCAGTTCACATCCCATCCGGCGTGCGGCCCCAGCCCACCGTCAGCGTAGGGATAGCTGAAGTCGACAGATGTTGCGCTACAACCCGGCGTATGCTGCAAACCGAAGTTGTGTCCGAATTCGTGAGGAATCACATTGGGCGAGGAGATCGTGCTCACAGCCACATTGCCGGACAATTCCGCGAGGCCGGCGGTTCGCGCAGCACGCGCATCGTCCCCCAGCCACGGCCAGATGAACACGCCGTGGTACCGGACATCAGGGATCGGGCATCGACAGTCGGCGGCTCGTCACCGGGAAAATACAGGGGGATGAACGTAACCCGAAACGGCGACAGTTCGTCGCCGTATAACCGGATCGGCTCGCCCGTGTTGTCGTCCTCGTTCGTCTCGGCAAGTTCGTCGTCGGCGCGGCCTGGTCGAGACGTTCGGCAAGCACGCTGCCCTGGCTGTCCAGCACGCGTGTGATGACCAGGGGCGGCTCCGATACTTCATGGTCGATCCTCACCGCCAACGCCGCCCAACGGCCAGGGACCGGCCGCTGACGCTCCCGGGGGGCGCCTCGCCAGTCCCACTCCCACACCAGCGGTCCCTGATAGTAGGAAACCGAATGGTGAGTTGCATTGCCGTTGTCCGCGGCGTTTCCCGACCAGACCGGTCGCATGCTGACTTGCGGGGGAGGTTCGAACCCGCGAATCGCATTTCCGTCGTGCCGCAACACAAGTTCGCGGCGCGCGATGCGCTCCCAAAGAGCCCGGGGCACAGTTCCCGTCAATCGATTGGATTGCACGTACAGTCCGCTCAAGAAGGCCGGATTTGCGAGTTCCGGAGGAATTGATCCGGTCAACCGATTGCCGGAGAGGTCCAGGGTCTGCAGGTTGGCCAGATTTCCGAGCTCCCAGGGAATCGGCCCCGACAATCGCTGACCAGACCGGGGTTTCTATCCGGATCCGTCACATAGCTGCCGTCGCCGCACCGCTCGAGTGTGCGCGCCGTGTCCGGCTCGCTGTCACAGTGGTCGCTCACGCCATCGCCGTCGGCATCCTCCGGACCGCCGACGCACGGGTCCAGAAACCACGGTCGTGTCGAACTGGTGGACAGATTGGTCAGGTGCCCCGCGGTGTCTTCCACCAGGCTCATGACCTGGATGCCCCGATCGGCCTGAACGGCCAACCGCCACCCGCCTTCCCCCTCTCCGAAGCTCCCGCTCAGCCCCCTGGCGCCGTCCTGGAGGGATTCGGCGCTCAGGGATGTCGAGGCACCTGAGGCCAGGGAAAGGCTCACCGCTCCCTCCGGCGCCTCATCGCCGGCATCGTCCCATGCCCGGATCTCGATCTGCGCGGCCCCCTCGGACGGATTGATCAGCCGCACCGCACTGCCATCCGGGAGACCGCTGTCGGGCGCCAGCGGCTCGATATCCAGCGACGTGTCCAGGACGAGCCGCCAGTCGCCCTGACCGGTGCCGATGCGAACCATTCCTTCGCGCAAGGCATCGGATACCGATGGCAGCAGGGGAAGACGGTAGGTGTCCGCCGAGGTATCGAGCGGCATGAAGAACAAGAGCACCACCAGGGCTCCGACGCCTGTGTGTCGATGAAATGCTCTTTTTTCACCCATGGCCGTATGTTCGCAGCATATGAATCCTCTGGGCAATCGGAAGTACGTCCCTAATCGGCCGCGGCGGCGAGCCGTCTCAGGCCCGAGAAGTCCCGCTCGGTGACCGTCGCCGACGCCTTCACCTCCACCCCGACAATCCGCCCGCGCGTATCCTCGATCACGAAATCGACTTCGTTTCGCTCCTTGTCGCGAAAGTGCGAGAACTCATAACGATCCTCCGCCCAACTGGCCAACTTGAGCAGTTCGCCGAGTACGAAACTTTCCAGCAGCGGTCCCCAGGGCGTCCTGTCCCGGCGCAAGCGGTCCAGCGTTACGCCCCTCAGGGTGGCCAGCAACCCGGAATCGAGAAAATGAAGCTTCGGCGCCTTCACGAGGCGCTTAAGAGTGTTGCTGTACCACGGCGGCAACGTGTGCAATAGAAACAGTCCTTCGAGAATGCGGAGGTATTTTTGGGTCGTCACGTGATTCATCCCGAGCACCGCCCCGAAACCGGAGTAGTTGACGAGTCCACCGGAATGCTCGGCCACCACTCGCAGCAGTCCGGGCATCAAGCCGAGCTGTGCGATTTGAGCGATCTCGCGGATGTCGCGCTGAACAATGGCCTCAATGTAGTCCCTGTGCCAATCCTGTCGGCGCCGCCATCCCGACCGGCTCAGCGCCTCCGGATACCCGCCCGCGAGCACGGTCTCGATCAGGTCATCGCCGAGTACCGCCGTGGTAGCCGTTGTGGCATCGCCGGAAAATGTACGTGCCAGGAAGTGCGATGGGGTTTCTCGTATCTCCGACTGGGCCAGGGGAAGGAGCCGAATGATTGCCATGCGCCCCGCGAGTGAGTCCGCGACACGTGGGAGCGTCATGAGGTTTGCCGAGCCGGTAAGCAGATAGCGACCGGGCCGTGGGTCGGCGTCCACGGCGGCCTTGATCGCCAGCATCAGGTCGGGCGCGCCGATGCGGCGATTGGCGCAGAAGAACTTCCGACGTTTCAGTGTCGCCCGCCGCACAGTCTCGCCGTGGCGTACTACAACGGATACGGTGTACCTCAGGACCTGGAACACCATCGTATACACCCAATCACGCTAACGGGCCTTGTAGACGACCTTCAGGGCTCCATGACCCTGACGCGCGAATCCCCGGCCAGGTCGATCAACCGGCGGTCAAATGTCAGCAATGCCTCGCATCTTGCGGCCGCGCCGAGATGCAACGCGCCCGCGAAATCCATACCCTGCTCCGCGGGAAGGCCGCCCAATTCAGAGCGAAGGTCGCCTATATCTCCGCCGGATGACTCCCGTAGTAGATGCGCAACCGCCAGGCATCCAGATTGCCCGTGTCGTCCTCGGCGCCGTCGAAGACCTCGATCTGCCAATCGCCGTTCGGGTCCTCGCCGCAGAACGCGTTGCTCAACAGGCGCCAGCGAATCTGCTCGAGATCGTTCACGGCATGGAGAGCGCCAAATGCGGCCATTGCTTCGAGTGCATGATTGAGTTCCATGGGTGAGATAGCCAATGGTTCAATTATGCTATGTAATAATCGTGTTAATTCACTCTGTTTCGCAGAACGACAGAAGTCTGCAGACTTGGGAGGGAGACCCATGAGCAATGGCCGCTGCACGCGTGGAAATCCGTGGGCGCGTATCTTTGTCGCGCTTTATGTCCTTGTTCTGGCGTACGGCTGTTCGGCGCCCCAGGTCATCGATGTGGATTTCAGCGTTCTCGACCCCGAGCAACAGGCGGTGGAAGAGAACGCGCTGATACGTCCGGGCTCCACGTTGACACTGAGCAGCATTACCGCCATCAGCAGCGACGGCACGCAAAGCACCCTGGCGGAGTCCGACGAGTACATCGTGACGGTTCTGGGTGGAACCTATGACGCCGCGACCCGCGAAGTGCATTTCAGCGAAGTCCCCGCCGACGTGCCTCCGCAAGGCTACGAAGTGGCGATCCAGCACGCTGACGGTGTCGGCACGGTCATGCGTTTCACACCGGACTTTGCCGGCATCCATGGGCCGGAGCCGGGCGATGTGGTGTCCTTCGAAGTGAACCTGGAGTGGAGTCGGGACGGCCAGAGGTATTCCATTGGCGAAGGCACGCCGCTGATCCCCGGCGAAGCCTACAGCCTTCATGCGGTCGCCCGGGATACCCTGGGGCGCACGTTCGAAACCGGCAGCGACAGCAACACGATTCCCGCCGAGCGGCTCGCCACGACGCTGGCAAACCTGACCGCCGGTGGTGACGACGGGTCCATGCTGGTCGCAGGCAGCGGCGCACCAGGCCAGGAATACCGTATGGAAGTGCGTTACGGCGGCGACGAGAGGCACGCCATAATCCTCGAATTCCCCCTGGATCCCGCCATCTCCCAGGGCCCGCAACCGCAAGCCGTTACCCGCGTGGAAATCCTCGGCGAACTGAGCGATGGCGCACCCATCCGACCCGGCGATGCAAAGCCGCTGCAGGTGCGGGTAGCGGACATCCGCGGCCGAACGTGGCTGCTCGATATGGATGGCGGCGGTTCCCACGCGGACAATCAATACCGGCTGCCGCCTTCGCGCCTCCAGGTTCTGGTGGAGAACGGGGTCTACGACCAGGGCGCCGGGCGGGTTCAATTCGACGCCGACGCCGAAGCCATGCTGGAAATGACCTACGGGTTGGAGGTGAGATACGACTCGGACCCGTTGCTGGCCGACGCAAGGGAATACCAGCCGGACTTCCTGGCCGTCGTACCGCTCATGGAAACGGACGAACTTGTCTACGCGGGACAGGATGTTCGCGAGGGGCAGTCGGGCCAGAGTGGCCAGAACGGCGCCCGCGGCAACGACACCAACCGCGAGATGGGCCGCGGAGGCGGCGGTCGCAACGGCGGCAACGGCACCAACGGTCAGACGGGCGCCCGGGGCGCCGTTGGCCCGAGTCTGCGTGTGGTCGCCCGCGAGGTGCGCACCCTGGACTCGGAGACGCGTCTGGCGCTGTTTGAAGTGCGCGTGCCGGGCGCGCCGCCGGAGTACTACCTCCGCGCAATGGACGATTCCCCGGTCACTATCGTCAGCCGCGGCGGCAGCGGCGGCACCGGCGGCGATGGCGGCGATGCCTATTTCTCGGGTTCCGGCGGCGATGGCGGTGCCGCGGGCAGCGGCGGTGACGGCGGTGACGGCGGCAATGGCGGCAACGTCGTATTGATCCTTGCTTCCTTCGACCTGGAAGGCGTGTTCGTTCTGGACAGCCGGGGCGGCGGTGGGGGCCGGGGAGGCGCCGAGGGCGTTGCTGGCCGTCCCGGCAGTCCGGGCTCGGTGGGCAACTGGAATGAGGCCGATATCCCCAGGGATCAGGTCATGCCGGAAGTCGGCGCGTACGGCAATGAAGGCAACATCGGCCACACTGGGCGTGACGGATTCGACGGTCAACCGGGCACTGTGGAGTTCATTGTCGAGGAAGAACAGGCGGGGGCGCTGGTGAGGCGCACGCCGGTGGGCATACAGACCGTGATACTCTTTTGACGCATGAATTCCACCAGAGAAGATCAGGCCGCACCTGACCGGGGCCGAGGGCACGAACACGGTTTCAAGGCTTCCCGCCTTCGTCAGAAGGCGCTGGCCATATTCACCGTCGTGGTAATTTCGGCGGTGTGTTTTCTCGTTTATATCAGTGCGGACGTGACAGTCCGGCGTCTGGTCAACGAAGCTCAAACCGCCCTGCCGGAAGGCGATCTGAGGGCGGTGGATCTGCAAGCCGCCGCAACGAGATTTCAACGCGCGCTGGAAATCAGACCCAGTGACGCCTACTTGCTGGATGCCGCGGACTTGCTGCAACAGCGCGTCGCCGAGCAGGTGGGCCGCGACATCGCGCGGAGCGAACTGGACCTGGCGGATAAAATCCTCGCCGCCGCGAGCGAATCCTGGTCCGACATCGAGAGGTTTGGCGACACCGGCGAGTTGCGAAGCGCCCTGGACAGCGCGTGGCTGCAACAGCAGATTCGCGAGGAAGTAGCCGGGTTTGTCGCCGCCGCGCTGGAGGTGTTGGCCGGCGGCGTGACGGACGGCGAACGCATCGACGACATCAGGGCGGCGTTGCAGCAATTGCGCCAGGCCCTCGATCTGGACCCCGACAACGACCGCGCTCGAACGCTGCGCGACGACGCTCGCCTCGACCTTATGGCAGCAGCCCGCCGCGAGCTCAAGGCAGGCAACCAGGATCGGGCGGAGGACTTGCTGGAAGTGGCCCAGGACGAGTGGCGCGACGACGATGCCATCGCAGAGCTGCGCGATGAACTGAGGCAGCTTTTCGACGAACTTTCCGCGGCCTCGGAACTGCGCCGGCTGATCGACCTTGGCGAACAGCGGCTTGCCGCGGACAACCTGTCCACGCCCACGGGCGACAGCGCGGTGGATTACTTCCGCCGGGCGTTGGCGCTGGATTCCGACAACGAGCAGGCCGCCGCGGGACTGTCGCAATTGGCCGACCGCTACGCGCTCCTGGGTTGGGATGCCGTTGAACGCGGCGACATTGCCGAGTCGCGCCGACTTCTGTCGAAGCTCACCGAAGTGGCGCCGCAACATCCCGAGGCCGGCCCGCTGCAAGCGCGAATCGAGGCGGCGGAGGAAACCGAGCAAGTCGAGCAGGAGCAACAGGCGGCCCGGGAAGAACCTTCCCAGGCGCCTCCACCCGGTCCCGTGATTGCCGACGACGAAGAAGGCCGCCTCTGGTCGGAGGTGATGAGCCTGTGCGACGAGACTCAGCTACGCCGCTACATCAACGGGTATCCCGCCGGCCGGTATATCGACGAAGCCTGGAGCAGGCTCTCGGCCTGCCGGGCAGGCCGCTGACAGGAGGTGACAGATCGACAGGGGCTTGCTTTCTTCGATGCGCGGCATAGCGGCACTACTTGCACTTTCCCTCGCCGTCGGCGTTCGCTTTCGAATTGCCGAACAGCTCTCCGCTTCGGACCTTGTCACTCGGGCGCCGACTCGACCGACATTGGCATGAACCGCGGCATGATCGCCAAAATGGCCCGCCGATGCGCAGATTTGCGCGACGCGCGCGCCACACGCTGGCACGTGCGCTGGCCGAAACCGGTCGATGAAATCCGTGCCGTCGCGCACCAATGATCACCCGCGCGCATATCACCCGCCGTGCCTTGCATCCTTTCGGATCGTGCCGCAAACAGGTACCCGGCCTTCGGACAGTTTCTTCCACCGGCTTGCGCCCGCTGCATGATTGATTTCCTGTGTGATGCGGAAGAACGCAGTGAGAGGATCCGGCAAGCTCGAACTTGAGCAGTCGGCAGCGAAATCATGTTCGTTGGTCGAATCGCTACCGGTCCGCGGCGGGCAGTACGGAGCCTCCCACCGGAGCTTATGGCCTCTCTTGCAGGGACGGTTGAATGTCCAGGCTCCCGAGAACAACCGGCGATGAAACCGGCACCAAAGAGCATAGCGGCAATACTGGCACTTTCCCTCGCCGCCGCCGCGAGTGCCCAGACCCTTGACCTGGGTGTCGCGAAGTTCACGGCCGGCGACTATGCGGGCGCGCTTCGGGACCTTGTGCCCTTGGCCGAGCAGGGCAGCTCAACGGCCATGAAGACGCGGCTGGCGCCCGCTATCGGATTGCCGAACAACTCTCACCGTCGGACCTTGTCATCGCCCAACAGATCGCGCAGCAGTGTCTCGAGCAGGGTTACGAATACTGCGTTAGACAAGATGAGAGATAACGACCGATTCGAGACAAACTGGAAGTTTGCGCCCCAGGTCAATCCGTCAGCAGGTGGCCATGGCAGTTCAGTTGCGCGTCGACGGCAAGAAACGCCGCGCCGCAGCGTTCCAACCAATTCAGGCCGTCGGCTGGCTGTTTAAGTAACGCGATCGAGGCAATGGAACCGGCAACGACCGCTTGCCCCGCGGCGACGCTGACGCTCAAGAGGCCTTCTACCGGCCAGCCGGTGCGAGGATCGACCAGGGTTCATCGTCGGGTTGCGGTCCGACGATGCAAATGTCGCCGCCCAGATTGACCAGTCCGTGACGGATACCGGCCTTTCTGGCGATGATTGCCGTCGCATCGGCGACGTATTCCTTCACCACGCCGCCGAAATCCAGTTCCATCCCCTCCAGGGGCAGATAGATTTGCTTCTCGGAATACTCCACCTTCAACCAGCCGACCCTGGCCAGGCAGGCGTCCAATTCGCTCTGTCGAGGCAAAGTCGTGCGCCGTCGATGCCACACCCGGCGGAACACTCCTGATGTGATGTCAAACAGCCCGTCGCTCTGTTCGTAGCACACTGACGCGTACTTCTCGCTGCCCATGTAACGGTCGACGCTCATGGTCAGCGCCCATCGCGGTTGCTGGACGATCCCCTTGAGGCCGACGGTCGCCGCGCCATAGGCGGACAAGCGGAGATCGCTGGACTGGCTGAGGTCGGGCGGCAGAATGAAATTGTCGATGGGCAGGTAGAAGTCGGCGGCGGACTGACTGTAATAGCGAAGATTCGGGACGATCTGGAACCGGGCGCCGATGTTCTGGTACCAGGACGTGTGCAGCGTGTGCGAGGCAATTCCCCAGTCGTCGTCAAAGTAGCGGTAATCCAGGTGCAGGGCGCCGTCTCGAGCGACCTTACCGTTGTCAGAAATCCCGAAGACGGCACGCAAGACTATATCGACACCAACAAGAGAGCACTGCAAGCTCTGGTCGAGGAGAAGGGTGCGGGCCACATCCTGAACAAGGTTCAGGCGATCGGCGGTCACGGTGGCGGACCTGTGGTGAAACAAGGCACGTTTGAATTCGTCAATCTCGAGCGCTTCCTCCGCGGCGAAGAAAGTGGCTCAACGGCACCCGCGATCACCGTGGACAACCTCTTCGAAGGCGTCACCATGGAGTCGCCGGCGCGAACTCTGTGGCGTGCCGCCATTCTGTTTGCAGGGCGACTGCCGACTCAGGACGAGCTCGACGCCGTGCAGTACGGCCTGGGATCCAAGATGCGAGAAATTATTCGCGGCTACATGGACGGCCCTGCGTTCCACCAATTCCTGATCGATGGAGCCAATGATCGGTTGCTGACGGACCGAGGTCTCGAACACCGAGTCATCGATCTCGGTTCGCACGAATTCGTAGCGCTGAACAGGAAGTTCATCGAGGCCCTGAGATCGGCAGCGCGTCGTGGATACGAAGAACGTTGGGAAGATCCTCAGTACCGTGACTGGGAACGTGCCATTTCGGAAGGGGCCGCCCGAGCTCCGATCGAGCTTATCGCCCGTGTGGTCGAGAACGATCTACATTACAAAGAGATTCTGACGGCCAACTACATCATGGCGAATCCGAAAATGGCGGAAGCCTATGGTGCCTCGACCGAATTCGAAAATACAAATGACATCGACGAATTCAAGCCATCGACGATTGTGGACTACTACCGAAAGGACGATTCGAAGATAATCTCCAACGATCCAGAGTTTGACGTCAATGTTGTGATCAACTCGGGGAACTTGCAAACCACCTATCCGCACGCAGGTATTCTGAACACGACATCCTTCCTGCAGCGCTACCCCTCGACGGCCACGAACCGCAACAGGGCACGTTCGCGCTGGACTTACTATCACTTCCTCGGTTGGGATGTAGAAAAGTCGACGCAGCGCACCACGGATGCCGCGATTCTGGCCGACACCGATAACCCGACCATGTACAACCCGGCCTGTACGCACTGTCACGAGGCGCTCGGGCAATAGCAATACGTTTGAGATCATCCACTGTCCCGTAGTGGTGCCGGTGGACATTCCAAGCGACGACCATTACGAGGTACAGGTGGAAGTCTATGTCGGCTATAACTACTCCGACGAGCCCGATCAACCGGCCACAATGGCCGTGTGGGTGGCTGTACCGCAGTGGCACCAATAGAGCTACCCCAAGACGACACCTACACGATCGAGGTCGTCGCTTATCAGCGTCGCCTCGGAGACGAATCGGCGCGGATGGTGGTGGTCGTCGAATCGGACGATGGGGGTGCCGCCAGCGAAGCTGTCATTCGCGACAAGCTGGCCGACCTGCACTGGAAGCTGTTCGGTGCCGAAGTAGAGCCCGACTCACCCGATGTGAACGAAGCCTATGAATTGTTCTTCAAGGTGTGGTCCACGAAGCGCCGCACGGAATCCGGTCATTTCCATGACTCCGGATTCCGCTGCGACCCAGATGACAAGACTTACTACGATGAATTTTTCGATTCGATCGCCAGCTACAACGAATGGGGACATCCTGAGTGGGACAATCAGCGTATCGATCAGTTCAATGAAAACCTGAACATGACCGACTCGGTGCAGGTAGTCAGGGCATGGTCGGTCGTTCTGGCTTTCCTGATGACCGACTCTCGGTACTTTTATTTGTAGGGGGTCTGGAATGAAGCGCCGAACTTTTATTCAAGGCATGCTGGCGGCAGGCGCGGCGGGAGGATTTCGAGTGCCGTTCGCCAATGCGGCCGATTACACCGGGAAACTGTTCGTGTTTGCCCAGGCAATGGGCGGTTGGGACGTGACGAGTCTGTGCGACCCAAAGGTCAATCAGCCTGACGAGAAAAAGATCAACTATTGGGCGGATAGCGATGAGGTCGGCGAGGCCGGAAACATCCTCTACGCGCCCTTTGCGAACAACAAGACCTTCTTTGACAAGTATTATCAGCGAATGCTGGTGATCAACGGTGTCGATGCCCGGACCAATTCACACGACACCGGCGTCATACACAACTGGAGCGGCCGGATCGGGGAAGGGTATCCGACAACCACGGCGCTGATGGCCGCACACAACGGACCGGCACTGGCCATGCCGTATCTTGCGTTTGACGGCTATTCGAATCCGGCTGGCGTCATCACGTATACGCGATTGGACGATACTGAGAAAATTCAGAACATCGCACTACCGGCGGCAAGGGGAGGGGACCCGACAGACCGGCCCTACTACAGCGGTTTGGATTGGCAGTTCCTGACTCAATACCGCAATGCGCGTGCGGCACGTCTGGCTGGAGCGCCCAATCTCATGCCCAGGGCAGAAGACAATCGGGCTCTTTACTCAATAGCTCTGCAGCCCGAAGCCACGGAAGGGTTGCGAGAATTCGCGGACCAGGTTCCTCACCATGACGACAGTCTTACCCACATCAAGAGGCAAGCTCAACTGGCCGTCGTCGCGTTCAAGGTCGGCGTGGCCGTCAGTGCGGACCTGGCCGAGGGTGGATTCGATACCCACGATGACCATGATCTTGAGCAAGGGCAGCGTATGGCCGAGTTCACTGACGGTGTGGACTACCTCTGGGACCAGGCTGAAAGCCACGGTATCGCCGACCGGCTGGTGGTGGTGATGGGCTCCGACTTTTCTCGCACCAACCACTACAACGACGATAACGGCAAGGACCACTGGCCTTACGGGCAGTTCCTCATTCTTCCCCCTCTTCCGCGGGATGACTCCCATAGTAGATGCGCAACCGCCACGCATCCAGATTGCCCGTGTCGTCCGCGGCGCCGTCGAAGCCCTCGATCTGCCAATCGCCGTTCGGGCCCTCGCCGTAGAACGCGTTGCTCAGCAGGCGCCAGCGAATCTGCTCGATATCGTTCACGGCCAGCGTCTCGGAGTCTTCGGAAAAAATGGCGCCCGCAACGAGGCGGCCTCCGACCGCGCGCCGCGTTCCAGAACCAGTTGGTTGAGAACGTCGAAGTCGTCAAGCTCCACGCGAATTGTGGGCGATACGACAAGCGTCATGGAGAGCGCCATATGCGGCCATTGCTTCGAGTGCATGATTGATTTCCTGTGTGATGCGGGACAACGCAGTGAGAGGATCCGGCAAGCTCGAACTTGAGCGCTCGGCAGCGAAATCATGTTCGTTGTTCGAATCGCTACCGGTCTGCGGCGGACTATAGCGCACGGCATCGGAAAATTTGCGGAGCCGGACTTGATCCTGGCGTAATACCCGCAATGCGCCGACACCGTCAGAGCGCCTAGACCAATGATCAGGGCTACGCATACTGCGTCAGATAGGGAACCCGACCAGTCCGGTCTGGATGAATCCGATTGATTGTCATACCATGTCAGCCACGAGCCTACCCGCGTTAGTAGGAGACTGTACGACAACGGTTGGCAGAATCGGGTCGTTGACCTTTGTCCCTACGATGCCGGGACCGAGCCGGTGGATATCTACGCCATCGACGATTCCGGTACCCGTATCGGTTCGGCCACCTTCACGCTCGGCGCCTCGGCGGCGGCGGAGACGTGGCATCGTTCCTGACGTTCCTGGCCGATATCGACAGGCTCTCCCTGCATCGGCGGAATCCCGACCTCCGTTGTAAAATCGCGCATGGATTGCGTTTACCAGGCTCCCGAGAACAACCAACGATGAAACCGGCATTCAAGTGTATAGCGGCACTACTCGCACTTTCCCTCGCCGTCGCCGTGAGTGCCCAGACCATGGACCAGGGTATTGCGAAGTTCAGCAGCGGCGACTATGAGGGAGCGCTCCGGGATCTGATGCCCTTCGCCGAACAGGGCAGCTCGACGGCGCAGTACCTTGTCGGTGCGATTTACGCCAACGGCCAGGGCGTCGTGCGCGACAATGTGGCCGCGGCGAGCTGGATAAGGCGCGCCGCGGAGCAGGAACATGCTCGCGCCCAGTTCTATCTCGGGCAAATGCATGAGCGGGGTCAGGGCGTCGACGCGGACCACGCCGAAGCCGCCCGGTGGTATGGGCGGGCTGCGTACCTGGGAGACGCGCAGGCGCAGTACAGGCTAGGAACGATGCGGGAGCTGGGGCTTGGCGTCGATCGGGATTTGGGTGAAGCAGCGAATTTGTACCGCAGCGCCGCCGAGCAGGACCATGCGGACGCTCAGGAGAGCCTCGGCGTGATGTACACCACCGGACAGGGAGTCGACCGGCATTACGGCGATGCAGTTATCTGGTTCGGCCGGGCGGCCGAGCAGGGGCACGCCCGGGCCCAATTCAGTCTCGGCGTGATGTACGCGGACGGACTGGGCGTCGAGCCGGACAGCGAGCAGGCGATCTACTGGTATCGTCGAGCCGCCGAGCAGGGGCACGCCCGGGCCCAATTCAATCTCGGCGTGGCGTACTACAACGGAGACGGTGTACGTAGGGACCCGGTACTTGCGTATGTCTGGGCCAATGTTGCGGCGTCCAGCGGTCATGAAGACGCTGCCGGCGTTCGCTTTCGAATTGCCGAACAGCTCTCCGCTTCGGACCTTGTCACTGCCCAACAGATTGTGCTCCAGTGCCGCCAGCAGGGTCACGAATACTGCGTCACGTTGCGCTGAACAGCGAACGTACGGGCGCCGACCCGGCCGACATTGGCATGAACCGCGGCATGATCGCCAAAAATGGCACGCCGATGCGCAGTTCTGCGGGACGCGCGCCACACTGTGCTATGGTCGAGCGAACTCGATATCGCCCAATCTCAAAGATTTATTGTATGCTTAGGCGAAATAAGCGAGAAACTTGGCTCTAAAGCCGGGGTGTGTTGGGCCGTACTGCTGCAATTCCCACTTTATTTGAAACGGATTCGCAAGTATTATTGGGAGCCTGAGAACGGTTTGAAGAAATTGAAAAAAATCCTTTCTCTTTTGCACTCTTACTTCGGTTGGTTGAACGTTTGTAAGCAAACCGTTCACATTTGTTTATCAAACCCAGTCGAACTCCTGCGTAGTCCTGTCGCCAAACGTTCAGTTGAAAACCCATCGTGTGCCGAATGTCTTTCATACTTGGCATTCGATCGCACAGGAAGTGTCAAGCATCTTTCGCACTTTTCTCTTTTGGGGTTGTGTCGAAAATAATTCGCACCTTGGTACTGTAAAGACTCTTTCGCACTTTCCTTTTTGGCGGTCACCTCGGTTTGCAGTCGTGCCGCGGCATAAGCCCTCTCGTCGTTCATCTCTTCAATCAATGTCATGTTCATGTACCGGCGCAGTCCCCGGTGGGTGGCGGCGACATGGCGCAGCCGTGCAGCGGCGAGCATCAAGACCGAGCGTCCGTCCGGGTATCCCCGCCAATGCGTCGGCGACCGCCAGGCGTCTTTCCATTCCGGGATGACCCCTATTGTGAACGTACGACCCAAAAACGATTTGCGCTCTCACTCATTGACGATGCTTGGATAACTATTGATATTTTTGAAAGTTGGAGAAGAATGCGGACTTGGATAGGCGGTAGCCAACAAGTCATTGGAATGATCGCGGAAAAGCCGGATCGCTTATAAGACTTCAATACGGCTTGCAATTTCAATAAAGACGAAGAACCGGAATACATAGAGACTTTAGAGAACCGCAACGGATCCGAAACCCTCGCTGGGATCAAACCGCAGCCGAGCGCCAACCCAGTTCACCAAATACTCAATTGACGATGATCGTGTTGCTTACCGCTCCAAACTCTTTCATGGAGAATCACAAGCACTATCGGGGTTGGCTTGTAGTGCGGTACATCGTCTTGCTTTGCAAAACATAGGCCCGTTAGTTTTCTGGAACTCCCACAGAGTGTTCAAGCCGCTTATGTTCGAGACAACTTTGATGTTTCCGACATTACTTTTCCAGTATCAGTCACGCCAACATTGCTCGTACTTCGTTTGTTGCATTCATCGTTCTCTCTTCCAAATTGTTTTGAAAAACTTCGATCACTGTCTGTTTCCATTGTCTCTGGTAAGTACACTGCCGTTTTGAATTCAGTTCTTCTACCTGGTGCTACGTACATGGCTATTTGGAAAAGACGCAGGTACTTGACCAACTGCCCGGTCCGAAACGGTCCGCCAGGGTCCGATAAGGTCCCTTGAGAGCCTGGAATCAAAGGACTTCGACCCACGGCCAGCCGCTGCGGCAACGTGCAATCCGGGCAGGGACGGACGAGAAAACCCAGGCGCTTTGCGCTATGTCGAAAGCGAAAACCGCAGCGTCGTCGCGTGTGATTTCTTGTCGGCGAGCCTATGCTGCGCCCGCTCGCCGACGCACGAGAGCGTCAGGCTTGAGTCTGGCCCGCGTGGCCGGTCCCACGCCCTTGTGACGCGATCCAGAAGCATTTCCCCGATCTGCCTTTCGTCGTCGTCGGATATGCCGATGAACGGTCGTGCCGGGATGTCTGCCCACCGCCGACGCTGCGCCACTTCGCCGCGTACCTGCCGAAGGCCGCCGAAAGGCCGAGGCTGCACTCGACCAGGACGCCGGTCGGACGTTCGATCGCCGGCACGAGCGAGGCGGCAGCAATGAACCGACACACCCACAAACGCGCCCCGGCGGCGACAATTCTGACCCAGTTCTATCTCCCAAGCGATTCCAAGCGTCCCAGCCAATTCCCGAACCTGGGGCATGCATCGCGAATAACGTCCAATTCCGTATCCATCGCAACAATCGAACCGTAAAGAACCTTGTCATACCGGGGAATAATGCTTGCGATCCGCTTGCTCGGCGCTGTCGCTGTGTTGTCGTTAATGTCTTCGGGGGTCGGAAACGCTTCACGAATCCGGCGCAATTCCTGAATGGATTCCTCCGGTAAATCGATTAGCGTTTAAAAAACGTCCACATTCGAAAACAGCAACCCTTCGAACTCATGTTTCTGCACGTAGGGAAATACCCTCGATTGATCCCAGTTACCGGTGAGCTTGTCGCAGACTGCGTCATGGATGCGTTCTTCCAGTTCAGCCGGCGAGCTGTCACCCTTGCCGACAAACCCGTAAAAGTCGACCAGCGAAGTCACGAAATCGAAACCCCGAAACAACATTGCCATGTCCGACGCGAGCCTGTGCACGGACACATGGCCGCCGCCTGATTTGCCGCGGGACCGACCAACCAGGATCGGTGTGGCTTTCACATGACGGCCTCGCAGATGATCCGCGAGCACGTTCTTGACGAATTCCTCCTCGGTCTGACCCTCCACCGATACCGCAACCCGGGTCACGGCCGCCCGCCGATCAGGTTCTTCTGCCACAGTTCGCCCGTGGAATACTCGTCCAGCCAGTGCTGGTATTCGTCGTGCATGACGCTACGAATCTCAGATTGCCCGTTGCGCAGTTCCACAACGACGATTTCATCAAGGCCGAACGCGTCCACGAGCAACGGCGATTGAGTCGCGACAATGACCTGCTTGTCATCCGGCAGGGCCTTGATTAGACCCGCGACAAGCGATATTGCCGCAGGATGAAGGCCCAACTCCGGTTCGTCGAGGAGAATCAGATCCGGCAGTTTTTCACTCGGCAGGTTCAACAAGGTTGCCAGCGCAAAAAAACGGAGCGAGCCGTCGGAGGTCAGGTGCGCGCCGAACGATTTTTCCGTACCGACAGCCCGCCATCTCAGCAAGGCTTTTCCGTTCTCCTTGTCGATCTGAAATCGATCGAAGCCCGGCAGCACGCGACCGATCAGTCGGCACAGACGCTGGTAGCGTCGCGGATTCCGTCGCTCCAGCTGCAGAAGGACCGGCGCCAGGTTCTCGCCATGGCCAAGCAATCGGGAATGTTCCTCTGCGTCCCAACTCTTCCCGAACCTGTCCGTGTCGTGATATTGGAACACGCAACTGGTTCCGAGAAGGTCCACCACCGACCTTGCACACTGTTCAGTTTTCTCAGTTCGTTCCGAATTCGCCGCGTAATACAACTCCGCCTCGGAAGAACCGCCGCTGCTATTGGCCCAACTCGAGTGCACATTGGTGTCCAGCCAACTGTACTCGGCCTCCTCGAACTCAAAGATAAGCCGGTCCGGATGAGCATGCGCCAGCTCGAATGAATACCTGTTGTTGCGATTCGGTTCGGCATCCTCGCGGACATGCACGTCGGCACGAATGTTTTTTGTAAACGCGCTGCCCCGAAACAGTTGATCGTCGGCCCCACCGTGCAAGGCCACGAAGCGTGCCAGCCGATGCTCTTTCAACATCGATCGCATCATCTCGAAGAATCGAAGGATGTTCGATTTGCCCGCGCCGTTGGCTCCCAGCAGAACGGTGACTTGGGGCCCCGGTCTGAACTCGATATCTGCCAGCGAGCGAAATCCCTCGATGCGCACCGAATGAATTCGACTTGGCATGTCAGCTACCTCGGGTCCGAGAGCGGCGTTGCGTCCACGTACCGCTTTTTCCGGCTGCCGCAAGGCCAATGGGCGCACGGTGTGTTTGCAACCCGCATCAATTTAGCGCCGCGAAACCGCCCGGCGCCGATTGCGCGCAACACGTTGGCGCGACCGGCCGATTGTAGCAGCATGCCGATGCGGACACGGTCCGCCGCCGTGTCGCCGATTGAGGCTACGCCATCCTCTCCCGCGTGTGCTCCTGACGCCGGTCGCGGCAGTTGGACAGCAGAAAGCGGGCCGCTCCGACAGTCGAAAAACAGCGTCTATCGCATGTCCAGGAGTGGCTTCGGTTCGACGCAAAAGCGCGCACACCGGTTCCCGATCAGTTCGCCGTGGCCTCCTTCGGGTTCGGGCCAAAGCGGTTCTCGCCCTCCTGGCTGCCCAGCACCATGAACACCAACAACACGATCGTGCCGATCAGCGGGATCAGCCCAAACTGGATCCACCAGCCGCTGCGACCGATGTCGTGCAATCGCCGCGCCGTCACCGAAATCGCCGGTACAAACATCGCAAACCCGTACAAGCCGCTAAACAGGCCAGCCACTGCCGTCCCCTCCACGTAGTACTCCGTCCCGAGAAACCCGTCCACGAGACTCAGCCCGATCCCTCCCTTTATGAGCTGTTGCTTCCTTGCCCCGGACGCTATGGATCACGCTCACGCCGGTTTCGCGAGACACAGACGCTCGGCCCGCATCGCCCCGGGGCTCGCGCGAACGAGACTTTCGCCGAGAGGTTCCTGCGGAAGCACCAGCCGGCCGTCAGCCCGATGCCGTTGGTGTCCACGAATTCGTCCTGTTCCAATTTCACGAAACTGAGCCGCACACCCAGCGCGGGCGTCGGGAACCACTCCGCGGACAGGTTGTACAGAGGAACACCTTCTCGTGGTCCATCCAACTGCGCCCTTGAGAGCCCCGTCACCTTCCCCAGATACCGCTTCACCAGCCCCTTATCACCCTTGCCCAGGCGGTGATACCTCAACCGTACCAGCGTGCGGCGAACCAGGTCGTAGACCCCATCGCGATCCACCCCGGCGAAGTCCACCGCCTCGTTGCCGCCGAGAAAGGCGCGAACCTGTTCCAGGGTCCGAACCCGCTCCGTCTGTAACGTCACGATCATCCTCCGATGATCCCAGACGCCGACCTACAGGCTCATGTCTCGTTGGATCAACGCCCCCCGTTCAGGCTCATGTCTCATTGGACAAGGCTATGAATTCACAATGAGTTAAGTTACGGATATGATGCGAATGCGTCAGCGTCGCCGATGCTGATTGGGCATCTGGTGCGCGAACAGGAGCGGAGACGGACGAAGTGCGGCGATGGACGACACCGGTATCCGAATGAAGAAATGGATTTCCAGTGGATACGCTCTGGCATTGTTCGCCGCGCTGGCGAGCGCTTCCGAGGCACTGGCTGAACAGTACACGATACCCTTGTTGGTGCCGGCGACGATGTCCGATGCCCCGCAAGGCGTGCTACGGATCCTCAACGGCACGGACGAGTCCGGGACAGTCGAGATTTATGCCATCGATAATGCCGGCACACGCTCCGGTCCCGCCACCTTCACGCTGAACGCCTCGACGGCGATCGAGTTCACCGCCACGGACCTGGCCTCAGGCAACGCCAACAAGGGGTTGTCCGGCGGGATCGGCGCAGCTGTTGGCGATGCGCGCCTGGAGATCGAGACGGATCTTTCCATCGTGCCCCTGGCCTTCGTACGCGCCGTCGACGGCACGCTGAGCGCGATGCACGACACGGTACGCGGTGTCTCGGTCGGCGGATCGGACGGGTACACCTACGGAGTGCCGATCTTCAACCCCTCCAGCGACGTAACCCAGGTAAGTCGGCTGCGGTTGATCAATCCGGGCGATGCATCGGCTTCGGTAACGATCGGCGGACGCGACGACAGCGGCGCCGTAGCCACCGGGGGAGACGTGACGTTGATGCTGCCGGCCGGCGGTGCGCAGACGCTGACCGCGCGGCAACTGGAGGCGGGCGCCACCGGTTTGACAGGCCGGTTGGGTGCAGGCACCGGCAAGTGGCAGCTGACGGTGTCGTCGGACCAGCCGCTTCAGGTAGTCAACATCGTCGCGGCCACCGCAGGGTACTGGAACAACCTTTCGACGACCGCGGCGCCGGGGGCGGCGCCGGCGGATCTTGAGTCGCTCAACGAACGTTTCGTCGGGAATGCGGTTGTGTACGTGGCGGGAAGCGACCGCTACACGCTCAATGCGCAGACGGGCGAGCGGTTCACCGAGACGGCGGAGATCGACGGTGTCTCTACCACCTACATGGGGAGCTACGACTATGCCGGGATTGGCCCTGACGCGGGCCGATTGACGGTCACGTATGACGACGGCGATGTATGCGCTGCGAGCCTGTACTTCTCCACGCACACGGCGGGCTGGTTTGCCTCTCACTGTACCGGCAGCGATTACCCGGCGGACGGGACGTGGTTGGGCGGGAGTTGGTCCGTTGAGGATGACGAGGACGACGGCGGTGAGGTCACCGACACCATGTACGGGGTTGATGAGGCGCTTCCCGGCGTACCCGCGTCTGGTCAGTTCGAACCAGCGACGACGTCTGGTGCAAGTGTCACAGCCACCGCCGACGGCACGACGATCGAGTTGAATGACGGTGGGTACTTCGAGCTAAGCGACGGCACGAGATACACCTGCACGGCGACGGACGGATGCACCATTGAGAACGGAACCGTCACCCGGGGCACCGTGGCCGGACGTGCGGCGGGTTCGGGCGAAGTCGACCGTTTCCCGAGTTTCCGCGGTGTAAGCGGCCCGGGTAACCAGACCTACACGGTCGGCACGGCGATCGATGCATTGACGCTGCCGGAGGCGAGCGGCGGCAACGGCACCCTGGCCTACAGCCTCTCGCCCAACGTGCCCGGGTTGACGTTCAACGCCAGCACGCGCCAACTCACCGGCACACCGACCACGGCGGGCACCCATGCCATGACGTACACCGTGACGGATGAAGACGACGACACCGATACGCTCGGCTTCACCATCACGGTGAACACCGACACGACCGAGACAGGATCGTTGGGCGAATGCTATGTGAGTCTGTCGGTGAGCATTGGGCAGAGCTGCACCTACCCCGGCACGACGGACGCGTTCAGCGTCAACGTACGCGGCCGGGGTTCGTTCCTGACGTTCCTGGCCGGTATCAGGATCCGGATCACCAACCAGACGATCAACGGGCGCGTGTACGACTTTGAGGCCTCGCACCAGGGCGACGGCGTCTGGCGGATGGACCGGGTGGCCGGCAGCACCGAAGTACCGACCAGCGGCGGTTTGGTCGACACGGGGGAAGGGGACGACGACGATGACGGCGTGGCCAATGCGAACGACGCGTTCCCGCAAGATCCGGACGAGTCCGTCGACACGGATGGCGACGGAATCGGCAACAACGCCGACACGGACGATGACAATGACGGCGTTCCCGACACGGATGACGCATGCCCGCTGGTTGACGACGTCACCTGCGGCCAGGTTTCCGAGCCGGACCTGGTGGTTGAATCTCCTTCGGTCAGCAATGCCAGCCCCGAACCGGGGGCGTCCGTCACGTTCACCGTGACCGTCCACAACCAGGGCGCCGGCCGGGCCGCCGCCACCACGCTGCGGTACTACCGCTCGACGGATGCCACGATAACGACGGGAGATACGGAGGTCGGCACGGACGCCGTGAGCGCACTTATCGCTGCAGGGACCAGCGGCGAGACGATCAGCCTGACTGCCCCGTCGACCGCCGGAACCAACTATTACGGTGCTTGCGTCGATCCGGTGTCCGGAGAATCCGCGACCGGGAACAACTGCTCCGACTCCAGGGCGGTGACGGTCGAGTCCAGCATATACAACGATAACGTGTTTGTATTGCCCGTCTCAGAAAATCTCGCCACCCTTTGGACGAGATCCGGCAACAGTCCACCACTGCAAGACTATGCGGCGCGTTTCTATGAGCATTTCAGTGATGAATTCGATTTCCTGATTTTCTTCGCCAATGTGCGTCGTCGGGAAATCGAGTTAGAACCCGGATCACTGGACGGGGCCTATTTTCATGGCGTGAAGAACGACGTGCGGGGTATCGGCCTAAGTACTTACTCCTACAATAGTAATTGGGAGTCGGCAGGTAAACTCCAGGGTGTGATATTCAGTTCTGTATATGAGCCATATCACCCGAGATTTGAGTATTCCGACTTTCGTCAGGGTCAGCTCCTGCACGAGTTGATGCATCGATGGGCAGCCTACCTCGGCGAGCCACTATCAGATGGACATTGGAACGGGCATAGCAATGTCCGTGGATCTCTCGGTGGTGTATTTCGTTCTGATTTTGAAGAGATAGTTGACCTTGGTGGAGGCCGGTACACTGGTGCCAAGGACCCCGTCGATCCCAAGGAACAACCGTACCCTCCTCTCGAACTGTACTTGGCAGGTTTCATACCCTCGGAGGAGATCCCTGATATTTGGGCTGCGGTGGATGGGGAGTGGATTCTTGACGACTTTGAGCCGTATTTTGACGAAGAAACGGGCAGGTGGGTTGACAATTTACTTAGGGACGAAAGCGGGGATCGCATTTTCTCCGCACGCGAGATAAAGAGATACACTATAGAAGACATCATCGCCGAGCATGGACCACGCGTTCCCGACCACCTGCAATCTCAGAAGGACTTTCGTGCGGCGGTTATTCTGCTGGTTAGTGAGGACTACCCCGCGACCAGAGAGATACTGGAAAGTGTGAGCGACGATGCATTTTGGTTCAGCCACGCCGGTGAGGACGAATTGGAGAAGCAGGGCTGGTCGCTTTGGAATTTCTACGAAGCAACCGGTGGCAGAGGTACGATCGCCATGGACGGTCTGTCGCAGTTTCAAAGCCGCGCTCGCGCGGAAAGGCTGGCACCAAGTTCCTTCGGAACGCAACCACCGCCCATCGTGGATCTTAGAGAATGATCGCGAGGATTTGGGCAGGACATTGAGACCCATTCCGGCAGAAGAGGGATGACTCCCACTCAGGCGGAACCGAAACCGTGGTGCGGCCTCGACGGAGAGCGGGAGCCGATTTACGTTGTTGACCAGCAGGACCGCCGCCCCCGCCGTCCGGACCCTTGAGGATGGCCGGACGGGGTCGAGCTTCGAATATTCGATTTTCCCCAACGGCTCGTACCGAATCATCGCCTCGAATCCCCCGATCGGCGTGTCGGTGTGTGCGGTCCGGGCGGTTCCCGACAATTGTCAATCGGCATTGAATATTGGTAAGCGGTGTCTCTACGCCACCTGGCTTTCAGCTTGAGATTGGCGTAAAGGCCCAGGGCAGCAGCCGATCGATTTCCGAGGCCGGACCGGCCCAGAGGCGCTCGTCGCGGGCCAGCGCCCACAGGTACCCCGTCTTGGTCTTGCCCCGCCCCGGGTCCAGTACCGGCGCGCGGGTCTCATCCATGAACAACTGCCCCGACTGCTTCAGATGCCAGGCCAGCCGATCCACCACCGGGGTCAGATGAAACGACGCCTTGCCCACCCAGCCGGCGCGGCGGCCTGGATCACGCCGGCCTCGCAGGTGCGGCAGGCGTACTTCGGGCGCACCGTGACGATGACCCGAAGCTGCGCTGGCACGATGTCCAGCCGCCCGGTCCGGACCAAGCCTCCGATGTCGTCGCCATCGACCCAACTCCCCAAATTGTCAGACCTTCCAAGCCCGTCACATCCATTATATTGCTTGGCGCGCACCACTGTGCGCCGCCGAATAAACCGACAATCTCAGATTGCTGCTGGCACTAATCGAGTCGATCGGCGATACGTCGCGATTCGGCCTGCGCCAGAGTCGACCTGCACTTTGCCGTCGACACGGACCCGGCCTCCGTCCTCTACGACTGTCGCAAAGTTGACACGCCGGATAAAGGGCCCTTGCTCCAGTATTGCCGGGATTGTGCATCTCCGGCCCCGATTCACGAAGCCGCGCTTAATCTGCCCGGCGCCCACGGCAGACCGCACCACGACCGGGACAGCGGAATGTACCGACCGAGCATTCACCCATTCAGTTCGCAGACGCGATCCTGATGTAGAATCGCCCTTACGACGAACCTTGAGGAAAGCAAAGTGGCCAAACGGGCAAGCTTGTCGATCAGCGAGCCGAACGAGAGATGGATACAGGCCCAGATAGACGGCAAGGCGTATTGCAGCCGTAGCGAGGTATTGAACGATTTGATCCGCAACGCGCGGGCGACGGAAGCTATCCGAACCCGGCTTGAATCCGCTGAACGCTCCGTTGAAGAGCGTGGCTGGGTCACCAGGACGCCGGAGGAAATGCTGAAGGGCTTCAAGGAAAAAGCCCGTCGGGATGGCCGGCTATAGGCTTGCACCGCAAGCCGAGGCGGACTTGTACCGCATCTGGCTCTATGGCGTGCGGCCGTGGGGGGTGGATGCTGCCGACCAGTACCAAAGAGCCTTCCATGAACGCTTCGAAGCCATTGCGGCCAGCCCGCTACCCGTTGCGGTGCGCCCAGTTTCGAGGGTGCGCCGGTCTGCGGACCCTGCGCCGTGCTCGATGACCGGTTCCGGGACAGGAAGAACGAATCCGCCCGCACCCGCTACGCCGAACGCAGGGCCCGGCAACGCTGTACGCATTGCGGGGCCAACCCGACGTTCGGGGCGTCCCGTTGCGAGCCTTGCGCGCGCCGTGCCTGGGAGCGCTCCGAGCACGTGCGGGGACTGCCGGTGTATTCGCCGAGCTTCACCGTCGTGGAGATCGCCACCGGCGAGCCACTCGGCGTTTGGGAACAATGGGAGGATGTGGTGCTGTGCCTGTCGTTCGCGGGACTGCCGTTCGAGGAGGTGGAGATCCTCCACGAGCACGCCCCGATGCACGCCGCCTACAACGTGTTCGGCTGAACGCCCATAATTAAGGCGTGCCCGCCGGCCCGGCGACCGCGTCCTGCGGCAGCAGTCCCGCGCCAGCAGAGTGATTCACTTCAGGACCGCGCCGGCCGGACCGTCTTCATCGTCCGGGCCAGGCGCGCCACCTGCGTGCGCCCGATGCCCAATTCCTTCGCCACCGCCGCCGGGCTCGCGCCCGCCGCCAGCGTCTCCACCCTCCCGCGCCGGCGTGCCTCGCGTTGAACGCCCTCGCGCAGTTGCCTGAGCTTGTCGTCGTTCAACTCCTTTAGAAACCCCTCCAGATCCAACGCCCCGTCCGGCGTCTCGAACTGCCGCACCGGGTGCGCGGTGTCCTCGGGCGCCAGCGGCTGCCCGGCCGGGCAGCCGCTACGACGCGCAACCGATTTGCCCGATCCGACGGCCATCCGCCGACGGTGTCACAAGGCACTGCCTGCTGCAACCCATTCAGCAAATCACCCACAACTGCCCCTTTACGACAAGACCGTCAGAATCCATGGTTCCTGCCACATTGCGTTCAACATTTGCGGCTCGACCGCCGCGAGCCGTTAGCGGACAACGCCCTCGTCCAACACCAGCTCCGTGAGGGCTCGGTTCAACCAACGCGTCGTGTAGTGCGGCTTCAGTGCCGTCCTCGTTCTATGACCCACACCTTCAAGCAACGCCTCGAAAGACACCAGCTGATCCCGGAAACCCAGCCTGACTCCACATCGCAGACTGGCCCTGTCCGGTCCGCACAGCAGCCACCCGTCGTCCCGTCCGAGTGCATGGGCCCAGAGCGATTCTTCCCCCCTGTCCAGCGCGATTCCCAGAATCCGTACCGCCAGTTCCGCTCGCTCCCGGTCGTCCACCGCGTGTTCCGCTGCCAGCGATACGCGCAGCTCCCTCACCCCGATCAACTGTTCCTCTCGTCGACGCTGGAAGCCCGTCTGTGTCTCCGTCACGCAGTCCTCAACCGTCTCCACCCGATAACCACCTACGAGGGCCCCCCACGTGCGCGTTCGATACGACTCGATGATCACGTTGGTGTCCACGATCACGGGCGCCCAGCGCTCGACCACCCTGTTTACTGCTCGATCGCAAACTCAACATCGTGCGCCTCGAACAGGTCCTGAACGTCCTCGATCGGCAGCCCGGCCAGCCCGGCCGCCCGGCGAACCGACAAGTAGCCCTGCTCGATCGCGCTCGCAATCACCTCCATGAACGGCCGCGAAAACAGCGGAGGCGCCCCTGTCTCCTCATTCGCCCCGCCATTGTTCCGCAGCGCCGCTTCCGGAACCGCTCGCGCCGTCGCCCCGGTCAACTGCCCCATGGCAACCAGACGCCACCGCAGCGCCGATGAACTCACATCCAATTCGTTGGCCACCGCGTTCAACCGCGCGATCAGCGCATCCATCTCCAACTCGCTCCAAGCCCCGTACGCGTCAAGCACGGCCCTTGGCATCAGCACCGCGGCGGCGAAGTTATTGGCGAGCTGCTCCACCCGGTTTCCACCCATGTCACTGGCGTCCTCAACGTGCTCCGGTGGCATTGCGTCCCACGTCAGGATATGAAACAGCTCGTGCGCCAGGTCGAAGTTGCGCCGGCCCGGCACCTCCGCTCGTGCAATCAGTACCGCGTCCAGTTCCGGCAGCCGGCACGCCGCCCCCGAAATACCCCGGTAGGCATCCACCATGAGCACGAGGATTCCGAATTCCTCCTGCATCGTCTCCGCCAACCGCTGCGCCGGAACCTCCCCCAGTCCGAATTCGGTGGCGAACCGCTCTCCGGCATCCACCGCATCTTCGAACCTGGACGCTCTGGTCAGACCCAGTGCGCGCCGCATCAGTGGGGCCGGTCGCCCGATCTGCGCCGCCAACGCACGGTAAGCCCCCACCCATTGGCTGGCCTTTCGCTCGTACGCACCAAGTTCCCCACGCCCAACGCCACTTTGCCTCCAGGAGAACCGTGCCTCCCCGTCTAACCGAAACGGATCCGTGAAGTACTCGAGAGGGGCCCCGAGCTTCTCGACGGCCAGCAGCAACTCTCTCGCCGTTACACGCCGCATACCCGTCTCTATCGCCGACACGGTTTGCCTGTCCCTGAACCCGAACAGCTGCGCCAATCCGTCCTGCGACAGACCGCGCTCCCTTCTTAACGCCTTGATGCGGGTGCCGATGATTTCAGCCATCGGAATTCCTCCATTCAATAATCTTGCGTTTGGTCTAATGCAATAAATATATGCGAACATCATTCTGTATGCAACCCTGTAACGGCATCCTCCATGCGTTCCAATCCTTGTTTGACACAAGCACACGACCCACGAGCAAGTGCGGAACCCCAATGTTGTCGCCCGCCCGGCCGGCCCGCCGCCGTCAGCCGGCCGGCCCGCCGCCGTCAGCCGGCCGTCGATCCACGCAACGGCACGCAGAGATCGCTCACCAGCTGTTCGGGCGGTGTGTCCGCTTGCGTACGGCGGTAGATCTCCATGCGCGGGCCCTCGTCCATCGACTCCCCGCTGCCGGGCAGCCACTGCCCGAACAGCCGGCGGTAGCCTCCGAAATGCCTTCGTACGGCCCGACTAGCCGGTAGACGGCGGAGCGCCCGCCGCCGACCGGGCCCAGCACCACGCCGGGCGGCGGTGCGGGCAGGGTCCGCGACGGGCGGTCGGGGGGCGAGCGCCCGGGGCGGAGAGAGAGTTTCGGCCTCCGGGGAATTCCAACCTGCTTCCGGAGACTGTCATGTACCCAACTTCGTTCGATCCGCCGAACCGCGCCCCCCTTGACTTCAACACCGACCGCACCGCGCGCGGCGTAGCCGATGCGCCCGGGACCGCGGCCGACCGGTTCGCTGCCAACGTCTCGTGCCCCGACGCCGAATCGGGAAGAGGTTCGAGAGTGCCCGTTCCCGGTTCGTTCAACCGTTGTCATCAATCGAGACCCAAGGAGAAACACCATGTTTGGTCTGAATCGCGCAGAAGTCATCGGCCGCCTCGGCGCCGACGTCACCGCACGCCCCGGGGACGCCCGCGAAATGCCTCGCCGCCGCCCCGGACCGCCCGTCCACACCCCTACCCCGGCAAAGCGTCCCGGGCAACCCCATCGCTCATTGTCACCGTGCCGTCCCCGAACCAACTTGCGCGTGACTTTTGGATAGGCCTGGCAAATGGTGATCGTGTTGATTTTTGACAGTCGATGCTGGACTATGCGTGGATGAACCAAGCGAAGCTGGGCCGGGCATGGGGGTTGCGCGTCAAGACATCGGGAAAGCGCGACGCGACTGGACTTCGGCTTGGATCCGGGTACGGCTGCCTTGCCCGTTGAATAGGCCGACTGATGCTGTAATCGGCTCCGCATCCGGCGCCGGCGCGATTCGGATCGGGTCGTCGGCTGGAGAATGCTTGTGACGAAGAGTAGACAGGCTGGCCTTACCTTGATATTGGCGATTGCGGCCGGATGCGCGACGAACCAGACCCAATTGCCGGAGGGCGATGACGGGAGCGACCGGGACCTCATCGACGAAGTCGAGACGTTTCTCAAGCGGAGCGGCAGGGTGGCCGAGTTGGCTTTCCCGATTCTCACGTCCAACGTCGAGTTGTGCGGCAAGCGCGTAACGCGTTTGATCGGCCTCTCCTGGCTCCTGGAGCGCGAACTGCCTCGCGGAAACCGGGACGTGTTCGTGCGCCGCTACGGCGTATCGGACAGTCCGACTCTGGACAACGTCGTGAACGGCGGACCCGCGGGCGCCGCAGGGCTCAGGCGATGGGACACCATCACGGCCGTGGACGGCGACCCCGTCCGGGGAAGGACCCGGAGCGCGATCCGGGAAGTCTTCCGCGAAGCGGCCGAGGACGGGGAGATCACCCTCACCTACGAACGCGACGGTCGGACGATGGTGACCGTCATTGCGCCGATTCCGGCATGCGATGTCGGCGTGCATCTGGTGCAGCGCGACCAGGTCGACGCCTGTTGTTAGGCACATTCTTTCACTGAACCACCGAGCCTTTTGGTCGGTTTATCTTCCTGGTGAAACGTCTGACGTGGTGGATTAATCCGGCACGGCCAAGTCGGCGTTGACGTAGCGTTATCCACGGGCTGTCCACGGGCGCGGGCCCTTGGTCAGCCCTGTCGCCGGTGGGCAGGCGGTGGATAACGCGGTGCTGGCGCGACCGACGTGGGGGCGGGGCACTGGGTTAACCTGAGCGCTTCCTGGATGGAAAGGGAGGGTGGCCCGCGCGGGACGACGATTCCCGCCGGGCCGTGGCCGGTGCAGCTTCGGTATCCAACGGGGCTTACCGGCGAGCAATACGTTAAACGCCGTGCATGGCGCGATGCAACCCTTGAGCGGTGTCCGAACCATCCGCGGGGCGGTTGTTCCTTCGCCCGCCACGGGACCTACCCGCGCAAGCGCCCGCGCGGGACGCGCGTTGCCCGCTGGTACTGTCCTGAGAGTCACATGACGTTCAGCCGGTTGCCGGATTGCCTGGCGGCGAGGCTGGGGGGCACGCTGCAGGCGGTCGAAGAGGCGGTGGTTGAGGCGGAGGCCGCGCCCAGTCTCGCCAAGGCGGCCGACGCGCTGCGGCGCGACGCGGTGCATCTGCCCGGGGCGATGCGCTGGCTGGGCCGCCGGGTGCGGGCGGTGCATCGGAACCTGGCGGCGGTTCGGGGGCTGTGGCCGGAGCGGTTCCTGAAGTGTCCCCCGGAAGTTGGGGCGTTCCGGGAGCGGCTCAAGACCGAGGCGGTGCTGGTGGGGCTGCGCGGGCGGTGCGAGGGGCGCCTGGCGCGGCTGGCGCCGCCGTTGGGCTTTTGTCCTGACGTGCCGGCGCCGGGGACCGCTCTGGCGGTCGTCCAACACGGGACGGGGCCTGATCCACCGGCTTGCAGGCGCTAACGTGGCCACCGTGAACCGCGCAAGACCCCGGGGAGGCCGCCGAGACCATGACCGAGCACGACGAGAAGCTGCGAGAGGCCGTGGCGCTGTTCCGCTACGGGCTGATCGCGGACTTGGCGCACCTGCCCCGCGGCGCCCGCGGCATCGGTGAGAAGCTGAAAGAAAAGGCCGCCGGGACCTACGCGATCCCCGGCACGCACCGCACCCGGGTGGCCGCGGAGACGATACGCAAGTGGCTGGTGACGTACCGCTACGGTGGCTTCGAGGCGCTGTACCCGAAACGTCGCTCGGACCTGGGCCGGCCCCGGCGCATGCCCGCGGAGGTCGCCGAGGCGCTGGTGGCGATCAAGACCCGGCGCCCCGGCTACTCCGTGCGCGCGGTCATCGCCCACGCCGCCGAGCACGGGCTGGTGAGCGAGGCGGCGATGCCCTCGGCGTCCACCGTGCAGCGGTTGCTGCGCCGCGAGGGGCTGACGGGCCGGGCCGCCGCGCAGGGACCCGCCACGGACCGGCGCCGCTTCAACTATCGCCGGGCGGGCCAACTCTGGATGAGCGATGTAATGCACGGGCCGAAGGTCCCTGACGGTCGCCGCCGGCGCAAGACCTTCCTCATCGCCTTCATCGACGACGCCACCCGCGTCATTCCCCACGCCGCGTTCGCCTTCGCCGAGAACACCGCCGCGTTCCTGCCGGTGTTCAAGCACGCGCTGCTGCGCCGCGGACTCACCGAGCGCCTCTACGTGGACAACGGGGCGAATTACCGCTCCCGCCACCTCGCGCTGGTGTGCGCCAAGCTCGGCATTGCGCTCATCCACGCCCGCCCGTATCAACCGGCCGGCAAGGGCAAGATCGAACGCTGGTTCCGCACCCTGCGCGCCGGCTGGCTGCGCCATCTGGATGTGGGCTCGATCGACGGGATCGAGGCGTTGAACCGTGCGCTGGCCGGCTGGGTGGAGGGCGAATACCATCAGTCCCCGCACCGCGGACTGGACGGTCAGACCCCGCTGGACCGCTGGGCCGGGACCGCCGCCGAGGTGCGCTACCCGGACGCCGCCGGGCTGGATCTGGACGAGCTGTTCCTGTTCGAGACCAAACGCCGCGTGCTCAAGGACCGCACCCTGAGTCTGCACGGGCGCCTCTACGAGGCCGACGCGATCCTCATCGGGCAAACCGTCACCGTGCGATACGATCCGGCCGCCCCGCCCACCCGGGCGCTGCAACTGGTGCACGAGGGACGTCCCGCGGGCCTGGCCACGCCGCTGGACGCCTACGCCAACACCGCCGTGAAACGCGAGCGCCGCTGCGGGCGCATCGAGCCCGGGGAGCCGCAACCGCCGCGCTCGCCGCTGAGCATCCGCCGACTGAAGGAGGAAGACTGATGTACCTGCGCCACTTCGCCCTGACCCGCCTGCCGTTCGAAACCCCCGCGCACACCGACGAGCTGTTCCGCTGCGGCTCCCATCGCGAGGCCGAGGCGCGGCTCAAGCACCTCATCGATCTGCGCGGTATCGGGCTGCTGACCGGGGAGTCCGGCAGCGGCAAGACCAGCGTGTGCCGCCACGTCACCGGTGCGTTGCACCCGGGGCTGTTCCGGGTGTGCTACGTGGCGCTGTCCACCGGCAACGTGATGGACATGTACAAGAGCATCGGCTGGGAACTGGGCCTGCCTACCGAGCACGCCCGCGCCGCGGCCTACCGCGCCATCCAGACCGAGATCACCCGCCTGGTCGGGGAGGCCAAGCAACAACCGGTGCTCGTCATCGACGAGGCTCACCACCTCAGAGCCGACGTGATCGAGGACCTCAGGCTGCTGACCAACTTCGACATGGACTCCGCCCCCAGGCTGTGCCTGGTGCTCATCGGACTGACCGAACTGCGCCGGCGCCTGAGCATGGCCGTGCACGAATCGATGCAACAGCGACTCATCGTTCAACACCACCTGCGCGGGCTGGAGCGCGAGGAACTGGACCCCTACCTCGCCCACCGGCTGCGCCTGGCCGGGTGCGAAATGCCCCTGTTCGATCCCCCCGCCATCGAGGCGCTGTACCAGGCCGCCCGCGGACTGCCGCGGCTCATCAACCGCATCGCCCACTACGCGCTCTCGGCCGCGGCGGTCGAGCAAGCGCGTACCGTGGACGCCGAACACCTGGCCCGCGCCGTCGAGGATCTGCGGCCATGATCGATCCCGATCCCCGGCCCGAGCAGATCAGCGACGAGGCCGCCGCGCACATGGCCGAGTGCCTGCAACGCATCGCCTATGACTTCGAAGGCCGCTACTACGGCCAGATCAGGCGCCACGCAGAATCCATCCGGCCGCCCCCGTGCCCCGCCGAGTCCTGCCACGAACGCCAGCTGCACCTGTTCGGCGAACCCCGCCCGTTCTGAATCCGCGCCCAAACGGACCCGCCAACGCCGGCCGATCCTTCGGATCGGACCGGGTCGTGCCCCTCCATCACCCAACCGCCGTCGCGGCGACCGGCCTGCGATGGTCGGCAAAAGCAAAACAATGTGACCAATCCGGCCTCAACCGTGACCGGATAATCCGACAAATCCGTGTCGGTCTAGTCTGACCAACAACAACGCCCATGCCGACAGGATGTTCACACACGGCGACGAGCGAACGGCGGACCGCGTTTCGATGTACATGTTGGAGCGCGCAGGCGTCGATCCGCACGCGGCAATCGACTTTTGGCGAACCATGGCGTTGGAGAGTCCCGAAGCGATGCCGTTCGACGAACGCCACCCGGTCAATGCGAGGAGACTCGACGGCCTCGACAGCGCGCTCGCCGAGGTCGCGGCGAAGCGGAAGGCCGGCCAGCCCATGGTTCCCAATCCCTAGTGCGCGGGTTTCGTGTCCGGTAGTGCCCGTGCGCGGGCCAGATGTGCAGCTGTGCCGGAAGGGTCTCAGGGCCCTGCTCGGCGACCGCTTCCGCATGGCGCGCGTGGTAGGCGAACGCGGGTCGTCAGTTCGATTCCGAATACGACCAGCATCGTGATCAGGATTGGCCAAACGCCGAAACGCGAGAAGGGCGTTGCCCCGGACGTCCGACGGAGGCGTCCCTCGAGCACGTCTGCGACGTGGCGGGGCAGCGACGCGGTCAGTTGGCCGCTCGGGTCCCGGGTCACAGACACCGCGCGCGCCCTGGCCGGGTCCCACACCGAAACCCTGTCGGGTGACTCCTGCGGCTTGTCGGTCCGCGCGCACTACGCGCATTTAATATCACGATATTCATGTTTATAATGTATAGTGCAGAACAATCTACACATATCTTGTATTTTGATGGTTGATATTCATCATTAGTGTGATTAATGGATCGAAAAATACAAAACACCGGACTGGCTCTGGCGGATGACCTGATCGCCGACGGCAAACATTTCTTTACGTTTGCGGAGGCTCGAAGACGCTTGGGCTGCTCGCCGGCGGCGGCCGGCAACCTTCTAAAACGCATGCTCGCCGCCGGTCTGATCGACCGCGTTCGCCATGGCCATTATGTCGTGCGGCAACTCGGCGTGCTGGGTATCCCGTGCGTGGCCGAAGACGTCGCCCTGGCGGTGGCCGCCGCATTTGACGGTACCGCGCATCGCATGGCGTACCGGAGCGCGTTGGACGAACACGATCTCATCGTCCATCCCTCGCGCACGATTTACGTCGCCAGCACGGCACAAATGCGCGCAAGGACCCTGTCCGGCCGGGCGTTATACATCGTCCGGGAAGCGAGCGCCACGCTCGATGTGGGCGCCATCGCCTGCGGGCCATCGCGCGTCTCGGACACTGAACGGGCCCTGCTCGATGCCGCACGACGTCCGAAGCTGGTCGGCGGCGTGGCCGTTGTGGCCGAAGCCATCGTGGCGGGGGGCAGCCGGGTGGATGCCAAACGGTTGGCTCACTACGCGAGAAGGCTCGGCTGGGCGATGGCGCTGCGCCGCATCGGATCAATCGCCGACGTTCTGGAGGTCGCCGGCCTGGCTGGACGCTTGCGCCCGTTCAGGCCGATAAGGTCGGATCTCGACCTCGAACCGGGTGCACCGGCGCCGCACGCATGGCGCGACACACGCTGGCACGTGCGCTGGCCGCAACCGGTCGATGAAATCCGTGCCGTCGCGCACCAATGATCACCCGCGCGCATATCACTCGCCGTGCCGCCGCCGCCGCTGTCCCGGCCCAGACGGTGGAACGCGACTACGTTCTGGCCCATATCGTGGCGGGTCTTGCGTCGCTCGAGGGGGACACCGGACTGGTGCTCAAGGGCGGGACCGCCTTGCGCTTGTGTCATTTCGCCGATTACCGTTACTCGGCGGATCTGGATTTCTCGATTGTTTCCGGATCCAGGGAAGACGCTTACGAAACGATTGCGCGGGCGCTGGTTGCAACCGTCGGCGACATAGAGGGTTTGCGAATCACCGGGCATGAGCCGCCAAGAATTGCCTACGTCGGACCATTGAACCGGGAACGCACGTTGAAGCTCGACCTCTCCGATGACGAACTCGTGTTGGACACCGAACCAAGATCGCTGTTGCCGCATTGGCCGGATCTGCCGCAGAATCCGACGGCACCGGTCTACACACTGACTGAAATTGCCGGCGAAAAGCTGAGATGCGTCCTGCAGCGTCTTCAGTGTCGCGATCTCTTCGATCTGTGGTTGCTGTTCTGCGACGACCGCGTTGACGCCATCGATGCCGCCGAATCGTTTCGGCCGAAGGCGCGACACCGCGGCATCGACCCCGCGGCTTTTCCCGCTCGATACGCACAACGACTGCTGCAGTACCGTCAACGCTGGGAACGCGAGCTCGCCGAACACGTTCCTGGCAATGTTCCGCACTTCGATGCGGTCGTGCGCCGCGTGAACCGAGAACTGCGGCGAGCCGGGTTGCTATAGCCATTGCGACAAACGCGTGTCGTACATGGCCCGTCGTCCTGCGCGCCGGTCACTCGGTGAGCTCCAGCGCGATCCCCGAGCTTTCCGCGCATTCGCCCGTCACCGTGCTCGGCCACAATTGACGGCCATGCCAGCACCTGCCAGCATTTCTATCCGTGACTGATCGGGAGCGGTAGATGCCCAGCCTCAGCGTTAGAAAACTCGACGATAGTACCCTGCAAGAACTGCGGGCGCGCGCTACGCGGCACGGTGTGTCGATGGAAGAAGAAGCCCGGCGCATCATCCGTCTCGCTGTCTCGGCACCGGAGCGGCTTGGCGATTTTGCCGTCCGGTTGTTTTCACCGGCATACGGCGGGGACGATCTTGAACTGCCCGCCCGCCAATCCAGCAACCCGATGAAATTTCCGGAGTGATTATCCTCGACACCAACGTCGATCTGTTGAGCGCCGCCGCCCGGTCCGGACCAAGCCTCCGATGTCGTCGCCATCGACCCAACTCCCCAAATTGTCAGACCTTCCAAGCCCTTAACATCCATTATATTGCTTGGCGCACACCAGTGTGCGCCGCCGAATAAACCGACAATCTCAGATTGCTGCTGGCGCTAAACGAGTCGATCGGCGATACGCCGCGATTCGGCCTGCGCCAGAGTCGATCTGCAGTTTGCCGTCGACACGGACCCGGCCTCCGTCCTCTACGACTGTCGCAAAATTGACAAGCCGGATAAAGGGCCCTTGCTCCAGTATTGCCGGGATCGGATTGGATTGACCGCCCCGTATCTGCCCGGCGCCACTTGCCTGCCCGATCCTCAGTGCACGCCGCAGCAGCGATCGTATCGTCGCTCCGACCCGCAGCCGCACGGCTCGTCGCGCCCCGCCTTCTCCCCGGTTGCTCCCGGCAGGCCCGGTACGAGCCGTTCACCCGCGCCTGGCCCGCGTGAATGCTTGCGCGCGTCAAGATCGCGCACCATCCCGCCGATCAGCGTCGGCGCCATGCTCACCAGCAGGTCCAGCCCCTTTTCCGCCAATTCGGACGTCCCGTTCGCTGCCGCGTACAAGGTGTGGATCACTTCAACCGCCTCGGTCACGTCCTGCTCGTCGTTGCGCTTGATTTGCTCCCAGGTCTCGGGGCGCAACCCCATCGCGCTCTCGAACCCGCGGATCCACTCGATCCAGAACACCTCGTCCGTTATCTCGTCCACCTCCAGCACCGGCCCGTAGTTCTCCGGCTCGTACGCCAGCGTGCGGGCGACGCCGTTGTAATGTCCGATCAGCGCCGCGACCGTCGCCTCGGCCTCTTCGATGCTCTCGAATTCCGTCTCGGGTCCCCACACCACCGGCAACCATTCCGACGGCGGGACGATCTGCGCACACACCAGCAGCCCCGTCACGAACCCGTCCATCTCCCCGACCGTCATCGCCGCGCCCTCCGGGCCCAGCTCGTTGAGCGTCACCGCCAGCCGTTGCAGGGCCTCGGCGATCTTCTGCGCCACCGGGTCGGCCCGGCGGGCGGCAGACGCTTTCTCCTGCTGTGCCGCCCACTTGGAAAAAACCTCATCGCCCAGCGCGCCGCCGACCGATTTTCGAAGCGCGTTCAATTTTCTCAATTGCCCCTTGGTCAGTCCGCTTTCATCAATCGCCATGGGTGTCATCCTCCTTTTTCCTGTCTCGATGCGAATTTGCGGCGCTCATGATACCGGGAATGTTGCTTGAAACATTCCACGGTCGATGTTGCGCCGCAGATGATGTTGAGGTCGTCATGGAGCCCCTGTTGCCGGGCAGGTATTTCACCAGGCGTCGCGCTTTCCGGGGCACAGACACCGCGCGCGACGTGGCCGGGTCCCACACCGGGACCCCGTCGGGCGACACCTGCGGCTCTTGGATCGCCGCCGTGCCGACGCCGAGCCGGTTCAGCGACCCGCGGTCGCGCTATGCGGTAGCGTGCAGCGCGGCGCGCGCGCCTCAAACCACGCGTGATCGGAACCGTCGGCCTGCACCAGCTCCCCCAGACACGCCCGCCGCGGACGCCGTTGATGAACCCGTCCGGAGCCCTCCGAGGCCACTTGCGCCACGTCGTTGCGGGCGGGAACGCCGTGGCAGGCCAACTGCAGCACAGGCTGCAGCCGCCGCGAAATTGACGAAGTAGACGCAATAGACGAATATGACAATGTGGCAACTAAGCTTGGGAGAACGTTCATGACACCGACCGAGCTCGTGCAGGCGCGCGAACTGCAAGACGTGCTTCATGACGCCGCCGGACATCTCAGTCCGACGCATGTGACCGCGCTGCTCGCCCATCCGCACGCCGTGCGCGCTGCGCTCGCCGCCGCCGCGGACGCGCTGTCGATGAGCGATCGGGAGCGGCCGTCTGCGGTTGAGACGATTGAGGGTGATGCGCCATTGCTGCTCGGCGCTGCGGAATCGCGGCGACGCCTGACGGAGCGGGCGCGCGAGGCGGTGCCGGAGACATTGCTGACCTCGGACGAACTCGCGGCGCGAGCTGGACTGAAGTCCCGCCAGTCGGTCCATGACTGGCGGAAGAAGGGCAGGATCGTCGGGTGGCAGAATGCCAGGCGGGGTTATGTTTTCCCGGCCGCGCAGTTCGACGGGCGCAACCGTCCACTGCCGGGCCTGGACCGCATTGTAGGGCAGTTCCGCGACGGCTATGCCGCGTGGGTCTGGCTGTCGACACCGCGGCCGTCGCTTGACGGGGCGATGCCGCTCGAGCTCTTGGCTGGCGGCGAGATCGACCTTGTGACGGAAGCTCTACGGGGAGACCGGCAAGGCGACTTTGCGTGAGCCGCGGCTACGACCCCGATCGGCTGCGCGCAGGGCTGTGCACGGTGCGCCTGGAACGCGTTTTCCGCGTGATCCATCGAAGCCATCGCGCCTCGTTGCTCGCCGCCGCCAGTGTTGTTGGGCACATTCTTCCACTGACCCACCGAGCCATTTGGTCGGGCTGTTCAACACGATTTTGCGGCCCTCGTCGGCGATGTGCGCGATAAGGCCGTGACCCTTCCCCTCGAACCCATTCGATAACCGCGATCTTCGGCTCGCGACGAGCGCCCGAAATCCAAACACGTCCAATATAGGCGACTCGCGCGCCCGAGTATCTTCCCAATATTGGGGGGATGTGGCGTTTATATTCCTATGGGATTAATGAAGTTACGGAAAGGCGCGCGCCGAGTCGCGGTGGCTCGTGGCCTCAGCGACGGAACTGCGGCGCGCTGCCCAGCGAATGCACGAGCCGCACCAGGTCCGCCTGCCGCGACAGGTGGTGCCAGGCGAACATGCGCTTTACACGCGAGTCGATCGTGCCTACGTTGCGGCCCGTCAGCTGCAGCTGCTGCCCTGGGCGTTTACGCCAATCTCACGCTGAAAGCCAGGTGGTGTAGAGACACCGCTTACGACCTTATAAAGCGATCTCGCAATGCAATCCGACGCAAAGGCTCAGCGGCGTTCTCGGGGCCGGGCCTCGTTAACATTCAGTGCGCGACCGTCCAGGCTCTTGCCGTTGAGTTGCGCGACCGCCGCTTCGGCCTCAGCCTGGTTCGGCATCTCGACAAAACCGAACCCTCTGGCCCGTCCGGTTTCACGGTCAGTCAGGACGTTGACGGAGGACACCTCACCGAACTCTGCGAAGGCATCGCGCAATGCGGACTCCGTCAAGGAATAGGATAAATTTCCGACATATATATTCATCAGGACAAGCTCTCTCGCCGCACATCGTTTGAAAAGCCACTTGATCGACAGCGTGAGATCGAGCGCTCGATGAGCCCGCTTCACCTCGAAGCCGACTCTTAACCGTCCATTGCCTGGCAACCACCCGCCAGGAATGACTCGCCACTGTAAGGGAAAACCAACGGGGGGAGCAACATCCGCTCGCCCTATGTCAACGCAAAGTAGAAATGTCCCCTTTTCTCCAAAGTTAAAATGTCCCCTTTGCCCGTCCCCGGGTCTTGTCGCCCGACACCGCGCGCAGACCCTCATCCGGCGGCGACCGACGTCGCGCCCGGCTTCAACGCCCGCCGCCAGGGATGGTCCGGCGCCGGCTTGTAGGCGGGCCGCGACTGCTGCTCCGCCTTGGCCCGGTCCACCCGCCGCCGAACCGTCTTCTCGTCTTGCACCGCCACCGCCTCCTCGCCTTCGGCGAGCAGCCGCACGGCCAACTCGCGGCCTTTGCGCAGCACCGTCACCGAACCGTCAAAGGCCTTGCACACCGTCACCGCCGCACCGCGCAGACGGTACCCCTTGCCCCGCCCCGTCACCTGGTATTCGCGGCACTCGAACCGGATCGTCAGGTTCTTCGTCAACTTGCGTCCGTGGTGCTCGCGGAAAATCAGGTCCAACTCCGCCGCGTCGTGCAGCACCTCTCGGTGCGCGTCCTGTGGGTTCCGCGGCGCCACCGCGAAGCGCCGGTTGAAGTCCGCCATGAACTCCGGCAGGTACGCGTTGCCCGCCTCGATGTCCAGCGTCTTCAACGCCCGCGTGAACTGCGTCGGCTCGGCCTCCCGGCCCTTCTTGTTGACCCGGAACACACCGTACCGGTCCGAGTAATATGCCACCGGCCGACCGTGCGCCGCCAGATGCGCGCGCGTCGTCTCCATGTACGCCTCGGCCGGCTCTGGTGCACGCGCACCTCCCGCCGCGCCTTCGTCATTGTCTTCGGGTAGCCGCGTCACGAACGACGGATCGCCCACCGCCATCTCGCCCAGGAGATACGCCTTCGTACCGGTGACGGCGAGAAACGCCTCCACCTCGCGCCGGAACAGCGGTCCGAACCGCGGCTCGTCCATGAACCTCAACACCTTGTCGGCGGTCGCAAGCCGTATCGAGCGGCCCCGGTACGGGCGGATGAACTGTAACCCCCCCTTGCCCAGCGCCGCGTCGGCGAATCGGCGCGCGCCCATGCGCCTGTGCCGGCAGTATGCGGTGACGGCTTGCCGGAACGTTCCTTCGTAGCACGCTTCGAAGAAACGCTGCGAATCGCCGTCGGCCCATGGATGCGCTTGAATCATGTTGAAAAAATAGGGCAGGGCGCATACGTCCGCAAGCGCTATTTCTAGGGAGCAGAGGGCCATGCCGACACGAGCCCTCTTGAGCTACACCCGACTATCGCCCAAATACGCTCAAATACGATATTCGACCTGCCAAACGCTCACGTCGAGCGCCCAACCGACGACCGCCAACGCGCTGTTTGCGCAAACGACACCCCATCGCGCGCTCCGGCCACGGTGAAAGGCCAATGCCTCCACACGAGCGTGAGCGACCGCGACACCGCGTCGGTCCCTCGTTCCCGAACGGGTCATGTCTCCCGGTCCGCGCCTCAAATGCGTCCGGCGTGATCGGGCGCCTCGCCGTACAAATGAACATATATATATATGGTGTCGATCGGTCCGATTGCGTGGTTGAAACTCATCCACTAACCGAACCGATCAGTCAGACCGGTCGTCGGTCCATCGTTCCAGGGACGCTTCGACGGTTCCTGTGCGTTGAGTGCACGGAATGGCACGCCATCCAGTGCTCGCCCGCCCCGCTCATGGCGATCAACGCACAAGGCCACATCGGCCTTGAAGATTCGCTTGGCGCCTCAGCGCCCGTGCGCCACGTCCCGCAGCCACCCCGAGAGAGACCGCTCGAACCGAGGTTTTGCGCGACGCAGGCGCTTCACTGTGCTATGGTCGGGCGAACTCAATCTCGCCCAATCGCGAAGATTTGTCGTATGCTTAGGCGAAATAAGCAACAAAAGCGGCTCACAAGCCGGAACGTGATGGATCAGACTGCTGCAATTCCCGATTTACTTTTGGACGATTCGTAGTATTATTGGGAGCCTGTGGACGGTTGGAAGAATTTGAAAAAAACCCTTGTACTAGGGGTTTTTACTGGCTAGAATCCTGCCGTAATCGACGGTTTGCGTCGGTGGGAACAATCTAAGGTTGTTAGACGCAACCGAACCGAGGTAATTTCGTGATGACTATTGCTTTTCTAAAGGGGCATGCGATGAATTGATGAAATTGCCTCTTTACCACTTTTCATAGTATACCTAAGTCACTAAAACAATTCAAAGTTTTCCCCTCTCTTTTACTTTCTTACTTCGGTTGGTTGATCGTTTGTAAGCAAACCGTCCACATTGTTTATCAAACCCAGTCGAACTCCTGCGTAGTCCTGTCGCCAAACGTTCAGTTGAAAGCCCATAGTGTGCCGAATGTCTTTCATACTTGGCATTCGATCGCACAGGAAGTGTCAAGCATCTTTCGCACTTTTCTCTTTTGGGGTTGTGTCGAAAATCATTCGCACCTTGGTACTGTAAAGACTCTTTCGCACTTTCCTTTTTGGCGGTCACCTCGGTTTGCAGTCGTGCCGCGGCATAAGCCCTCTCGTCGTTCATCTCTTCAATCAATGTCATGTTCATGTACCGGCGCAGTCCCCGGTGGGTGGCGGCGACATGGCGCAGCCGTGCAGCGGCGAGCATCAAAGCCGAGCGCCCGTCCGGGTATCCCCGCCAATGCGTCGGCGACCGCTAGGCGTCTTTCCATTCCGGGATGACCCCGACATCCCGACCACGGCCGCTTCGGCCCACGGCTCCACAGTGCACTCACCGCCCGCCCAGGCGCGCAGGGGCCCCTTGCGCGCTCTTTGCATGGCCTTTGGTTGGGCTATGGTCCGGCCCCCAGCGGCCCCCAGCGGCCGCGAGGGAGGCCGCACGTTGTCGAGAAACGTTGAATTCCAGTGCGCCATCCCGAAGCGTGCTGCCCATCGGCCCGCCTTCGATCCTCGCCCGCTCACCGAGCAACACCGTCGGCGCGTCTGCCGATCATCCGGCGACCCGGCGCGCCGACACGCGGCCCCATCATCATGCAGTACGCCCCGATAGCCCAACCACTCCTGTTTGGCCAATCGTTTGCGGGCATCGTCGATTTGCGTTTTTGTTGAGACGCCATAAAGGTTGTTCGCAAATGTATACAAGACGTTTCGGCGTGCGGAAGTCTTTTCCAGGTTCAGGTTTGCGCGCACGGCTATTGTGAACGGACGACCCAAAAACGATTTTCGCTCTCACTCATTGACGATGCCTGGATAACTATTGATATATTTGAAAGTTGGAGAAGAATGCGGACTTGGATAGGCGATAGCCAACTAGTCATTGGAATGATCGCGGAAAAGCCGGATCGATTATAAGACTTCAATACGGCCTGCAATTTCAATAAAGACGAAGAACCGGAATACATAGAGACTCTAGAGAACCGCAACGGATCCGAAACCCTCGCTGAGATCAAACCGCAGCCGAGCGCCAACCCAGTTCACCAAATACTCAATTGACGATGATCGTGTTGCTTACCGCTCCAAACTCTTTCATGGAGAATCACAGGGCACTATCTGCGGTTGGCTTGTAGTGCGGTACATCGTCTTGTCTTGCAAAACATAAGCCCGTTTGTTTTCTGGAACTCCCACAGAGTGTTCAAGCCGCTTTTGATCGACACAACTTTGATGTTGTCCGATATTGCTTTCCCAGTATCAGTCACGCCAACATTGCTCGTACTTCGTTTGTTGCATTCTTTGTTCTCTCTTCTATATAGTTTTTGAAAGACTTCGATCACTGTCTGTTTCCAATGTCGTTGGCAAGTACGCTGCCGTTTTGAATCCAGTGCTCCTAGCCGATGCTTCGTACTCAATTGCTTGGAAATGAACGTAGGTATTTGACCAATTGTCCGGTCCGAAGCGATCCGATGAGGTCCATCGGGAGCCAAAATCAAAGGACTTCGACCCGCGGCAAGCCGGCGCCGGAGACCTTGCTGACCTCGGACGAACTGGCGGCGCGAGCCGGGCTGAAGTCCCGCCAGTCGGTCGATGACTGGCGGAAGAAGGGCAGAATCGTCGGATGGCAGAATGCCAGGCGGGGTTATGTCTTCCCGGCGGCGCAGTTCGACGGGCGCAACCGTCCGCTGCCGGGCCTGGACCGCAATATCGGGCGGTTCGGCGACGGCTATGCTGCCTGGGTCTGGCTAACGACACCGCGGCCGTCGCTTGACGGGGCGATGCCGCTCGAACTCTTGGCTCGCGGCGAGATCGATCGTGTGACGGACGCGGTACGGGGACACCGGCAAGGCGACTTTGCGTGACCCGTCCATGGCCCGTCGTCCCTCGCGCCGGTCACTCGGTGAACTCCAGCGCGATCCCCGAGCTTTCCGCGCATTCGCCCGTCACCGTGCTCGGCCACAATTGACGGCCATGCCAGCATCTGCCAGCATTTCTATCTGTGACTGATCGGGAGCGGTAGATGCCCAGCCTCAGCGTTAGAAAACTCGACGACAGTACCCTGCAAGAACTGCGGGCGCGTGCTACGCGGCACGGTGTTTCGATGGAAGAAGAAGCCCGGCGCATCATCCGCCTGGCTGTCTCGGCACCGGAGCGGCTTGGCGATTTTGCCGTCGGGCTGTTTTCACCTGCATACGGCGGGGACGATCTTGATCTGCCCGCCCGCCAATCCAGCAACCCAATGAAATTTCCGGAGTGATTATCCTCGACACCAATGTGGTGTCGGAATTCATGACATCATCGCCTTCAGCGGCAGTGCTGAAGTGGATGAACGCGCAAGAACCCGCAACGCTGTACATCACGTCGATTTAGGTCGCCGAGATCAGTTTCGGCCTTCACGCCATGCCTCGCGGCCGCCGCCGCCGACTGCTTGAAGAACGGTTTGAGCGGTACATCGACGTGGCGTTCCCGTCGCGCGTGCTGCACTTCGACGAAGCGGCCGCGCGCGTTTTTGGCGAAATCAAGGCCTATCGCAGGAAAATCGGACGGCCCCTTGGTGACTTTGACGGACAGATCGCGGCCATCGCCCGCGTTCACGGTTATGGCCTTGCCACTCGCAATCTGGACGACTTCGAGCATTGCCTTGTCGATCTGATCGATCCCTTCGCGTTCGACGGATAGCCAACGTTCGCCAACGACGCCTGGAGCCGATGCTTACTTGCACTGCTGGGAATGTGGCCGCCATGCCACCATGGCGATCCGCATGGGCCGCGATGGGCATCACGGCGCCACTTGCCGGCCCAATCCCTAATGCGCGCCGCAGCAGCGATCGTATCGCCGCTCCGATCCGCAGCCGCACGGCTCGTCGCGCCCCGCCTTCTCCCCGGTTGCTCCCGGCAGGTCCGCTACGAGCCGTTCACCCGCGCCTGGCCCGCGCGATTGCTTGCGCGCATCAAGATCGCGCACCATCCCGCCGATCAGCGTCGGCGCCATGCTCTCCAGCAGATCCAGCCCCTTTTCCGCCAGATCGGACGTCCCGTTCGCTGCCGCGTACAAGGCGTTGATCACTTTAACCGCCTCGGTCACGTCCTGCTCGTCGTTGCGCTTGATTTGCTCCCAGGTCTCGGGGTGCAACCCCATCGCACTCTCGAACCCGCGGATCCACGCGATCCAGAACACCTCGTCCGTTGCCTCGTCCACCTCCAGCACCGGCCCGTAGTTCTCCGGCTCGTACGCCAGCGTGCGGGCGACGCCGTTGTAGTGTCCGATCAGCGCCGCCACCGTCGCCTCGGCCTCTTCGATGCTCTCGAATTCCGTCTCAGGTCCCCACACCACCGGCAACCATTCCGACGGCGGGACGATCTGCGCACACACCAGCAGCCCCGTCACGAACCCGTCCATCTTCCCGACCGTCATCGCCTCGCCCTCCTGGCACAGCTCGTTGAGCCTCACCGCCAGCCGTTGCAGGGCTTCGTCGCGATCGTCCGTCGCCCGGCGCCGCTCGGGGTCGTGCACGGCGCTCCAGCGACGCTGGGTCACGTCTTTTCGTTCTTCGTCGCCACGAATTCCGTCGCACCCTTGCCGCGGGCGCGGCGCACCGTGTAGCCGTAGCGGCCGAGCCGAAACGACCCGTCCGCCTCGTAATCCGCCAGGGCCTCGGCGATCTTCTGCGCCACCGGGTCGGCCCGGCGGGCGGCAGACGCTTTCTCCTGCTGCGCCACCCACTTGGCAAAAACCTCCTCGCCCAGTGCGTTGCCGACCGATTTTCGTAGCGCGGCCAGCTTTCTCAGTTGCCCCTTGGTCAGTTGGCTCTCGTCAATGGCCATGGACGTCATCCTCCTTTTTCCTGTCTCGGTGCGAATTTGCGGCGCTCATGATACCGGCAATGTTGCTTGAAACATTTCAAGGCTTTTGTTGCGGTCGTCATGGATCACGAGTGCCTGTATGCATGGGTTTGCGCAACTATCACGCCCGATGGTCACCAAGCTCCGTGGCGCAATGTAGGCGATCCAAGCTGGTATGGCCATTGGCCTTGATCCGGTATTGCCAAATTAACCTCTGCAAGCCGTCGAGATTCTGCACCATTTTCGATCAACCAGCCGTGACCTGAATCCAGGACACAAAGGCGCGATGCCTCAGATTCCGACAATCGCGGGCTCTAACCATTTGACGACCCAAATTGAACAGGTTGTATACACGCCGGCGGAGGTCGTGCGCTACATGGTCGCCCGCGTGGATAAGACGTTGATCAACGATCTGGACACAACATGCTCGAGTTCATGGGCAAGCCAGCCTTCGGTTCGCGGTTCCGGTGGGCTTTGCAGTGCTGGCGGTGATCGGGTCAGAACTGGCGACGGTTTTGGTCAATGGATTTCTACACAGGGTGTAAACATTTTTCCTGTTTATGCTTCCTCCGTGACCGTGGTAAGCGCCCGATAGCGTGCAAGCCAAAGAGGTTATTGCGCCTATTCCGGACGCCCTCGAAAATCTCGCTGAAGTGCCTCATCAGACACTCTTGGACAAGGCAGTGTCGGACAGGATCGTCTATCGCGTCAGGAGGCTGGCTTCGCTCGTGCGTGAATTGGGCCCCGCAGGGCGCCGGTCCGGCAGTGATTCATGATCCGGCTCGATGAGGTGGTTGTGGGCGGGCGTTTCAGGTGGGAAAAATCAGCCGAATAACGCTGGAAGAACTGTTGCTCGAACTCGCGGATCGTGACCGATCCATCTGTCGGTCCCGGCCTCTGGTTTCCGGTCGAGGAGGATGAACAGACGCCGCTCCGGCCGCCCTCGGATGCGCGATTGCGGGCAATGATCCGGGCGCTTGCCAATGAATGGGGTGCCGCGGATGAACGCGGGAAGGCGTCGATCGAGACGCGCCTCAAGGCGTATTTCCCCGAATTGACTGGTAATAAGTGATCGAGGACTAGAGGCTGAGGAGGCGAACTTGCCAGATAAAGACGGAAAGCTGTCAGAAGCCGATCGACAGAAAATTTCGAATTGGTTGAATAAACGCTGGCGAGCGCAGCGGAATTGCACCGTGTGCGGGACCAACAATTGGAGTATCGGCGAGCATGTGGTCACGACTGCTCGGCTGAACAATAAGGGCCAGATCCTGATGAGCGGGGCCGCATATCCCTACGTCATGGTCATCTGCAACTATTGCGCGAACACCATGGCGTTTAATGCACCAATGCTGGGGCTCGTGGAGAACAAGGCGGCGGCACAAAAGAACAAGGACGTTTCAAATGCCTCCTGAAGATCCGCCTCCAGAGCGTCTCCGGCTCGACATTCGCGGAACCACAGGCTCGATTGTGCACCCTCAGTACGTGGAGCGCGATATGACGTTCTACGCAGTTCCCGAACACGAGCTTCGCTCGATCTCAATGATGAATACCCTCGCGATTTTCTTCTTTTCCGGCGCCTCTTCGTTCCTCGCCTTTTTTGCAGGTATCCGGATTGAGGTGTCGCTTCAGGATCCGGTGACACCGCAGGCCGCTGCGATATCCGCGACGGCTGAGCCGATCTGCATAATTGGCGCCATTGTTTGTGGCCTGTTGGGTGGTTGGGCTTTGGTGCACAGGGGCTCCATGCTCAAGACCATACGAAACGAGAGTCGCGTAATTTCTGGGGCTGGTGCAGGCAAAGAGGGATGACTGAAATTGGCAGACGGAACAAGCCCGGCAAATCCGCAGCCGTTGTATTTTGCGATGGCCGATGAGGCCTTGGTAGGGATGACGCTGCACTTGACGACGACGCTTGGATGAATTGATGAACTGGAAGCGCGGCCTAATCCGAGTATGGGTATTTCTGACGGCGTTGTGGTTGCTACTGGTGGTGCCGTTCAGCGCCATTATTGTGGGCAGCGACCCGGACGCGATTTGGTGGGCAGTCGCAATTGTTGGCGGTACGCTTGTAGTGGCGTTCCTTATCGGGGCTTTGGGATATTGGGCCGCCAGGGGGTTCAAAGGGTAACTCTCGAAGAGACGAGCACCAGGACGAGACGAAAGCCAAGGCCACGGAAGGAACTAGTGTCGACCATATTACTGGTTTGCCGGCAATGCGGCTGCGTTCCGGAATGCATCAGAGCGATCGGAAAGAGTGATTTGATTCGCTGTCGTGAATGCGGTGCGATGGGCGACCTGGAGGAAGTCCAGCAACAAGCTGCCAGAACTGCCGCGAGACATGAAGTATATTGGCTGTTGGACGAACACTCGAAGTGCATTCAGCGAATGGCTCGGGAATCGAAAAACGCCCGCTACGTCAATGGACGACGGCCTAAACTCTCCCCACCGATCTTTGTATTCGAGTGGCAATTGGAAGGGAAGCGCCGGGCGGCCTCAGGGCTGCTCGTTCGCAATCGATAGCAAGGAGGCGAGATGGACCCAGTATCCATAGGCGCGCTGCTGACCAGTCTCAAGACCGCTAAAGACCTTTTGAGGGACTGGCGGAAGGGCGGAGATGATGTCACGGTCAGTATAGACAAACAGAGCGATCTGAAGTCCGCTGTGCTTGATGCTCAAGAACACGCTATGGAGGCCCGGCAGGCCCAGTACGACCTGATGCAGCGCAATGACGAACTCGAACAGAAATTAAAGGCGTATGCGAAATGGAGGGAGGAAAAAGAGAGCTATAAGTTGATCAATGTTGGTGTAGTTGGGGCATTCGTATACGCATTAAAGTCTGGCGCGACGCAGAAAGACGTACCGCATTGGTTATGTCAGACTTGCTTTGATGCGTCGACGAAGTCTGTACTCCAGTTCAATGGAACCATTCGAAACAGGCCGAATAGCGCTTTGGAGGTGCACCGTCTGTAAGGTTCACGTAAGCGCGAGGGCGAGTGCGACCCCGAGCCAACACCTTTAGAGAGACGGCGATCGGTACCGAGCAATGAACGCAGCCGAATTCTCAATGCTCTAAAGATCCGGAAGATTGAGCGGCCACCACAGCCGATGCGGTAATCGTGGGCGGAGTTTCAAACAGCGAGTTGAAAAATGGCAGGGGTGTTCAGGGCCAACATTTTCGAGCGTGAGCAATTCGGCGCAGACGGGACTATCGCGCCGCTCGACCTGGCGCGGGCGCCAGGCGGCGTCATGGGAGCATATTTGCCAAACGGTAGCGGGACACTTGCCCGGTGACCAAAGATATGCGGACAATCGAGCAAGTGGTCACGTCATGCCAAAAAGTAATGACATTTGGCGGATTTTTCGGGAACGGTCACGGTCTAAATCGGCGCATCATGCATATTTTCTATGAAAGTCGCCAAAAGCCAGCAGTTTTTGAGCAGATTTTTGCCCCGCTAGAAAAATTGCGCATATATACTCTCGTATACCGTCTCGTTCACACCTTGTGTGTTTAGAATTTCCGTGACAAAGAACAAAAATCCTGACAGTCGACCAAGAGGGACGAAATGATTCAAGGCCTTGTAATTGTACTCTGCCTGGGCGGCGTTCTTGTGAGCGCGGCGATGTTTCTTTCGGCTGCGATTAGGACGAGCAAAGTGCTCGGCATCGTTGTTAAGGCAGGAGTCAACAACGATGCCCATGCGGTGGAATCGTTTGTATGGTTGATCAGTGAGGCGAGGGAGAGTCTCGAGACCTTTGACGATGGCGACAAGGCGGAGGGGTCGATTTACGAGTTGCCGGAGGTAGTAGAGGCACTTGCCAAAAAACTTCAGGACAACCCCCGCTTCACGGTGACTAGCTACTTGAACGGACCGGCAACGGAGTTGTTGTTCCACAGAGCATTCGCAGATCATCCGCGCGTCCACATTTATGCGGGATTGGAGCCTAAGCCTGCCGAGCGCCCGGAAGGGGAGGTTCACTACAAGATCGTGGACGGTGGTAGGCTCGGGTACGTCTCACGCCACCCCTATTCGGATCAGGCCCGTGAGTACCGGCAATGGGATTGTCGGCACCTCTCGGAGCGGACCGTAAAGGCCAAGGCCGAGTACCTGTATTCGGGAATGAGGCAGCACGCACACGCCAAGCTGCAACAACCGCAAGCTGCCTGATTATCATGTCCTTGTATCCTGCGGTGCCAGTGTACCTGGCGTTGGGACTAGCTATGGCCGTAATGGCCATGGCTGTTGGGTACATGCTGTCAGACACGGCAGCGAAAGCGACGACGTCCATATCTACAGCAGCTTGGGTTGTAGTGTTTATGGCCTTGGCGTTTGCATATATTCATCTGTTCACGGAGCTATTGGACATGATGAACACGCATTTTGCAGAGGGCCGATCCGAGGAAGGCACCGCTCTAATTTTTCACCTCGTAAATATTTCGCTGGCCATCAGTGGGGCCTTCCTGCTCAAGTTTGGGGCGCTCTCGGCCCATTTCGATGCGCAGTTCGGAGCCCGCTTCCGTTAGCGACATTAGCCCGACTTCCGCAACTCGACCGAGTTTTGATCGAATTTCATCGTGATTTGGGTGCCGAAGCTGACGTAACGCCCTGTTTTCATTGAATCGAGCCGCACGATCTGGGCTGTAGTGCCGACCTAACCCCTTGATTTGTTTGGTGGTTGGGGCATGCTATGGGTCCATGTTCGTACGGGCCAAGAGACGCTTCAAGGACGGCAAGGAACACCGCTACTGGAGCGTGGTGGAGAACGTTCGCAACCGCGACGGGCGGGTCGTTCAGCGTCAGGTGCTGTACCTGGGCGAGATCAACGATCGTCAGCGCGCGGCGTGGTGCCGTTCGATCGAGGTGTTGCAGGGAGATTCCGGGTCCGGATCGATGGCGCTGTTCGCCGAAGACGGCGAGGCGCCGGAGCTGGCCTGCGAGGTGGTGCGGATCCAGGTCAAGGCGCTGAGTTTACACCGACCGCGGCAGTGGGGCGCGTGCTGGCTGGCGCTGACGTTGTGGGATCGGCTGGAGCTGGATCGATTTTGGCGTACCCGGCTGCCGTCGAGCCGTCAGGGCACACGCTGGCTGGACGTGTTGAAGACGTTGGTGTGTTATCAGCTGATCGATCCGGGCAGCGAATGGCGGTTGCATCGGCATTGGTACGGTCACAGCGCGATGCGCGACTTGCTGGGCAGTCCGATGGCGGTCATCGCCAACGATACGCTGTACCGCTGTCTGGACAAGCTGGCGGCGCACAAGCGGGCGTTTTTCTCGTTTTTGCGGGCGCGTTGGGAGACGTTGTTCGACGCGCGCTTCGACGTCCTGCTGTACGACCTGACCTCCACCTATTTTGAGAGCGATCCAACGTTTTCGGACAAGCGCCGGTTCGGATACAGCCGCGACAAGCGCTCGGACTGCGTGCAGGTGGTGATCGCCCTGATCGTGACCCCGCAGGGGTTTCCGCTGGCCTACGAGGTGATGCCGGGCAACACGTCCGACAAGACCACGTTGGCGGACTTTCTGGAAAAGATCGAGGCGCAGTACGGGCGATCGGACCGGGTCTGGATCATGGACCGTGGCATTCCCACCGAAGAGACTCTGGAGGCGATGCGCACGGGGCCGGCGCCGGTGCATTACCTGGTGGGCACGCCCAAGGGCCGATTGACGAAACTGGAGAAGGCGTTCGTGGGCAAGCCTTGGCGGCAGGTTCGCGAGTCGGTGGAGGTGAAGCTGTTGAGCGAGGACGGGGAACTGTACGTCCTGGCCCAGAGCCGGGCGCGGGTGTTGAAGGAGCGCGGCATGCGCCGGCGCCGATTGAAGAAGCTGTGGCGGCGGTTGCACGAGTTGCGCGACCAATCGCTGAAGCGCGACGAGTTGCTGCTGAAGCTGGGCGCGGCGAAGAAGGAGGCCGGCCGCGCTTGGCACTTGGTCGAGATCGGTCTGCCCAAGGCTCGCGAAGCGGTCACCGCCGAGACGTTCACGTTCTCATTGCGGCGCCAGCGGCTGCGCCAAGCCCGGCGCCGCGAGGGCCGGTATCTGCTGCGTTCCAACCTCACCGGCGAGGACCCGGCGACATTGTGGCGCTACTACATGCAGCTCTGCGAGATCGAGCAGGCGTTCAAGGAACTGAAGCACGATCTGGCCATCCGGCCGATCTTCCATCAGCGCGAGGATCGGATCGAGGCGCACATCTTCGTCGCCTTCATCGCGTACTGTCTGCACGTGACGTTGAAAAACCTGGCCCGACCGCGGGCGCCGGGGCTGACGCCCCGGGCGATCCTGGAGAAGTTCGCCACCATGCAGATGGTCGATGTGCATCTGCCGACCACCGACGGACGGTACCTGATCCTGCCCCGACATACTCAACCGCAACGGGAACACCAACTCCTGCTGGATCAACTCAAACTGCGTTTGCCGGAACAACCGACACCCAGAATCCTCGCCTGAATCGACGGCCACACCGCTTGCCAGTCGGTGCCTTGTAGTGCCGACCTACGGCTCTGGACAACAATAAATCAATGACTTGCGCCCGTTTTGGCGCTGAGTTGCGGAAGTCGGGTTAGAGGCCGCTCGTTTGCGACACGACCGTGGGTCCTAGGAATGCTACTGAAGCGCTTGGGGCGCCGCCTCAGTCGGCGCTAGGGATCATCATCGACAACGTGCCGCCGAAGTTAGCGTCCGGACTGAACAGCGTTCAGTTCGATTTTCGCTCCATTTGCAGGATGATATCCGCCACGCTCATCGCAGCCCCGCCGCTCAACATTCCACCTATTCGCCCGAGCGCATCCACAAGGCGATGCAGTCGGCGAGCGGTGCGCGGCCAGGGAATCGCGGATCGTTCCGGATTCCGAGTCGGCCAATTCCGCAGCGGCAGCATCCCAGTTCGGCGGGTCTGATCGCACTGCCGTGAGCACGTCCCCGAATCCAGCGCACGCGGCGGCGAAGCACAGCCAGTAGAGTGCGTCGCGCCGGGCAGGCGCCATCGCGTCCAAGCGCCCGCCGAGCAGCCGGCGCGCCTCGATTTCCGCTTTCTCGATATCCTCGTCCCGCAGCGCCGCCATCTCCACCCTCGTCGGCCAGCGCCTGCAGCGCCGCCAGGCGCCGGCCGCCCGCGACAACCTCGTAGCGGCCGGCACCGTCGTCAGCCTGATCGGCGGGCTGCACAAGGAGATTCTCAAGCAACCCGTGGGCGGCGATGGAGGTCTTGAGCTGTTGGAACGCCGAGCCTTCGGCGGGCGTCTTTCTGACGTTGAGCGGCGACGGGATCAGCGAATGAAGGGGAATGCAGCGCATGGTGAACCGCGCCCGCGGAACCTGCGTCAGGATCGTCTCCCACTGCTTGTACATCTCCACGTGCAAGTGGGGGCGCAAAAACCCCATTGCGAAGAAAGCCTCGAAGCGCTCGTAGCCCGTGAGGATGGGGCGCCCCTGTCGCAGGTTGGCGGCCATCGTCAGCGCCAGGCGCCCGCCGTCGAGCGACAGCGACGCGCTGCGCAGCGGCTGCGCCGCTGCTCACCTGCGCCGGCAACAGACCTTTCGGTCCCTTCCGGTGCGGGACGCGGCGGCCGAGCGGTACCGCTCCGACACCGGGAACATGTGGCGCCCGAGGCACGGCTCGCACACCTCCCGCACCGCCAAGCTCACCTCCGCGGCCATCGACGCGCGGGACTTCCTCCGCGCCCGAGATGTTGTTGGTCAGACTAGACCGACACGGTTTTGTCGGATTATCCGGTCACGGTTGAGACTGGAATGGTCACATTATTTTGTTGTTGCCGACCATCGCAGGCCGGCCGTGGCGACGGCGGTTGGGTGATGGAGGGGCACGACCCGGTCCGATCCGAAGGATTGGCCGGGCGTTGGCGGGTCCGTTTGGGCGCGGATTCAGAACGGGCGGGGTTCGCCGAACAGGTGCAGCTGGCGTTCGTGGCAGGACTCGGCGGGGCACGGGGGCGGCCGGATGGATTCTGCGTGGCGCCTGATCTGGCCGTAGTAGCGACCTTCGAAGTCATAGGCGATGCGTTGAAGGCACTCGGCCATGTGCGCGGCGGCCTCGTCGCTGATCTGCCCGGGCCGGGGATCGGGATCGATCATGGCCGCAGATCCTCGACGGCGCGGGCCAGGTGTTCGGCGTCCACGGTACGCGCTTGCTCGACCGCCGCGGCCGAGAGCGCGTAGTGGGCGATGCGGTTGATGAGCCGCGGCAGTCCGCGGGCGGCCTGGTACAGCGCCTCGATGGCGGGGGGATCGAACAGGGGCATTTCGCACCCGGCCAAGCGCAGCCGGTGGGCGAGGTAGGGGTCCAGTTCCTCGCGCTCCAGCCCGCGCAGGTGGTGTTGAACGATGAGTCGCTGTTGCATCGATTCGTGCACGGCCATGCTCAGGCGCCGGCGCAGTTCGGTCAGTCCGATGAGCACCAGGCACAGCCTGGGGGCGGAGTCCATGTCGAAGTTGGTCAGCAGCCTGAGGTCCTCGATCACGTCGGCTCTGAGGTGGTGAGCCTCGTCGATGCCGTACGCGCCTCAATGGCCCTCTTGCCCGACCGGCCGCACCCGCCCTCGCGAGCGCCCGGCCTTCGGACCGCTTCTCCCACCGGCTTGCGCCCGCTCGCCAGCGCTCGGAACGCGAGTCTCGCGCACGTTCGCTTCCAACGAATCCTCGACCGCCGGCCGCTCTGGCGTTGTTGTCCCGTATCTGCGCCCAGGCATCGCCCGGAGCACGGGTTCGGCGGCGGTCGGGACGATGGCCGGTGTCCGGAGCCCTCCGAGGCCTCTTGCGCCACGTCGTTGCGGGCGGGAACGCTGTGGCAGGCCAACTGCAGCACAGGCTGCAACCGCCGCAAACGCGCTGTCGATGAGCGATCGGGAGCGGCCGTCTGCGGTTGAGACGATTGAGGGTGGCGCGCCATTGCTGCTCGGCGCTGGGGAATCGCGGCGGCGCCTGACGGAGCGGGCGCGCGAGGCGGTGCCGGAGACATTGCTGACCTCGGACGAACTGGCCCGCGCAAGCCGGGCTGAAGTCCCGCCAGTCGGTCCATGACTGGCGGAAGAAGGGCAGGATCGTCGGGTGGCAGAATGCCAGGCGGGGTTATGTCTTCCCCGCCGCGCAGTTCGACGGGCGCAACCGTTCGCTGCCGGGCCTGGACCGCATTGTAGGGCAGTTCGGCGACGGCTATGCCGCGTGGGTCTGGCTGACGACACCACGGCCGTCGCTTGACGGGGCGATGCCGCTCGAGCTCTTGGCTCGCGGCGAGATCGACCGTGTGACGGACGCGCTAAGGGGAGACCGGCAAGGCGACTCTGCGTGAGCCGCGGCTACGACCCGGATCGGCTGCGCGCAGGGCCGCGGCAGGAGTGCGTTTCTCGCTGCAATTCTTCCAGCACTCCATTTTCAGCCCCGCCGGACCTTCGTCCAAAAACGTTGCCTACCGTCCGAAAAGCGTCTCGGTGACACCGCCGACGAAGCCTCGGCACGTCCAGACCTTATAAAGCGATCTCGCAATGCAATCCGACGCAAAGGCTCAGCGGCGTTCTCGGGGCCGGGCCTCGTTAACATTCAGTGCGCGACCGTCCAGGCTCTTGCCGTTGAGTTGCGCGACCGCCGCTTCGGCCTCAGCCTGGTTCGGCATCTCGACAAAACCGAACCCTCTGGCCCGTCCGGTTTCACGGTCAGTCAGGACGTTGACGGAGGACACCTCACCGAACTCTGCGAAGGCATCGCGCAATTCGGACTCCGTCAAGGAATAGGATAAATTTCCGACATATATATTCATCAGGACAAGCTCTCTCGCCGCACATCGTTTGAAAAGCCACTTGATCGACAGCGTGAGATCGAGCGCTCGATGAGCCCGCTTCACCTCGAAGCCGACTCTTAACCGTCCATTGCCTGGCATCCACCCGCCAAGAATGACTCGCCACTGTAAGGGAAAACCAACGGGGGGAGCAACATCCGCTCGCCCTATCGACATCGCCTTTCCGTGGGTAAGCGCACAAACCTTTCCGGTCGCAACCTTGACCGCAAACGGGTAATCGAGCGGATACTCGTATCCCGAGCAAAAGTTGATCCACATGGCCTCGGCCTGGTGCATCGGCACCACTACGCCGCCGCGACGAAGCCACGCGTCGGGTAGAGGTCGTGGCCATGCCCCGGCGATGTCCACTCTCGCGGATACTCGTTGACCGATCCATACGGGCTTCCGCAATAGCGGACCATGCCTTGATCGCGTTGCGCCGCACGACCGTTGTTTCCATCGCCAATCCGGACGTTTCCGCCGGTTTCGAACATCGACAACGACACGAGTGTCTCCACAATGGGGGCCATGCTGGATTGGACTGACTCCGACCTTCTTATGCTGGCACGGCTTTACCTACAGAACGAAAGATCATTCGTTGTTCGGCGTTGCGTTCAACGGTACGCGGCCGGGGAGTTGACCGCGCGGGAGGCCGTCCTGCGTATTTGCGAGCACCCCGGTGAGCGCGACGACGAGCGTTTCCAGGACGATCCGCTGCCTCGCTAGATCCGCATCGGCGCTTCTTCGTTCGCAGCCTTCCTGGGGACCGGCGTTGGCACAACCCGCCTCGCATCAGGGCCGAGCTCGCCGGTCCAGATCCTGCACCGACCGGACTTCCGGTCGGTCCTACCCAGGGTGACCAATGGCCGGGACGCGGGAGCGTCTCCTGGCAATCCTTTCATTGTTCGTTTCACCGGAGCTTCGGCCCACGGCTGACGGCGACGCACTCTCGACTCGCCCCACCGAGGGCGGCGGGCGGCCCGGAGGGGTGAGTCGCAGTGGGCGGCGGGGGTTCACGCGCCGGTCAAGTGCCCCGGATGAATCCCCTTCGTTCGCCCTGCCGCCTTCACCTGACCCGTTGAGGAGCCCATCGACCATGCCCGCATCCAAAACTGTCCCTGCAAGCGCTGCCCCCGCGAACGCAAACCGCTTTCAATCGATCTCGCCCGCCTCGTTGTCGAGGACCGAGAAATCCTCCGTAATAAAGCTCGCGCTTGCCGTGCTGTCGGCGCGCTACTGCCCGGGCCGCGCGTTCAACTCTCCCGAGGACATAGAAGCGTTTCTGCGCCTGAAACTCACAGGCCGCCGCAACGAGGTGTTCGGCATCGTTTATCTCGACACCCGCCACCGCCTGATCGAGATCGCCGAACTGTTCAACGGCACCGTCGACGGGGCGGCCGTGTACCCGCGCGTGGTCGTGCAGCAGGCGCTTGAGAAAAACGCCGCCGCGGTGATGTTTTTTCATAATCACCCCTTAGGTGGAAAACAGGTTGTCAACCTACCAATGATCAGCTCTGTTCTGCGCAAAATACTTGGGGATGATCGTATGCAATTACGCCAACACCTGACGGCTTAGAGTTCCTGCGGGCGTTTAGATTGGTTGATGCGCGTACCGTCGAGTTAACTTCCGCCAGTCTCCGAAATCCCAAACGTCATGCGTAGTCATCGAAACCATCGGTGCCTCACAGGTCATTTGTGCCATCCAGCCGCTCCACTGCCCTGCGGCCTGCGGAGCCGGAGGGCGGCGTTGGCCGGGCGAAATCCGGTGCTTCGCGAGGCTTCTCGCCACGCAGAAAACCCGGACGATTTTCATCATCCCATCGTTCGGCGTCCCTCCAGGGCGTTTCCAGGAGCACACAGCCAATGCCCGCATCGAAAACCGCCCCCGCAAGCGACAACCGCTTTCAATCGCTTTCCCCCGCCGCATTGTCCAAAAGCGAGAAGTCCTCCGTGGTGACGCTCGCCCTCAAGGTGTTGTCCCAGCGCTTCCGCCCCGGCCGCGCGTTCACCTCGCCCGAGGACATCGAAGGGTATCTCCGCCTCAAACTCACCGGGCGGCGCAACGAGGTGTTCGGCATCATCTACCTCGACACCAGGCATCGCCTGATCACGATCGAGGAACTCTTCCAGGGCACCATCGACGGGGCGGCCGTGTACCCGCGCGTGGTCGTGCAGCAGGCGCTGGAAAAGAACGCCGCTGCTGTAGTGGTATACCACAATCATCCCTTAGGTGGAAAACAAAGTGTCAACCTGCCAACGATCGGCTCCGTTCTGCGCAAAATTTTTGGGGACGATCGTATGCAATTACGCCAACGCCTGACGGCTTGGAGTTCCCGCGGGCGTTTGAATTGGTTGATGTGCGTACCGTCGAGTTGACTTCCGCCAGGCTCCGCAATCCTGATCGTCATGCCTAGTCATCGAAACCATCGGTGCCTCACGGGTCATTTGCGCCATCCAGCCGCTCCACTGCCCTGCGGCCTGCGGAGCCGGAGGGCGGCGTTGGCCGGGCGAGGTCGGGTGCTTCGCGAGGCTTCCCGCCACGCAGAAAACCCGGACGAGTCTCATCATCCCATCTTTCGGCGTCCCTCCAGGGCGTGTCCAGGAGCCCACAGCCAATGCCCGCATCGAAAACCGCCCCCGCAGGCGACAACCGCTTTGAATCGCTATCGCCCGCTGCATTGTCCAAGAGCGAGAAGTCCTCCGTTGTGACGCTCGCCCTCAAGGTGTTGTCCCAGCGCTTCCGCCCCGGCCGCGCGTTCACTTCGCCCGAGGACATCGAAGGTTATCTGCGCCTCAAACTCACCGGGCGGCGCAACGAGGTGTTCGGCATCATCTACCTCGACACCCGGCATCGCCTGATCGAAATCGCCGAACTCTTCCAGGGCACCATCGACGGGGCGGCCGTGTACCCGCGCGTGGTCGTGCAGCAGGCGCTCGACAAGAACGCCGCGGCCGTTGTGATTTTTCATAATCACCCATCAAAAATTTCAGAACCGAGCGATGCCGACCGCAGCATCACGCTGAAGCTCGGCAAGGCGCTGGCGCTGATTGACGTGCGCCTGCTCGATCACCTCGTCGTCACCGACGGTGACGTGGTCTCGTTCGCGCAACGCGGGCTGATATGACCGAGCGTTTCGGCAACTAGTTGCCAGGGTTCGACACCGGTTCCAGTCGCACGGATGCCAACTTCGTTTTGCTGCCACGACGAAGTGCGGCGAGTTCTCCCTCGCGTCTCTGAAGCAAGATCCGACTCTCGGACCAAGCCCCAAAGTAGTGGTCGACGAGTGCTGCAAGTTGGCCGAGTTGAGTTCGCAATGCAGCGTTCTCTTCACGCAAGGCTGTCAAGGCCTGTTGGCTTGGTGCCGCTCTTCGCCAGTGTTTATGCTGCCATTTGTGCAGCGCGTGCACTACGCTCGGGTGGTAGCGGTAGAGCGTGGTACGCGAGACGCCGGCAATCCGACACAGCGCTGTTGCGGTTGGTTTGCCGGGCAGGGTACCGGAAGCGTGTTGAGCAATCAGTTGCGACAACGCCCGTTGAAGTCGTTGTTCCGTCGATACGTTATCGGCCATGGTTGCCTTCCTTGCAGGTGGCATTGTCGATCGCTCGAATCATCGCGCGAGCTTCCTCGAGTCGGCTGCGCGCGATTTGCAGTGTCTGCCGAGGCAGTGCCGGTTCGTGCAACAGGGCCTCGTGTCGATCGACCTGATCGAGCCAGTACGGTCCATGTTTTGGCGATACCGCGAAGTTCTTGCATCCCGCGCAGGTGGAGGGCTCCCGGCGTGCGGGGTTGGGACCGACGGCGTTGCCGAGGCACGCGCTATGCTCTTCGCGGTAGACGCAGAACCCCCAGTCGCACACGCCGAGCGTGAGTCCCGCGTCGGTCAGCATGCGTGCATAGCTTTTTATGTCTTCCTTAAGGCGCGCGCCTCTGAAGCGCGGACGTTTGGCGGCGACCTCCTGGCCTGCGCGTCCGCCCAAGGAGGGTGTCGCGAGCATGTGTTCCCAGGCGCTCACCGACTGCTCCAGAATCTCGGCATCGATCTCCCGGTTGAGGCGATAGTCGGATCCGCAATAGGACGTATCGGTGACGGCGCGTTCGCGATGGCCCAGATGTTGGGCGATGGCAAACAAGGCCGATCGGTCCCGTAGCGCCGCGAAGCGCACGAAGGTCTTGCGGCCCTGATGGGTTGTCAATCGCCACGGTTCGCCGTCATGATCGGGCAGCTCCAGCCACGTAGCGAATCGACCGAGCAACAATCGCATGCGCTGAGTCGAAGCGATCTCGATCTCGCCCTCGCACATCGGCCGCCACTCGGTGGCGCCTTTGGCACCGCAGCGGCGCAGCCACAGATCGTCGCGACCCGTTTGCTGACGATGCCCTTCGGACAGTGCTTCGAGCACCGCGATGGCTTGAACCGCCGGTGGCGGGGCGACCCACTGATGAGGTCGGCCGTGGTACTCGGGCTGTCTTTTGTAAATGGCGCCGACGAGGACGGTCATGGAATCGGGCTCCGCCCCGTGACGTTTTACGCAGCCGGCCTGCAGGTGCAGAATCTCACTGGCTCTTGCGCCGACGAGGTAGGCGATGACGACAAAGCAGGCCGCGTAGAGCATCTCGATGGCCCAAGCCAGGTCACCAACCGTTGTCAGCGACCGGTCGTGGCCGGGACTCTCCACAGCGGCCCGCTCGAGCGCGCGCGTTGCCGCGTTGGTGCAGGCATCGGGGCCGCAGCCCCGCCGCTCGGCCGATCCCATGGCATCGGCGTAGACCTCTCGTGCTCGCAAGATGTTGCTGGCTCCAACGCTGACCAGGTCAATCGCGTGCTTGACGAGCGCCACGGCAACCGCGTCAGGCGTGTGCGGCCAGCCTTGGATATCGGCATCGCGCACGCCGGCGACATCGCCGTGGCTGCGCCCGGGGAAAGGGTCGAACGTGAGTCCGTCGTCGATCTCGTTGCGAAAGCGATAGAGATACGTGAACAGGTACAGGTACTTCTCCACCGTCCTGTTGGCGACGGTCTCAGTGGCGATGCCGGCACGCTCCGCGACCGCGCGTTGAAACTGCCGCACCGCGGTGGCGTCCAGACCGCCAAAGCGTGAGACCCCGGCGCGATCCATCCATCGGAGCAGCTGGCGCAGATGCGCGAAATAACCGCCGACTGTGCTCGCCCGCTGTGACAATCCCGTGCCCAGACCACGGCGACGGATGATAGCGATCAACTGTCGGCTGCTCTCCAGCAGTGACGCATACCGATCGTCGGTGAACACCCGGTCGTTGGGCATGGAGAAACCCCACAGCAATCGAACGGGCCGGGGCTCTTCGAGCACGTTGGTCGGTCGAAGCGTCCAAACGGCATCGTTCCAGTCGCAGTCGAGCAGAAACCAACCTCGATCGGTGGAGCCTGCCTGCTCGTCCGATGACGTGCTGCGTTGTAACGCGTGTGACGGTGACGTGGGCATGCGGGCCTCTTATCGAAGCTCCGGCAACGGCGCAAGCGCCCGCATCAGCGCTTGCGCCGAGGCATGTTGATCGCTGCCGAACCGTGGCAGGATGTCTTGTTCCAGGATCTGCAGTTGCGGTTCGTAGAAGGCCTTCCACCGTGCTGGATGCAACGTCGCTGCACTCGTGCGCAGGTGATCGCGGGCCTGCAGCAGTCTGGCCAGGGTCGTCGGGTCTTGTGCAATGATGGCGTTGGGGCAAGTGAAGCAGCCCATGAAGTTGGTGCAGAGCTCACCGCGACGCGACCCCGGTGCGATGCCTTCAAACGGGTTGCTGCACTCGAATCCAAACATCGTCACGACGGCGCCGCCAGGTGGCTCTGCCGGCGGCGCTTGCGGCGACTCGACGACGGCGGTGTCGTCACACTGTTCGATGTGCTCGAGGAACGCGCCTTGCAGTGCGGCGATGCGGGCATGGTTCTGTGCCTTCACACGCGGTGTGTCGACGTAACCGATGGTTGTTGCAAGATGCGCGTGGTTGGCCAACGACTGTGTCTTGCGGAGATCGCCGCTGACGCGGTAGAAACTTGCCAGGACACTGGGGCGGATGGATGCGAGCGTAAAGTGCGCAAGCTCATGGCGTTCGCGAAATACCTTGAGGTGATGCCTGACGGCCGCCGTTGTCAGTGCGCTAACACCACGTCTGTGCTTATACAGAAACAACCGGTCGCGATCATCGGCCGGCGCCATTGGACGGAGCCGCCGGTTCCACTCGAGGATCTCCTTCACCAGTGAAGGTGGCTCGAAACGATCGGTCGCACTGAACGTGCGTCGCTGCATGCGGTTGGAGCGCGACTTGAACCACACGAGCGCTTCGCGATCGTGTAACAGCGGCAACGGCTGCAAGCAGTCGCACTCGATCTCTGCGATCGGTTCGGGGTTGCCGGCGGCATGGATCAGAATGGCCAGGTAGTACGGCAGCAGCGCCTCAAGGCGCGGATACAGGCACGGTTCCACGCCCTTCATGCCACCGAACCGAGTCAGTGCCTGTCGCGCCGCGTACTGTCCTGCGACCGCAAACTGACGATCCGGCGGTACGACGCCGCCGAAGCGTTGTTCGATGTAATTGAGCAGCCCACCGAGTGTGGCCACGGAGTCGGCGGCGCCGGCGCGTTCGGCGTCGGCGGCAGTGCGCCGCGCCCGAATCTCTTTTATGTCGCTCTTGCACGCCTTCAGCAGCGCGCGCAGAGCGCGCGCCGACATCGTCGCAACAGGTCGAGTGTCGCGATTGCGCCAGGGAAACGGGTTAAACGGGTAATCGATGCCGCCGAGGATCTCCGGGCGACACCGTTCGAGCCACTGCAGCAGCATACGCAGCGTGGCGTACGTCCTCGATCGACTGGACTTGCTCCACGGTTGACCGTTGGATCGGCGTTGGCCGTTCAGCCACTCGACGTAGCGCACCAGCAGACCGCCGTTGAGGTCGGCCAGGCTGTGGATCGCCGCGGACTCGTCCGCGAACCGAGCGAACGTTTTTACGTTCCACCAGTGCAGGTAAAGACTCCGCTCGGCCAGCACCCCGAAATGCCGCCAAAAGGCCTCGGCCAAGGCCAGCCGCACGTCGGCCGGCAGCCTGAGCGAACTGAAATCCATGACGGTGTCACGAATGCGCCGAGGTGCATCGAAACGCGATGACTGCAGCGTCCTCGACGATACGCTCGATGCGTTGGCGGGCAACAAACGCGGCATGGATTTACGGCGAGACATCGCTACGTCGTCCCGGCAAAGAGGGAATCCAGGACGTCTTTGAGCGTCCACTCATCGACCGCGATGGCACGCAAGTAGCGGTCCGTCGTACCGATACGTTCGTGGCCCATCAGCACCTTGACGATAAGCAGCGGGTTAATCGCCGCGCCGGCGCCGGCCAACCGCTCCAGTCGCGCCAGCAGCATGCAGGCAAACGTCGCGCGCAACTGATGTGTGGTCGCTCTGAATCCGCAGCGTGTGCCTGCGCGGCGGACCTGGCGCTGATAGGCGTTCTTGCCCGCCGCTGCGCCACGTGCGTTGACGAACAATGCGCTCGGATCCGAGGTCGATCCTCTGCGTCTGGCGCGGCGCACCCACGCGCGACGATGTTGTGAGACGTAGCAAGCTGTCTCATCGAGCAAGCTGGCCGAGGCCACCACATAACCTCGCTTGCGGCCCTTGCGCAGCACCTCGACCACGTCGTGCGACGCCGTTGACGACGGCCGTTTGGCAACGTCGCCAATGTCGAGTCGCAGTAACTCGCTGACGCGCAGGCCCGTGTAGAGCTGCCAGCGAGCCATCAGGTCATAAGGCGGCGCGAGCGCCGCCATCAGCTCGCATGCTTGCGCCGATATGAGTGGACGCGGCAGTGACTCGAACTGTCGCAACACGAACAGACTGTGGTCGGTGGCTGTTGTGGTCGTGCTGCGCGCGGGCCGCGGCCGCTTAACCCGCGCAAAATCGCGAGGCTGGCTCGCCAACGGCGATGCATCCAGGTACCGGTTGCGCACCAGCCACTCGTAGAATCTGAGCACGCCACGGACACGATGGTTGATGGTCGAGATACGGTACGGTCGACCGGTGTGCCCGCTCGGTTCCGACAGCATCCGGTTGCGGTACGCCACCAGGTCGACGGCATCCGCTTCCCGCCAGGCGATCGCGTTCTGTTCAAGCGTCTCGAACCAGTCGTAGAGAATCTCCGCGTAGGTCCTGAGAGTGTCAGCGGTATGGGCTCGCTGAATGAAGTGCTCATGTAGATACGCAACCGCCGGCTCAATGAGCTGACAATCGGCCGTGAACAGAAGCGGGAATCCGGCAGGTCTGGGCTCACGAAGCACCATCGAACGTGCCTGCAAGGCAGCCTCGGCAAGATGCTCGCCGACCTCGTCCGGCTCTGGCAGCACCGACTTACGAATGATCTGAACGATGTTGGCTTCGCTCGCGGGTCAGCTGCTTGACCGCGTCCACAAAAGACAGACCGCGAACATGCATCGCCAGGTCGATGGCACCGCCACCGCCGCAGCGCCCTCGCATGTCGTACCACTGGCACCCTGTCGTCAAGATCTCAAACTCCCCGCGTGTGGTACGTACGTGCCAGCGTCGGCTGCGATCCGACTTGACCGGCACATAGCTTGGGTCGGCCTTGACGTGTATCGCCAGCAATGCCAAGGCATCGGAGGCCGGCATCTCGCGCAGCTGCGTCAACGTCGCTTCGTCGAAAAATCGGCGCCTCGCCATCAACGCATGCCTCCAAAATGATCGCGTGCCGGGCTACTCGCCTCTAAACGAGGCCTGGGCTGCTCGGCCCGCTCAGTGTAGGCAATCAGAAGGAGGGACCCAATGAGGTTTACAACCGTGAATGCAACCTAACATCCAAGTCAGGTATCGGAGCCAAGTGACGCCGACCGCGGCATCACGCAGAAGCTCGGCCGGGCCCTCGCGCTGATCGACGTGCGCCTGCTCGATCACCTCGTCGTCACCGACGGGGACATGGTCTCGTTCGCGCAACGCGGGCTTATATGACCGAGCGTTCCGGCAACTAGTTGCCAGGGTTCGACAACGGTTCCAGTCGCACGGATGCCAAGTTCGTTTTGCTGCCACGACGAAGTGCGGCGAGTTCTCCCTCGCGTCTCTCAAGCAAAATCCGACTCTCGGACCAAGCCGCAAAGTAGTGATCGACGAGTGCGGCGAGCTGGGTGACCTGAGTTCGCAGTGTCGCCCGTTCTTCGCGCAACGCCATCAAGGTCTTCTGGTCCGGACCTGCTCTGCCGGGGTGTTTGCGTTGCCATTGATGGAGCGATTGCAGTACGCCGGGGTGGTAGCGGTAGAGTGTGGTGCGCGAGACGCCGGCAAGCCGACACAGTGCTGTTGCAGTGACTGTGCTGGGCGTCCTCTCGGCAGCGTGTTGATCGATGAGTTGGGACAGCGCGCGTTGCAGTCGCTGTTCCGTCGATAGGTTGTCAGTGTCAGTCATCGGCGCCTTCCTTGGTCGGGGTGTTGTCGATCGCGCGAATCATCGAGCGCGCTTCATCGAGTCGGCTGCGCGCGATGCGCAGTGTCTGTCCAGGCAGTGCCGGTTCGTGCAAGAGGGCCTGATGTCGATCGGCTTGTTCGACCCAGTACGGTCGGTGTTGCGCCGTTGCCGCGAAGTTCTTGCATCGAGCGCAAGTGGAGGGCTCTCGCCGAGCCGGATTGGGACCGACGGCGTTGCCGAGGCAGGCGCTGTGTTCCTCGCGGTAGACGCAGAAACCCCAGTCGCACACGCCGAGCGTGAGGCCGGCGTCGGTCAACATGCGGGCATAGGCGTTGATGCCTTCCTTCAGGCGCGCGCCTCTGAAGCGCGGACGTTTGGCGGCGATATCCTGGCCTGCGCGCCCGCCCAAGGCGGGTGTCGCGAGCATGTGTTCCCAAGCGCTCACGGACTGCTCGAGAATCTCGGCATCGATCTCCCGGTTGAGGCGATAGTCGGATCCGCAATAGTTCGTGTCGGTGACGGCGCGTTCACGATGGCCGAGGTGTTGGGCGATGGCGAACAGGGCCGAGCGGTCGCGCAGCGCGGCGAAACGCACGAAGGTCTTGCGCCCTTGATGGGTTGTCAGGCGCCACGGCTTGCCGCCGTGGTCGGGCAGATCGAGCCACGTGGCGAATCGTCTGAGCGACGACCCCATGAGAGGGGTCGTTAGGACCCGCAACTCGCCCGCGCACGTTCGCCGCCATTCCGTGGCGCCGGCGTTGCCGCAGCGGCGCAGCCACAGATCGTCCCGGCCTGTTTGGCGGCGATGCCCTTCGGACAGGGCTTCAAGCACCGTGATCGCTTGAACCACCGGTGGCGGTGCGACCCACTCGTGAGGGCGGCCGTGGTACTCGGGCTCCTTCTTGAAAATGGCCCCGACGATGAAGGTCATCGGATCCCGGTCCGCACCGAGGCGTTTTACGCACCCGACCTTAAGGCGCAGGATCTCACTGGCTCTTGCACCGACGAGATAGGCGATGACGATGAAGCAGGCCGCGTAGAGCGTATCGATGGCGCTTGCCATGTCACGAACCGATGTCAGTGATCGGTCGGTGCCGGGGATCCTGAGAGCGGCCCGGCGCAGTGCGCGCGTCGCCGCGTTGGTGCAGGCATTGAGGCAGTAGCCGCGCGCCTCGGCCGAGGCCACAGCATCGGCGTAGACCTGTCGTGCCTGCAGGATGTTGCTCGCCGCGACGGTGACGAGAGCGATGGCGTGGTTAACGAGCGGCACAGCGACGGCGTCAGGCGTGTGCGGCCAGGGTCGAATATCGGCATCGCGCGAGCCGGCCACCTCCGCGGGGCTGCGCCCGGCAAAAGGGTCGAACGGGAGTCCATCGTCGATCTCGTTGCGGAACCGGTAGAGATAGGTGAAGAGGTAGAGGTACTTCTGCACCGTGGCGCGCGCGATGGTGTCGCGGCCGGCGCCGTGACGCGCCGCGATCACTCGTTGAAACTGGCGCACGGCGGCGGCGTCCAGATCGGCGAAGCGTGAGACGCCGGCGCGGTCCATCCATCGGACCAGTTGCCGGAGATGAAAGAAGTAGCCGGCCACCGTGCTCGCACGCTGTGACAGACTCGTAGTCAGGGTCCGGCGACGAATGACGGCGATCAACTGTCGGCTGCTCTCCAGCAGCGACTCATGGAGATCGTCGGTGAACACCCGGTCGTCGGGCATGGCGAACGCCCAGACCAATCGAACCGGCTGGCGCTGTTCGAGGACGCTGGTGGGTCGAAGAATCCAGACCTCATCGTGCCAGGCGCAGTCGAGGAGAAACCAGCCTCGGTCCGCGGCGGCTGCCTGCTCGTCCGGCGGGCAGTCAGGCTGCAACTCGTGGGGCGCTGACCTGCTCATACGGCTCGCTCATCGAAGCTCTGGCAAGGGGGGGAGCGTGCGCATGAGCGCTTCAGCCGACGCCAGTTGATCGGTCCCGAACCGCGCCAGGATGTCCTGTTCGAGGATCTGCAGTTGCGGTCGGTAGAAGGCCTTCCAGCGCGCCGGGTGCAACGTCGCTGCGCTGGCGCGCAGATGATCGCGGGCCTGCAGCAGTCTGGCCAGGGTCACCGAATCCTGAGCGATGATGGCGTTGGGACAGGTGAAGCAGCCCATGAAGTTGGTGCACAGCTCCCCGCGACGCGACCCCGGTGCGACGCCGGCGAAGGGGTCGCTGCAATCGAATCCGAACATCGACGTGACGGCGCCGGCGGGTGTCTCTGCGGGCGGCTGTTGCGTCGACGGCGCGACGGCCGTGTCGTCACGCTGTTCGATGTGCTCGATGAACGCACCCTGCAGTGCGGCGATGCGCGCATCGTTCTTCGCCTTCACGAGCGGCGTGTCGACGTAGCCGATCGTGGTTGCAAGATGCGCGTGGTTGGCCAGCGCCTGTGTCTTGCGAAGATCGCCGCTGACGCGGTAGAAACTCGCGAGGACGCTGGGGCGGATGGATGCGAGCGAAAAGTGCGAAAGCTCATGGCGTTCGCGGAATCCCTTGAGGTGATGCCTGACGGCCGCCGTTGTCAGTGCGCTTACACCACTACTGTGCTTATACAGAAACAGCCGGTCGCGGTGACCGGCGGAGGCCATGGGACGGAGCCGCTGGTTCCACTCGAGGATCTCCTTCACCAGTGACGGTGGCTCGAAACGATCGGTCGCACTGAACGTGCGTCGCTGCATGCGGTTGGCCCGCGGCTTGAACCAGAGCAGCGCCTGGCGGTCGCGCAACAGGGGCACCGGCTGCAGGCAGTCGCACTTCATCCGTGCGATCGGTTGCGGGTTGCCGGCGGCATGGATGAGAATAGCCAGGTAGTACGGCAGCAGCGCCTCAAGGCGCGGATACAGGCACGGTTCCACGCCCTTCATGCCACCGAACCGTGCCATTGACTGTCGCGCCGCGTACTGTGCTGCGACCGAAAACTGACGGTACGGCGGTACGACGCCGCCGAAGCGTTGATCGATGTAATTGAGCAGCCCACCGAGCGTGGACAGTGAGCCATCGGCGCCGCCGCGTTCGGCGTCGGCCGCGCCTCGGCGGGCGCGGATGTGGACGATATCCTTCTTGCACGCCTTGAGCAGCGCGCGTAGCGCGCGCGCCGACATCGTTGAAACGCGTCGGGTGTCGCGGTTCCGCCAGGGGAACGGGCTGAACGGGTACTCGATGCTGCCGAGGATGTCCGGACGACAACGTTCCAGCCATTGCAGCATCACCCGGAGCGTGGTGTAGGGACCCGATCGACTGGACTTGGTCCACGCTCGACCGTTGGATCGACGTTGACTGTTCAGCCACTCCGCATAACGCGTCAACAGATCGCCGTCGAGGTCGGCCAGGCTGACGACGGCCGCGGACTCGTCCACGAACCGGCAGAAGATCTTTACGTGGGACCAGCGCGGGTACAATCCCTGCTCGGCGCCAGCGCCGAAGTGCTGCCAGAACGCCTCGGCCAGCGCCCGGCGCACGTCGGCCGGGAGGCGAAGCGCACTGAAATCGATGACGGTGTCGCGAATGCGCCGCGGCCTGTCGTAGCGCGATGGCTGTAGCGTCTTCGACGCTACGCTGGATGCCTTCTCAGCCAGTGGCCGCGGCATGGACTTGCGACGGGCCATCGCTAGGTCGTCTCGGTCAAGAGGGTATCCAGGACGTCTGTGATCGTGCACTCGTCAACCGCGATGGCGCGCAGGTAGCGGTCGGTCGTGGCGATGTGTTCGTGGCCCATCAGCACCTTGACGATCAACAGCGGGTTGATCGCTGCGCCGCCGCTGGCCAACCGCTCCAGTCGCGCCAGCAGCATGCACGCGAAGGTCGCGCGCAGCAGATGCGTTGTCGCCTTGAATCCGCACCGGGCGCCTGCACGGCTGATCTGGCGTTGATAGGCGTTCTTGCCGGCCGCTGCGCCTCGCGCGTTGACGAACAACGCGCACGGCTCCGTGAGCGGGCGCAGTTTGTCTGAGGGGATTTGGGGGGGAATCGCTCGGATTAAATGATGTTCGGAGCGGGTTGCCCCCCGAAGAACTTGCAAAAAGTTCCCCGGGAGGCTTGTCTCGGTGACGCTGATTTCAACTGAGACGGTGGCCAGTGTCGCACAATCTTTTCTCCGCTCCCAACTTTTCCAATGCCCGGGTCTGGGCACTTCTTGAACGCATCGACAAAGACGAGGCCGCGACGTGCCGCGAGGAGGGGTGTCCGCGCTGCGGGCAAATACTGCACAGCGCGACCTACCCCCGCAAGCCTCACGGCCTGACGGCAGAGCTGAGAGTCGGGGCGCGCCGCTTCAGCTTCTGCTGCGCGATGTGCCGGGGTCGAGTGACGCCGCCCTCGGTGCGGTTCTTCGGCCGGCGTTGGCGGGCCGCACCGCTGTTCGCGCTGCTCGGCGCGCTGGTCTCGGCGCCGCGGGCGCGGCTCGGGGCGATCGCGCGCCGGTGGGCGATCCCGTTATCGACGCTGAAGCGCTGGCGGCGGTGGTGGCTCAAGACGATTGTGACCACACCGCCGTGGCGCACCCGGGGCGGGGCGCTGGCGGTGCCCTCGGACGAGGCGCCGTTGCGCTGGCTGCTCAAACTCATTCGGGGCCGGGGGTTCCGTGGCCGGCTGTTGTACAGCCTGATCTGGCTCAAGCCCTGGACCGAGCCGTGCGCGCTCGGTGACGGGCCGATCCTGTCCGCAGAAGGTGTTTCTGACATGCTCGTGTAGGGCGTGCACCATGCTCTCCATCGGGTCATCGGACGAGGAGAGAACGCATGGGCAGAGGCGACGGAAGCAACACTCAGGAACGGTGGGCGCGGCTGCGCTTCGCGGTGGTCGGTCCGCTGCTGGCCTCGCCGCCACCCGCGAGGCAGCTGCGGGCGGAGCTTGACCGGCTCTCGCAACGGGAGTGGGAACACCCCACGCGCGGTGGGCCGGTTCGGTTCTCGGTCTCCACCATCGAGCGCTGGTACTACCAGGCGCGCTCGGCGGGGAACGACCCGGTCGGGGCGCTGAAGCGCCGCCCGCGCGCCGATGCCGGACGCGAACGGGCGATCTCGGCGGTGCTGATGGAGGCGCTGCGCGAGCAATACCGGACGCACCCGTCGTGGTCGGCGCAGCTGCATTACGAGAACCTGGCCGCGCGGGTCGAGGCCGATCCGGCGCTCGGGCCGATGCCGTCCTACGCCACGCTGACCCGGGCGATGCGCAATCGCGGGCTGGTGCGCAAGCGCCGCCGCCGGCGCCCCGGGGGAGAGGACAAGACACCGGTATCCACGCGTGAGGTGCTCAGCTACGAAGTCTCGCGCAGCCACGCCCTTTGGCACTGCGACTTTCACCACGGAAAGCGCCGCGTGCTGATCCCCTCGGGGGAGTGGAAGACGCCGATCCTGCTCGGCTTCATCGACGATCATTCGCGTCTGGGCTGCCACCTGCAGTGGTACCTGGCCGAGACCGCGGAGGTGTTCGTGCACGGGCTGTGCCAGGCGTTCATGAAGCGGGGCCTGCCGAGAGCGCTGATGAGCGACAACGGGTCCCCGATGCTCGCCGGCGAAGTCCAGGAGGGGCTGCACCGTCTCGGGATTATCCATTCCCGCACGCTCGCGCGCGCGCCGCACATGAACGGCAAGTGCGAGGTGTGGTGGGCGCTCGTGGAGGGCCGGCTGATGGCCATGCTGGAGGCGGTGGAGCCGCTCACGCTCAAAAGACTCAACGACGCCACCATCTCATGGCTTGAGCAGGATTATCACCGCCGTGTTCACCGCGAGCTGGGCATCACCCCGCATCAACGCCTGATCGAGAGCCCCGACGCCTCCAGGCCCTGTCCGGGCACGGGCGAGTTGCGCGACGCGTTCCGGATCGTGCGCACGCGCACCGTGCGCCGCTCCGACGCCACCGTCTCGGTGGGCGGCGTGCGCTACCAGCTCCCGGCGCCGTGGCGGCACCTGCGCGAGGTGCGGGTCCGCTACGCGCGCTGGGATCTCGCCGGTATCGATCTGGTCGACGAGCGAAGCGGCGACCGCATGTGCACGCTGTACCCGCTGGACAAGCGCGCCAACGCGTCGGGGGTGCGCCGTCCCGTGCGATCCGCCGACGATGACGACGATAAAGACGGCGGCGACGACGCGAACGAACCCGCGCCGCTGCTGGGGCGCATCCTCGAGGAGCAGGCCGCCACGGGTCTGGCGCCGGCCTGGCTGCCTCACCCCGACAGCCCCGCCGAAGACGACGATCTGGGAGAGACCCAATGAACCGCGAACTGCTGAACCTCTACGGGCTGAAGTTCAACCCCTTCGCCACCGACGTGCCGGTCGAAAGCCTGCTGACCACGCCCGCCGTGGACAGCTTCTGCCGAAGGGTCGAACAGCACCTGGTGCGCCAGGGCGGGTTCGCGCTCATCGCCGGCGACCCCGGCACCGGCAAGAGCGTGGCGCTGCGCCTGCTCGCCGAGCGCCTCGGGCGCACCGACGGGCTCAACGTCGCGGTGCTGACCCATCCCTCCTCCAGCCTCGGGGACTTCTACCGCGAGATGGCGGACCTGTTCGGCATCACCCTGATCCACAATAACCTCTGGCTTGGGTTCAAGGGGCTGCGCCACCGCTGGCTGCTGCACTTCGAGGACACGCGCACCCGTCCGATCCTGCTGGTGGACGAGGCCCAGGAGGTACTCGGCGGCGTACTGACCGAGATGCGCCTGCTCACCTCCACGGACTTCGACTCGCGCGCCATTCTCAGCGTGGTGCTGGCCGGGGACAAGCGCCTGCTGGCCAAACTGCGCAGCGTGGAGTTGCTGCCCATCGCCTCGCGGATCCGCCAGCGCCTGATGCTCACGCGCGCGGAACCGGCGGACCTGGAGAAGCTACTGGATCATCTGCTGCGCGAGGCCGGCAACCCCACGCTGATGACCGCGGGGCTGAAGGACACGCTCATCGCGCACGCCGGGGGCAACCCCCGGACGCTTGTGATCCTGGCCGACGGGCTGCTGGCGGCGGCCGCGGACCAGAACCGCGAGGTGCTGGACGAGAAGCTCTTCATCGAGACCGGCGGCACCGGCAAGGCGCGCCGGTGAAGGGCTTCCCGACGCTGAGCCCGGCGGGCCTTGAGGTGCGCCCGCCCGCGCAACAGTGGCTGGTCGAGGCGCTGTGGAGCGAGCAGGGCGTGGGCATCGTCGGCGGCGAGCCCAAGTGCGGCAAGTCCTTTCTGGCGCTGGATCTGGCCGTGGCGGTGGCCGCGGGCGTGCCCTGCCTGCGCCGCTACCGCCCCGGCGGGCGCGGCGCGGTGCTGCTGTTCGCCGCCGAGGACGCCGGCCACATCGTGCGCGCACGGCTGGAAGGCATCGCCGGCGCCGCCGGAACCGCCTTCGAAGAACTCGACATCGCCGTCATCGACGCACCCACGCTGCGGCTGGATCATCGCGCCGACCGCCAACGGCTGCTTCACACCGTCGAACGGGTCAAGCCCCGCCTGCTGGTGCTCGACCCCCTGGTGCGTCTGCACGGCGTGGACGAGAACGCCGCCGGGGAGATCGGCCCGATCCTGGGGTTCCTGCGCGAGATCCAGCGCCGCTTCGACACCGCGGTGGTGCTCGTGCACCACGCCCGCAAGGGCGGTGCGGCCCGCCCGGGCCAGGCGCTGCGCGGCAGCTCCGAGCTGCACGCCTGGGGCGACTCCAACCTCTACCTGCGCCGCCGCCGCGAGCGGATCCTGCTCACCGCCGAGCACCGCGCCGCGCCCGGGCTCGCCGATATCGCGATCGAACTCACCGACCACGGCCAGGGGCTCGCCCTGCGTCTCGGCCAGGCCGCGGACGAGGAGTCCGTCCCGGCGCGGCAAACGCCCGAACAGCGCGTACTTGAGATCCTCGCCGAAGCCGGGACGCCGCTCTCCCAGCGTCAGATCCGCGAGCGCGCCGCCACGCGCGCAACCACCGTCGTGGCCGCGCTGCGCACGCTGTCCCGCGAGGGCCGGGTCGAACACGCCGCCCAAGGCGGATACCGCCTCGCCGGCGACGCTCACCGCAAAGCGTTTCCCAAACGCGTTTCCCGCCCAAACCCTAGGCCAGCGTGGGAAACGGAAACGGGAAACACGCCCCGCCCCGCCCGTGGCGGAACCGCCGCTCAAGCGTCCGGCGCCGGGACACCGCCCGGGTCCACCACCACGGAGCAACTGGCTTGAACCGAACCCGTCGAGCCGATCCCGCAGCCTCGCGCCGGGGTAACCCCAATCGCGTCGAGCGACGCCATCCGCACTCCATCCGCTTTACCAAGGCCGAGTGGACAAGGATCCAGCAGGCCGCCGCCCGGCATGGCCTGACGTCCGGCGAAATCGTCCGGGCGCGTGCGCTGGGGCTGCCCGACAAGCCGTTCCACGCCGATATGCCCGCTTCATTCTCCCCGGGGCACGTCGCGCTGATCGAGGCCACCTATCGCGCCGTGCATCTGCTGGCCACGATGGCCACCCAACCCATGCCATACGAGGAAGTCGACGCCCTGCTCGGCGCCGCTCACACTGCCCTGATCGCGACCCTGGACGAAGAGCCCGCCGGGGCGGTTGCCGGGGAATCGCTGTCGACCGGGCGACGGCCACGCCGTGCGAAGCACAATGCATCGTCGAACTCGTCGTCGGGCCTGATCCCCATTTAGGCGCTGACGGCAACGACCGCGCCGCCTCTACGTTCCATCCCTTCAAGCCTGCGGCCCGCTGGCCGTAAGCTTGCTTACGGGCATGCCCGCACCGCGTCGGGTGAGCGGCGGCGGGTCACCCGAAGGGCCGCAGCGCAGCGCAGGAGCCGCGCAGCGGCTTGACCCGGCGACGTTCATCCGACATCCGCCCGGTCCCCCGGGGACGCGATCCGAAATCCGTCAAACAACGTGAGCATCGCGCCATCAGGTAGCGTTAGCGCGCTCACTCCGGGTTCGATCTTCTGTGTCTGGCACGTTGCAGCCACGCGCGGCGATGTTGCGAGACGTACGAAGCGGTCTCGTCGAGCAAGCTGACGGAGGCCATCACATGACCTCGCTTGCGGCCCTTGCGCAGGACCTCGATGACGCCGTGCGACGCTGTTGCCGGCAACCGCCCGGCAACGTCGCCAACGTCCAGTCGCAGCAACTCGCTGACGCGCAAGCCCGTGTAGAGTTGCCAGCGAGCCATCAGGTCATAGGGCGGCCGAAGCGCCGCCATCAGCTCACAGGCTTGCGCCGACGTGAGCGGTCGCGGCAGTGGTTCGAACTGCCGCAACACGAACAGACTGTCGTCGGTGGCTGCTGAGATCCTGGTGCGCGCCGACCGCGGCCGCTTACGCTGTGCAAAATCGCGAGGCTGCGTGGCCAAAGGCGACGCAGCCAGGTACCGGTTGCACACCAGCCACTCGTAGAATCGGAGTACGCCGCGGACGCGATGGTTGACGGTCGAGATACGGTACGGTCGGCCGGTGTGCCCGCTCGGTTCCGACAGCATCCGGTTGCGGTACGCCACCAGATCGACGGCATCCGCTTCCCGCCAGGCGATCGCGTTCTGTTCAAGCGTCTCGAACCAGTCGTAGAGAATCTCCGCGTAGGTCCTGAGAGTGTCAGCGGTATGGGCCCGCTGAATGAAGTGCTCATGTAGATAGTTCTTGTCCGTAAACGGCGGGGTTCGAAGCGGGGGTTGAGTTGGAAGCGACCTTGCACTTTGTCACAAATCCGGTTGGTTGGCAAAAAAGCGGATTCGCCACGGGCTCGCGCCCGTCGAGCGTCACCGGGGCCGTGCGTTTGGCCGCGCAAAGCGTCGATTTTCAGGCATCGGGCACGGGCGCTCGCCGGTCTTTGAACCGGTACACGGCGATGGCTGGCGGAAGGCGTCAGGCCGGCCGCGGGGGCGGTCGCACGAGGCGCATCAGGTTGTGGGCGAACACGGCCGAGTGCACGTAGGCCTGGAATCGCGGCCAGCCGCGCCAGCGGCACAGGCCGAGACCGAAGCAGCGTTTCAGGTAGGAGATACCCGCTTCGATACCGGCGCGGAAGCGCTTGAGTTGCCGGTACACCCACGGCGAGGGGGACATGTCGGTCTCTTTCATGCCGCGTTTCTTGTGGAACATCGCATGCGTCACGCCAAGCGCCTTGGCCTGCTTGAGGTTCTCGCGCGACGCGTAGCCGCCGTCGAAGGCCGCGTGCGTCGGCGCCGTGCCGTAGTGTTCGATATGCCGCTCAAGCATCGGCAGGCAGCGCGCGCTGTCGGCCGGATTGCCCTTCTCCACCACCGTGTCGAGCACCAGTCCGCTGCGCCCGGTGGCGAAGTTGACCTTGTGACCGAAGTGCGTGCCGCGACCGCCCTTGAGGATAATGTCGGTGTGCGGCTCGAACAGGCTCAGTACCTTTTCCGCCGCCGGTACCGTCTCGCCGTCGAACACGCGGCGTTGCGTCTGATCCACGACACGGAGCAGCAACTCTCTGGTTTCGCTGACGTTTTGTGTCCATGACACGGCCCACGGCGGCGCCGCGGACGCCACCGCCGGCAACGCCCCCTCGGCGTAGCCCAGCGTGCGCTGCGCCAACCGCAACAGCTTGCGGTAGGTCTTCGAGCGCCGCGCGCCGCGTCGCGACCCGATCTCCAACGTGCGCCGCTTGGCCGCCCGACGGTGATCGTGAAACACCACGACTTGCGGCCCCAAGCGCTTGCGCGCCGTGCCGAGCAACCGGCTCAGCACGCGTATCCCGTCGTACAGCAGGCGGCTGTCGGCGGGTTCCAGGATATGCGTATGGGTCACCGTGCTGTCGATACGTAGCCGGTTTCCGGTTTCGATCCCCGCCGCGCTCGCCACGCCAAGCAAGTGCCGATTGATGCGCTCCCAAGTCGTCGCGCTCACCGCCCCCAGCGCCGCCTGCAGCGCTGACTTCTTCGGCAGCCGCGCCGTGTCCACGCGCGCGAAACGCTGTGCCGAACGCGAGTCCCGCAACGCAAACTCCAGCCCCCGGCAGGTCTCCTGGCGCAGATGCTTGAGTACCGCGCAACGCAGAATCGTCTCGCAGGTCAGCCCGTGGCGACCGCGCGCCGCCCCCGTATCGGCGCCCAGATCGGCGGCGATCTCGTCGAGCAACTCCGGGTGCTCGTCCAACCAGACCGACGCCCGTTCCAAGCCGTCCGCGAGCGGATGGTCAATGGCGGGCGGATCGAATAAACTTGTTTGTGCGGTGCGTTTCTCGCGCATGGCGCCTCCGGCGTTCTCGGTTTTTCGCGTTTTGCCTCGAATCCAAGACAAGAATAGCCGAAACGCCGGTTTTCAACTACCTCAAAACGCCTGTTTGTCCAGCTAAATCAATCCATTAGGAATTTACGGACAAGAACTAGATAGGCAACCGCCGGCTCAATGAGCTGACAATCGGCCGTGAACAGAAGCGGGAATCCGGCAGGTCTGGGCTCACGAAGCACCATCGAACGTGCCTGCAAGGCAGCCGGAGCGACAAGGTTAGCTACCTCGTCCGGCTCAGGCAGTTCCGATTTACGAATGATCTGAACGATGTTGGCTTCGTTCGCCGGTCAACTGCTTGACGGCGTCCACAAAAGACAGCCCGTGAATGTGCATCGCCAGGTCGATCGCGCCGCCACCACCGCGGCGCTGTCGCGTGTCGTACCACTGGCACCCTGTCGTCAAAATCTCAAACTCCCCACATGTGGTAAGTACGTGCCAGCGTCGGCTGCGATCCGACTTGACCGGCACATAGCTTGGGTCGGCCTTGACGTGTATCGCCAGCAATGCCAAGGCATCGGAGGCCGGCATCTCGCGCAGCTGCGTCAACGTCGCTTCGTCGAAAAATCGGCGCCTCGCCATCAACGCATGCCTCCAAAATGATCGCGTGCCGGGCTACTCGCCTCTAAACGAGGCCTGGGCTGCTCGGCCCGCCAGTGTAGGCAATCAGAAGGAGGGACCCAATGAGGTTTACAACCGTGAATGCAACCTAACATCCCAGCGGGATTGCGGAACCCAGTGAAGCCGACCGCGGTATCACCCTCAAGCTGGGTAGGGCACTGGCATTGATCGACGTGCGCCTGCTCGATCACCTGGTCGTCACCGACGGGGATGTGGTGTCCTTCGCCGCCAGGGGTCTCATCTAGACGCTCCTTTTCTGCCCCTTTCGCCGCCACCCGGGTCAGCAACCGCAAGAGTTCGGGACCGGCGGCGGTTTCGGGCGAGCCGCCGGGCCGGGAGCGCGGGCGGCTCACTCCCTGTTTCCGTTCCATACGTGCCCCGCACCGGGGCCAGTTCAGGAGTTCTCCATGTCCGATTCCGAACGCGTCATTCGATGCATCGCCCTCCATTCCCTCGTGCCTTCCCCCGAGAACGTCAGAAAGACGCCCGCCGAAGGCGCGGCGTTCGCACAACTCAAAGCGTCCATCGCCGCCCACGGGTTGCTGGAAAACCTGCTGGTCCGCCGCCAGGCACCCGATACCGATGCCGCCAGCCACTATGAGGTCGTGGCCGGCGGACGGCGCCTCGCGGCGCTCCGGGCACTCGCCGACGAGGGGGCTGTCGCCCCCGATCACCCCGTGCCCTGCCACGTGGTCACGGACCAGGACAACGCCGCCGAACTGTCCCTGGTGGAAAACACCGTGCGCGCGGCCATGCATCCCGCCGACCAAGTCGAGGCGTTCGCCAAACTCGCCGAGGCCGGGGGCACCGTCGCGGCGATCGCCGCCCGGTTCGGCGTTTCCGAGCGCACGGTGGAACAGCGGCTGCGCCTCGGCAACGCCGCGCCGGAGCTGCTCGATGCGTACCGGGCGGGAGACATGGGGTTGCAGTCCCTGCAGGCGTTCTGCGTCACCGCCGATGCCGGGCATCAACTCGCTGTGTGGGAGGAACTCAAGGCCCAGCACTACGGCCCGAGCGTCTGGCAGATCCGAAGGCTCCTGACCGAAGGCCGGATGCCCGCGACGGCGGCGCTTGCGCAGTTCGTCGGGGTGGCCGCGTACGAGAAGGCAGGCGGGGCGCTGACGCGCGACCTTTTCGCCGAGGAAGACGAAAGAGGCATCTGGTTCGACGATCCGGCGCTGCTTCGGAAGCTCGCCCTCGATCGGCTCGAAACCGCCGCCGAGGAGCTGCGCACGAAATGGTCCTGGGCCGAAGCCCGGGTCGAGGTCGAGTGGAGCGACACGGCCCGCTTTGCGCGGATCCGCCCGAAACCCGGCGAGCCCACCGCGGACGAAGCGAAGGAAGTGGAGCGAATGTCCGCCCGCCGCCAGGCGCTGACCGAACTCGAGGACGACGCTTGGACCGACGAAGCGGAATCGGAACTGGAGCGCATCGAGGCGCGTCTGGACGAGATCGAGCGCGCCGTCGCCGGCCGGGCCGTGTTCCGCCGCAAGGACATGGAGATGGCGGGCGCGATCGTCACCATCGCCGACGACGGCACGCTGCACGTGATCCAGGGGCTGGTGCGCCCCGAAGACCTCGCCGGTGCTGCGGGTCCTGCGGACGGCAATACCTCGGCCGTGAACGGGACTGGTCATGACGACGCCGATCCGAATGCCCGCCGTGCGCAGGACCCGGACCGGATTCAGCCGCCGGCGCTCTCGCGTCCCGATCCGGTACCCGATCCCGCGGCCGAGGCGCGCAAGCGTACGGGGATCGGGATCGGGTTGGGCGACGACCTTCGGGCGATCCGCACGTCGCTGATCAAGGCGCACCTGGCGCAGGATTTCTCGGCCGCGTTCGACCTGTGCGTGTTTCAGATGGCCCGCGCCGTGTTCCGGACCGGGTATCGGCCGCATGCGCTGGATATTTCGGTCGTCGAGACCCGCGACCGGCCCCCGATTCGCGGCAACGACGAGCGCTTCGGCGAGGCGGCGCGTGGCGAGGCCCTGCTGGAACTCAACCGTTCGGTCCTGCCGTTGGACTGGCTTGAACTGGACGATGACGGCGACGCGTTTCAGGCGCTGCGGGAGCTGTCAGCGGACGAGAAACAATCGCTGTTCGCCGCCTGTGTGGCGCGCACCGTGAAGGGACAGCTCGCGTTCGAGCCCTCGGCGCGTCCCGAACTCGAAGCCACGGTGGCGCGGCTCGATATCGATTTCGCGGGGCTTTACCGGCCCGACGCGGAATTGTTCTGGAGCCGGTTGAACAAGGCGAAGATCCTGGAGATCGCGTCCCGGACGCTCGGCCTCGACTGGGCCGGCGCGCGGGCGAAGTCCAAAAAAACGCTCCTGGTGTCGTCCATGGCACGGGCGTTTGCTGCCGATGACGAGCAGGCGCAGCACCTGCCCGCCAGGCTCCGCGCCGCGGCGCTCGAGTGGACGCCGCCCGGGTTCAAGGCGTTCGATGCCGGCGGGTCCGAGACCCACGCGGGCGACGCCGATGAAGCGGCGCCGACGAATGGAGAGATCGCCGCCGACACGGCAACGGCTCCGCACGATACGCCGCCATCGGCTCGGCCGGTCGAGCCCGGCAACGGGGCCCGCGCAGAGTCCGTATCGAGCGTCGACTCGCACGCGCCGAAACAGCCCGATGTCGCCGCCGCGCCGGACGGCACCGAGGCTCCCGCCGCCGGCAACGGCCACGACACGCCGTCCGCGCTGCCGGCTTTTCTGCGTCCCGCGACGTAGTTCTTCGCGACCGGGTTTTCATTGCCCGACCGTTCGGCCCCGCCGCCGATCCACCGGTGGGGCCTGTTTGACTTCGAGACATGCAGGAGATGTTCACGATGCACCGTCCCACCGATCCCACCACATCGCCCATCCGGGCGCGAATCCACGAGCGCGCGCTCAGCCGCGTGACGAAGCTCTTCAATGCGGGCCTCGGCGACATCTTCGCCGAACTGCTCCAGAATGCCCGCCGCGGCGGCGCCGGGCGCATCGACGTCACCGTCGAGCGCATCCCGGCCCAATTCGAGGGCGACCGGCTCGTCACCGTCACCGACGACGGCGCCGGCATCGCCGATCCGGCGGTGCTCTTGTCCTTCGGCGAATCGGGATGGGATGCCGGGACGGCCGAACGCGAGGATGCCGCCGGCATGGGGCTCCTGTCGCTCGCGCGGCGCGGTTGCGTCGTGGGCTCGCGCGTGCATACCGGCGGGACGGAACCGGCGCCAGGCTGGCGGTTGCTGCTCACGCCCGATCATTTTCTGGGCTGCGACGACGCCCAGGCCGTGCCCGATGACGAAGCGCCGTCTCCCAGCGGCACCGCCATTGCGTTGGTGGCGCACGAAACCGCCGAGACGATCCAGGCGGCCGTCGCGACCGCCGCGCGCTACGCGCCCCTTCCCGTGACATTCAATGCAGAGGCCGTGCCCCAGGAATCGTTTCTCGACGGCGCCTGCCACACCGAACGCTGGGCCGGACTCACGCTCGGCGTGTTCAGGAACCGCCACGATCCGTTCAACCACCCGGACCTGAACTTCCACGGCCTGACGCTGAACGTGCGCCTGCCCCGGGTTCAGACCCTGGACGGGGACACCTGGTCGGCGCGCGCCGACGTCGAGTCGTGCCCGGAGTTGGAACTGGTGCTGCCGGCGCGCAAGGAAGCCGTGGAGACGCCGTTCCTCGCCACTCTGCGCGAGGCCGTGCGCGAGCCCATCTATCACGCGCTCGCGGTGGCGGACCCGGCACCCCGGGTCGCTTGGAAGGACCACCGCGACGCCGCCCGGCTGGGCATCCCGCTGCCGGTCGCGCCAGCGGAACTGCGCCCCTGGCGGCCCGCCACGGCGGACGTGGACGACTGGCGCGAAGCGATGCCGTTCACGCCCGTCGCGGACGATGCGCTCGTCATGGCGTACGACCCCGATCCCCCGGAGGCCCAGGCGCTGTACCGGGCCGCCGAGCAGGCGGGGCTCCACCAACGGCTGTTCGAGGCCGACAGGCGCCTGGAGGGCTATCCCTGGTACGACGCGCTGGCGAGGGTGCGTAACCTCCACGTGGAGATCACCGCCGGGGACGCCGTCCGTTGGCTCGATACGCTGCGCTCGACCTCGCCCGACGCCGCGGCTTCACCGTCCACCCCGGACACGCCGATCCGTCCCCAGGCGATCCGGATGCACCTGGAACTGGTGCGCGCTGGCAAACCGCGGGCGCCGATGTCGATTCCGGCCGATGTCGTCTTTCTGGGCGAGGCCTACACCTGGGCCGGCGAAGCGCGCCCGCTTGTGACCGCCGACAGCGCCATCGAGCCCGAGACCCTGGCCCGGTTGTTGCGCGACGGATTCTTCAGCCCGTCGGATGACGCCGCCGCGGATGCCTGGGAAACGCAGTCGGTCCGCTTCGACGAGGAGGCGCTGCACATCGCCCTGAAACTCCTTTCCTCGGAGGACGAGGCGCGCCGGCGCACCATCGCCCAGGCGGTGTGGCGGGAGATTCTGTGGCTCATGCCCAAGGACCGCGCCGTGGACATCGCCATCCGCAACGGCGACGTCGCCGTGACGCTCGGTCCCCTGGCCGGGCGCTGAACCCCCTGGCGGGGCGCTGATTGCCCCGGCCGGCCGCGGCGCCGGCCGCCCGCCGAACCCGTTTCTTTCCCTTCAATTCCATCCACCAGGAGCGTTTCATGCAACTCATCACCTCCGCGCTGCGCGAACAACTGCTCGCCAACGGCGCCCGCCGCGACACCGATCACGTCCCGGTACTCAAGCTGTTCAATCCCGTCGGCGCGGCCACGTGGCTCGTGACCGAAATGGATCCCGAAGACAACGATTATCTCTTCGGCCTGGCCGATCTGGGTCTGGGGTTCCCGGAACTGGGCGGTATCAGCCTCTCCGAGCTTCAGGCGTATCGCGGACCGCTGGGGCTCGGCATCGAGCGGGATCTCTACTTCAGGCCGAAGTTTCCACTTTCCATTTACACCGAGGCCGCCCGTGGCGCCCGGCGCATCGTCGAGTCCGGCCCGGACCTCGAGGACGCTGCCCGCCAGCTCGGCGCCTGCGCCGCTAACCCGTCCGATGCCCACGCCCCAGGGGTCGCCTCGTGAGCGCCGCCGCGCTGTTTCCGAACGCCTTGCCCGCCGGTCATGACCGTCACCGAGAGGCGCTGCTCATCGTCGACCCGGGCGCGTCCAACCCGTCCGGTGTGGCGCTCTCGGTCTTCAACGCCTGCCGCCAGGTGATCGGGGAGGGCGGCAACCCGACCACCGATCCGGCGGTGCGCCTGATGGTCACCCAGCTTTCTTTCCTGGTAAACAGCCACGGGAACCTCGATCTCGCCGAATACGGCGCGTTGATGGAGGCGTGTCAGGCGAAGACCAGGGGCTCCGTGCCGTAGCCCTTGGCGCAGTCCAGCGTTCCTTTCTCGTGCCCGGCCGCGGTCAACCCCGCCGCCGGGCGTTTTTCGTTCCATCGCCTCCCGGAGTTACGCCATGTCCGTCAGTCGATCCGCCGCCACCGCGCCGGCCGCACCTCCCGCTCCATCGCCGGCCGCCCACCCCATGGGCCCGCGCCACGGCCGGGGCCTCTCGCCCAAGTTTTCGGCATTCTTGTGTTGGCTGCTCGACCTGCCGGCCATGACCGACCCGGCCATTGTCGATGCGGTCGTGACCGGCGATTGCGTGTTTGTCGCCACGACCGACGACCCTTCATTCAACCATCTTCTGGGGTCCTGGCAGGACTGCAAGGCGAATCTGCGCGGTTGGGGAGATGCCTGCGCCGCCAGTCCCCACACCGTGGATGCGCTCATCGCCAAGGCCCGCCACGGCGCCGGCTGCGTGCCCGGCGTCGAGCCGTCCCCATCCCCCGACCCTGCCCATCCCCACCGGGAGGCCGAGCCGGGCCGCGGACGCTCGAATCGCGAATGCCCGAGCGGGATCGCCGCTGCACTTCCACCCACATTGCCCACACGGAGATCGACACCATGACCGGAACCCATATCACCGACGAACACCGGCGCGCCTTCGAGGCTCTGACGAGCGGCGACTACGACAACTTTTTGCTCTTCTCATGCTTTATCGACGGAGCGCCCGGCGCCGCCATCGCGGCCGTCAACGCGTGCCCGCCCGCCGAGGACGGCGGCGAACCCGAAGTCACCCTTAGCCCCATCTTCGTCAGCGTTACGGAGGCAATGACGCTCACCGATCACGACGGCCGGGAGGCATGAGCCGCGTTTCGCCGATTCCTGCCCGTTCCCCATCCCCGTCCCACCCGAATGCCGGGCACCGATCGAACGCGGCGCGCTCATCGTTCTCGATCGCTCCGGCGGCAACGACAACGGCGCCGACGGGAGGCGGGGCCGCTTGGGCGGGTCGGGTCCGGACCGAAGGGGAGCGTGTTCCTCGTTCTCCGCGCGCCGGCCCGTTCGCCATCCATCCACCTGAAGGAGTCCATCGATGCCCGATGCGCCGTCACAGCGTGTGTCCCCACGCCCGAATTCGCCGCTTGCCCAACCTGCGGCGTACAGCGCAAAATCCGCCTGCCTGCTGGCGGCCGCGCGCACGCTCCTGACCACGCTGCAGAACGGCTGTCTGCTCAGCGCAGCTGTGCTGCGCGAGGCCATGACCGGCGCATTCGGGGGCACCGATGCCGATGGCGCGTGGCTCTGGAAGGACGCCTACGACGCCGCCGAAGCCGCGGTTGTCTTGTTCATCAAGCGCTACGGAACGGCGATGCGCCGCGAAGCGGGTGCCGGCCCGCAGGGCCCCGCCGCCATGCTCGCGATGCTCCAACGCCTGGCCGCGCTTGAACCCTCCCATACGCGCCGCTCCGAGGAACAGGTCCGCCTGCAGCAGTTCTCCACGCCCTTGCCCCTGGCCTATGCCGCGGTGCAGGCAGCCACGATCCGGCCCGGCGACCGGGTGCTGGAGCCCTCGGCGGGCACCGGCATCCTCGCCGTCATGGCCCACTGTTCGCTCGGCGCAGCCGCCAGCCAGCGGCTTTACCTCAACGAACTCGCGCCGACGCGGGCGGGGCTTTTGGAACAACTCTTTCCAGGCGTCTCTGTGGACCGGCGTAATGCCGAGACCATCGCCGACTACCTGCCCGGGCTCGTACCGTCGGTGGTGCTGATGAACCCGCCGTTCTCCGTCAGCCCCGGGGTCGAGCGCCGCCGCCATGACGCGGACCTGCGCCATATCCGTTCCGCGTTCTCCATGCTGCCGCCGGGCGGGCGGCTCGTGGCCATTACCTCCCACTCATGTATCCCCGGCAGCCCGGCCTGGCAAGGCGCGTTCCGGTATCTCGACCCGCCCGCGCAAGCCGTGTTCTCCATGGCCATCGAGGGTCGCGCGTATGCCCGTCACGGCACCTCGTTCGACACCCGCCTGACGGTCCTCGACCGGTTGACGCGCGAGGCGTGCGACGACACCGGCCTGTCCTTCGATCCCGGCATCGCCGCGCCCGATGCCGCGGCTTTGCTCCAAGCCGTGCAAGCTCAGGTGTCGCCCCGCCGGCCGCTTGACCCGGAACCCGGCGCGCGTCGGCCCGCCGGCGGGTTCTCCCTCGAACCGCCGCCGACCGTCGCAGGCAACGGAAACGCAGCCGCCCCGGACGCCCGCCCCGCCAGCCGGCCCGAGCCAGCCACCGTTTGGGGGCCCGTCGCCGATCTCGACTACGAGACCGCATCGCAAATGACGGATCCCGCCGAGGGTAATTCTCCAGTTTGCCGTGCGCCAGCACCGTCGGCGGGACCGTACGAGCCCTGGCGGCCCGCCACCGTCGCGATCGGCGGGGCCCAGCCCCATCCCACACCCCTGGTGCAGTCCGCGGCGATGGCCACGGTCGCTCATCCGCGCCCGGCCTACCGCCCGAAACTACCGCTCGACCTCGTCGCCAAGGGGCGACTGTCCGATGCGCAACTCGAAAGCGTGATCCTCGCGGGCCAGGCCCACGAGCGGCGCCTGCCGGCAAACTTCTGCATCGGCGAAGGCTGGGAAACCCTCCAACGCGTCGACGGTGCTGCGCACGGCAGTCCTGCGGGCGACAGTGTTCCGGACGCCAATTCCGAGCACGGCAGCCCGACCGAAGACGGGGAGGTGCTCTCATCCCCGGTTCGTTTCCGCCGCGGCTGGATGCTCGGCGACGGCACCGGCTGCGGCAAGGGCCGCCAGGTCGCCGGCATCGTTCTGGATCAATGGCTGCGGGGCAACCGCCGCGCGCTGTGGCTGTCGGCTTCGGACAAGCTGCTCGAAGACGCCCGGCGCGACTGGACCGCCATCGGCGGTGTCGAATCCGATGTCATTGCGCTGGGGAAGATTCGCCGCGGCGCAGCCGTTCCCCACCGCCAGGGAATCCTCTTCGCCACCTACGCCGCGCTTCGCAGTCCGTCCCGGCAGGGCTCGCTGTCGCGACTGAAACAAATCGTCAATTGGCTGGCCGGCGGACTGGACGAGCAGAGCCGCCACGCCTTCTCCGGCGTGATTGTGTTCGATGAGGCCCACGCCATGGCCAATGCGGCCGGCTCCAAGGGAAGCCGCGGCGATGTCGCCCCGTCCCAGCAGGGCCGCGCAGGCTTGCGCCTGCAGAACGCGCTGCCCGATGCACGCATCCTGTATGTATCCGCCACCGGCGCCACGACCCTGGCCGGTCTTGCGTATGCCCAACGCTTGGGTCTCTGGGGGACCGAAGAAACCCCGTTCGAGAAACGCACCGACTTCGTCAGCGCGATGGAATCGGGCGGTGTGGCCGCCATGGAAGTGGTCGCGCGGGATCTGAAGGCACTCGGTCTCTACCAGGCTCGGGCGCTGTCCTATGACGGCGTGGAAGTGGAACTGCTCGAACACGCCCTGACAGACGAGCAGCGGCGGATCTATGACTCGTATGCGCAAGCATTCAAGATCATCCATGCCCATCTGGAACAGGCCTTGCAAAGTACAGGTATCTCGGACAATGAGCGCACGCTCAACCGCAACGCCAAGTCCGCCGCGATGTCCGCGTTCGAGGGTGCCAAACAGCGGTTTTTCGGACACCTGCTGACCTCCATGAAGTGCCCGGCGCTCATCCGCGCCATCGAAGCCGACCGGGACGCCGGCCGTGCGTCCGTGATCCAGCTCGTCTCCACCGGAGAGGCGCTGATGGAGCGGCGCATCGCCGAGGTGCCCACGTCGGAATGGAACGACCTCAACATCGATCTGACGCCGCGGGAGTCGATCCTCTCGTACCTGGCCCACGCGTTTCCGGTGCAGTTGCAGGAACCGTTCACGGACGAGGAGGGGAACCTGCTCTCGCGCCCGGTCTACGACGATGACGGCAATCCTGTGCTTTCCCAGGATGCGGTCGCGGCCCGCGATGCGCTGATCGAGCAACTGGCGGCCTTGCTGGCCGTGCCCGCGGCGCTGGATCAATTGCTCCACCACTTCGGTCACGAAGCGGTAGCCGAAGTGACCGGCCGCTCGCGTCGCGTGTTGAAGATCATGGACTCGACCGGTGAGCGCCTGGCCCTGAAGAGCCGCCCCGCGTCCGCCAACCTTTCAGAGACCGCTGCGTTCATGGACGGGTCCAAAAAAATCCTGGTCTTCTCCATGGCAGGCGGCACCGGGCGCAGTTACCACGCCGCGCTCGATTGCGGTCACACCGCCCGCCGCGTTCACTACCTGCTCGAACCCGGGTGGCGGGCCGAGCTGGCGATCCAGGGCCTGGGCCGGACCCATCGCACGCACCAGGCCTGCGCGCCCGTGTTCCGCCCGGTCACCACCGACGTGAAGGGCGAACGGCGGTTCATTGCCACCATCGCGAGAAGGCTGGACAGCCTCGGGGCGCTGACCCGTGGGCAGCGGGATTCGCAGTCGTCTTTGGGCGGCGGCGATGCGGCGCTCTTCAAGGCCCGCGACAACCTGGAAAGCCTGTACGCTCGGGCCGCGCTTCGCCAGTTCTACGGCGCGTTGTGGGCCGGGTACATCCCCGGCTGGTCGCTCGACCGGTTCGAGACGGCGACGGGCCTGAAACTCACCTGGGAAGGGACACTGAAAGAAGACCTGCCGCCGATGCCGAGGTTCCTCAACCGGCTGCTGGCGCTGCCCATCGATGAGCAGAACGAATTGTTCGCCCAACTCGAAGAACGCATCGACGCGAACATCGAGCAGGCGATGGAGGCCGGCACCTACGAGCAGGGCGTGGAGAACATCCTCGCCGATACCCTGCGGGCGGCATCCCGGGAGGTACTGCAGACCCATGAGAGAACCGGGGCGGCCACCGAGTTGGTCGAGATCGTGCGCCGGAACCGCCTGGAACCGCTGACCGCTGACGCGGCGTTGCAACTGCGAGGTCAGGCCCTGGTTGCCGGCCGCAAGGCCGCTTTACTGGTCAACGGCCGCTCGAACCGCGCCGCCGTGCGAGTGCCCGCGCCGTCGCGGATGCTGGAGGACGGCGGCATCCAGCCGCGGGTGCGCCTGCTGCGTCCCGCCTCGCGCGACACCGCCGCCGAGGCGGCGCTCGCCGCGTCCCACTGGCGCGAGGCCGACGAAAGCGAATGGCGCACGCTGTGGGATTTGGAGGTGCAATCGCTGCCGAGCCACACCGAATCGCGCCTGTGGCTGGTGACGGGTTTGTTGTTGCCCGTATGGGACCGCTTGCCCAAGGAAGACCTGCGCGTGCGCCGGCTCCGGACCGATGATGGCGAGGCCCTGATCGGCCGGGTTCTGAACCCCGAGCAGGCCACTGCGTTGCGCAGGACGTTCGGACTCGGTACCGGTCCACTCCCAAGCCCTGCCGAGGTGTACGAAGCGTTAACGCAGCGCGCAGCGCCGTTCAGCCTCGCCAACCGCTGGCGCCTGGTGCGACGACGCCTGATGGGGGCCGAGCGGATCGAGCTCGATGGCCCGGTCGACACTGATCTGCCGGTACTGAAACGCCTCGGGTGCATGACAGAAATCATCGCCTGGCGCACCCGCGTGTTCGTGCCCGGCGCCCGGGCCGTCGAGCGGATCCTGGCACGCTACCCGCTCGATAGGGGATAGGCCTGGGACTTTTCATCATATACGTATGGCCGGCCTCTCACCGACTCCGGCACACGGGTTGCCGGCTCGCCGGCCGTTCCCCCCAACCACTTCACTTTCACCCACAGGAGGGCCAAATCATGGCGCCCACCAGCATCTTGCCCGACAACCCCGTGTACGCGTTCGTGCCCGCGTACGCGCCGGCCGATCAGCCTCAACCCATCCGAATCGTGTTCGAGGCGCTGCCCGGTTACGTCCCCACGGCACTGGTCGCGCTGAATCTCGCCGATGCGGAACGGTTGTGCACCAAACTCAACGCCCGGCTCGGTCTCGACCCCGAGGCGTGGATGAACATGGCCGCGCGCGCCATGCGCGAGTCCGAACGGCCGCCCGGCGGCGTGTGGCACTGAATCGCCGCGTCCGCTTCCGAACGACGCCCCCAATGTGCGGCACATCGCCGAGCGAGACGAACGCCCCCGCCGCGGCGGGGGCCGACAGCGCGTTCGCCCGGGGCGCACCGGCCGGCCCGCCGTCCATTGCTCATCCCCGTGCATTCGCCGCCCGCAACGGCACCCACAGGTCGGTCGACAGGTGCTCGGGCGGCGTATCCATCTGCGATTTGCGGTAGATCTCCATGCACGGCCGGTCATCCATCGACTCGCCGCTCTGGGGCAACCACTCGCTGAACAGTTTCCGGTACGCCGGCCCTATGCCCTCGTAGGGGCCCTTTAGCCGGTACACGGCATGGCGCCCTGCGCCGACCGGACCCAGCAAGATGCCGGGGGGCGGTTCTTTGTTCGTGCGTAACTCCACGCACGCATCGGATCGCAACCGCTCCGGCGCCACGCTTTCCGGGTTGTCGTACGAGAGCGTGAGGACCCGGCCGGTGGGTTCGCCGATGCTCGCCGCCCACCGGAAGATCTGCTCGAAACACGGACCCACGTCCGCGTGCGGGCCGACGTGGCGGATGCGCGCCACGTGGATGGCCTTGAGCATTTCGATACGGACATCGATGGCGATTTCTTCCTGTGCGTCCGGGTCCATTTCAACCGGGACACGGGGGCGAAATCCTACACCAATCCTTCGCCCGGCGACCGTTGAGCGGCGCTGCGGGCAGGGTCCGGGACGGGCGATCGGGGGGCGAGCGCCCCGGGTCGGAGAGAGAGTTTCTCGGCTCCGGGGATTTTACGGCCCCTTCGGAGTACACACCATGTATCGCCTTGCACGTACCGGCTCGGATCCCGCGCCGCTGGACTTCAACACGCCTCGCCACACCGACACCGTGGCCGACGCCCTCGATTCGGATTCCCGCCCGCACGACGAATCTCGTGCCTCGGCGCTCGACACCGGCGCGCTGCTCGCCGAGATCGGCCTCTCCGCGCAAGCCATCCGGGAAATTCAGGCGTCTCGGTCCGCCCCGGGCTTTTCGGAGTAAGGGGGGCTTGGAGAGGGTGAATCGGGAAGGGCTCGGGAGAGACCGTTCCCGGTTCATCAACCCTTTGTCATTAACCAGTACCTCAGGAGATCTACCATGTTTGGTTTGAATCGTGCAGAAGTCATCGGCCGCTTGGGCGCCGACGTCACCGTCAATCATCTGGTATCGGGGGGCCGCGTCGCGAACATGAGCATCGCGACGGACGAGAGCTACCTGGATCGCAACGGCGGCGGCGAGCGGGTCGAGAAAACGGAGTGGCACCGGATCGTCACCTTCCAGCCCGGACTCGTGGATATGCTCGAGAAGCACGCCAGGAAGGGCCGGCTGGTCTACGTGTCCGGCAAGCTGCAGACGCGGCGCTGGCGCAAGGACGGGGAGGACTCCGACCGGTTCTCCACCGAGATCCTGCTCGCCCCGGGTGGCCGGATCCAGTTCCTGGAACGCCCGAACGGCGCCAACGGGTCCAACGGCTCAGGCGAGCCCGAAGCCCCGGCGGCGAACGAGCCCGCGCAAGCGCAGGGCGCCTCGCAGACAGATCTGGATTCCGATATCCCGTTTTGACGTCTGAGAGGCCCAATGTCGAAAGCGTAGACTTTTGACGGCCGCGCCCCCGAAGGCCGGCCCCCGCCATTACGGCGGGGGTTCGGCCTTTTTGCATGCAGCTGCCCGCACCGTAATGACTGACGGCATCCTGCCGTCGCCCGGCGGCCCGATTCCCGGGCCGTTCGTCTTCGCCTCACGCCCCGGAGCGGTCGAGTCCGGCCGCCACCGGGACGACTCCTCAGGCGGAGAGCCAGCCCATGTTCCGTTCACCATCCCGATCCGTATGCGCCGCTTCAGCGCGACGCTGTGCCGGATGCAATCCATGAACGCCGCCGACACCGCCGCGGCGCTGGCCGCGCACGCGGAACAGGTCTGCCGCCGGTTCCTGCCCCGCGGCCGCCGCGTCGGCCGCTACTGGTGCGCCGGCGATGTGCGCGGCGCACCGGGCCGTTCGCTGTTCGTGCGGCTTGAGCCGCCGGGCCCGGTCGGGAAATGGTCGGATCCCGCCGAGCAGTTGCACGGCGATCTGTTGGACCTTATCCGCCTGGCCACAGGCGCCCACTCGCTGCGCGAGGCGCTCGCCGAGGCGCGGCGGTTCCTGGCCCGGCCCCTGGCGCCGTCAACTTCCCGCCCCGGCACCTATGACCGCACCGAAGCGGCCCGCAACCTGTGGAACCGTTGCCGGCCCATAGACGGTTCACACGCCGAGCTTTATCTGAAGGCGCGCGGTATCCGCCGCTGCCGTTTCCCCGCCCTGCGATTCCATCCCTCGCTTCCCTATCGCCCTGACGCGGGCGGCTGGCGCCGCTCTCCCGCGCTCGTCGCGGCGGTCGCCGGCGACGACGGAGAAGTTGCCGGCGTTCACAGAACGTGGCTCGACTCTCGGCGACCGGCCAAGGCCCCGGTCTCCAGCCCCAGAAAGTCCCTCGGCCGAATCCACGGCTTCGCCGTGCGCTTCGGCGAACCGGCCGCGGCCTCCACGCTGCTGGTGGGCGAGGGCATCGAGACCGTGCTCTCGCTGGTCACCGTGCTGCCGCACGGCGCCTTGCGAACCGCGGTCCCGTCCGGGACGTTCGCCGCCGCCGCACTCTCGGCCGGGGGGCTCGGCACGTTCGTGCCGCCGCTGATGGTCTCTCGCCTCATCATCGCCCAGGACCGCGACGAGGAAGGCGGGCGCGCAGCGCGGCGGTTGCAGTTGCGGTGCACGCGGCTGGGCATCGCCTCCACCGTCCTGCTTTCCGCAGGGAGCGATTTCAACGACGAACTGCTCGAGTTCGGTCCCGAACGTCTCGCAAACCGTCTGACTCCGCTGGTCATTCAACCTGGCGGGCAGAGTCGGTGCGGCTTCGCCGCGGGTGAGCAAGGAACGAAGAACGTGTCGCGAGAGTGAAAGGTTTTATTCCGTCATGACACGTTCAGCGTGACACACGTGCTCAGGCGTCAACCCCTGCAAAGCAGGGGTCCTTCATTTCATTGCGGCCCGCAAGCGGGTGACTGCCCTGCGCGCGCGCATCCCACTAAACATGTCACGACGGAATACCCCGCCGTGCTCTCTCACATAAAGAAGGAACTCATCATGCTTACTCACGCTCAACACGCTTCTCCCACCGCGGTCATCTGCGAGAACCTGGAATACTTCGGCGGCGGACCCAACCGCGGCGAACCCGATCCCCGCGCCGTCTGGGACGAAACCGAAGCCCTCACGGGACTCGAGACCGTGCTGGACGCGTTCGTCGAAGAGATCGCTCCGGACGGCACACAGCTCGCCGACGAACGGGAGTCGCTGCTCTGGGGCTTCGTCAACACACTGCACATGCAGACCGTGAGACTGGACCGGGCCGTCGACCGGCTCTCTCCGGAGCTGAAGAACCTGCAGGCCTCTCAGGACGGCTCCGAGATCGGCGCCTGGGAACTGGAGCGAATCATCGAGCGCGCTCAGCACCTCGGCGACCGGCGCGATGCGTTCGAACGGCTGCGCGACGCCGCCGCGGAACGTTACCGCGCCGACACCGGCAACATGTGGCGCCCGAGGCACGGCTCGCACACCTCGCGCACCGCCAAGCTGACCTCCGCGGCGATCGACGCCCGGGACTTCCTCCGCGCCCGGGATAACGAGAAGACCCAGGCGCACCTGCCCGAAGGCACCCTGGTGGCTGTCACCGGCTCCAAGCCCGTCGAGGACGCCGACCGGATCTTCTCCGCACTCGACAACGTCCGCAACAAGTACAACGACATGGTCCTCGTCCACGGCGGCGGACCGGGCGCCGAGAAAATCGCGGCGCGTTGGGCCGAGTCCCGAAACGTGCACCAGGTCGTCTGCCGACCGGACTGGAACGCCCACGGCAAGGCCGCCCCGTTCCGGCGCAACGACCAACTGCTGAGCCTGCTGCCGAAGGGCGTCATCTCCTTCCCCGGCTCCGGCATCTCCGAGAACCTCGTCGACAAGGCGATCCAGCTCGGCATCCCCGTCAAGAAGTACGCCGCCTGATCCGGCGTGCCTCTCTCGCGGGCCGCATCGTCATCGAGCACGGTGCGGTCCGCCTTTCCCGTGTCGTTCTGCCAGGCGCCGTGCAATCGATCCGAGTGGAGTCGAGACGCACGTGAGTGAACCGCGCGGCGATCGAGAGAGAGTCGCCGGCGCTACCGTCCTCGCATCGCAACCCAACACCAGGAGCAGGATCATGTCCCGCGTGACCTTCAAGCGCATCGCTTCCGACCAGGCCAACATCTACGACGAAGACGGCGACTTCGTCGGAGAAGTGCTTCGGCATCCCGACATTCTCAATCCCGGCGAGTTCTACTTCCTCGTCTGGCTCGACGAAGATCCCAGGAGCTACGTGCGCGTTCACGACCGCTCGCGCATCCGGGAAGTGGCTGAAGCACGACTCGCTTCGCATCCTTTCCGATGAACGCGACGCCTTCGGCGCCGACGATCGTTTCGATGCCGCCGACTCGTTCCATGATCTTCGGCGCGCCGCTTCGCGGACTGCGCCTTCGCGATGCCGGGATCGCCGCGGCGCATGGCTTCGCCACCGCGTTGCTTGCGCCAACGGCTTGAGCTGGCGCTGCGCGCCGCGCTCATCGCCATCGCACATCGGCTCGCCGGCTTTCGCGTTCGCGAACGCCATCTCCCTCCTGTTGCGATCGGTCGCGTCCGCCGATGCGATCGCTTCGCGACACCTTTCAGCCAGCACTTTCAATCGCGCCCCGCGATTCCTATACTACGCCCCGGAAGCCGCGCGACGGTTCGGGAACCGTTCCCCCCGCTGCGCTGCGGACGCCTCCGCTCAGGCGCCGCTCGGCTAACCCATTGTCGTAACAATGGCTCAGCCTCCCGGTCGCTTGGTCAGCCAGGAAGCACATCGACGACGCCGGTGGGCGTGACTATCTCACACCGGACGCACCTCAGGTGCAAAGAGCGCGGTATTCCAACCCGCCGCTGATTCGCGTTGTTCGCCGGTTTTTCAATGCCTTGCATGGCCCCAAGAATTCTGGAGCCCGTGCCCGCGCAACCTGAATCTCTTGTCCAAACGGCCGCTGTTGTTCCCTGGGGAACGATACAGCCGGCAGGTAACACACACAGGAGACCCGCATGCGCACCTACTACACCCTCAACGAACGGACCATCCATCGAAGCTTCAAGAAACACCGGCGCAGTCGGCGCAGCCTCTTCATTTTCGACCGCGACCTGCGCGCGTTCGGCCTCAAAATCACCCCCAGCGGCAAGCGGACGTTCTTCGTCCGCATCATCAACAAGCTGGGACGATTCGACATCGAACTCGGCACGGTCGGAAACATCACCGCCGCTGAGGCCCGTGCCAGGGCGCTTGACGAACTCAGGCAGGCCCGACACGGAACCGACGCCGGACCGTTGATGCGCGATTATGCCGAGGAGTTCCTGAAACGCACCGAGCGCCGTTGGAAGCCAGCCACGCGCGAAACCAACCGCGACGCCATCGCCAACCGCATCCTGCCGTACTTTGGGGAGATGCGCGTGCCGGACATCGAACCCACCGACGTGCACCGCTGGTTCGATTCCATGAGCCACAAACCCGCCACCGCCAACCGGACGCTGCCGGTGCTTTCGGTCATGATGACCCAGGCGGAGCTGTGGGACATTCGTCCGGCCGGTTCCAATCCCTGCCGCAACATGCGCCGTTTCCGAATGAAACCCCGCGAGCGATTCCTGTCGGTGGAAGAACTGGAGCGTCTCGGGCCCCTACTGGACCGGGCCGAGGACGCCCAGGCCGTTGCCGCGGTCCGGCTGCTGCTGTTCACCGGCGCACGATCCTCGGAGATCACAGGACTCCGATGGAAATGGATCCGGGGCACCCGCGCGGTGCTGCCGGATTCCAAGACCGGGCCCAAGACGATCCAGCTTCCGCCGCCCGCCCGGGCGGTCATTGGAAGTCTGCCGCGAGACGGCGAATTTGTCTTTCCCAATCCCAGCGGGAACGGACCCTTGCGGGATCTCGGACGCCGCTGGTCGAAACTGCGCGCCTTGGCCAAATTGGATGACGTTCGTCTCCATGACCTGCGCCACGCCTACGCAAGTCACGCGGTCATGAGCGGGCTGGACCTATACACCGTCGGACGGCTGCTGGGTCACGCGGATATCGCGTCCACGGAGCGCTACGCGCACCTGGCCGACGAACACGTCGTTAAAGCGGCCGGGCGGATCGACCGGATCGTCGGCGACGCCATGAAGGGCAAGACGGAGACGAACAATGCGGACTAAAGCAAAGAAAGACCGGCTGTCTCATCGTGCCATCCTGGCGGCCCGGCCCAGAGAAAAGGAATACGTGGTATGGGACGTGACGCTGGCCCACTTCGGGCTTCGGGTGCAGCCCACCGGCTCGCGGTCCTTCGTCGTACAGGTCCGCGTGCACGGCCGGATGCGCAAGTTCACGCTGGGGCGGTTCCCGGACATGGGTGTTACCCAAGCGAAGGAGGAAGCGGCCGCGCTACTCGCGCGCATCTGGTCCGGCGAGGCCATCGTGCCCACGTGCAAGATCAAGCCGCCATTGTTCAGGGACTTCGCGGCGCGCTACCGTCAGCGGAAAAAGCACGTCTTCAAGCCCTCCACACTCAAGGCCCACGACATCTACATGAAGAAGCGGCTCCTGCCCACATTCGGATGCTTTCGGCTGGACACCATCGACCATGTGCGGGTATCCAGATGGTTCGATGCCGCCAGCGCCGAAAAGCCCGGTGCGGCCAACCGCTCGTTCGAGATCCTGCGCGCAATGCTGAGGACCGCGCGGGAATGGGGCGAGCTGGGCAGCGACGTGCCCGACGCGTGCGCCAATATCGCGATGAACCCGAAGCGCTCCGTGGCGCGCCATCTGGACAAGGTGGAACTCGCCCGGCTCGGACAGGTACTCGATGCCCGCCGTGCGCAGCGCCCCTGGCCCGTGGCGGCGTTGCGGCTGCTCATGCTAACTGGGGCGCGCGTGTCGGAGATCCTGAACTTGCGCTGGGAGGAAATCGGCGAGTTGACCGATGAAGGCACGAGCGCGCGGCTCGCGGACTCCAAGACGGGGCCCCGCACGCTGTGGCTCGGACCGCAGGCGCGACAGATCATCGCCTCGCTGCCCAGGAGTGAAAATGACCCGCGCGTGTTTCCCAACAGGCTCACCTCTGCACGGCTCTACACGTTCTGGACGGGCGTACGCGAGAAGGCCGGGCTGCCGGGCGTGCGCATCCACGACCTGCGCCACTCGTTTGCCTCCCAGGGCGTCATGAACAACGTCGGGCTCCCGACGGTCGGCCGCCTTCTTGGGCACCGCCACCGCGATACGACCGCCATCTACGCGCACTTCGACGACGCTGCCTTGAAGAATGCCGCCGACCAAGCCGCCGGCGTCATTGCGCACGCCATGCGGTTTTCGGAAACAGCGGTTCCTTTGAGAGTCGACGCAGACCCCAACCGCGATCCGCAAAGCCCAAATCGCGCCACCGACGCGTCGTCGTTACCTGCCTCGCTCGAACTTCGCGAATCCCTCGGCGCTAGGATTTGAATCGAGTGTCTCTCCGGCTACTATCGGGCGGGCCTGCGCAAGGCGCTACGAAGCGGTTTGCCGCCGGATGCGCTTTTGCAATGCGCTCGCAACAAAGTTTCAACCCGGTGGCAGTTTCACCACAGCGGCTGCGATGAAGCACCCCGCTACTTTGGAGATTGCTTCGCTTGAGTCAAGCGACGCTGACCACTCGGGTTCGTTACTGGAAAGATCCGACATCCACATAATTCTGACTTGACGCGACCGTACGACACCATGGCTTCTACATTGACTTGGCTTGACTGCTCCGAACGCGACCGGCGTCGCGCGTTGGACGTAATTGACCTGTTCCGGGAGACCGGAACGGTGGACGAGCTGGGACTGGCGAGCGTCGGCGACTGGCGAAGAACACGCAGCGCATCGCGATGCTGCTGGGTTTCGCGAATCTGTTGATCGCCGGCCGCTATGCGGCCGCCTGACGAGGCGCCCGTGCGCCCGGTTGCCGCGAAAAGCGGCAACAACCGGCGCGACGGCATGCCGCAAACGCCCTTCTGGCACCTGCCGGGCGCGAAAACGGCGGTCGCTGGCCTCCACACGGCCAATTTAGGCACTTAATCAGACCTTCCCTAGGGCGAGCGCACAGTGAAATGTATACTGCCTAGATAAAAGAGAACCTATTCGCCACATAAAGGTCGTCATGAACTCGCACGTTGTCACAATCGGTTCGAGCTGGGTCGCATCGCGTCTTGTGCGGGCGGTTGCGAAGTCATGCGCACGGACGGGCGCGCCACAACGACCCCGGTCCGACTTACCGCGTGTGCTGGCTGAAACGGCTGCGCAAAGGCAGGGCTGTACACTAAGGAAACCGTTTATGGGCCGAAGCTCTCTAAAGGGATGTACGGCTAAATGGCTTTCAGCCATTCTGCTCATCGTCGTCGGACAATCTATCGCACACGCTGAATGGGGTTTCGTCGACTCCGTCGACGACTTCACTGACGAACAAATTCGGTTCGCGCACTACTCCGACGACGATCATCGTATTCAGTTAAGCCGGCATGACGACAACAGCGTATGGATGTATATCACTCGAAAAAAAATCGGTAGTTTTGAACCGAATACGCCTGTTGAATACAGGGTTGACCAAGGTAGGTTGCGCGGTGAATCCATGGTCGAGTTCTCGATGATGGTTGAAAGGATAGGAAACGCGCCTACCTACATCTGGGAGCCGGTTACCGTAGCGTTCCTTGTTTGGCATGGAGATCCCGAAGCAGCTCGCCCCGATCCATGCGGGTTCATAGGAGAACTCTTGTCCGGTTCCGTACTTCGAGTGCGGTATCACATCAGTAGTTTAGATCGAGACTCGTTTTCCGCTGATCTTGCGGACGCCGATGAGGCCATAGTGAATGGACTGAGTGTCGATGCGTGCGCTGACCAAGAGTGAGAAAAGGAGAATTGGTAGGAAACCAGGGTTACCGTCAGCTTGGACGCCGTTCTGGAATTGCTCTCGAAATTAATGCGGATCCATTGTGTTCCGGGTGGGGCGGTACCGGCTTAAAGTTAGACATTCTCGATCAGGCATACCATGTCACTGAGCTTCATTCCAGCAGCTTCTGAATAAGCATCGTCCAACAAGTCCAGCAGTTTCTGTGGCACTGGTGTCAGGTACATATTTCGCTTCAGCTCCTTCGTAAAGAAGAAAAACGTTTCGTGCTGCTTGGCGGCTTCTCGTAGGTGATCCAGCCGCTCGCGATACTTTTCTTTCAGGATACTCAACGGTGGCTCCAAGTCACAGTATCCCGAGAGAGGAACATACATTCCGCTTGTACCGTCGACATCAAAGGGGGCTTGCTTGTAAGACGCCTCGGCTCGACTGATTCCGCCGATCTGATTGGACTCGTTCAAGTGTAGGCAAATGTCGCCCTTAGCGACGGCCCGCATAAAACGAAAGTTGTCGTAGCCCGCCCTGGACCGCTCGGGAGACAACAACGCATAGCCAGTACGGAAATTCGCTCCCATACCATTCCGATAACAGCGTGGTGCTTCCACCCACCAGCCAATTGGTTCAAACGGGTTCATTTCACAACCTCAACAGCGTGTCGGACCACACCCTCCGGCCAACACGGAACCGTGCCTGCAAATGCTCGTTGGCGTGGTTCATCATAGCGTACGGCCAATCCTTTGTAAACGGGAGGATCTAGCGGCTGGGTCCAGTGACACACTCTGGGCGGTGTTGCTCCCCCGGCACGAGTTGGTCAAGTTGGCCTGTCGGCGTTACCCTGGCGGACATTTTTTCTCACGCGATCATCGACACACCGCAAACGCGGCAGCAGAATTCGCCAAGTGATCGAAGACCCTACTGTTCCGGCATTGCTGGCGGCAGTCATTGTTTGCCGAGGCCGAGCAGCAATTCTCATTTTAGCTGTTTGATGAGTTTGTTCCGTTGTATGGGGGTGGTCGGTGGAGGTGGTTCGGGTTGAGGATGCGGGTTAGGAATCGCGGTTTGTGTTTTGTTTTACGGCGGTTGGGGCGGTGCGTGGCCGGTGGCGAGCAGGGTCAACAGGGCGGTCCATGTGGGGAACACTTGGTAGGCGGTGATGCTGCGCAGGTGCTCGAACAGTCGCTGTCGGGTGCCGAGGCGTAGCCGGGCCCGTTGCCAGAGGGTTTCGGCGAGTTCGCAGGCGGTGTGCAGGGCGAAGGCGAGCAGGTTCAGCACGGCGAGCACGCCGGCGAGGGTTTTTTTGCCGTGGCCGAAGTTGTGTTCCAGATGGTAGCCGTGCTGTTTGAGGACGTTGAAGGTTTCGTTTTCGATTTTCCATCGGGCGCGGGCGCATTGGGCGAGTTCGGCGACGTTGTCGCGGTTCACGGGCAGGCTGGTGATGAAGCTGCCGCGGTAGGTGACGGCGCCGTTGGGGCGCGCGCTTTCGATCTCCAGCCAGTTCACGCGCAGGGCGTCCTCGGTGCCGCGGATGGGCAGGTCGCTCATCCACCGGTAGCGGTGGATGCGCCGTCGCGCGCCCTTGCCGGAGGCGGCGCGGCGGGTGGGCAGGTCGATGCCGTGGAGGTACTCGTAGAGGGTGGCGTGGCTGCCCGGCTTGGCGGTGAGCAGGAAATCCCCGCCGCTGTCGAGCATGGTCTGGCAGATGGGCTGGCAGGCGTAGAGGTCGTCGCCGAGGTAGACCGGGCGCAGTGCGGCGCAGCGGGCTCCGTGGCGTTGCAGCCAGCGCTTGGCGGCCTCGCGTTCGCAGTCCTGTTTTTGGGCGCCGTGGCGGGGGGCGAGGAACTCCGGGGGCAGCGCCAGGGTGCGGGCGTGGCCCGGCGCCACGAGGGTGGCGGCGAGCATGGAGTGGAAGGACTCGGTGGCGCCGTCGTTGCGCTTGCGGGTGGAGCAGTTCGGGCAGTCGATGTGGCGGGAGCGGAAGAACTCCGTGCCGTCCAGGGCGATGAGCGTGCGCCCGTGGAGGCGGCGCATGGGCGTGAGCGCGCCGTGCGCGTGCAGATCCTCCACGATGCCGTGGAACTGCTCGTCGAAGTGCGCCGTGGGCACCCCGTCGAGCAGTTGGCGGATGTGGTTGTCGCAGGGAATGCGGGCCAGGCCGAACAGGGTGTGCGCGTTGGAGCGCGCGCGCCTCGGTCAGCGCGCGCTGGTGCGCCAGGAACGACGGGGACTGCATGAAGAACACCGACAGCGCCGCCATGGCGATGTCGGGCATCGTGTATCGGCGATTACGTCCGCGGCGCCGGTCCGGCAACTGCGCGAAGCACGCCCGCAACCGCTTGAGATGGCGCTCGAGGCACCTCACGGCGCCGCCTCCACCGCCATGATGGCGGACAGCACCGCCAGGCGCTCCGCCGCCGGCATGGCCCGGTAGCGCCGGCCCCAACTCGCCGCCTTGCGCTTGACCGTCTGCCGATGCGTGAAGTCCCGCCCCGCGCACGAGGCCCAGTGCACCCGGTCGGGCTCGAAGTTGAACCAGACCTTCTCGGTGACCGCCCCCGCCTGGTTCATCACCTGCAGCGACACGCTGCGCCAGCCATCCAGCAACTCGTCGTACAGCGCCGAGGGGTACCCCGACACCATCGCCGCGCACGGCAGCCCCTTGAGCAACTCCAGCAACGCCACGTGGTCGCCGTCCCCGTAGTCGTGCCGGTAGCGGCGCGAGGACTTGCGCGCGCCTTGCAGGTACGGCGGGTCGCTGTACACCAACTCCGAACCGTCGAACGCGAACCCCGCCAAATAAGCGTGACAGTCCCCGTGGACCAGTTCCACCGGATAATCGCACTCGAACGACGCAAGCGCCCGCCCGTCCAGGTCGATCCCGATGTTGCGCAACGCCCCCGGCTTGCGCTTCATCGCCGCCCCACCGCCCAGGTGCGTCTCGATGTACACCGCGTGCGGCGGCATCAGCGCCACCAGCGCCTGCCACAACCCCGACGCCGCCTTCGATCCGAACCACCGGTGTCCCATGACCCACACCATAGGCCCACCGCCCTATGGTGTCAAGCCCCGTTCAACCCGACCGAACGCAAAATCCAATGCGACCAATGACTCGTCAGGTCAAAATGAGAACTGCTGGAGGCCGAGGCGTTCTGGTGCGCGCGGAGAAAGCCCTGGACGGGGAGAGTTGCCCTGTCCAACGATGCTCAAGGGCACTGTAGGGCGGTATTCCGGCGCCGAAAACCTCCGCCAGACGCAGTTTTTGGCCGATCTTGGAGGAATTGGGGAATGGCGGTGTGTCGCGGCGTTGGCCAACGAAACCTTGGGACGGCTCCGGGAACGCTCACAGATCCATGTCGAGTTCGATCTCTTTCTCCTTCGACTCATGCGCCTTATCGGGCTCGGCTGGCTGCGCCGGCGACTCTCTGACGTGCTGCGGCCCGGCCTTGTACGCCGCTACGCGGCCCTTATGGACCAAATCGTGCAACCGCTCCCGTTCCTCCGGCGTCAGACGGACAACATACCGTTTCTTCATGGCCAACCTCTCAACAACTTACTTCAGCTTGTTGAGGAAATACATTAATATACGGCGTTATTTGATTGAAGGAGTACTAGGTTCGGGGCGTGGTAGTCGTACCAGAGGCGCAGGTCGCACTGGTGACCGGAAAGGAAGCGGGACTTTGAGAGAGTTGCGAGATTGGCCATGTCGGAATCCTTTATCATCTTTGCTCAGCAACACGACAACCAGTGTCGCCTCGACCGGGCATAGTCGCTCCGAACTCCGTTATCGGCAGGAATCGCAATGCTCACGGATTACGAGTGTCAGTTGCTCGTCACCTACCTTGACAACCTGGCTGCCAAGTTGGACTGGCGCGACCGGGAAGCCGAGCGGCTGATCGGGTGGGTGCTTGCCAACGAAAAGGAGCTCTTGCGTGCGCGAGGCGCAAACGCACTGGCCCGTTGGGTTCACGAGCATGCGGACCTAGCATCGATTCGAGAAGGACGATTCGCAAGTCTCGATGATGCGGCGGTTCGCTGGACGCGACTGTGCGATGCCATCGGCCACTCGCGCCGTGCGGCCGGAGATATGACCCTGGATGTCGGCTCCAGGCGGCTCAATTGGCTCGGCAAGCGGCTCGGGCTGTCCAGAATGGACCGAAAGATCCTTGAAGCGCTGGCTCGCTACGCCACCCATCCCGTGATTGGGGACCTGGTCGACACCGTAACCAGACCGCTTGACTGGCAACGCCCGCTCGTCCTTCCCGAGAGGGTACTGGCCTGCCTGATCGGGTCAACGCCGCAGATCTTGCGGGATCGGCTGGCACTTGATTCGCCCCTTGCCCGGTTCGGCCTGGCGACGACCGAGGGTGGCTGGGGCATCGGCGTCGGCGCACACGTCAGACACCTGATGCTGGTCAGCAACGCCGGCCAGCGGATTCGCCCGTCCTGGCTCAGAAGAGTGCCTCCGAGCCCTTCTTCGTGGAAAGATTTCCAATACCTTGGGCAGGACCGCGAGGACACCGAGACGATTCTTGGTAGCGCAATCGAACACGGCGATCACGGCGTCAACATCCTGGTTCACGGTCCTGCAGAAACGGACAAGGCAGCGTATTGCTCGGTGTTGGCCGAACGGGTTGGGATCGATCTCTTCTCCGTCAGCGCAAGCGGGGAGAATTCAGAAAATGGGTCGCGTCATTTGATTCGGACACTCCTGCTGGCGCAAACGATTGCCAGTGAATTGGGTCGTGCGGCGCTATTGGCCGGTGACCTGGACGACATCGTCGCCGAAATCCCCTCTACGAAACGCCTGAGTAGGCTGCTTGGCGAAACGCCGGTTCCGACTTTCTGGGTCGCGAACGACATCGGCGGCATTCACCCCGACGTGATCAGGCAGATGGGCTTTGCGGTTCGGTTGCGGTCCGATCCGGACCTGCGGGCGCGTTCGTGGCTCAATGCGTTGGCGGGCCGCAGCATCTACACGACGTTACGGGACGCCCGAGTACTGGCGCACGACTACGGTGCCCCGCCCGGCGTTGCCGTGGGAGCGGTCGCCGCCGCCGGTGACATGGGCCTTGTCGCGCGCAGCGTGCAAAGCTTGTGGCCACTACTTGCCCGGCGCAGTCACCGAGAGCTGATCCCGGAACGCCTTCGTTCGATCGAGGACCTTCTGCCATCCTGCGTCGAGGGTTTGAAGGCGATGGGACAAGGCCAGGGCGCCCCTGCCGGTATCGCGACGGGATTCGAGTATCTGGATGCGTTAACGGGCGGGCTTCAGCCCGGCGGATTGATCGTCATCGCGGGCCGCCCGTCCATGGGCAAATCGGCCATGGTGCTGAACATCGCCGAACATGCAGCCATCGAAGCGCACAAGACCGTGGCGATATTCAGTCTCGAATTGACCAGGGAACAAGTCCAGTGGCGATTGCTGGGCTCCATCGGCCGCCTCGACCAACATGGCTTGCGCACGGGCCGACTGAGCGAAGACGACAGGCTGAGAATCGATTCGGCAGCGTCCGTGTTGTCGGACGCCCGGATATTCATCAGCGACAGGTCGGGCCTGACACCCACCCATCTGACCGATCAATTGCGGCGCATGCACGTTGAACAGGACATTGGGTTGGTCATTGTGGACTATCTGCAGCTCATGCGGGCCGGAGGCGACACCGAAGCCAATCGCGCCGTAGCGATGTCGGAGGCCGCCCTTGCACTAAAGGGCATGGCAAAGGCACTGCACGTTCCCGTGATTGCGGTGTCGCAACTCAATCGGCGGCCAGAGTGGCGGTCTGACAAGCAGCCGGTCTTGAGCGATCTCAGCGGTTCGGGCGCCATTGAGGAGCATGCCGACGTTGTCGTCTTCATCTACCGCGACGAGGTCTATGATCCGGATTCGCCACTCAAGGGCACGGCCGACATCACCGTCGCCAAGCATAGAAACGGGCCGACAGGGGCATTTCTACTGAATTTCAGCGCGGAAACCATGCGGTTCGACAATTTCCGGGCGCCAGAAGAAGAAGCAGATGCCTGAATGCTTCCATGAAAACTCTCCGAGCGCGTTGGTTGGGCTGGTGTGTGTCGAAATAATCTTCCACGATGGCGTCGATTTCCCGCTCGGTCCAGGGAGTGCCGATAGCGGCTGCCACTCAACAAGCTCCGTTGGTGGACGTATTGGCTCACCCGCAGGGTACCCGGTACAAGTGCGTCCTACGGAATCTCGACTCTCTTGCCATCGTCAAAGCTTATGGTCGCTGGCAGCGTATCTGCGAAAAACGATCTGCCCAGGTGATTGACAACTTCCAACTTGCCACGGGGCCTACCGCGCCCGGTATCGCCGATGTACTCATCTTGCTCAATTCCCACGTGCTCCTTCAGGCCCAATTGAAGGACATATTCGATGTTCTCGAGAGAATGCCACGGGCGCAGATCGTTGACTTCGGCAAAGCAGAACCATGTCTCGGCAAGAATCCGCACTTGAATATCCTTCCGATTTTCCAGCCCTTTCCCCAAACCTTCCTCGTTGAACACGGTTACGGGGTTCTTCAGGAACGCCTCAGCGGATCTCGGTACCCAATACCCTTCATGCGGATTCAAGAACCATTCCTGGACATGCTCTCTCCAGCGTCGACCGATATCGTTCGACTCAGCAATTCCCGCTACCCACCGGAATGTAGCGATGATGGGGGTTTCGGCGGGTCTGGAAAAAAGTTCTTCGTAAACTTTTCTTTGTGAAACGGTATCATGTCGGCGTTTCTTCGAGCGTCGGGTGATGAACCATGTCCAAGCCTATCTTTCGCAAGACATTGAGCGCGCCGGGGTTGCTTCGCCTCGTGCGCAAGAGTTTCTCTCGCATCGACGATCCCATCGCCGGGCGGGGATTGAACCTCACCGACTGCCTGATGTCGGGGCTGGCGGTGTTCGGGTTGAAGTACCCGTCGCTGTTGAGCTTCGAGCGCGACGCGCGCCAGACCGGGGCGATTCGCGCGAACCTGAAGAGTTTGTACGGGGTGCGGCGCGCGCCCTCGGACACACGCCTGCGCGAGCGGCTGGACGAGGTGGATCCGCGGTCGTTGCGAGGCGCGTTCAAGGCCGTGTTCGCCGCGGTGCAGCGGGGCAAGGGACTGGAGGGTTTGGACTGGATGGGCCATTACCTTTTGAGCGTGGACGGCACGGGGTATTTCTCCTCCTCCCGCGTGCATTGCGGCAACTGCTGCGAGACGCATCATCGGGACGGGCGCACCACCTATTATCATCAACTGCTGGGCGCGGTGCTGGTGCATCCGCAACACCGGGAGGTGTTCGCGCTGGCGCCCGAACCGATCGTCAAGGCCGACGGGCGGAAGAAGAACGACTGCGAGCGCAACGCCGCCAAGCGGTTGCTGCGCGACGTGCGCCGGGAGCATCCGCACCTGAGGTTGATCGTGGTGGAGGACGCGCTGGCGTCCAACGGGCCGCATATCGAGCTGCTCAAGGAACTGGACATGCGCTTCGTGCTGGGCGTCAAGCCGGGCGATCACGGGTTCCTGTTCCAGTGGGTGGACACCACGCCGGGCACCCGAACCTTCGAGACGGCGGACGCCGACGGCACGGCGCACCGCTTCCGTTATCTGAACGGAGCGCCACTGAACGACGCGCACTTCGAACTGGAAGTGAACGTCCTGGAGTACTGGGAGACCCGGCCCAACGGCACGAAACGGCACTTCTCCTGGGTCACCGACCTGCCCATCGAGGAAGCCAACCTCATGGACCTGATGCGCGCCGGGCGCGCCCGCTGGCGCATCGAGAACGAGACCTTCAACACCCTGAAGAATCAAGGCTACGGCTTCGAGCACAACTTCGGCCACGGCGAAAAGCACCTGGCGACGGTGTTCGCCCATCTCATGATGCTGGCCTTCCTCATCGACCAGGTCCAGCAGCGCTGCTGCGCCGTGTTCCGGGCGGCCAAGGCCGGGGCGGGACGTGCCCTGTACTTCTGGCGCAGGCTGCGGGCCTTGTTCATCGACTACTTGCTGGCGGACTGGGAAACGCTGTACAAGGCCATCGCTTTCGGCCATCGCCGCGGCACGCTGGAAGTGTATGACACCTCCTGAGCGAACGTCGCGCCCGAGTGTGCGGCGAGCCGGTTCTTCAGGGAAACACGTGGCCACGCAACCCATCCGGCACGGCGCCGGCGGGAATCGCTCCCCCCGCCGATCGCCCAACCTCCTCGGATCATCCCCATCCCGGTTCCACAAGCATCCTCAACGCGTTAGCGGGAATTGCTGCGTTCGACTTGCCTACGTAGTAGCCGACATACTTTCCGTCGTTTGTGGCAACGACGAGCATGTAAACCCCTTGCCCCAGAAAGGGGTCGTACCACTTCTCGTAGGATGCGATGGGACCCATCGGCACACACTTCCAAAGCAACTCATACGTCATAGATTTTCCCTTCCAATCAACGCTCTTTCGCCGACATTCATAGTGAATTTCTTTCCCGACGATCGAAAAGTTCCTTGAATCGCATCGGATACTAAACGGCCCCAAGTGCCTGCCGTAACGCCACCATCGCCAGCGTATCGCGTTCGCAGTAGGCGCGCAGGTTGTCGAACGTTTTTCGGCGTTCTCGATCGTCTTTGCTCCTGAGTGCCTGCATGTAGCTGGCGGAAGCCGCCTGGCCATCGGGAATCTCAAGGTCGCCATAGCCCATCCCGGGCGCCAGCACCGGCAGAACGCTCTTGATCGAGAACGAGCCTCGAAACTCGGGGTGGTAGTAGGTATTCCGCACAACCGGAAGCAAATCGAACAGCCGCTCCGTAACGGCGGCGAGTTCAGCGGCCCGTTCGGGTACCGCCACAGCCAACGCTTTCAGCACTGTTCGCTCGTAGTGCGAGTAGGTGCAGATTGATCCGTCCGTTCCCACCGCCTCGATCAGGCGGTCGATAACATGCGGTCGCGGATCGTCATCCTGCTCATGCAGGTAGTCGACATGCGTCGGCGCTGTGGCGTTGCGCTCGGTGTGAACCGAGAAGAGAAACGGTACGAAGTCGTAGGGTCGCGTGCCAGCGAAACGGGGAATCGCCGGCATGAAGGTCTCGAAATCCAGGTAGTGAACCGGGAGCGTTAGCCTGGCCAGCATCGATGAAATGCCGCCGTGAACCACGGCCTCTTGTTCCCGCACCGCCCGACGCACGATTTGCTGCACGTGAGTGAGTGGAAACTCGCTCGGGATGTCCCGGATTTCTTCAATACCTGCCTCTTCGAGTTGAGCACGGCGGCCAGCGCGCAGCCCGGGTAGTTCGCCGATGCCGTGATCCGGATAGACGTCGTCGCGGGTGCAGTGAGCGTAGTACGGGCAGTCGTAGGGCGTGAAGCAATGGTCTCCGGGCAGGATGTCCGGCGGGACGGCGCTGGCAACCAATGTCTGCATTTCCCGGGCCTGCCAACCGACCGTGTGGAGCAACGCTTTGGCTTGTTCCAATACGTCGTGCAGCTTGAAAAGTGCGTTCAGGTCAAGCCGCTTCCCGTCGTAGACATACGACCGATCCAGGGTCATCACCGCCGCTTCGCGCACGTCCAGACCGGCGCCGCGTAACACGCAAAGCTGGAAGGCGGCATCAAGGACAAAGACGTCCTTCAGCCTGGTGGTGGACTTGACTTCGATCAGCCGCCATCCGCCGCCCGGCAGCCGTTCGATCACATCCGCCCGCGCGAGTAACCCTTGATGCATGAAGGCTGCTTCGAACCGGGCGGGAGCTGTGCCTTCCTCAAGTACTCTTCGCGTCTCCGCCAGTGCGTCGGGAATATGCCTGTGGTCCTGGGCAACGAAGTGTCCGCCAGGGTAGCGCTTACAGGCCAACTCGCCCACTTCGTGGCCGCTGTCGAAGACTGCCTGGAGCGAAGCGTCGGGGTCGGAAGCCAAGTCTCGCGCGTGGTACTCATACCAGAGACGCAGGTGGCATTGAGCCCCGGAGAGGAAGCGGGATTTCGAGAGGGTGGGGAGAGCAGTCATGCAGCGGGAGAGATGACTTTCGGATTCCGAGCGTGATATTCCACTAGATCGCGGTCATTGTCGGCGCAAAAATCCCGCGCCCTGCTCATTCTCCCCAATCATGTCTCCGCTCCCTCTAATTTATCAATGACCGGTAAGGCTATTCTTTCCATGGCGGTGGTTCCACCCCAAACTACGCTTCATACCGATTTTGGGGCGTGATTGACCGTGATTGGTGGGCCGTGCTTTGCGCACAATCGAATTCGCAACAGTGTCAAGGGAGCAGTGTCGGCCACCGCCGCCATGACGAGCCCGCGTCACTGGATTGGCGAAAGATCGTCAGCCAGCAACATAAGGCTGGCGGTCGCTATTCACTTGACCTCTACACCCACTTTCGCTTCCCTTTTCTACAAACCGGGCATCGGCTTGAGACGCTTCCCTTCGCACAGCCACCCACGCTGCACCGAATATCACCGCAAGTGTCGCACTTCATCATCCTTCCCCCACCTTTCCGGCAGGTGGGGCAAGGGTTACTGCTATAAAAATTGGGCATGTTGATTACCTCGTTGCTGACTTTGAGCGTGCTTCGGAATCTTTGCGCAGCAACACGACAACCAGTGTCGTTCAGGAGATGATTTTCTTGTATCCAAAAAAGCGTATGACGAACTCGATCCGCAGTAACTGAGCGCTTTGATCATCGCGCAGAAAATTCTAAGCGTCTCACGCCCGTAGACGACTCTGCGGGCTAAATCGGTGCATTATTCGCTGTGTTTGCAGGAATCAACCGTCAAACCGGTACAGTGGAACGATAACCAAGTGTGAGCTGGCAGGTACGTCTGTGGAACTCAGGCTGCTCGGTGCCGGCACTGATTCGGCACTTCGTTGAGCTCTTGTCGCATAGTCGCGGGCAGCATGTTCAGCATTGATCAGGGCTTTTTCGATTGTGGCGCCTGTCGCTGCTACGCCGGGCAGGTCGACGAACTCGACTCTGAACTCGCCGGATTCTGGCCGAAGGAACGCCGGAAAGGGTGTAAAGCGAATCAGTGGAATCGCGACGAGCGCGCAGCCGGTAGGCGGTAATGCAGTCTCGAAGTCGCCTGGGGGTGGTAGGCTGTCGCCTTCGCCTAATGAGCCTTCATGTGATCCAAGCAAGACCTGCGCCGCAGCAAAAAGTGGTTCGACCAAGGAGTCGCCTTCCATGAGGATGCCTAGTCCGCATAGGGGGGGGGATACCCATTGAAATATTTCGGATAGCCTTCGTAATCCGTTCCGGGCAAATCCGGAAATCCGATATTACAACGACTGCTGCCAAGTTTGATCAGTGCAGGATATGGAATCACGACTATTTCTCCTTTTGCAGGCGGCCAAGTTACAGAAAGTTTTTCTGTGACCGGCCAACTCTCGGCACGCTCTTGCTGTCATCCCAAGGAACGCAATTTCAAGGCGACCGATAGAGACCGGCGACCTTAATCCGATTCCAAAACTCAGCTGCCTCATTCACGATTGCAGCTACAAATTGGCTTCGCTTATCGCAATTCGCCCAAATTGCCGCCGCTTCTCGTCTTGGGTCCTGTGGATTTACAGCGACGTGCCTCTCGTGCAGCCGGACGGCTTGGGCGAGGATAACGCGGTACTTATCCGCATTCGGCAGTCCAGCCTGTCGAGCGGTTGGCACCATTACTCCCTACTGCCCTCTATATCGTTCACTACGGGAATTGCCTTGGCGGCAACACCAATCATCGCGTCAACGAAGTAAGACGTGATTTCACCTTTGCCATCTTCACATTCGCGTTGCAATTTGGGTATGAGTTCGTTCCAGTTGCGCATTCTGTTGTCAGCCCAGGCACGTTGCGGCCACTGGTCAGCCGTTCCGCCAAGAGCAAGTGCCTGCTCGAGCTTCTTTTCGAGACGCTCGCGTCGGCGCCTCTCGGCTTCATTCATTTGGCTTACTGGCAATGGCGACGAGACTCCAAATAGCCACCCGGACGATGCCTTGCCGTCAGCCTCCAATCGAATGGAGGTTCGGCCGTTGGAATCGGACTCTCTTCTACTGTATTGAACCCACGAATCGCAATAGAGCCACAAGCGATTGCGCCATCTATCATCCCCTTTGTACTTACATTCGACGGTGATGTCGGCTGATATTTTGTTGGCCTCTTGCCTGATACACCGACACAGATGTTCAAGAAACCGTTCGCACACGCGGCGCCGTACGATTGGCCATGACTCGTAAACTGCCATGGCGACAGAAAAATTCTCCGGATTGGAAAACAGGAAATTCTCTACAGCGCGGGCTTCGTTATCGGTTGTCATTTGATGATCTCCAAATGTGCGTTGGCAAAATAACTGGGCGTCGCGCAGAAACCAGCGCAACCGGTCGACTCGGCACTTGTCGTGGCAAGTGTTCAGCCAGTCGGTTAGTGAAAAAGACTCGCGAAACGCTTTGTATGCGTCAATGGTCTCATCGTCATTGGCGGCTCCCTCGCCGCCGTCTTGCACATCGAAGGACATGATGGCCAAACGTTCTGTCCATTGGTCGAGATCGCTCTTGGGGAGGCTCCAGTCTGACGGCGCCTTCCCGGTGGCGGAGAGGTAGATCAACAGGAAACGATCGCCGAATTTATGGGCGAGGTGTTTCAGGTAGTCACGGACCTGGTTTTCCTGGTCGCCGGCATATGGTTTGTTTTCGATGGCAAGGCAATACTCTCTGCCGCCACCGCGAATCTTCACATAGATATCGATTCGTCGCTGGCCCATGATGACTTGTTCCACGAAAACACTGGCACCGGCCAGATCCAGATCGAGCCAGCGCTCCGTCAATTTCAACTTTGCCAGCAGAACCTCCAGGAAAAATGGCCCCTGACCATGGTTTGCGTGAGGATTCAGCAGGTCCGCAATGACGCGGGAGAGTCCGAGTTCGTCGGTTCGAAGGTATTCAAATACGTTAAATCGATGCGCGAGGCGCAGATCCAATTCACGGTCAAGGTCCCTTGCGGCCTTCAATCGGGGCTTCAGCCCATCAAAAAATTGTCGGTATCGATGCTGGTCATCGCGGCGCGCTGTTTCCAGTCGCTCCCCTAGACCTACGAAGAATCGTTCCATTTCCATAACGCCAAAGTGTACTTTACATTGGCCTCCGATCAGAACCGGAAACGCTCCTTGCTGGATCTCCCGGCTCCAATCCGTAAACCCCCACCAACCTCCGCACCTCCCCCACAAACTCCCCCCGCAACCCCTCCGGCCCCAGCACCTCCACCAAACCCCCGAACCCCGCCAGCCACCAGCGCAACTGCGCCGTGTCGGGCACCGTCGCCTCGACCAGTACTCGCCCATCCTCCTGCTCGGTCGCGCGGTGGTCGGGCCCGAGCCGGCTCTCGGTCAGGTGCGCGCCGGCACCCGCGTCGAACAGCGCCTGCAGCTTCAGTTTCGCGTCGCTGGCGGGATACGCAAACGAGCCATCGTCGCCCAGATGATCGGCGAGTCGAAAATCAGGCGGCGCCTTTACCAATTCGTCCATCAACCGCGGCTCGCACATCCGGTGCAGCACATAGTGGCGGATGTCTTGGTACTTCCATGAGGTAGCGACCAGGTAAACGATGCCAGTACGCACCACGATGCCCAGCGGACTCAAGACGATCGCCTTCGAGTCCTTCTTGTGCTTGCCGCGGTATTGCACCTCGACTTTCCGATTCGTCATCAGCGCTTCGTAAACCGCTTCCTGCACGTTGGGCAATATGTCCGGCGCCGTCAGCGTCGGCCCCTGCGCGATGATGGCCGCCCGGTCCGTCCAGCGCCCCAGGTCGGTGCCATCGAGAATGCTCCGGGCATGGCGGAAGTACAGTTCGAGCCTGGGTAATGTCGAGGGCAGCATGAGCGGGCGAAGGTACTCGGCCGCGATGCTCAGCACGAACGCCGTGGTAGCGCCCATCGCAGGGATCTGCGTCAACGCGTGTGGTTCGATCCAATACCAGTAGTTGGTGCGGCCGCGAGTCTCCGAGGTGATTGGAAACCGCTGGGACAACTGCTCCAGGCTGCGTTGGATGGTGCGCCTGGTGACGTCGAAGTCCGGATTCTTGTTGCGCAACCCGTCGAAAATCTGTGACGTGCTCTTCCCGGGGAGCCCGACAGGAATGGCCGAAAGCATCGCCAGGTGGCGCAACGTTGTGTCCGTGGTGGTCCTTTGAGGCATGGGAGATTCTTCAGGGTAAGACAAGGATTGCCTGTCCAGCGTGGCGTAGGGCCAATACTGTCACGGCAATGCGACATATGTGGACGCATAGCGAGAAGTTACATCGAATGAATCCACGAATGAGTCTGACGCATCGGTCCGCGCACGCCCCTGACCGCGACCGCCCTAGTACCTCTTCAATCTGATATGGCCGGATACAAGCTGTGTAATTTGATGCGTGCATCCTCGGTGTTGAATCGCCATTGGGCCGGGACTCCGCTGGCATTGCGGCGTGTTGACCAGGCGGTGGCCTCTTTCCGCATGGTGTCCGTGTCCGGCAGGCGCCGGTCCAGGCACTGTCGGTCCATCGCGCTGAACTCGATTTCGGCCATGTTCAGCCAACTGCCGTGTTTGGGGGTGTGCACGAACTCAAGCTTCTTCAGCAACCGGCGCGCCTTCGCCGGTTCGAATGCCTTGTACACCTGCGCCAGCACCGCCGAGTCCGAGCAGGAAAGCAAAGCCAGCAGTGCCGCAATGACGCCGTGGCGACTGCGGCGCATCGATCGATTTCTTCGACAACGAATCAGCACTTTGCAATCCTTTGCCCTACCGGGGCGTTGCGCGTCATCGCCCCGCCAGCCGACTCAGCGCGCCCGTTATCCGCGCCCGCAACGGCTCCGGCTCCGCCTCGTGCTCGCAGATCACCCCGAAGCGGTGGTTCAGCGCAAACTCGATGGGGTTGACCGGGTCGTCCCAGCACCCGTCCTCCGGATACGCCTCCCAGGCTTCAAGGTGGCGGTCCTCAAGCAGCCGCATGATGAGTTTCTCCGGTCCGCCCACGTAGGTCGAATCCACCTCCACGTCCGTGGCCACGTACCAGCTTCGGTCGGGCGGCCACACGATGCCGGCCGGAAAATGAAGCCCGGCGGGTGCATTCAGGAACCCGAAGCTCAGCCGCTTCAGCGGCGCCCGAAACAGGTCCCATTTGCCGGCGCCGGTGTGGATGCGCCCGGTGTTCTCCGGCACTCCCGCCTTGTATTCGCGCCCCCAGCCCGTCCAGACCGCGAACCGGCACTTGGCCGTGGGCCGAGCGTGTTTCCCCAGCACTTCGCGCAGCCCCCTCGCCGCGATCGCCGGCAGCCGACCGTCGTCGGGGGCCTCGATGGGCGCCAGTCCCGCCTCGGCCAGCAGGTGGATGGCATCGAGTCCGAACCTCGGCATGCCCCACACGCCGGGCCATTGCATGAGCCGGTGCTCAACGGTGCCGCTCATTGCGGCGACCTCGCCCCACCTCACCGGCGAGCGTTTCAGTCCCTTCGCCGTGTGCCGCACACGCCAGGCCGGGTGAAGGATCCGGGCGTAGGCCTCGTACCCGCCGGGCACCAGCGAGGCCACCGTCAGCGGGGTGGGATCCAGGGTGTCGACGAAGCGCTGCGCGGCAGCGGTGTCCGGCACTGGTTCGATGTCGAGTGTCCCGGTGCCGGCGCGTTGCCTCACGCAGGTTTCCCGTTCTTGGTTGCCACGAACCCGGACTGTCCCTTGCCCCGGGCCCTTCGCACCGTATAGCCGTAATTGCCAAGCCTGAAGTTGCGGTCGTTCACGTAGTCCGCCAGCGCCGCCCGAATCTTCTCCGCCACCGGATCGGCCCTGCGGGCGGCGGGCTTGTTGTCCTGAAGCGCCTTCCACTTCGAGAACACCTCCTCGCCCAGTTTGTCGCCGACCGATCTTCTCAGCGCGTTGAGTTTGCGCCGGTGCCCCTTAGTCAGTTTCGTCTCGTCAATGGCCACGGATTCCTCCTCGTTTAGCCCATGGTCTGAAATGCCTCGCGTAGCATACCGCCGCTTCCCCGCCGGCTGAAATCCGTCCTCGGCGCGCCGGCCCGTTGCCGTCTCACCCCATGCCCGCGAAAACACCGCCGAAAGGCCGCGGCGCGCAGCGCCCGGGACGGCGGGCCGGGGGCCGGGGAGGGTGTCGGCGGCCAGACCGATCACCGGCACGAAGGAGGGCCTCTCGATGACATCCACCGCGACCAGATCCGCACCCGCGGCCACGTACATGGTGCACTTGTTCGGCCGCGGCCTGGTGGACGAGGGCCGGTGCTACGCGGTCGAGCGGTACAAGTGCATGACCAACGGAGAGGTTCGCCGCTGGCCCGGCGAGGCGCGGGGATCCGGGAAATGCCGGCCCCGTCCGAAGCCCGAGGTCGCCTCGTTCGAGGCGGTGCGGGAGATGCGCCCGGTCTACAACGAAATAATTATCTGTACCGCGCTCGGTTCCCGGTCCGGGGTGCAGCTGTTCGGTTGGGCGGCTACGGGCCTGATCGGCGACCGCATGAAGAGGCGCTGACGCGCCGGTCCTGCCGCCGACGCCGGCCGGGCGTTCCTCGCTCCCATTCTCGCCTCCAACTACGGGGGATTCGACATGCCCGACACCGATTCGGACCAACGCCGGCGGGATCGTGAGCGTCACCGCCTTCGTGTCGAAAGGCGAATCGCCCGTGGCGTGTGCACACGATGCGGGCGCCGCCGTCCCGTCGAGGGGGGCCGCACGTGCGAGGTTTGCAGGCGCAAGCGCCGCGAGGCCGATCACGCGCGTGCCGAAATACGTCGCGCTGCCGGCATCCGGCGTGTGCGGGACCCGAAGGCCTGGCAAGCCGAGTACGCCCGTGCCCGGCAACGAGCCGCCGTACGGGTGGCCGCCGGCATGTGCTCGAAATGCGGCAGCGCCAAACCCGAGCCGGGCCGCCGGCTCTGCGCCCGTTGCGGGGACCATCGACGCCGGCAGGAGAAGGCCCGGTACGCGGCGGCGCGCGCGTCGCAGAAACTGTATGGCGGCAAAAATCCCGAGGCCAAACGCCGAAGCGCCCGTGAGCGCGCCCGGCAGCGCCGCCAACAGCGCCAGGCCGGCAGACTCTGTATTCGCTGCGGGCTGTGTCCGCCCGTTCAGGGAGGGGCAAGTTGCGAGCCCTGTCTCGAAAAACGTCGCGTCGCGGAGCGCAGACTCTACGAGCACCGCCGAGCCCATGGACGGTGCGTGCGTTGCCCGACCGGGACGTTCGAAGGCGCCGCGCTGTGCGGCCCGTGCGCGGTGACCGACGCCAGAAGGCAGCCGGTCCGTAACGCCGCCGCGCGGCGGCGCTATGCCGAGAGAACGGCCAGACAGATCTGTACGCATTGCGGAAAGGCCCCCAGCTTCGGTGCGTCGCGCTGCGAGGCCTGCGCCTGCAAGGCGTACGAGCGATCCGAACATGTCCGGGGGTTGCCCGTCTACGGGCCCGAATTCACCGTCGTGCACACCGCTACGGGAAATGAACTTGGCCTGTTCGAGCACTGGGAGGATGTGGTGCTGTGCCTGTCGTTCGCGAAGCTGTCGTTCGATGACGTGGAGATCCTCCAGGAGCATGCGCCGATGCGATCTATTCTGACGGGGTTTTCCTGATCCGCTCACCATTCCCCGAATCCAGGCGAGCCGGGCGGGCCGGGGGCGAGCGCCCCCGGGGCTGAGTAATGGCATTCACTTAACGGATTTAGCCATTCACTTAACGAGCCGGCCCCGGACTCCGGAAAATTCGGGTATCCGCAGGTGATTACGTGTGGCTGGTGGCTTTGGCGGGCTTACACGATTGCCATTTTCCTCTCGGCTTTCTGGAGTGCCGGTCGTATGACCTGTTCGGACGCACCCGCTGCCGGCATGCGGCGATGCCCGCAACAATACGCGTGACGGTTTCGCTGAGCGTTGCGGCCTGTTGAAGCAGCAGGCCCTCGATATTCCTCGCCACCACCATCAGGCTGTTCTTGAAGTTGGCTTGCATCGCCGGCTTTCCGTCATCGCGCCGGCCGGCGTTGAGTTGGTCTTCGCTGCGGTTGCAGAACAGCCGGGTCAGGGTGATCAGGATGAAGTGGGCGAACAGTTCCTGCTTGACCCCGCGCCCGCTTTGGCCATGGAAGTTCTGGACGGTCATCAGGTTTTTGGAGATTTTGTAAAGTTCCTCGATACCCCAGCGTCCCCGATAGAGTTCGGCGAGGTCTTCGACAGGATAGGTCTTGCGGTCGAGCAGCGTGGTCCCGAGCACGAAGGCGGTGCCCCCGGCGGTATATTTCACCAGGCGCAAGCGGTGCGGTGGGAACACGGCGCCGGGGTGTTTGCGGCGCATTTTCCGCTGGCATGTCTTGCCGGGAACAACCTCGACGATGGCCTCCGTCTGCCGGCTGGCGATGAACGCGTCGAACGCGATGCCGGACCTGTTCCTGATCCTGAACACCGCCTCCAGGCCCCGCGCCACATGGGCGTTAAGCAGCTCCCAGGAGTAGTAGCCGCGGTCATAGACCACGACGTCGTTATCGGACAAGGCGTGCAAATGCGCGAGCGCCGCTTCGCGCTCGTTCTCATGCACATGGAGGTCAAAATCGATCGGGATTTTCGAGCGCAGCTGGTACAGGCAGCTCACCAGGCCTTGCGGGTAATGCACCTGGGGTGCGGGTATGCGGTAGCCTTCGCCGGCCAGCGGCCTCGGCAGGTTCATCTTCGAGCCGTCGACAGCGAAGATCGCGTGCCCTTTCCAGAGCTTGCCTGCGCCGGGCAGGCCGGCCCGTTCGAGGATCCGGGCATGAAGGGTCTTGAACACCGCCTCGTCCAGCTTGGCCCGGGCCTTGCACACCGCCGAAGCGGCGACCGGCGCCGCCTGGGGCAAGTCCACTCCCATCACCCGACACTGATCCCAAAGCTCGCCCAGCGTGATCGCATAGCCCTGGCGGTCCTTCGAGAACACCAGCCGGAAGATGAACAACATGATCAGCAACGTGTTCAGCACGCGCCGGCGCCGCTGCCAGACACGGTCATGGTCATGGGCGACCGCGACCGCCGTGTCGATAATGTTGCCCCACACCTGCACGAAAGAACCGTCGGGAGCCAACCGCGGCGGCTCAGCCGCCTTGCGGCGGCGCACAGCCGGCCGCGGACCGTTCAGCAGCACCGCCTTGAAATGCCTCACCAACGGGCGCACGTAAACGCTCTTGCGAGTCTTGCCTTCGACCTGGGCGCTCGCCTTGCGCCCCTGCGTCAGGCCGATATCGTGCCAGTTGGCCGCACGGTAGCAGGTCGCCTCGAACCGCGCCCGATCGACGAAGGTCTCCACCAGCACCGGGCGCACGCCGTGATGCGCCTGCCAGTCATCGGCCAGGCGCCGCACCGCCATCGACAGCGCCTTGGAGGCCAGACAGTTGACCTTCACCCACGGAAAAATCAAAAACCGACTGTTGCACACCACCCGGTTGAGATGTTTCTTCCAGGTCCGGTCCTGCCATCCAATCCATTCATCGCGGCACGGTACCGACGACGCCGACGCCTCGAACAGCAGACAGCCGAGTCGACGTCCCCGCCGATCGAGGATCACATAGCGCAGGTGGGGCCCGAACGGGCGCCGGTAGCCCAGGTAATGATGCCGGTCAACGATCTCGTTCCATTCCTCGATGGCCTCCTTGCCGGTCACCACCTCAAGCGACAGCGGCGTCAATGGCTTCAGCCCACCTTCGATCGCCGGACCCGCCGCCGAGCGGCTCGTCCAGACCGTCTTCCCGAGAGGGCCGCGTTGCATCGCCTGGCGCGTTGGCGGCAGCGACACGATGCCGAGCGCCTCAAGCTGCTCAAGCAGCCGAAGACCGGGCTGAATCCGGTCGTCTCCCTTCGGCGTGAACCAGCCGAGATGCTCGCAGATCGTGTGGCCCAGTTCACGCCGGCTCAGGGCCGGAAACCGCTCGACCGTCGCCTGGATGCCGGCGATCTGCCGGCGCGTCAGCCGCTTGCCGAAGAACGTCGTTGATTTCAGGGTCTCGATGCGTGGGTCCATCGCCATCGTTGCAGCCCGACTGGTTCGAGCACACCGTGCCACAACGGCGCGAGCGACACAAGCATTTTCTTTCCCACCGAAGGACCTGACCTATTCACCCAGTGATTCAACACGTTGCGCGGAAGCCGGAAAACGGCAGACATATTTCCTGAAAGTGAATGCCATTGGGGGGCGGAGAGAGAGTTTCGGTTCCCGGGCATTTTTCAACTCCCCGAGGACAATCAGATGAACCACCTTGCCCGTACCGGCACCGATCCCGTGCCGCTCGACTTCAACGCTTCCGGCCACATCGACACGGTGGCCGACGCGTCCGTCATCGAATCCCGCATGTCCGGCGATGCCGGCGCGCCGGCGCCCGACGCCGAGGCGCTGCTCAAGGCGGTGGGCCTTCCCGCTCACGTGGCCCGCCGGGTCCTGCTCGGACGCTCCGCCCCGGGCGCCTGGGAGTGAAGGAGGCTTGAGAGGGGTGAATCGGAAGGGTTTCGAGAGAGCCTTTCCGGTTCGTTCAACCATTGTCATCAACTTGAAATGAGGATCGAAAACATGTTTGGTTTGAATCGCGCAGAAGTGATCGGACGTCTCGGCGCCGACGTCACGGTCAACCACCTCGTATCGGGGGGCCGCGTCGCGAATATGAGTATCGCGACGGACGAGAGCTACCTGGATCGCAACGGCGGCGGCGAGCGGGTCGAGAAGACCGAGTGGCACCGGGTCGTCACCTTCCAGCCCGGACTCGTGGATATGCTGGAAAAGCACGCCAGGAAGGGACGGCTGGTCTACGTGTCCGGGAAGCTCCAGACGCGGCGCTGGCGCAAGGACGGGGAGGACTCCGACCGGTTCTCCACCGAGATCCTGCTGGCTCCCGGCGGCCGCGTCCAGTTCCTGGAGCGGCCCAACGGCGCCAATGGCTCCGGTGCGTCCGAGGACGCTGCGGAGTCCGCTGCGGCGCCCGCCGCCGCGCAGCAGGCCGTGGATCAGGAGGTCCCATTCTGACCTGATCGTCCGTGCCCCGCAGGCCGGCTTCCGCCCCTTCCCGGGCGGGGGTCGGCCCTTTCTCATGCACCGGTGAGCGCGCGCAGTTTGTCTGAGGGGATTTTGGGGGGAATCGCTCGGATTAAATGATGTTCGGAGCGGGTTGCCCCCCGGAGAACTTGCAATAAGTTCCCCGGGAGGCTTGTCTCGGTGACGGTAATTTCAACTGAGACAATGCCAAGTGTCGCATATTCTTTTCTCCGGCCCCAACTTTTCCGACGCCCTTTTCCGACGCCCGTGTCTGGGCACTGCTTGAACGCATCGACAAAGCGGAGGCCGCGACCTGCCGCGAGGAGGGTTGTCCGCACTGCGGGGACATCCTGCACAGCGCAACCTACCCCCGCAAGCCTCACGGCCTGACGGCGGAGTTGAGGTTGGATCGTGATTCATGAATTCGGAGTCCACTCGCTCGCGAATGGATTGAAAGCAAGGGGAGGAGACGCCTCCCCTGCGACCCCTCCCTGAGTCGGTGTCCGCCTGATTCGCCGTCCGACCCCTTCCGGGCACGCGAGCAAGCCGCGACGCCCGATGGAACCTGCGCAAGCGCAGAACCCATCCGGCACGCGCCCTGCATTTTCGCGCGCCCTCCCAGGGGCCTCCCGGCGCGGCGGACGGATCTCTCTCCGATCGGATGTCCACGCTACCAGGCGGTCAACCCGGCAAGAGCCGGGTCCTGCGCTGCGCTGCGGTCCTTCGGATGACTGCGCCTGATTTCATGAACATACCGATCTGCGAGAGATCGGACACAGCACTTCATCCAACACAGGAGTTCAAAAACATGAATGCACAAGTACACCACCTGAACCTCTCCCCCACCGCGGTCATCTGCGAGAACCTCGAACGCTTCGGCGGCGGCCCTGCCAGGGGCGAGCCCGACACAAGAGCGGTCTGGGATCACGACGAGGCCCTGGCGGGCCTCGAGTCCATCTTGGACTTGATCGTGGACGACATCGCCCCCGACGGCACCCAGTTCGCCGACGAACGGGAATCGCTGCTGTGGGGCTTCGTCAACACCCTGCACATGCAGACCGTGCGGCTGGACCGCACCGTGGACAAGCTCTCGCCAAAGCTCAAGGACCTGCAGTCCGCTCAGGACGGCTCCGAAGTCCAGGCATGGGAACTGGAACGGGTGATCGAGCGAGCGCAGCACCTCGGCGACAGGCGCGACGCCTTCGAGCAGCTTCGCGACGCGGCGGCCGAGCGTTACCGCTCGGACACCGGGAACACCTGGCGGCCGAGACATGGGTCTCACACGAGCCGCACGTCGCAACTGACTTCCGCGGCGATCGATGCCCGGGACTTCCTCCGCGCCCGGGAGAACGAGAAGACCAAGGCGCACCTGCCACAGGGAACGTTGGTGGCCGTGACCGGCTCCAAGCCCGTCGAGGACGCCAACCGGATCTTCGGCGCGCTGGACAACGTGCGCGCCAAGTACCCTGACATGGTGCTGGTGCACGGCGGCGGACCGGGCGCTGAAAAGATTGCCTCTCGCTGGGCCGAGTCCAAGGGCGTGCACCAGGTCGTGTGCCGGCCCGACTGGAACGCCCACGGCAAGGCCGCGCCGTTCCGCCGCAACGACGAACTGCTGAGGCTGCTGCCGAAAGGACTCATCAGCTTCCCCGGTTCCGGGATCAGCGAGAACCTCGTCGACAAGGCTCAGCAGCTTGGGATACCGGTGTTGCGCGCCGCCTGAACCACCACCTTCACCTTGCGGGCCGTGTCGCCGCGGCGGCGACACGCGCCCGCTTTTTTCGGTCGAGCGCTCCGGCGCCGTGCGCTCAACCCGGGTGAGGTCTGGCTGCCGGTGAGTGAATCGCGCGGCGATCGAGAGAGAGCCGCTGCCGCTTCACCGTCCACGGCTCTCAACCCAAGACCAGGAGCAAGATCATGTCCCGCGTGACCTTCAAGCGCATCGCCTCCGACCAGGCCAACATCTACGACGAAGACGGCGACCTCGTGGGCGAGGTGTTTCGCCATCTCGACGTTCTCAATCCCGGCCAGTTCTACTTCCTGGTCTGGCTACACGACGACCCGCGGAGCTATGTTCGCGTTCACGACCGCTCGCGCATACGTGAGATGGCTGAACATAGACTTGCCACACATCCTTTCCGATAAGTCCGCCGCCTTCGCCGCCGCTCACCTGTACCGGTAACCACCGATCGATTCTATCCGTGATCGCTGGATGACGACGCCGGCAGTTTCGCGATGACGCTCACTGCCGACAATCCTCCGGCATCCATGTCGCCCACCCGTTCCATGAACTTCCGCGCGCCGCTTCGCGGACAGCGCCGTCGCACATCGGCTCGCCTCGCCGGCTTTCGCGCTTGCGAACGCTCATCGGTTCCTCGCTGTCACTCGACCACGTCCGCCGATGCCATCGCTTCGCGACACCTTCCCAACACGCACGTTCAATCGCGCCCCGCGATTCCCATGCGCTCCGTCACGCTCGCTGTTGGTCCGCCACCTCGGTGCGGACCGGTAACATGTGATTGGCACCCGAATGCGGAGCGGTAACATGTGACCGTCAAATCGATGCCGACAGATTGGATGCCACCGCATCACCGTCCTCCCTAAAAACCTCGGTGCGGAATGAGTGAAGTTCTGCGCCCCCGGCTTGCGCCAGGCGCGCAATTCTGTTACCTAGAATGCGGTACAAGGAATTCGGGACGCGCGCGTGGCCGCGGAACGGGTACCTCGCTCAATCGCCGCCACGGCTCGCAATCGCCGTAACGGCGCGGGCTCTGGCCCAAGTCGGTGTGTTTGGATATTTGGCCTGTCTCACTGCCCGAGGCAGGCTTGGCTCTCACACCGGACGCAGCCCGCTGCCTTGCACTTCAAGTCCCTGTTTCTAATGCAGTTTCAGGGTCTTTGACCGACAGCAACCGTCAGGAGCCTGCCGGAACGAGCGTATATCGCGGAGCATGCGCCGCTTCTTCGCATCCCTGTCGGCGCGTGGCGGCGCCTGTCGGGAAAAACAACCCCAACGGTGGCTCCCGGTTGCGGGACGTATGACGGCGTATTACGCTGTTCAGTCAGATCGCAGTTGCCGTAACACGGCCCGAACAACACCGTGCCGGGGGCTCGCATCCCGCCTCCGGTGGCGATGGTCGATCCCTCGGCGAAGGTTCCGGATGCAAGGTCGTGATGGGTCTCGACAGCCTTGCCGGGTATCCCGGTTTCGACAGGAACCGGGATACCGGCGTGCTGTGTCAGGGCAAGGAATCGGCCGGACCTGGCACCGAATTGGCCTGCAGGAGGAAAAAAAATGTCGCGAAGCGACCGGAAAAGTTCCGGAACCGGAAACAAACCGTCTCGGAATCGGAGCGATGCGCGGCGGCCGCGGTCGATCCGGTTCGCCCATTCGGAATGGAACCTGATCGAGCAGGCCGCCCTGCGGCATGGCATTACGGCCGGCGAACTGGTCCGCGCGGGCGCGGGCGCGCTCGCCGAGGACCGGCTCGGCGAGTCTCCACCGGCCTCGCTGTCGCCCGGACACCTCGCACTCATTGAAGCCATTTACCGTTCCGTGTACCTGGTGGCCACGCTCAAGCGCGAGGAATTGCTCGATGCCGGCCACAAGGACGATGTCGAAGCGCTCATCGACGCGGCCCGAAAGACGATGGCCGAGACCATGGAAGAAGGGCCGGCGTGAGCGATTCGAGTACCAACCGTGCAGGAACCGTCAACCAATTCGCCGACGACGATGCATCGTTGTATCGCTTCACGCTGATCTATACCCTCTCGGCATCGGCGATTTCGGACCTTCACACACCCTCCGGCGATCGAGAATTCAGATGATTGAGCATGGGCAATCGGGAAAGTCATGATTCCCGCGATCGTTTCCAGGACCCACATTGCCCAGGCCATCCGGCGCATCCACCGGCTTGGGATACCGTCGCGCAGGAAAAGTCGGGGCTACTGTCTGGTGACGGATACCGGACATTTGCCTCCGAAATATACGATCGCACTGGCCCATCGGGCCGCCACGGGCGAGTTTCTGAGTTCCAATCCGTTCAACGGGGGGGACGAGTCAAACGACTTTCTTGAGCGCCTGGGCTTTTGCGTCCTCGAATGCAACTGCGGCGGCACCGTTCGCGGCAGCGAGGTTGCGTCCAATACGCGCAAACCGAAACGAAGCAGGCGCACGATTGCATCGAAGCGACATTCGGAACGATGTCCGGAATGCAAGCGACGCGTCCGCGAAATGCTGGAGCGCATCTACGGAACCTGCCAGTGCAACCACTCTTTCGGATGGCCAACCGGCGCTGACGCCTACGATGGAACTTCAATCGGCCACGCTCTGCGCGAGGTGGCTGCGGCGCTTGAATCGTACCGGGGATTCGGCATCGCCGATTTCGTAAAAAAACCTACCCTGACCCCGTGCGACTTCTGGGTGCCCGATCCGGGATTCGTCGTCGAATTCGACGAAAGCCAACACTTCACCGGCCCAAGAAAGCTCGCGCTCGATGTCTACGCGAACGAGCAGCCTCTTGGATTCCCCGCGCACCGCTGGATGGCGCTGTGCGCGCGGCACGACAAAAAAGACAACGACCCTCCGTATCGAGACGAACAACGCGCCTGGTACGACGTCTTGAGAGACCTCGTCCCGTCAACCCGAGGCCTGCGGCCGACGGTCAGGCTGTACGCCCGCGATCTCGAATGGTGCTCGCTCGATCCCAACGACCGGAACGACCGGCAGCGCTTTTCACAACCGATCCACCATGCTGGCGCTCTGGCCAGTCCGCGGTCGATCGGCACGAGCACTACCCCGGCGCGATCGGCATCCACGCTGCGCGTCGCGATGGTGTTCCCGGAAACCGACCGAAACTCCTCCAACGGTGTGCCGCCCGACGCAACCTGCGCCCGGCCCCCGACCGTGCCGGGCGTCGATGCCTTCGCCGGGGAGCCCGTGGACTTTGTGATTTTCCCCGAAGGCTACATCGGCGCGTCCGACAAACGGAGCGCCGAGTCGCTGAAGAAACTCGCGTGCGAGCTTGGCGCACCGCTCCTGGTCGGTGCAATCGACAACAATGTCGACGCCACCGGACGCGCCTGGCAGGTTCTTCTCCGGTTCGATCCCGATGGCGCCGACGCATCGCGCGTGTATGTGAAACACTCCACTGCCGAGGCGGTTGCCTTCGAGCGGCCCGACTGGGAGCCGCGCACGATGCTGCCCACGTTCGAATTCAGCGGCGTAAGCGCCGGGGCAACCGTCTGTCACGATTCCTATCTCGGCTTGCTTCCCCGGTACCTGGCCAAGGCCGGTGCGCGCATCTGGATCAACCCGAGCTTCGACAACGTCGACGACATCAAGTGGTCGTCCATTCATCGCCTGCGAGCCGTCGAGAATCGCTTCTTCGCTCTGTGCACGCTGCACTGCAACCCGAACCGGCGGAGAACCCATCCGTTCGGATTTTCTCCGGACGGCAGCGAACTGCCGGCCAGAGAAGCCGGTTCCGGGATCGTGCGGGCACTGTCGGAATGCACAGAAGCCGGGAACATTTACGTGGTCGACCTCGACATGGACGCCGCCGGCGAGCCTTTCGACTGGTCGACGCTTCCCACCGCCGACAAGCCGAGGCGTGCCAGGAAGGGACTGGCGCGCAGACCTGTCCGGGTTTCTTTGAGAGGCGGACAGCCGGCCGTTCTCGGGCATTCGGGCTGGCAGCCCATCGATTCCGGCTGCCTGGTCGAGACGGACAACGGTCCCGTCTACGCGGAACCGGTGCCGGAGGAACGGATGCTGGATGCCCAGGCGTGCTTTCGCGTGATCGATCGCGCGAAGCAAATGAACGCCGCCCCCATTATCTGGAACCATTGGGAGCGGCTTCCGACCGGCTCGGACCGTCTGGCAATGCTCATGATGGGGCGCGCAATCGAATGTTGCGCGCCCGTCCTGATTTCCGACACGGACGGAATTCGGGAACTCGTGGAGCTGGCGAACCGGAACAAGAATCCCGTTCGGAGGGACATTGAACCATCGGGCGAGACCATCGTCGACGCCGGATATGCGTGGGACCTGGACAGTGCATTCAAAATGGTTGCCGATCGGCTTCCCGCGGGCATGAGGGAGATGGCATTGAATCGCTACCGAAGCCTCGGATAGCAAGCCGGAAACAAACGCGGACGCGCCCAGCTACAGGCTCAGGTCCATCTCGATGTGCTTCTCTCGGGCAGGCGGCTCGGGCTCCGGCACCGGCTGTCGCCGGGACACTTCCGGCTCGATTTCCCGCTCAGGCACAGGCGGCGAGGATGGCTCCGGGTCCGAACGTTCGAGCCCGGGCGAGGCCTTTCCGTCCTTCTCGCGCTCGGGCCGGACGCTCTCGCCGATGCCTTCGAGCGCCGAAATGCGCTCGCCTGTCAACGCTTCCAGCCGTTCCTTCAGCGCGCGGGCGTCGTCGGTGACGAGCTCCGCGCGGTCCCGCGCGCGCGAGATCTCGACGTAGAACGCCTTGGCCGTGGTCAGTTGGGGATGGTTCGCCTCCATCGCGGCGATCACGTTGTCGACCGTGCGGCCCTGAAAAGCGTGCACGGTCGAGGCCCATGCACGATCGATATGGCGCAGCTGCGCGTCGCCCGGGGTCAGGGTGAGCCTGCGGCCTTCCTCCAGCATGAACGTCACCCGCCCGTTTCTCACACCCAGCACCTCGGCCATGCCGCTGTTCACGACCCCGAGTCCCTTGTCGTTGCGCGTCCAGCGGATGCGGTCGCCGGCGCGAAGCTCGAGCGATTCCGCGCGATAGACTTCGGTTCCGCCCCGCCTGCCGCCGACTTCGGAGGGCTTCCAGGCGACGGTGCCGCCCTCGGGGCCTTTGAGATGCACGGTTCTGTTCTTACGGTCGATACTCTCGACGCGCCGCTCGTCGCCCTTCGCCACGCCGAGACGCTTGTACGGTCGGTGAAACGCCACCACGTCGCCGGGCGCGTAGTTGGAACTGAGCGCCTTCTCCGCGTTGGTGTAGCCCTTCGAGATCAGCCGCTGCGTCTGAAGAACCGGACCGGCGATGCGGCCCTCCCGTGTCAGCCGTTCACGGACATGCTCATTGACTGCCTGCCGCAAGGCATGGCTGGGGGCCATGACGCCGGTGCGTTCTCTCTCGTGCGGCGACAGTTTCAGCCAGCGCGCGGCGACCGCGCCGGCGATGTTGTCGGGGTTGACTTCGGCGACATGGGCGCCGAGCTTTTCGAACGCCTTGCCGATTTCTCCCGCCAGACTCGCTTGAACGGCCGCTTTCAGCTCCGGGTTCCTCTGGCGCATGATCTCGTCCATGACGGCGGTCTTCATGCCTGCGGCCTGTAGTTGCGCAAACGGTTTGCCGGCATCCACCGCGTCGAGTTGTTTGGAATCCCCGACCAGAACCAGCTTCGGAATGCGCAGCTCGCGTGCGATCCGGAGCAGATCGCGAGCCTGGACGGTGGAGGCAAGCGAGCCCTCGTCGACGACCAGGGCCGTTTTCGCGAACGCCCCGCGCAGCGCTTTCGCACCCTTGCGGGTGAGCCGGCCTTCGGCGACGCCCGTGTTTCGGGCCAGGAACCGCTGCAGGGTTTCGCTCTCGATGCCCGATTCGGCCGCCAGCGTCCGCGCCGCCGAAGCGGATGGGGCGAGCCCGACCAGGCGCCAGCCCTTTTTTCCGGCCAGCGTCCGGGCGCGGTTCAGCATCGTCGTCTTGCCCGTGCCGGCATAACCCTGCACGCCCACGGTGCGGTCCTTCTCCGAGAGAATGAGCTTCACGGCCTCTTTCTGCCCCACGGTCAGCGGGCCCTTTCTGAGATGCCGGTCGACCATCCAGCCCCGCATCGGCGCCTTGCCACGGCGTTGGCCGGTGCGCATCAGAGAGATCGTTTCGCGCTCGTCGGCCAAAGCCTTGTCGGTGGTGAGCCCGCCGCCGCCCTTCAACGCCGGCGCGTCGTGCAGGCGGCCGTCGCGCTTGAGTCCATCCACCGCCCGTTCGATGGCCCCGATAGAGGCCGAACCCGGGCTGAACGCGAGCGCCGCGGCGAACAGGTCCGTTCCGGCAAACACCGCGTCGCGCTCCGACAGATGAGTCAGCGCCCAGTCCACCGCCTCGCGCGCGGCCGCCTGCGCAGCCACTGGCGGGTCCGCTGGCGCGGGCGGTTCGAACAAACCCATCTGATGCGTCAGTTCCGGGGCTCCGTCCCTGCCGGTACCCTTCGACCCGGCTGTTTTGTCATACGACCCGTCCAGGCTCCGCTGCATCGCCTTCTCCGCGAGCCCCTGTGCGTCGAAGTCAAGTTCTGCAGCCCGCAGGGCCCAGGTCCCGCGCAGCGCGTCGCGGTCGACGTCGCGCTTGTGGGCGCGCGTCATCAGCGCCGCGCGCCGGGCCAGGTGCGGGCTCTCTCCCGTCGTGCCCAGGCCCCGCGCTTCCATCGCCGCCTCGATCTCCGCGCGCCTCGTCGAAAACGCCTCGATCGTTTCCCTGGACACACCCGCGATCTCAAACCGCCCGTCGGCGTGGGTTTTTTCGACGCCGTAGCCGAGTCCTTTCAGTTCCCCGGCCAGTTCGCTGCGGTACAGCGCCCCCAGCAGCATCTTCGAGCCGTACAGCCGCTCGTTCGCCATCGTGCGCCACTGCCCGTCGGCACCCTGGAGCATGTTCGCGATCACCGAATGGGTGTGCAGCGCCGGGTCCAGGTTTCTGGACGTTTCGTGCCTGAAGGTGGCGATCACGGTCTTCTGGCCGCGCGTGCGGACCATGTTCCCGGTCGCCGAATCCTGCACCCGGGTCTCGGCGGCGTTCTTTTCGAACCAGCCGAGCGCACGCCCGACCGCCCGGTCATGGGCCTTGACGATGCGCCCGTCGCCGCCGACGAGCGCGGCGAGCGAAACGGATTTGGGCGCGGAGAACGTCAGGTCACGGCCCGGACGGTGGTGGATCTCTCCGTCGCCGATCCGTCGGCCGAGACGTTTCCCGGAGCCGTCCGGCACTTCGCCTTGCAACACCGCTTTGAAAATATCGGGATCGACCGCGCCTTCGAGGCCCAGTTCCGAGGCTCCCCGGCCCGCCCAGGCGCTGGCGGCGCGGTGCTCGGGGGAGTCCTTGTCGTAGTAGCCGTCCCGTTCGTAGTAGCTGGCGCCCTGGGACGGGCTCGCCACCGCGCCGATGGAGGCGACCATCAGATCCAGCGGCCGTAGTCGCGCTTGCGACGCCTGCGGCGCGCGGTTGAGCGCGCGCCCGTCTTCCCGGAGCTTTTCTCCGAACGACGCGTCCCTTCGGGGCCGTAACCATCGCGCGAATCCGGCGCTTCCGGAATGTTGGTCGCCTTGGCCTCGTTCCCGGGTGCAGCCCCTGCGGGCGCGGCCTCTGCTGGCGTAGCCTGTGTCAACGCACTGCGGGTAGCACCCCGCGTCGGCCTGCCGTGCGTAGCGCCCAGCCTGCCGCGTGCAACGTGCAGCGCCCGCTCGATGATTCCCAGATGTTCGATCGGTTCGAACCGTTTCGCGGCCGTGAATCGTTTTGCGCCATTCAAGTGAATCCGCGCCGGCGGAAACGGTCCGCGGAATCTGAGAAAAGCGTCGGCGGTGGGTAGCTCCCGGATTTTGGACGCGACCGTTCGGGTACGTTTTTCAGGCCCATTCCCGCCGTCGGCAGCCACACCGTAGGCAAGGGTGCTGTCATTCGGTTTCGGCTCGAACCCGCCGCACAGGCGTTGTGCGCACCACTCGGCCGTGCCCTGGTCCGAAGATCCCAGAACGACCGACGTGCCGCACGATGCGGCCAATCGTTCCGCGACCGTGTCGCCGTAGACGGCTCGCAGGGCTTTGATCGACGAAATCCCGAGCACAACGCACCCCCCCGACTCGCCGCTGTCGGCCAGTGCGGCTTCAAGGCTCGGTATCCGGTTCAGCCACGGCAGTTCATTCAGGATCGCCCAGGCCCGCCGCTTCGTGTCCGCGGGACGCGCGAGCAACCCATTGACGGCGGTCTCGACCCACAGCGACATCAAACCCCGAAGCCATTTGTGGTGATGCGGCTCGCACGTGATGAACACGAATCCCCCACTCTCATCCTCTCCCATCCAGTCCCGGACCGAGAACGGGGGTCCGTCCGCCCGCACGTATCGCAGGATCGCGAGACGGTCGACGAGCAGGTCCCGCGCCTCGATCGGCGGTTCGACTCCATATACATTAGGAAAGGACCGCGAAACTGCGTCCGTGTGCCCTTTCAGAACGCTCGGCCGGTGCGGGCCCATCAGATGCTCGGCCAGTATCCGGTTGTTCCGGCAATCGCGCCTGGACAGCGCTTCGGCGGCATGGCGGAACAGTTGCCGCGCGGCGATGACCCGGAACGGGTCCTGCCCGTCACTGACTTCGGGTATCGCCGCGGCAGCCATGCGGTCGAAGTCGGCCGGGCACCGCGCCTCCGCAACCACCGACCACCGCCGCGAACGGGCATCCAGAGGATTGAAAATCACGTCCCGCCCCGGATCGAAGAACCGCCGCAGGTATGTGCCCCCCGGATCGTAAATCGCGGCGCTTTCCCCCCGACTTCGGATCTGATCCAAGAGCCCGGCGACAACTGCCGTCCTGCCCGCACACGGGTCCCCGCACACCAGCGTGTGGCGAGTTTCGGCCGGATCCGGGTAGGGTATTCCCCCGATCCGGTAGTCCGGCTGGCGGGCGTTGGCGGAGATGAGTGTCAGGGGTCGTGCATGGACCGGCTGAACGCACGCATTCAGTTCCCGCGCCGTGAGCGTGTCTCCGCCGCGGGCTTTCCGCGCCAATGCCGTTCGGCGGTCCCGCTGGGCAATTCCTCCAAGCCCGGCCACCGCGGTGACGACGCCCAGCGCCACGCCCGGCCAGACGCTCGAGGCCATGACCTCCCGGACCCGGTACCGGGCTTCCGAGGCATCGCTCCACAGGATGATGTCCGCGATGCTCGCCTCGCGCACCGTGCCGTCCGGTTCCCGCATCGCCCGGGTCTCGGTCACGCTGAAACCCAGCTTCAGCTTCCACCTGGCCACGGTGGCGATACGCGCCAGGTAGCGCTCGTACGCCGTGGTTGCCCACCACACGTGGACCGTCGGCACGGTCACCGCCGACAGGGTTGCCAGCAGCACGGCCACGCACACCCGCCGGCGCCAGACCCGAAACGCGCGAACCGTTTCCCGCCTGCCGCGCGAGCCGTCACGGCGCCTCCTCATCGCGCCTCCGCGTGCCCGCCCCGCGTCCGTTGAATCCAACCGGGATTCCGCCACGCCGCCAGGCGTCGGAGGGCGGCTCGAGCCGGGGCGAGAAGCGTCCGGCCCGGGGGAGTCCCGCGGCCGCGGAACCATCCACCCCAATTCACCCCGCACGGGAGGTATCCGTCATGACTTCGGGCGACAACACACGCCGCGTGCACTCGACCGATACCGGTGAACCGCCTGCCCATTCGCCGGTCTATCGCCCCCGCGTCATACGCGACGCCGCAGTGGTCCTCGGCGGCCTCGCCATTGCACTGGCGCTCACCCCCGTGCTGTGCGTCGTGCCCGCGGGCGCCGGCCTCATCGGACCGCTCTGGCTCCTCGCCATCCTCTGGACGGTTCTCGCAAGCCTGGCCCAGGCGGTGTGGCAGGGTGTCTCGCGCGGCGACTGGTCGGCCTTTTCGGCCTGCGATTGCAGCCGCAACGACGATGATTTTTCGTTTTTCACCCGAACCGGCCGGTACTCGTATCTTCGGTATCAGGCCGACGACGCGCTCATGCGCGACGGAGACCGGTTTCTCAAGAATCACGACCAAGATCATTCCCTCCTGTAACGGGTGCCCCCGGGCTGGCCACCGGACCCGGTTCAACGTCGCCCGCCGATGGGACTGCTGGCGCAGGCCGTTCCGGCGCAAGTTTGCCCGGTGCAGGCGTGCCCGGCGCAGTCGGCGGGCGAGGGATGAACCGGGGTGCGATCGCGGGGCGCTTGACGTATTTCAGCCTGATCCGCGCCACGGGGTGGCGGCCCCGCAGCTTCATGAACCCGCTCAGGTTCGCCAGTCTCATGATTTCCGACGGAAGCACCAGCGGCTGCAATTCCCTGCGGCGCGTGAGCGTCACCCCGTCCCGGTAGGGATCCGCCCCGTAGCTCAGGCCTTCGGCGAACGCCTCGACCTCGCTTCGGCCCAGGCTGTTCGCCGACCAATTCGCGGTATCGCTGTCGGGTGCCGCGAGCACCACCCGCGTGCCGCAGAGCGCGGACAGCGTCTCCGCGCCGTTTCGCCCGTACAGGTCCCGCAGTGCGGAGGCCACCTGCGCGCCCGGCACGAAACAGCCGCCGAACTGGCGGCTCTCGGCCAGCCCCGGCTGCAGGCTGGGGACCTGGTGCAGCGTGGGCAACTCGTCCAGCACCACCCTCACGCGCCGCTCGCTGTCCTGATCCAGGGACATCAGCGCGTTGACCGCGATTTCCAACCACGTGGAAATCAAGCCCCGCAGACTCGCGTGCTGATCGCACCTGGACGTCAGGAACAGGAAACTGTCTTCCTCGTCCCCGGATATCCAGTCCCGGATCGAGAACGGTTGCCCGCTGTCCGCCAGGACCTCCATTGTGCCGATGTTGGCCGTGAGCATCGCGCGTACGGACAAGGCGGTCTTGGGGTTCTTCGCGTCCACGATGGATTGGGCCACGGTGCCTTCCATGGCTTTTGCCAGCTCCGTCAGATCCGTCTTCAGCAGGTGCTCCACGAGCGCGCGGTTGCTCGTCTCTCCCTTGTGCCACAGCACCGCGGCGCCGTGGGCGAAAAGCTGCCGCGCGGCGGTGACCCAGAACAGGTCCACGGTGTCCTTCTGCTGCGGGATCAGCGCGGCGGCCATGGTGTCGAAGTCGTTGGAGTTTCTTGCCTCGAAGAACGGCGACCAGCGCGGGGCGCGCGCATCCAGCGGATTCAGAAGTACATCGCGCGCGGGGTCGAAAAAGGCCTGCGTGTAACTGCCCATCTTGTCGTAGACAATGCAGCGCTCGCCGCGCCGGCGGATCTGAGCGACGAGATCGGAAATGAGCACGGTCTTGCCCGAACCCGTGGTGCCGGAGACGAAGGTGTGCTGGGTCTCGGCGCGCCACGGGTACGGCACGCCCGCGACCCGGTAAGGGGCCGGCGCCCGGGTCAGCACCCGCAAGGCGCGAGCCCGCCATGGTTCCACGCGCCGGCGCTACCGCGCCGCGCAGACCAGTTCCGCGCCTCTGACCCGCCGGCTCTGCTTCAGGCGGTAACCGCGCCACTGGAACCACACGAGCATCGCAAGCCCGTGGCCGTGCGCCACAGCTGCACGCCCGGCACCGCCACGCTCAGGGCGGCGATCGCGACGAATCCCATCCGAATCGGCCGGCGCACCGTCCGCCGCCGCTCGTAAACTCCCGGTCGGCGTTCATTCACCGCGTTTCTTCTTCGGTGCGCGCCCGTTGTCGGAGGTCGATCGGCGAGTACACGCCTCAAGCCACTCATTCAGCTTCGGTGTCGTGTACCTGACCGCGTGGCCCATCTTGACAAATTCGGGCCCCCCGCCGCTGACCCGGTAACGCTCCAGGGTCCGCGGGCTCAGCCCGAGCCGCTTCGCGGCCTCCTCCGTGCTCAACAGGCTACGTTCGTCGTTCATCGGTTCTTCTCCTCGCGGGCTGCAATCGGGCCCGGACGCGCCGGTTCACGGCTGGCGCCGGGCAAATGGGCGGCACCGGGCAAACGGCTGGCGCCGGGCAAACGGGTGGCACCGTCCCCAATTGACGGCTCCCCTGGCACGACGGCAAAAACCGCCCGGCGCTGTCGACCACGCAGTTGGGCGTGCATCCACCCGCGGACCCGGTCCACCGTGCTCAGGTTCGGAGAACCGCCCCGGCGCAGCCGCTGCACGAACGAGGCGTTGCGCACCGAGCGCCATCCGATCACCCAGGGCTTGATACCGGTCAGCGCCATGAACGCGTCCAGTTCGCGGTCCAACTGCGCCCTCAACGGCGGCTTGCCGATGCAGACCAGCACCCGGTCGGCGGTATCCAGTCTCACCTCCCCGCCGTGCTCCAGGCACCGCGCTACAAACCCGGGGTCCCCCACCGCGATGCGCCCGAGCCGCGACGGGCCGATGCCCTCGCGCTCAAGGAAATCGCGCCCGAGAAATTCGCGCAACGAACGGCGGAACTCGGCGTCGAACGACGCCACCGGCAGGTCTTGCGGCGCCCGAGCATGGAAAGTGTTTCGTAACGTCATGGCCCCGAACATAGGCACGCTCGCTCGCCGCGGCAATGGCAATCGTTACTCAGCGACCTACAGCTTGCGACACTGATGCGCATGGATACCTCTGGATACGCAGGCGTACGAAAAAAAATTCAGCCCGAATCGGGAATGGCCGCCGGTTTTTCTCAATTTTGCGCAAACCGGGGTGACGCGAAAGCGCGCAACATGGCTTGAAAGCGGTCATGGACGGTCAATAGCCAATCGCCCTTCGGACGTCAGGTCACGTCCATAGGCGCCGACGAAAACCGATCGGTATCGCGAGCAGCTCCGCGAACTCCTGCCGCGGGATCCCGCACCGCCGGCGGGCGCCTTCACGGCAACGGATCCGCCCCGTACGGCGGCCGCATCCTCACCCGGTTTGCCCGCAGCCCCCACTGTCGCCGCCGTCATCGGATGTGGATCGACGCACACAGCCCTTGAGCCAGTCTTCAATGTCCTCGCGCGCGTACCGCACGCGGCGGCCCAGCTTGAGAAACCGCGGTCCCTGACCGGTCACCCGGAAACGCTCAAGCGTTCGCGGGCTCAGGCCCACCAGCGCCGCGGTCTGCAGAGTCGTCAGCAGCCCCGGATCGTCCTCTGCCACCGATTCGCCGAACGATGCCAACGAAACGGCAGGGTCCGAATCGCCCCCCCCGACGAACCGGAACGTTTTTCCGCACAACGCCATCGCTCCGATCTCGGCACGCTGCGCGCGGCTTGAATGCACGCCCATCCATCGGTGAGCGCGATCCACCGTGGACAGCTGCGCAGACGCCCCCTTCCGTAGCCGCGTCACGAACGACGGATCGCCCACCGCCATCTCGCCCAGGAGATACGCCTTCGTACCGGTGACGGCGAGAAACGCCTCCACCTCGCGCCGGAACAGCGGTCCGAACCGCGGCTCGTCCATGAACCTCAACACCTTGTCGGCGGTCGCAAGCCGTATCGAGCGGCCCCGGTACGGGCGGATGAACTGTAACCCCCCCTTGCCCAGCGCCGCGTCGGCGAATCGGCGCGCGCCCATGCGCCTGTGCCGGCAGTATGCGGCGACGGCTTGCCGGAACGTTCCTTCGTAGCACGCTTCGAAGAAACGCTGCGAATCGCCGTCGGCCCATGGATGCGCTTGAATCATGTTGAAAAAATAGGGCAGGGCGCATACGTCCGCAAGCGCTATTTCTAGGGAGCAGAGGGCCCTGCCGACACGAGCCCTCTTGAGCTACACCCGACTATCGCCCAAATACGCTCAAATACGATATTCGACCTGCCAAACGCTCACGTCGAGCGCCCAACCGACGACCGCCAACGCGCTGTTTGCGCAAACGACACCCCATCGCGCGCTCCGGCCACGGTGAAAGGCCAATGCCTCCACACGAGCGTGAGCGACCGCGACACCGCGTCGGTCCCTCGTTCCCGAACGGGTCATGTCTCCCGGTCCGCGCCTCAAATGCGTCCGGCGCGATCGGGCGCCTCGCCGTACAAATGGACATATATATATGGTGTCGATCGGTCCGATTGCGTGGTTGAAACTCATCCACTAACCGAACCGATCAGTCAGACCGGTCGTCGGTCCATCGTTCCAGGGACGCTTCGACGGTTCCTGTGCGTTGAGTGCACGGAATGGCACGCCAGCCAGTGCTCGCCCGTCCCGCTCGTGGCGACTACCGCACAAGGCCACATCGGCCTTGAAGATTCGCTTGGCGCCTCAGCGCCCGTGCGCCACGTTCCGCAGCCCCCCCGAGAGAGACCGCTCGAACCGAGGTTTTGCGCGACGCAGGCGCTTCACTGTGCTATGGTCGGGCGAACTCAATCTCGCCCAATCGCGAAGATTTATCGTACGGTTAGGCGAAATAAGCAACAAAACCGGCTCACAAGCCGGAACGTGATGGATCAGACTACTGCAATTCCCGATTTACTCTTGGACGATTCGTAGTATTATTGGGAGCCTGTGGACGGTTGGAAGAATTTGAAAAAAACCCTTGTACTAGGGGTTTTTAGTGGCTAGAATCCTGCCGTAATCGACGGTTTGCGTCGGTGGGAACAATCTAAGGTTGTTAGACGCAACCGAACCGAGGTAATTTCGTGATGACTATTGCTTTTCTAAAGGGGCATGCGATGAAAAGGGGAACGCTCATGGTTCTGAAACGTTTTGTGATAATGGCGCTTGGGGCGCTCGGTTTGGGTGCTCTGACGGCAGGGCCGACGTTTGCCCAGATTCCAGCCCCTGATGCATACGGGGACCCGCAGGCGTGTGCGGCGGACATCAAGGTGATGAAAGCTGCCGCTGACAAGGGCAAAGTGCAAGACAACGGGTTGACCCCAATGCAGGAAGCCGCGCTGACGAATATGGCTCGGAGCTGCGCCGGCGATGTCGGCGGCGGTATCGCGAAGGCCCGAACGCTCTGGCAGGCTGCAGTGGATGCCAAGGACGAACTGGATGATGCGCAAAAGGCGTACGACGCCGATGATTCCGCCAGAAACAAGGACGATCTGGACGAAGCCACGAAAGACCATACGGACGCGGTAACGGCTCGCAATGACTACGCCGGCGGAGGGGGCATTTACGAGGCGGTTTTCGAAGAAGAATACCGCTTGGCTAAGGCTACCGCGGCTTCCAGCGCCTTTACAAAGGCTGAAGCGGCTGCCGACGCCTCTGAGACGTTGAGAGACACGGTTGAGCTTGAGAATTACATAACCGATTTTGCCGGTTACGATACCACCGGGCAGGCGTATGAGTATGAAACCTATACGGTGCTAACAACGAAGGCTGTCCCCGCCGACGGTAATACACCCGCAGCTGAAGCCGTGTATACAACCTATGTCCGGGTCAAGAAGCAGGGCGGCGCCACGGTGGGGCCGCAACTGATGGTGGATGCGGACGGTAACCCCGACCTGGATGGGAACGGTGACCGCCAATATGAGGTTCCAACCGCACTCACTGGCGGTCTTACGAAGGTCAATCCCGACGGCACGGACGATGGAAGTACCTCCTTCGAGTTGGAGACGGATTTCGACCATGACCTTGATGCCGAAACCGACGGAATCACGTTTTTGCGTGTAGGGACTGCTACTGACGTCCTTGAAGACAAAACGATCGGCGGGGTCAACTCCGAATACAAGATGGCCAAGGACAAATTGGCAGCCACCGAGAAAGCGCTTGCGGGCAATCGGGACGGCACGCTGACTATCCAGTTGACAGAAGATGTGCGCAGGGCGCAGGCACAGTACGACTTCTTCGCGGCGCAGAAGGCCCGCGTGGACAAATCGTTGGCGGCAGGCAAACTGGTGGTTGACCGCATGGGCGACAATCCGGCTACACCAAACGAGGTGGAAACTGATTTTGATCTCGATGACACACCGTACACCGTGGAAGACTATGAGGCCCTCACGGACCTGCAGGACGCTGAAACCGACGCTGCGGAGGCCTTGAAGGATGCTTATGACGACCGAGTCGCCGCTTCCAAGGACCTTGAGGACAACCAGAGAGATACCCAAGCGTATCTTGATCAGTTGGTGGCGTTGCGCCAGAACGAGAAGGCAGCGGCCGACGCGGCCGCCCTTAAGGCCGAGGCTGAAGAGGAAACGGCCGCCCAGAAGACGGCAAACGAGAATCTGGCTACCGCAAACGCTCAGCTTAAGTCGTTCACCGATCTCCAGGCTCTCGACGATGCCAATCCGGTCAAGGCGTTGGTGAATGCCTTGGTGGAAGCTGACGGCAGCGATGGCGACGATGACGGTCAGGCGCTCGTGGATGCGATCGGCTCGAACTACGAAACCGCCAGCGACGCGAAGACCACGGCCACCGCGGCAATGGAGGCTGTGGAAGGTCTGAGTGGCGACGCGGGCACGGTCGCTGAAAATACGGCTGCCATCGGCGCGCTGACTGCCGAGGACGATCCAACTACCGAGGGTGTGGACGAATCCGGTCCGGTCACGGCGAATACAACCGCCATTGCTGACCACGACATGAAGCTCATGGCAAAGAAGATGTACATCGATGCCATTGGGGAAGAGATGGGATTCAACCCGGCGACGGGCTTGGGAACCGGTGACGAAGGCATGAGCCGGATCGACACCAACGAGGCTGCCATTAAGGTCAACTCGACAGCGATTGACCTTCTGGACGGGGCGGTGTTCGCCGAGGAGCAGTCCAGAATTGAAGACGACATGGCGCTGGGCGGTCGGATCGGCGCTGAGGAGATGGCCAGGGCGGCAGCCGACACGATGCTGGACGGACGGATCAACGCTGAGGAGACGGCCCGGATGGATGCCGACACGATGCTGGGCGGTCGGATCGACGCTGAGGAGATGGCCCGAATGGATGCCGACACGATGCTGGGCGACCGGATCGACGCTGAGGAGATGGCCCGAATGGATGCCGACACGATGCTGGGCGGTCGGATCGACGCTGAGGAGATGGCCCGAATGGATGCCGACACGATGCTGGGCGACCGGATCGACGCTGAGGAGATGGCCCGAATGGATGCCGACACGATGCTGGGCGGTCGGATCGACGCTGAGGAGATGGCCCGAATGGATGCCGACACGATGCTGGGCGACCGGATCGACACTGAGGAAGCGGCCCGGATGGAAGCCGACACGATGCTGGACGGACTGGTCGCTTCCAATACTGCGAGCATCTCTTCGAACGACATGCGCATCACTGCCAACGCAGGCGATATTTCGACGAACAAAGCGAATATCGCTTCCAACGCCACCGCTATCATGACGAACCGAGAGCAGATCGATGTGGTCCGGGCCGGTGTGGCGGCCTCCATGGCGCTGGCCGGAATGCCGGCGATCAACGGTCGCGGCATCTCCATCGGCGTTGGATCGTTTGACGGTGAGTCGGCGTTTGCCGTCGGCTTCCAGATCCAGGGCGAGATGGCGTCGTTCAAGATTGGCTTGACCAGCGGTGGCGGCGCGACAGGTGCCTCGGCTGGCGTGGGCTTCCAGTTCTAGTCCTGAACTGACAGCTCGAAAGAACAGCCGGCGGTCCGTTGATTCGGGTCGCCGGTTTTTTCTATGGGGCCGAATGCTCCTTCTGACGGGCCGCGTCGGCGGCGCTCGCTAACCGGCGGGCCGACCGTCGGCGCCGCTCGGACAGCTTCTGTCGAATCCGCCTCTGTCCGACGTGGCGATGCGCCGTTGCAGTTTCATAGGCCGTGAGGCCTCCGGACACATGCTCGCAGACTTCAGGAGGATGCCTCGGCGTCTGACGTGGACAGGGTATCCCGACCGGCATGGGGAGGCGCGGGCCAGACACCTGTTCCCGATGGTCCCGGTCAAACATGACGATCGCCCGGCCCCGCGCCCGGGACGGCCGCGGGACGGTTTCTTCGGACACTTCGGGCGAGTGCCCGGCGATGGGACGATCCCGGTGCCCGGGATTCCCTTGTCCCGTCGCGCTGACCGGGCGATCGTTCTCATCGCCCGGCAGTTTCAATCGGCCCTGCCATGGATTCCGCAGACCCGTTCGTCGCCCTTGCGCTCGGCGGCCAGCGCGAACATGGCGGGGGGCCTGCGCACGGAGTTGGGGATCATTCTCCGGCACCCGTTGTTCGGCGCGGTCCCCGGGTATCGATTCCGGCAGGCATTGCACCGACAGGCCGGTCCCCTTGATGACGGGCTTACCGACCGGCACCGTTGCGTCGCTGTGACTGCACGCGTGCCGGTTAAGTGCATCGCCGTGCAGTGATTCGCCGGTCATCTGGCCCCACTTGCATGGCGTCGACTATGTCTGAGGTTGTTCGAGCAAGCCAAGCCGGAATTCATCGCGCTCTCATTCACCCGGCTCCCAACCCCATCCCGCTTGGCCGGGCGCCGTCGCCGGCGCTTCAGGCGCCTGCCCGGGCTTTCCCCGCGGGCGGTGTCCGTAACGCGGGCCGGTGGCCGGGCGTCGGGTCATGCTCGGGTGGGCACCGGAGCGGCTGCACGGCGCCTGCAGAGGAACACCCCGGGGGATGCGGCGGCGAACGCGCCGGGCGGTCCGGCGCTTCCGATAGCGGTCCGGCTCGGCGATGCCGGGGCACGAGGCGCTGCGCCGGGTGTTTTCGTGCAACGCCGCGGCGGGTTTGTCATTGGCAACGGGCGGATGTGCAAGGGTCTCGAAGAACGCCCCCGCATCTCGCATTGCCCGGTTCGAATGCGGTGCTGCCGACCCCGGTGCAGCGCCCGGTAGGATCCCCGGCACGCGCGCGGCCGGTCCGCGGTGTTACCCTTCGGGCGTGGCGCTCGCCCAACTGCAGCCAGGCTTCAGGCTGAACTCAACAGTCCTGTTCGACCTTGCCGGGGCGGCCAACGCGTGCAGCGTGACGAGCGGACCCCCGCATGGGCGTGCCCTCGAACGCGCAACCGGTGCACCCAGGCGCGGCGCACTGGCGCGCGCGCCAGGTGCGCGTAGCGCACCGTGCTTTCGATCCGCCGGTGGCCCAGCAGCTTGCCGATCATCGGCAACTCCTCCCCGAGCGCCAGCGCCCGGGACGCCACACTGTGGCGCAGGTCGTGCAAGCGCACATCCGGCAGATCCGCTCGAGCCCGAAGCACGCGCCACGTGTTGCCCAGCTTGCGCAGGTGAGTGCCGGGCTTGCGGCCCGGGATGACCCACTCGCCGCGCCCCGACGAGGGCAGGCCCGCCAGGACCTTGACGACTGCCGGGGCCAGCGGCACCGCCCGTGGGCCGGTCTTCGCATCGCGCAGGCTCAGTTCCCGGCCCGGCAGGTTCACGTCCGCCCACCGCAGCGTGAGTATTTCGTTTGGACGACACCCCGTCAGCGTCAGCAGCCGAATGGCCGCAAGCGCCGCGGCCGAGGCGCCCCCGGTCGCCGGGGCCTCCTCCAGCACGCGCCCGAGCCGGGCGAGCTCCGCCTCGGTCAGGAACCGCTCCCGTTTGCGGGACCTGTATCGGCTGACGCTCAGGCAGGGGTTTTCCCCGTCCTCGACCAGGCCCCACACCTGCGCCATACGGAAGATGTGCGACAACGTGGCGATGGCGATGTTCGCCTGCGCCGGTATCCCGGCCATGCGCTGATGAAGCTCGATCGCGTGCTCCGGGCGCACCGCGGCCAACGCGACCTTGCCCATGGCCGGACCGATGTGATTGGCGATCACCGTGCGGAGGATCTGAAGCGTCCTGGGCTTGCACTGCACGGCGGTGTGCTCGCGAAGGTAGCGTTCGGCGACTTCGGCCACCGTGGGTCCCGCGCCGGCTTTCGCCGCCGTGCGCTGCGGCACGGGGTCCTCTCCGGCCACGATAACGCCGGTGCAGGCGAACAACGTGGTCATCACGCTGTCTCAGATCTATACCAAGGCACAGGACTGGGGGATCGTGGCCGAGGGGACGAATCCCTGCAGGCACGTTGAGCTGTACCGGCAGCGCAAGCGCGAGCGATTCCTCACGGAGTCGGAATTCAGGCGCCTCGGACGCGTGCTGGACGAGGCGCTGGAGAACGGTGGGGCAACGGCCGGAAGCCGCGCTGGCTAAAGATGCAGGTCGGATCGCCCGAAGACTGACTGCGTTATCGGTCCTCCTGCTGCGCGGCGATCCATTCCTTGAACTGGACCGGCAAGGCGTCCCTTGGGCTTATCCTGGAAGAATGGGACGATGAACACGGGCTGTATCGGGACGAACTACGCATGGAGCTACCCGTGACGCTGGACGGTGCCTTCGAGGTTGGCGGACCATGACTACATCTCGACCCGGCTACCGCCAGCGGCCTGGGAGGACACTCGGTAGATGCGCCGCTGCAGATTCTCGGATAAAACGGCAATAACTCCTGGGACCAGGGGCTGCAAGTCCTGCACGCGATTGCGGACCGCTACCAAAATGACCACGGGAATCGGCAATTCGCTCACATTCTGCCGATATTCGAACGAATCGGGAAAGAAGGACGCGAGGCGTCGCGGTGCGGATTCGTCAAGCAGCAGCTTCAATCGAATCCGACACCACTATTGCCGTAGCGCGTTCCAGCAATGCCACGGCCTGCTCGCGCGTCACGGTGGGGAAGTCGTCCAGAAACTCATCGAGCCGGTCGCCGGCTTCAAGATGCTCCATCAGGATGCGCACGGGCACTCGCGTTCCGGCAAACACGGGAGTCCCGCCAAGAATCTCGGGGTTTCTTTCAATGAGCTTGTCGGCCATTGCGATCTCCGTTCCCCTGCATTCTGCTCGCCACTGAACAGGAGAAGCACTCACCCCCCAGCGCCGCCGCTCCCACCTTTGCATTGATTCAAGTATGCCATATTTGGACTGTTGCCGATGAATCGGGGACCTCATTGCGTGGCTCCAAATCGTTGCCGCCATGAGGCGTTTTAACCGGCCGTACCGCCAATACCGTCGACTCGCTCGACGCGTGTACACTCGGCGGCAAACGCGAACATCGCTTGCGACGTTTCCTGTCCGGGTCGGGGATAATTCTTGAAAATCCGTTTCCCGGTTCAGCCCTCGGCCATCAATCCACGCAGGAATTCCATCGACAGGCGGCGGCCCTTGACGATGGGCGTGCCGACCAAAACGGATGCGTCGCTGTCAATGTACTCGCACCAGATTTTTCCACTACAGTCGATGAGCCGACCGGTCATCTGTTCACAACCCGATGCCTACAGGATATCCGCGGCGATCCCATGGGCGACCCGCTCGGCAGCCTGGTGCACAGAGGATCGCGCCAGGTGCGCGTAACGCACCGTGCTTTCGATCCGCCGGTGGCCCAGCAGCTTGCCGATCATCGGCAACTCTTCCCCGAGCGCCAGCGCCCGGGACGCCACACTGTGGCGCAGGTCGTGCAAACGTACATCCGGCAAACCCGCCCGGGCGCGAAGCAGGCGCCACGCGTTGCCCAGCTTGCGCATGTGAGTGCCGGGCTTGCGCCCCGGAATGACCCACTCGCCTTGCCCCGACCAGGGCAGGCCCGCCAGGACCTTCACGGCCGCCGGGGCCAGCGGCACCGTTCGCGGGCCGGTCTTCGCATCGCGCAGGCGCAGTTCCCGGCCCGGCAGGTTCACGTTCTCCCACCGCAACGTGAGTATTTCGTTGCGACGGCACCCCGTCAGCGTCAGCAACCGGATGGCCGCGATCGCCTCGGCGGAGGCGCCCCCGGTCGCCCGAGCCTCCTCCAGCACGCGCCCGAGCCGGGCGAACTCCGCCTCGGTCAGGAACCGCTCGCGTTTGCGGGACCGGTATCGGGTGACGCTCAGGCAGGGGTTTTCCCCGTCCTCGACCAGGCCCCACACCTGCGCCATCCGGAAGATGTGCGACAGCGTGGCGATCGCGATGTTCGCCTGCGCCGGTATCCCGGCCATGCGCTGATGAAGCTCGATCGCGTGCTCCGGGCGCACCGCGGCCAACGGGACCTTGCCCATGGCCGGGACGATGTGGTTGGCGATCACCGAGCGGCGGATCGCCAACGTCCTGGGCTTGCACTGCACGGCCGTGTGCTCGCGAAGGTAGCGTTCGGCGACTTCGGCCACCGTGGGCCCCGCGCCGGCTTTCGCCGCCGTGCGCTGCGGCACGGGGTCTTCTCCGGCCACGATCCGCGCGATCGCGAGCGCCGCGCGACGCCGGGCCCGATCGGCGTGCACGACCCCGTGGCGCCCGAGCGTGACCCGCCGGGTGCCGCGCGGCCCCCGTGCCTGCGCGATATAGACCCGGGCCCCGGAGGGGTACGCCCGGACCCCGAATCCGGCCAGGCGCCGGTCCCAGAACACGGTGTCGGTCTCCACCGCCAGGGCGTTCACCGTGCGGTTGGTGATCCGCCGTTTTCTGTCAGTGCTCATCGAACCTCCCGCACGCCGTGCCCCGGCTGCGCGGACCCGGCGCCGCGGGCGTCCATGTGCCGTTCGATGGAATCGCCCACCCGCGCCGCCGCCGCTCGCTCCGCACCCCTCAGCAGATGCGCGTAGCGCATCGTGGTCTGCACCTGCGCATGGTTCAGCAGCTCGCCGATCATCGACACGCTCTCCCCCACCGCCAGCGCCCGGCTGGCGTAGGAATGACGCAGGTCGTGCAGGCGTACGCCCTGAAGCCCGGCGATTCGCCTGACCCGCCGCCACGTGGATTTGAGCGTCATCAGGCGCCGGCCCGGGCGCTCGCCCGCGATCACCCAGGGATTGCCCGGCAATCGCGGTATCGCGCACAGGACCCGTTTCACCGCCGAGGTCAGCGCGACCATGCGCGGTCCGGCCTTGCTGTCGCGCAGTCGAAGCTCCCGCGCGGCGAAGTCCACGTCGTCCCAGCGCAGCGTGAGAATCTCGTCCCGCCGGCACCCGGTGAGCATCAGCAGGCGCAACGCCGCCACCGCCGCCTCGGCCAGCGATCCGTCCGCTTCCCCCGTCTTCAGAACCTGCCCGAGGCGACGGTATTCCTCGCCGCTGAGATAGCGCTCGCGCGCGCGCAGCCGGTACTTCGGAATCGAGCGGCAGGGACTGCGCCCCGGGCCGACCAGCCGCCACTGTTCGGCCTTGTAGAACAGTTGCGAGAGGACCTGCAAGGTCGTGTTGGCCACCCCGGGCGTGTCGCGAAGCGCGTAGTGCAGGGCCGCCACGTCCGCGCGCTTGACATCCCCGAGCCTGCGTTCGCCCAGCGCCGGGACGATGTGGTTGTCGATGACGCCCCGGTACGATTGCGCGCTCGAGGCCTTGCAGCTGACCGCGACATGCACGCGCATGTAACGCTCGGCCAACGCCGCCACCGTCGGTTCCCCGGGCGCCGCCTGCGGATTCGGGTCAGCCCCCTGCTTGATGCGATCGATGGCCACCGCCGCCTGCCTGCGCGCTTCGGCCACGGGCACGCGCCCGTGCCGGGCGATGCTGCGCCGCTTGCTGCCCCCCGGCCCGCGCGCCTGCACCACGAAGACCTTGCGCCCGCTCACCAGCACGCGGACCCCGAATCCGGGCAGGTCGCGATCCCAGACCAGGTAGTCCTTCTCCCGGCTGGCGAGCGCGTCCACGCTGCGTTTGGTCAGCCGCCGTTGACTGGTTTTGGGCATGGTGTGCTCCGGTCGCGTAAGCGTTCGGTCACGCGGCGATGGAGAGGGCTGACATCATTTTGGACACCCTTTACAAGACACTGGTAACGCCTCCGACGATTTGCTATGGTCGCGCACATGGCGATGCGCGACGAGGACTTCGGGACGAGTTTGACGCTGGCCGAGGCGGACGGCGAGTTCTGGTCGCCGCCGACGCCGGCGCCGGCATCGGAGCCGCGCGATTGGCGGTCTCTGTACGAACAGGCACAGGCCCGCGCGGAGACGGAACGGGCACGGGCGGACGCGGCGGATACGCGCGCGGAGGAGCTGCGCCGGGCGGAGATAGATGCCCGTTCCCGCGCGGGCTTGCTGAAGACGCAGCTCGACAAGAGCCGGGAGAAGCTCACGGCTGCCGTCGAGGAGGTGAAGGAAGTCCGCCGTACGGCGAAGGATGCGCTGTTCTTCCAGACGGAGGTGGCGCGGCTGGAGAAGCTGCTTTCGCAGGCCGGTGTCGACTCGCGCAAGAGCAGCACGATCATGTCGCTGCGCAAGGAAGTTTTCCAGTTGCGCGAAGCCTTGCAGACTTTGCAGCCCGGCAAGGGGACGGCGGTGGCGCTGCGCCGGGAAATCGATTCTCTGACCCGCGAGAATGCCCGGCTGCGCAAGGCCCTGGAGCAGCCGCAGGAGCAGAAGGACGAACTCACGGCATTGCGCAGGAAGGTTGCGGCGCTTCGCAGGTGGAAACGGCGCGCACAGCCGTCTCGGCCCCGGGCGAGCGTCCAGTTGCGCAAGGCGCTGGACCGCGCGCGCAAGCAGAAGGACACGATCAAGGGACTGCGCGGGGAAGTCGGTTCCCTGAACCGCGAGACCCGTCGGCTGAACCGGGAGAACCGCCGGCTGCGCCGCGAGCAGGAACGGTTGCAGGACCTCAAGGCGACAGTGCGCCGACTGACCTTCGAAACCAAGCTGCAGCGCGGGGAGCTGGCGGGATACCACGACCAGATGGACCTCATCAAGGCGCAGCAGAGCCGCATCATCCGTCTGCAGGTGGCCGTGAGAACGTCGGCCATCAAGAACGAGAAGCTGGAGGCCGAGCTTGCCGAACGTCCCCTGCTGTCCGCGGTCTTCAGGACAGTGCGCGATCGGAACAGGACCATCGAGTCGCTGCACAAGGAGATCGCCCGACAGCGCAAGGCGAACGCTGCACAGGGCAAGAAGATCAAGGCGCTGCGCGCCCACAGAGCGAGGCTGCAAGCCCGGATTGCCCAGCTGCGCTCGAGCCGGGCCGTGTTGTCGAAGGCGGTATTCGGGGGCAGGAGCGAGAAGCAGGAAACGCCGCGGTCGGAGCGCAAGCGCGGCCAGCAGCGCGGTGCGGCCGGCCACGGGCGCACCCAGCGGCCAACGCTGGAGGAGAAGGAGGAACGGCAGGAGCCGCCAGAGGACGCGCGCGTGTGTTCCTGTTGCGGCAAGCCCTATGTCGCCGACGGCGAGCGTTCCTCGTCCGTCATCGAGATCGCGGTCAAGGCCCATGTCCGCAGGATCGTGCGCCCGCGCTACCGTCGGGGTTGCGACTGCCTGTCCTCGCCACTGCAAGCGATCGCGCCTCCGCCGGCCCGCTTGTTCCCCAGGACGCCCTACGGGACCAGCGTCTGGGCGCGCATCCTGTACGAGCGATTTGCCTGCCACCGCCCCCTGCGGCGGACCGCGGCGTGGATGACGGATCAGGGGCTGGCGATCGCGCCAGGAACCATAGCCGACAGCGTGCGTCGCTGCCCGGTGCTGTTCGCGCCGCTCGCCGCGGCGATCCTCACCCACCAGAACGAGATGGCGGTGCGCCACGCCGACGAGACCGGCTGGCGCATCCAGTCGCTGAGCGAGACTGGCCGCTCGCGGCGTGCGTGGCTGTGGATCTCGGTCAGCGCCGATGCGGTCTACTTCGTGGCGGACCCCTCGCGCAGCGCCGAGGCCGCGATGAGGCTGTTCGGTTCGGTCAAGGGCATCGTGTTCCTGGTCTGCGACCGCTACAGCGCCTACATCAAGATGGCGCGCGGGCTCGACGGCAAGGTGATCCTGTGCTGGTGTTGGGTGCACCAGCGGCGCGACTTCATCGAGTGTGCGGCCGGACAGCAAAAGCTGACGCAGTGGTGCGAGGGATGGGTCGAGCGGTTCGCGTCGACCTGCCGGCTGAACAAGGAGCGGCTGGAGCATTACGACCCCGCTCTCGACCACCAGACGCCGGCGTTCGACGCCGCGCAGGGGGCACTGAAGAAGGCCGTCGACGGTCTGTTCGCGCGGGCCGAAGCGGAGTTGGCCGACTTGCCGGTCAAGGCGCGCCAGGGCAAGGCGCTACGCTCGCTGCTCAAGCACCGCGAGGGACTGAGCGTCTTCGTCGACAATCCCCAGGTGCCCATGGACAACAATGCCGCGGAGCGCGCGTTCCGAGGGGCCGTTATCGGGCGTCGATTGAGCTTCGGTTCGGACAGCAGGCTCGGCGCCGACTTCACCGCGATGATGTACTCGGTCGTCGGCACCCTCGCCTTGAACGGCATCGACGTCCAGTGCTGGCTGGAGGCGTGGCTGGCAGCTTGCGCGGAGAATGGCGGCAGGCCGCCGGACGACCTGTCACCCTGGCTGCCCTGGTCGATGAGCGAGGAGCGCAAGCGCGAGTTCACGGCGCCGGGATGACCGGCGCCATCGAGTGCCGCTACTACGGGCGCGACTTCACGGCTGAGGAGATGGCGCTGCTGCGCGCCCTGATCGCCGCCGAGCCGCAGCCGACCCGCGCCGCCCTGGCGAGAGAGTTCTGCCGGCGCATCGGCTGGTTCAAGCCCGACGGCGGCCTCAAGGACATGATGGCCAAGGTGACCATGCTCGCCATGCACCGCGACGGCGCGATCGCGCTGCCGCCGCCAAGAGGAAAACAGGGCCGGCCCAAGCCCATCGTCTTCGGACCCCAGACCGAGCCGCCGCTGTTCCCGGCGCCGACGACGCTGGAGGGGGTTCGCCCGCTCGACTTCCGCACCGTCGTGCGCAACACCCGGGAAGGGAAGCTCTGGAACGAGTTCGTCGCCCGCTACCACTACCTCGGCTACAAGACCCTGGTGGGCGCGCAAATGCGCTACGCCGTCCGCGACCGCGACGGCTGGCCCGTCGCCATGCTCGGCTTCTCCACCGCCGCGTGGAAGCTCGCCCCGCGCGACAAGTTCATCGGATGGACGCCCGAGAAGCGCGAGAAGAACCTGCCGCTGGTGGTCGACAACCCGCGGTTCCTCATCCTGCCGTGGATCAAAATCCCCAACCTCGGCTCGCACATCCTCGCCCTCGTGCGCCGCCGCTTGCCACGGGACTGGACCGAGCGCTACAACACCATCCCCGTACTCATCGAGACCTTCGTCGAGACCCCGCGCTACACCGGCGCCGTCTACAACGCCTCCGGCTGGACACATGTCGGAACCACCCAAGGAAGAGGACGCTATGACAGGCATACGAAACGAGCCCAGCCGAAAAAGGACATCTGGTTGCGACCCCTCCGCAAGGACTGGAAGCGAACGCTCAATCGTTGAATCCTCCATACTCATCGCCGCGTGACCGAACGCTTATTGCGCCAGGGAAAGCCCTGGAGAGGAGAATGCTATGAATTGAACTGAAACCTCTCGTAGCGATCCAGCGGGTTTGACTCCCGCCCGGCAAAGGCGCAGCCCGCCAGCCGGAAGCGAGTCTTGCGTGGCGCGCGGCAACGCCCGTCGTGAAGCGTAGACAGCAGGTGATGAAGCGGCGGAGGAAGCCTCGAAATCGGAATCGATGACGCCTTCGGTGTTAAGTGGCCGGGGGCAGCACCGGAAGCGCCGTTAGCGGCGAGGCGCGAAGGGTCGTCCGGGGTCGTGGACCGGCGCAGAGTCACGGTATGGATCGTCAGGGAACCTGGGAGATCCTGCTCTTGCCCGTGGGCGAGACCGCTGGAACGGGGAGGCCAGCGTGAACAATGTAGACCCTGGCCCGTCGCCGAGCCTGCACGGCGGCGTGAGCGCCTTGGGCGGACACAAACAGGGCAGGCACCCCGCGGAGTCGGCTGGCGAATCAATAAGCCGAAGGCCATGCGGAGCAGGAAGTCTTAGCGCCTTGATAGTACCTGTGAAGGCGGGGAACCGTGGCCATCGGGACCCGCTGGAGGGAAGCGGGGCGTCATTTGTACAGACCCACTGATGGGAAACGCTGGAGGAAACGCTGAGTTCCACAAACACGTACACGAAACAGCAGTGGATAGCCGAACAGGCGAGGAAGCACCCGGAGCGGGTGTTCACGTCGCTGCATCACCTGATCGACAGGGAATGGATGCTGGAGGCGTATCGGCGGACGCGAAAGGACGGTGCACCGGGCATCGACGGGGTGACGGGCGCGGACTATGAGAAGGATTTGGAGGCCAATCTTGAAGACCTCCTGAACCGGATCGAGTCGGGCCGCTATGTCGCACCGCCGGTGCGGCGGCACTACATCCCGAAGGCGGACGGCACGAAACGTCCCTTGGGCATTCCGACCTTTGAAGACAAGGTGGCGCAGCGGGCTGTGCTGATGTTGCTGGAGCCGATCTACGAGACGGACTTTCTGCCGTGCTCGTACGGGTTCCGGCGCGGACGCTCGGCCCACGACGCCCTTGACGACTTGCGCAAGGGCATCATTGAGCACCGCCAGCGGTGGGTGATTGACGCGGATGTCTCGAAATACTTCGATACGATCCCGTTCTCCCACCTGCGGTCATTCCTCGACTTGCGGATCAAGGATGGCGTCGTCAGACGCATGATCGATAAGTGGCTGAACGCGGGGGTGCTCGAAGCGGGCACCGTGCACAGGCCGGTCGCCGGAACGCCTCAGGGTGGTGTAATTTCGCCGCTGATATCGAACGTATTCCTGCACCATGTGCTGGACTTGTGGTTCGAGCAAGTGGTGAAACCGCGCCTCCACGGGGAGTGTCAGCTAGTGCGATTCGCCGATGATTTTGTACTTTCCTTTGAAGACCGCCTCAGCGGCAAGCGCGTGCTTGACGTGCTGGGGAAACGTCTGGGTCGCTACGGGCTCAAGCTCCATGAGACCAAGACGCGCTACGTGGACTTTCGCCGGACGCGCCCCTACGGGCGGCATTGGATGGCGACGGCCACGACGTTCGACTTTCTCGGCTTCACCCACGTCTGGGGACGGTCGAGACGAGGTAAGGACGTGGTTTGCCAGATCACGGCCAAGGGACGGTTCGCCCGCGCGCTGAAATCGGTGCACGACTGGTGCAAGAGGCACCGGCACCTGCCGATCGAGGCGCAACGCGACCACCTTGCCCTGATGATCCGGGGACACTGCGCATATTACGGTCTGACGGGGAACGGCAAACGACTGGAGTGGTTCCGCTACCAGGTCATTCGAATTTGGCGGAAGTGGCTCTCTCGCCGCAACCGCCTTCGGCGTATGAACTGGGACCGGATGAATGCACTGCTCAAGCGATACCCCTTGCCTTCAGTACGGATCGTGCGTCGATGGCCCGGTCCTTGCAGCGAATCTGTCAAGTGAGGAACCGAGTGCGGGAATTCCGCTCGCTCGGGTCTGTGAGGGGCGGGGCGCAGCAATGCCCCCGCCTACTCGGACCCGGTCGCGCGACGCGGTGGCGCGCGAGCTCCGAAAACTTGTAAGCAAACCGTACGAAATGAACATCAAAGTCCCGCGCACTTGAGCGTACGCCTGTCGTTCATGCTACCTGGATGGGCGTTGAAAGAAAGACATAAATATAGGAAAAACAATGCGTTATCGTATTCGAGCGTAGTCTGTCGCATGCCTGTCGGTTCCCCACAATCCGCAGGTCGCGCCCGCGATGAAAAGGGGAACGCTCATGGTTCTGAAACGTTTTGTGATAATGGCGCTTGGGGCGCTCGGTTTGGGTGCACTGGCGGCAGGGCCGACGTTTGCCCAGCAGATTCCAGCCCCCGATGCCTACGGGGATCCGCAGGCGTGTGCGGCGCAGGTCAAAGCGGCGAAGGCTGCCGCTGACAAGGGCAAAGTGCAAGACAACGGGTTGACCCCAATGCAGGAAGCCGCGCTGTTGAATATGGCGAGAGCCTGCACCGGCGATGTCGGCGGCGGTATCGCGAAGGCCCGTACGCTCTACCAGGCTGCAGTGGATGCCGCGGACGAGTTGGACAAGGCGCAAAAGCGGTACGACGACGATGATTCCGCCAGAAACCTGGAGAAACTGGAAGAAGCCATGGGAGCCCACCTTAATGCGGTTGCGGCTCGCAATGCGCACTCCGGCGATGGGGCCATTTACGAGGCGGTTTTCGCTGAAGAAGACCGCTTGGCTAAGGCTAAGGCGGCTTCCAGCGCCTTTACAAAGGCCGAGGCGGCTGCCGATACGGCTCAGGCGTTGAGAGACACGGTTGAGCTCGAGAATTACATAACCGATTTTGCCGGTTACGATTCCACCGGGCAGGCGTATGAGTATGAAACCTATACGGTGATAACAACGGCGGACACTGACGCCACCGACGATATAGACGATGCCGTGTATACGACCTATGTCCGGGTCAAGAAGCAGGGCGGCGCCACGGTGGGGCCGCAACTGATGGTGGATGAGGACGGTGCCCCCGTCTTGGATGGGAGCGGCGACCGCCAGTATGAGGTTCCAACCGCACTCACTGGCGGTCTTACGAAGGTCAATCCCGACGGCACGGACGATGGAAGTACCTCCTTCGTGTTGGAGACGGATTTCGACCATGACCTTGATGCCACCACCGACGGAATCACGTTTTTGCGTGTACAGACTGCTACTGACGTTCTGGAAGACCAGACGATCGGCGGGGTCGACAGCGAATACAAGATGGCCAAGGACAAATTGGAAGCCACCGAGAAAACGCTCGCGGACAATCAGGACGGCACACGGACTGTCCAGTTGACAGAAGATGTGCGCAGGGCGCAGGCACAGTACGACTTCTTCGCGGCGCAGAAGGAAAACGTGTACGACTCGTTGGCCGATGGCGACCTGGTGGTTGACCGCCTGGGCGACAATCCGGCTACCCCAAACGAGGTGGAAACTATTTTTGTCCTCCAGGACACACCGTACACGGTGGAAGACTATGAGGCCCTCACGGACCTGGAGGAAGCTGAAACCGACGCTGCGGAGGCCTTGAAGGATGCTTATGACGCCCGAGTCGCCGCTACCAATGATGTCGAGGCCAACCAGAGAGATACCCAGAGTTATCTTGAGCAGTTGGTCATATTGCGCAAGTCCCAGCAGGCAGCGGCCGACGCGGCAGCTACTAAGGCTGAGGCTGAAGAGGAAACGGCTGCCCAGAAGACGGCAAACGAGAATCTGGCTAACGCCGAGGCTCAGCTTGCTTCGTTCAACGAGCTCCAGGCGCTCGACGATGCCAATCCCGTCAAGGCGTTGGTGGATGGGTTGCTGGCAACGGGCGATGAGGACGATGACGGTCAGGCGCTCGTGGATGCGATCAGTTCGAACTACGACACCGCAAGCGACGCGAAGTCCGCGGCTGACCGGCTGGCTGCCCAGGTCGAGGCCCTTGCCGGCGATGACGGCGCCATCACCGCGCTGACGGCAACGGACGATCCGGCTACCGAGGATGTGGACGAATCCGGTCCGATCACGGCGAATACAGATCGCTCCACGAGCAACGCAGGCGCCATTGCAGGGCTGACGGCAGTGGACGATCCAGCTACCGAGGATGTGGACGAATCCGGTGCAGTCACGGCGAATACAGATCGCTCCACGAGCAACGCAGGCGCCATTGCAGGGCTGACGGCAGTGGACGATCCAGCTACCGAGGATGTGGACGAATCCGGTGCAGTCACGGCGAATACAGATCGCTCCACGAGCAACGCAGGCGCCATTGCAGGGCTGACGGCAGTGGACGATCCAGCTACCGAGGATGTGGACGAATCCGGTGCAGTCACGGCGAATACAAACGCCATTGCTGACCACGACATGAAGCTCATGGCAAAGAAGATGTACATCGAAGCCATTGGGGCAGAGATGGGATTCGACCCGGCGACGGGCCTGGGAACCGGCGACGAAGGCATGAGCCGGATCGACACTAACGAGGCCGACATCGGGGCTCTTGATGGACGTGTCACGGTGAACGAAGACAGCATCGCGGCCAACACGACGGCGATCGCGGCTGAGGCGACGGCCAGAGAAATGGCCGACACGGCACTGGGCGGCCGGATCGACACTGAGGAGACGGCCCGGATGGCGGCGGACGCGGCGGAAGCGACAGCCAGAATGGCAGCGGACGCGGCGGAAGAGTCAGCCAGAATGGCGGCGGACGCGGCGGAAGCGACGGCCAGGATGTCAGCCGACACGATGCTGGGCGGCCGGATCGACACTGAGGAGACGGCCCGGATGGCGGCGGACGCGGCTGAGATGACGGCCAGGATGGACGCCGATACGATGCTGCACGGCATGATCGGCGCCGAGGAGACGGCCAGGATGGGAGCCGACACGATGCTGGGCGGCCGGATTGATGCCAACACGTCAAGCATCACTTCGAACGCGAGTGCCATCGCCTCCAACATGAGCTCGATCGGTTCAAACGCCAGCGCGATCAGCGACAACCGCAACATGATCGGTGAGTTGAGCGATGATCTGAGTGTCGTGCGCGCCGGTGTGGCGGCCTCCATGGCGCTGGCCGGAATGCCTTCGATCAACGGTCGCGGGATCTCCATCGGCGTTGGATCGTTTGACGGTGAGTCGGCGTTTGCCGTCGGCTTCCAGCTCCAGGGCGAGATGGCGTCGTTCAAGATTGGCTTGACCAGCGGTGGCGGCGCGACAGGTGCCTCGGCTGGTGTGGGCTTCCAGTTCTAGTCCTGAACTGACAGCTCGAAAGAACAGCCGGCGGTCCGTTGATTCGGGCCGCCGGTTTTTTTATGGTTCGCCGGGCATGGCGCGCAGTACCCTGGTCCGCCGGCGTGCCTCGCGCAACAACCGCTCCATCGGGTTGTCGGTCCTGAGCTTCAGCCAATGCCGGGATGGAAAGGCGTGGAGGGCCAGCGTCTCGTCGATTCGCTCTCCAACCCGGTCACTTGGACTCGGTCATTCGTTCTGCCTTACCGGCAACGGACCGGTGGGTACCTGGCGGCGGTCGCGCGGACCCGCCGTTGACGAGGGCTTCGGCGCGTCGATGACGTACGGCCCCGGCATGGGGACGGCGCGCGTCTCAACATTTTTTCGGACCCGCAAGGCGACTGCGTCGGGTCACTCCGGGTGGAAAAGCTCTTCGGCATCCGGCGCAGCGGAGTCGCCGGCGCCGATGCGGTCACTCCCGGCAATGCCGTGCGCTTTCGGATCGCCGCGTTTCCAGAGCCGTACACCGATGCCGATGGGGACGGTTTCGATTGGGCGGTTACCTGGCGCGTATCCATTGGCAACCAGGTTGCAAGCCGGGTCCTGGCGTCCTCGTTCTGCCCCGGTCGGGCGGATGCGCAACGGCTGCCCTGCCGATTCCACGCTCCGGAGTCGTTCGACCGGATAGCGCAAGTGGCGATCGCGTAGGCGGGAGTCCTCGACGGCGACGGACTCGAGGACATCCTGCACGAGGTACTCCGGGACCTCGGTGCCGACGGCCCCGAACACCCCAGGGGGCCGCCTGTGTGATCATGGCCGCGGATCTGCCGCACCTGGACGCGCCCGACGGGCGAATGGATGGCGGTATTCTCCTGTCGTGCCCGGTCCGGGGATGTCGCTGACCGTGACGGTCCGGGAGCGGCTCATCGGCGTCGTCCGGGTCAAACGTGACGATCACCTGCGGGGTTTCCGGGCAGAGTTGGGGATAATTCTCCAGCACCTGTTGCCCGGTCCAGCCCTCGGCCATCGGTCCCGGCAGGCATTGCACCGAAAGGCGGGTCGCCTTGATGACGGGTTGGCCGGGAAGGGCGGATGCGTCGCTGTGAATATACTCGTACGGGTTCATTGCATCACCGTCCGTGACTTGCCTGTCGCTTGTCGCTGACGGGGTGTCGTCGAAACGAAATACTCACGTTGCGGTGGGAGGACGTGAACCTGCCGGGCCGGGAACTGCGCCTGCGCGATGCAAAGACCGGCCCACGGGCGGTGCCGCTGGCCCCGGCGGCCGTGAAGGTCCTGGCGGGCCTGCCCTGGTCGGGGCGCGGCGAGTGGGTCATTCCGGGCCGCAAGCCCGGCACTCACCTGCGCAAGCTGGGCAACACGTGGCGCCTGCTTCGCGCTCGATCGGGTCTGCCGGATGTGCGTTTGCACGACCTGCGCCACAGCGTGGCGTCCCGGGCGCTGGCGCTCGGGGAGGAGTTGCCGATGATCGGCAAGCTGCTGGGCCACCGGCGGATCGAAAGCACGGTGCGCTACGCGCACCTGGCGCGCTCGGCGGTGCGCGAAGCGGCCGAGCGTGTCGCGAACAGCCTCGCGCAAGACATCCTGTAGCACTGCAACCGCGGGGATGACACTGCGGGCCGCCCGCGCGGGTCCTCGGGATCGTACCGGGCGCCGCAGCGTCGCGTTCGACCCGGGCAATGCAAACTGCCGCTGCGCGCGCTTCGCCCAGCTGCAAGGCCTCCAGCGCGCAATCGTATCGGGGCGTCATCGACAAGCACATCGTCCCGGCGCTGGGCGAGCGCAAGCTCGGGGATGTAAAGCGCTCGGACGTGGCGGCCCTGCACTACGCGCTTCGCGACACGCCCGGGGTAGCCAACACGACATTGCAGGTCCTCTCGCAACTGTTCTACAAGGCCGAGCAGTGGCGGCTTATCGGGCCGAGGCGCAGTCCCTGCCGCTCGATTCCGAAGTACCGGCTGCGCGCGCGCGAGCGCTATCTCAGCGGCGAGGAATACCGGCGCCTCGGGCAGGTCCTGAAGGCGGGGGAGGCCGACGGATCGTTGGCCGAGGCGGCGGTGGCGGCGTTGCGCCTGCTGATGCTCACCGGGTGCCGGCGGGACGAGGTTCTCACGCTGCGCTGGGACGACGTGGACTTCGCCGCGCGGGAGCTTCGGCTGCGCGACAGCAAGGCCGGACCGCGCATGGTCGCGCTGACCTCGGCGGCGAAAAGGGTCCTGTGCGCGATACCGCGATTGCCGGGCAACCCCTGGGTGATCGCGGGCGAGCGCCCGGGCCGGCGCCTGATGACGCTCAAGTCCACGTGGCGGCGGGTCAGGCGGATCGCCGGGCTTCAGGGCGTACGCCTGCACGACCTGCGTCATTCGTACGCCAGCCGGGCGCTGGCGGCGGGGGAGAGCGTGTCGATGATCGGCGAGCTGCTGAATCATGCGCAGGTGCAGACCACGATGCGCTACGCGCACCTGATGAGGGGCGCGGAGCGAGCGGCGGCGGCACGGGTGGGAGATTCCATCGAACGGCACATGGACGCCCGCGGCGCCGGGGCCGCGCAGGCGTCGCACGACGTGGGAGAGGATCGATGAGCAACGACAGAAAACGCCGGATCAACAACCGCACGGTGAACGCCCTGGAAGTGGAGACCGACACCGTGTTCTGGGACCGGCGCCTGGCCGGATTCGGGGTCCGGGCGTATCCCTCCGGGGCCCGGGTCTATATCGCGCAGGCACGGGGGCCGCGCGGCACCCGGCGGGTCACGCTCGGGCGCCACGGGGTCGTGCACGCCGATCGGGCCCGGCGTCGCGCGGCGCTCGCGATCGCGCGGATCGTGGCCGGAGAGGACCCCGTGCCGCAGCGCACGGCGGCGAAAGCCGGCGCGGGGCCCACGGTCGCCGAAGTCGCCGAACGCTACCTGCGCGAGCACACGGCCGTGCAGTGCAAGCCCAGGACGTTGGAAATCCGCCGCACGGTGATCGCCAATCACATCGTCCCGGCCATGGGCAAGGTCCCGTTGGCCGCGGTGCGCCCGGAGCACGCGATCGAGCTTCATCAGCGCATGGCCGGGATACCGGCGCAGGCGAACATCGCCATCGCCACGTTGTCGCACATCTTCCGTATGGCGCAGGTGTGGGGCCTGGTCGAGGACGGGGAAAACCCCTGCCTGAGCGTCACCCGATACCGGTCCCGCAAACGGGAGCGATTCCTGACCGAGGCCGAGTTCGCCCGGCTCGGGCGCGTGCTGGAGGAGGCCCCGGCGACCGGGGGCGCCTCGGCCGCGGCGCTTGCGGCCATTCGGCTGCTGACGCTGACGGGGTGTCGTCGAAACGAAATACTCACGCTGCGGTGGGCGGACGTGAACCTGCCGGGCCGGGAACTGAGCCTGCGCGACGCGAAGACCGGCCCACGGGCGGTGCCGCTGGCCCCGGCAGCCGTCAGAGTCCTGGCGGGCCTGCCCTGGTCGGGGCGAGGCGAGTGGGTCGTACCGGGGCGCAAGCCCGGCACTCACCTGCGCAAGCTGGGTAACACGTGGCGCGTGCTTCGGGCTCGAGCGGGTCTGCCGGATGTGCGTTTGCACGACCTGCGCCACAGTGTGGCGTCCCGGGCGCTGGCGCTCGGGGAGGAGTTGCCGATGATCGGCAAGCTGCTGGGCCACCGGCGGATCGAAAGCACGGTGCGCTACGCGCACCTGGCGCGCTCGGCGGTGCGCGAAGCGGCCGAGCGCGTCGCGAACAGCCTCGCCGAGGACATTCTGTAGCGCTCCTCGCCCGCGAGCGACACCGCGGGCTGCCCGGCGCGAGTCTTTCGGCTCGCACCGGGCGCTGCACCGGGGCCGCACACCATCGGAGTGTGCGCCGCAACGGCGTACGGTGTATCCGCCCCGAAGCAGACGGAGAAAGCCCTGCGGGAGCATGAAACCGTCGTGCTCCGTCGCACGCACGCGAGGGCTTTCCTCGACGCCATTGCAAATCCGCCCGCGCCCAATGACAAGGGGCTTATATACCTAAGTGCCCAAGTGTCCGAACGATTTAGGGAGATTTAAGCGGCTTCGTTGTTGTCCGGTGCTGGAAGCCCAGCAAGTTCTAGCAGCTTGTCGCGCAATTCCACTGCCATGACATCAAGCACTTTTCCCCGAGGCAATGCATTCTCGTAGGCGCAGGACTTAATCCTTGCGTCCTGTTCATCGGTGGGGGTGAAGTCGTCTTTTACATGGGCAAAGGAAATCTCCTGGATTTCATACGGTTGCTTTCCCTCAATCTGCGCTTGTAGGCCTTGAGCCGTTCGCTCTGCCCACGCTTTCGCCTCAAGCGTTACCGAAATGGACTTGCCCAAATCTGTTAACCGCAATGGACTCCCGCCAGCCAACGGCGAGGGAGCCAAGCGACCGAGAATTTCCTTAACGTCGTCGCGAATCTCCTTCATGAAGTCATTGACCCCTTTCCGATCAGTGTTGACTTCACCCATCCAGTAGACCAATTTTCCGACTCCGGTGACGACAGCAATCACTACCAAAGCAATTGGAACAATCCAGTTTTCCATCTCTTCCTTTAGACCTTCATTGTTCTTTTGGGTTCGGGCGGGGGACTCTATCACATGAGGCTTACCGTACCACTAGCGGTGATCCTTCGGGCGACGGACATACGACGTTAACTGGCCGGATCAGCGCCTTGGCTAGATTCCTGGCCCGCTCGTGGATCGTCTCGCCCGGTACGTTGTGTAGCGATACATCAGCCTCCAACTCGGACTTGGACGGCTGGTAGTCATTCCTTACGATCTCAATCGTGGGACGAGTCTGCTCAGGTTTCGCCTTCATGATGTCTGTCACGCTATTAAGTCCTGATACTTGAGCCGTTTGTGGTCCATGCCACGGGCCAAGGTTGCCATCTGTTCACGAGTGTCCAGTTCCCGAACATTGTGCTTGCTCACGAACTCGCCAACGTAGCGGTTCACATGCTTGGGTGAGAGTTTGTGGAACGTGCCCTTATGGGCGCGCTTGAGATTGCTCCAGAAGGACTCCGCGCCGTTGGTGTGCGCCTCTCCCGGACGTACTCAGAGATAGAGTGCTTGACGCTCTCATGGTGGTAGGGAAGGTTCTGGTATGCCGAAGCATCGTCGGTGTAGAGCGTAGCGAACGCATCCGCATTATCGACAACGAAGCCTTGTAGCGTTTCTGCGGTGGTGTTGGGGACGACCTTGGCGCGAACGGTGTTGCTTGCGCGGTCCTTCACGCCGACTACGGCGATCTTACCGGCGGGTCCACGACCTTCCAGCCTTTTACGTTGCCTGGTCCTCATGGTTCGCCTCTTGCCGCCGAAGTAGGTCTCGTCTACTTCTACCGGACCACTCATAGGTCCGTTCTCTTGTATGGCCATCGCCTCCCGTATTCGATGCACCAAGTGCCATGCACTCTTTTGAGTGATGCTCAGGTCGCGGTGCAATTTCATACTAGACACACTCTTGAGGTTTGTCGAGAGAAGGTAGAGCGAGACGACCCACACCTGGAGCCTGTAGAGATTCTTGTGTGTATGAGCCATACCATGAACTATCCGAAGGGAGACAGGTATGGCAAAGAAGCACGACGATGGGATTTCGCGCGAGCTGCTGGATGAGCTGATCGCGAAGCGAGGGGCGTTAATCGGCAGCACCAGACCCCGACCGGCGCCTGGCCGGATTCGGGGTCCGGGCGTATCCCTCCGGAGCCCGGGTCTATATCGCGCAGGCGCGGGGGCCGCGCGGCACCCGGCGGGTCACGCTCGGGCGCCACGGGGTCGTGCACGCCGATCGGGCCCGGCGTCGCGCGGCGATCGCGATCGCGCGGATCGTGGCCGGAGAGGATCCCGTGCCGCAGCGCACGGCGGCGAAAGCCGGCGCGGGGCCCACGGTCGCCGAAGTCGCCGAACGCTACCTTCGCGAGCACACGGCCGTGCAGTGCAAGCCCAGGACGCTCAAGATCCGCCGCACGGTGATCGCCAATCACATCGTCCCGGCCATGGGCAAGGTCGCGTTGGCCGCGGTACGCCCGGAGCACGCGATCGAGCTTCATCAGCGCATGGCCGGGATACCGGCGCAGGCGAACATCGCGATCGCCACGCTGTCGCACATCTTCGGCAAGGCGCAGGTGTGGGGCCTGGTCGAAGACGGGGAAAACCCCTGCCTGAGCGTCACCCGATACCGGTCCCGCAAACGCGAGCGGTTCCTGACCGAGGCCGAGTTCGCCCGGCTCGGGCGCGTGCTGGAGGAGGCCCCGGCGATCGGGGGCGCCTCGGCCGAGGCGATCGCGGCCATCCGGCTACTGACGCTGACGGGGTGTCGTCGAAACGAAATACTCACGCTGCGGTGGGCGGACGTGAACCTGCCGGGCCGGGAACTGCGCCTGCGCGATGCAAAGACCGGCCCACGGGCGGTGCCGCTGGCCCCGGCGGCCGTCAGGGTCCTGGCGGGCCTGCCCGGGTCGGGGCGAGGCGAGTGGGTCATTCCGGGCCGCAAGCCCGGCACTCACCTGCGCAAGTTGGGCAACACGTGGCGCGTGCTTCGGGCTCGGGCGGATCTCCTGGGTGTGCGCTTGCACGACCTGCGCCACAGCGTGGCGTCCCGGGCGCTGGCGCTCGGGGAGGAGTTGCCGATGATCGGCAAGCTGCTGGGCCACCGGCGGATCGAGAGCACGGTGCGCTACGCGCACCTGGCGCGATCCTCTGTGCACCAGGCTGCCGAGCGGGTCGCCAATGGGATCGCCGCGGATATCCTGTAGGCATCGGGTTGTGAACAGATGACCGGTCGGCTCATCGACTGTAGTGGAAAAATCTGGTGCGAGTACATTGACAGCGACGCATCCGTTTTGGTCGGCACGCCCATCATCAAGAGCAGCCGCCTGTCGGTGGAATTCCTGCGTGGATTGATGGCCGAGGGCTGAACCGAGAAACAGATTTTCAAGAATTATCCCCAACCCCGAACAGGAAACGTCGCAAGCGATGTTCGCGTTTGCCGCCGAGTGTACACGTGTCGAGCGAGTCGACGGTATTGGCGGTACGGCCGGTTAAAACGCCTCATGGCGGCAACGATCTGGAGCCACGCAATGAGGTCCCCGATTCATCGGCAACAGTCCAAATATGGCATACTTGAATCAATGCAAAGGTGGGAGCGGCGGCGCTGGGGGGTGAGTGCTTCTCCTGTTTAGTGGCGAGCAGAGTGCAGGGGAACGGAGATCGCAATGGCCGACAAGCTCATTGAAAGAAACCCCGAGATTCTTGGCGGAACTCCCGTGTTTGCCGGAACGCGAGTGCCCGTGCGCATCCTGATGGAGCATCTTGAAGCCGGCGACCGGCTCGATGAGTTTCTGGACGACTTCCCCACCGTGACGCGCGAGCAGGCCGTGGCATTGCTGGAACGCGCTACGGCAATAGTGGTGTCGGATTCGATTGAAGCTGCTGCTTGACGAATCCGCACCGCGACGTCTCGCGTCCTTCTTTCCCGACTCGTTCGAGGTTCGTACGGTGCAGCAAATGGACTGGGCGGGCACAACAAACGGCGAACTGCTGCACCGGGCAGGTATAGATGGATTTGATGCGCTTGTCACCGTCGACCGAGGGTTCGAGTATCGGCAGAATGTGAGCGAATTGCCGATTCCCGTGGTCATTTTGGTAGCGGTCCGCAATCGCGTGCAGGACTTGCAGCCCATGGGACGCCTTGCCGGTCTAGTTCAAGGAATGGATCGCCGCGCTGCAGGAGGACCGATAACGCAGTCAGTCTTCGGGCGATCCGACCTACATCTTTAGCCAGCGCGGCGTCGGCTACCGCATGGGCCGGCCACAATAGCCTACAGAATATCCTCCGCCCGACTGTTGGCGACCCGGTTGGCGGCCTCCAGCACCGCCGACGGCGACAGGGGCACCACGCGCGGCCCCGTCTTCGTGTCGCGCAGGCGCAGCGCGCGGACTTGCAGATCGACATCGTCCCAGCGCAGGCTGAGGATTTCGCCGCGCCGGCACCCGGTCAGGATCAACAGGCGAAACGCCGCAAAGGCTACCGGCGTTGCCCCACCGTTCTCCGACGCCTCGTCCAGCACGCGTCCGAGGCGCCTGAATTCCGCCTCCGTGAGGAATCGCTCGCGCTTGCGCTGCCGGTACAGCTCAACGTGCCTGCAGGGATTCGTCCCCTTGGCCACGATCCCCCAGTCCTGTGCCTTCGTATAGATGTGCGACAGCGTGGCGCCTGCTTCGGGCTCGAGCGAATCTCCCGGATGTGCGTTTGCACGACCTGCGCCACAGTGTGGTGTCCCGGGCGCTGGCGCTCGGGGAGGAGTTGCCGATGATCGGCAAGCTGCTGGGCCACCGGCGGATCGAGAGCACGGTGCGCCGCGCTGAGCCTGGGTGCACCGGTTGCGCGTTCGAGGGCACGCCCATGCGGGGGTCCGCTCGTCACGCTGGACACGTTGACCCCCCGGGGGGAGGCGAGGAGGCAGCAGCCGGCGGTGTGCGCCGCCCCGGCAACGCCGAACAGGGCTGTTGAGTTCAGCCTGAAGCCTGGCTGCGGTTGGGCGAGCGCCCTTGCGGGCATTCGCCTTGACGGTCCGCCCTGCGGCATGGGACATGGGGGGCGACACGCCCGAAGGGTGACACCGCGGACCGGCCGCGCGCGTGCCGCGGATCCTACCGGGCGCCGCACCGGGCTCGGCAGCGCGGCGTTCGAACCGGTCAATGCAAAATACCGGTGCGGGGGCGCCATGGGGGCTGCCACGCCGGCCCGGACCACGGCCGGATCGTCGCTCAACTCGCCGATCCTGTTGCGGTTGTCGCTGATCGCGCTGGCGTTTGAACCGATCGAGCTCATGTTGGCAGCGATGGAGCCGGCGTTCGCGGAGATGTTATCCGCGTTTGCACCAATGGCCATCTCGTTCGCCATGATGTTGCCGGCGTTGGTCGTGATGTGACCCCTCATCTCGTCATCAGCCGCCATCCTGTCCGACGTCTCGGTGTCGATTCGCTCACCCAGCGCCATGTCGCCAGCGATTCCGGCGTTCTCCTCCGCGATCACAGCCCCGTCGAGCACGCCGATGGCATCGGAGTTTTCGCCAAGCGCCGGACCCGCCGGCACGATCGGCGCCGCATCGCCGGGGTGTTCGTCCGCAGGCGCCGTGGAGCCGATTGCGCCCGCACCGGACCGCGACCGGAGGCCCGGCCCCCGGCCCGCGTTACGGGCACCGGCCGCGGGGGGACTGCCCGGGCAGGGGCCTGAAGCTCAAGCGACGGCACCCGGCCATGCGGTACGGGGGTTGCGGGTTGGATCGATGGGAGAGCGATGAAGACCGGTTCGGTTTGCGCGCGAACAACGTCAGGCATCATCGACGCCATTCACGTGGGGCCAAACGATCGGTCGATCGATGGACGGCGATGCAATGAACCGGCACGAGTACAGTCGCAGCGACGCAGCCGTGCTGCCAAGCCCATCATCGTGAGGACCCGCCTGTGGGTGGACTTCCTGCCCGGACCGAGGCCCGAGGGCCGGACCGGGCAACAGGCGCCGGGGAATGATCCCCAACCGTGCCCGCAAGCCCTGCAAGCGCTGTTCGCGCATGGCGCCGTGCACGTGCGAGGAACGCACCTGCGGGATCGGCGGTACGGCCGATTGAAACCGCTGGCCGATGAGAGCGTCCCTCCGGCAAGCGTGAGGGGACCGGGGATCCCGGCCACGATATCGTCTCCATCGCCGAGCGCTCGCCCGGGGTATCCGAAGAAGCCGTCCCGCGGCTGTCCCGGGCGCGGGGCCGGGCGATCGTCATGTTTGACCGGGACCATCGGGAACAGTTGCCGGGTCGGCGCCTTCCCGTGCCGGCCGGAATACTCCATCTTCGTTTCGTGCCGGGAACTGCACTTGAAGTCACCGGGTACGTATCGGGGCTGCTCAGCCGGTGTATGAAACTGCAACGGCGCATCGCCACGTCGGACAGAGGCGGATTCGACAGAAGCTGTCCGAGCGGCGCCGACGGTCGGGCCGCCGGTTCGCGAGCGCCGCCGACGCGGCCCGTCAGAAGGAGCATTCGGCCCCATAGAAAAAACCGACGGCCCGAATCAACGGACCGCCGGCTTGCTTCTTTAGGGGATTGAAGCTAGGGGGATTGGCTTAGAACTGGAAGCCCACACCAGCCGAGGCACCTGTCGCGCCGCCACCGCTGGTCAAGCCAATCTTGAACGACGCCATCTCGCCCTGGATCTGGAAGCCGACGGCAAACGCCGACTCACCGTCAAACGATCCAACGCCGATGGAGATGCCGCGACCGTTGATCGCCGGCATTCCGGCCAGCGCCATGGAGGCCGCCACACCGGCGCGCACGACACTCAGATCATCGCTCAACTCACCGATCATGTTGCGGTTGTCCGCAATGCTCGCCGAGTTGGCGCCGATCGAGTTCATGTTGGCGGCGATGTTATCCGCGTTCGAAGAGATGCTCGCTGTATTGGAAGCGACCAGTCCGTCCAGCATCGTGTCGGCACTCATTCTGGCCGTCTCCTCAGCGCCGATCATGCCGTGCAGCATCGTGTCGGCTTCCATCCGGGCCGCTTCCTCAACCGCGTCCGCTGACATGCGGGCCGCTTCCTCAGCCACGTCCGCTGACATCCGGGCCGCTTCCTCAGTGTCGATCCGGCCGCCCAGCATCGTGTCGGCATCCATTCGGGCCGTCTCCTCAGCGTCGATCCGACCGCCCAGCGCCGTGTCGGCCATCTCTCGGGCTGACGCCTCGGTGTCGATCCGTCCGCCCAGCGCCGTGTCGGCCATCTCTCTGGCTGACGCCTCGGTGTCGATCCGTCCGTCCAGCGCTATGTCGGCCGCCTCTCGGGCTAACGCCTCAGCGTCGATTCGACCGTCTAGCGCCGTGTCGGCTTCCATCCGGGCTGCCGTCTCGGCCGTGATCGCTGTCGAATTGGCAGCAACGCCAGCCTCGTTAGTGTCGATCCGGCTCATGCCGCCATCACCGGTTCCCTCGTCCATCGCCGCGTCGAAGCCCATCTCTGCCCCAATGGCATCGATGTATGCCTTCTTGGCCATGAGCTTCATGTCGTGGTCGACAAGGGTGTTCTCGTTGGCGACGGCTATGTCGTTGGTATCCGCGATGTTATTCGCGTTTACCGTGACCGGACCGGTCTCGTCCACATCGGCGGTGTCCGGATTGTCCTCGGCAGTCAGCGCGGCGATGGCAGCGGCATTTCCAGCGACGTCGCCGTCTTCGCCACCCAGACCTGCCACAGCGTCCATCGCAGCGTTGGCGGTGTCGGCCGCGCCTTCAGCGGTCTGGTAGGTCGCATCGATCGCATCCACGAGCGCCTTACCGTCATCGTCGCCAATTTCGTCATCCGCTACCAGCAAGGCATTCACCAAATCCTGGACGACGGCGCTGCGATTCTCGAGGTCGTCGTGCGCATCGCGCTGCGCTTCGGCGGTTGCCAGCGCCTCATTTGCTTCGACCTGGTCCTCCGTTAGGTCGTTCTCGTCGAGGTCGTCCGCGTCGGCATCTTCGGCAGCCGCGTCGGCCACTCCCTTCTCGTACTGGCGCAACGCGATCAACTGATCAAGATACGCTCTGGCATCTCCCTGCTTCTCCTCGACAACATCGGAAGCCTCGTCTCGGGCGTCATAAGCATCCTTCAAGGCATCCGCAGCGTCGACCCTTTTATCTTCCAGTTCCGTGAGGGCCTCATGTTCCTCCACCGTGTACAGTGTGGTTTCGAGAGGATAGTCAGTTTCCACGACTGCGTCGGTCATCGGATCGTCGCCTAAGCGGGCAACCTTCAGTTTGCCTGCCGCCAAGTCTTTCTCCGCGCTGGCCTTCTGCGCCGCGAAGAAATTGTACACTTTCTCCGCCTTGCGCTCGGCTTCTTGCAACTCGACAACCTTTGTCAAGTCTTCATTGTCCGCAGCCGCTTTCTGGGCCTCTGCCAAATTTTCCTTGGCGGCCTCGTAGTCAACTTCGATTCCGATGTCGACGTCATCGTCCTCCATGTTGACGTCCATTTCATCTATGCCACGAAACACGGTGGGAACAGGGTCGCCGGAGGTGGCATCGCTTGCCAAAACCGCCCTTTCAGCATCAGTACGGCGCCCGTTGTCGGCCACAGGATCGTAAACACCAGTAGTCAATACACCACTCGATGTTACAACCACCCACATCACGTCTGGGGTATCTGCATTAAGGTCATGGTCGATCGTGACCACTTGTAAGGCTATAGGAGTAGTCGGAACGCCGTTGTTACTCTCCGCCGGCTTGCCGTCGGTACCGTAGACTACCAAAGACGTCAACGGGGCGCCGTTTGGAGCCTCACCGTAGACTGTGGGTGGAACCTCATAAACGTATGCGCGATCTTCTTCTGCTATTGGATTACCATCGGCATCCATGATGGGCACTGGGGCATCGTCCGCGTCTACGAAGACACCATTTCGCATCTTCTTCACTGGCGCAACATAGCCGCCGTCCTGATTCTTGAGCCGGACAAAGGTTTTATAGGCGGTTTCGTCATCGGCGGTCGTGTCGACATCATCTACTGTTTTCACCGTAGAGGTGCCGAACTCTAGCGGGGCCCCGGTTGCATCGAAACCAGCGAATTTGGTTATATAGTTCTCGTACTCGACCCTGTTTCTCGTCACATTTGCCTCGTCGACATTCATCTCGGCCTCGTCATAGGCGTCGGAAGCCGCCAAAGCCCGAGCCACGCGGTCTTCTTCAGCGTAAACCGCCTCGTAAACGGGCGCTTCGCCGGAGTAACCATCGCGAGCGTCAACCGCTTCCATGTGAGCGGTGCTGGCTTCGTCCAGCTTCTCCTGGTTTCTGTCGGAATCATCGTCGTCGTACGCCTCTTGCGCGTCATCCAGTTCTTTCTTGGCAGCCACTGCCGCCTGGTAGAGATCACGGGCCATCTGGATACCGCCGCCGACATCATCGTCGGCGCAGGCCATAGCCCTTGTCCCCATCTCCAGCGCGATTCTCTCGGCGTCCGTCAACCCGTCGTCACCCACTTCGCCCGTGCCAGGGGTAGCGGCGTCATCCGCAAAATCCTCCGCACAGCTCAGCGGGTCCCCGTATGCATCGGGGGCTGGAATCTGCTGGGCAAACGTCGGCCCTGCCGCCAGTGCACCCAAACCGAGCGCCCCAAGCGCCATTATCACAAAACGTTTCAGAACCATGAGCGTTCCCCTATTCATCGCATAAACCGGTAGACGTTGTACAGTTATGCCTATAAAGTTGGTGAAAACAAAAGAAACGCGTAACTGGTTGTGTTGATTGAGAAAAGAAGTTCGCTGTTTTGGAACCGGCGTGGTAGCACGAATGGCATTGCTGCGCCAGAACTCCAATCGTTCGGACGCGTGATTGTTACGTTTTGCTTACAGGCTCCAGTTGACTAAATAAATTTAGGGCAGAGCAAGACGTAAGCGTTCGGTCACGCGGCGATGGAGAGGGCTGACATCATTTTGGACACCCTTTACAAGACACTGGTAACGCCTCCGACGATTTGCTATGGTCGCGCACATGGCGATGCGCGACGAGGACTTCGGGACGAGTTTGACGCTGGCCGAGGCGGACGGCGAGTTCTGGTCGCCGCCGACGCCGGCGCCGGCATCGGAGCCGCGCGATTGGCGGTCTCTGTACGAACAGGCACAGGCCCGCGCGGAGACGGAACGGGCACGGGCGGACGCGGCGGATACGCGCGCGGAGGAGCTGCGCCGGGCGGAGATAGATGCCCGTTCCCGCGCGGGCTTGCTGAAGACGCAGCTCGACAAGAGCCGGGAGAAGCTCACGGCTGCCGTCGAGGAGGTGAAGGAAGTCCGCCGTACGGCGAAGGATGCGCTGTTCTTCCAGACGGAGGTGGCGCGGCTGGAGAAGCTGCTTTCGCAGGCCGGTGTCGACTCGCGCAAGAGCAGCACGATCATGTCGCTGCGCAAGGAAGTTTTCCAGTTGCGCGAAGCCTTGCAGACTTTGCAGCCCGGCAAGGGGACGGCGGTGGCGCTGCGCCGGGAAATCGATTCTCTGACCCGCGAGAATGCCCGGCTGCGCAAGGCCCTGGAGCAGCCGCAGGAGCAGAAGGACGAACTCACGGCATTGCGCAGGAAGGTTGCGGCGCTTCGCAGGTGGAAACGGCGCGCACAGCCGTCTCGGCCCCGGGCGAGCGTCCAGTTGCGCAAGGCGCTGGACCGCGCGCGCAAGCAGAAGGACACGATCAAGGGACTGCGCGGGGAAGTCGGTTCCCTGAACCGCGAGACCCGTCGGCTGAACCGGGAGAACCGCCGGCTGCGCCGCGAGCAGGAACGGTTGCAGGACCTCAAGGCGACAGTGCGCCGACTGACCTTCGAAACCAAGCTGCAGCGCGGGGAGCTGGCGGGATACCACGACCAGATGGACCTCATCAAGGCGCAGCAGAGCCGCATCATCCGTCTGCAGGTGGCCGTGAGAACGTCGGCCATCAAGAACGAGAAGCTGGAGGCCGAGCTTGCCGAACGTCCCCTGCTGTCCGCGGTCTTCAGGACAGTGCGCGATCGGAACAGGACCATCGAGTCGCTGCACAAGGAGATCGCCCGACAGCGCAAGGCGAACGCTGCACAGGGCAAGAAGATCAAGGCGCTGCGCGCCCACAGAGCGAGGCTGCAAGCCCGGATTGCCCAGCTGCGCTCGAGCCGGGCCGTGTTGTCGAAGGCGGTATTCGGGGGCAGGAGCGAGAAGCAGGAAACGCCGCGGTCGGAGCGCAAGCGCGGCCAGCAGCGCGGTGCGGCCGGCCACGGGCGCACCCAGCGGCCAACGCTGGAGGAGAAGGAGGAACGGCAGGAGCCGCCAGAGGACGCGCGCGTGTGTTCCTGTTGCGGCAAGCCCTATGTCGCCGACGGCGAGCGTTCCTCGTCCGTCATCGAGATCGCGGTCAAGGCCCATGTCCGCAGGATCGTGCGCCCGCGCTACCGTCGGGGTTGCGACTGCCTGTCCTCGCCACTGCAAGCGATCGCGCCTCCGCCGGCCCGCTTGTTCCCCAGGACGCCCTACGGGACCAGCGTCTGGGCGCGCATCCTGTACGAGCGATTTGCCTGCCACCGCCCCCTGCGGCGGACCGCGGCGTGGATGACGGATCAGGGGCTGGCGATCGCGCCAGGAACCATAGCCGACAGCGTGCGTCGCTGCCCGGTGCTGTTCGCGCCGCTCGCCGCGGCGATCCTCACCCACCAGAACGAGATGGCGGTGCGCCACGCCGACGAGACCGGCTGGCGCATCCAGTCGCTGAGCGAGACTGGCCGCTCGCGGCGTGCGTGGCTGTGGATCTCGGTCAGCGCCGATGCGGTCTACTTCGTGGCGGACCCCTCGCGCAGCGCCGAGGCCGCGATGAGGCTGTTCGGTTCGGTCAAGGGCATCGTGTTCCTGGTCTGCGACCGCTACAGCGCCTACATCAAGATGGCGCGCGGGCTCGACGGCAAGGTGATCCTGTGCTGGTGTTGGGTGCACCAGCGGCGCGACTTCATCGAGTGTGCGGCCGGACAGCAAAAGCTGACGCAGTGGTGCGAGGGATGGGTCGAGCGGTTCGCGTCGACCTGCCGGCTGAACAAGGAGCGGCTGGAGCATTACGACCCCGCTCTCGACCACCAGACGCCGGCGTTCGACGCCGCGCAGGGGGCACTGAAGAAGGCCGTCGACGGTCTGTTCGCGCGGGCCGAAGCGGAGTTGGCCGACTTGCCGGTCAAGGCGCGCCAGGGCAAGGCGCTACGCTCGCTGCTCAAGCACCGCGAGGGACTGAGCGTCTTCGTCGACAATCCCCAGGTGCCCATGGACAACAATGCCGCGGAGCGCGCGTTCCGAGGGGCCGTTATCGGGCGTCGATTGAGCTTCGGTTCGGACAGCAGGCTCGGCGCCGACTTCACCGCGATGATGTACTCGGTCGTCGGCACCCTCGCCTTGAACGGCATCGACGTCCAGTGCTGGCTGGAGGCGTGGCTGGCAGCTTGCGCGGAGAATGGCGGCAGGCCGCCGGACGACCTGTCACCCTGGCTGCCCTGGTCGATGAGCGAGGAGCGCAAGCGCGAGTTCACGGCGCCGGGATGACCGGCGCCATCGAGTGCCGCTACTACGGGCGCGACTTCACGGCTGAGGAGATGGCGCTGCTGCGCGCCCTGATCGCCGCCGAGCCGCAGCCGACCCGCGCCGCCCTGGCGAGAGAGTTCTGCCGGCGCATCGGCTGGTTCAAGCCCGACGGCGGCCTCAAGGACATGATGGCCAAGGTGACCATGCTCGCCATGCACCGCGACGGCGCGATCGCGCTGCCGCCGCCAAGAGGAAAACAGGGCCGGCCCAAGCCCATCGTCTTCGGACCCCAGACCGAGCCGCCGCTGTTCCCGGCGCCGACGACGCTGGAGGGGGTTCGCCCGCTCGACTTCCGCACCGTCGTGCGCAACACCCGGGAAGGGAAGCTCTGGAACGAGTTCGTCGCCCGCTACCACTACCTCGGCTACAAGACCCTGGTGGGCGCGCAAATGCGCTACGCCGTCCGCGACCGCGACGGCTGGCCCGTCGCCATGCTCGGCTTCTCCACCGCCGCGTGGAAGCTCGCCCCGCGCGACAAGTTCATCGGATGGACGCCCGAGAAGCGCGAGAAGAACCTGCCGCTGGTGGTCGACAACCCGCGGTTCCTCATCCTGCCGTGGATCAAAATCCCCAACCTCGGCTCGCACATCCTCGCCCTCGTGCGCCGCCGCTTGCCACGGGACTGGACCGAGCGCTACAACACCATCCCCGTACTCATCGAGACCTTCGTCGAGACCCCGCGCTACACCGGCGCCGTCTACAACGCCTCCGGCTGGACACATGTCGGAACCACCCAAGGAAGAGGACGCTATGACAGGCATACGAAACGAGCCCAGCCGAAAAAGGACATCTGGTTGCGACCCCTCCGCAAGGACTGGAAGCGAACGCTCAATCGTTGAATCCTCCATACTCATCGCCGCGTGACCGAACGCTTATTGCGCCAGGGAAAGCCCTGGAGAGGAGAATGCTATGAATTGAACTGAAACCTCTCGTAGCGATCCAGCGGGTTTGACTCCCGCCCGGCAAAGGCGCAGCCCGCCAGCCGGAAGCGAGTCTTGCGTGGCGCGCGGCAACGCCCGTCGTGAAGCGTAGACAGCAGGTGATGAAGCGGCGGAGGAAGCCTCGAAATCGGAATCGATGACGCCTTCGGTGTTAAGTGGCCGGGGGCAGCACCGGAAGCGCCGTTAGCGGCGAGGCGCGAAGGGTCGTCCGGGGTCGTGGACCGGCGCAGAGTCACGGTATGGATCGTCAGGGAACCTGGGAGATCCTGCTCTTGCCCGTGGGCGAGACCGCTGGAACGGGGAGGCCAGCGTGAACAATGTAGACCCTGGCCCGTCGCCGAGCCTGCACGGCGGCGTGAGCGCCTTGGGCGGACACAAACAGGGCAGGCACCCCGCGGAGTCGGCTGGCGAATCAATAAGCCGAAGGCCATGCGGAGCAGGAAGTCTTAGCGCCTTGATAGTACCTGTGAAGGCGGGGAACCGTGGCCATCGGGACCCGCTGGAGGGAAGCGGGGCGTCATTTGTACAGACCCACTGATGGGAAACGCTGGAGGAAACGCTGAGTTCCACAAACACGTACACGAAACAGCAGTGGATAGCCGAACAGGCGAGGAAGCACCCGGAGCGGGTGTTCACGTCGCTGCATCACCTGATCGACAGGGAATGGATGCTGGAGGCGTATCGGCGGACGCGAAAGGACGGTGCACCGGGCATCGACGGGGTGACGGGCGCGGACTATGAGAAGGATTTGGAGGCCAATCTTGAAGACCTCCTGAACCGGATCGAGTCGGGCCGCTATGTCGCACCGCCGGTGCGGCGGCACTACATCCCGAAGGCGGACGGCACGAAACGTCCCTTGGGCATTCCGACCTTTGAAGACAAGGTGGCGCAGCGGGCTGTGCTGATGTTGCTGGAGCCGATCTACGAGACGGACTTTCTGCCGTGCTCGTACGGGTTCCGGCGCGGACGCTCGGCCCACGACGCCCTTGACGACTTGCGCAAGGGCATCATTGAGCACCGCCAGCGGTGGGTGATTGACGCGGATGTCTCGAAATACTTCGATACGATCCCGTTCTCCCACCTGCGGTCATTCCTCGACTTGCGGATCAAGGATGGCGTCGTCAGACGCATGATCGATAAGTGGCTGAACGCGGGGGTGCTCGAAGCGGGCACCGTGCACAGGCCGGTCGCCGGAACGCCTCAGGGTGGTGTAATTTCGCCGCTGATATCGAACGTATTCCTGCACCATGTGCTGGACTTGTGGTTCGAGCAAGTGGTGAAACCGCGCCTCCACGGGGAGTGTCAGCTAGTGCGATTCGCCGATGATTTTGTACTTTCCTTTGAAGACCGCCTCAGCGGCAAGCGCGTGCTTGACGTGCTGGGGAAACGTCTGGGTCGCTACGGGCTCAAGCTCCATGAGACCAAGACGCGCTACGTGGACTTTCGCCGGACGCGCCCCTACGGGCGGCATTGGATGGCGACGGCCACGACGTTCGACTTTCTCGGCTTCACCCACGTCTGGGGACGGTCGAGACGAGGTAAGGACGTGGTTTGCCAGATCACGGCCAAGGGACGGTTCGCCCGCGCGCTGAAATCGGTGCACGACTGGTGCAAGAGGCACCGGCACCTGCCGATCGAGGCGCAACGCGACCACCTTGCCCTGATGATCCGGGGACACTGCGCATATTACGGTCTGACGGGGAACGGCAAACGACTGGAGTGGTTCCGCTACCAGGTCATTCGAATTTGGCGGAAGTGGCTCTCTCGCCGCAACCGCCTTCGGCGTATGAACTGGGACCGGATGAATGCACTGCTCAAGCGATACCCCTTGCCTTCAGTACGGATCGTGCGTCGATGGCCCGGTCCTTGCAGCGAATCTGTCAAGTGAGGAACCGAGTGCGGGAATTCCGCTCGCTCGGGTCTGTGAGGGGCGGGGCGCAGCAATGCCCCCGCCTACTCGGACAGCAAGACACGTGCCGAAGACAAGCAAACGTCGCATTTCCAGCCGTAGCGTGGCTGCGCTGCGCGCCGGTCCGAAGGACTATGTGGTCTGGGACCGCGATCTGCCTGGTTTCGGAGTGCGCGTTCAGGCGAGCGGACGCAAGGTGTTTCTGGTTCAGGCGCGTGGGCCGGAGGGCAGCAAGCGCATGAGCATCGGGTCCCACGGCGAGTTGTCCGTTGCCGAAGCGCGCAAGCGGGCGCTCGTGCTCACGCGCGAGATCAAGCGAGGGGAAGACCCCGGTACGGAACCGCCTTCCCCCGAGGCGACGGTGGCCGATGTCGCCAGGCGCTACCTGCGCTCGCATGTGGCGGTCAATTGCAAGCCCAGGACCATGGAACTGTATCGAACCGTTATCGACTGCCATATTGTTCCGGCGTTGGGTGAGAGGCTGATCGGCGCGGTGCGGCGCAGCGATGTCGCGGCGCTGCATTACGCGCTTCGTGATCGACCTGCGGTGGCGAACAGCACGATTCAGGTGTTGTCGCAGCTATTTCGCAAGGCGCAGCAGTGGGGGCTCGCGCCCGAGGGGCGCAATCCCTGCCGGTCCGTGCGCAAGTACAGGCTGCGCTTGCGCAATCGTCATCTCACCCGGGACGAATATCGGCGCCTCGGTCAGGCGCTGCGGGACGGCGAGGCGGACGGTTCGGTCGCAAGGCCGGCCGCCACGGCGTTGCGTCTGCTGATCCTGACAGGTTGCCGGCGCGACGAAATTCTCACCCTGCGTTGGGATGATGTGGACCGCCACTCCCGGGAACTTCGGCTTCGCGACAGCAAGTCCGGGCCGTGCATGGTCGCGCTGACGCAGGCGGCGGAGGGCGTTCTCGACGGCATCCGGCGGACCCCGGGCAATCCCTGGGTGATCGTGGGTGAAGCGCGCGGCACGCGGCTGATGACCTTGAAGTCCACCTGGCGGAGGGTGAAGCAGCGCGCCGGGCTGCTCGATGTGCGTCTCCACGACCTGCGCCACTCCTATGCCACTCGCGCACTGGCGTTGGGAGAAAGCCTGACGATGATCGGCAAGCTCCTGAATCACGCCCAGATGCAGTCCACGGCACGTTACGCACACATCATGGTCGACGCCGAAAGGGCCTCTGCGGCGCGGGTTGGCGACAGCATCGCCGCGCACGTCGCCGGACGTGCCGCGGCGTCGAAGTAGCCACGGTAGGCGGAGCCGCACGAGCCATGGCCGACTTCGAGTATCGACGTCTCAACAATCGCACGGTCGATGCGCTTGAGGTGGAACGCGAGACGCTGTTCTGGGACCGGCACCTGCCCGGCTTCGCGGTGCGGGTCTATCCCTCGGGAACCCGGACCTATGTCGTGCAGACGCGCGGACCGTATGGCGCCAGACGGGTCACGCTGGGCCGCCACGGGGCGATCACCGCCACCGAGGCCAGGCGCCGCGCGTGGCAGGCGATCGCGCGGATCAAGGCGGGGAAGGAGCCGTTGCCGGAACACTCCGCGTCCAGGCGGGCCGTGGGTCCCCGGCTGGCGGACATGGCCGCAAGGTACATGGACGAGTACGTGGCGGTGCACTGCAAGCCGGCCACGGTGCGGATCCGCAGCTCGGCGATTTACAGGCATATCGTGCCGCGCCTCGGTAATCTGCGCATCGGGTCGGTCAGCCGCCGGCACGTCACCGCCCTGCAGCAGCGTCTGGCCGCAACGCCGGTGCAGGCGAACAATGTGGTCATCACGCTGTCGCAGATCTATACCAAGGCACAGGACTGGGGGATCGTGGCCGAGGGGACGAATCCCTGCAGGCACGTTGAACTTTACCGGCAGCGCAAGCGCGAGCGATTCCTCACGGAGTCGGAATTCAGGCGCCTCGGACGCGTGCTGGACGAGGCATCGGAGAACGGTGGGGCAACGCCCGAAGCCATTGCGGCGATTCGCCTGTTGATCCTGACCGGGTGCCGGCGCGGCGAAATCCTCAGCCTGCGCTGGGACGAGGTCGACCTGCAAGCCCGCGAACTGCGCCTGCGCGACTCCAAGACGGGACCGCGCGTGGTGCCCCTGTCGCCGTCGGCGGTGCAACTGCTGGCAGACTTGCCGCGCTCCGGGCAGAGCACGTGGGTGATCCCGGGCCGCAAGCCCGGCACGCACATGTGCAGGCTGGGAAACGCCTGGCGGCTCCTGCGAAAGCGCGCCGGGCTGCATGACGTGCGCCTGCACGACCTGCGCCACAGCTTCGCTTCAAGCGCCCTGGCCCTGGGCGAAAGCCTGCCGATGATCGCGAGGCTCCTGGGCCACAGGCAGATCGCCAGTACAGCCCGCTACGCCCACCTGGCGCGGGCCTCGGTGCACGAGGCCGCCAACCGGGTCGCCAACAGCCTGGCGGAGGATGTTCTGTAGGCTGTTGTGGCCGGCCCATGCGGTAGCCGACGCCGCGCTGGCGTCCCGGCGCTGACGGCGAAAGCCGCCGCGAATCGGCGCGGACGTTGCCGTACCTTTTTGAAATTCATCAGAAAATGAACGCCACCGTCCCCCAATGTTGGGGAGATACAACGACGCACTATTCGTCTAACATCGTAACTGGCTGCTTTTCTTACTCGCTTTTGTGTAGTGCTTCATGGAATGCATCGTCAGCTACCTGGCCGTGCGTCGCTTCGGTCCTCTAGCCAATACGTTCGCTTGCCCCGGGACAGGCGCCGAAACCATCGTTCGAGCCAAGCCCATCGGCACGCACGCCGGAAATGCCCCCCTGGTCCGGGAACTGATCGATCTGCTGCACCTTCAGCTTCAGTGCCTGGAGAATGAAACGACGGTCCGCGGTGCGGTGGTGATCGACTTCCTGAACGTCGGGCCGGACCTTGAAGGCCCGTATTTCGGCCCCGCGCTCTCCAGAGCCCGCGAAATGGCAACAAACGAGGCCATCCTTCCGCGCATTGCCGTCGAGGAGGAGGTCTTCAGGCGGTTGAGGTCCGACGAATCCCTGTGGGCGCAGGACCATGTCCTGCGGGATGAAATGGATGTCATCGACAGCATGACGACAATGGATGAGGCGGGTATGCACTATATCGACTACCTGAGCGCCGGCTTGGGCGACTTCGATTACGACTTCGCTCGATATGCCGAATTCCTTGGACGCCACAAGAAATTCGTCGAAACGGGTCTCGCCGACACGTCACTTCCGGGAGACCCTGCAACCTGCCATTGGCTGAAGAACTACCATAACGCGCGAATTGACGACGACATCGCGCTGTCGGATCGGGATGCCTTCGTTGATGAGTGCGAGCAGGCGATGTGCAGCGCCATGGCGCCCTTGCGCATTACCTGATCGCCGTCAGCGTTCAGGACCCGTTAGCGTTCAGGACCCGTCGGCGCCAGGCGCTGATCGGCGGCCTCCTGAAGGATCCAGTCGCGAAAGGCCCGCACCTCCGGACGGGACGTTGCCGTGGCGGTCGAAACCAGACAGCAACTGCTCCGTGGCCCGGTGCGCCGGTCCAGGAGCGGCACCAGCGTCCCCTGCTGCAACTCCCGCTCGATGATCGTCTGGCGACCGATGGCTACGCCCATGCCATCCACCGCCGCTCGCACCAGCATGCTGGAAAGCCTGAACCCTGAGGCGTGGGACAGATTCGGCGCCGTCGCCCCGTGGGCGGCGAACCAGTGCAGCCAGTCCGACGGCCATCCCAGGTGGTACAGAAGCGGCCAGCGATGCAGTTCGGCCGCCCGGGCAGGGCGCGAACGCGCCTCGAGCAAGGCGGGGCTGCACACCGGGAACATCGTTTCCTCGAACAGCGTCTCGTAATGCATCTCGGGCCCGGAAGGCGCCCGGCTCTCCCCGGAGTGGTAGGTGATCCACAGGTCCACGTCATGGCGCTGCGGATCGGTGCCCATCAGGTCCGTCTCGATCTCGATGACGATGTCCGGCTCAAGCGTCTTGAACCCGGACAGCCTCGGCATCAGCCACCGGTCGGCAACCGACTCCACTGCCGCGAGGCTCAACCGCCGCACGGACCGGCCCGAGCCGTAGCGTTCGGCGATCTCGCCGATCTCGGCGAGGACGCGCTGCACGTCGCGCAGGCAGGCCTGGCCGCGCGTGTTCAGCTTTACGCTGCGTCGATGGCGCTTGAACAGGGTGTGCCCGAGGTGCTCCTCCAGCACCTTGACGCGGTAGGCTACCGCGGCTGGGGTAACGCCGATTTCCTTTGCCGCACGCACGAAGCTCTGGTGGCGCGCGGCGACTTCGAAGTAGCGCAGGCACTCCAGCGGTGGAAGCTTTGGCATTGAGGTCACTCAACGTCGCTCATGACATAACGCGATTATGCCATGTCCGCTTTGCGCGCACAGGGCAAATCGGGTGCCGGCGCTCAGCGGTGCGGTTGGCGCTGTTCGGTGCTTCGGCGGATGTCCTCGAGGATGCGCTGAATGTCGCCGTGGTATTGGCGTCCCCGGGGGTTGAGGCCGACGCCGCGTGGGTAGCGATTGAACAGAGGGGCCCGCAGGTGCGATTCCAGCATGCGGATGCGGTGGGCGACGGCGCCGGGCGTGACGCCCAGCTCTTCGGCGGCGCGCACAAAATTCTCGTGGCGCGCGGCGGCGTCAAAGTAGCGCAGGCACTCCAGCGGTGGAAGTTCGGACATCTGAGCGAAACTGGAGATAGACAAAACATATTGTGCCATAGCACAAATTGCTTTGTGTCATGGCGCCCCTGAAACTCTATCCTTGATACAAAACAGACCGCGCTGAGCGGACGCGTTAGACTGGCTTCAGCAAACACCAGAGCAGAACTACGCGAACTGTTCACGATAAGCCGGACTGAGGTCCCTCGCGCTGACCGGCGGAACGTTCGCATCTGCGCGTCCGCGAATTCCTGTTGGCAGGATGTAGCGGTCAGTTCGGCAGCAGCGTGAGTGGATCCACAGGGCTGCCGTCCCGGCGAATCTCGAAGTGAACCTGGGGCTGGAGTTCCGGACCGAGCCCCATTTTTGCAATGACCTGTCCCTGGTTCACCGTATCGCCCTCGGCAACCACCACTTCATCGTTCTGCCCGTAGGCACTGAGGTACGTGTCGTCGTGCTTGATGATGATCAGGTTTCCGTACGCGGCCAATCCGTCTCCGGAATAGACCACTTGCCCCGCCGCCGCCGCCCTGATGTCGGTGCCGACCTCCCCGCCAATGCCGATTCCGTCGGGAGTGTATTCCGAAGCGCGGTAGAGGCTCACCAGGGGCCCTTGAACCGGCCATTGCCATGCAGGCCCGGATTGGTCGGCTCGCGGGCCCGTTGCCGGGGAGCCCCGCCGTTGGCCTGCAACGGTACCCGCGCTGCCGCGAGGACCCAGTATCAAACCCTGCCCCACCAGGATCAGGTTCGGATCGTCAAGCTGATTCCAGCGGGCCAGATCCTGAACATCGATCTGATAGTGCCAGGCAATGGACCAGAGTGTGTCGCCCGGCTGCACGATGTGCACGCTGTCCATACCACCGAGCGTCTGCCCGCCCTCCACGTGCAGGGCTTCTCCTGCTTGCGTCGGTGACTGGTCATCAACCGGGGTGGTGGTGCAACCGGCGGCCGCAAGCGCGCTGAGAATGTACCCGTGTGTCCGATAGCCCTGGGTCCGTCGATTCTGAAGATTCTTGCGCGAGGACTTCAAATGTTACGTCCGCCTGGCATTGACTTTCCTTCAGTGCTCCCGGTTTCCGAGCCTTGCTGGGCCGAGCGGAAGAAATAATCGCATGGGTGTGTTCGGCAACGGCGTAAAGCCAAGTCTCTCATGGAACGCTCTCGCAGCATCGTTGCCGGCATCGACGATCGCCGTTGCGCCTGCAGACGAATATTCTCGCAATCCGGCGGCGAACGTCCTGACCTGCCTGGCGCGTCAGGTAGCGATCCAGCTCGGGAATGCCACAGGAAAACCCGGCCCGGTCGTGTTGCCTTCCGAGTGGCTCACCACCAAGCCCTTCCGTTCAGGCTCATGTTCTCATTGGAAAACGCTGAGTCAGCGGTTATCGGCCGGCGCCCCGACGTGAACCTCGACCCGCGCCATGCGTTCCCTCAGGTCGGAAATGTCGGCACGCATCACGCGGATGTCGCCGCGGACCTCGCGCATGTCGTCGCGGATCTCCACGGTATCGCCGCGCAATGAGGCATGTTCGCTACCAGCGGCGTTACGCACGGACTCGATTTCAGCGCTCAATGCGCTTCCCACGGACTCGATTTCAGCGCTTGACGATCTGCGCATCGAGTCGAGCTGCATTACGATGAGCGTGGCGATCGCGATCGTCGCTGCCAGCACGGCGCCCGCCACGGAACCGATGATCGTGAATGTCTGTTGCCGTGTTGAATTCATGCCGCTCGCCATCCTGGCCATGGTAGCGCAACCCTGGACCGGAGGCACTTGAGTTTCCGGTTTTTTCGGCAAGAATTTACCGGACGCGTCGTTTGGGATCGTCAGAAGGATCGCCAGTGAGATCGCCGCGCTCCACGCGAACGGGCGGTTTCCTCTACACAACCGGATCGCAGACCAGGAGCAAATCTTCAGCGGCAGCGGCGCGCGCGCTTGTTCGGTTTCAAGTCGTGCCAGTGCCAGTTCCGCACCCGGCGCCGTCCGTTCGCTCAGAACCCAGGCCGCCGCCACCGACGCATCGAGAACGAAGACGCTCAATGGCGATGTCCGTCATGACGGGCACGCAGGATTTCTTCGACGGACATGGAAACGGGTTGCCACTCGTCGCGGCGCCGGCGAAAGCGGGCCACGATCTGCGCCTGTTCGGCATCTACGTCCGAACGCGCCGGGACAATATGCGCAACGGTGCGGCCATGCCGGGTAATCGCCGCAATCGCCGCAATTGCCAGTTGGACGCTTTGCATATCACGGCCCCGGGAAGGACGACCGCCGGCCCGTCACTACGACCGCGTTGGTCATCCTGATGATGTCGTTGACCGGCGTGCTGCCGACCTACCAGCGTCAGCGATCCGCGACCGGCACTCCGACGTGGACCTCGACCCGCGCCATGCGTTCCCTGAGATCGGCAATGTCGGAACGCATCACACGCATGTCGTCCCGAATCTCCCCGATATCGCTTCGCAATACGGCATGTTCGCTACTCGCGGCGTTACGCACGGACTCGATTTCAGCGCTCAACGCGCTTCGCACGGACTCGATTTGAGCGCTTGACGATCTGCGCATCGAGTCGTGCTGCAGTACGATGAGGGTGGCGATCGCGATCGTCGCTGCCAGCACCGTGCCCGCCACGGAACCGACGATCGTGAATGTCTGCTGCCGTGTTGAATTCATGCCGCTCGCCATCTTGACAATGGTAGCGCAACCCTGGTTCGTAGGCACTTGAGATTCCGGTTATTTCGGCAAGAATTGACCGGACGCGCCATCAACACTCGATCACACTGACCGGGATCGCGATGACGTTGACCGCCAGCCCGCCGCGGGACGTCTCCTTGTACTTGTCCTTCATGTCCCGGCCGGTGTCGCGCAGGGTCTTGATGACCTGGTCCAGCGAGACGAAGTGCTGGCCGTCGCCGCGCATGGCCAGGCGCGCTGCGTGGATCGCCTTGATCGACGCCATGGCGTTGCGTTCGATGCACGGCACCTGCACCAGCCCGCCCACGGGATCGCAGGTCAGCCCCAGGTTGTGCTCCATGGCGATTTCGGCCGCATTCTCCACCTGCCGCGGCGATCCGCCCATGACCTCGGCCAGCCCGCCGGCCGCCATGGAACAGGCCGAGCCGACCTCGCCCTGGCAGCCCACTTCGGCGCCGCTGATGGAGGCGTTCTCCTTGAAGAGCACGCCGATGGCGGCGGCGGTGAGCAGGAAGCGGACCACGCCGTCGTCGTTGGCGCCGGGGACGAAGCGGGTGTAGTAGTGCAGCACCGCCGGAACGATGCCGGCCGCGCCGTTGGTGGGCGCCGTCACCACCCGCCCGCCCGCGGCATTCTCCTCGTTGACGGCCAGCGCGTAGAGCGTGACCCAGTCCAGCGCGGTGAGCGGGTCCGACAGCGAGGCCTCGGGTTTGGCCAGCAACTGGCTGTAGAGTCCGGGCGCGCGCCGCGGTATCTTCAGGCCGCCCGGCAAGACGCCTTCGTTGCGGCAGCCGCGGTCGACGCATTGCTGCATCGCTTCCCAGATCTTGAGCAGGCCGTACCGGGTTTCCCGCTCCGGGCGCCAGGCGTTTTCGTTGGCGAGCATGATGCCGGAGATGCTCGAGCCCACCGCGTCGCAGCGTGCCAGCAGCTCGGCGGCGGTACCGAAGGGATAGGCAAGAGCGCGGTCGTCCGCGACGATCGAACCGACGCCGGACCCGGACTCATCCAGCACGAAGCCGCCGCCGACGGAGTAGAAGATCCGGGTCAGGAGCACCTTGTAACCGTCACCGTCCCTGTCACCGTTACCGTCCCTGTCACCGTTACCGCAACTGCCACCGTGACTATCACCGTCACCGTAGGCCGTGAAGCGCATGCCGTTGGGATGCAGCGGCAAGTCCTTGCGCCTGTGCAGCAGCAGATCGGTCTTTTCATGGAAGACGATGACGTGATGGCCGTTCAGCCGCAGCGCCTCGTCCCCGCGGATCGCGGCGACACGTTCGGGGATCGCGCCCACATCCACGCTTTCCGGACGTTCGCCCTCCAGGCCCAGCATCACGGCCTTCGGCGTGCCGTGGCCCCGGCCCGTGGCGCCCAGGGAACCGTACATTTCGGCCTTGATGCGGGTGACGTCGCTCAGCACGCCGGCGTCGCGGAGTCCCTTGACGAACATCGCCGCCGCCCGCATGGGGCCCACGGTATGGGAACTTGAAGGACCGATCCCTATCTTGAAGAGGTCGAATGTGCTGATCGCCATTAGCCCACATCCCTCGACTGGTTCACGTAACTCTAAATCATTGGAGCGTCGTCGGGCCGGAATGTTTCCCCGATGCCGAAACCGGTACGGCAAAACTGCATATTCGGACCGGAAATTGCGGTCTCGAAAAACGAGAATCACTATATGTTGTGGTTGTTTGCAATAAATACTTCATGTTAGCTACTAGATGCGGTATCCTGCCGTTGCCCAATGGTTAGACCCGACACTATGTTGATTATCGCCTTTGGCGCCCGGTGAGCGCGTTTCCCAAGGCTTCAAGTCCCAGGATGGCTAACGGCATGGCAGCGTCTCACGACGGCTTCGGTGGGTTGTACAGGCTGGCAGGAGCGCTGGCCCTGGCCGTCCTTTCCTTCTCTGCATCGACACAGGCCGCCGACAGACTCGCTTCCAATTCCGGGCACGCGGTTATCGCCCCGTCCTACGTTGCCAGGGCGCAAGGATTCACGACCGGATCGGAAATCGGCGGTTACGGCCTCGAAAGCGCCGAACTGTTTCTCGGGCTCGTACCGTCAAGCGAACTGAGCTACGAGCTCGTCACTCTGCATGCGGACGACGCGGGGATGCCGGGCGATCTCGTCGCCGGATTTGCCAATCCGGGGAACCTCGCAGTCGGTTGGAATACGTTTCAGGCCCCGTCCGGCACGGTGCTGGAGACCGATTCGACCTACTACCTGGTTGTCAACCTGGAGGCGGATGCCGGGCTTGTCTTCGGTCTGGGCGTCACCGCGGGCATCGGCGACACGCCGGCATCGGACTGGAACGTGGAGGACATGTCGTGGACGCTTCGCGACGGTGCTCGCTGGGGCATCGACGTAACCAGCGTACTTCAGTTCTCGCTCACCGGCGCTCCCCATACCCCCGTCCCGTGGCCGGCGGCCCGGAGCGTTGATGTCGCCGCCACCTCCAGTCGGGCGGCGGCTCCGGAAGCGTACGCCGCGTCGGTGGTGGCAACCGTTGCCAATGTCGGGCAGTTACAGGTAGCCGTTTCCGGCGCCGAGCCGCCGCTGCTGCTCGTTTCCAATGCGGGGCAGCCGCCATCGGCATGGTCCAGATCCGTCATGGGGCAGGGCTTCACCACCGGACCCGCCGCCCGGGGGTATGGGCTCGGCAGCGTCGAACTCTATCTGGAGAGCTCACCTGCCGATGGGCTGACCATGCCGCTGGTTACCCTCCATGCCGACGAGGCAGGAAGCCCCGGCGAACTGCTCGTGCGTCTCAGGAATCCGGACAGCTTCACGCCGGGCGCCAACAGGTTCTGGGCTCCTTTCGCCATCGTGCTCGACCCGAACAGGACCTATCATGTGGTGGCCAACCTGGGGGCGGACGCACCGCAGGCGTTCAGCCTGGTGACCTCGGGGAAAGCCGATGTGCCGGCGGGCGATCCGGAATGGAAGGTGCAGACCGGGTCGTGGTTGCTCGGGAGCGACTGGATGTGGGGTCCCAACGCAAATCATGGGCTTCGCTTCGCACTCTACGAACCCGGCGAGAACAACCCTTCGTTGTCGTCGAACACCCCTGAGGGCATTGCCGCCACACCGGCATCGGAGCCGTCGGGCGCACCGGAGGAATTAGTCGCCGCTCCGCCGCCTCCACCGCCTCCACCGCCTCCTCCCCCATCGAGCACGTCCGGCGAAGCCGTCGCCAACGCGCCGTCGACGACGTCTGACACATCGGACGATGACGACGACCCGCCGCCACCACCGCCGCTGCGCCGCAACGAGATACTGGAGCCCTGGATCGCCGTGGCGGGAATCGCGGGAATTATCCTGAACGACTTGGGCGATGATCGCGGTATGCCGCAAAGTGAGCCGCCGCCGCCGCCACCGCCGCCGCCTCCTTCGACGGACGCAGCGTTGAACAATCTGGTGGTGACCGACCTCGACGGCATGGCCATCGCGCTGACGCCCATTTTCTCATCGGCCACGACCGGCTATTCGGCGTCGGTGGCCAACGCGGTGGCGTGGATCACGATTGACTACACGACCAGCGACGACAGCGCGCAGGCGCAGTACCTGGACGCAAACGACATGGCACTGGACGATGCCGATTCCGGCAAGACCGGATTCCAGACGAATCTGGCCGTGGGCGCTAACACGTTCAAGGTGAAGGTCACGGCCGAAGACGGCGCCGCCATGGAGACCTACACCCTGACCGTGACCCGCGCGCTGGCCGCGCCGGGTCAGGTGACCGGTGTGGCGGTCGAAACCGCAGTGGAATCGCTGGCGGTGTCGTGGAATCCTGTCGCAAATGCCGACGGTTACAAGGTGCAGTGGAAGTCGGGCACCGAGGCGTTTGAAGGCGGCGGGGCTCGGGAACGCGTCGTCACCGGTGCCGGGACCACGACCGACACGATCCCGAACCTCACCGCGGGCACCGAATACACCATCCGCGTCATCGCCACGCGCATGGGCGCGAACGACGGAGCGCCTTCGGACGAAGTCACGGGCACGCCTCGCGGACTGTCCATGGACGCGGCGCTGAGCGACCTGGAGGTCTTCGATCCCGACGGCACGGAGATCGCGCTGACGCCGATGTTCTCCTCGGCCACGACCGGCTATTCGGCCTCGGTGGCCAACGCGGTGGCGTGGATCACGATTGACTACACGACCAGCGACGACAGCGCGCAGGCGCAGTACCTGGACGCAAACGACATGGCACTGGACGATGCGGACTCCGGCAGGACCGGATTCCAGACGAATCTGGCCGTGGGCGCTAACACGTTCAAGGTGAAGGTCACCGCCGAAGACGGCGCCGCCATGGAGACCTACACCCTGACCGTGACCCGCGCGCTGGCCGCGCCGGGTCAGGTGACCGGTGTAGCGGTCGAAACCGCAGTGGAATCGCTGGCGGTGTCGTGGAATCCTGTCGCAAATGCCGACGGTTACAAGGTGCAGTGGAAGTCGGGCACCGAGGCGTTTGAAGGCGGCGGGGCTCGGGAACGCGTCGTCACCGGTGCCGGGACCACGACCGACACGATCCCGAACCTCACCGCGGGCACCGAATACACCATCCGCGTCATCGCCACCCGCATGGGCGCGAACGACGGAGCGCCTTCGGACGAAGTCACGGGCACGCCTCGCGGACTGTCCATGGACACGGCGCTGAGCGACCTGGAGATCTTCGATCCCGACGGCACGGAGATCGCGCTGACGCCGATGTTCTCCTCGGCCACGACCGGCTATTCGGCCTCGGTGGCCAACGCGGTGGCGTGGATCACGATTGACTACACGACCAGCGACGACAGCGCGCAGGCGCAGTACCTGGACGCAAACGACATGGCACTGGACGATGCGGACTCCGGCAGGAGCGGATTCCAGGCGAATCTGGCCGTGGGTGCGAACACGTTCAAGGTGAAGGTCACCGCCGAAGACTCCACCGCCATGGAAACCTACACCCTGACCGTGACCCGCGCGATGGCCATGCCGGGCCAGGTGATCGGCGTCGAAGTGGATCCTGCCATCGAAGCGCTGGTGGTTTCGTGGGATCCAGTGGAAGTTGCCGACAAGTACATGGTGCAGTGGAAGTGGGGCGAAGAGGCCTTCGAAGGCGGCGGCGACCGCGAGCAGGTCGTCAACGGCGGCGGGACCACCTCCACGATCCCGAACCTCACCCCCGGCATGGAGTACACGCTGCGCGTGATGGCCTTCCGCACCAACGTCGGAGGAGGTCCGCCGTCCAACGAGGTCAAGGGCATACCCCTGGGGAGGTCGTCCGACGCAACGCTCAGCGGCCTGCGAGTCACCGAGACGGACGGCACGGCCATCCCGCTGACGCCGTCGATGTTCTCCTCGACGGTGACGAGCTACTCGGCCTCGGTGGCGTACTCGGTAGCAACCGTCAAGATACTGCCCACGACGAACCACGCCGACGCGCAGTTCCGGTACCTCGACGCGAACGACATGGAACTGGCCGATGCGGATACCGGCACGACCGACTTCGAGGCCAACCTCGCCGTGGGTGAGAACACCGTCAAGGTGAAAATCACCGCCGAGAACGGCACGGACACGGAAACCTATACGCTCACCCTGCGCCGCGCCATCGCCCCGCCGGATCAGGCGATGAACATCCGCGTCCTGCCGGGCCCGGAAGCGCTGATCGTGCTTTGGGACGCGGTGAGCGACGCGGATGGCTACAAGGTGCAGTGGAAGTCCGGCAAGAAAGACTTCGAGGGCGGCGGCGACCGCGAGGCCGTCATCGACGATGGCACGACGGAATCCCACATAATCATCTACCTGCTAGCGGGCACCGAATACACGATACGCGTCATCGCCACCCGGACCGGCGCGGCAGACGGCCTGCCGTCCAACGAGGCAAAGGGCACGCCGTACGCGAAGTCGGCCAGAACCGACACGCCGGATACGGAAACGGATGGCGGCGGCACGACGAACACCGGCGGCGCGCTCACCGACCTGGAGGTGACCGATCCCGACGACGCCGAGGTCACGCTGTCCCCGGCGTTCTCCACCAACCGCAGGAGCTACACGGCGTCGGTGGCGAACACCGTCACATGGGTCACATTCAAGCCGACCCTGCGCGACTCCGACGCGACGCTCGTGTACGAGGACGGCTCCAACCAGCCACTCACCGACGCCGACGGCAACCGGGCCGACTTCCAGGTGAACCTGGACGAAGGCGCCAACACGGTGAAGCTGAGGGTGACGCCCAGCGGCGAGACCGCGGCGGAAACCTATACCGTCGTCGTCACCCGCGCTGCGGCGACCATCGTGCAGGACAATAACGCGCCGACGTTCTCCGCCAGTACGGCAACGCGAGAATTCGCGGAGGACGTGGGCGACGGGACGAGAACCGGGGTGGATGTCGGAGCGCCGGTCACCGCGGACGACGACGACAACGACACGCTGACCTACACGCTGGAGGGCACGGACGAGGCGGTGTTCGAAATCGGCTCGTCGGACGGACAGATCAGCTCTCGGTCCGGCATCAACTACGACCGCGAGTCCGACAGCAGCTACTCGGTGACGGTCAAGGCCGATGACGGCCGCGGCGGTACCGATACGATCGCCGTGACCATCAACCTCACTGACGTGGAAGAGAAGCCGCTGGCGCCGGATGCGCCGGGCGTGTCGGCGGTCTCGGGCAGCACGACCAGCGTCTCGGTGACCTGGACGGCTCCGACGAATACGGGCCGGCCGTCGATTTCAAGCTATGACCTGCAGTACAAGAAAACCGCGGAACAGGGCTGGACCGACGGGCCGCAGAATCGAACGGGTACGAGCGCGACGATTTCGAGCCTCGATTCGGACACGGAGTACCAGGTGCAGGTCCGGGCGACCAACGCCGACGGCGACGGCCCGTATTCCGGCCCGGGTACCGGCAGGACCGCCGATCCGGCGAATATTGCGCCAACGTTCAGCTCAAGCACCGCGACGCGGGAGTTCGAGGAGGATGTGGCTGACGGAACGAGAACCGGCGTCGACGTCGGCGCGCCGGTCACCGCGGACGACGACGACAACGATTCGTTGACCTACACGCTGGAGGGCACGGACGCGGCATTGTTCGACATCGGCTCCTCGAGCGGGCAGATCGGCACCCTGTCCGGCACCAACTACGACCGCGAGGCCGACAGCAGCTATTCGGTGACCGTCAAGGCCGACGACGGCCGCGGCGGCACCGATACCATCGCCGTGACGATCAACGTCACCGACGTGGAAGAGCTGCCGCTGGAGCCGGATGCGCCGAGCGTGGCGGCGGTGGCGGGCAGTTCAACAAGCCTGTCCGTGACGTGGACGGCCCCGACGAATACGGGCCGGCCGGCTATCGCGAGTTACGACTTCCAGTACAAGAAGAGCACGGAATCGGATCAGGACTGGCAGGACGGGCCGCAGAACCGGACCGGTGCGAGCACGACGATTTCCGGTCTGGATCCGAACACCGGTTACGACGTCCAGGTTCGTGCCACCAACGCCGACGGCGACGGCCCCTGGTCCGACACGGGCACCGGGACCACCAACACCGCTCCGGACCAGATCGGGAGTGCTCGGATCCGTAGTTTCGACGAGGACGTGGGCGATGGAACGAGAACCGGGGTCGACGTCGGCTCGCCGGTGACCGCGTCGGACCACGGCGCCAACCATACCTACACCCTGGGAGGCACGGACGCGGGTTCCTTCACGATCGGCTCGACGACCGGACAGATCCGTTCCCGGTCCGGCATGAACTACGACTACGAGGCCCAGAGCAGCTATTCGGTGAGCGTGGAGTCCGACAACGGCAATGGTGGCACCGAGACGATCCAGGTGACCATCAACATCAACGACGTGCTGGAGAAACCGGCGGAGCCGGCCGCGCCGACCGTCGAGAACATACCGGGGAACACTCGGGTCCTCTATGTGACCTGGACGGCGCCATCCAACACCGGCCGCCCGTCGATAATGCACTACGACCTGCAGTACCGCGAAGGCAACAGCGGACCCTGGTTCAACGGCCCGCAGGACCAGGGCGGCATGAACGCGTCCATCACGGACCTGTCGCCGAGCACACTCCATGAGGTGCAGGTGAGGGCCACGAACGAGGACGGCGACAGCCTCTGGTCCAACTCCGGCAGCGCCACCACGAGTGCGGCTTTGTCCGAGACCTGCGCCATGTCGGAGAACGAGGACATCCGGCTGGCCGACGGCTACACGCCGAAAGAGGGCCGCGTGGAAGTCTGCGCGGACGACCCAGATGACAATCTAGGCCATGTCTGGGGCACGGTCTGCGACGATTTCTGGACGGACGAGGAAGCGGCCGTAGTCTGCAAGACTCTCGGATACCATAACTCCGAGCCGATCGGGGGCCGGTTCCTGCAATCGAACTTTGGGGGACGGCTTCCCATATTGCTCGACGACCTCTTGTGCGACGACGATGATACGAATCTTTTCGGCTGCGCCGTAGCGGACGGCGGAATCGCCCGGAACGCCATCGGCGATCACAACTGCAAGGTGACCGAGTCCGTCGGCGTGCGGTGCCTGACCGAGTCCGAGTACACGCAACATGTCACCGAGATCGACATGACCGACCCGAACCAGTCCGCCATGCTCTCGGTAGCCGACGTCACGGTTTACGAGACCCCGGGCACGACGCTGGACTTCGTGGTGACGCTGTCCGGGACGCGGAACGCCGCGGTGACCGTGAACTACGCCACCCAGGACGGCACGGCCTTTGCGAACATCGATTACGTGCCCAAGAGCGGCATGCTCACCTTCCCGCTGGGCGTGACGTCCAGGACGGCCAGCATCACGGTGCTGGACGACCTGCAGGACGAGTACTCCGACTCGCAGGGCGAGCGAATGACCCTGCGGCTTTCCAATGCCGTCGGTGCAGGTATTCTCGACGGCGTGGCCTACGGAACCATCGAGAACAGCGACCCGCTGCCCCAGGCGTGGCTGGCGCGCTTCGGACGCGCGGCGGCGGACCAGGCGGTGGAGGCGATCGGCGGTCGGCTGACGGAGACCGGCCCGCGGACTTCCCACGTGACCGTTGCCGGCCGGCGGCTGGATGTTTCAGGCAACACGTCTCCGACCGAGGCCGGGGCGGCGGCCCTGGCGGCGCGAGATGCCGGCGCGCCGGCATGGAATGCGCTCGGGTCGGGACTCCCCGGCGTGGTTGGATCGACCCGCGGCTACACCTCCGGCGGTGCCAGCGGGCGCCAACTGCTTTCCGGCACCTCGTTCCAGTGGGCGCTCGGCGAGGACGGTGAAGCGGATGGGTCGTTGGACGGCGCGGCAGCCGGGAGCGCGGACGGCGAGCGCACGGCCAACTGGACCGCCTGGGGCGAGGGCGCCGCAACGCGCTTCAGCGGCGCCGAAGAGCGCCTGTCGCTGCAGGGCGATGTCGCCACCGCCACCCTGGGCGTGGACCGCGAGGGCGAGCGCTGGATGGCCGGTGTCGCGGTGGCCTTCAGCGAGGGCGAGGGCGCCTTCGCCGCGACCGGCGATGACATGGCAGGAACGAACACCGGCACCGCCGGCGGCCTGCTCCAGACGACCCTGACCACCGTTTACCCCTACGCTCGCTACGCGCTCAACGACCGACTCTCGATATGGGGCGTGCTCGGCTACGGCCGGGGCGAACTGCGGCTGGCCGAAGGGCGGGCCGGCACCGTCTACGGTACCGACACCGGACTGCGGGTGGGCGCGCTGGGCGCCCGCGGCGTGATCCTGGATGCAAACGGCTACGAACTGGCCCTGCGCTCCGACGCGGTGCGGATGCAGATGACTTCGGATTCGGTCATCGGACTCGCCGGCGCAACAGCGCGGACCGGCCGGATCCGTGCTCTGCTGGAGGGCTCGCGAGCGTTCACCCTGGGCGAAAACCGCTCCCTGGAACCCACCCTGGAATTCGGTCTGCGCCACGACAGCGGCGACGCCGAGACCGGCAGCGGCATCGAACTGGGCGCCGGCATCCGCTACACGGATGCGGCACTGGGCCTGTCGCTCGAAGCCAACGCCCGCGGCCTGGTGGCCCACCAGGACAGCGCCTACGAGGAGTGGGGCGCGTGGGCGACGATCCGCCTGGATCCGGGCGAGCCCGGCAAGGGATTGTCACTGTCCGTGTCGCCTACCTGGGGCGCGGCCTCCAGCGGGCTGGATCAGCTTTGGAACTCGACGAGCATGCCGGGTTACGGGGTAGGCACCCCGGGATACGGAATAGGCTCACCAGGTTACGGTATAGGCTCACCGGGATACGCTCCAGGCTCGCCAGGAAACGCTGCAGGCACAGCGGGATACGCGGCCGGCTCGCCGGGATTTGCCCCAGGCGCGCCGGGATACGCGGCGAACTCATGGTTGAATCCCGGCGGCCGGCTCAGCGCCGAACTGGGTTACGGCGTCGATGCGTTCCACGGCATGGGCATGGGCACCTATTACTCGGGGCTCGAACGTGCCGGCAGCGGTTTCCAGAGTTTGCGCCTGGGCAAGCGCTGGGAGCTTGGCACGCAGTTACAGATGAGCGTCGAAGGCGAACGCAACGAGTCCTCGCTCATGGACCCCGATCACGCCATCAGCGTTCAGGGGTTGCTGCTCTGGTAGGCCAGCCGCTCTGGTAGGCCAGCCGCCGGTCGAATCTCTGCTTTTCGACCAATTTCGGGCGCTTGACAGGGTCCCGATACGGGAGGAGTATCCACCGTACGGTCAGGGGAATTGCCGGAGGAAGCGGGAAGAGACATGAACGGCCCGGGTCGGACCATCACCATCGTCAGTACGGCTATCCTGGCGTACGGTTCAATCGTCGGATTGATGCTGACGGGGCATTCCAGCCTCCGGGCGGAAATCGCTGATCTGCGAACGGAAATGCAGTCGGAACATGCCGCCATTCGCTCGGAAATGCAGTCGGATCATGCCGCCATTCGTTCGGAAATGCGGTCGGATCATGCCGCCATACGCTCGGAAATGCAGTCGGAACATGGCGCCATTCGCTCGGAAATGCAGTCGGATCATGCCGCCATACGCTCGGAAATGAGGGAGGCGCACGCCAATCTGCGGACGGAAATCGCCAATCTGCGCTCGGAAGTGATTGTCGCCCTTGAAAGCATCCGTGCCGACTTACGGCAGATTCGCGATCATCTCTACGACATCGGAAACACGGAGCAATCGGAGCCGGCGGAATAGTCGAGACCGCCCGCGAGTGTCGAAGTCAAGCGCCGTCTCGCATCTCAGCCGGCCACGGTACAGTCGTATACCTTGATATGTTCCCCCGGAACCCACTCGTAGTGCATGATCGGTAGCCGCACCGGCGCCGTAAACGTATTGTCATCCACCAGCGTCGCGTGCCAGTCCATGCGGCTCTCGTCCTCGTTCATGACGAAGCGCTCTACGATTTCCACGGCTTCCGACTGAGGCGTGCCGCGGTCGTCGAGGAACGGGTAGTTGATGAGGTTGGTGGTCACGGCCAGTTCCTCGCCCTCCCAGTGGCCCACCGAGTGGCCCAGCCGACTGGGCTCGGGGTCGGCCGGCGCCGTCTCCGGATTCATGTAGATGGTGCGGACGTTGTCCCACTCCTCCAGCCGGACGGTGATGGTGTCGCCGTTGTTCACCAGTTCGATGGGGAAGGGGCTCACCATCGCCTCGGGCAGGCCGGCGGGGCCGCAGCGCAGCGCCACGTCGTCGCTGGGCTGATCCCAGCTATCCTTCGCCGCCTGCGCCGCCGGCCGCAGCGGCAGGTTGCGGTCGATGTAGGTTCGGCCGGTGTTGACCCAGACCCGGAACAGCCCGTCAGCCTCCTCGATGGCGCGCGCGACCTGTTCGGCATCGATGGCCGCTCGTTCATGAGCCTCGTCCAGCATCCCCAGGCGCACGGCCCATTCGTCGGAAAGCGTCACCTTGCGCCCATCGCTGTAGTCCAGGCGCACGGGCTGCATGTCATGCTCGTCTCTCCGGGAGGCGAAGCCCAGCACCGTGACGGGCGCCCCGACGACCACGGCGTCCTCGAAAATACCGGCGCGTTCAAACGCGTTAACCGGCCCCGCTTCGAGTTGATAGACCGCTTCCTCCCCGGACTCGCCGGTCCCGCGCACCGAGATCATGACGTGCGGATTGCGCCAGAACACCGACTCGATGGTGCCCTGAACCTCCACGAGCTCGCTGGTGTCGTAGACGAATCGGGAGTGATGGGCAACTGCGCCTGAGGGCAGGGCGAGGCCTGCAGCGAGCAGAAAAACGTACCGTGCCGTTGGGATCCTGCAATTGATGATCAGAGTGGTCATGGCGGAATACTCCGGCGGGCGATCTGTATGGTTCCAAGATACTACTGACAGTTGGCCTGCTCAACGTGCAGGTACAAATCCAGCCAATCCGACCATAATTGCGCTTGACTCCAGGGGTAGCCGGGAACAGAATTTCAGCAGAGCCGGGGGATTCCGGCACAGGAAGTGGGTCGATCGATGAGCCGGGAATTTTGGGCCATTATTGGAACATTCATCGCCCTGATTGGTGCATTCATCGCTTTGGCCGGATTGATGCTGACCGGGCATTCCAATATCCGATCGGATATGAACACCGCGCACGAGGGCATCCGCGCCGACATGAACGCCGCGCACGAGAGCATCCGCGCTGACATGAACGCCGCGCACGAGAGCATCCGCGCTGACATGAACGCCGCGCACGAGGGCATCCGCGCTGACATGAATACCGCTCACGTGGGCATTCAGAATGAACTCAGGCAAATCCGGGTTCATCTGGGCAATGTGGACAGGCGTACCGCCAGGATAGAGGGCCATCTTTTCGGCATCGAGATCGAAGCGGAACCGTAGGTGCTCAATCCTCGCGAACGATCCGTCCCTCCATGACCGGCGCCACCGTGCCCGCCGCCCCGGCGACCTCGACGCTGGTGATACGTGAACCCGGCGGTCGGCGCACATCGAAGACGAAACTCAGACCCGCCACCTGCGGAAATCGGCCGTCGTTCTCCTCGGCGCGGCTGACGCCATTTTCCAGCGCCTCCCTGAGCTGCGCACCACGGGACCGCGGGTATCGAGTTCGACCGGGGTGCGGCCGATCGCCTGGCCGAGTTCGCGGTCGAGCGCAAGGTTCAGGATGCCCACATAGCGCCCCTGCGACCTGGACTTGAGAATGGCCTGGCGGCCGTCGTACCACACCCGAAGCTCGTGATCGTGGCCGCCCAGCACGATATCGATGTCCCGTACCCGGCGCAGCAGCGCCATGTCTTCCTCAGTCCGGTTATGGGTGAGCGTAATGACCAGATCCGCACCGGCCGCCCGAAGCTCCGCCGCATGTCTGCTTCCTGGTCCTTCGATTCCGGGGTAGCACCGGGTCTACATGGTCAATGCTAACAGCGCAGGGTCGCGGGATCATCGCCGCCTCGCAACAACCCCCCCGACATGCCGAATCATCGCCGCGACGCCGTCGCCGGCATTGACCGCCCGAATCCCGGTATCGGGATGATTCGCGGCAAACACGCGGAAAACCTCGTCCGCAAATCCCTGACCGACCTGCCGGACGCCGCGCATATCGAGTTCCACTTCCGTGAACCTGTCCAGATTGTGCAGCAGTCGCTTGGCCTCGGAGCGGGATACGTATTCGGTCTGCAGGAGTTTGACCATCACACGGGTTTTTTCGAACCGGTAGTCGTACGTTTCCGGGGCGAATTCCTCGAATACCCGATCCAATCGCGTGCGGGAGTCGCGGCGGATTTCGAAAATGACGGTCGTGCCCTTTCTGTACCGGGGTGCTGAGACGAATACGTCGTCGAGGGTCCGGTTCCATTCCAGTTGGATGCGGTGGGATCGAAGCTGCATGCGATCCGCCACCCGCGATGTGAAAAAGATGCCCTCCCCGGAGTGCGCCTCGGGCATGGTCGTCGTCTTGCCCTTGATGAGTTCGATCATGGCCGCCGTCTCGTCAGGCAATTGGAACCGGTCTGCAATGGAATGAAATACGCCGATACCGGCTTCCCTGACTTCGAACGTCAGCCGTCCGGCCTCCAGTCGCACCTCGAGGCGGCACCGGTCTGCCCGCGAATGGTCGATGGCGTTGTTGAGCATCTCCGTAAGGGCGTAGTGAACGATTTGTTCGACATTCGGGCGGAGGTTCCGCTTGAGGTTCAGCAGGGTGGCGACGCGATCATGGACATCGGCTTCGTCGAGACGCGGGAGCGGCAACCGGGCCGCAAAGACTTCCGGTTCGGGAGCGGCCGAGGCGAGGAAATATCGGGCACTTCGAGTCGAGCCGGTCTTGACGATCGCGCCGGCATCGATCAGCGGCCGCAGATGCAGGTTGACGGCCTGGCGAGTGATGCCCAGATGCTTCGCCAGTTCCGTGCTGGTGGCGGATGTCTCCCGCTCAAGGTAGGCGAGGATCGAGTCGCGTGTGGAATGAGGGGAGGCCACGGTCCTGAATTGTCAAGCGGTCCTGAATTGTCAATTAATAAGCAAGAACGATATTCGACAATTGTCAAGGTATGCGGGCATTCTCCCCAATTGTCAAGTAATCAGCAAGTATGTAATTGACAATTGTCAAGGTGAAGCAAGCGCGCGGACTCGAATCGCGAATTGACGGGCGTCACAGTTCAGGGAAGGTCATCGAACCTCGAAACCGGCGCCAGGCAATGAGTTCCGTGGCAGACATAGGCCACGACGTCGCCCCGCGGCGCCCGCTCGGCGAGCGCGCCGGGCAGGCCGGTTTCGTCGGCGGGGATGCCGAAGCTGAGCCGGCGCGGGTTGAAACCGGCGTCGACCCGGTGCTTCCACTCCCGGATGTCGTCCTCGGAACGGCCGCGGATGATGATCACTTCGGGCTCGTCCAGGGTCAGTTCCAGGTTGTGCAGCAGCGTGCCATGGGCCTCGGGAAACCGCTCCAGCATGGGCCACGCTGACGCCAGGGTGCGGCGGGCGGCCTCGAGGTATCTCGTCTCGCCCAACAGGCTGCCGAGACTGATCAGAACCCGCACGGCGACCCCGTTGCCCGAAGGCGTCGCCTCATCCGCCAGCGCCTTCGGACGGTGGATCAGCGCCTCGTGATCGTCAGCGGTAAAGTAGAACCCGCCCCTGGGATCGGCGAACCGCGCCAGCATCACGTCCGCCAGTTCGCATGCCAGGGCCAGGTCTTCCGAGCGCCAGCGGACCTGCAGCAGTTCCAGCAGGCCGTCGGCGAGGAATGCATAGTCGTCGAGGTAGGCCGGGAAGCGCGCCCGGCCGTCCTTGTAGCAGGCCAGCAGCCGGCCGTCGCGCCACAGTTGTGCACGGATGAAGTCGACAGCCCGGGTGGCGGAATCGGCCATCTTGTCGTGTCCCGGCAGTCGGGCGCCGCGGGCCATCGCGCGGATCATCAGGCCGTTCCAGCCGGCCAGTATTTTCTCGTCCCTTCCCGGACGAATACGCTGGTTTCGAACCGCGAGCAACTTGCGTCGCGCCGAATCGAGGCGGTCGAGGGTGGAGTCGTCGGCGAGTGGCGATGTCAACGCGCTATCGGGGTTACGCACCTGCAGGTGCCACTCCCGGTCCTCGAAGTTGGGTGGCTCCGTCAAGCCGAACAACCGCCCGAAGAGCTCGTATTCGCTCTCTTCCAGCACGCGCCGCGCCTGCGGCCGGGTCCACAGGTAGAACTTGCCTTCCTCGCCCTCGGAATCGGCGTCCAGGGTGGCGTAGTAGCCGCCTTCGGGGTCCTGCATCTCGTTCATGACCCATTCGGCGGTTTCCTCGGCGATTCTCGCGAAGAACGCGTCACCCGTGGCGGCATGGGCGTCGGCCAGCACGGCCAGAAGCTCGGCGTTGTCGTAGAGCATCTTCTCGAAATGGGGGATCTCCCAGCGCTGGTCCACCGAGTAGCGGAAGAATCCGCCGGCGAGATGATCATAGAGGCCGCCCTGGGCCATCCGCACAAGGGTCGTCGTCGCCATGTGCAACGCATGGTCATCGCGTTCCTGCGACGGGTGGTTATCGCGTTCCTGCGACGGGTGGTTATCGCGTTCCTGCGACGGGTGGTCGTCGCGGTCCCGCTTCGACACGGTGCGGCGCCATGCCCGCAGCAGCGTGGCGACGTGGTTCGGATGGGGGAATTTGGGCGCGCCCCCGAAGCCGCCGTATTGGGCGTCGAACGTCCCGCCCAGCCGCTCCCTGGCCCCTTGCAGGGGGGTCAGGTCAAGCTGCGCCGAGGCATCGCCCGCGAAGTCGAGGCTGTTCAACGCTGTCCGCAGTGCGTCGCCGCGTGCGTCGGCCTGCTCGCGGTTGCTGCGATAGAAACTCTCGACCCGCGTCAGTACCTGCTGGAAAACGGGGCGGGAGAAATACGTGCCGGTGAGGATCGGGAGTTGTTCCGGGGTGAGGAAGACCGTCAGCGGCCAGCCGCCCGCCGAGCGGGTGGCCAGTTGGTGCGCGGTCTGGTAGATCTTGTCGATATCCGGCCGTTCTTCCCGGTCCACCTTGATGTTGACGTAGAGCTCGTTCATCAGCCGGGCCGTGTCCGCGTCCTCGAAGGACTCATGGGCCATGACGTGGCACCAGTGGCAGGCGGAATAGCCGACGGACAGCAGGATGGGCTTGTTCCGGTCCCGTGCCTGCGTCAGCGACGCCTCGTTCCAGGGCAACCAGTTCACGGGGTTGTCGGCGTGCTGCAGCAGGTACGGGCTGGTTTCGTTGGCGAGATCGTTGGGCATGAATCGACTATAGCAGTATGGGGTGGTGGGCCATCTACCGGCAGCAGGCCGGCGATCGGCAGCAGGCCAGCGACCAGCGTGCGGGCTACCAATCGGCAACGGGCTATCGTCGCCGCCCCGTGCAGATTAAACTGAACGCTCGTGTTTGAATACCCGCAATTCGATCCCATCGCGTTCGCCATCGGACCGCTGCAAGTGCGCTGGTACGGCCTGATGTACCTGCTGGGGTTCGTACTGGCGTGGCTGGGAATGGGGTCCCGGGCGCGCCGCGCCGACAGTCCGGTGACGGCGGCCCAGGTTTCGGACCTGGTCTTCTACGCGGCAGTTGGCATCATCCTCGGCGGACGACTGGGCTACATGCTGTTCTACGGATTTGCAGGCCTGGTGCAAAACCCGTTGTCGGTGTTCAGGGTCTGGGAGGGTGGAATGTCCTTCCACGGGGGGCTCATCGGCGTCATCGTCGCGGAGGTGCTGTTCGCGCGCAAGGTGGGCCGGCCGGTGACCGCAGTGGCCGACTTCGTCGCCCCCTGGATCGCGCCCGGTCTCGGGCTCGGGCGGCTCGGCAACTTCATCAACGGCGAACTCTGGGGCGCGCAGGCTAACCCGGATGCGTTCTACGCGGTCTGGGTGAACGGCGTCCCGCGCCATGCAAGTCAGCTTTACGAGGCCTTCCTGGAGGGCCTGGTGCTGTTCGGGATCCTGTGGTGGTTCTCCCGCAAGCCGCGGCCGATGATGGCCGTCAGCGGGGCGTTCCTGTTCTTCTACGGCGTGTTCCGCGTCACCGTGGAGTTCGTGCGCCTGCCCGACGTGCACCTCAACCCGGCGGCGAATGGATACCTGGCATTCGACTGGCTCACCATGGGACAGGTGCTGTCGACGCCGATGATCGTTGCCGGCGCAGTCATGGTCGTCATGGCGTATCGGATGAACCGGTTTTCGGAGCCGAGGCTGGCGTGAAGCAGGAGCCTGGGCCGGCATGAAGCAATACCTGGATCTGCTCAGGACCATCAGGGAGGAGGGTGTCCACAAGGACGACCGCACCGGCACCGGCACGCTGAGCATCTTCGGACATCAGCTCCGCTGCGACCTGGGTGCCGGTTTTCCCGTGCTGACGACCAAGAAGCTGCACCTGCGTTCCATCATCCACGAGTTGCTGTGGTTTCTGAACGGCGACACCAACGTCCGCTACCTCAACGACCACGGCGTCCGGATCTGGGACGAGTGGGCGGACGAGGCGGGCGACCTGGGCCCGGTCTACGGCGCCCAGTGGCGGGCCTGGAATACGGCCCGGGGCGAGACGGTGGACCAGATCGGCGAGGCGATGGAACAGCTCCGCAGCAACCCCGACTCGCGCCGCATCATCGTGTGCGCCTGGAACGTCGGCGAACTCGCCAACATGGCGCTGCCGCCCTGCCACGCGCTGTTCCAGTTCTACGTGGCCGCCGGCCGGCTGTCGTGCCAGCTATACCAGCGTAGCTGCGACGTCTTTCTCGGCGTGCCCTTCAACATCGCCTCCTACGCGCTGCTGACCTGCATGGTGGCCCAGCAGACGGACCTGGAGCCGGGCGAATTCATCTGGACCGGCGGCGATTGCCACCTCTACCTCAACCACCTGGAACAGGCTGACCTTCAGCTAGGCCGCACGCCGCTGCCGCTGCCGCAGCTTCAGATCAGGCGGCGCCCGCCGTCGCTGTTTGACTATAGCTACGAGGACTTCGAGCTTGTCGGCTACGAATCGCATCCGCACATACGTGCGGAAGTCGCGGTTTGAGCCGTGGGACTGTGACGCGGAGGCGGCGAGGCGGCACTTGTCGATGGAGTGAATTCTCCAGCCTCTGAAGAGCGTCTCGAGACGGGCTCCTGTTTCTTGCAGGAATCGCCTGATATTGTCTTTGTATTTCAGTTGGATGGGGTTATACTACTGTTCTTAATAACAGTATGTCGACGCACAGCTTCGGAGCCCCCATGTTCGACGCCGCCGTTCCCACCGATACCGCCTCCTCTACCGATTGGAACCCGTCCCGGTTTGCCGACACTTCGCCGCTGGCCGGGAACCTCCATGCGCTCGCCAGCGAATCCCCGGCGCTCGTCGGCGAATCCCCGGCGCTCGTCGGCGAATCCCCCACATCCGCGGAGACCTCGAACGAGCCTGACCGCGCGGCAAATGTTTCCGCGGAAACAAAAACTCAAGAGATCAGCCTGGAAACTGGCCCGAAGACTGGCCCGAAGACTGGCGAGAATGTTTCCGCGGAAACATCCGCCGACGATCCTGTAAACGCAACCGTAAGCCCGGCGCCCATACGCACCGCAAGGGCCACGGTGTTGGAGAACGAGCGCGGGGAGGTGCTGAACATCGGGCGGCGTTCGCGCACGGTGCCGAGGCGCATCGGCCACGCGCTGCGCGTCCGTGACGGTGGATGCCGATTCCCCGGCTGCGGGCAGCCGCATGCCCTCGACCATCTGAAGGTGCCGCCCGGCCATCGACACCCCTACCCCGGCCAAGCGTCCCGGTCAACTCCATCGCTCATTGTGGCCGTGCCTTCCCCGAACCAACTTGCAGGTGACTTTTGGATAGGCCTGCGGCGCCGCCACGCCTCGGAGGCCGCCATGGACGGCGGCCGACCCGCAGGCCCGGACGCGTAGCCGGCGAAGCGCCGGGCCGTTGCGCAGATGATGTGTTGTCGGTCCCGTGAGCCCCCGTTATACTGTACGCATGTCCAGTTCCTTTGCAGGGTGCAGCCCCGTGCAGCGCGCCTACCGCTACCGGTTCTACCCCACCGCTGAACAGCGTCTCCGCTTTGAGGCCCATTTCGGTGCGGCCCGCTGGGTGTGGAACCGCTGCCTGGAATTCCGCACCAAGGCGTACCGGCGCCGGGGCGAGTCGGTCACCGGGGTGGACTTTTCCCGGCTGCTGACGCGACTCAAGCGCACGGCCCGCTACGGCTGGCTGCGCGATACCCCGTCCACGGTGCTGACGCAGAAGCTGCGCGACCAGGACCGGGCGTTCGCCAATTTCTTCGCCGGTCGGGCGAAGTACCCGCGGTTCCGCAAGCGCCGCACGGCCCAGTCGATCCGCTTCCAGCTCGACCAGCGCCAGGTGCACCGCACCTTTGACGCCAACTTCCTGCATCACGTGTCCCGGCGGCTGGTGGACGAGAACCAAGCCATCGTCACCGAGACGCTGAACGTGCGCGGGATGCTCCGCAACCGCCGTCTGGCGCGCGCGATCGCCGATGCGGGTTGGGGCGAGCTGGTGCGTCAGATTGCCTACAAGGCGGAGTGGGCCGGGCGGGTGCACGTGCGGGTGGATCCGTGGTTCCCGAGCACGAAACGGTGCAGCGCGTGCCACGCGGTGCGCGACGATCTCACGCTGGCGGATCGGCGCTGGCGGTGCCAGCGCTGCGGCACGGGGCACGACCGGGATGTGAACGCGGCGAGGAATCTGGCGCAGGAAGGCCAGCGCCTGCTCAACGAACAACGGCCGAGGGGGCTCGGTCGGTCAATGCGCGTGGAGGGTGGACCCTCCGGGGGCGTCCCCGCTCAAGCGGTGAACGAACCGGCACCCGGTGAAACGCGAACGGACTCCACGCGGATGAAGCGGTATGGAACCGCTGAAGCGGCGTGAGGGACCGACTCCAACTACGTGGGTGTCGACGTCGGCAAGCTGAAGCGGCGCGGGGTCCTGGATTGCGTGGTCGCAGTCGGCGCCGGCGTTGCGCTTTCGGGATACGTCGGATTCGTTGGCCTGATGGTCCCGCACCTGATCCGACCGGTTGTGGGCGCCAGCCACAGGCGCGTGATGCCCGGCGCGGCTCTGCTCGGGGCGACGTTGACGATCCTCGCCGACACCGTCGCGCGAACCGTTGTCGCACCGGCCGAACTCCCCGTGGGTCTGGTCACCAGCGCGATGGGCGCGCCATTCTTTCTCTGGTTGATCGCCACCACAAGTCACCGATGAGTCTGAGCGCCGAAAACGTGAGCCTGAAACTCGGTACGAGCCGGGTGCTCACGGACGTATCGATCGACGTGGCGGCGGGTACCGTTTGCGCCCTGGTCGGGCCCAGCGGGGCCGGCAAGTCGAGCCTGCTGCGGGTGCTGAGCGGCGAACTCAGCCCCGTCGAGGGCCGCGTCAGGATGAACGGGCGGCCCCTCCAACGGTGGAGCGTGGACGAACTGGCGCGCAGGCAGGGGTAACGTCGGCGTCCTGATCGCGCTGCACGATCTGAACCTGGCGGCCCGGGTCGCCGAGCGGGTGACGTTGCTCGCCGGGGGCGCGGTGGCCGCCACCGGCACGCCGGCGGAGGTATTCACCGATTCGACCCTGAGCAGCGTCTACGGCACGCGGGTAGAGGTCGAGACATGCCCGCTGCTTGGACGGCTCCTCGTCCGTGCGGAATGAACAATTGCAACGCCGATGCGCCCGGCGATGAACAATGCCACGCCGATGCGCCCGGCGATGCCGTCCACATTCGTCAGGACGCCGCCTCCCCTGCACACCCGATCGCAACCGGTTCCCCGGTCGGATCCAGCGGCAGCGCGGTTAGCGTTCGTCCCCACACACAGCCGGTGTCGATGCAGGTGAAACCGGGCGTCCGCACCAGCCCCAGCGACGCCCAGTGCCCGAAGATGACGTGGACGTTGCCGGCGTCGGCACCGCCCAGGTCGGCATAGCCCGGGTCGCACAACTCGAACCACGGTCTCAACTCCGGCGGCTGCGACCCCGGCGGGCCGTTGTACTTGAAATCCAGCCGCCCTGCCGCGTCGACATAGCGCATGCGGGTCAGCGCATTGATGGTGAAGCGGCGGCGATCCGCAGGGCTCAGCCCGGATGCCCAGACACTCGGCTCATTGCCGTAGAGCGTCTGCAGCACGTCTCGCCATGCCACCCCCGCCATCGCCCCCGTCACTTCCCCCGCACGCGCCTTCGCCTCCTCCAGCGACCAGCCCGGCGGCAGGCCGGCGTGAACCAGCACGGTCCGGGCTGCCGCGTCGTGATGGAGCAGCGGCCGGCGGCGCAGCCAGTCGATGAGTTCGTCCCGATCCGGTGCGGCGAGGATCTCGTCGAACGTATCCCCCGCCCAGGGCGGCCGCACGCCGGCCACGATGGCGAGCAGGTGCAGGTCGTGGTTGCCGAGCACGGCGACCGCGCGGTCCCCCAGCGCCATGACCCGGCGCAACACGCCGAGAGAATCGGGCCCCCGGTTGACCAGGTCGCCGGCGAGCCACAGCCGATCCGCCCCGGGATCGAAGTCGATCGCCTCCAGCAGTGCATCGAAACTCCGGGCGCAACCCTGGATATCGCCGATGGCCCAGGTCGTCACGGACCCGCCCGCCACGCCCGGACCAGGCGCTCGAAGGCCTCGGGCGGCAGCCGCTCCGGGCGCTCCAGGGGATCGACGCCGGCCGCGGCGATCTGGCGCCGCGTCAACCACGGCCGCAGCGACCTTGCCATGGTTTTGCGGCGCATCGAGAACACCCGCGCCACCAGTCTTGCGTAACGCGGCGGGTCCTGCATGTCGAACAGCGGCGAGCGGCGCGGAACCAGCCGCACCACGGTCGACCGCACCCTGGGCGGCGGCGCGAACGCGCCGGGACCCACGTGGAAGCAGGTTCGAACCTCGACCCACGGCGCCAGCATGACCGTCAGGCGGCCGTAGATCTTGCTCCCCGGCACAGCGGCGACCCGTTCGGCGACCTCCCGCTGCAGCATCAGGTGCATGTCCCTGATAGCCGCGCGATGGTTCAGCAGGTGGAAGAGAAGGGGGGTAGAAATGTTGTAGGGCAGGTTGCCCACCACCCGCAGCGTTCCCGGCGCAGCGGCCAGCGACGAGAAATCGAATTGCAAGGCGTCGGCCCGATGAAGCACCAGTCGCTCGGGCCGCACGTCGCTGCTCTCGAGCTTGTCGGCCAGGCGCGTGTCAATCTCGACCACGTGCAGGCACTTGACCCGTTCCAGCAACGGCCGCGTCAGCGCTCCGCGTCCGCCGCCGATCTCCACCATGCAGTCATCGGCGTCCGGATCGATGGCCGAAACCAGCTTGGCGATGACAGCCGGATCGTGGAGGAAGTGCTGCCCCAACCTCTTTCGCGGCCGCAGTTGCATCAGCGTTCCACCAACTTCAACGCCAACGCCGCGGCGTGATACAGGCTCTCCGGATCGGCGTGCCCGCTGCCCGCCAGATCGAGCGCCGTGCCGTGATCCACAGAGGTGCGCACGATGGGCAGTCCCAGCGTCACGTTGACCGTCTCCCCAAACGCCAGCGCCTTGATCACCGGCAGCCCCTGGTCGTGGAACATCGCCAGCACCGCGTCGCATGATCGCAGCCGCCGGGGCGTGAACGCCGTGTCGGCCGGGACCGGGCCGCTCACGGCCAGCCCCCGCCGGGCCAGCGAACGCAGCAACGGTTGCACGATCTCGATTTCCTCCCGGCCCAGCACGCCGTCTTCGCCCGCGTGGGGGTTGAGCCCCAGCACCATGATGCGGGGCGCGTCGATGCCGAATCGCGCCCGAAGGCCGTCATGCAGCACGGTAATGATCGCTTCCAGCCGGTCCGCGGTAACGGCGCCGGACACCCCGCTCAGGGGGAGGTGCGTCGTGACCAGGGCGACGCGCAGGTTCGGCGCCGCAAGCATCATCACCGGGCAGCCGGCGCCGGTGCGCGCCGCCAGCCACTCGGTGTGACCGGTGAAGGGGATGCCTGCTTCGTTGATGGTGCTCTTGTGCACCGGCGCCGTGACCAGCGCACAGCGGTCGATGTCGGTGCATAGCTGCACGCCGCGATCCAGTTGGCCGAGGACGTAGCGGGCGTTGCCGGGATCGAGCCGCCCGGCCCGGACGCGCCCGGCCGCCGCCACCGGCAGCACCTGCATGACACCCGCCTGGTGAGGGCGGGCGAAGCCGGGATCGTCGAGTATTTCGACCGCCACCGGCAGTTCCAGAAGCCGAATGCGATCCGCGAGCATGTCGGGATCGCCGAGAAAGATCAGCCGCGCGGCCGGATCGGGACCCGTGGAATCCGCTGCCGTCACCCCCCGCGCCGCCAGCATCGCGCAGATGTCGGGACCGATGCCTGCAGGCTCTCCGGTGGTGACGGCGAGGGTAGGCAGCGGCCTATTGGCGGATTTCGACGAATGCCTCATCTCTGAGGCGGCGTAACCAGAGCTGCAGTTCCTGCTCCATCTTGCTGGCGCGAATCTGCTCCACGCACTGTTGTTCGCGCAGTTCGTCCGTGGTGTCGTGGGTGCGGGTTTCCAGGACCTCGGCGACATGCCAGCCGTAGCGGGTCTCGAAGGGCATGCTGAGTTCGCCGATTTCCAGCGTGCCGATCACCTGCTCGAACTCCGGCACGAACGCGCCCTGCGGCGTCCAGCCAAGGTCGCCGCCGTCGGCGGCGGACACCGGATCCTCGGAGATGCTTCGCGCAATGGCGGCAAAGTCGTCACCCTGGAGGATCTCCTCGCGCAGACCGGTCAGCCGTTGCCGCACGGCCGGTGCGTCCATGACCTCGGTGGGGCGCAGCAGGATGTGGCGAATCCGGATCTGGTCCACCAGGACCGGCTCCACGCCGCGGACTTCGTTCAGCCGGATGATATGGAAGCCGCTGCCGCTCTGGATCGGTTCGGAATGTGTTCCCGGTTCCAGGTTCGGGATGAGGTCGGCGAACAGGCTGGGTAACTCGACGCCCCTGCGCCATCCCAGCGAGCCGCCCTCCAGCGCATACTGTCCATCCGAATACGTGATGGCCTGTTCCGCGAAACTTTCCCCGGCATCCAGCCGCGCCAGGATTTCGTTGACCTGCTCCCGCGCCTGCTCGATCTCGTCGCGGGTCGCCGTGGAGGAGATGCCGATCAGCAGATGCGAGGTGTTGTATTCCTGGTTCAGGGACTGGTCGGTGGTGCTTTGGGCGAGGCACATCTGCATGTCCCGCGGCGCCACCACGATGGCGGAGCCCACCTCGCGCTGCCTGAGCTGTTCCAGAATCAGCGTCTGCCGGGTTTCCTCCCGGTACTGCCCGTAGTCGATGCCTTCCGACGCCAGCGCCTGGGGAAACTGGTCCAGCGTCAGGCCCACGCCCTGGGCGATGGAGCCGATGGCCTGGTTGAGCATCTCGTCGCCGACGATGATCCCGAAGCGCTCGGCGCGCTGAAGCTGGATCTGTTCCACGATCAGTTGATCGAGCACCTGCTCCTCGATCACAGACAGCGGCGGCAGGGCGCCGCGCTGCTCGGGGGGCGCTTGAGCCTGCGAGCGAAGGATGTTCTCCGTGACCGTGGCCACCCGTTGACTGAACTCGCTTCGCAGGACGATACCTTCGTCTACCAGCGCGGCGATGCCGTCGAGCATTTCGCCGGTTCCTCCGAGTTCGCGCGTCTGCGCCGCCGCGTACCGGGGCGCCGCCAGCACGGCCGCCGCCAAGCCGATCGTCAGGGTTCGTTTCATGGTCGCGATGTTCATTTTCGTCAGGGCAGATTGTCGAATCGACGGTAGCCAAGAATACCACGCTCCAGCAACGACTCGGCGGATGCTCCGGGGTCCGAGAAGCCCCTCAGCAGGAACTGGATGGTCAGCGAGCGGTCGGATTCGCCCGTGCGGCGGCTGATGTAGTCGCGGCCGTAGACCTGCATGCGCCAGCAGCACGACACGTACTCCCAGCCGAGGAACCGTTCCAGCGGCTTCTCATCCAGGAAGGAGTAATTGGCCCGGGCGATGATTTTCCAGGCGTTGCCGATCGGCCAGGCCACGGAGACGTCGCCCTGTTCGAGCACGTCCCCCTGGAAGCGGTAGGCGAAGCCCAGCATCCGGTCCTGCCTGGGACGATACTCGAACCGCGCCTCGGTGCGAGCGGTCTCGGCGGTTTCGGTGTCCCACTGGTAGTCCACGCCCAGACGCCAGGACGGTTGCAGGCTCATGACGACCTCGGCGATGTAGTCCGAGCCGCGCCCCAGGGCAGTGGACTTCTGATGCAGCGTCACCTGCTGGGGGCTCAGGTAGCGCGTCTGGCCGAGGGTGCTGACCAGCCTCTCGTGACCGGTCTGAAGATCGATCAGCCGGGTCGTCACGCCGACGCTGAGCTGATCCGTGTCGGCGATCCGGTCGGTGCCCAGGTAGCGGTACTTGCGGAACAACTGCACGAAGTTGAACGTCGGCTCGATCGTGTCGAAATTCGGCAGGTGCGACTGCTCCTCGAAGGGCACGTGGACATAGAGCGCCCGCGGTTCGATGGTCTGCAACCAGCCGCGCGCAGGTGCGTTGCGCTCGAATGTCAGGCCGGCGTCGAGGCTGGCGACGGGCAGCGTGCGCGAGAACTCGGTTTCGCGGCTGATCAAGGCGAAACGTTCCACGCTGTCCTCGTCCAGCCAGTAGTTCGTATGCCGCAGGGCCAGCCCGGGGGTCAGGAACATGCCGGGGCGCCTGAAATCGAGGCTCACCTCCTCGTCCAGATCCAGCCGCCAGCCGGTCACGCCGATCCGGCGGTCGAACTGGACCAGTTCGTTGCGGGACGTCAGGCGCACCGCGTTTCGACGCCAGTCCCCCGACATCAGGAACTGCGGCAGGCGCTGATAGGGCTCCATTCCCGGGCCGATGAACGGATCGATGGTCTGGACGTCCTGAATCCGGCTCAGGAACGACCAGCGCGGCGCCCGGTAGCTCATTTCGACCGCCCGGTTGAGGTGGGTCTGGCTGGCCACGCTCAGGTTGTTGTGCATGTCCTCGAAGTAGAAGAAATCGGAGATGTCCTGGATGTCCGCGACGATCTTCCACCGCTCGCTCAGGTTGGTCTCGTTGGCGTAACTGAAATAGCGTCGGGCGATGCCGAGGTCGGCATCCTCCGGCAGGTATTCGAACCGGATCTGGCCTTCGGTGCCGGGCAGCAGGTAGCGGAATTCGGTACTCGCCTGGGCGCCGCGCTGCCGCATGTAGCGGGTGGTGAACGTCAGGTCGTAGTTGGGCGCCAGGTTAAGGTAGACGGGCAGGGCGATGTCCAGTCCGGTGCTGTCGCGGTTGGTGAAGCTCGGCGTGAGCACGCCGCTCTTGCGGCGATCGTCCAGGGGAAACGTCACGTAGGGCGAACCCAGAACCGGCACGCCCTTGAACCTGAGCCGGAAGCCCCGCGCCGTGCCGAAGCCGGCGTCCACGTCCATCTCAAGCTCCCGCGCGAGCAGTTCCCAATCCGGCGGGTCGGTTACGCAGGTGGTGAAGTTGACCGAACGCAGGCCGATGGTGTTGTCACCGCGAATCTGGATGGCTTCGGCGGCGCCCTGCGCGCCCCGCAGCGGCAGTTCGAATCCTCCGCCCTGAAAGGTGATGATCCGGCCGCGGGTATCCACGACGGCGTCCTCGCCGTAGATCGTGACCTGGGGATCCCGGTAGGCGACGGTGCCGTTGACCTCCGCGGTTTCGGTCTGCAGGTCGAAACTGGCACGGTCGGCGGAAATGCTGCGCTCGCCGTACCGGAACGCCACCTCGCCGTCGAACTCGACCAGGTTGTCGCCGACCAGGTTGATCTGCCCGGCCGTGATTATCAGCCGCTCCTCCCCGTCGGCCGTCAGCGCCGGCTCCGGCACCGGGGTGCCGACAACGGGAATGTCCACCGCCTCCGGGAAGCACTGTTGCTGTGCCGCCGCGGGGGACGTGATGGCCACGGCGCCAACCGCCGCAGCAAGTGTGGGGTGAATTGTTGGCAAAGGCGTCAGCGGGACAAAGGCGGCTACAATGTAACACTCATTTTATCTCTTCATTGAATTGGACAGTAACCTGCGAGTGCCCCGAGCACGCGCCCGGAGGGGTGTGTGCGGCTTCATGCGCCCACGGAGGCGCCGATGAAAGCCATGCTGCTGGCCGCCGGACGCGGCGAGCGGATGGGGCCGCTGACCTCCGAAATGCCCAAACCCCTGCTGTCGCTCGGCTCGGAAACCCTCATCGGGCGGCACCTGCGCAGGCTCGCGGCCGCGGGCTTCAGCGAGATCGTCATCAATCTCTCCTACCGCGGCGAGCAGATCCGCGCAGCCATCGGCGACACCACCCCCTGGGGCCAGACCGTGGTCTACAGCCAGGAGGGGGAACCGCCGCTGGAGACCGCCGGGGGCATCGTCCAGGCGTTGCCGCTGCTTGGGGATGAGCCCTTTCTCGTGGTGAGCACCGATGTGGTGAGCGATTTCGATTTTTCCTCGCTGCGGATGCTCGGCGCGGACTCCGAACGCTTCATGGACCGGCAGGCCGGAGAGTTTGCCCCCTTGCGCAATCCCGGTACCGGCGCGCCGGGGTACCTCGTGCTCGTGCCCAACCCGCCCCACCATCCCGATGGAGACTTCGGCCTGACGCCCGAGGGCCGGCTCCGGATGCCGGACGGTCGGCTCCAGATTCCGGACGGCAGGCTCCGGATGCCGCACGGCAGGCTCGACTCCGCTCCGCCGTGCTACACCTTCAGCGGTGTCGCGGTGCTGCGCCCGGCGCTGTTTCAGGGCCTCGCCCCCGGGATCAGGCCACTGCGCGACGTGCTGCGTCCCGCGGTGCGCCGGGGCGCGCTGTTCGGCGAGGTGTTCGAAGGTCTGTGGCGGGATGTCGGCACGCCGGACCGGCTTGCGGACGTGCGTGGCCTCATGGAATCGCGCCAGCCGCAAGCCTCCGGGGACGCGACAAGCTGATGTTCGCGCCCGTCCTCAGGAACCGGAACTTCGCCATCTACCTGGTCGGCAGCACCTTCTCGCTGCACGGTCTGTGGATCCAGCGGGTCGCCATCGGCTGGCTGGCCTGGGAGCTGACCGAGTCGGAAACGTGGCTCGGCATCATCGCGCTCTCGGAATTTCTGCCGATCATGCTCTTCGGGCCGCTGTTCGGCGTACTCGCCGACCGCCTGCACCGCAAGACGATCGCGTTCGCCGCCAATGTATTGAACGGACTGCTGGCGTTGCTGCTGTTCATGCTGGTGCTGACCCAGGCGATCGACATCTACCTGCTCTTTGTCATCACCATGTGCCTGGGTATCGTCAGCAGCGCGTTTCAGCCGGTGCGGATGTCGCTGGTCCCCAGCCTGGTTCCGGAAAAGTTGCTGGCGCCTGCCGTGGCCGCGCAGTCCATCGTCTTCAACGTTTCGCGCTTTCTCGGCCCGGCGATCGCGGGTGTGGCCATCGCCACCGCGGGCCTGGCGTCGGCGTTCGCCATCAATGCCGTTTCGTACCTGGCGATGCTGTTGGCGCTGCTGCTGGTGAAGCTGCGCAGAGCCCGCTCCGGGGGTGTGCAGACCCGCTTCTTCACAGAATTGAAGGACGGCATCGACTACACCTACCGGCACGCCGACATCCGCCAGCAATTCATCATCGTGGCGCTCTCGGCGCTGTTCGGACGCGCCGTCATCGTCATGCTGCCGGCGTTCGCCGGCGGCGTCTTCGGCGGCGGCAGCAGCACCCTGGCGGTGCTGACCTCGGCGTCCGGCGCCGGCGCCGTGGTGGCCGGGTTTTACCTGACGGTCATCGGTTCCGGAAACAAGCTGCTGTGGTCCACGGTGGGCGGCACGGTGGCCACCGGCCTGCTGATGACGTTGCTCGGCGCGACATCCAGCTATGGGCTGGGCATTGTCCTGGTGGCTATCCTCGGCTTCTCGCTGACGCTGGTGGGCGTGGGCTCCCAGGCGCGGATCCAGACCATCGTCGCGGAGACCATGCGCGGCCGGGTACTGAGCCTGTGGGCGGCGGTGGCCTTCTCGGCACCGGCGATCGGCAGCGTGATCATCGGCTACATAGCGGACCGCCACGGCCTGGGCATCACCGTGGTGATCGGCGGCATCGTGTGCACCGCACTGTCGCTGGTGCTGGCGTGGAGCGTGTCGCGGTTGCGGCCGCAGGAGGCGTAGCGTCAGCCGCCCGCAGGGGCCGACCCCGGACCGGCCGTTCAGTGCGTCATCGCGTAGATGACGTAGTTGACCGCGAACCGGTACGCCATCGCCGTCATGGGTTCCGGGTAGCCCGGCGTGTCCGCGTGCTCCCAGGCATCCCCGAGATCCATGTTGAAGTTGATGGCCATGAGCAGGCGGCCCTGGTCGTCGTAGATGCCGCGCCAGTGCGGATCGTAGCCGTCGTCTTCCCAGGTGCGCCCGCTGTACAGGGCACGAACTCCGGGAATCTGCGTACTCTTGTCCAGGTCGTAGAGGACATGCATGACTTCATCGCTTTCGGGAATTTCGATCCAGGGGCGGTCGGGGAAGACTTTCTGCAGGGACTGGTTGAAGCCGTACCAGCCCCGGCTGCCGTGAAAGTCGTCCACCATGAGGAAGCCGCCGCGGAGCAGGTATTCCCGCAGCCGCGCGGCCTCGTAGTCGTCCAGGTACCAGTCGCCGACCTCCACGGCGTAGAGCCAGGGGTAGTCGAACAGGGCGTCGTCGCGCAGGTTGACCATGCGGCCGCCGGCGCCGTCGTAGCGGCTGACGATGGCGCCGTCCACCCTCGTGAGCCGGGTAATGCCCTGCATGAAGTGGTACTCGGCATCGGGCCAGTCCACCAGTGCCGAGCCGCGGCCCCAGCCGTAGCCGCTGGGGTAGATGAGCCGGGAAAACTGGAACTCCGCCACCGGCGGCTCGGTCAAAAGGGGCCATTCCTGCCCCGACGCGGCCTGCGGCGCCGCGATTGCGGCGGCGCCCGCAAGGAGCCCCGCAAGGAGCCAGTTTGCGTTGTGAACCCCGGTCGACATTTCGCGGCTACTTTATCACGGCGGTCATGTTTCAGGCCGCTTCAGGCGCCGCCGGTAATGCTATCATCGGCCGTTGCGCGCCCTCCCGAAGGCGCATGGTTGGAACGCCGTGTTTGAGTTTCTTTTCAAGTACTCTCCTGCCGTTTTCGACAACGGCGAGTTGGTCCTGGCCAGCGGTTGGCCCCTCTGGCTGCTCGTCGCGGCCGTGCTCGCGGCGGCGGCCGGGATCGCCGTCAGCCTGAACAGGCAGCGGGATACGCTGTCGGTGCCCCGTCTCGCCGTGATCGGCCTGCTCCAGGTCGCCATGGTGGCGGTCATCCTGACGCTGCTGTGGCGGCCCGCACTGTCCACTCAGACCCTGCGCGCCCAGGAAAATTCCGTGGCGCTGCTGCTGGATACCTCCGCGAGCATGAGCTACGGCGACGGCGAGGCCTCGCGCCTGCAGCAGGCGGTTGCCGCCCTGGACGAGGGCACGCTGAACGACCTGGCCGACCTGTTCGAACTGCGCCTCTACGCCTTCGCCGACGCTTCCGAATCCATCGATGCGTTGACCGACGTGCCCGCGCCCGGCGATGCCACCCGCATCGGCAGCGCGCTGGCGGACGTGCTGCGGGAGGCGCGTTCCTCGGCGCTCGGCGCGGTGGTGCTGATCAGCGACGGCGCCGACAACTCGGGCGAACTCGACGCTGCGAGGCTCGCGGAGATCGCCGGTTACGGGGTCCCGGTGCACACCGTCGGTGTCGGCCGGGAGTCCATCCCCGAGGATATCGAACTGGAGAGCGTGGCCCTCTCCGACCAGGTCATGCCGGGCTCGAGGATCAGCGCCCAGGTCAGCATCCGCTATGCCGAGCCCGGCGCGGCGCGGCTGCGGGTCTACGACGGCGATGCGGTCATGGCCTCCGAGGACGTGACGCTGCCCGAGGGCGCCGGGGTCACCACCCGCTGGGTGGAATTCGACATCGGCGATGCCGGCGTCAAGGACCTGCGGTTCAGCCTCGATCCCCTCCCCGGAGAGGGCAACGTCATCAACAATACCCAGTACCGCACGGTCATCGCGCCCGAGGCCCGGCGCTCGATTCTGCACGTGGAAGGCGAGCCTCGCTGGGAATACAAGTTCATTCGCCGGGCGGTGGACGACGACCCCGCCGTGCGGCTGGCGAGCCTGCTGCGAACCACGCCGAACAAGTTCTACCGCCAGGGCATCGATTCCGCGGACGAACTGGAGGGCGGCTTCCCCGAAGACCGCGAGACGCTGTTTGAATACGACGGACTCGTGATCGGCAGCTTCTCCGCGGCCGGTCTGACCGAGGAACAGCAGGAGCACATCCGCGATTTCGTCAGCGAGCGCGGCGGCAGCCTGCTGATGCTTGGCGGGCGCCGCGGACTCGCCGACGGCGGCTGGGGCAACACCGTGGTGGCCGAGGCGTTGCCCGTGCAGTTGCCCGCTCTCGACGCGGCGAGCTTCATGCGCGTGCCGGTACCGGTGGAGCTGACCGCCGAAGGCCAGGAGTCGCTCGTGACCCGCCTGGACGCGGACCGCGACATCAACCGCGAACTCTGGCAGGGCATGCCGGATATCGCGGATTTCCAGTACGTGGGCGCAATCAAGCCCGGGGCGGTGACGCTGCTCGAAGCCGAGGTCCGGGGGACGGCGCAGCCGCTGCTCGTGCACCAGCGATTCGGCCGCGGCCAGGTCTTCGTGCTCGCCAGCGGCGGCACCTGGCGGTGGCAGATGCAGTTGCCGTCGGACGACCAGCGCCACGAAACCTTCTGGCGCCAGATCCTGCACGCGCTGGTTTCGGGTACGCCCGAACCGGTGGTACTCACCGCGGAGCGGCCGTACTACGTGGACGAGGACGAAGTGCTGCTGCGGGCGCGCGTTCGCGACGGCAGCTTCGACCCCGTGTCCGATGCCGGCGTGGAATTGTCGGTCTCGGGCGATGCGGTCGCCGGCGATCCGCTCACCGCCGAGCCGGTGGTCATGCAGCCGGTCCCCGGTGAACCGGGCGCCTACGAGGCGACCGTCGCCGCCGATGCCGCCGGGCTGTACCGCTTCGAAGCCACCGCTTCGCTCGGTGAGGAAACGCTCGGGCGCGCCGACTACTCGGTGCGGCGCTCCACCGGGATCTCCGAACACTTCCAGATCCAGCAGAACCGCCCGCTGCTGGAGCGCGTGGCCTCGCTGACCGGGGGCCGTTACTTCACGCTGGGCGAGTTGGGCGAATTGCCGGAAACCATCCAGTTCTCCGAGGCGGGCATCGTCGAACGGGAACTGCTGGACCTCTGGAACATGCCCTTCAATTTTCTCCTGCTGCTGTTGCTGAAGGCCGGCGAGTGGGTGCTGCGGCTTTACTGGGGACGGCTGTGAGAAGCGTTCGCCTGGCGCTGCTGCTGGCACCGCTGTGGCTGGCGCAGCCGGCACAGGCGGAGCTGTATTACCTCATCGTCGGGGGTCTGGGCGGCGAGCCCGCCTATGCCAATCGATTTCTCGCGCAGTCCGAGACGCTCGCCGACGCCGCGGCCCGCTCGCTGGGCGACGAGGGACGGGTCACGCTCCTGAACGGCGACGAGGCGAACCGGGAAGCGCTCACCGAAGCCTTGCTGCAACTGGCGCAGACCGTCACTGCGGCTGACATGCTGGCAGTGTTTCTCATCGGTCACGGCACCTATGACGGCATCGCCTACAAGTACAACCTGCCGGGCCGGGATCTCGACGGCTCGGAACTGGGCGAGTTGCTCAACGCGGTGCCGGCGGGACGCCAACTGGTGGTCAACACGACCAGCGCCAGCGGCGCCGTGCTGGAGTCCTGGGCGCAGGAAGGGCGCACGCTGATCACCGCCACCCGGAGCGGCGGCGAGCGCAACGCGACCCGCTTCGCCGAGCACTGGACGGCGGCCCTGTCCAGCGAGTCCGCCGATACCAACCGGAACGGCATCATCACCGCTCAGGAAGCGTACGACTATACCGAGCGGATGGTGGCCGAAAGCTACGAGAACGAGGGCGCGCTGGCCACCGAACACTCGCAACTGGCGGGCGAGCCCGCGGAGTCTTTCACGGCCGCGCGGCTGGAAGCCCGGGTAGCGCTCACCCAGCAGTTGGAGGAGTTGTTTGCCGAGCTCGACGCGCTGGAGGGCCGGGTCCAGGCATTGCGCACCCGCCGCAACGACATGGAGAGCGACGCCTACCTGAACGAATTGCAGGCCCTGTTGCTCGAGCTTGCGCTGGTGCAGCAGCAGATCGACGATGCGCGCGAAGAAGAATAGGCCATGAGGCGCCGGGCCGCAGCGCCTTCGCCGGCGGGTGCCATGCCGGGGGGAGCCACGCCGGCGGGTGCCATGCTGGGGGCGGCCACGCTGGCGGCGACCACGCTGGCGTTCGCCGCGCTGGTGGCCACCACGTTCGCATCGTCCGCCGCTGCCCAGTCCGTGGGCGCGCAACCCATCGACTACTCCCCCGACAGGGACCCTGCGCTTCGGACCTGCGACGGACACTATCACCGCGGCGAGCGGCTTGAAGCCGCAGCCTGCTATTCGCGGGTTTCCGCGGAGAGTCTCGACGGCGCCGTCCGCGCCGAGTCGGCCTGGCGGCTCGGCGACCTTCAGGCTGCCAACGCCTTTTTCCGCACCGCCGCGGAGCTCGATCCGGAGTCCCCGGCCATCCGTCACCGCTGGGGACGGCTGTTCCTGGCGACTCACCAGGCGGATGAGGCGGTCCGGCTGTTCATGGAAGCGCTGGAGCTGGACGAGGACTACACGCAGGCCACGCTGGGCATCGCGGCGGTCGCCACGGGCCGCTTCGAGGACCGCGCGAGGACTATTGTCGAGGAAGTCATGGAGGCCGATGGGGAGCACCTGGAAGCGCACCTGATCTCGGCGCGGATGAGCCTCGAACTCGGTGCGGTGGCAAGCGCCCGGGAAGACCTGGCCGAGGCGCTTCGGATTGCCGAAGCGCAGGATCTGCCGCCGCTGGAAGTCTACGCACTCCATGCCGCGGCGGACGTGCTCGAAGGCAGGACCGAAAGCGAGTGGACCGACCGGGCCCTCGCCTACAACCCCGCCTACGGGGAGATCTATGCGACGCCCGCCTACTACTACCTCATCAACCGGCGCTACCGCGAAGCGGTCGGCCTGCTGTTCGAAGCGGTGCGCATCCAGCCGGACCTGTGGTCCGCTCACACGGAACTGGGCGTCAACCTGCTGCGCCAGAACCGCGTTGAGGAAGCGCAGGCGCATCTGGCGCTGGCCTACCAGGGCGACCCCTTCAGCGCCCAGACCGTGAACACCCTGAGGCTGATCGACAGCTTCGAGAACTTCCAGGTCCTGCGGCGCGAGCTGCCGGCGCGCGAGACGGAGGCCGTTCCCGGCCTGGATATCGACCCGGATGTCGCCGCGGATGCCGTCGCGGATATCGACCCGGAAGGCGAAACCATCGCCGCCGCCCCGGGGATGCTGCTGCGCCTGCACAACGACGAGGCGCCGGTCCTGGATCGCTACGTCACCGACCTGGTCACAGACAGTATTCGTACCTTCACCGAGCGCTACCGGTTCGAGCTGCAGGAGGACGTGGTGGTGGAGCTCTACCCGGAGCACGACGATTTCGCCGTGCGGACCCTGGGGCTGCCCGGCATCGGCCTGCTGGGGGTGGCGTTCGGCTACCTGGTGGCCATGGACAGCCCGGCCGGCAGCCGCGAGGGGGAGTTCCACTGGGGCACGACGCTCTGGCACGAGATCGCCCACATCTTCACCCTGGAAGCCACCGGCAACCTGGTGCCGCGCTGGTTCAGCGAGGGCGTGTCTGTATTCGAGGAGTGGAGCACGGGTCCGCTGCCCGGCCGGCACATCCCGGTGCGGGTGCTGGAGGCCATGGCGGACGACCGGTTCCTCCCCGTCACGGAGCTTGACGGCGGCTTCATGCGGCCCACCTATGAGGGCCAGGTGATCGTTTCCTATACCCAGGCGGGGCTCCTGTGCCAGTACATCGCACGCGAGTGGGGCCAGCAGGGGCTGGCGGACATGTTGACGGCTTTTGCGGCGGGCTCGAATACCGCCGGCGCGATTCGCCAGGGCCTGGGCGTTGCGCCGGAAGTCCTGGACAGCGGCTTCAAGGAGTTCCTGGATGCGCAGTTCTTCGCCACGCTGAATGCACTGGATGACTGGAAGGGGTACAGCCGTCTGACCTACGAATCGCTGGACGCGCAAAACTGGGAGCGCGTGATCGAACGCGCCGATGACGCCATCGAGGCCTTTCCCGCCTACGTCGACGACGCCGACGCCTACATACCCAAGGCCCTGGCCTACGACGAACTGGAAAGGCGCCCCGAGGCTCTGGCCACGCTGGAAACCTACTGGCGGCTCGGCGGCTATTCCCCGGGCGCGCTGCGGCGGCTGGGCACCTGGCTGCACGAGGCCGGGCGTCCTGAAGACGCCATCGCCGTCTACAACGACCTGATCATGGTCACGCCGCTGGACGCCGAGGTGCATACCGCCCTGGGCGACTGGATGCTGGCCGAAGGCATGGCGGAGGGCGCGCTGCGTGAGTTCCAGGCGCTGCTGGCCATGAATCCGCACGACCTGGCGGGCACTCATTACCGGCTCGCCACCACATTTTCGGAGCTTGAGGATCAAGCCAGGACCCGGGAGCATTTGTTGTATGCTCTGGAAATCGCGCCCCACTACCGTGAGGCGCAGCAATTGTTGTTGGAGATCGTACGTTGAACAGTGCACTGGATACCGAGGAAGCCCGCAGCCTGATCGAATCCTTCCACACCTCGCTGGACGGCATTCGCACCCAGGTCGGCAAAGTCATCATCGGCCAGGAGGAGGTGGTGGATCATCTCCTGGTGACCCTGCTGGTGGGCGGCCACTGCCTGATCACGGGCCTGCCGGGCACGGCCAAGACGCTGCTGGTGCGCACGCTGGCCATCGCGCTGGGCCTGAGCTACAAGCGGATCCAGTTCACGCCGGACCTGATGCCCACGGACGTCACCGGCACCGACATCATCGAGGAAGACATCACCACGGGCCGCCGCACCTGGACGTTCGTGCCCGGACCGATCTTCGCCAACGTGCTGCTGGCCGACGAGATCAACCGCACGCCGCCCAAGACCCAGTCCGCGCTGCTGGAGGCGATGCAGGAGTTCACGGTGACGGTGCGCGGCGATTTGCACGAGATCGACCCGCCGTTCTTCGTGCTGGCGACCCAGAACCCCATCGAGCTGGAGGGCACCTACCCGCTGCCCGAGGCGCAACTGGACCGGTTCCTGTTCAACGTCATCCTGGACTACCTGAACGACGACGAGGAGCTGGCCGTGGTGGACCGCTACACCACCCGGATGGACATACCCGCGGTCGATGCCTGCACCGGCCCGGAGGAAATCCTCAGGTTCCAGAACCTGGTGAGGCAGGTGCCGGTCGCCGAATCGGTGAGCCGGTTCGCCGTGAATCTGGTGCGTGCCACCCGGCCCACCGACCCGGCGGCGCCGGAGGTGGTGCGACGCTATGTGCAGTACGGCGCGAGCGTGCGCGCCACCATGTTCCTGACCCTGGGCGGCAAGGCCCGGGCCTTGATGCAGGGCCGCTACCACGTCACCCGGGACGACATCTGCGCGCTGGCGCTGCCGGTCATGCGCCACCGCGTCCTGACCAATTACTTCGCCGAATCCGACAAGGTGGAGGTCGACGACGTGCTCCAGCAGGTGGTCGACTACATGCGCAGCGAGGCGCCGGCCGCCAAGGCCGGCTGAGCAAGCGGTGGCCGCAGTAGCCGCATCGGCGCCGGGCACGGTTCAGGACCTGCTCAAGCCGGAGGTGCTGGCGAGCCTGTCCAACCTGGAACTCGTCGCGCGGGCCGCGGTGCACGGCTTTCTCAACGGCCTGCACCGCTCCCCGTTGTTCGGCTTCAGCCAGGAATTCGCCGAGTACCGCGCCTACGCTGAAGGCGACGACCCGCGCTTCGTGGACTGGAATGTCTACGCGCGCACCGAGCGCACCTACATCAAGCGCTTCCTGGGCGAGACCAATACCCGGCTGGTGATCCTGCTGGATGCCAGCGCCTCCATGGGCTACGGTTCCGGTCCGGTGACCAAGCTGCAGTACGCCAAGTACCTTGCCGCGACGCTGGCGTATCTGGCCTCCAAACAGCACGACGCGGTGGGCCTGATCGTCTTCGACGAGCAGGTGCGCGAACACCGGCCGCCATCTTCCCGCATCGGCAAGCTGAGCGGCGTACTCCACGCCATCGACCGCGCCGAGCCCGGCGTGGGCACCGACCTGAGAGTGCCCTTCGAAACCTTCCGCCAGTTCGAGAAGGGCCGGGGCCTGGTGGTGGTGATTTCCGATTTCTACTGCGTGCCGGAGGCCATGATCAAGGGCGTGCAGCCGTTGGCCTACCAGGGCCAGGACGTGGTGCTGTTCCAGTTGCTGGATCCCCAGGAACTGAAACCCGAACTGCGTGAATCCGCGCTCATGGAGGACATGGAGACGGGCGAATCGCTGGAGGTGTCCCCCATCTTCATGCGCTCGCGCTACCGGGAGCGTATTCGCGAGCATATCGAGGAACTGGAGACTTGCGCCGCGGGCGCCGGCGTGGACCATGAACTGGTGAATATCGCCGATTCGCTCGAGGGCGCGCTCCGCAATTACCTGCTGTTCCGGCAGCGGCGCCGCCGATGACCCTGCTTGCTCCCGCATTTCTACTCGGGCTCCTGGCCATCGCCGTGCCCGTCTGGCTGCACCGGCTCTCGTCCACCAACCCCAATCGGCAGGTCTTCAGTTCGGTGATGTTCCTCGAACCCGGGGAGCCGCGACGGGTGCTGGCGAAGCAGCTGCAGTATCTGCTGCTGCTCGCCCTGCGCATCGGCGTGCTGGTCCTGCTGGCGCTGGCGTTCGCCGGGCCGGCGCTGCGCGGCGCGATCCAGAGCCTGGTCACCGAAACCGCCGGGCTGCACGTTATCGTGATGGACCTGTCGGCCTCCATGGGACACGGCGATCGCTGGCAGCGCGCAGAAGCCGCCGCCGGTTCCGTGGTGGGGGAACTCGGTGCGGGCGACGTGGCGCAACTGGTGGCGGCCGGGCGAATTGTTGAAGTCGCGGTCGAACCCACGCGGGATCGGGATGCGATCGGGCGCGGTGTGGCTACCCTTGCGCCCGGCCCGTTCTCCCTGGACTACGGGCAGTTGATGCGCTCGGTTGACAGCCTGGTGCGAAGCGCCGAGCTGCCGGTCACCGTACACGTGGTCACCGACGCTCAGCAGAGCGCGCTGCCGGCCCGGTTCGCGGACCTGGCGCCGCGCACGCCGCTTGCGTTGATGCTCCACGATGTGTCCGCCGCAGGGGAGAGCAATCTGAGTGCCGACGGTCTGGCCTGGTCGCCGGTGACCGGCGACTTCATCGCCAGCGTGCGAAGCTACGCAGACGAGGACATCGAGCGCACCGTGACGCTCAGGCTCAACGGCGCCGCCGCGGGTCAGCGGCCGCTTGCCGTGCGGCCCGGCGATACCGTCCAGGTGGCGTTCGATGGCCTGGAACTGGCGGCCGGCGCGAACCGCGTCACCGCCGAACTGGCGCCCGGTGACGATCTCGGCGTGGACGATACGCGTTACCTGGTGGTGAAACGCCCGGAGCCGCGCCCGGTGCTGCTGATCGGCGCCGACGGTCGCGGCGGCGCTTCACCCTTCTTTGCATCCGCGCTCGGCACGCTCGCGGCACAGGACTACCGCATCGAACCGGTGACCGCAGCGGGCCTCGCGGACCGCACCCTGGAAGACTACGTGTTCGTCGTGGTGACCGACGCCGGCGTGCTGGAGGACGAAGACGCCGCCGTGCTGCGCGGCTACGTGGAGTCCGGGGGCGGCTTGCTGATGGCGCTGGCGCGTCGCTCCGCGGGACTTGCGGTGGCGCCGGTCACCGGGCACGAATTCGAGCCGTTCTCCGATTTCGGCCGCAGGGAAGGCGAGTTCCTGGTGGTGGGCACGCTGGACCGCTCCCACCCCGCGCTGGGACAGATGGACGATGTCCGGCGGGCCAGGTTCTACCGCCACGTGGCGCTTGCGCCCCTGGACGGCGACCGGGTGCTCATGCGCCTGGACGAGGGCGGGCCGCTGCTCATCGAGCACACCCTGGGCGCCGGCCGGGTGATCCTGTACGGCTCGTCGCTGGACCGGGAGTGGAACGACCTGCCGGTACAGCCGGTGTTCGTGCCGCTGATCGCGCAGCTTTCCGCGTACCTGGCCGGGGATCTGCAGGTCAGTTTCGAGGCGCGGCTGGGCTCCGCGCTGTCGGCGCGGACCATGGGATTCACGGGCGCCCAGGTGTTCGCACCCGACGGCGACACGGCGCTGGGAATCGCGGGCGCCGGAGCCGGTGATGACGTTCTGGTTGACCAGATCGGCTTCTACGAGGTCGTCGGCGCCGGCCGTACGGAACTCGTGGCCGTCAATGTCGATCCAACGGAGTCGGACCCGGCTGCAATCGATGCCGCTGAACTTGCCAGGTGGCAAGAGTTGAGTCCCGGAGCGCAGCAAGCAATTGCCGCGGATTCGGGTATCATGGAAGTGCCGCCCACGGAGCTGTGGCCATGGATACTGGCCTTGCTCGCCGCAGCGGTGCTGGCGGAGTCCTGGATCGGAAACTGGCACCTCAAGGTGCGACGGGGAATAGCCGCATGAAGGCACAGGCAAGACTAGAAGAATATCTCGGCGGATTCCGCCGCCGCCTGCGGACGCTGATACTTGCACGGGGCGTCGCGGCGCTTTGTGTGGCGGCGCTGGCCGTGACCCTGCTGGCGGTGCTCATCGGCACCCGCCAGGCGTTTCCCGACGAGTTGATGAACGGCGCGCGGCTGCTGCTTGCGCTGTCCCTCGGCGCGGTGGCGGCGTTGCTGCTGGTGCGCCCGCTGCAGGTGCTGCGGCGCACCCGGGGCGTGACCGATATCGAAAGGCGCGCGCCGGACTTCGACGGGCGCATCGAAACCTATGACGAACTGGCCAGCGGCAAGCGCCACGATGCCGCCCAACCCTCGCCCTTCCTCGGGTTGCTGGCGGAGGACGCCTGGCGCCTGGCGCGCCGGATGCCCGCCGCGCTGCGGGTGCCGCGCCAGGAGATCGCGATGCCGGGCGCGCTGGCCGTGGTGGCGTTGGCGGTAATGGTATGGTTCGCGGCGTTCGGGCCCGACAATTGGCGCTACGGCGTGCGCCACGTCTGGGCGGGCTGGGCCATGGCGGACACCCTGCCGCCCCAGCGGATCGTCGTCAGCCCCGGCAACGGCGCTGTGCGGCGCGGCGGAGACCTGGTCATCGACGCCTTTGCGGAAGGCTTCGACCCGGTCGCAGCGGAGGTTTTCGCGCGCTTCGAGAGCAGCGAGGACTGGGAAACCGCGCCCATGCTGGCTCGCGAGGACGACTTCGAATTCACGTTTTTCGCGGTGCGCGAACCGGTGCGCTATTACGTGGTTGCCGCCGGCGTGCACAGCGAGGAATACCTGGTCGATGTGGTCGACCTGCCGAGGGTGAGGAACCTCAAGCTCACCTACCACTACCCGCGCTGGACGCAACTGAATACCGAGACCGCGGACCCGGGCGGCGACATCAGCGCCGTGGCCGGTACCCGGGTCGAAGTGGAGGTCACCACGGATCAGCCCCTTGGCGACGCCGAACTGATCGTCAACGGCGCAACCCTGGAAATGACCACCGACGGCACGGCGGCCACCGGTGTGCTCGAGGTAAGCGAGTCGGGCGAGTACTTCGTCTCGACGTTCTTCGCCGAAGATCCCGTGCGGCTCACCGACGACTATTTCATCGACGTGATTCCCGACAGCAAGCCCGAGGTCAGCGTGGTGCGGCCGGGCCGCGACTGGCGGGCGAGCAACATTGAAGAGGTCTCCATCCGGGTGGCGGCCGAAGACGACTTCGGCCTGGACCGGCTGGAACTGCACTACTCGGTCAACGGCGGCGAGTGGAATATCGTCGAGCTCGACGTGGACGGCACCGAAGCGCTCAGCGACGAGGTGTTGTACCTGGAGGAGTTGGGCAAGACCGTCGGCGCCGACGACGGCCTGCTGGACCTGCTGGAAGGGAATCGTCTGACGGTGGATCGTCTTGACGAGGTCCGGGACGCGGTCACGACGGCCGTGACGGGCGAGACGGATGCTATTTCCGGTCTCGAACCGGGCGAGACAGATGCAATTTCCGCTCTCGAGCCCGGCGATCTCGTCTCCTACTTTGCCGAAGCCCACGACCGCGATGCTTCGGAACGGACCGACCTGTTCTTCGTTGAAGTCCAGCCATTCGAACGCTCCTACACCCAGTCCATGCAGGGCGGCGGCGGTGGCGGCGGTGGCGGCGGCGGGGAGCAGAACGAAATCTCCCAGCGCCAGAAGGAAATTCTCCTGGCGACCTGGAACCTGATCCGCGAACAGGAGCAGATCACCGGCTTCCTGGATGAGCAGCAACTGGAAGACAACGCCCGCATGCTGGCAGAGCTGCAGCGGACCCTGGCCGACCAGGCCCGCACGCTGGCCAGTCGGACCCGGGCCCGGCAGCTCACCGCCGTGGACGAGCAGATCCAGACCTTCGTGAACAGTCTCGAGAGCGCCGCCGAGGCCATGGCCCCGGCAGCGGAGCGGTTGACGAACCTGCAGTTCGACGAGGCCGTGCCCTCCGAACAGGCGGCGCTGCAACACTTGTTGAAGGCCGAGTCGGTGTTCACCGACATCCAGGTGTCGTTCCAGCAGGGCGGCGGCGGCGGTGGCGGCGGCGGATTCGCCGGCCGCGACCTGGCGGAACTGTTCGAACTGGAAATGGACCTGGAGAAGAACCAGTACGAGACCGAGTCCGCGGTGTCCTTCGATACGCCCGAGGCGGAATTCGACGAGGCCATCGCCAAGCTCCAGGAACTGGCGCGGCGCCAGGAGAACCTGGCCCGTCAGGCAGGCCGGCAGCAGGAGATGACCGAGCAGGAACGCTGGCAGCAGGAGCAGCTTCGCCGCGAGACCGAGGAACTGCGTCGCCAACTGGAAGAACTCAGGCAGGCGGCCGCACAGCAGCAGGGTCAGCAAGGCCAGCAGGGTCAGCAGGGCCAGCAGGGTCAGCAGGGTCAGCAGTCCGGGCAGCCCGGCGCGCTCGCCAATTCCACCGACGAAGCCATTCGCCAGCTCGACAACGCCCTGCGGGCCATGGACCGGGCGCAGGCCCAGGGCGGGCAGACGCCGGAGCAGGCCCAGCGCGCCATCGAACAGGCGCGCCGGCAGCTTGACCAGGCACTTGAACAACTGACCGAGCAGCGTCAGGCGGCGGCCGAAGCGGCGTTCTCGGACCTGAACGAACGCGCCCAGGGGCTGCTCGAGGACCAGCGGCGAATTGCCGCCGAGCTGCAGCAGGTGGCCAACGAGGCATTCCAGAACCGCAACGCCGACGGCACCCGGGACAACCCCCTGTCCTACGAGGATGCCGTCGACCTGTCGGAGCGCAAGTGGGCGATGCAGGATGAACTGGACGCCCTTGAAGAGGACATCCAGTCCGTGGCGAACCAGTTCCGGGGGCAGACGCCGCAGGCTTCGGAGGAACTCTACGAAGCGCTCGCCGATCTGCAGCAGACTCAGGCTTCATTGCGCCTGGCCGCGGCCGGCGAGCGCATCCGGCGCGGTCTGGCGGACGAACTGGCGCCCTTCGAGGGCGTGACTACCGCGGCCCTGGAAGACCTGCGCCGCGATACCGAGCGGGCGCTGGCGACGGCCAGCCGGGAAGCCCGAGAGGGCCGCCAGGTGGAAGAGGATCCCACCTCGGAACTGGTGGCCGAACTGCAGGCGCTGCGGCGGGAACTGGCGGCGCTGCAAAACGGCGCCGCGAGCGGTCAGCCGGGCGAGAACGCCCAGGCAGGCGGCGGCCAACCCGGCCAGCAGGCGGGCGGTGGCCAGCCGGGCCAACAGGCGGGCGGCGCGCTGGGCGGCAACCGTTTCGGCCCCGGCGGCGGCGGGGGAGCGTTCGACACCGATCGGCGCGGACTGGGATTCTGGGATCCCGCGCAGCGCCTTTCGGTGGACCCGCAGTTCCGGGAGCAGCTCGAGGCCGAGTTGCAGGCGGCCGGCAGCAACTTGCTGACACTGGGTACTCGCCTCAGCGCGGAGGACGCCCTGACGGCCGAGGAGCTCGAAGCGATCCGTCGCGTTGGAGATGCGCTTCGCCGCGGTCTGACCGGCGCCAACCAGGAGGTGGTCGAGCAGGAATACCTCGCCATGCTCAACCTGATGGAGCAACTGGAGCTTCAGCTCACCCTGGGCGAGTCCGGCGAAGGCGAGACCGCGGTGCGGACCGAGGCGCCTGCCGGCGTGGCGACGGAGTACGAGGAGGCGGTGGCGGAGTATTTCAGGCGGTTGAGTCGGTCGGAGGCGCCGTAGCCGGGTGGACGGGCCGTAGTCGGTTGGAAGCGCCGTAGCCTGCTGGAGGCGCCGTAAGTCGCGAGAGTTTGGCGCCGCGAGGGTGTGTGCGGATGGCCCTTGCAGGCTAAGCCTCCCCCCGCCATCCCTGACGGGGGTCGGATCGGGGGCTCGTCACTCTGCGCCATCCCTGGCCCGTTCCTCGCCCACGACGCCTGCAAGGGCCATCCGCACACACCCTCGCTCCAACTTCCGAGGGACATGGGGATTCTGCAAAGAATCCTTTAGTGACTCATCATTAATCTTTACCGGCCGGCAAACACGGCGGTCATGGTGGGATAATGGGCCCCATGCGAATTGGCGGTCGAAAATCCCGTGCTGCGGCGGAAAGCGACTCCGCGGCAATGATCGTGACGCGGAACCTGCAGCGGCGCTACGTCATGGGCAGCGAGACGATCCATGCGCTGAGAGGCGTGGACGTGACCATCGAAGCCGGCCAGTACGTGGCGATCATGGGGCCTTCGGGGTCCGGCAAGTCCACGTTGATGAACGTGATCGGTTGCCTGGACTCGCCTGACGACGGTGAATACTGGTTGAACGGCAAACTGGTTTCGAGGATGAGCGACGCGGAACTGGCGAGGGTGCGCAACAAGGAGGTCGGATTCGTATTCCAGACCTTCAACCTCCTGCCGCGCGCCAATGCGCTGCACAACGTCGAGATGCCCCTGATCTACGGCGGCATGAAGCGCAAGGCTCGCCTCAAGGCCGCGGCCGAAGCGCTGTCCCGCGTGGGTCTGGCCGACCGCATGAACCATCGGCCCAGCGAGATGTCCGGTGGGCAGCGTCAGCGGGTGGCGGTGGCGCGGGCGCTGGTGACCTCGCCGAGTATACTGTTGGCGGACGAGCCGACCGGGAACCTGGATTCGACAACGGGCAGGGAGATCATGGCGTTGTTCGATGAATTGCACGGGGCAGGGCACACCATTGTGGTCGTGACTCACGAATTTGATATTGCCAACCGCGCGGAGAGAGTCATTGTGATTTCGGACGGCGAGATCGAAGGCGACTCCGCGTCTGTACGGGTCAGGAGACACTGAGCATGCGAACTGCGATAGGGCTACTTCTCGTATTCGCGTTGACGGCCTGCGAGCAGGGTCAACCCGAATCGGTGGCGCCGCTCTACGACAGCGCGCCCGTGGAAATCCGGGATATAGAGGTCAACGTCGAGGCGGCCGGAGTCATCGAACCGGAGATCACCGTCGAGGTGAAGTCGAAGGCATCCGGGGAAATCCTGGCGATGCACGCCGAAACCGGCGACGTGGTGGAGGAAGGCTTCCTGCTGGTTGAGGTGGACAAGCGCACGCCGCGCAACCGTCTGGCCGAAGCCGAAGCCAGCCTGGTGGCGGCCAGGGCCCGGCGAGCCATCGCCGAAACCCAGATGGAACGCTCCAGGACACTGTTCGAGACCGGCACATTGACCGAAACCGACTACGAACAGTCACAACTGGAATTTGCCAATTCCGAGGCCCAGGTGATCGGTTCCGAGGTGGCGCTGGAGAATGCGCGTATCGCCATGGACGATACCGATGTGCGGGCGCCGGTTACGGGCACGATCATACTGAAGAACGTCGAGACGGGGATGGTGATCTCCTCACCCACCCAGGACGTCAGCGGCGGCACGATCCTGATGCAGATGGCCGACCTGACCAACGTCCAGGTGCGGACCCTCGTCGACGAAACGGATATCGGCAAGATTCGCCCGGGAATGTCCGCGCGCGTGACGGTGGCGGCCTACCCCAACCAGCCCTTCGAGGGCGAGGTTCTCAAGATCGAGCCCCAGGCGATCGTGGAGCAGAACGTCACCATGTTCGCCGTGCTGATTCGCCTGGAAAATCGCGGCGGGCTGCTGAAACCCGGCATGAATGCCGAGGTGGACATCCAGATCGCCAATCGCAGCGCGGCCTCGGTTGTTCCCACCATGGCCTTGCGCGCGGACAGCGACATCCCGACCGCCGCATTGATGCTGGGCCTGGAAGAGACGGAACTGCGCAGTGCGCTGGGGCATGACGTTGAACAGGTGGTGGCGGCGCCGAACGGAGCGCCTCCGGCACTCGACATGGATCAGGCGCGGGAACTGATGATGCGCAGCCGTAACGGCGAAACGCTGAGCGCTTCGGAACAGGCCCAGCTTGATGCAATGATTCAGATGCGGCAGCAGCAGGGCGGCGGGACGGCCAATTTCGGCGGCAGAACCGCGCTCGAAGGCGGCGCCATGGGCGCATTCAATGGCGCTGTGGGCGGCAACCGCCAGGGCCCACGGGGCGGAAGTTCGATAGTCGAATATCAATTCGGCGGGGACTATTGGGTCGTGGCCATGCGGGACGGCGAACCCGTGCCCACGGCGGTGCGCACCGGTGTAACCGATCTGCAGTACAGTGAAATCGTCGCTGGACTGGAGCCCGAAGACCAGGTGCTTCTGCTGCCGAGCACGAGCCTGTTCGAGCAGCAGGAAATGCTTCAGCAATTCATCTCCGAGCGCTTCGGCTCTTCGACCCCGTTCTCGCAACAAGGCGGAGGCGGCAGCCGACGCTTCCGTTAGGCGATTCCGCCTGCTTGATTCCACCCCGGCAGATCGGGACAATTGAGCCGTGAGCATCCAAACCAGAATCATCGATTACAGTCAGGACGGCAAGACATTTGAAGGCTGTCTGGCCTGGGACGACGACGGCGCCGAACCGCGTCCCGCGGTGCTTGTCTCACATGCCTGGGGAGGGGCCGGCGACTTCGAGCACACCCGGGCACGGGACCTGGCGGAACTGGGTTACGTCGGTTTCAGTCTCGATCTCTACGGCAAGGGCGTGCGCGGCAGCAATCCGGACGAGAACGCGGCGCTCATGCAACCCTTCCTCGATGACCGGGCGCTGCTGCAGAAGCGGCTGCGGCTGGCCGTCAAAGTCGCCGCCGGGCAGCCGGAGGTCGATGCGTCCCGGGTTGCGGCCATCGGGTATTGTTTCGGCGGTTTGTGCGTACTGGATCTGGCCAGGGTCGGTGCGGATGTCACCGGCGTGGTCAGTTTCCACGGTCTGTTCTTCCCGCCGGGGAACACGGCGGGCAACAGCATCGACGCAAAGGTGCTGGCGCTGCACGGCTGGGACGACCCCATGGCGGCTCCGGAACAGGTGGTGGCGCTGGCGGCCGAGTTGACGCAGGCGGGCGCGGATTGGCAGATTCACGGCTACGGTCATGCGCTGCACGCCTTCACCAATCCCGAGGCCAACGATCCCGACCATGGCGTCGCCTACGCACCGTCGGCGGACCGCCGTTCCTGGCGGGCGATGGTGAATTTTCTCGAGGAATTGTTCTAGCGGGGAATTCGAACGTCGGAAAACAAGAAGATCGAAGGAAATGGCCAGGATTCTTAACGATAGTGAACTGCGACGTCTGGTTGAGGCGGGCGTTGTTGATGGTGGGATCGAGTCCTCAATTCGCCCGAATTCGTACATTCTTCGGTTGGGTAAGCATGGCGAGTTTCTGAACACCAACAAGGAATTCGAACTGGGGAAGGGCAAGCGAGGTATCAAGATACCTCCAGGCCATTCGGTTGGCGTCAAACTGGCTATGTGCGTTCGGAGCGTACCGGGCCGCCCGCGGGTATGAAAGCAACGGAGTGGGAGAATGCGTTCGTAGCGGGAGGGCCGGAGGATCTGCTCGATAATCTCATAAAGTCCGGGTATCCGTGGAATATTCTGGGACGTGAGCTAAAGGAAATCGATCAGCAACTCGAAACCGTTTCGAAGGAGTATTCGGATATTCGGGATTTGATTCAGGAGTTGCAAGCTGACGTTGCCAAGATCAGACGTCAGCAGGAGCGCACTCCGGAAACCGTCAAGAATGTTCTGGAAGAAATTGCACCTGCGCTACAGAATCGATGGATGTTGGGTATTGGCTATATTGTCGGTGCACCGATCGGGCTGGGAGTCGCGATATTGACAAGCGAGCGAGCGTTTGCCTTTATGCGCGAATTCGGCGTCCTCATAGGCCTTGGCATTGTTGGCATTTGCCTCTTCGGGTCGTTCTTTGTTTTCAAACAAAAGAAATAGAGTGGAGACTGGGGAGATTCGAATAGTCTGCGGATCGCACCACTCTCAGGATTTAGACGAGCCAGGAGGGACTTGAACGCTCCGCGATTGAACTCGCACTATCACGCAATCTCAATTGTGACTGGTCAGGATCCTTCAAGAACTACAATATTCAAATGTTCAATCAGCTGCGGCGGCATCGACGGCGCTAATCGGAATTTCCCTCCTTTCCTCCGCGGAGCGTTTCGGGCACTGGCCTGACGGGGCCGGCCGCGCTATGCTGCCATGGGGAAATCGGAGGGGACCGATCGCATGAGAAATCGGCTTCGAGATGTGTTGACGGCCATCGTCGCAATGGGTGCGTTCTCACCCGTTCTCGGTCAGACACCTGCGGGCGAGCTGCCCCGCACGGCCGACGGCGAGCCACGGCTGGACGGCATCTGGCAGGCGTTGACCGAGGCGAACTGGGACATCACACCGCACGCGGCCGGTCCTGCGCCACTGGCGGTGATGGGCACGTTCGGTTCCATTCACCCCGGGCAGGGGATCATCGAGGGCGACGAGATCCCTTACCAGCCATGGGCGGCTGAACAACAGAAGGAAAACTTCGCGAATCGGCTGGAGCTGGATCCCGAAGGCAAGTGCTTCCTGCCCGGTGTCCCCCGCGCGACCTACTTGCCCTATCCGTTTCAGATTCTGCAGACGCCGCCGCACGTGATGATCGCGTATCAGTTCGCCAACGCGGTGCGCACCGTTCACATGACCGATCCGGGACCGGCGCCGGCCGATAGCTGGATGGGCTGGTCGGTGGGTCATTGGGAAGGCGATACGCTCGTGGTCGACGTGTCGAGCATGAACGATCAAACCTGGTTCGATCGGGCCGGAAACTTTCACAGCGACGCGTTGCACGTGGTAGAGCGATATACGCCGATGGGTCCCAACCACCTGCTCTACGAGGCCATGATCGAGGACCCCAATGTGTTCACACGCCCCTGGACGATCAGCCTGCCGCTCTACCGGCGAATAGAGCCAAACGTCGAACTCATGGAGTTCAAGTGCGTGGAGTTCGTGGAAGAGAAGATGTACGGGCATCTGCGCAGACAGGAGGAGGATTAACCGATGATCAGGAGCATTCCACTGAATTGCTACAGACCCAGACCCATCATGGTCGCGCTCGCAAGCGTGGGCCTGGCGATGGCCGCGCCGGTCTTCGGGCAGGCGCCTGCGGGGCAAACGCCTGCGGGGCAAACGCCGGCAGGGCAAGCGCCAACCGGTTTCGATCCGGACTACAAGGCCCCGCGAACAGCGGACGGAAAGCCGGATCTCCAGGGAATCTGGTCGAACGCGATCCTGACGCCTCTTGAGCGGCCGGCGGAATTTGCCGACCAGGCCTTTCTGACCGAGGAGCAGGCGGCGGCCTACCAGGCCCGGCGAAATGAAGAGACCTTCAGGGGTGACCGCGACGTTCCCGTGGAGACGGATGTCTCTTACGCCTACAACGATTTCTGGTGGGACTGGGGATCGGAGATCGCCAGGACGCGGCGAACGTCGCTGATCGTCGATCCGCCGGATGGGCGGATACCGGCGCTGACACCGGAGGGTGAGAAGCGGCGTGCGGAAAGGGAGGCGTATCGAAGCATGCACCCGGCCGAAGGTCCGGAGGACCGGATATTGCGGGAGCGCTGTATCGTGTGGTCCGGCAACGGAGATCAAGGTGCGGGACCGCCGATGCTGCCGTCCGCCTACAACAACAACTTCCAGTTGGTGCAAACGGCGGACCACGTCCTGCTCCTGAAGGAGATGGTTCACGAAACCCGCGTCATTCCCCTGGACGGGCGCCCGCCCATGCATGACAGCGTGCGCCAGTGGCTCGGAAGCTCCCGCGGGTACTGGGAGGGCGATACGCTGGTGGTGCAGACCGCGAATTTCACCGACAAGACCCATTTCCGAAGTACCAGTGAGAACATGCGCCTGACGGAGCGCTTCACCCGCGTGGCCGATGACGTGCTGCTGTACGAGTTCACTGTCGAGGATCCCGTCACGTTGACCCGACCCTGGACGGTGCAGATCCCCACCGTGAGGCTCGACGGATTGATTTACGAGTTTGCCTGCCACGAAACCAACCGCGGCATGCTGGGCATTCTCAGCGGAGCGCGGGCGCGCGAGCGGGCGGCGGCCGAGGCTATGAACCAGGAGGGAGCGGATCGATGAACATGCGACGGATTCTGTTTGCACAATTGATACTTTTCGCGGCGCTGCCGGTGGGCGCGCATCACTCGTTTCTGGCGGAATTCGACCCGCAGAAGCCCATCCAGCTGCGCGGGACACTCACGAAGGTCGAACTCATCAACCCGCACTCGTGGTTCACCATCGACGTGACGGGTCCCGATGGAACGGTCGTGAGCTGGGCGATCGAAGCCGGAACGCCGAATACCCTGTTCAGAAAAGGGATCACCCGCGACTCGTTGCCTGTAGGAACGGAGATCGTCGTGGACGGCTACCAGGCCATCGACGGCGGCAACACGGCGAGCGGCCGGGACATCACGTTCCCCGATGGCCGGGAGGTTTACCTGGAAGGGTCCGCGCCGCCAAGGTCGGAGGGCGCTCCATAGCCGCCCGCGGCAATAGTCCCGCGGCAATCAGCCGTTTCCGGCACCGGTCGCCGTGCCGGGCGTTTTCGCAGCCATCGACCATTGGGAGGTCTGCATGAGGATAATTTCAATAATTGTCACGTTTTTCCTGTTCTTCGCGGTGTCCGCCTCAAGCCAGCAGGACGAATCGGCGGTCGACACGACCCACGACCCGACGCGAGCGTTTCTGCTCTCCGCCGCGGATGTGGCGGCGACGGCGGCCGAGTTGGATGCGGACGTGGCCTACGCCAACACGACCGTGCTCGAGCGTGCCGATCCGGCGACTTCGACGGGAGTCGCCTACCGGCTCGCGGTCGACCGTCGAACCCCTCCGCAGCGGGCCGCCCAACACGCCGCCGAAGCAGAGATCTGGGCGATCGTGGACGGCAGTGGCGCCATCACGACGGACGGTCGAATCGTCGAGGTCGTCGAAGACGGCCAGACAATTCGGCGGATCGAGGGAGGGACCGTGCACCGGGTGTCCGGGGGCGACTTCCTGGTGATCCCCGAGGGTGTGCCCCACCAGGTCACGGAGTTCGATCCGTCGCTGCTGATCGTGACATTCGAATTTCCGCGCTAGCGGCGCGGTGCCCCTGGTGAGAGGTTGGTTCGTGCGGTTGATGTTCGGCCTGGCCGTGGTCTGTGTCCTTGCGCCCATGCCGGGCATGGGGCAGACCACGGCGACGACACCCTGGACACCGCCGCTCACAGCGCACGGGCATCCGGATATCCAGGGCGTCTGGCAGGTTCTGAACACCGCCGCGTGGGATCTCGAGGACCATTCGGCCAGCCTCGGCGTACCGGCCGGGCAAAGCGTGGTGGAGGGGGGAACCATCCCCTACATGGCGTCGGCGCTTGCAAAAAGGAAGGACAACTTCGAACGGCGCGACACGCTTGACCCGGAAACGAAGTGTTTTCTGCCCGGCGTTCCGCGCATCACCTACATGCCGTTTCCGTTTCGCATCATCCAGCAGGCCGACAAGGTCTCGGTCGCTTACGAGTACCTGCGCGCGGTTCGGTTCATCCACATGAACGGCAATCCCCATCCCCCGGGTCCGATCGACTGGTGGATGGGCGACTCGCGCGGCCACTGGGAGGGCGATACGCTGGTGGTCGATGCGATCCATTTCAACGACCGCACGTGGTTTGACCGGGCGGGCAACTACCACAGCGACGCCCTGCACGTGGTCGAGCGCTACACGCCGACGGGCCCGGATCACCTGCTCTATGAAGCCACGATCGAGGACCCGGAGGTGTTCTCGCGGCCCTGGAAGATCAGCATGCCGCTCTACCGGCGTCAGGAACAGGACGTTGAGTTACTGGAATACCAGTGCCATGCGTACCTTCTCGAGCAGGAGTGGGATAATCCCGATTCGACTTTCTTCGAAGATCACTGAGATGGACGGCATGATGAAGACAGAGCGAGGCGTGAGGTGAGGGGTCCAACCCCGTGCGGCCTCGCACTGTCGGCGGTGGTGCTCTGTCTTTTGTCGGTGGTGCTCGGCCTTTTGTCGGTGGCGCCGGGGCCCGCCGCCGGGCAGGCTTTCTGGCGCGAAGATGCGCCGAAAATCCCGATGGCGCCAAGCTGGCTCAAGGAGAAGGCCGAGCTTCCCCCGTACAGTCCTGGGCGGACACCGGACGGCGTGCCCGACCTGCAGGGGATTTGGGGAAACGCCGGTGGCGATGGCCTGAGCTACCTGGAAGACCATGAGTACGTGGATATCACAACACCGGCCCAGGAAACGTTTGTATCCGATCCGCCGGACGGCAAAGTCCCGTACACGCCATGGGGGATGGCGAAGCGGAACGAGATTCTCGCCGGGCTGGGCCGGGGATGGCCGGGCGAGTCGGGCGAACGCCTTTACGCCAGTCCGGGGTCGTTTTGTCTGGGTTACATGCCGATGTTGTCGTTCGATGGGCTGGAGATCATTCAGCAACCCGGCGTCGTGATCATGTTCGGCGGCGAAGGCTTCCGCGTGATCCCGACCGATGGGCGCGCGCCGATCGGTGAGCAGGCCAAGTTCTGGTTCGGTAACTCGCGCGGGCGTTGGCAGGGCGATACGCTGGTCGTGGAGATCGCCAATCTCAACGGGAGGGGTTGGTTCGACTCCACCGGGCATTACTATTCCGAGAACACGCGCATGACGGAGCGTTGGACGTTGGTCGATGCCGACACGATCGATTACGAGTTGACGATCGAGGATCCCACGATCTATACAAGACCCTGGAAAATGAACTTTCCGCGGAGGCGCCCCGGCACAGGCCCGGACCTTGGAGGCACCCGTCTTCCCAGCGCGGTTTCGGTGGACGAACCGCGCATACAGGACCCGTATGCGAACGAGGTGTGGGAACTTGGATGTTACGAGGGAAACATGGGGAGCGCGGCATCCATCCGGGCACTCGGCTTCCAATGGTTCAGGGGGGTGGTACCTTCGCAATGATTGACTTGCGTACATTGGCGGCTGTCGGCCTGCTGCTGTTCGCAGCGCCCGTCGCCGCGCACCACTCCTTCGCAGCGGAATTCGATATCGAAAAACCGATCGAGCTGCGCGGGACGCTCACGGGCATGGATTGGGTGAACCCCCACGGGTGGTTGTATATCGACGTCATGAACCCGGACGGTACGGTGACCAATTGGGCGATCGAGGCCGGCGGCGCCACGCAACTGCTGCGGCGCGGGCTGCGCAAGACCGACTTCCCGGTGGGAACGGAGGTGATCGTCAAGGGTTATCTCGCGCGTAGCGGGGAGCCGGTGGTCAACGGCCGCAGCGTGACCACGCCGGAGGGAAGGAATTTCTTCCTTGGGTCCGATTCGAACTGACCCTCCGGTCTCGTCTGGTTTCTTGCTGAACGGCGCTCGCGGTGCCGCACTGCCGGTGACCCGGACGACCCACGAAGAGATGCGCCTGGAAGGTTCGCCGCGCACACCGACGCGTCGCCGGAGTCGCCCCAGGGCGGCGTGTGCCGATTCCAGTACACGGCGTTTGCGAACCTGGTGCAGGAGACCCGCCGCTGGCAATGGTATTCCGAAGGCTCGTGGGAATTCACCAGCGATCTGCGGCTCTCCGGAGAGCTCCTGCTGGCGGAGACGGAGGTGCCGCGCTGGGGTACGTCGCCCTCCTATCCGCCCAGCGAGGTCATCGACCTGTCGCGGCGGATCCAGGCGTCCAACCCGGCGTGGAGCGCCGGGTTGACCCACTCCCTGTCCCGGCGGCTGGAGGAGGACGGCGACGGTCTCGACTATCGCAGCGTGCGCGCCCACCTGGGGCTGGGAGGCTACGAGTGCGAGGCGCTCGTGCCGAACCGGTATGACAGCACCGGGCGAATTGACTTCGACTGGCAGACGCTCCGCGATCATGCCGGGCAGGGGCCATGCCGGTACTGGATCCCGTTCTCCAACGGTCTGATACCCGACGAGCGCGTGCCCCGTTCCAGCAATCCGGACTTTGAGTCGCAGTTCGATCACCGCAATCTGACGGATTACCTGATCATGAGCCGCGGTTTCGCAGGAAGTACGTCCCTCACTTCCGTGGATGCCGTGCTCAACGGAGATTCGGCGTGGCGGCTGCCCGGCGGTGCGGTGTCCTGGGCGGCGGGCGCGCACCTGCGCAGGGAGGGTACGAGCGCGCGGGGTATTCATCTACCTGCCGCCGGGCTACGAAGCCAGCGCCGACCGCGGCATATCGGCGGTATTCGGTGAAGCCGAGCTGCCGCTCGGCTTCGATCTCAACGCGCAACTCTCGCTGCGTTACGAGCACTACCACCAGCAGGGCCTGAGCAGCCTCGATCCAAGGCTGGCGCTGCGCTGGCAGGCTCGTCCCAGCCTGACGTTGCGCGCGTCCGCCGGAACCGCGTTCCGCGCGCCGACGATCAACCAGATCGAGCCCGGCATCGCCACCACCTCGCGTCAATTCATCGGGCGCATCGGCACCTTCAAGCCGATTCGCGCGCTGGGCAATCCCGAACTCCAACCGGAGGCGGTGTCGACATTCAATGCCGGCGCAATCTACGACTTCGACGGGTGGCGCAGCGCCGGCATCGCCGCAACCCGGACGCTGTCATGGGAGATCGATGGCTGGCAGTTCGGTCCCGCCTACGATGCCATCGGCCGGCTGAACTACGATACGCCGCTGGCCCGGTCCGTACTGGACTGGAAGGGTCACCTCTGGGTCAACGCGGCGATCGGCGGCCTGAACGTGCGCTGGTGTGGACATGGCCGAACCACCGGCTCTCCATTGATGCGGCGATCTTCAATCTCACCGACCGCGTGCCGCCCCGGGTATATCGCCAGCTCAACTACGACCCCCTGACCCACAACCCGCTGGGCCGACTGGTGGAGGTCGGCCTGCGCTGGGAGCTGTAACGGCAAAAACTCTTCCCTGCAAGAGAACTTTATACCTTGTAGTTATAGGTTTACTCTATACATCGCAGATAAAGGTATAAACCGTTCGCATGGGAGGGGATGACATGATGGCCAGGTATTTCGCATCCGTAACTTTGGGGTCCGCGATGACGTTCAGCCTGCTGTTCCTGATGCAGCACTTGATCTCGACGGGCGAGGAAGTGATTACTCCGCCGAAGCCGCCCCCTATCAAGATCGCCTGGAGGGAGCCCGACACGGAGATCGAGACGCGTCCAAAACTACCCGAGATACCGGACGAGGTTCCGCCACCGCCACGAATTGTGGACACGCACCCCATCGACCAGATCGACGGGCCTGTCGTACAGATTGCCGGGCCGCCACCGCCGGGGATTGGCCCGGGCAAACAGCCGTTGACAGGCTTCGCACAATCCGGCGACCTGCTCCCGATCGTGGCGGTTGCACCGGCCTACCCCGCACGAGCAATTGCCCGGCACCTCGAAGGGTACGTGATTGTCGAGTACACGGTAACGGTCACCGGCGGAGTTCGTGACGCGTTTGTCGTTGCTTCAAGCAGCAGCATTTTCGATCGAGCAGCGCTGGAGGCGGCCTACAAGTTCAAGTACAAGCCACGCGTGGTCGATGGTCAGCCAGTGGAAGCGCCAGGGGTGCAGCGCAAGTTCAGCTTTGTTATTGAAGGTTGAGACTGGGCGGATCGTAGTGTGGGCGCTCGAATGGGTCGATGCCCGATCACCTTGGCATGAAGCTGAGTTCCACTTCTCCGATCCGCAAGTCCTGGAATTCAGGAGGCACCGCTTCGATCGCTCCGCTCTGGAGGCTCATCTCGATTTCGGCGTCCGACGACCCGAATACGTTGCGCCGAACGTTGAGGGGCAGCCATTCGTCGTCCTGTCGGTAGAATCCTTCTGCCCAGAGCACGTCGAATTCCGATGTCCCGATCAGCACGTATTCCAGTGTCTGATCCTGGTTGAGGTCGACCGCGACCAGCACCAGGTTGTCGTAGGGTGCCGCGTAGGATGATTCGATGAACGGCCGAAGGTCTTCGGGCACGTCAAACGGTTCGGGGCGGTAGACCAGGCGCTCCCACAGGCCCGCTGCGCCCGCGACGGGCATCCGCGATGGTCGTGGATCGCGGATAAGCTCCGCCAACCGAGGGTCGGAATCCTCAATCTCGTCCAGCAGTGCCTGCGTTCTCAGATGGGCGGGTCGCGCCAGATGCTGGCGAGCATAGAAGAAATCGAAGTCGTGGATCTCGATCTCGCCGCGCTCAACCCGGGCGAATTGACTCGCCAGCGCGATCGACCGAAAGTCGAGCAGTGGCGTGTTGACCAGCAGCATCAGCGCCACGATAGCCCAACCCATGATCACGTTGACTCGGCCGAGCGTCTCGGGCCAGTCGTCCCGGCGCCGCACGATCCCCAGCGAGTAACCGGCGGAGAAAAGCGCCAGCAGGAGGCATATGACCAGCGCCCAGCACCGCTCCACGGTCCAGCCGTACTGTGCGATCCGGAGGTACAGGCCATACAGGGCCAGCATGGAGATGATCGGGAGCAGGCTGGTCCCCGCGTACAGCAGCCGATGGACGATCGCCGGGTAGGGCGGCCGGCGGCCAGGCTGATAGACCGCGTTGGCGAAGAACAGCGCGAAGATGTTCATCCCCATCAACAGGGCGGTGCCGTTGCCGGTTTCCCATAGCGGCTGCAGGCCCGTGAACGGCAGTGCGGCGAGGAATATCACGAACACCGCGACGATCAACGGGAAGAGTAGCCGGATGAGGCCCTCCAGGAGGCTCGTGATACCGTCGATCACCGTCGCCAGGTGCCTGAAGATCAGCACTCCGAGTCCAAACGCGACCGCCAGGACGGGAAAAAGGAACCAGTCTCTGGCGAAAAGATCGGCAAAGAAGTCGATACCGATTGCCTGGAACAGAGCCCCCCAGAGAAACAGGATCAACGCGACGCCCCACACGAGAGGGGCCGTCAGTGCAACCACGAGAAAGTTTCGCCACGAGTACCTGAACAGCGTCCGATACGCGATCGGCGCGTCTGCGATTTGCAACTGGAGGTACATCAACGCCTTGAAACAGGCGATCCCCATGGTGACGATGTAGACGAAGAGCAGGGACCCGATGGGGAATTCGTCAAACGGCGATGCCTGCCAGCCGATATAGACCGCCGGCAATACAAGAACAGCGCAGAACAGGCCCACGTGCCTGACGGTCTGGACCGCGCGGCCTGATTCGAGGCTGAGCAGAAGCAACGCAGGCAACGCAACCGCGATGGTCCACAGCGGGAAGTTGACGGCCGGCTGCTGAGCGGGCCATGTCTCGTTGGTCAGTGCACGCCAAAGAAGCAACAGCGCGATGCCCTGGGCCAGGGCGATCAACAGCATCAGGTTTCTGGGCGGGTTCGTCTGTGTCGGCGTGTCGTCATTCATGACCGGCACGATTATAGATGCCGAATTCACGCTTGAGCGTAGCGGGCAATAAGGCTAGTTTCAGAATAGACTGTTTGGGTTGATGCCATGAGTCATGAAGGCTTATTGGCGTTGTTCAAAATTTCGCCGAAATTAAGGCTTGGCAGGAGCGCCGTCCCGTGTCCACATTTGGTGTATCTGAAGCAAGAACCCACTTGTCAAGGCTGCTCCAGCGCGTGCAGGCTGGAGAGCGATTCGTCATTACAAGGCGCGATCGTCCAGTGGCCGAATTGATTCCATACAGGCCCCGCGATTCGGAGAAGATTCGGGCGGCGATTGCCGCCATGAAGTCGTTTCAGCAGACACATAGTCTGGACGGCTTGTCGGTACGCGAAATGATTGAGACCGGCCGCAGGGATTGAGGTGCTCAATCTCGCGTAGCGTGAAACGCGACCGGCCCAGCCCCGCCCAGGCCACCCGGGCTGCCTATCCGCGCTCCCTCGCCAAAGCGTCGAATTCCTCGATCAGCTCCAGGATGTCCTCGTGCACGTATTCCGCGCGGCGGCCGCCGGCTTCGGCCATTTCCGTCAACCTGAGGTCGAAGGCCGTGAGGCGATTTTGGGTCGTTTCCAGTTCCTCGTCCGAGATGACGTAGGTGCCCTCTTCGGCGCGATTGAGTTTGCTGGCCAGGAAGCTGTACACGTAGCGCCCCGATTCGACGAAGGCTGCATCGTCGTCAAGCGCCGACGCGGCAGCGGCGCGCAGCACGTAGAGGTCCAGGGTGGGGCTGATGACCAGTGCGCGGTCGACCATTCGCAGGGCGTCGAACGGGTACTGTTGCCGGTCCATCACCTTGGTCCGCCAGTCGGCTCTGAGCTGTACGACTTCCGAATACCAGATGTCGGTGGGGTTGCTGCGGGCAAGCTCGTTATCCAGAGCGGCCAGAGCGGGCCAGTCCTGGGCCGCGCCCAGGGGCCAGCCGCGAAATACCGCGGCCGGCGCCCCGCTGAGCCGGGCGGCAACCGTGCGCGCCTCTTCCGAAGCCGCATTGCGTGCAAAGTCGGGCAACTCCCTGGCGGCGAACTGGAACAGCGCATCCACGTTGTTGGGGTCTGCCTGCAATGCCTGGAGAACGGCGCTATCGGCACGCTCCGTTTCACCGCCGTAATCGAAGCCGATGGCTGCGATGAGTGCGCGAGTGGACAGGTCCGTGACGGTCTCCGCCAGCCGCGCCGCCCGTTCGATCTGACCGTTGGCCAGAAGCCGTGTCGCGATGTAGGCGAAATTCAACTCGTCGCCGAGATCGCGGTGGATCCAGCTTGCGCGGTCCAGCAGCGGATCGTGGGGACGCAGCAGCGCCGTCAGTTGCCGTACGCCCAGCCCGTCACCGAGACTACGGCTGTGGGTGGCCATGTAGTTCCTGTCGTCGGTGCTCAGGGGAGCCCGGCCGGCGAACGCCGCAACGCCACGCTCGTCCAGCGCCAGCGCGGCGACGAGGTCATCCGCGGCGTTGAGTCCCATGTAGCTGTAATGCAGCAGATCCGAGGTCAGCGGCTGGCCGGTGCGAAGCACCTGCCGCTCGATGTCGAGCGGTTCGTCGGACGCGAGAAACAGCAGCACCGTGCCCGTGGTCGCATAGACGCGGACATTCTCGAAGGTATCCAGAACAGTCGCTGCCAGCGTCCGGAGCAGGTTTTCGTCGAGAAACTCGGAGTTCATCCACTGCAGGAATACGCCCCCCGGGTTGAGGTGGTCCTTCACCAGGCCCGCGAACTCCCGGGTGAACAGGTGCGATGCACCGGCGGTCCACGGGTGCGACGGCTGCGAGACGATGACGTCCCAGGTCTTGTCGGTGAGCCGCAGGGCGTTCCTGGCGTCATTGACGATCAGGTTGAGGCGGGGATCCTCCAGCGGGTCGCTGGCCCGCCTTCCGGAGAGCAGGCGGTTGGCGTTGATCACCTCCTGCTCCAGTTCGATCGCGTCGATTTCTTCGACGGAGGAGGGCACCCCCTCGACCGCTACGCCACCGCCGAAGCCGATTACCAGAACGCTCTCGGCTTCCGGGCGCGCGGCCACGGGGAGGGCGGTCAGCCAGGCCTGGGAATGCAGGATGGGCGGTGCGCCGCGAACCACGACCGAAGCCTCGGGAAGCCCGTTGGTCCGCAACTCGAACGTGCCCCGGGTCTCGGCCAGATACACCGTGGATGAGCGGCCCACCGCGAAGTACAGTTCATCCAGAACATCGGTGAACATCCCGGCGAAACCGCCGCTTCCGATCACGGCCTGCGGGCGGCTCGGCTGCCAGACGGCGATCGCCAGCAGCAACGCCGCCGCGGCCGCCCCGGACCAGGCGTAGTTGGGACGGCTGACGAACGCCGCCGCCCACATCGCGAGACCGAGATTGACGCAGACGGCGAGCTTGATGGATCCCTCGAAGCCCAGCGCCGGTATGAGAAAGAAGCCGGCCAGCACCGCGCCAATGATGGCGCCGACCGTATTCCACGCATAGATTCTGGCAGTGGCCTCGCCCGCTTCGGTCCCGGTGCGCGCCAGGATACGCACCGCCAGCGGGAAGGTGGCGCCGATGAAGATCGTCGCCGGCAGCATCACCGCCACCGCCATGCCCGCCATGGACAATGTCGAACGGGACTCGGGAATTAGCGGACCCATCCACAGGTAGACCCCGACGGACAGGACGGCGATGAGTGCCTGTGTAGCGGCGAAGGCGAGGGCCGCGCGCTCGCGGTCCCTGGCCAGAGGACCGGCGAGACCGCCGCCCAGGGCGATACCGGTGAGGAAGGCGGCCAGCATGGTGGCGAAGGCGTAGATGCTGCCGCCCATTACGTGGGACAGCATGCGGGTCCAGAGCACTTCGTAGAAGAAGGCGTTGGCCCCGGAGACGAGGATCAGCGCCAGGATCCAGCCCCGCTGGGCGATGAAGACCTCGGAGTATCGCTCCTGCAGAGACAGGCCGCGCCGAAACGCCGGCGCGACGCAGGACTCGACAAAGCCGATGCTCCGTGGCTTCGGTGCTGCCGGTGCGGAGGAATCCGCGGCATCGGCGGCCACCGGCGGGGCCTTCTTCGAGAGCCATACCGCGATGCCGAAGACGGCGGCGTTGACGGCGACACCGACCCAGACCGTGGCGTTGAGGCCAAGCGCGGGCAGGAGAAAAAAGGCTGCGGCGATCGTTCCGGCCACGGCGCCCGCGGTGTTGGTGGCATAGAGCAGTGCGACCCGCGGTCCCAGCTCGCGGTCGCTCTGTACGGCGTGGCGGATCAGCAGCGGCAGCGTCGCGCCCATGAATCCCGTGGGCAGCGCCAGCACCACGAAGGCGACGGCGAGGTAGAACAGCGGTTGGCCGAGGGTGGCGGCATCCGGCGGCGCGGGCTGGCCGCCGAGCACGGCGACGTAGCCGGCGCTCGCCGCACCCAGCAACAGCGGCACCGCCAGGGCGCAGATCGCGATGCCGCCTTCCAGGACGCCGTAGACCAGGACCGGGCGCTCGACCCGGGCCAGCAAGCGGCCGGCTACCGCCGCGCCGGCCGCCAACCCGCCCATGTAGGCGGCGAGAACCGCGGCCACCGCCAGCTCGGATGTTCCGAAGACCAGGGAGAACTGCCTGAGCCAGGCTGTCTGATAGAGCAGTGCGGCAAAGCCCGAGAGTACGAAGCAGGCCACCACGCCCACCAGCACGCTCCGTTGGGAAAGCTGTACAGCGCCGGCTACTTGTGGCTCCGGCTCGGCTCCGGGTGCAGCCGGGTCTTGATGCGTGGGCCTTGCAGCGCTGCGTCGTTGGGACTTGCGCCGATTCGCCTGGCGTCGGCGGGCCATGGGTCAGGGAGCCAGGCGGTCGTCGTAACTTGCGGCTTCGACCGTGCAGCCGAACTCGAGTACTTCCAGGTCGACCCGAAGGAACTCGAAGCTCATGTCGAACGGCTCGGCGTAGTTGACTGGATCGGTATGCGTGATTTCCACGTACAGGCGGTCGCCCTCGGCCCGATAGCGCTCCACGTAGCGCATCTCGACCGACTGGGGATACCCTTCGGCCTGGCCGCGCGTATCGACGAAGCCCCGACCGACATCGGCTGTGTCGATTACCAGCGTATCGCCCTCGTAGCGGCCGACGGAGCGGCCCAGGTGAGGGTGATCCGCCACCGTAAAGGGGGCCTCGTCCACGTTGAGCCCGGGGTCGAGCGGCACGCGGCGCTTGACATCCATGTACTCGAAATCGATCTCCACATGATCATCGTGCAGGCGGATCTCCCAGGGCGGGTCCGGGATCCCGATGACGTTGGTCAGGCTGGCCGGCCGGCACTCGAGGTCGGGATCGTCCCTGAGCGGCACGTAGTCCGCGACCGCCGCCTGTCCGGCCGCGGTCAATTCCACGGGCGGGCGCTCCGCGCTCAGTTGCAGCCAGGTGCCCGCAAGTTCGGCCCGTTCGGCGGATGCGATGGACGTCCCGAGGAAAAAAACCGCCAGGCATGCGGCCGGGCTCTTGCCGCGGGCTGCCAGGTGCGGTCGGTCGCGCAGGCGGCCCATCAACGGTCGGGCTCCTCGCACGTCAGTTCGGTGCCGGCGACCAGCGCGTCGCGAAAGGCGGCATACCCGCAGTCCCTGACGATCGAACCGTCGGGGAGCACCATCGCCCGGGCATAGCCGACATGTTCCAGGCGCCAACTCGGTATCAGGGTGATGGTCAGCGTATCGCCCACCTTGATGCGGTCGACATCGACGCCGCGCCGGATCAGGTCGTTCCTGGTGCCCCATTCGACCAGCCAGTGAGAAACGGTGCCGTCTTCCTCGACGACGTCCACTTCAAGGTGCGAATGGGGATTCCTCAGATGGAAGGCTGTCAGCGTGCCGGTGATGTCCTGGCGGGCGTCCCGGTCGAAGTTTCCGCTGACCGAATGGTGCGCCAGTCCGATTCGAAAGGACAGAAGCACTGTAACGGCAACAAGAATCCGATACGAGAAACGAATTTTCATCAGACTTCTCCCTGGCAGCCAACCCGGCTGCGATGCCCAAATCGTTAACGTGGTCCGCCCGCCAAGGGTACCCCACCGCTACATTATGCACATTGGGCATGCGTCTACACCTGCGTACGGCGCGGGCTTGCGTGGAAAAACCCTTTTCCCTGGTCGTCAGCGCGCCGGTCGCCGGGGCGAAAACTGCTAAGGCGCGGGCGCCGTGGCGCTGCCGGGCGCGTCCGAGCCGCCTCCGTCGTGGAATTCGGTGATGGGCCCCTTCGGGGACAGGTCCTTGCCGGCCAGACCGGGATGGTCCGGCGCGTAACGGAACGGCGACCATCCCCCGAGAATATTCGTATGCATCGACGTGATCACCGAGGTCACGATGCCGTCTTCGGGTGTCACCGGGTTGACATACTCCCAGACGACCTCACCGTCGGGCGCCACCTCGACGAGGCGGCCCGGCCTCGCCAGGCTGACCAGCGAATTGCCGTTGGGCAACCGCTGCACACCCGAGCCGTGGTAACTCACGAACGCGTCCAGTGGGCGGTAGGCGTCGACGATCTGGGTGGAGACCCATCGCGTGACGGGTGGGCTGCGGCCCCTCGCGTCAACCTCCGGTATAAACGTGTAGCCCGCCTCGGGCGGGTCGACGTAGTGCCCCCGGTCGACGCCGTCGCCGTCAAGGTAAGGGTTGATGACCAGTATTTCCGACTGCGCATCGCGGTCGCGTTGCGCTCGCGGTACCGACATGCCGTTATTGAACAACATCAGGTTCCCGGCGCCGGGGAGCCCGTCCTTGATCCACTGGATGTCGTGGTTGCCGCCGATCTGGCGGTGGCCCGCGTAGGGCAGGATGAACCACTCCTTGTCGGAGTAGTACGGGAAATCGCCCTGCCCGTAGTTGGCGGGGTTGCCGAACCGGTACAGGAAGTCTCCGGCTTCGCCGGCCGCAAGGCGCCGGCTCTCCCCGGGATCGCCGGCGACGAAGGTGCCGTCGTGGTCGATGATGTAGATCTCGAAGAAGCGATTGGAACTGATGGCGATATGGCCCAGTTCCGGGTTGTAGTCGATGCCGTTGCTGTGCATGTAGTCCACGGAGGGAACACCCCAGTTGATGTCCATTCGCCCCGGATGGTCCGCCAGGGTGCGTCCTTCGCCGACATGATTCTTCTTCGACGGAAAACGGTCCTGAATCAGGTGGTCGCTGAAGTGCCACTCCCATACCACGTTGCCTTCGCGATCGACCTCCACGATGGCATCCATCTGTACATCTTCGTAGCGCTCCGCGCGCGCCGGGTCGGCGCTCAGCGCGATGACTTCGTCGTGGCTCAAATCGACGTTGGCTATGAACAGCCGCGTGTACTGGTCGAGCGCGGCGTTGTAGATCCGCAGATCGTCGTGATGCGGATGGTATGACTCGCGCGTCTCGGAATATTCCCAGAGCACGTTGCCGTCCCAGTCCACCTCGACGAAGCCCGCGCCTCGTTTGCCGCCCACCAGGGTCCCGTCCTCGGCCAGGTACAGACCCGTGAGATCGGGCCAGTACTTGACGACTTCTCCGGACATGTCGATCAGGTACACACCGTCGACCCGCGACGGGCTCACGATGGTGTAGCCGCTGTAGGCCTTGTCCGCGTCCCAATGGACCACTTCCGTCGGTCCGCGGGAGGCTTCATAGGCTGCGGCCGGGCCGCAGGCAAGCAGTGGCGCCAGAATCGCGGGCAGGAGTTGAAACGACCTCGATACGGACAGGGACAGTGTCGGGTTGCCGGCTGGTCTCATCATGTTTTCCCCTGGTATTGCGCGGGATCCCACAGGATCGCCCTTGACTCGTTCTTGCCGGGGCCATCCATGGCATCGACGCTTGTCACCCATATTACAACCCGCGACACTTGCGAGGAACTGCCGCAAGGGTTCGCAACCGTCCAAAAATATGGCATCGTCATACGGCCGCAATGCAAGGGGAACCACGGTGGCAACACACGACTCGCCCGGTTGGCCGCGATACCACGATGATCCCGCAGCTTGATCTCGGCCCCTACCTGGCTGGCAGTGTTGCCGAGCGTGAGGCGCTGGCGCGGGAGTTGCGACGGATCCAGGAGAACATCGGCTTCTACGTGGTGGTCAACCATGGCGTTGCCCGGGAGCCGATCCAGCGGGCCTACGCGGCGCTGCGCAAATTCTTCGCGTTGCCGCTTCAGGAGAAGCTCGGGATCAGGATCAACGAGAAGTCGGTGGGCTATATCCCGGTGCGGTCCACGGTCTACGTCACGTCGAAGATCAACCGCAACACCCGGCCCGACCTCAACGAGACCATCACCATTGCCAGGGAACGGCCACACGACGATCCGGACATTCTCGCGGGGTTGCGGTTCGTGGGTCCGAATCAATGGCCCGCGGTGCTGCCGGGGTTCCGGGACGCGATGATCGCCTACCAGGAGGCGATGTCCGCGCTGGGCTACGCCATGCTGCCACTCTACGCCCGTGCGCTGGACCTGCCGGCGGACTGGTTCGCGCCGCATTTCACGCGCCCGACCTGGTGGATCCGCAACACCTACTACGCGGCCATGGAACCGGAGAACAACCAGTTCGGCATCTCGCCCCATTCCGACCATGGCTTCATCACGTTGCTGCCCATGTCGGAGGTGTCGGGTCTGGAAATCCTGAGCCCTGCGGGCGAATGGATCCCGGCCGCGCCGGTGGAAGACGGGATCATCGTCAACACGGGCGAGTTTCTCAACCGCTGGTCCAACGGCCGGTTCATGGCCACGCCGCACCGGGTGGTGGCGCCGGAGAAGGACCGGTATTCCATGGCCATGTTCTTCAACCCGAATCCCGAAACGCTGGCCGATCCGCTGCCGAGTTGCGTGACGGCGGAGCATCCGGCCGCTTACGAGCCGGTCAGCCTCATCGACTACATGTCCTGGTACATCGACAGCAACTATCGGCGCGAGGCTGGGGGGGCACAGGCAGGCGGGGCACAGGCCGGCGAAGCATCGGCGGCCCGTCCCGGTGGGCGGCAGCACTCCCGATAACACAGCAGGAGCTGACATGACCGAGATTACACGCAGACATCTCCTTGCCGGCGCGGTGGCCGGCGGCGCGGCGCTGGCAGCGGTTACCGCGACCCGTTCCCAGACGGCCTCCCCGACCGCGGCGCCCACGCGGCCGGCGCGGCTACGCGAGGGCGACCTGGTGGCGCTCGTTGCTCCGGCATCCGTGACCTACGATGAGGACCAGTTGCTGGTGGCCGTGGAGTCGCTTGAAGCTCTCGGGCTGCGCGTGCGAGTGGGCGAGCATGTGATGTCGCGCTATGGATACCTTGCGGGCCCCGATCCGGACCGGGCGGCGGATATCAATGCCGCCTTCGCCGACGACGAAGTGCGCGGAGTCGTCGCCCTGCGAGGCGGTTGGGGCGCCTCCCGCGCGCTACCCTTCATCGACTTCGACCTGATCGCGGCCAATCCCAAGGTCGTGCTCGGCTACAGCGATATCACCTCGCTGCTGCTGGCGCTGCTGGCGCGATCGAACCTGGTTGGTTTCCACGGACCCAACGCGACTTCGCCATGGAGCGTGTTCACCACCCGGGAGATGCGGCGAGTCGTCTTCGACGGCGAGATGCCGCTGATGCGTAATCCGCGTCTGCGCAACGGCACGCTGGCGGTTCGACAGTTCCGCACCTGGCCCATCGTTCCGGGCCGCGCCCGGGGGCGGCTGGTGGGCGGCAACCTCACACTGTTCGCTGCCTTGGCGGGCTCGCCGTACTTCCCCGACACGACCGGCGCAATCGTGTTCCTGGAGGAGGTCGAGGAGTACATATACCGCTGCGACCGGATGCTCACCCAGTTGGCATTGGCGGGGGTGTTCGAGAAGGCGGCGGGCGTGGTGTTCGGCGGCTTTACCGACTGCGGCGTCTCACCCAACGGCTACGGGCGGTTTTCGCTCAACGATGTCTTTCAGCACCACATGGTGCCGCTCGGAAAACCGGCTTTCTCGGGCGCAATGTTCGGGCATATCGCGCAGAAGCGGACCCTGCCAGTTGGGGCCATGGCGGAGATTGACGCTGAGGCGGGTACAATCGAGTTGCTGGAGCCGGCGGTGATCTGACCGGCGCGTTTCGGGATCGTGCCCCTGGCCTTCGTTCGCGCCGCAGTTCTGTCGCTGAGGCCACGAGCCACCGCGACTCGGCGCGCGCCTTTCCGTAACTTCATTAATCCCATAGGAATATAAACGCCTCATCTCCCCAATATTGGGGAGATACTCGGGCGCGCGAGTCGCCTATATTGGACGTGTTTGGATTTCGGGCGCTCGTCCGGAGACCGTAGGGCGGCGACTGCCCGTCCCGAAGCTCGCCCGGGCGTTCGTCGCGAGCCGAAGATCGCGGTTATCGAATGGGTTCGAGGGGAAGGGTCACGGCCTTATCGCGCACATCGCCGACAACGGCCGCAAAATCGTGTTGAACAGCCCGACCAACCTCGCCCGGATCCCGCACGTTCTGCGTATTTTCCGACGCCTTGCCCTCGCGGGTCTGCTGTTTTTTGCTTCGGCGGCGCAAGCCGAACACTATTCGGTGCCGCTGCTGGTGCCCGCGGGCACATCGAGCGAGCCGCAGGGGGTGCTGCGGATCCTCAACGGCACGGACGAGTCCGGGACGGTGGAGATCTACGCCATCAATGACACGGGCACGCGCTCAGGGCCCGCCACCTTCACGCTGAACGCCTCGGCGGCGGCGCAGTTCACGGCCACCGACCTTCAGTCCGGTAACGCGACCCTGGGATTGACCGGGGGTATCGGTACGGACGTGGGCGATGCGCGCCTTCAGATCGAGACGGATCTTTCCATCGTGCCCCTGGCCTTCGTTCGCGCCGCCGACGGCACACTGAGCGCGATGCACGATACGGTGCGCGGTGCCTCGGTCGGCGGATCGGACGGTTATTGCGCCAGGGAAAGCCCTGGAGAGGAGAATGCTATGAATTGAAACTGAAACCTCTCGTAGCGATCCAGCGGGTTCGACTCCCGCCCGGCAAAGGCGCAGCCCGCCAGCCGGAAGCAAGTCTTGCGTGGCGCGCGGCAACGCCCGTCGTGAAGCGTAGACAGCAGGTGATGAAGCGGCGGAGGAAGCCTCGAAATCGGAATCGATGACGCCTTCATTGTTAATCGTGTGGGGGCAGCACCGGAAGCGCCGCTATTGGTGAGGCGCAACGGGTCGTCCGGGGTCGTGGACCGGCGCAGAGTCACGGAATGGATCGCCTGGGAACCTGGGAGGTCCTGCTCACGCCCACGGGCAACGACGCTGGAAGGGGATTGCCAGCATAAATCCAGACCCCGGCCCGTCGCCGGGCCTGCACGGCGGCGGGACCGCCCGATGCGGACACGAATTCCGACAGGCACCCGTGGAACCGGCTGGCGAAAACAATAAGCCGAAGGACATGCGAGGGCAGGAAGTCGTAGCGCCTTGATAGTACCTGTGAAGGCGGGGAACCGTGGCCCTCGGGACCCGCTGGAGGGAAGCGGGGCGTCACTTGTACAGAGCCACTGATGGGAAACGCTGGAGGAAACGCTGAGTTCCACAAACACGTACACGAAACAGCAGTGGATAGCCGAACAGGCGAGGGAGCGGTCTTCCTCAACCTGCGGATCAAGGACGAAACTCCTTGAGCGAACCTGTCAGGTGAGGAACCGAGTGCGTCAATCGCGCACGCTCGGGTCTGCGGGGGGAGGGGCTCGGTAACGACCCCTCCTACCCGGCCACCTACGAAGTGCCGATCTTCAACCCCGCCAGCGAGGCCACCCAGGTGAGCCGGCTGCGGCTGATCAATCCGGGCGATGCGGCGGCGGCGGTGACGATCGGCGGACGCGATGACAGCAGTGCCGCGGCCACCGGTGGAGACGTGACGCTGACGCTGGCGGCGGGCGGGGCGCAGACGCTGACCGCGCAGCAACTGGAGGCGGGCGACAGCAGCGTCACGGGCCAGTTGGGCGCGGGCACCGGCAAGTGGCGGCTGGCGGTGTCGTCGGACCAGCCGTTGCAGGTGGCGAACATTGTCGCGGCCACCGCCGGGTATTGGAACAACCTTTCAACGACCGCGGTGCCGGGTGCGGCGCCGGCGGATCTTGAGGCGTTCAACGAACGTTTCGTCGGGAATGCGGTTGTGTACGTCACGGAAAGCAACCGCTTCACGCTCAATGCGCAGACGGGCGAACGGTTCACCGAGACGGCGGAGATCGACGGTGTTTCTACCACCTACATGGGCAGCTACGGCTATGCCGGGCTTGGCCCTGACGCGGGCCGATTGACGCTCACCTACGACGACGGCGACGAATGCGCTGCGAACCTGTACTTCTCCACGCACACAACGGGCTGGTTCGCCTCGAACTGTACCGGCAGCGATTACCCGGCGGACGGGACGTGGCTGGGCGGGAGCTGGTCCGTTGAGGATGACGAGGACGGCGGCGGTGAGGTTGTGGAGTCCGCGTATGAGATTGATGACACGCTTCCCGGCGTACCCGCGTCCGGTCAGTTCGAACCAGCGACGACGTCTGGTGCAAGTGTCACAGCCACCGCCGACGGCACGACGATCGAGTTGAATGACGGTGGGTACTTCGAGCTGAGCGACGGCACGAGATACACCTGCACGGCGACGGACGGATGCACCATTGAGAACGGGACCGTCACCCGGGGCACCGTGACCGGGCGTGCGGCGGGTTCGGGCGAAGTGGATCGTTTCCCGAGTTTCCGCGCTGCAGTCAGCCCGGGTGACCAGACCTACACCGTTGGCACGGGGATCGATGCATTGACCCTGCCGGAGGCCAGCGGCGGCAACGGCACCCTGGCCTACAGCCTCTCGCCCAACGTGCCCGGGTTGACGTTCAGCGCCACCGCGCGCCAGCTCACCGGCACGCCTTCCACGGCGGGCACGTACGCCATGACGTACACCGTGACGGATGAGGACGGCGACACCGATACGCTCAGCTTCACCATCACGGTGGACACCGACACGACCCAGACAGGTTCCTTGGGCGAGTGCTATGTGAGTCTGTCGGTGAGCATTGGACAGAGCTGTACCTATCCCGGAACGACGGACGCGTTCAGCGTCAACGAACGGGGCCGGGGTTCTTTCCTGACGTTCCTGGCCGGCATCCGGATCCGGATCGCCAACCAGACGATCAACGAGCGGGTCTACGATTTCGAGGCCTCGCACCAGGGTGACGGGGTGTGGCGGATCGACCGGGTGGCCGGCAGCACCGAGGCACCCACCCGCACCGTGGCCGCTCGGTTCGACCACAGCAGCGCGTTCCCGCAACTCCCCGAGGACTGGTGGCATTACCGAGAGGGACTGGAGGAATTTAACTGGTACCTGCAAACCTACAACTTTGCGAAGTACGTGGGTTACCAGGATCTGCTGGTGAAGTTCGACCGGCATCTTCCGGCCGGCAGGGGGCTGACCGTGCTGCAAGCGGAGAGTTCGCACACCCCCGATTCGGCGGGGAACGTGCTGCATCTGTTCGGCAATCCGGTGTTTGATTCGCACAGTGCGATGGTGGCAGGCTATCTCACGGAAAGGCAGTCGTACCCGTTGCACTGGACGGGCTACCAGACTTTCTCGCTGTACCTCGACAACTTCCACGCGTCGACGACCGCGAATCTTCGAACATTCGCCGCCGGCCTCGGGAGCGGCCCGACCTATCCCGAGACAAGCTACGACGGCACGGCGCTCACGCCGGCCAAGCTGCTCAACGTCAGCAACTCGAACGGCGGGGGCGCCGAAACCACCAGGCACTTCGACAAGTTCGTCGAGGAGAACGACCTCGTGGCGTGCTCGGCGGTGAGCGGCGGGGCGGGCGGCAACTGGACCACCAGCGGCAACGCCTACAACAGCATCACGGTGCACCACACCCGCTTCCACGAGAGCATATTCGAGGGCGCCAAAGTGAACGATCACGGCGAGCCGCGCTACAAGCCGGACCTGTTGACGTGGTCGGGCGAGGGCAGGGCATCGAGTTATTCAGCGCCGACGGTGTGTTCGGCGGCGGCGATGATGCTCGAACGCGCACAGGTGGACGCCGGGGTCGCCAATGCGTACAACAGCGTCGCCGTCAAGGCGATCCTGATGGCCGGGGGGACGCGTTTCAACTATCGGATCAGCTCGCACTGGAGCGACGTGCAGGTGGTGAATGAGGAGGAGCTCGTTAGCGAGCCGCTGTTCGGGTGGGGGGAGTGGGAAAGAACCTCGGATGTGCTGCCGCTGAGCCCGAAGTACGGCGCAGGGGGCCTGAACATGCTGGCGGCATACGAGATCCTCGATGCGGGAGAGTTCGACGCGGGCACCGATGCGGTGGGCGCCAGGGGATGGGACTATGCCGAGGGCCACGCGGTCGGGGATACGTCGACGTACCCGATTTCGCTCGACCGAGAGACAGTTTTCTCCGCGCTGCTGGTCTGGCACCGGTACGTCGACGACGCCTTCGCCAGCCACCTGCCCGACTACGAGATGAGCGTCTACGACGACGCGGATACTCGCGTCGCGTTCAGCGACAGCGTTACGTCCAATGTGGAGCTGATCGAGGCGAAGCTGGCGGCGGGGGACTACCGTGTTTCGGTGCGGGTGAAGTCGGACGGCGGCAGCACGGACGGCCTCTCCTACGGTCTGGCGTGGATCGGCAAGGAGGTGCTGGCGCCGCCGGTGGATGTGGTGCTGGACGAGTCGGAAACCGAGTGGACGGTCTCCTGGCAGGAGCAGTCGGACCGCAGGTACCGCGTCAGCGTCGCCACCGACGCCGGATTTTCGGGCATCGACCGGGAGGTGTTCGTGGATGGCGGGAGTTACGGGTACGCGGTGCCCGATGACGGGACGCAACGGTACTTCCGGGTGTATGCGTATCCCGAGGATGGAATGGTGGCGTACCAATACCCGTCGGTGCCGGTTACGGTCCAGCCCCCGGAGGCGCAACCGGCCGGAATCGCCGTCGCCACTGTGGACCGTTTGCTCGCGGATGCGGTTCGAGCCGAGGGACTTCAAATGGTCGGAATGTGACACCGGGCAACGGAAGTCCCCACCGGCCCCAGCCACGCTCGCCAGCGGGAAACCGCAAGACCCGGGCCGCCTGAACCGTCAGTTCATCAACCGGAAACGCTGCACCCGTTCGCCCTGCTGGACCTCGCCGGTGTAGAGGTTCCCCTGCGAATCCACGGATACCATGTGCATGCCGTGGAACTGGCCGCCGTTGTCGCCGGCGCTGCCGACCCGGCTGACCACTGTTCCGTCCTCCCGATCGAGGATCCAGACGGTGTTGTTCTGGATGTCTGGGATGACCAGGTACTGCTGCTCCGGGTCGTGGGAAAAGGACACGCCTCCGGCGGAACCGCGCTGCAGGGTCGATGTCGCCAGGAAGAACTCCTTGATGTACTCGCCGGCCGTGGTGAACACCTGGAAGCGGTTGCCCTGGCGGTCGGCGACGTACACGAGGCCGTCGTTGGAGAGGCCGAGGGTGACATGGCCGATGTAGTCCTGCGCCGGCGGGGCGCCGATCTCGTACTCGATTTCCCCGGCATCCATGGAGATCTCGCTCAACGGCTTGCCGTAGGCGCCCCAGCCCCGCTTGAACGCGAGCGTATCCATGTCATGCACCATGATCCGCCCGTTCAGGTAGTTGTCCACGTAGTAGACTTCGCGGGCTTCTTCGTCCACGCGGACCTCCTCGAGGCCGCCGATCACCGCCCCGGTATCCGGCGGCGGGTTGGAGTCGCGGGAGACCCGCGGGATTTCCGCCACCAGCGTGCCGTCGCGGGTGTACTTGCGCACCGTTTCCTGGCCGATCCAGACGTGGCCCTCGGTGTCTACGGTGAGGCCGTGGCCTTGCGGCGTTTCCCAGTACTCGACCACGTTGCCTTCCACGTCGAAGGCGATGATGGCCGGCGGCGCCACGCAGCATTCGCCCGTGGGCGGGTCCAGTTGCGCGTAGTCTTCCGTGTTATTGAGATTGCTGGGGCGATTCAGCACCCAGATGGTGTCCTCGTGGTCGACGTACAGGCCGGTGACGCCCTGCATCCACCACTTGTTGGGCAACGGCAGCTTCGGCCACTCGGCATCGAACTTGTATTCCGGCGCCTGGGCGTGGGCGCCGGCGCACAGCAGGGCGGAAGCGAGCAGGGCAGTGGTTGACTTGTACATCTTGTCCTCCTGGGTGGGCAGCGCTTGCGGTGCGCATGCCGGTGTTCGAGCCCGCGGGACGCCGGGCGGCGCCGCCGCGCCGCGCTATGGATAGTTGCGGACGATGACCTCCGTACCGTCGGCGAGAGTTACGGCCTGGACCAACATGGCAAGGTGATCCGGTCTGCGGTCGGGATTGCCGATGAGGGTGACCGGGTCCCCCGGTCTGAACGTATCCTTGTTCCAGCCGAACATCCGGTAGAGGTCCTGGACGCTCTGGAACTCTCCCGCCCATTCGCGGAGTACGCCGTCGCCGTCGGTTGCTTCGATCCAGATGCCCACATGGGGGTTGATGAATTGCCACCTGGTGACGGTGCCGGAGACTGTTACGGACATTTCCCGGTCGAATGCCGAGTTGGCGTGGTGTGCCGCCGCTGGTCGCGCTGCCGCCAACACGGTTACCACCAGGGCTGCGAACGCTGCCGCCGACAGGGCCGCGTGCAAGGCGGCGTGTGGGCGCAGGGCATTGTTTGCGGTCACGTCGTTCACCGTGGGTGAGCTCACTCCTGACCGGGCCTCATCTCGGGCAGTGCCGAGAGCATCAGTTCATTGCAGATGAACTCGGCGAGTTCGAAGTCCCGCTGGCGATAGTTCAGCGTGCCGGTGAACGGGCGTTCGTAGGCGATCGGGTCGTCGATGGTCACTTCGTTGACGAGCGTGTTCTCGTCCACGCGACTGATGCGTTCGGTGAGCTGCAGTTCGTCGCTGAAGGGATGCCCGATGCGGTCGATCCAGCGTTGCTGGTTCTCCGACTCCCAGCCGATGATGTGGCGGGTCTCGATCACCAGCGTATCGCCCTCGTAATGGCCGATGGAGTAGCCGTTCCAGGTATGCAGCGGCACCTCGGGAAAGTCGCGCCCATCCATGTAGATGATGCGCCAGAAGTGATCCACTTCGAAGAGCATGACCGCGCGGTCGGGAAGCTGGACGATCTCGAAGGGCCGCGGTCGGTAGTAGGTCGCCGGAAAGCCCATGGGCAGGCAGTGCAATTCGGCGGCATTGGCCTCTGTTGCCGACGTGGTGCGCGGGCCGTGGATGGGCTTGGCGGAGTCGAAACGTTCCTGCCCCCACGCGGTCATCGGCGGGTCGGGGACCAGCGGGTTGTTGCCCGGGAAGTTGCGCTGCCATACTCCGGAAAGATCGGGGGCATCGGCTGCCTGCGGAAAGGCTGCCATGGAACACAGCGTGCCCAAGGCGGCCAGCATCGCAACCGTTGCGCAATGTTTCTTCGTCATCGGCCGACCTCCCCGTCGCTCAGTCCGGTGCGTTCCTCACGTTGACTTCCCTGCCGTCGGCGAAGATCACGATCTGTGTGCTCATGGTCGGTTCGCCGCTGCGGGCCGGGTGACCGACGATGGTGATTGGGTCCCCCGGAGCGAACGTATCCTTGTTGAACTGGAAATGACGGTAAAGATCCAGCGTGCCCTGGAACTCCGCGGACCACTCGACCACGTTTTCCTCGGCATCCTGGACATCGATCCAGAGGCCGGAATGGGGGTTGATGAACTGCCACCGGGTGACGGTTCCGCTGATGCGGGTGGTCGTTGTGCGGTCGAAGGCCGAGTTGGCATGGTGCGCCGCGGCGGAGGCGGCGGCCAGCGACAGCGCGATCCACACGATACAGTGCATCCGGGCACCGGAGCTTCGTTGTGACCGGTAACGTTGTGCGGTGGGGATCATTGTTCTCATCCTTATCCAGAGCATATCAATTTACCATCGATTATGCTTGACCGCGGACGCGTAGGGGGGGAAGCTTCCGGCAGGGCGCCGGCGCGACGGAAGTCGGGATGGGCGCGAATACTGCCCTGGAGGAGCCGCAATGAACCCGGAATCCAGCTATAAAATTGCCTACGCCCTGTTTCGCATCACGCTCGGCGTGAACATGTTCTTTCACGGGTTCATGCGGATCATCAGCGACACCGGCGCGTGGGTCGAGGGTCAGGTGGTCACCTTCAGCGACTCCTTTCTGCCGGAGATGTGGGTCCGGATATTTCTCCACGTGCTGCCCTACTATGAACTCGTGCTGGGCACTTTGCTGACGCTGGGGCTGTTCACCTGGTGGTCCAGCGTGGGCGGCGCGCTGATGATGCTGGTGCTGCTGTTCGGCAACACCACCCGGCAGGACTGGGGAACCGCCGGCAACAACATGCACTACACGCTCTACTTCTGTCTGCTCATCGCGGCGAGCGCCTGGGACTCGTACTGCCTGGACAATCGACGCGCGGCCCGAAACTGACCCCGCCGGCGCGCCGCGCCTTACTCCCGGAACCTGACGATCAGGTGCGCCTTGTTGGAGGTCCCGTCGCCCCACGGGTAGCCCAGTTCAGGGTTCAGCGGCTCCGGGTTGACGACCACGATATCGGGCCAGCCGGGCTGATGCAGCAGGTTTGAGTCGATGGTCACTTCGAGCTGTGTCGGGCTGATGGCCCGATAGGGTACGGGCGTGCCGTTGAAATAGACTCTTGACCTGCGCACGAAGTTGAACCCCGTGAGCGTGACCGTCGCGGTCGGATCGCCCTGCGTCACCATCACCGGGGTGATGGTCTCGATGGCCGGCTGGGGCGATTCCACGGGGTCCGGTAGCGGTGTCCCCGGTCCGCCCGGCGGTCGCCCGGAGTAGCGGAAGCCGCGCTGATTGAACGTCACGTCCTTGAACGCCACCACCCATTGCAGCGCTTCTACCGGTGGGTTGAGTTCCGAATTGCGGCGGTATGGGTCGTGATAGGCCACATCGTAACCGCGCTCGACCACCTGGCCGTTCATGATGACGGTATCGATAGCTCGAAGGTTGGCGATGTCCTCGAGCGGATCCTCGTCGACGATGATGATGTCGGCGAGCTTGCCGGTTTCCACGGTGCCGATCTCGTCTCCCAGCAGCAGCATTTCGGCGGACCATCGGGTCGCGCCCTGGATGATCTGCATCGGGGTGACTCCGGCTTCCACGAAGACCGCGATCTCGTGGTGCAGGTTCTCCCCCGGGACCCGGGACGGGTTGGTGTTGGCGCCGGGCACCAGGCGCCCGCCGGCGTCCACGAACATCTTGTGGAACCGGAGCGCGTTCGCGAAGCCGTCCACTTTCCGTTGCCGCCGAGCTTCGTCGCGGACGCTCCAGGGCCCCCCCTGACCGTAGTAGGCGAGCGCAGCCTGCATTCGCGCCGGGGGATAGTAGGCCATGAGGCTGGCATCCGCCTCGTCGAAGAACGCCCGGTCCCGCGCTTCGAATTCCGCCCAACCGGCCGGGTAGCCGCGGAAATTGGCCTGGAAGGTCGGCGTCAGCGCGGTTTCGTTGGCGATGAGCCGTTCGATCAATTCCCGGGCACGGTCGTCGTCCATGTCCGCGTACATGTCGAGCGAGTCGCGCGCGTCGCCGGGCGTGGGTGGTGGATCGGTCACCGCGGATTCGACACCGGCCGAGTGCGGCAGGTTGCGGGTGGAGCGTTCCACGGCCTCCCAGGGGCCGTAGATCGGACCGTAGGAGCGGGTGAAGACGGGCGTCCCGGTGCGGTCGGCCTCTTCGACCCCGGCGATGTAGTACTCCAGCGGCATCGAGCCGTCGTTGAACATCAGCGCGTCGGCGCCGGCTTCGATAAAGGCCCGCGCCAGTTCCCGGGCCTCGTCCACGGAATGCGGATCCCGCGCCGGCGTCAGGATGGTCTCGAGCCCCGTGCCGCCGTCGGGAATCGCGTTGAGGCGGGACAAGCCGGTATAGGTTCGCGGTGCGCGCAGCAGACCCGCATGGACCGCGTCCCGGTGCGCGATGGCCACTTCCCCGGAATTGCCCACGTCGATGGTCGAAGTGATGCCGTAGTTCAGCATGATCTCGCCGTAGTACCAGCTGTAGCTGACCTGGGAGTCCCACAGGCCCGGCAGGATGAATGTGCCTGCGGCGTCGATCACGGTGGCTGCGCCGGCCGCGGCGTCAACCGTCGCGGCGGCTCCGCTGGATACGCTCTCGATGCGGTTGCTGGCGATGACGATGACGGCGTCCTCGACGGGCGGGCCGCCGTTGCCGTCGATGAGGGTGCCGCCCTGGATCACGAGAGTCTGTGCAGAGACGGTTTCGGCAATGATCGCCAGTGCGCAGGCCCCCGCCAAGGCGATACCACAAACTGGGAGGTGATTGTTCATGGGCAATTCTTCTCGTTTTGCTAGTGGACTTTAGGTTGCCGGTTTTTCAAGATTTCGGCACACATCCTAACGTCGTGCGTGCCGCCTTGGTGGCGAATAGCTGAAATGTAATGATAATCCATTCAGCTCGACAGAAATGCTAGACGAAATATATGTATTAATTTACAGTACTCTCCGAGTTTGTAGACGACCAAATCAGGCAGTAATGTGACGCACGAGCAATTCGGTGGCCAATGGACGTCAAGAAAAATTATGTCGCACTACGGATTGCGAATCATTTGTTGAAGGAGGTTCGATAGTGGCTCAGGGTTCCGACATAGAATGGACAGAGTCCACATGGAATCCGGTGACGGGCTGTACAAAGATCAGCCCTGGCTGCAAACATTGCTACGCGAAACGAATGGCCGAGCGATTGCGGGCAATGGGGCAAGCCAACTACGCCAACGGCTTCAAATTGACGCTTCAGCCCCACATGCTGGAGATTCCCTTGAGGTGGAAAAAGCCGCAAACGATATTTGTGAACTCGATGAGCGACCTGTTTCACGAAGATGTGCCTATCGGGTATATCCGGCAAGTTTTTGATGTTATGGCTCGCGCGCATTGGCACCTTTTCAGGTGTTGACGAAGCGAGCCAACCGTCTGGCTGAACTAAGCCCGCGACTCGCGTGGGCTTCGAATATCTGGATGGGTGTCAGTGTGGAGAATGCGAAGTACGCGTATCGTATCGACGAGCTTCGATCCGCCGGCTCCTGGACGGCCGAACCTGGGATCAGATGCCTTACGACCGACCAGACTAATAGCAGCGTCAAACCTGCGCCTGATCGGCGCATTGCCACGGAATGGGGATCCCGCGCCTGCGTGAGGATCATCTCCAGTCCCGTGCCGCCGTCGGGTATCGTGTTAAGGCGCGTAATGCCATTTTGAAAAACGGATGCGGAACGTGCGGTTCACGGGTACCATTTCCCGTGCTTTTCGTTATGACCGAAATGGACTGCCGTTAGGAAATGCAAGCTTTAGCAGGAGAATTGCCATGACACATAATTGTTCCAGCACCTGGATCGGGACGGCCATCGCCACGATTGCCGCGGTCACTGTCACGTGCGCCGCGCGTGCGCAGGACGGGCCGTCCGAATTCGTTGTTTCCGGCACCGCGGCCACGGCCACGCTGGACTCCGGCGCGATCAATCTCGCCACGGCGAAGGCCATTGCCGGTAACTGCGCCCGGCGTGCCGAAGCGCGAGGCGTGGCGGTCAGCGTGTACGTGCTCGACAACGCCGGCAACCACGTCTACGTGCACCGCATGGACGGGCAGGTCTGGACCAACGTCGCCACCGCAGAGATGAAGGCGCGTACGGCTCACCGGCTGCGGGCGCCGAGCAAGTCGCTGATGAACGAGGCGACACGCAATCAGGCCGTGGAATGGCGAGAGATGGGACTCGACCTGTTCTCCAACGCAGGGGGTCTGCCGATCATCGTCGACGACCGGCTGATCGGCGCCATCGGCGTGGGCGGTTCCGCGCCCCGCCTCGCCGAGCAATGGAGCGACGAATACTGTGCCCACGACGCGATGGCCGAAGTGATCGGCCCGCAGCCGCCGCTGCTTGAGGATCTGCCGCGGCAGCGCCCGGCCGACCAGATACGGACGGCGCGATTCAGGGCGGAGGTGGCGCCCGAGTCCTCGTTGCCGCCCGAATTCGTCGTCTCCGGGGCGGCTGCGGCGCGCCTCTTCGACGCCAACCAGGTGTCCGCCGCCGCCGCGGTTGCGGTGACCGACGGATGCCGCGAATGGATTGCCGGGCAGGGCGGCACGGCCTCGATCTACGTGATCGACAACACTGCCTTGGCCGTCCACGCCGAAAGGATGGACGGTCAGCATCCCCACGCCATGCAAACTGCGCTGTTCAAGGCGGAGACGGCGCTGCGGGGCCGCGGGCCGACGTCCAGCCGGGAAGCCGGCGTGCACAACAACCCCGGCGGCTACCCTCGCTCGGTCACGCTGTTCGATTTCTACTCGGTAGCGGGCGGCGTGCCGATCGTGGTCGACGATCAGATCATCGGTTCGGTCGGCGTCTCGGGCACCGGCGGCAACGACGAAGCCTGTGCCGTTGCCGGCCTCCAGGCCGCGTTCGGCGAGCGCGCCACCGTCCCGGTGTACTGACGTCCGTAGCGGCGGGACGCGGCGCGGGGCCTGGGTCCGGCCGCCGATGCCGCGGCGGATCATGTTCTGGATGTTGGACATCTCCACCGACCATCGCTGCAGATCGCCGTTCTCGTCCTCGACATCTTGCTGCCGGCCTCACTCGCCGATAGCAAACTGCCGGGCCCAGGGCCGCGCCTCGTTGGGATCCCAGTAAGCGGGATCGCCGGGCCCGCGCTGGTCGATGCGGCCGGCTTCATCGACGAAAATCTTGCTCGAGGGTCCGTTGGTGTCGGTACAGGTGTCGTAGCTCAGTCGGAAGTCCGGCAAATCGAAGGGGCTGAACTCGAGCCTGGCGTGCAGCGGCACGACGAACACGTTGGAATCATAAAGCGTCACCTCGCCGACGAGCCTGCCGTCGATCAACTCGTACCGCACGAACCCGTCCGGAAGACAGTAGGCAGCCGCCCACCAGTGCCGGCCCTCGGTGTCGGCCTTCACCTGCTGGACGTAGTACTCCCGGTACTGCGGCGTCAGCACCGCGGCCACAGGTCCAACCCGAAGGGCCGAGTCCATTTTTCCGCCCGGCGGCGTTGCCGCTCGCTTATGTGGAGTGACCACACCGCGCTCGCGCCGCCTTGCCGGACAAAAAAATGGACTCGGCAGAGCCATCTTGGATAGTGTTAACAGGCCCTAACCCATTCCTGTAGTACGTTCCGGTTCAACATGCTAGTGTCCTGTCCCGCGCCATGTGTCGGCGCGTGACGAGATGCCGAGTGACCGAGCGCGCTGAGAGCGGCGCCGCGCCCGCCCGCGAGAGGCGCAAAACGATCTACGCGGTCGCCGGCCCCGCGGTGTTCCTGGCCCTCGCGGTGGCGCCGCTGGGCGGATTGCCCTACGAGATTCGTTGCAGCCTCGGCCTGCTGATCTGGATGTCGCTGTGGTGGATCACCCGGCCGGTGCATCTCGCCGTGACCGGTTTCCTGCCGCTGGCAACCGTGGCGATCTTCAACTTCGCGCCGATGGGACGGATCCTGCCGGCGTACGCGGCGGAACTGGTCATCCTGCTGCTGTCGGCCAACGTGCTCACCACCTGCTGGACGCGGTGGGGGCTCGACCGGCGCATCGCCCTGGGTTCGCTGATCGGCGTCGGCACCAACACCACGCGCCAGATCATGGCCTGGTTCGCCATCGGCATGATCCTGAGCGCCTTTCTGCCCAACACGATTGTCGCCGCGACGATGATTCCCATCGTCGTGGCCATGCTGCGCTATATCGGCATCGAAGACCTGTGGGAGAGTAACCTGGGCACGGCGCTGGTGATCGCGGTGGCCTGGGGCACCAGCGCCGGCGGCGCCACGACGCCGCTGGCCGGGGCGCCGAATCTTCTGGCCATGGAGTACATCCAGGAGTTGGTCACGGGCGAGGAGTTCCTGTTTGCGTCCTGGGTGGTTCGATTCGTGCCGCTGAGCCTCGCCGTGATGCTGGTGACGTTTATCTACGTACGGTTCGCGTTCAAGCCCGAGATCAGCGAGGTCCAGGGGACGCGCCAGTTCTTTCTGGGGGAACTGCGGTCGCTGGGCCCCATGAGCGTCCAGGAAAAGTGGGGTTTCGCGTTATTCGCGATCGCTGCGGTCCTGGCATTCACGCGGCCGCTGTACTCGGGATTATTCCCCGCCCTCACGCCTGCGTACGCGTTCCTGAGCTGTGCCATCGTGTGCTTTGTGCTGCGCCCCCGGGGCGAAAACCTGATGACCTGGGAATACGCCCAGAAGAAGATGATGTGGGGGCTGTTCTATCTCTTCGCCGGCGGAACCGCCCTGGGCCGGGTACTCGGCGAGACCGGTACGGCCGTCTACATCGCCGACGCCCTGCTGCCCTATGCCAGCGGTGGGGGATTCGTCGCCGTGCTGGTCTTCGCGGGCCTGACATTGTTGCTGACACAGATCACGAACAATACCGCAGCCGTGGCGATCATCGTGCCCATTACCATCAGCACGTTCCAGAGCCTCGACTTGAATCCGCTGCCATTTGTCTACATCGTCGCTGCCGTCGGCAATTGCGGTTACATGCTGCCGACATCGGCGGGCGGTCCGGCCGTGGCGGCGGGTTACGGGATCAACCTGAGGACCATGGCGGTCAAGGGGTTCTGGGCTTGCCTGCTGTCGTTGTTTGCCATCGTGATCGTCGGGTATCTGCTGGCGCTTTATTGGCCGACGTTCTCGACTGCCTGACCCGGCCCGCCTCCCCTCCCCAATTTTGGGGGCGCCAAAAACCCGTGTTTCCGATAAGGTTTACGCGCAACGCCGCAGACACGGCTGGGGAGTAAGAGGGACGTGTACCTCGACCGTGGCGGCAAGGCCATTGATATGGACATTCGCAACAATGTCAAGCCGCGGTCAAACTTCCGAAACGCCTCCGGAAGCGGGTGGAGAATCCGTCCCCGGTCAGGCGTTTCCCTGGTTGCTGCGCCAAAAGATCACCGTCCCCGACCGGGTGGCGGGGTATGTCCACCGTGACGAGCTTGTAAGCCGGGCGATGCCGACGCGCCGCCGGCTGACGGTCCTGAAGGCGTCCGGCGGTTTCGGCAAGACCACCCTGCTTGCGGAATGCTGCCGCAAGCTCCGCCAGGACGGCGTGGCCACGGCCTGGGTTTCGCTGGACGAGCAGGACGAGCCGGCGGTGCTCGACACCTACATCGCCGTCGCCTGCCACAGTGCCGGGCTGGACCTCCCCGACGTGTCGGACCCGGAGGGGACCAGCGTCGGGCCGGAGAGCCGGGTCGGGGTGGTGCTGCGCGAAATCCAGGCGCTTGGCAAACCGTTCGTGATCGCCTTCGACGAGTTGGAGCGGCTGCGCAATCCTGCCTCCGTGTCGCTATTGGAATTCCTCCTGCAACGCGGGCCGCCCAATCTGCATCTGGCGATTGCGTGCCGGCAAATCCCGGATGGTCTGAACGTGGCCGGTGCGGTGCTGGACGGCCGGGCGGAGTTGGTGGGGACCGAAGAATTGCGATTCTCCAAAGCGGAGGTGGCCAGATTCTTCGATCTGAATCTGTCGCGCGGCGATTTGGTTGCCGAGATGGACCGTACGGCCGGTTGGCCGTTTGCATTGCGCGTTTCCCGCAACCGGATGGAAGGCGGGGCGGGGGAGAGTACTGGCGTCGCTCAGGATATGGTGAGGAACTGGGTCGAGTCGCGGCTGTTTGCGGGTATTGGTTGGGACGACCGGGACTTTCTCCTGGATGTCGGGTTGTTCGGTTGGATGGATGCCGCGCTGCTTGACGAAGCCCTGGAACGCACCGACTCGGGGCACAGGTTGCGTTCGATGCGCGTTCTTGTCGGGTTGCTGGAACCGGTGAGCGGGGGTACGACCGAGAGTTGGCGGCTGCATCCGCTGGTACGCGAGCATTGCGCCGAGCGGCTGTTCCGGGAGAACCCGCAGCGCTTCCGTGCCATCCACCGGCGGATTGCCGAGGCCCTTGGCCGGCGTGGCGATTCGGTAGCGGCCATGCGTCATGCCGTCGAGGCCGGCGAGCCGGTCCTGGCCGGCGAACTCCTGGAGCGTGCCGGCGGGGTTCGCCTGTGGATCCGGCAGGGCATCGTGCAGCTTCAGGCCGCGGATCGGTGGTTGAGCGAGGACGTCATCTCGATGCGGCCGCGGCTGGCGCTGGTGCGCTGCGTGGTTCTTTTGATGGCGGGGCGCCTGGACGAGGCCCGGAAGCTCTTCCGTGAAGTGGCCGCAACACGCCCGGCCCGCGACAAAGCCGATCGCGACGCCGACTTCGATTACGCCGTGGACGATGGCATCGTTCGCGGCGTCATGGCTCTTTACGGGGGAGTAACGATTGGCTCGGAATGGTTCCGAACGCTGGCGAGCGACTACGCGCGGTTTGCGGAGTCTCAACGTCTCGATCCCCTGACGCACGGTTTCATGGAGTATGGGCTGTGCGTTATCCACCAATTGAAGGCGGAGTTCGGTCCCGCGCTCAAGCGGCTTGCAGGCGCCCGGCAGGTCCTCGAACAGAGCCAGTACATGATGATGTACGGGCATTTGTTGCGAGGCCAGGTGGCCATGGCGCAGGGCCACGTGCGGGACGCCGAATCGCACTACCGCACGGCGCAGCGGATTGCGAAGAAGAGCTATTTGCTCGATCCCGTATCGGCGCCGCTCGCCGAGGTCATGTTGCAGGAGCTTGCGCTGGAATGTAACCGGGTTTCCACCGCCGCGGAGCTGCGCAGCGTCCCGGGCGCGTTGATGAAATATGGCGTTCCCTTCTCGAGCTTTGCCACGGCCAGTTGCCTGGCGATCGAACTGCCGCTTAGGAGCCGGCGGATGGATCAGGCGCTGACGGCGGCGGATGGCTTGCTGAAATTCGTGCGCGACGCCGGATTGACCTCGCTCGTCAGGATCCTGGCGGCGTTGCGCATTTCGGTGCTGGTGATCGCAGGGCGGGTCGGGGACGCCGGTCGGGCCTGGCGGCTGGAGGGTCTGCCGGAGGATTCGAAGGGCTGCGTGGACCTGACCGGTCAGGGTTGGAAGGAAATGGAGGCGGTGTCGTGTGCGCGCCTTCGATTGCTAACCGCAACCGAGCGGTATGAGGAGGGCCGCGTTCTGGCCCGCGAATTGAGATCGGTTGCCGCCGAGCGACGCCTGAGGAGGACGCTGATGCGTGCTTTGGCGCTGTCTGTGGCGCTGGAACAGCGCGCCGGCGAGCCGGAGTCGGCGGTGGGGCATCTGGAGGAATTTCTGAGTCTGTTTGCCGAATCCCCCTTCGCCTGGCCGCTGGTGCAAGAGCGGGCGGATTGCGCGGCGGTGGTGACGAGGTTCCTCGATCTGAATCCGGACTCGCCTTGCCAGGAGTCCGCGCGCTCGCTTCTTGCCGCGATGCGCCGCGTTGATGGTGTCCGGGGACTGGTGCTAAGTGAACGAGAGCGGGAAATCCTGCGGCGGCTGGAGGGTCAGCGGGACAAGCAGATTGCCGCCGCGCTCGGGCTCACCGTGTCCGGCGTACGCTTTCATCTGCGCAAGCTCTTCACCAAACTCAACGTACGCACGCGAGTCGAGGCCGTAGGTCGTGCCCGGGTACTGGGCCTGATCCCGGACGATTCCTGAACGGCGCTCGCCAGAGAGGTTGTCGGCCAGGTTGGTATGTACCTGGCAGTTTGCGGCCGTCGATTTGTGTAGTCATGTTCGACGGAAACGAACTACACGATTTTCCGGCCACTACACCCTTACGTATTTAGTACGCTTTTCCGGACCACGGAAGAAGTTCGTTAACCGGACTGCCATACAGGCACGCAGTAGACCGAAGAGCGCACCCCATGTCGCGTTTCATTCTCCGACGCCTTGCAGTTGCGAGTCTCCTGCTTTGGAGCTTCGGGGTGCTGGCGGAGCACTACACGGTCCCATTGCTGGTGCCGGCGCCGACTACCGGGGCGCCGCAGGGCGTGGTGCGGATTCTCAACGGCACGGACGAGTCCGGGACGGTGGAGATCTACGCCATCGACGACGCCGGCACACGCTCCGGTCCCGCCACCTTCACGCTGAACGCCTCGGCGGCGGCGCAGTTCACGGCCACCGACCTGGCCGCCGGCAACGCGACCCTGGGATTGACCGGGGGTATCGGTACGGATGTGGGCGATGCGCGCCTTCAGATCGAGACGGACCTGGCCATTGTGCCTCTGGCGTTCGTGCGCGCCGCCGACGGGACGCTGAGCGCGATGCACGACACGGTGCGCGGTGCCTCGGTCGGCGGATCGGACGGTTACACCTACGCAGTGCCGATCTTCAACCCCGCCAGCGACGCCACCCAGGTGAGCCGGCTGCGGTTGATCAATCCGGGCGATGCGGCGGCGGCGGTGACGATCGGCGGACGCGACGACAGCGGTGCGGTCGCCACCGGGGGAGACGTGACGCTGATGCTGGCAGCCGGGGGTGCGCAGACCCTGACCGCACAGCAACTGGAAGCGGGCGATACCGCCATCACGGGCCAGTTGGGCGCCGGCACCGGCAAGTGGCGGCTGACGGTGTCTTCGGACCAGCCGCTGCAGGTGGTGAACATCGTTGCGGCTACGGCGGGGTACTGGAACAACCTTTCAACGACCGCGGTGCCGGGAGCGGCGCCGGCGGATCTTGAGTCGCTCAACGAACGATTCGTCGGGAATGCGGTTGTTTACGTCACGGGCAGCCGCCGCTTCACGCTCAATGCGCAGACGGGCGAGCGGTTCACCGAGACGGCGGAGATCGACGGTGTCTCCACCACCTACATGGGTAGCTACGACTATGCCGGGATCGGCCCTGAAGAGGGCCGATTGACGCTCACCTACGACGACGGCGACGTGTGCGCTGCGAACCTGTACTTCTCCACGCACACGGCGGGCTGGTTTGCCTCTCACTGTACCGGCAGCGATTACCCGGCGGACGGGACGTGGTTGGGCGGGAGTTGGTCCGTTGAGGATGACGAGGACGACGGCGGTGAGGTCACCGACACCATGTACGGGGTTGATGACATGCTCCCCGGCGTACCCGCGTCTGGTCAGTTCGAACCAGCGACGACGTCTGGTGCAAGTGTCACAGCCACCGCCGACGGCACGACGATCGAGTTGAATGACGGTGGGTACTTCGAGCTGAGCGACGGCACGAGATACACCTGCACGGCGACGGACGGATGCAGCATTGCGAATGGGACCGTCACCCAAGGCACCGTTGCCGGGCGTGCGGCGGGTGACGGCGAAGTCGATCGTTTCCCGAGTTTCCGCGGTGTAAGCAACCCGGGTGCCCAGACCTACACCGTTGGCACCGCGATCGATGCATTGACGCTGCCGGAGGGCAGCGGCGGCAACGGTACCCTGGCCTACAGCCTCTCGCCCAACGTGCCGGGGTTGACGTTCGACGCCACCGCGCGCCAGCTCACCGGCACGCCTTCCACGGCGGGCACCAACGCGATGACCTACACCGTGACGGATGAGGACGGCGACACCGATACGCTCAGCTTCACCATCACGGTGAACCCCGGCACGACCGAGACAGGATCGTTGGGCGAATGCTACGTGAGCCTGTCGGTGAGCATTGGGCAGAGCTGCACCTATCCGGGAACGACGGACGCGTTCAGCGTCAACGAACGGGGCCGGGGTTCGTTCCTGACGTTCCTGGCCGGTATCCGGATCCGGCTCACCAACTCGACAATCAACGGGCGGATCTACGACTTCGAGGCCTCGCACCAGGGCGACGGGGTGTGGCGGATCGACCGGATCGCCGGCAGTTCCGAAGTGCCCGAGACACCACCCATGACGGGCGGCGGCGGGATGGAGCCGGAGGACACCTCACCGAGCTTCGCCGCGGATGCCGGGCCGGGTAACCAGACGTACACGGTCGGTACCGCCATCGCCACGTTGACGCTGCCGGAAGCGAGCGGCGGCGACGGTACGCTGACCTACAGCCTGTCACCGAATATGCCGGGCCTGACGTTCAGCGCCACCACGCGCCAACTCTCCGGCACACCGACCACGGCGGCCAGCTACAACATGACCTACACCGTCACAGATGATGACGGCGATACCGATGCGTTCAATTTCGCGATCACAGTGGCCTCCGATACGTCTACAGGGATGGACGGGGAGGCTCAGACCGGCCTGCTAGCTCTCAGCGGGTGTACCGATGGCCGCTACGTTGACGATCCCAGCGCCAATCCCGGGCTGGTCGGCGACTGCCGCGCGGTGGTCGGGTTCGCAAACGCTCTGGCAGAGGTTAATGACCTACCGGACGATCACATCCTGCGCCAATGGGGTATGAGCGAACAAGTCCAGATCGGCAGTTGGATTGGAATCGGCGTTTCAGGTGGCCGGGTCACGCGACTTAGTCTGAATAGCAAACAACTGACGGGCCCCATTCCATCGGAGATCGGCGGGTTGACTGCCTTGCAGTTTCTGAATCTTGCCGGAAACCAATTGACCGGCGCCATTCCGACCGAGCTTGCGAGCCTGACCGGCTTGCAGTCGCTTGGTCTTAGCTACAACCGATTGACCGGCCCCATCCCTTCGGAATTTGGCGGGTTGACTGCCTTGCAGTCTCTGGATCTTGGCAGTAACCAATTGACCGGCCCCATCCCTTCGGAATTTGGCGGGTTGACTGCCTTGCAGTCTCTGTTTCTTGGCTACAACCAATTGACCGGCCCCATCCCGACCGAGCTTGCGAGCCTGACCGGCTTGCAGTCGCTTGTTCTTAGGGACAACCGATTGAGCGGCCCCATCCCACAGGAGCTCGGCGGGTTGACTGCCTTGCAGGTTCTGCATCTTGGCGGAAACCAATTGACCGGCCCCATCCCTTCGGAATTTGGCGCGTTGACTGCCTTGCAGTTTCTGTCTCTTGGCTTCAACCAATTGACCGGCCCCATCCCTTCGGAATTTGGCGCGTTGACTGCCTTGCAGTCTCTGTATCTTGTCCGTAACGAATTGACCGGCCCCATCCCGACCGAGCTTGCGAGCCTGACCGGCTTGCAGGTGCTTCGTCTTAGCCGAAACCGATTGAGCGGCCCCATCCCACGGGAGCTCGGCGGGTTGTCGGCATTGCAGGAGCTGAGTCTTGGCCGAAACGAATTGACCGGCCCCATCCCGACCGAGCTTGCGAGCCTGACCGGCTTGCAGACTCTGTATCTTGCCACCAACGAATTGACCGGCCCCATCCCGACCGAGCTTGCGAGCCTGACCGGCTTGCAGTCTCTGTATCTTGGCTTCAACGAATTGACCGGCCCCATCCCACGGGAGCTCGGCGGGTTGACTGCCTTGCAGGTTCTGCATCTTGGCTACAACCAATTGACCGGCGCCATCCCACAGGAGCTCGGCGGGTTGACTGCCTTGCAGGTTCTGCATCTTGGCGGAAACCAATTGACCGGCGCCGTTCCCGCGGAACTTGGGGCTTTGATCAACCTGACCTTGCTGGACCTCTCGTCCAACGCACTCACGGACATCTCGCTGCTGGCGCTCAACGCGCAATGGGGCGACGGCGTCCAGATCCACATATGGGGCAATCCCCTGAACGACGAGTCGTTGGACACCCACATCCCGGCCCTTATGGCCCGGGGCGTCGCGGTCAGCCACGACGTTCGCCTCGCCGATGAGTTTCCCGATTCCCGGCTGGTCCATGTCTACAACGACAATGTCATCGTGATGCAGGTGGACGGGGACTTGACCGCTCCCCCGACAGGCGGTTCGCTGGCCACGTACGCGGCGGACTTCTACGGATGGTTCGAGGATGACTTCGATTACCTGCTATTCGTCTCGAACTTGCCGACCTTTGAGGATCGGTCCAACTTCTACTATGCCGGCACCTATTCCTCGGTGATGAACGACACCGACGGAATTGGAGCGTCGAAATACCTTGACAGCCGCTTCGGTTCCGCCGGCCGGCTCAGAGGCGTGGTCCACTTCCCCGATCCCACCTCCTTGCAATACGGACCGAGCCTTCATGAGCTGCTGCACGCCTGGGCGAACTTCACCGTGCCCACTGCGAACCGCGCTCACTGGGGATTCAGCAGCGCCAACGGCCAACTCGGCGGGTTCGACATCGCAAACTTGGTGGATCTCGGCGGCGGCCGATGGAGCGCCGGCCATTTCGATACCTTCGCGAACCACGGCAATTCCCTGCCGTACAGTCCGATCGAGCTGTATTTAGCGGGACTGCTGCCCCGTGAGGAAGTGCCCGATCTGTGGATGGCGGAAGATGGCGAGTGGCTCCTCGACGAGTTTGGCCAACAGGTGAGCACCGACGACGGCGACCTGATTTTCACCTCCGATAACGTACAAACGGTGTCCATTGCCGACATCGTCGCCGAGCACGGCGAACGCGATCCGCCCATGGCCGAGCGCCCGCATCAGCGCGCGGCGGTGATTTTTCTGGTCGACGACGATCATCTTCCCAACGCCTACGCGCTGCAAACGACAAGCGAACACGCGGCCTGGCTCAGCTTCCCGGGCAATGACGAAATATCGAGGTACAACTACTATGAAGCGACGGGCGGCAGAGGAACGTTGACGCTGGACGGCTTGTCCGGGGTTCGCAAGAGCGAGGCGGCCGGACCGGCGGACCTGCCCGCCTCGTTCGGCGTCCCGCCGCCACCGCGTTTGACGACTATGGATGAGCTGTGCGGTGGTTATGTGCAAACGGCGTTAATGGACGGTCTATCGTCCAAACACAAAGCGCCCGCCACACGCGTGGTTTCACTTTGCAACGCGTCCCCGAGCGGCTCATTCGAAGTCGTACGATACCCTTGGCCAGCGCCCGGCGAGGCGGACGATCCCGGTGCCCGGGATTCCCTTGTCCCCTCGCGCTGACGGGGGGGTGCTCTCATCGCCCGGCAGTTTCAACCGGCCCTGCCGCGGGTCCCGCAGACCCGGAGTGTCCCGAACCTCAATATCAGCGGTTGCGCGATATCGTTTCGTCGTTCGAGTAACGGCATCCATGATCGGCGGACTTTGATTCGGGCCACATTGCGGTCGCTTCTGGCCGCGATGCTTGGCGTGAACCATGGCCGTCGATTTGTGTAGTCATGTTCGACGGAAACGAACTACACGATTTTCCAACCGCTACACCCTTGCATATTTAGTACGCTATTTCGGACCGCGGAAGAATTCGTTAACCGGGCTGCCGTACAGGCACGCAATAAACCGAAGAGCGCACCCATGTCGCGTTTCATTCTCCGACGCCTTGCAGTTGCGAGTCTCCTGCTTTGGAGCTTCGGGGTGCCGGCGGAGCACTACACGGTCCCATTGCTGGTGCCGGCGCCGACAACCGGGGCGCCGCAGGGGGTGGTGCGGATTCTCAACGGCACGGACGAGTCCGGGACGGTGGAGATCTACGCCATCGACGACGCCGGCACACGCTCCGGTCCCGCCACCTTCACGCTGAACGCCTCGGCGGCGGCGCAGTTCACGGCCACCGACCTGGCCTCCGGTAACGCGACCCTGGGATTGACCGGGGGTATCGGTACCGACTTGGGCGATGCGCGCCTTCAGATCGAGACGGACCTGGCCATTGTGCCTCTGGCCTTCGTGCGCGCCGCCGACGGGACGCTGAGCGCGATGCACGACACGGTGCGCGGTGCCTCGGTCGGCGGATCGGACGGTTATTGCGCCAGGGAAAGCCCTGGAGAGGAGAATGCTATGAATTGAAACTGAAACCTCTCGTAGCGATCCAGCGGGTTCGACTCCCGCCCGGCAAAGGCGCAGCCCGCCAGCCGGAAGCAAGTCTTGCGTGGCGCGCGGCAACGCCCGTCGTGAAGCGTAGACAGCAGGTGATGAAGCGGCGGAGGAAGCCTCGAAATCGGAATCGATGACGCCTTCATTGTTAATCGTGTGGGGGCAGCACCGGAAGCGCCGCTATTGGTGAGGCGCAACGGGTCGTCCGGGGTCGTGGACCGGCGCAGAGTCACGGAATGGATCGCCTGGGAACCTGGGAGGTCCTGCTCACGCCCACGGGCAACGACGCTGGAAGGGGATTGCCAGCATAAATCCAGACCCCGGCCCGTCGCCGGGCCTGCACGGCGGCGGGACCGCCCGATGCGGACACGAATTCCGACAGGCACCCGTGGAACCGGCTGGCGAAAACAATAAGCCGAAGGACATGCGAGGGCAGGAAGTCGTAGCGCCTTGATAGTACCTGTGAAGGCGGGGAACCGTGGCCCTCGGGACCCGCTGGAGGGAAGCGGGGCGTCACTTGTACAGAGCCACTGATGGGAAACGCTGGAGGAAACGCTGAGTTCCACAAACACGTACACGAAACAGCAGTGGATAGCCGAACAGGCGAGGGAGCGGTCTTCCTCAACCTGCGGATCAAGGACGAAACTCCTTGAGCGAACCTGTCAGGTGAGGAACCGAGTGCGTCAATCGCGCACGCTCGGGTCTGCGGGGGGAGGGGCTCGGTAACGACCCCTCCTACCCGGCCACCTACGCAGTGCCGATCTTCAACCCCGCCAGCGACGCCACCCAGGTGAGCCGGCTGCGGTTGATCAATCCGGGCGATGCGGCGGCGGCGGTGACGATCGGCGGACGCGACGACAGCGGTGCGGTCGCCACCGGGGGAGACGTGACGCTGATGCTGGCAGCCGGGGGTGCGCAGACCCTGACCGCACAGCAACTGGAAGCGGGCGATACCGCCATCACGGGCCAGTTGGGCGCCGGCACCGGCAAGTGGCGGCTGACGGTGTCTTCGGACCAGCCGCTGCAGGTGGTGAACATCGTTGCGGCTACGGCGGGGTACTGGAACAACCTTTCAACGACCGCGGTGCCGGGAGCGGCGCCGGCGGATCTTGAGTCGCTCAACGAACGATTCGTCGGGAATGCGGTTGTTTACGTCACGGGCAGCCGCCGCTTCACGCTCAATGCGCAGACGGGCGAGCGGTTCACCGAGACGGCGGAGATCGACGGTGTCTCTACCACCTACATGGGGAGCTACGGCTATTCTGCGATCGGCGCTGACGCGGGCCGATTGACGGTCACCTACGACGACGGCGATGTGTGCGCTGCGAACCTGTACTTCTCCACGCACACGGCGGGTTGGTTCGCCTCTCACTGTACCGGCACCGATTACCCGGCGGACGGGACCTGGCTGGGCGGGAGCTGGTCCGTTGAGGATGACGAGGGTGACGGCGGTGAGGTTGTCGAGACCTCGTATGGGGTCGATGACGCGCTCCCCGGCGTACCCACGTCCGGTCTTTTCATTCCATCGGTGACGTCCGGCGGTCGTGTCGCGGCCAGCGGCGCCGGCACGACGATCGAGTTGAATGACGGTGGGTACTTCGAGCTGAGCGACGGCACGAGATACACCTGCACGGCGACGGGCGGATGCGCCGTTACGAATGGGACCGTGACCCGAGGCACTGTTGCCGGGCGTGCGGCAAGTTCCGGCGAAGTCGATCGGTTCCCGAGTTTCCGCACCGCAACCGGCCCGGGTGCCCAGACGTACACCGTTGGCACGGCGATCGATGCATTGACGCTGCCGGAGGCCAGCGGCGGCAACGGCACCCTGGCCTACAGCCTCGCGCCCAACGTGCCCGGACTGAGCTTCAACGCCAGCACGCGCCAGCTCACCGGCACGCCGTCCACGGCGGGCACGTACGCCATGACGTACACCGTGACGGATGAGGACGGCGACACCGATACGCTCAGCTTCACCATCACGGTGAACACCGGCACGACCGAGACAGGTTCGTTGGGCGAATGTTATGTGAGTCTGTCGGTGAGCATTGGGCAGAGCTGTACCTACCCCGGAACGACGGACGCGTTCAGCGTCAACGAACGGGGCCGGGGTTCGTTCCTGACCTTCCTGGCCGGGATCCGGATCCGGATCGACAACCAGACGATCAACGGGCGTGTCTACGACATTGAGGCCTCGCACCAGGGCGACGGGGTGTGGCGGATCGATCGGGTGGCCGGCAGCACCGAGGCGCCCGAGACACCGCCCACGACGGGCGGCGGCGGCATGGTCGACACGGGCGACGGGGACGACGACAACGACGGCGTGTCCAACGCGAACGACGCGTTCCCGCAGGATCCGGACGAGTCCGTCGACACGGATGGCGACGGAACCGGCAACAACGCCGACACGGACGATGACAATGACGGCGTTTCCGACACGGATGACGCATGCCCGCTGGATGACGACGTCACCTGCGGCCAGGTTTCCGAGCCGGACCTGGTGGTTCAGTCCGCTTCGGCCAGCAACGTTAGCCCCGGGCCGGGGGACTCGTTCACGTTCAGCGCGACCGTCCGCAACCAGGGCGCCGGCCAGGCCGCCGCCACTACGCTGCGCTACTACCGCTCGGCGGACGCCACAATCACCACGGGAGACACGCAGGTCGGCACGGACGCCGTGAGCGCACTTGCCGCATCGAGCACGAGCAACCAGTCGATCAGCCTGACAGCCCCGTCGACGGCTGGAACTTACCATTACGGTGCTTGCGTCGAGACCGTATCCGGTGAATCCGGTACCGGGAACAACTGTTCCAGCGCGGTGCGCGTCACTGTCGCCGGCAACGGTGGGGGCGTTAGCTCCACCTTCTCTGCCTTGGACGCCGACAACGGCAATGCCACTGGGGTCGCCTATGCCAACGACAGGTTCTATGTGGCGGATATCGATGACGACAAAGTCTATGCGTACCACGCCTCAGGTCAGCGCGATTCCGCTTCCGATTTCGATCTGGATCCGGACAATGGAAACGCGGTCGGAATCATATTCGCCAACAACAGGTTCTATGTGGTTGATTGGTCCGACGCCAAAGTCTATGCGTATCAGGCCTCAGGTCAGCGCGATTCCGCTTCCGACTTCGATCTGGACGCGGACAATGGGTTATCAGGCAGTATCACATTCGCCAACGACAGGTTCTATGTGATTGATCGGACCGACGACAAAGTCTATGCGTACCACGCGTCAGGTCAGCGCGATTCCGCTTCCGATTTCGATCTGGGCTCGGAAATTAGTAGCCCGGGAGGGATCACATTCGCCAACGACAGGTTCTATGTGACTGATGGGGTCGACGACAAAGTCTATGCGTATCAGGCCTCAGGCCAGCGCGATACCGCTTCGGACTTCGATCTGGGCCCGGACAATGGTTCCCCGCGCGATATCACATTCGCCAACGACAGATTTTATGTGATTGATAATGACCCCAACGAATTCAACAAAGTCTATGTCTATCCGCCGGATGGTCCCGACCTGGTTGTGGAATTGCATTCGGTCAGCGACGCCAGCCCCGAGCCGGGGGAGTCCTTCACGGTCAGCGCGACTGTCCGCAACCGCGGGACCGGTACATCCACCGCCACGACCTTACGCTACTATCGTTCGACCGACAGCACGATTTCGACGAGCGACACGCAAGTTGGCACGGACGAGGTGAGCGCGCTTTCCCGACAGGCAACCAGCGACGAGACGATAACGCTGACAGCTCCAGCGGCGGCCGGAACCTACTACTACGGCGCTTGCGTCGGACCGGTTTCCGGAGAGCCTTATACCGACAACAACTGCTCTTCCGCCGTGCGCGTCACCGTCGGCGGTTCCGGCGGCGGTGGTGATGCGCTTACGGGAGAAATTACGGAATGTTCGGGCACAGTTATTACCTTTGGTAGTGTTTTAGTCACCATAAGGGGCACTCTTCGAGCACAGAGGTCCGTGTCATCTGTGTATGTCTCAGGATATGCTAACGATGTGTTCATGCGCCGTATTCCGCTAGGTAGTTCTTGTCCGTAAACGGCGGGGTTCGAAGCGGGGGTTGAGTTGGAAGCGACCTTGCACTTTGTCACAAATCCGGTTGGTTGGCAAAAAAGCGGATTCGCCACGGGCTCGCGCCCGTCGAGCGTCACCGGGGCCGTGCGTTTGGCCGCGCAAAGCGTCGATTTTCAGGCATCGGGCACGGGCGCTCGCCGGTCTTTGAACCGGTACACGGCGATGGCTGGCGGAAGGCGTCAGGCCGGCCGCGGGGGCGGTCGCACGAGGCGCATCAGGTTGTGGGCGAACACGGCCGAGTGCACGTAGGCCTGGAATCGCGGCCAGCCGCGCCAGCGGCACAGGCCGAGACCGAAGCAGCGTTTCAGGTAGGAGATACCCGCTTCGATACCGGCGCGGAAGCGCTTGAGTTGCCGGTACACCCACGGCGAGGGGGACATGTCGGTCTCTTTCATGCCGCGTTTCTTGTGGAACATCGCATGCGTCACGCCAAGCGCCTTGGCCTGCTTGAGGTTCTCGCGCGACGCGTAGCCGCCGTCGAAGGCCGCGTGCGTCGGCGCCGTGCCGTAGTGTTCGATATGCCGCTCAAGCATCGGCAGGCAGCGCGCGCTGTCGGCCGGATTGCCCTTCTCCACCACCGTGTCGAGCACCAGTCCGCTGCGCCCGGTGGCGAAGTTGACCTTGTGACCGAAGGTAAGCGTTCGGTCACGCGGCGATGGAGAGGGCTGACATCATTTTGGACACCCTTTACAAGACACTGGTAACGCCTCCGACGATTTGCTATGGTCGCGCACATGGCGATGCGCGACGAGGACTTCGGGACGAGTTTGACGCTGGCCGAGGCGGACGGCGAGTTCTGGTCGCCGCCGACGCCGGCGCCGGCATCGGAGCCGCGCGATTGGCGGTCTCTGTACGAACAGGCACAGGCCCGCGCGGAGACGGAACGGGCACGGGCGGACGCGGCGGATACGCGCGCGGAGGAGCTGCGCCGGGCGGAGATAGATGCCCGTTCCCGCGCGGGCTTGCTGAAGACGCAGCTCGACAAGAGCCGGGAGAAGCTCACGGCTGCCGTCGAGGAGGTGAAGGAAGTCCGCCGTACGGCGAAGGATGCGCTGTTCTTCCAGACGGAGGTGGCGCGGCTGGAGAAGCTGCTTTCGCAGGCCGGTGTCGACTCGCGCAAGAGCAGCACGATCATGTCGCTGCGCAAGGAAGTTTTCCAGTTGCGCGAAGCCTTGCAGACTTTGCAGCCCGGCAAGGGGACGGCGGTGGCGCTGCGCCGGGAAATCGATTCTCTGACCCGCGAGAATGCCCGGCTGCGCAAGGCCCTGGAGCAGCCGCAGGAGCAGAAGGACGAACTCACGGCATTGCGCAGGAAGGTTGCGGCGCTTCGCAGGTGGAAACGGCGCGCACAGCCGTCTCGGCCCCGGGCGAGCGTCCAGTTGCGCAAGGCGCTGGACCGCGCGCGCAAGCAGAAGGACACGATCAAGGGACTGCGCGGGGAAGTCGGTTCCCTGAACCGCGAGACCCGTCGGCTGAACCGGGAGAACCGCCGGCTGCGCCGCGAGCAGGAACGGTTGCAGGACCTCAAGGCGACAGTGCGCCGACTGACCTTCGAAACCAAGCTGCAGCGCGGGGAGCTGGCGGGATACCACGACCAGATGGACCTCATCAAGGCGCAGCAGAGCCGCATCATCCGTCTGCAGGTGGCCGTGAGAACGTCGGCCATCAAGAACGAGAAGCTGGAGGCCGAGCTTGCCGAACGTCCCCTGCTGTCCGCGGTCTTCAGGACAGTGCGCGATCGGAACAGGACCATCGAGTCGCTGCACAAGGAGATCGCCCGACAGCGCAAGGCGAACGCTGCACAGGGCAAGAAGATCAAGGCGCTGCGCGCCCACAGAGCGAGGCTGCAAGCCCGGATTGCCCAGCTGCGCTCGAGCCGGGCCGTGTTGTCGAAGGCGGTATTCGGGGGCAGGAGCGAGAAGCAGGAAACGCCGCGGTCGGAGCGCAAGCGCGGCCAGCAGCGCGGTGCGGCCGGCCACGGGCGCACCCAGCGGCCAACGCTGGAGGAGAAGGAGGAACGGCAGGAGCCGCCAGAGGACGCGCGCGTGTGTTCCTGTTGCGGCAAGCCCTATGTCGCCGACGGCGAGCGTTCCTCGTCCGTCATCGAGATCGCGGTCAAGGCCCATGTCCGCAGGATCGTGCGCCCGCGCTACCGTCGGGGTTGCGACTGCCTGTCCTCGCCACTGCAAGCGATCGCGCCTCCGCCGGCCCGCTTGTTCCCCAGGACGCCCTACGGGACCAGCGTCTGGGCGCGCATCCTGTACGAGCGATTTGCCTGCCACCGCCCCCTGCGGCGGACCGCGGCGTGGATGACGGATCAGGGGCTGGCGATCGCGCCAGGAACCATAGCCGACAGCGTGCGTCGCTGCCCGGTGCTGTTCGCGCCGCTCGCCGCGGCGATCCTCACCCACCAGAACGAGATGGCGGTGCGCCACGCCGACGAGACCGGCTGGCGCATCCAGTCGCTGAGCGAGACTGGCCGCTCGCGGCGTGCGTGGCTGTGGATCTCGGTCAGCGCCGATGCGGTCTACTTCGTGGCGGACCCCTCGCGCAGCGCCGAGGCCGCGATGAGGCTGTTCGGTTCGGTCAAGGGCATCGTGTTCCTGGTCTGCGACCGCTACAGCGCCTACATCAAGATGGCGCGCGGGCTCGACGGCAAGGTGATCCTGTGCTGGTGTTGGGTGCACCAGCGGCGCGACTTCATCGAGTGTGCGGCCGGACAGCAAAAGCTGACGCAGTGGTGCGAGGGATGGGTCGAGCGGTTCGCGTCGACCTGCCGGCTGAACAAGGAGCGGCTGGAGCATTACGACCCCGCTCTCGACCACCAGACGCCGGCGTTCGACGCCGCGCAGGGGGCACTGAAGAAGGCCGTCGACGGTCTGTTCGCGCGGGCCGAAGCGGAGTTGGCCGACTTGCCGGTCAAGGCGCGCCAGGGCAAGGCGCTACGCTCGCTGCTCAAGCACCGCGAGGGACTGAGCGTCTTCGTCGACAATCCCCAGGTGCCCATGGACAACAATGCCGCGGAGCGCGCGTTCCGAGGGGCCGTTATCGGGCGTCGATTGAGCTTCGGTTCGGACAGCAGGCTCGGCGCCGACTTCACCGCGATGATGTACTCGGTCGTCGGCACCCTCGCCTTGAACGGCATCGACGTCCAGTGCTGGCTGGAGGCGTGGCTGGCAGCTTGCGCGGAGAATGGCGGCAGGCCGCCGGACGACCTGTCACCCTGGCTGCCCTGGTCGATGAGCGAGGAGCGCAAGCGCGAGTTCACGGCGCCGGGATGACCGGCGCCATCGAGTGCCGCTACTACGGGCGCGACTTCACGGCTGAGGAGATGGCGCTGCTGCGCGCCCTGATCGCCGCCGAGCCGCAGCCGACCCGCGCCGCCCTGGCGAGAGAGTTCTGCCGGCGCATCGGCTGGTTCAAGCCCGACGGCGGCCTCAAGGACATGATGGCCAAGGTGACCATGCTCGCCATGCACCGCGACGGCGCGATCGCGCTGCCGCCGCCAAGAGGAAAACAGGGCCGGCCCAAGCCCATCGTCTTCGGACCCCAGACCGAGCCGCCGCTGTTCCCGGCGCCGACGACGCTGGAGGGGGTTCGCCCGCTCGACTTCCGCACCGTCGTGCGCAACACCCGGGAAGGGAAGCTCTGGAACGAGTTCGTCGCCCGCTACCACTACCTCGGCTACAAGACCCTGGTGGGCGCGCAAATGCGCTACGCCGTCCGCGACCGCGACGGCTGGCCCGTCGCCATGCTCGGCTTCTCCACCGCCGCGTGGAAGCTCGCCCCGCGCGACAAGTTCATCGGATGGACGCCCGAGAAGCGCGAGAAGAACCTGCCGCTGGTGGTCGACAACCCGCGGTTCCTCATCCTGCCGTGGATCAAAATCCCCAACCTCGGCTCGCACATCCTCGCCCTCGTGCGCCGCCGCTTGCCACGGGACTGGACCGAGCGCTACAACACCATCCCCGTACTCATCGAGACCTTCGTCGAGACCCCGCGCTACACCGGCGCCGTCTACAACGCCTCCGGCTGGACACATGTCGGAACCACCCAAGGAAGAGGACGCTATGACAGGCATACGAAACGAGCCCAGCCGAAAAAGGACATCTGGTTGCGACCCCTCCGCAAGGACTGGAAGCGAACGCTCAATCGTTGAATCCTCCATACTCATCGCCGCGTGACCGAACGCTTACGACCGAAGTGCGTGCCGCGACCGCCCTTGAGGATAATGTCGGTGTGCGGCTCGAACAGGCTCAGTACCTTTTCCGCCGCCGGTACCGTCTCGCCGTCGAACACGCGGCGTTGCGTCTGATCCACGACACGGAGCAGCAACTCTCTGGTTTCGCTGACGTTTTGTGTCCATGACACGGCCCACGGCGGCGCCGCGGACGCCACCGCCGGCAACGCCCCCTCGGCGTAGCCCAGCGTGCGCTGCGCCAACCGCAACAGCTTGCGGTAGGTCTTCGAGCGCCGCGCGCCGCGTCGCGACCCGATCTCCAACGTGCGCCGCTTGGCCGCCCGACGGTGATCGTGAAACACCACGACTTGCGGCCCCAAGCGCTTGCGCGCCGTGCCGAGCAACCGGCTCAGCACGCGTATCCCGTCGTACAGCAGGCGGCTGTCGGCGGGTTCCAGGATATGCGTATGGGTCACCGTGCTGTCGATACGTAGCCGGTTTCCGGTTTCGATCCCCGCCGCGCTCGCCACGCCAAGCAAGTGCCGATTGATGCGCTCCCAAGTCGTCGCGCTCACCGCCCCCAGCGCCGCCTGCAGCGCTGACTTCTTCGGCAGCCGCGCCGTGTCCACGCGCGCGAAACGCTGTGCCGAACGCGAGTCCCGCAACGCAAACTCCAGCCCCCGGCAGGTCTCCTGGCGCAGATGCTTGAGTACCGCGCAACGCAGAATCGTCTCGCAGGTCAGCCCGTGGCGACCGCGCGCCGCCCCCGTATCGGCGCCCAGATCGGCGGCGATCTCGTCGAGCAACTCCGGGTGCTCGTCCAACCAGACCGACGCCCGTTCCAAGCCGTCCGCGAGCGGATGGTCAATGGCGGGCGGATCGAATAAACTTGTTTGTGCGGTGCGTTTCTCGCGCATGGCGCCTCCGGCGTTCTCGGTTTTTCGCGTTTTGCCTCGAATCCAAGACAAGAATAGCCGAAACGCCGGTTTTCAACTACCTCAAAACGCCTGTTTGTCCAGCTAAATCAATCCATTAGGAATTTACGGACAAGAACTAGGTAGCATATCGGCGGGTGAATCCTCGAATTTCACGATTGTCGATACCGTCAACATTTTTGGATCCACGTTACGTTGCCGCGTTCAGTTGGAGGCGATCGAACTGCAGTAGATCCTACGTGCGAGTTGTCGGGCGTCCACGAAGGAAAAAACTGCTGCGTTCCAGTCCGCGCAATCGGCATTGAAAACTGACCCACTATTGGCGTGCGCCTCTATTGAGTTCAAGCGTCAGGTTGACATGCTGCCGTGCTGCTCTCGTGCCTGCACGATCCTGGTTGTGTCCAACGGCATTTTTGTGTAGTCACCTTCAACAAGGGCGTACTACACAATTTTGCACCTACTACCAGCGTGATTGGTTGGTATTCTTTTTGGAACCGGAAAAGCCATCGCAAATCCGACTGCTGCATGCGTACGCCGCCGGCCGGGAAGGCTTACCAAGCAAAGAATGCTTATCAAATGAAAAGCAGTATTTCCCGACGCCTTGTCCTCGCGGGTCTGCTGTTTTTTGCTTCGGCGGCGCAAGCCGAGCGCTACACGGTCCCCTTACTGGTGCCGGCGGGCACATCGAGCGAGCCGCAGGGGGTTCTGCGGATCCTCAACGGCACGGACGAGTCCGGGACGGTGGAGATCTACGCCATTGACGACGCCGGCACACGCTCCGGTCCCGCCACCTTGACGCTGAACACCTCGGCGGCGGGTGAAGATCTTTTGTAAGCGGCGAGGCGAATGCACCTGGATTTCAGGGTGCGGCGGCCGTTTACTCCGACATCGCCGAACGGTCGCTGAGGTCGCGTCGCCGATACGCTCGGGCCAGCGGGGTGCGTGGTGAAGAAGTTCTTCTTGTTGTTGGTCGCCGCCGCATTTCTTGCGCTTGGCTGGACCTTGTATTGGCTCGCTGACCCGACCCTGGAACCTGCCGGGCAAGCCGACGCGGTTGACGCCGAACAAGCGACCTTCGAGCGCATTTTGGAGCGGACCGTGCAGGAGAGCCGTTCCGGGGTGGAGTTGCCGCCCATCGAGGCGCCGCCCATTGGGAGTTCGCAGCCGCGAGCCATCCCGACCCAACCCGATGCGACCACCGAACGGCTGCCCGAAGGTTATTCGCTCGGCACATACCGCGGCCCCATGCAACGTGCTCCGCTGTCGGGGAGTTCGCAGCCGGACCTGCCCCCAAATCCGGAATGGCTCGATCCGGCTACCGCTTACGAGGCGATCCTCGATCAGGCCGATTTGTCGGGCCGTGCCTACACCTTTGCCGCGCTTCGCCTTCTGCCGGGGACAAACCTGCAGACCCTCAGCCAGTCGCTCGTGGCTCTCGGTGCGGGGATCGAAGGCATCTCGGGCGAGTTTGCCCGGGTTCGTGTTTCGGCGGACCGAAGCCGGCTTGAAGCCATTGCCGGGCTTCCTGGCGTACTCGGCATCGGTGCCGTGCCCCCCGAGATCAAGGCCGGCACGGCGTTCGTGCAGGAGTTGCTGTCACGATCCGCCGGGGAGCTGGTACCGGTCTACATCACGCTGATGGCCCCGGACCCCGCGGGCGAGTGGCGCCAGGCGCTGGCCGGGCTTGGGGTGGTCGTGGGCGCCTATGACGGGGACCTGCGCAGTTATACGGCGAACCTGCCGGCATCGGCGCTCGCGCAAGTCGTGGCCGCCGATTTTGTCATGTCAGTTGAACCCGTGCCGGTCGTGACGGCCAACCACGACTCGTCCGTGCCGGTCATGGGTGCGGATGGTTTTCGACAGTACGACCCTGTCACGGAACGATTCTCCGGCATCACCGGATTGGGCATCGCGGTCGGGGTGCTCGACACCGCGCTCAACACCAGCCATGTGGACATCGCGCACGGTCGCGAAAGCATCTGCGGAGCCAATTTCGTTACGGACCAGGACTGGGATCTGTGGGTGGACCTTCACGGACACGGCACACATGTCTTCGGCACGATCGCCGGGGCGGGACGCACCCGTCCCGTGCTTGCGGGAATCGCGCCGGGTTTGAGTCACTTGCGCTTCGGCAAGGTGCTGGCGGCCGGTGGGTACGGAAGCTCAGACGATATTCGCCGCGGCATGGATTTCCTTTCGCGCCCGTCGAGTTGTACATGGCTAGGAACAACGTCCGAGGCGGTCAAACCCCTGATCGTCAACATGAGCCTTTCAACCACCAATCTCGCATTCTCCGGCCGAGGCGTGGGAGAAAGGAAACTCGACTCCGTTGTCCACGCCCATTCACAGCTCTATGTGGTGGCCCAGTCGAACGCGGGGGTGCACGGCTTCTCCAACTACGGGACGGCAAAGAACTCGCTTGCCGTGGGCGCGGTGCAGGATGTCGGGATCATCGCCGGGTTCAGCAGCCACGGACCCACCGCGGACGGCAGGCTTGCGCCGAACGTCGTGGGTACGGGCGTGAGCCTCACCTCCGCACGCGGCGGCGCTTCCCTATACAGCCACAATACGTTGAGCGGCACCAGCATGGCTTCGCCTTCGGTCGCAGGCGTCGCGGCGCTGCTGATGGAGGCCCGGCCGGAATTTCAGAATCGGCCCGCACTCACCCGTGCCCGGCTCATGGCCAGCGCCATACGCCCGGATGCCTATCTTGCCAGCCGCGGCCAACTTCCGGGGGATAACACGGACGGGCCCGGTGCTTTCAACAACCTGTACGGACTGGGCCTGGTGTCCGCGCGAACGAGCCTGTTTTCGCACGACGATCCACAGGGCTGGCTCATTGGCAGCGCGATCGCACAGCCCGACAACGACACCTACGAATACATCGACATCCAGGTACCGCAGGGAGCCGGCCGGCTGGATGTGGTGCTCACCTGGGACGAGCAACCCGCCGACACCCTCACCCGATCGGTGCTCAACAATCTGGATCTCTGGGCCGACCAGGGCGGCGATTGCAGCGTGGAAGCCTGTGGAGAGCACGCTTCGCGCTCCGAGGTCGACAGCGTGGAATGGCTGTTGATCGAGGATCCCGTGCCCGGAATCTACAGAATAAAGGTCGTTCCGGAGGAGATTTACGGAGAGTCCAGCACGGCCGCCGTGGCCTGGAAAATTCTGCGCGCGAGCGAGGCCGGGCCGCAGCTTGAACTGCACATTGAGGAGACTTCGCCCGCGGATGCGAACAGCGAGTACCTCACCGTTGACGTATCCGTTGAAACCAGCCACTACGTGGCCTCTGGGACGACCCTCCAACTCAATTGCCGCGCCGACGAAGACACCCAATGCCGCGAACTTCGCGAGGCCTATCTCCCCCACCGCAGCCGCGTGTTTCGCGGTGACGGTGTGAGCCGGTCTCTGCCCGGCTCGAATTGGGCCGTAGCAGAGCCTGTTCCGGTTGGCGAGGTGGCAGTGGGCACGCCGAGGCACGTGCAGTTCTCGTTCCTTCGCGAAAAGGTTCCCGCGGGCGCTGTACTCCACGTCACCGCAACCTCGTGGAACGCAGGGGCTGCGGGGCAGAGCATCGCGCTCGCCTCCTCTGAGCAGGAGAACAATGACGTCAGTGTCCCGGTCAACGACAGTTTCTCGGCTTCTGAACGCATCTCGGGGGCAACAGGACAGACGTTGCTCGATCTCGCGTTCGCATCGCGCGAACCAGGGGAACCTTTCGTTGCCGCTGTCAGCAAGACCCTGTGGTATGTCTGGACGGCGCCGGCAACGGGCCTGTTCAGGTTCAGGCTCCAGGAAGCGGACTCCGGTGATCCATCGGAAGCCGACTTCAAATTGTTTACGGGCGATTCCCTGGTCACGCTTGGGCTCGTTGTTGAAAAGAGCGGAAAGGAGATCAGCTTCGACGCGAAGGCTGGCACCCGTTACAGGCTGCGAATCGAATCTGACACACCAAGTGAGCAATGGGTTCTGGCGCCGCTGGTGCTCAAATGGGAGCCGGCCGACTCGCGCCCGGCAAACGACGATATAGCCTATGCTCAAACGATCGAAGGCGAGAGCGGCTCACTCGTGTCGACCAACGAAGGCGCGACGCTGGAGCGTTCGGAGTTTCTGGGCGGCCTCGCGGCAACCGTTTGGTACGAGTGGACTGCACCCAGGGATGGGTACGCCCTTTTTCGCTTTGACGGCGCACCTGGCCTGAGCATCCTGGCGTTCGCGGGCTCGGAGATCGGTGGATTGCGCCTCGTGTCCCGGCTTGATCCTGCACCCTTCACGCGTTTTCCGGTTCAAGGGGGAGAGACCTATCGCATCGCCGTGGCCGCGCGGAATGCCGATGCTTCCGGGGCGGGGTTCACGCTCTCCTGGCACCTGGATCAATATTCTCCAAACGTCCAATACAACGATGATTTTCGAGACGCGGGTTCAATCGGCGCGAGCGAGGGTGCCGAGCATGGATTCCTCGACCTGGCCGGTTCCAACTTGCGCGGACTCACGGTGGAGCCATTGGAGCCTCTTGCGACCGGCATCGGCACGCGCTGGTGGTATTGGACCGCCCCCCGGGACGGGCAATTCACCTGGCGCCTGGCCGGATCGAACGCGTTCCGGCTCACGATCTGGACGGGCGATGCCCTGGACCAACTGAATTTTGTGGGCTCGCTCCGGGGCGGCTCGAGCCTCGTGCTGGACGCGATGGTCGATTCGCGATACTGGTTCGCCCTGGGTCATTCTCCGGACACGATCCCGACCAATTTGTATTCGATCGCAATCGCAATCGCATGGGGGGAAACACCCGCTAACGATGACCGTGCCGATGCGCGTCCGATTGTTGGCGCGGCCGGCTCGGTCGACGCATCCTTGCGCCATGCGACATCGGAAACAAGTGAGCCCCGCTCCACGGTTGGTGTGAATTCCGTCTGGTGGTACTGGAGCGCGCCCACAACCGGCTGGCACACGTTCTGGGTGGAAGGGCATCCGCTCTCCGCAATACTTTCCGTCTACCCCGACAGCGATGCCGCCCAGGCCGTCGACACCAGCGAGCGGACAATCGTCGCCAATGGGCGTGTGGAGGTACAACTACTCGCGCGCGCCGGTGAGCGCTACGATATTCGACTGGCCCAAAGACCGGGAGTCGATTCGCAAAATTCGGCAAGGTTACGGTGGGACACTTCCGGCCCGCCCGCTTATCTTTCATACAAGGGTGCGGTCACAAACGATTCTCTCGTTCCCAATCCTGGGCCAAGGGGTCTCCGGTCACCACGGAACCTGGCCATGAGCGACGACGGCACGTATCTGTTCAGCTCTTCGGAAGAGCGGCTGCTCGGGTTCCTACGCGACATTGAAACGGGGGACCTGTCTCTTGCATACGATTTTCTTGCCGACGGGTCGAACCAGGACGTTTCGGTGCCGATCGACGTGCATTTGTGGTGGAACCCACATCATGATCGGCTGATCGCGGCCAACCGCATACCGTCCAGCTACAGTTTCGCTCTGCCCGACGATGGGGCGTCGGTGCTTTCCTATCAGCGCATAGATTTTCTCGGCGATGATGACGACATCCACAATTTCGGCCGCGGGCCGGGTGCGGGAAGCCCGGACGGGCGTTACTTCTATTGGAGTGATCCGGGGAATTTTTCACACAGTAATCCGACGGATATCTCCCTCCGGGTATATCGTGTCGACTCGCCGACGCAATTCGCCCTCGTACAACGGGTTTCTCCGGATGGTGCGTCCGATGACGAACACCTGGTAATACCGAACATGGGCATCCCGGTGGGCTTGACGGTCGCACCCGACGGGTCCTATCTCTACCTCATCACCTGGCGCGGTCTGATCGTGTTTTCCAGAGATGCGTCCTCCGGCAGACTCGGGCTGGCGCGAGAAATTCTGCGTGACGGTGACCCGGAGAACCCCTTCTACGAGATGAGCGGTTTCAATGGCGTAGCGCTGGACGCGCAAGGCGCAACGCTCTTCGTTTCCGGCGAAAAGTCCGAAGGGGCTGCAGTTTTCGATGCCGCCGTCGCGGCCTTCGATGTCTCGATGGATCCGTCCAACCCGGTGCATCTGGACACTCTGACCAACCTTCATTTCGAGACCGACCTCGATGCGAGCCGCGCCTGGAATCACCTGAAACCGGCTCGTAACACATTCAGAGGTTGCAACGATCTCGTACCACATGGCGTTCTTCATGCCGTCGACGTTTTCTGCCGAGGCGGATATTACGTGGTTCGCTGGAACCCGGTGACGCAAGCACTCGAGGTGACAGATTTCGCCGCGTCCGGTGCAAACGACCGATTCGGCAACACGGTTCCCGATCTTCCGAATCGGAATTTGAGCTTTCGGCCGCGACAAATGACGCAGAGTCCAGACGGCGCGCATGTCTATCGGGCAACCAGCGTAGCGGACTATGCGCAGACCGACGCGATTCATATCTTCGAACGCGCAAGCGCCATGAAACCGGTTGAGGGTGATGAGGATGCCGGCGGTGCGGTCTCCGGCACCACAACGTATGGCGTCGACGACGTGCTCCACGGCGTACCCATGTCCGGTCTGTTCGTCCCAGCGGTGACGTCCGGCGGAAGCGTTGCAAGCACGAGCGCCGGCACGACGATCACCTTGAATGACGGCGGGTACGTCGAGCTGAGCGATGGCACGAAATACACCTGCACATCGACCGACGGATGCACGATCGAGAACGGGACCGTTACCCGAGGCGCCGTGGCCGGGCGCCCTGGGGAGTCCGGCGACGGTGAGGTCGATCGGTTCCCGACTTTCCGCACCGCGGTCAACCCGGGTGAACAGATGTACACCGTTGGCACGGCGATCGAACCATTGACGCTGCCGGAGGCCAGCAGCGGCAACGCGCCACTGAGCTACGGTCTCACGCCTACGGTGCCCGGCTTGAGCTTCGGGGCTACCATGCGCCAGCTCACCGGCACGCCGTCCACGGCGGGCACCTACGCCATGACGTACACCGTGGCGGATGAGGACGGCGACACCGATACGCTCAGCTTCACGATCACGGTGAACGCGGACTCATCCGTCACGGAGACGGGCGGTTCCCTTGGCGATTGTTATGTGGGGCTGATGGTGAGCACCGGTGAGAGCTGCACGTACCCGGGCACGACGGACGCGTTCAGCGTCAACGACCGGGGCCGGGGCTCGTTCCTGACGTTCCTGGCCGGTATCCGGATCCGGATCGACAACCAGACGATCAACGGGCGGGTCTACGACTTTGAAGCCTCGCACCAGGGCGACGGCGTGTGGCGGATCGACCGGATCGCCGGCAGCACCGAGGCGCCCGCGACACCGCCCACGACGGGCGGCGGCGGGATGGAGCCGCAGGACACCTCGCCGAGCTTCGCCGCGGATGCCGGGCCGGGCAACCAGACGTACACGGTTGGTACCGCCATCGCCACGTTGACGCTGCCGGAAGCGAGCGGCGGCGACGGCACGCTGACCTACAGCCTCGCGCCTTCCGTGGCCGGGTTGACGTTCAGCGCCAGCACGCGCCAACTCACCGGCACGCCGTCCACGGCGGGCACCTACGCCATGACCTACACCGTGACGGATGAGGACGACGACTCCGATTCACTCACCTTCACGATCACCGTGGAGGACAGCGGAAATGGCGGCGGCGGATCCGAAACGCGGTACGCGGTGGGTGACGTGATCACCACCTTGCCCAATCCCTTGCCCAGCACCTTCCCCGGGGGGCAGGTCCTCCCCACGGTCGGCGGTCTTGGCGCCTCGTTCAGCCGCCAAGGTTTAAGCGGAGACTGGACTTTTAGCTCTGGTCGGGGCGGGTACTTTGAAGTGGGTGACTACAGATACACGTGCGATTTCTTCTTATGTGGCGTCAGCAACGGAGTCGTAACGTTCGGGGCGATTGTTGAAACCTCAATAGGGCAACAATGACAATTCGCGCACAAAGCGTAGCCAACGCGCACCAGAGTGCGCCGGACAAACTCGTAGGCGTCGTCCCGGTCTTGTGGGAAATAGTCGACCGGCTCGCTGCCTTCCAGGAAGGCCCTGACCTGATCGACCGTGCGAATGCGTTCGGTCTGAAGTGCCACGATCATGCTCCAATGATCGCCCAGACCGGAAGTTCAGGCTCATGTAGCGTTGGAAACGCTGCCCTCGTTCAGGCTCAGAATTCGCTGATCCGGTGTTGATCGGATCAGTTTGCGGTCAGCAATGTGGAGCAAACTCAGTCTGTAGACCCTCATTGCCGTGACGCGCGAGATCCTGAAAGTGGCTCCGGATCGCGTCCAGATCCACAGGTTGCATGCGAATGCCGCGAGCAGCGCTGCAGGACGCTCGTTTATGGGCCGAAACCAGTACACCGGAAAATGGTAAAGGAATTGGGCTTGATCCCGGACGATACCTGAACGGCCGCCGTCAGGAACGTGGGCCGTCCGGCGCCCGTCGGTGTCCGCCACGCCAGCCTTCATTTGGCGAGTTCCAACGGCATTTTTGTGTAGTCACCTTCAACAAGGGCGTACTACACAATGTTGCACCTACTACCAGCGTGATTGGTTGGTATTCTCGTGGGAGCCGGAAAAGCCAACGCAAATCCGACTGCTGCATGGGCTCGCCGCCGGTCGAGAAGGCTTACCAGATGAAAAGAAGCAACCGCCGACACCTTGCCCTCGCGGGTCTGCTGTTTTTTGCTTCGGCGGCGCAAGCCGAGCACTACACGGTCCCCTTGCTGGTGCCGGCGGGCACATCGAGCGAGCCGCAGGGGGTGGTGCGGATCCTCAACGGCACGGACGAGTCCGGCACGGTAGAGATCTACGCCATCGACGACGCCGGCACGCGTTCGGGTCCAGCGACCTTCACGCTGAACGCCTCGGCGGCGGTGCAGTTCACTGCCACCGACCTTCAGTCCGGAAACGCGACCCTGGGATTGACCGGAGGTATCGGCACGGACGTGGGCGATGCGCGCCTGGAGATCGAGACGGACCTGGCCATCGTGCCCCTGGCCTTCGTACGCGCCGCCGACGGGACGCTGAGCGCGATGCACGACACGGTACGCGGTGCGGCGGCCGATGGGGCGGCCGGGTATACCCATGACGTACCGATCTTCAACCCCTCCAGCGAGGTCACCCAGTTAAGTCGGTTGCGGCTGATCAATCCGGGCGATGCATCGGCTTCGGTAACGATTGCGGGGCGCGATGACAGCGGTTCCGCGGCCACCGGAGGAGACGTGACGCTGACGCTGGCGGCGGGCGGTGCGCAGACGCTGACCGCGCAGCAACTGGAAGCGGGCGCCACCGGTTTGACGGGCCGGTTGGGCGCAGGCACCGGCAAGTGGCGGCTGACGGTGTCGGCGGACGGGCCGCTTCGGGTAGTCAACATTGTCGCGGCCACCGCCGGGTACTGGAACAATCTGTCCACGACCGCCGTGCCCGGGGCGGCGCCGGCCGATCATGCCGCGTTCAACGAGCGTTTCGACGGGGTCGCGATCGAGTCCCGAACCGACAGCGGCGTGTTTACGTTAAATGCCTTGGCGGGGGACCGGTTCAGCGAGACCGGGGAGGTCGATGGGGTCTCAACGTCCTACGCCGGCAGTTACGGGTATGAAGGCATCGTCCCTGACGCCGGGCGATTGACGCTCACGTACGACGACGGCGACGAGTGCCGCGAAAACCTGTACTTCGCTTCGCGGACGGCGGGATGGTTCGCCTCACATTGCACCGGCAGTGATTACCCGGCGGACGGGTTCTGGTCGGGCGGAAGTTGGTCCATTGCGGATGGCGAGGATACGGTCCCGGTTCTGGACTCCCAGCCGGGTGACCAGACCTACACGGTCGGCACCGCGATCGATGCATTGACGCTGCCGGAGGCCAGCGGCGGCAACGGTACCCTGGTCTACAGCCTCTCGCCCAACGTGCCCGGGTTGACGTTCAACGCCACCGCGCGCCAACTCGCCGGCACGCCTTCCACGGCGGGCACCTACGCCATGACCTACACCGTGGCGGATGAGGACGGCGACACCGACACGCTCGGCTTCACGATCACGGTGAACACCGACACGACCGAGACAGGATCGTTGGGCGAATGCTACGTGAGTCTGTCGGTGAGCATAGGGCAGAGCTGTACCTATCCCGGAACGACCGACGCGTTCAGTGTCAACGACCGGGGCCGGGGTTCGTTCCTGACGTTCCTGGCCGGTATCCGTATCCGGATCACCAACCAGACGATCAATGGGCGGGTCTACGATTTCGAGGCCTCACATCAGGGCGACGGGGTGTGGCGAATCGATCGGGTGGCCGGCAGCACCGAGGCGCCCGAGACACCGCCCACGACGGGCGGCGGTGGGATGGTCGACGGGGACGACGACAACGACCTGGTGGTCCAGTCCCTTTCAATCGGCGACACCAGCCTTGTCGCTGGAGAGTCCTTCACGCTCAGCGCGACCGTCCGCAACCTGGGCGCGGCCCGGGCCGCAGCTACCACGCTACGCTATTACCGCTCGACGGACGCCGCGATTTCTACGGCGGACACGGAGCTTGGCACGGACGCCGTGAGAGGACTCGCCGCAGCCGCGGCGAGCAACGAGTCGATCACCCTGACAGCCCCGTCGACCGCTGGGACTTACTACTACGGCGCTTGTGTCGATCCGGTGTCCGGGGAATCCAATTCCCAGAACAACTGTTCCACTGCCGTGCGCGTTGCCGTCAGCGCTAGCCAGATGGCGATCGGGGGCTTCGACCTGGATAGCGTATCAAACCCCTGGCCGACAGGGATTGTGTTCGCCAACGACAGGTTCTTCGTGGTTGACTGGATCGACGACAAGGTCTATGCGTACCAATCCTCGGGCCAGCGCGATTCGGCTTCCGACTTCGATCTGGATTCGGACAATGGGAACGCATCGGGGATTGTGTTCGCCAACAACAAATTGCAAGTGGTTGACTGGACCGACGACAAGGTCTATGCGTACCAATCCTCGGGCCAGCGCGATTCGGCTTCCGACTTCGATCTGGATTCGGCCAATGATTCGCCGGAAGGGATCATATTTGCCAACGAAAAATTTTACGTGGTTGATAATGTCGACGCCAAGGTCTATGCGTACCAATCCTCGGGCCAGCGCGATTCGGCTTCCGACTTCGATCTGGATTCGGACAATGATTCGCCGGAAGGGATCACATTCGCCAACGAAAAATTTTACGTGGTTGATAATGTCGACGACAAGGTCTATGCGTACCAATCTTCGGGCCAGCGCGATTCGGCTTCCGACTTCGATCTGGATTCGGACAATGGGAACGCAACAGGGATCACATTCGCCGACAACAAGTTTTATGTGGTTGACTGGTTCGACGACAAGGTCTATGCGTACTCGGCGGGGGCAGCGCCGGGAACCATCAACAACCAGCCGAGTTTCGGCACCGCGACAGTCAGCAACAGGACATACACTGTCGGCACCGCCATCAGCGCGCTGACGCTGCCGGCGGCGAGCGGTGGCGACGGTACGCTGACCTTCAGCCTGTCACCCAATGTGCCGGGCCTGACGTTTAACGCCACTACGCGCCAACTCACCGGCACGCCGTCCACGGCGGGCACCTACGCCATGACCTACACCGTGACCGATGAGGACGGCGACACCGATACGCTCAGCTTCACCATCACCGTGGACGGTTCCGAAACACGGTACGAGGTGGGCGACACGGTCACTGCCTGGCCCACCGGAGTTTGGTTCCCCGACGTGCTTGGAGCGGGCGTCTCGTTCGGCTATAGCGGCGGCATTGCGGTGATCTCTTTCAATAACGGCGGGTACATCGAACAGGGTGGCTTTAGATACACGTGCGCATCTACCGGAGGTTGTGAAGTCAGCAACGGGGAAGTACTGACCGGGACGATAGTAGAAGTCTCAACAGGCAACAATGGCGTTCCGCCGCAGGACAATCATCCGGACCTCGTGGTGGAGTCCCTTTCCGTAAGTGAGAGGACGCTGAACGCAGGCGAGTCCTTCATCCTCAACGCGACCGTCCGCAACCAGGGCGCCGGCCAGTCCGCCGCCACCACGCTGCGATACTACCGCTCGACAGACGCGACGATCACCACCGAAGATACGGAGGTCGGCACGGACGCCATCAGCGCACTTGCCGCTTCCAGTACCGGTGACGAGTCGATCAGCCTGACGGCCCCGGCGACCGCTGGAACCTTCGAATACTACGGCGCTTGCGTCGATCCGGTGTCCGGAGAAACCGATACCGGGAACAACTGTTCCACCTGGGTGCTCGTCTTCGTCCTCGACAGCCGGATAACGATAGATAGTTTCGATTTGGACGCCGACAACGATCTCGCGGAGGGGATCACATTCGCCAACGACCGGTTCTATGTGGTTAACAGGAATGCGAAGGTCTACGCGTACCAACCCTCAGGCCAGCGCGATGCCGCTTTCGACTTCGATCTGGACGCGGCCACTACTTACGCACGCGGGATCACATTCGCCAACGACCGGTTCTATGTGGCCGGTTCGGGCAAGGTCTATGCGTACCATGCCTCTGGTCAGCGCGATGCCGCTTCGGACTTCGATCTTGACCATACCCCGGGAGGGATCACGTTCGCCAACGGCAGGTTCTATATGGTTGGTTGGTTCGAAAACAAGGTCCGTGCGTACCACGCCTCCGGGCAGCGCGATGCCGCTTCGGACTTCGATCTCGACCCGGACAACGATAGCCCGCTCGGGATCACGTTCGCCAATGACAGGTTCTATGTGGTTGATGTCAATTCGCGCAGGATCTATGCGTATCACACCTCCGGGGAGCACGATGCCGCTTCCGACATCGATTATGACCCGGACTTTATCAATGTTTTTTATCCGAAGGGGATCGCATTTGCCAACGACAGACTCTATGTGGTTGATAATGAAAATGACAAGGTCTACGTCTACGACGGCACCCCGTCGGCGGGCGGCGACGGTTCCGCAACACGGTACGAGGTGGGCGAAACGATCACCACCCTGCCCACCGGGACCTGGTTTCCCGACTTGACCAGCGGCAGCGTCTCGTTCCGAATCAGCGGTGGAAACGCCGCGATCGACTTCGGTAACGGCGGGTACATCGAAGAGGGTAGTAATAGATACACCTGCGCGAGTGCGGGCGGTTGTCAAGTCAGGGGCCGGGAAGTACGAGCCGGGACGATTGTCGAGACCCCGAGTGGCGTTGCGCCGGAGGAAATCCCGCCGACTTCCGGTACCGCCGGCACTTGCGAAGTAGACCTCGGGCGAAGCACCAGCGCGGGCGGTACCGAGGCCGTTTCGGTCGCGCTGTCCGATGCGCTCGAGACGGATGTCGGCACCCTGGATACCCCCTTCATTGTACGCGCCCGAATGGACAGCGCTTCCGACTTCGATGTCTACAAGATCGTATTGAGCGAGGCCGGGCTGTTGGTCGTCCTGAGCAGCGGCGCCCTCGATACCCAGGCGGTCTTTCTGCGAAGCGACTGCACCGAAGCCGGGCGGGTTGTGGAAGATGTTGGCGTAGGCGAAGGCTTCGCCGCGAACAACTACAATTTTACTCTCGGCGGCGATCTCGACCCCGGCACGTACTACATGGTGGTATTCGAGTGGGCAAGCCGTATCGGAAACTACGCCCTGGAGCTCGGCTTCGCTTCCGATGAAGTCGGTAACGACACGCCGCTCATCGAGCCCGTTGCCCATCAGGAAGTCGCGCCGGGCGGCACCGTCACCGTCGACGTGCAAATCACGGACGACACCGGCGACGCCCACGCGGTTGTGGCCACTTCGGATAACGAGGATGTCGCGACGGCCGATCTGAGGGGCAGCGGCAGTTCGCGGTCACTGGTCATAAACGCCCAGGCCGCGGGAACCGCCACGATCACCCTCCGGGCTGCGGACCAGGAGGACGCGGTCGCCTCACCGATCACGTTCGATGTCATCGTGGCCTCGCCTACGCTTCCGGCGCCCGCGCTGGAGCCGGGATCCAACTCCGGAGACCTTGAGGTGACCGTGGTGACGACGCTCGGTCCTCGAGAGACACGAGCCCACGACTACCAGATCAGGGTCAAGCGGCCGCAAACGCCCTGGCATACGGTGGGTTGCCACGCCATAACCAACAACAGCGACAGCACGGTGACCGGACCCTTCTCGGTTACCCTCGGAAACAACTCCGCCGGGTTGACCTACGACGTGCGGTACCGGTACCGGAATTCCTCGTCCTGCAACGCCGGCTCGCCCGGCCCCTGGTCGGCGGTGGGCGAGGGAACATCGAGTGGCACCGCCGCCAACGAGACGCCCGCATTCCCGGAAGGCTCCTCGACGGACCGGTCGGTGAACGAAAACGTCGGCGGCGGCATCAATGTAGGCAGCCCCGTGGCGGCATCGGATGCCGATGGCGTCCGCGACGTTCTTACCTACAGCCTCGGCGGCGCCGACGCCGGCAGTTTCGAGATCGTCCCCGCGACCGGTCAGATTCGTACCCGGGACGGCATCAGCTACGATCACGAGGCCCGCGACACGTACTCGGTCACGGTGGAAGCCCGCGACGTTCACAGCGCAACCGCCCTGATCTCGGTGGACATTCATATCGTCGATCTGGGGTCGGTCTGTGTGTCGCCGCCAGGGCTGCGGCTCAACTCCGGCGACGGGGAGCTGACGGTCAGATGGGGCCCGTTGGCCGATCGGGCCGGTAGCGCATCGGTACTCGGCTATGAGGTCGAGCGGCGCGACGGGACCGGCGGCGCATGGGGCAGCCGGCAGATTATCGGTGGCCGTGCTATGTCCAACATGACCTACACCGGGCTCGTCAATGGCCGGCAATACGATGTCCGCATACGGCCGTTCGGCAATGAAGACCCCTGTGACTGGTCAACGCCGGTGTCCGGCATTCCGACAACGGACACGGCGCCGCAGGATGAGTCCGACTTCGAAGATCGGGTCCCGCCGGGAACGCAACTCCGCGACTGGCGGTTCCCCGTGCCGGGCCGGTTCAGCGAGATGAGGGATGGCAGGCAATTGGACGGCAGCTACCGCTACGTGAGGACCGATCCCGACCGGGGCACGATCACGTTCGAATACGATGAGATAGGGCAGTCCGGCTGCGAGGTCTCGCTGTTGTTCTCCTCGCTCACGTCCGGCTCCTTCCTCGACGAGTGCGAGGGCGCAGGTGTCAACGTTGATGTGGATTTCGACATTGAAGAGCGTCCGGCACCGTCAGAACAGTTGGCGCCGCAGACCATGGAGGAGTTCGATGCCTTGGCACTAGGCAAAGACACGCTCCTGCCCGGGTTCTACTTTGGTGAGTACCTCCGAGGAGGTCGGAAGGATTTTTCAGGCGTGGTGCGTAACGAAAGGAGGAACGAGCAGGGACGTTTGACTTCACGGTTTGGGCGTTACACCTACGAAAGCACCGGCGCCGACAGCGGTGTGCTTACAGTCAGATTTGGTAGTTGCCGTTGTCCCCGCGACGAATGGGACGACAACAACGACACGGTCAGTTCTCCTGATGAGGAGTGGGTTTTCGAACTGTCGTTCTTGTCCCCCGATGCAGCCGAGTACACCGTCACGATCTACCGGGAAGGCCAACCCCCATTGACACTCAACGGTTTCATCGACTTCAAATCTGGCGACAACCTCAACTCTTTCCCGCCCGAATTGCTGCCACCCGGTTCGCCGCCGCAAGCCTCCGGAAACGACCTGTTCGGCGTCGACGCGGCCACGGGCTCCACCTCGTTGAGCATTGGTGGCGATTCCCTCCAGACCATCCTTGTGCAGGATGGCGGGATCCAGGACATCGCCTACCAGCCCGGAGACTGGCTGGAACCGAAGGACGGCGGCAATCAGCGGATGATGATCGTCGGGTCGGGTCAGACTGGCGCCCCGGTTGCAGCCGGTCTCGACTTCAGGGCCTGGACCCCAGCGCAGGCGAGGACGGTCTCCCTGGCATCCGGGCAAACCGGTCTGATCGCATTGTCCGTCGTCTGCATGCAAATTGAAAAGGGCATCCCCAAGCGTGGTTCGCGGTTCTTTTCTCAACCGAAATCGCCCGCGGGCGCGGTCCAGATGTGCCAGCGCAACTGCGTTGTGGCTGGAGGCGATACGATTCAAAGGTGCGTCTGGGAATGCGAAGTCGACGCCGCCGGTGCCACGTCCGTCGTGGACGACTTCGGCGACAGTGCCATGCGTCAGCTTCTCGACGCGCTCGGAGGGAGTAGCGCAAGCGAGCCGATACGCACCGGCGCGGGTAGCCGCGGTGGCGATCTGAAATCTGCGTTACCCAGGATCGATTGATTCTGCATGCCATTTGAATATCAGGGGAGACCAATGACAGATTGCGGTAAAGGGCTGCGCGCACGCGCCGCCGCTAAGCCTGGGTTACTCCCGGTCCCAGTGCCTCATGATCGGCTGGGCGCTATCCCGCATGGTGTCCATGTAGGCTGAGAGGAGGTCGCTGCCGGGCAGTCCCCGGCGTTCGATATCGGCCACCCAGGCGCCGGCCAGGTCGGGTACGGAGGCGGCCCACGCGCGCCGCTGCTCCTCGGATAGCGTGACGATCGAACCTCCCAACGTCTGGAAGGACGCCATCGCCCGCTCGCTCCTGCGGACGGTTTCAAGCGCCAGCGCGTCTCGATAGGCCTCTGCGGCGGAAAGCAGCGCCTGGCGTACTTCCTCGGGAAGGCGATTCCAGGTGCGTTCGTTGGCGCTGATGGCGACGGAACTGACCGCACCGAGCCTCGCGTCGACGAGGTACGGCCCCACCTCGTACAGCTTGAACGCGACGATGGCCTCGGGCCAGACGATCGCGCCATCGGTGAGTCCCGTGGAGAGGTTGTTGTAGAAGTCGGCCAGTCCGGCGCTCACTCCCACAGCGTTCAGGCCCTCGAAGTAACGCAGGTTCATGCCGATTCCGGACATCCTCAGGCCGCGGAAATCGCTCAACGTGGCAATGGGCCGGTTCATCAGCGCCTGGTAGGTATCCACCAGGCCGGCCGCGACGAGGTAGACCTGCCGGTAGTCGCTCCACAGTTCCTTGAGCGCCGGGTAGCGCTCGTGCAGATCGCTGACGGTACGCACGACCAGGCCGATGTCGGTGGTCACGAACGGGGTGACGTAGCTGATGTTGTAGAAGGGAATCTTGTCCGAATGGAACGAGGTGGTGATGATCCCGATGTCGGCGACACCGTACTGGACGGCCTCGAAGGCCCCGCTGGGCCGTGTCAGGCTACCGAACGGGGTATTCCAGTCGATCGCGTACCGGCCCGTGGCGCCCAGTTGCCGGTCGGCCTCGGGGATGAAGTGCGTGCGGAACGTTTCCACCCACAGGGCGGTGGGCGGATAGCCGCTGACCACCGTGATCGGCACGGTCTGCTGGGCGCTGGAGCCTGCGCTCCACAGCAGGCAGATAAGCAAAAATGCTCGCCGCATCCCCGGACTTCCTCGGTCGTAGCCGTTCAGTGTAGCAGCGGGACTTTTGCCACGGGCTGCCAGCCTGAAAAAACATTCACGTTGTTTCCTTCGGCTCGATGTTGGCTCATGGGACGCCAAATAGTAGAGTGGGGCGACCGGGCGTGCCGGGCGACTGGGCGTGCCGGGCGTGCCGGTTGTTCCGGGTTGGCTGTACGAAGAACCATCGAGGAGAAAATCCATGAGCCGCATTTCCGCCTGCTTGTCCCGTCTTGTCGCTCGCTGGTCCGTTGGCTTGCTCACGGCCGCCGGCATCGCGGTGATTTCGCCGCTGACGGCCCAGGCTCAGAGCGGTCTCGTCTACGACACCGAAGAGATCGCGGGCTCGCCTTACCCGGTCGCCTATCACCTGGTGGAGACTGCCGACGGACTGTATTCGCCGATCGGCCTGCGTACACCCGCCGGCGACGGTCCGTTTCCCATCGTGCTGTTCACATCCGGCAACGGTGGCGGGAGCCTGGGATATATACGCGAAGTCAGCCACAACCGCAGCGGGACCCAGGAGCAGTTCCTGGACGCCGGTTATGCGGTCGCCTGGCTGCGGTACCGGGCCGAGGTGCGGAACCCGGCCTATGACGGTACGGTGCTCCCCGGCCGCCCCTGGTCGGGCCGGGGCATATTGACTCGGACGCCGTTCGAGTACGAGGACGTGATCGCCATCGCCGAGTACGTGAAAGCGCTGCCCGATGTGGACGCCGACCGGGTGGGTTACATGGGCAGTAGCCATGGGGGCGAGATGCTCATGAAGATCGCGAGCGGCTACGACGGGATCGCGGCGGGAATTGCCAGCGAGCCGGCATCGGCGGGCTTCCTGGCGGTTGGCCCGATGGATGCCGCGGGGCCGGCCGGTCAGGACGATCCCGAAACCGCGGAGGTCTACGATGACGCCACGCTTGCGGCCAACGTGGAGGCGACGCGCCAACGCATCGACAAGGAGGTGGCCATGGCGCGCATCGGATCCATCGATCTGCCCATTTTCGTACTGGGCCGCCAACGGGATCACAACCAGGACGTCTTCAGGCTCAACTACGAGCTATTGGATGAAGCCGGCAAGGACGTGGAATGGAAGACCTACGATCATGAACTTCACGGCTTCGCCTACGTGGGGCGCAACGAGGACGGCGATTACGAACCCGACCCGATCCAGCGTGAAGCCGTGGCCGACTCCATCGCGTTTTTCGACCGGCACCTGAAATAGACCGGATATAGTGGGGGCGTTCCGTTCCCGGCGGGCGCACGAGACGACAAGCGAACAACCAGGAGGACAATGAGATGACCTATACGACCAATCGGAGGGAATTCATCGCCGCGGCGTCGGCGGTCACCGCCCTTTCGGCCCTTGGAGGGAACGGTGCGCTGGCCCAGGAGTCCATGCCCCGCCGCCCTGTCCCGTCAACAGGCGAAATGCTGCCCATCGTGGGTCTGGGCTCCAGCAAGGTGGTCTCGGAGGTCTCCGAAAACGGTACCGAACCCCTGGCCGCGGTGTTGCGGGCGCTGCGCGCGCGCGGCGGTAGCGTCGTGGACACCTGGCCCCGGGATGCAACGGACGATGCCGGACTGGGCCGGGTGCTTGCCGAGCCGGACTTGCGCGACAGCCTGTTCGTGACCACCAAGGTTCACCTGGAGGGCCGGGAAGCCGGTATCGGGCAGTTTCGGCAGACCCAGGAACACTACGGCCGCCAGACCCTTGACCTGGCGCAGATCTTCAGCCTGACCGACCTGGATACTCACTGGCCCAGCCTGCAGGAGTGGAAGGCGGCGGGCGACGCCCGGTACATCGGCGTCACCGTGTCCCAATACGGCCTTTACGAACAACTGGAGGCATTCCTGCAGAGGGAAACGCCGGACTTCATCCAGGTGAACTACTCGATCACCGAGCGCCGGGCGGAGGAGCGGCTCTTGCCCCTGGCCGCGGACATGGGCCTGGGCGTGCTGGTCAACCGCCCGTTCATGAACGGCTCCTATTTCGACCGCCTCGCAGGCGTGCCTTTGCCCGACTGGACGGCGGAATTCGACTGCGATAGCTGGGCGCAGTTCTCGCTCAAGTACATCCTGGCTCATCCCACCGTGACCTGCGTGTTGACCGAAACCAGCAATCCGGCGCACATGACCGAGAATGCCGGTACGGCGTTCGGCGGGATGCCCGGCGAGGCCGCCAAGGCGAGAATGCGCGAGTACATCGACAGCGTATAACTGAGCGATGCGGGCTAGTCCGACTATTCTGGGCCCATGGTCCGCTGCAGGGCTTCGTAGTTTCTCTTCGCGAGTTGAAATTCCGGGTGCTCGTGCCCGGTCTGAACACTAAAAGCGGCTAATATCTCCAGCGCGCGCCGCAATAGCGGCTCAGCTTCCGCGGTCCGCTTGGAGTCGAGTAGCAGGGCCGCCAGGTTGTTCAAATCAATTGCCACGGTCGGGTGATGGTCGCTGAAAGCGGCCTCATCGATTTCCAGCGCGCGCCGCAATAGGGGCTCGGCTTCCTCGATCCGATTGGTGTTGTATAGCAGTATCGCCAGGTTGTTCAATCGAATCGCCACGGTCGGGTGATGTTCGCCGAAAGCGGCCTCATCGATTTCCAGGGCCCGCCCTATGAGCGGCTCGGCTTCCTCGGCTCGATTGGTGTTGCATAGCAGCGTCGCCAAGTTGTTCAATCGAATCGCCACGGTCGGGTGATGTTCGCCGAAAGCGGCCTCATCGATTTCCAGTGCTCGCCGTATGAGCGGCTCGGCTTCCTCGGCCCGATTGGTGTCGCGTAGCAGCATCGACAGGTTGTTCAAGTGAATCGCCACGGTCGGGTGATGTTCGCCGAAAGCGGCCTCATCGATCTCTAACGCCCGCCGCATGAGCGGCTCGGCTTCCTCGGCCCGATTGGTGTCGCTTAGCAGCGTCGCCAGGTTGTTCAAGTGAATCGCCACGTTTGGGTGATGTTCGCCGAAAGCGGCCTCATCGATCTCTAACGCCCGCCGCATGAGCGGCTCAGCTTCCTCGGACCGATTGGTGTCGTGTAGCACCATCGCCAGATTGTTCGAAGCCATCGCGGCCAGCTTCGTATTGGCGAGGGCCGTCGCCTCGGCAAGCGCGGAGCGAAACTGATCCTCGGACTCCTTCCACCGTGCAAGTTCGTAGAGGACCCTCGCGATTCTCAGGCGTTGCATGATCCGCTCTTCGCGATCGCTGATGCTTTCAAGCGTTTCTTGCAGGAAGCTGAGTTTGGTCTCGGAAAACGTGCGCAGCGTCAGCCCTTTTCCCATATCTGTAAGCCGATGGGCAAACTCTTCGACTTCGCCGCTTCGGTGCATTTCCCAAACCGCGATCATTTCCTCGACTTCGGAAAGAAAATCGGGAGCGGACGGAGTGCTCGTAATGGTGCGGACAATGGTTTGGCTCACACCATCTCGCGCCAGGGGCGCAGCCTCGCGCACATAGTTCGCTGTTTGTTCGGCATCCCCGCGGCCGGCAAAGATCCTGGCCATGTCGAACTTTGCCGTCACTCTCTCCTTTTCGTCGCCGATTTCACTAAGGTAGTCGAGAGCTTTTTCCGCATCGATACTGCCCTCTGCGATGAGTTTCTCGCGCAACAGGTGGCGCTTCTCTTCGCGTGCATCGATGCTTGGGTAGAAGAGGTTGAAAAAATCGAGCAGAAACGGCAGGCGTTTGCACGCACCGCGGGAAAGATTCATTGCGAGCCAGATATCGAAGAATCCCTCGCGAATGGTGTAAAGACGCGAGCGCTTGTCTCGCGGGTGTTGGGCGACGCGCAGGTAGTGGGCGTCGGAGAGACGTTTGAGCAGCGACGAAGTCTCCTGTTGGCTCATGCGCATTCGCGCAGCAATGGCGGCTGGGGTCTTCTCCTGGTCGCGCATGCTGGCCAGACATTCCAGCAGCGCGCGTTGAGCGGGCGGCAGGTCGTTCAGTCGGCTCTGATAGAACGGCGAAATCCTGTCGAGCAGAAGGTGGAATTGATCCTGCACCTTGGCGACCGATTCGTGAGCGATCAGTTCGTAGAGCATCATCGTAAGGCGCGGGTTTCCCCCCGTCATCCGGTAGAGCGCCTGCAGCCGAGGACGCATGTCATTGTAGGTTTCGAGGATGTCCGTGCGCCCATCCCAATCGAGATTCAGCCGGATGACTTCGACCGTTTCTTCGAAGCTCAGATTCTCCAGGATCTGAATGTCGAAGAAATCGTAAAACGGCTGTCCAATGTCGGTGATTCCGTCGAAGTGCAGCGGTGCGGTGGCCAACAGGAGGCAGCCGTTGTCGGCCATGAGAAACTTGCGCAGCGAGGCGATGTCGTTCTTGTTGCGGATTTGCCGGGTAAGGATCTCGCCGAGGTTTTCGAGCATGATGAGCAGAGTCCGATTGCACCGGCGATTCCGTTGGCGAATTGCGGGTACCAGCGTGTCGACCACCCTGGTGTTGTCTTCCTCTGTCTGCACCCTTGCGAACAGATCCGTCCATAGCGGTTCGCCTTCGAGGACATCTTTCAGGATTTGACATACACCGATCAGGAAATCGGCGAAGGACCGTGTCTGACTGGATTCCTCCGGGAATCGGACAACCACGACGCTGGCACTGAGCGCTTCGTCCGATTGAACGGTGTCTTCAATGCAGGATAGCAGGTGGGTCTTGCCTATACCGCGCGGCCCGATAAACAACATGTGATGCTTGGATTTTCTGCCCACTGAACCACGCAAGGATTCGATGGCGTTGTCGAGAATGCGTTCACGTCCAACGCTGGTTCGGTGCAAGCGCTCCGGGCTGGTGACGCCCGATCGGTACAGCCCGATGTTTGTGCTGAGGGCCGATTCAGGCATAGTACTTCCTCCACCACAATTTCAGTACGCCGCTGGCGAAATCGTAGATATCCTCTTCGACCTCGACGATGTAGAAATCGTTCTCAAGGTCGAGCAACAGTTGATTGAACATCTGCTTGCGTTCATGCCGCGGGAATTCGAGGCCGCGGTCCACCAGCAAGCGATCAGTTTCCTGCAACAGGGCTACACGCCCCAGCCCTGATTCGCTCACGCTGGTTTGACTCAACAAAGCGTAGGCAATCGAGCGCTTTGGTTCCGTATAGTATTGCCTTATCCGCGAATAGAAGTGCTGCAACCGGGTGCGGGCGCCGGAACTGACAATCAACGCATCAAATAGGGTATCGACATCCGCCGCGACGATCTTGCGTCGCTCGTTTTTCCACAACCGGTAGAGATCCTGGGTAGCCATCTGCATGAACAGCGGGATGGGACGACCCAGGCGAGCGATGAGCCGTTGTGCAACATCCTTCTCGAATCGAACGCCTCGACCGCTCAACATGTCCTGCACAAAGGCTTCAATGTCATCACCAGTTAGCGGAGGCAGACGTATGTCTTCAAGGTCGTTGATGAGATCCACCAATCCGAGCGTGTCAAGTGTGCCTGCCAGATTGACCGAGCCTCCAACCAGCCAACGGATTGAATCTCTTGCCGGCGCCGGATTCAGTCGTTGGGTGCGAAACCAGGCGAGGAATTCGCGCAGCAAGGCTTCGTTCTCCCGGGACAGGTTGAGCAGCATGTCGGGAAGTTCATCAACGATGAACACGATCGGGACGCGGGTCTTGCGTGCTTGCGTGAGAAACGTGTCGCCGTGCTGACGCCAGTTTTCGCGCCAACCAGGGTCGCTTTGGCGCAGCGCGAGTTTGAAACCGCCGACTCCGATCTCGTCGATCTTCCCCAGTACGTTACCCACAAGTTCCCAACCTGTGGCAAGTTGATCGCGCACGAAGTCCGGGTGCGCATCGTGTAACGCATCGAGCAATACCTGGAAGAAATCGGCTGGATGGGTCAAATCCTGGACATTGATCGAAACCACCGAAACCCCGTTTTCGGGATTGTCGCGCAAGTGGTCCATGACGCTGGTCTTGCCGGTTCGTCTGGGCGCCGTCAGCACGACGTGCCTGGCGCGCAGTGCTCGCCATAGCTTTTTCAGAAACGCACCGCGGTATCGCAAGTCAACAGGGTCGACGGGAGCCCCGGTGTAGAATTCGGGGATGTTTTCCACCTTTACACCACTCTAGTTGTAAAACAGAAATGTTGTTTAAATAACTATACAACGATATCGATGTATGTCAATTCTGTTTTATAGGTGTCAGTCGTTGGAATGCGAAATGACGTCTGACGGACTGGTGATCCAAAAGCTCTCCTCAAGGCGCTGAACAGCCATCGTCCGTTGACCATTACGCGAACACATGGGCGCAGTTCTCGCTCAAGTACATCCTGGCTCATCCCACCGTGACCTGCGTATTGACCGAGACCAGCAATCCGGCGCACATGACCGAGAATGCCGGTACGGCGTTCGGCGGGATGCCCGGCGAGGCCGCCAAGGCGAGAATGCGCGAATACATCGACCAGGTCTGAGCACGCCGGTGGGCTGCCCGATCACTCGTTCAGGTAACGTCCCGCGGACTCCACGTCGCAGGGCACTTCATCCGGCGTGAGTTCCGGCCGAGAATCCCAACGCGTGGTGCCGGTCACCGGTTCCGCGAGATATTCGGGATCCTCCATGACATAGCTGTAATTCAGGTGTGAGCCGTCTTCGGCAAGCGAAAAGCGCTCGACCAGTCGCTTTTGCGGGCCCGACGGGACCCTGAAATTGTTGTCGGCATAGTTTTCGCTGAAATGGCCGGTTTCGACGATCAGGGTTTCGTTCTCCCAGCGTCCGGTGGAAAAACCATGCAGGGCCGGAACCTCGTCCCCGGCAGGACTGCGGCCATCGGTGTAGATGACGCGCTCCGCATCCATCCAGTCGCTGTGAATCAGGACGCGGTCGTTGAGGATCTCCACGACGTTGACGGACCGGTAGAGCATCAGCAGGGGAGGGGGAAAGGGGATGCACCGGGCCTGGGAAATCAATCTGGGATCGTAGGCATCACGGGCTTCCACGCCCTGCTCCGTCAGCGGCCACGACCCGTAGGCTTGAATGTATGCGACGAACCCTTCGTTGTCGGCCAACCAGGTGCCGGCGATGCTGTCGCTGACGCCGGTGTTGGTTTCATACGTGCCTACCGCTTGCCAGGCCATGGGCACCACTGTGCCGTCCTCCTTGACGATCAATTGGCCCAGCGCCTCGTCCGGCTTTGTCCAACTGGGATTGACCACCGCGGTCACGCGGTCGCCCGGAACCAGCGAATCGGGCGTGACGCCGTGCGGCCGCAGCGATGAGCCTTGTCCTTCGATGGCGATATCCAGCGAGTTGCCCGATGCGTCCGTGGTTCTGAGATAAAGCCAACTGTGCGGATTCCGGTAGTCGAACTCGAGTACCACGCCCTCGAGCCGCAGTTCGGTGTCACCGTCGAAAAACGGGGTTCCATGGTGGCCGAACGCGCCTGTCGCAGCGCAGAACGCCGTCAGTGTTGCCGATATGTGCCGCATCGAGTTTTCTCCCCTCTGGTGTGTTCGCGGCAGCAGTGCTCCTTCGCGATGGCTGTAACCGGGTCGCTTCGATCCGACGCTATTGGAATCGCTTCTCCTGGGTCGGCGCGCGCTCCTCGTACGTGTCGACCAGTTGCCAGCGCTGCCGCACCGCGATGGATTCATCCTCCTCACTGCAGGTCTCGAACGTGAGGCGGCGGATCTGCGGGATGTTGTCGTTATTGCGCGCCTCGCGCCCCACCGGGGCCAGCCGGCCGCCGCCGGGTACGGAGGTCGCCCCAAGCGTCAGGCAGAGCTGCGGCGCTGACAACGGCACGATACGACCGTCGGCGGTTATCTCGAAGTCCTGGGCCTCGCCGTCGTTGCACGTCTCGATGGGCACGAAGGACCCGGGATTGGGTTCGTGCAGGGTCATGCACATGTCGAAATGGATGATGCGGATTTCGCCCCGTTCCTCGATCGGCTCGGCGTCGAATCCCTGGTCTTCGGTGGGGCCGCGGCCCATGTAGAGGAAGCAGTTGTGCCCCTGCAGGCCGCCCAGCGGCAGCGCGCCGGTGAGGTGCGCGAACAGGTCGACGCACCATCCGCGGGAGTCGTCCAGGGGGTCGATGAGCTGGATGACCGTGGGCGTCACCGCGGACCCGGCGAGAGGAAGCGCAGCGGCAATGCCCCCGCAAAGCATATTGAAGAATTTCCGTTTCATGCTGGAACCACCGTAACTTCGGCGCGAGCCGCTCATAGCGTATCGATATGGGCAACCAGGTCGGCGATGGTCTGGTCGGTGAGGGTCATGGACATCGCGGCCATCTGCGCGCCGTAGAGGTCGCCGCGACCGCGGCCACGAATGCCGTCCTTGAAGTACCGCAACTGGCGCGCCTGGTACCAGTCCTGGATGTCCGTCAGCCTGGGCGCCGCCAGCGCCACGTTGCCTTCGCCTGCCGGGCCGTGGCAGACGCCGCAAATCACATAGGCCTGGGCGCCGCGGTCCGGGTCGCCGGGTTCGGGACTGGTGAACTCGGCGTACTCGGACTGCCATATGTAGGGGCGGCCGGTGGTCACGGGTTCGCCATTCAGCGTTTCGAGCCCGGCGCCCGGTTCCATGTCCGCGATGTACTCGGCCAGTGCGCGAATGGTGGCGTTGTTGCGGGTCATGCCGGAGACGATGGACATCTGCAGGCCGGTGACGTCCTCGGGGTGCATTCCGCGGGCCCGATCCCTGAAGTTGTGGAGCTGGCGATCGACGTACCAGGCTTCCATCCCGGCCAGCGCCGGCGTGTCCAGACGCTGGCTGCCCTGGCCCTGGGGTCCGTGGCAGAACGCGCAAACCTCGTAGAGTTCCTCCGGGGGGACGGCGTCGGAGGATCCCGGCGCATACATCTGTGCCGCGGCCGGGGCAGCGCCCAGCACGAGCACCGCCAGCGGCAAGGCGAGCAGGTGTACAACAGGAATCGTTCGGATCATTGCGTCATGGCCTCGGTCGATCGAAAGGATGCATCAGCGCGGGCGTTATTGTGCAGTTCAGCGGCTGCCGAGTCACGCCCCTTGCCTCGTAAGTTAGATGTCCGCCTGCGGTTATGCAAGGATGCTGCAGCGTGAGGCGCCGGTCCCGCTGGTTTATAATCCTGCCCCCGTGGTGATGTAGCTCAGGCGGTTAGAGCGGCGGATTCATAACCCGCAGGTCGGTGGTTCAAGTCCACCCATCACCACCAGTCTAGCGACGGTCATGTCGACATCATCGGCATTCCGCACGAGTCGATGGACATTGGCCCGGAACTGTTCCGGTAGGCGCTGCTTCAACATAAGGGAGGGGATCGAAATGAAGTGGTTTTCGCGGTACGAAGTTCGCGGCGCGGGTTCTGCTGTGGCACTGGCGGCAGCCATGCTGTTGACCCCCGGTTGCGATTCTGGCGGGCCGGCCGTCGAGTACATCGATGTGTCCGGGACGGAGGCCGGCAGCGGCGCCAACACCCCCTTCACCTCGGCCATCAAGGTCAATTCGGGGAGCATCGTCTTCCTGTCCGGTACCGTCGGGGCGCCTCCCCACAGCCATCCCCACGTGCCGTCGGAGTTCGACCACCTGGATTTCAGCCCGGAGGCCCAGACCGAGCGGGTCATGGAAAGTCTCCAGGAGATGATCCGCGCGGCCGGCGGGGAACTCACCGATATCATCCAGGTGACGAAGTTCATGCGTGACGTGGAGGCCAACCAGGACATCGTCCGCGACGTGATGGCCCGTTACTGGGGGCCGGATCACCGGCCGGCAAGCACGACGATCGAGATCGTCCGCCTGGCCACGGATCCGCGATTCATCCTGGAAGTGGAAGCGGTGGCGGTGATCGACGACTGAGTCGCAATTCCAACTGGATCGCAGACCGCAGGGATATTGCGTTGAGCCTGTCCCGGGGTTCAATAAACTGGAAACAGTCGACAAACCAAACTCATAGTCCCTGAATCCGGTGCACAAAGCCTTCGTACTCCTCCTGCGATATACAATTGTGTGAAGAAGACTGTTTCTTCGAAGGGCGTTTGCGAGTACTTCCCGAGGAATGCAGATACCCTTGCGGCGAAACACAGCTGTCGGTAAGTGTGTGCTTTGCTCAGAATGCTGCGTTGCCGGACCGGCGGGGAACGGTTGATCATGGCGAGCGTCTCTATGCGCAACTGTGTCTGGCTTGTCACGGACCTGAAGGTGCGAACGGTATCAACGATCAACTTGGAGGTCACTACAACCCCGACAATGACTTTGCGGGCGACACTTCATTACCGCGCACCATCGGAAACTACTGGCCGTATGCGACGACCGTGTATGACCATATCGATCGCTCCATGCCGATGGCCAAGCCCGGCACACTGACCTCGGACGAGGTCTATGGCCTGGTCGCATATCGGCTGTACCTTAACGGTATCGTCAAGGAAGATTCGGTAATCGATGCCGCGACGTTACCTCTTGTTGAAATGCCCGCACGCCACTTGTTCAATTGGAGTGAGGAGGCACGGGCTCTGACGAATCAGGACAGTCATTGATCGCGGCAAGATCCAGCAAGCAAATCGCGGCGCGGTCCGCCTACTGGTCAGAAGGAAATATCACGTCCCTGCCGAACCTGTTTGTCGACAATTACAGCGGCGACGTACTTCGGTTCTGGGACGAAGCGTTCTCGACGCTGGAGGAAAATGGCACGGTGCTCGATATCTGTACAGGCAATGGCGCGATCGCATACCTGGCTCGAGATCATGCAGATCGTCGAGGAATACGCTTTGAAATCCACGCAATCGACGTCGCTGAAATTCAGCCGCGCAGCCGTGAAGGCGACGATTCGACCATCAACGATGTTCAGTTTCATTCAGGCGTTGCGGTTGAGGCCACGCATTGTCGCAACGACTATTTTGATCTGATCGTCGGACAGTTTGCGCTTGAGTACTGCAGTATTCCGGATGCGGTCGAGGAGCTGTCCCGCATCATCCGTGAGAACGGATCACTGATCCTGATGGTGCATCACGCTGATTCAGCTACAGCACAACGTACTCGTCACTTCGTCGATGTCGCCGACGTTTTCCTGAAGGAACCAACCATCTTCTACAGGTTGCGGAAATACGCAGAACTTCACATTGGTCGAAAGCGTATCAATGCTCGTAAGGCGTCTCAGAAGCGCCAGCAGTTGATGGGATAGCGTAGACTATCGCGCGCCGTCCCCGACGTGCCGTTCGAAGTATTCGCGTATCTTGCCAAAAGCATAAATGGCGTAGTGCTCGTCACTGGCCCACCAGTGCGATGACGTCGGCGCGATAATGATGTCCGGCTCCTTTCCCAACAACAGGAGCTTTTCGTACATCTGCAGCGTCGACTGGACTGGCACGATGTCGTCGTGCAGCCCGTGAATAATCAACACCGGGTCTGCCAGTTTTTCGCCGTAGTTCAGGAGAGTCGACTTCCTGAAGATCTCCGGATGTGTGTGCGGCCGTCGTGACAGGTGTTGGTCGTTGCTCGTAAATTTCGATACATCGATCGCGGGTGCGCCGGCGACGCCGGCTTTGAACATGCCCGGCTTTTCGAGCAGCGCAAACAGCACCAACATGCCACCGTAACTGTTGCCCCAAATACCGATCCGGTCTGTGTCTACATAGGGGAGCGTCTTCAAATAGTCGACGGTACTGTGCAGATCCTCGAGATCATCGCCGCCCCAATCTCCCTGAAATGTCTCGCGAAAGTCTACGCCGTAGCCGATGCTGCCTCTGAGATCGACCTGGATCGTGATGTAGTCGCCATCCATGGCCATCGCCTGCTGGAAAGCACTGATCCGTTCGGGCGTTGGGTGGCCGCGCGTCGACCATGAGTTGCGCACGGTATTGGAATAGACGTTCCCGAGGATCACTGGATAGCGCTTTGACCGATCCAGGTTCGGGGGTTCGATGATCCTGGCGTGAAGAGTGAAATCGTCAATGCGGCTTGGGAATTGGACGTAGCGTGGCTCGATCCAGTCGTACCGATAGAATTCGGGAACGGGCGAGTGCGTAACCCTGACCGGTGTGTCAGGTGACGACACATTGACGATGTACAACTCCGCCGGTTCTAGCTCGCTCGACGAAACGACAGCGATAAAGTCGCCGCCGGGCGCGACTGCAAAATCTTCGTGAACGCCTGGCCGCGACGTGACACGCTGTGGGGACCCTCCACTTTCACTGATAGTGAAAACCTGGCGCTCACGAGGGTTCGGCAACGCCGCTGTGAAAAAAAGCGATTGTGTTTCCCTTGCGATAGCGACCTGGGGCCTGCCACTGGAGCTGGCGACATCGTAGTCACCGGTCGTAAGCAAACGGGGGTTGCCACCGGATGCCGAGATCGACGCGATTCGATAATACCCGCCGTTGTCGTCGATAAAGTAAATCCGCCGTCCGGAGCTGGCCCAGTGCGACGTGAATACCGAGTAGATGCGCCGCGGCCGATGATCGTGATAGATCGGCTCGAGAGGGGCTTGACCGTTGGGGATATCGGTGACGTACAACCATCGGTGTTCTCCTTCGTCCGTTTCCTGTTCGATCAGCAAGCGGCTCGCCGTTGGAGACCATTTGTAGTTCAGAATATTGCGATTCAGCGGCTCGCGCAGCGGAAGCTCGCTGACAGTGCCGCTGGCTCGGGAGTAAATGCCAAGCGTTTTGACGGCATCGTCTTGCCCCGGATAGGGCCGTCGCACTTCGGCGAGGAACGGCTCGTCTTGACCTATATACGACGGTATTGGCATTCGGTTGACGCGCGTTCGGTCTGCGCGATGTACGGCAATGTAGTTCGAATCGGCGGACCAGGCATAGCTCGTTATTTCGTCGTCCAAGCCGTTGAAGCGTCCGAATGATGCACCCGCGAGCGCCGGTTTGCCGACATTCGTCGCCTTGACGAGCGCGTCGTCACTGAATCGCCAAAGCCAGAGATCGCCGTCCCCGAGATAGGACAGGTACGCGCCGTCAGGCGAAATGTCGAGATCGCTCTTGCGGCCGCCGCTGGTCGTAATCTGGCGAATATCGCCGGAATTTGCCGACACATGATGGATGTCTCCGTCAAAGGCAAAGTACAGGCCGCTCGATGTCGCATCCCACAGAATCTCGGAAACTCCGGCGACGCGTTTGGATTGCGCAGCGACCAACAACCGCTGGAGGGATGTGTCCTGCAAAGCCGTCGTTTGTGCTCCGGGCGATGCACCGATTGCGAGATTCGTGATACTTCTGGGCCCGCTGCCGCTGGCGTCGGTGACCCAGATGTCGCGGAACGCGCGTCCTTCGCCGTTCCACAGAAATGCCAGACTTTCCCCGTCGGTCGACCAGGTGGGGGCGACTGGTCTGGTGCCGCCCAGCAACGGCAGCGACATCGAGCGTTCGATCGTAGGCGCATCCTGAGACGACGCATTCGAAAGGACAGAGGAAACAGCAAGTACCGCCAGAGCATGACCGGCAATGAGGACAAGCTTTGCAATCGTACCGGCAGCCTTTTCGGCAGCAGTAGGGGCGGGTTCATTGCGCATGACGTTTGTGTCCCTCGGGACAGGTGGAATTCCTGTGTCTGGTAGGCCCGCCGCCGTATCCGCTAACCGACCTCATGGTGGCAACGTACCGTAACGCTTGTTCCCTGGCTCGGAGAGGCCGCTGCAGGTCTCGTTACATGGACCGGGAAACCGCAGAATGTGCCTGGCGATTCCCGCGGCGTTGTAGCCATCTTCGGTTAACCTGAAGCGGACAAATAGCAAAAATTTCGACTACCCGCCGAACGATGCCGACGCACCGACAAAGTATTTCCGGCCAATCGGATCGAACAATGTCACATTGGTGCTTGCATCGCCCCCGGCGCGGAAACCGAGGACAGGCGGCTGCTTGTCCGTCAGGTTCTGAATACCCCCGAAAATCCGAAAACGATCACCGATACTGACCCCGCCATTGAGATTAATGTACAACGTGGAATCCAGTGTACCGTTTTCGTTCGGAAACGCGTTCTCTGAAAGCTCAAGATCGCCTCCACCTTGCGTGACCGAGAGCCACTCGGGAAGATCGAACGTGGATACGACCTGCAGATCGAGGCCCTGCACCTGCCGTGTTGCGACGTTCAGCAGCGGCGCATTGACCTGGTCGATATTTCCGGAAGACAGGCGAGCGATCGACTGACACGGTGCTCCGTTCGCGTCGAGCGTCTCGAAGCAGGAATCGACAAGTGCCTGCGCGCTGACCTGTGTGATCGCGCCATCGACGCCGATGTCGTAGAAGTCGAGTGACATCGACAAATTCGGCCACCGCGTCGGCGTGTATACGAGCCCGGCCGTAAAGGTATCCGACTCCTCTTCAATTAGCTCCTCGTTGCCGCCGGAGCGAACCTGATAGCCCTGGCTCGCACCAACCTGCAAATTGTCGACGATCTCAGGCGGCACACCCTGCGCGATACACAGTTGCTTCTGGGCGTCGGTCGGAGTGTTGTCGACAACGCAGGGATCCACTCCGCCAGAGAACCTCGCCGTCGGAGCGCCGAAATATTCGTTGAGGTTCGGTGCACGAATTGCACGGCCGATGCCCGACCGTATCCGGACGCTGTCGTTGACTTGCCAATCGAGCGCGCCGTTCCACGCCGTGACCGCGCCGATCGTCGAGTAGTCCGCGAATCTGACGGCTGCCTCGACGGCCAGGCTTTCAGCGAAGGAACTGTCTGACAGAATGGGAAATCGGGCCTCGCCGAAGACTTCGGTGATATCGAACTCACCGCCATTAACGACGGGTGGCCTGGTTCCAAGATCTCCCGACAGTTGCGTTTCGTCCGGGATCGTGCGGAAATCTTCCGCGCGGTACTCGTAGCCGAATGCCGTGGCAACCGGGCCCGCCGGTAGCTCGAACAGATCGCCTGTCATCGATGCGCCGACGACCTCGCGAGTGAACTGATCCTGCCGACCGGTCGTGAGCTTGAGGTATTCGGACATTTCCTCAGTCAATGCATCTGTCCCGAATACGGCCACGGGAATACACCCGAGCAATTCAACACGGCATCGGACTTCGTCGTTCTCAACCACGATATCGAGACCAAGGTCCAACCGGGACCGTGACAGCCGGTTCGCCTGAATTAAATTCAGGTCGGTCTTTGAATACTGATAGAAGGCATCCCAGTTCCAGGTATTGGCGCCGAAATCGACGTCACCTCGAAAGCCGCCGGTCAGGAGGTAGCCGTCGGTCACCGTCGTGACGTTTCTCGGACCCAGTTGCTCAATTTGCCATGCTGTGTTCCGTATTGCGTAGGTTCCGTCACCGTCGGGATCGAAGTAAGCCGCATTGGCCGCGAAGAAATCACGCAACGGCTGCGTGAAGAGCGGGTTTGTTGCCGCTTGCGGCACAAGCAGCGTACCGCGCTCCTGGCCGAAGCTCGTCGGATTACTGGCATCAGGGGCCTGTTGGTATGCGTTTTCCTTGTTGGTATAGAAAAGCTGGGCGTACGCTTCGACCCTTTCACCCACCTCGACGCTGCCGAGTCCCGCTATCTGCCAGCGCTCCAACGGACGAAGCAGATAGTTGGGGGGCGCGTAGTTGTACTGGTCAACCGGCCGGCAGAACGGCGCCGGCACGCGATGCTATACTTCAGCAGGAGATGTTTCCTGGTCGGGCCAGCGTTGCCTTATCGGGAAATCCGATACTGAGGGGTGACAGTCATGTCGAAAACGTCATCCGCTTGGGAAGTCTCGCGAAGAACCCTCTGGCTTATTCTTGTCGCCGTGTTCGCAGGATCGTGCATTAACGTCGACAATCCGCCCCCGAATTCCTACGAAGTGCTCGTCGAACTCTTCGAGGACTGGCGAGAATTCGAACGGCCGCCGTTGCGGGATGGAGCTCCCGACTACACGGCCGAACGCTTCGACTCCTCATACGAGAAACTCCCGGGATTTCTTGAACGGCTGAATGCCATCGACACCAGCGACTGGCCAGTCGAGCAGAAGGTCGACTGGCACATTGTCCGGGCGGAACTAAACGGCTTCGATTTCAATCACCGCGTGCTCAAACCATGGGCTCGCGATCCTGCCTTCTATCAGTCGATCTGGACCTACCAGAGCGACGTCCCGGCACACGAGGGCCCAACCCACCATGCCGTTCTCGAACTTTGGACCTACAGTTTTCCGCTATCCAACGAAGAGGAACAACGGATGGTCGACGAGCTGTCGGTGATTCCGCCGCTCATGCGGCAGGCGCGGCAGAATCTCACCGGCAATGCGCGCGACCTTTGGATTGCAGGTATCCGCAACATCCGGGCGCAACGCGACCACCTGAACGGTATCCTTGAAAGCGTGGGGCGCGACGCCGGCGATAACCTGATCGAAGCGATCCACGCAGCGGAGGCGGCCACCGATGACCTGGTCGACTGGCTTGAGGCGGAAGCCCCGTCGAAGACCGGGCCGTCGGGCATCGGCAGGGAGAACTACACTTGGTACCAGAAGAACGTGCACTACGTGCCGATGTCCTGGGAAGAGGAAGTGAGCCTGCTGCAGCGCGAACTTGATCGTGCCTGGTCGTCGCTGAAGCTCGAGGAACACCGCAATCGCGATCTTCCGCAGCTGGTCGCCGCGTCGACGCCCGAAGAATACGATCGCCTGGCAGACGAGTCGGCCACGAGACTCATGGCGTTTCTGGATGAGCAGCAGATCATGCCCGTCAAGGACTACATGGACCCGGCACTCCGAGAGCACCTCGGCGAATTCGTGCCCGAGGACGAGCGCAACTTTTTCTGGATCGCGGCTCACTACGATCCTACGCCGCTGTACACGCACTTCTACCATTGGTTCGAGCTTGCCCAAATGCGTGACGAGCCCCACGCAAGCCCGATCCGCCGCGGACCGCTGCTCTACAACATCTTCGACAGCCGCAACGAGGGAACCGCCACCGGTGTGGAGGAGATGTTCATGCACGCCGGCCTGTACGACGACAATCCGCGATCGCGGGAAATCGTCTGGATCATGCTGGCGCAGCGGGCGGCAAGGGGACTCGGCTCGCTCTACGCACACGCGAACGACATGACGATGGCAGAGGCCGGAACCGTGCATGTCGAGTGGACACCGCGCGGCTGGATGGGAAACGAGCCCGAATTGCTTCAGTTCGAGCAGCACCTTTACCTGCGCCAACCGGGCTACGGGACAAGCTACATCACGGGCAAGTACCTGCTCGAGCGCCTGCTCGCGCACCGCACCAGCCAGACGGAGGCCGCGGACCCGCCGTACACGCTCAGGGACTTCTACGGCGAGCTTAACGATGCCGGCAGCGTGCCCGTTTCGCTGGTGCACTGGCAGCTTACCGGCAACGACGAGGACATCCGCAAGATCATGGAGGGCGGCTGAGCGGCTACGTTCTCTCCTGCCAGGGGGCCGATTCGTCAGCCTTCATCCGACGAGGTTCGAAACATGAGATTTCCATTCAGACTTGCTGTCACCGCTTCTGCGATCCTGTTGGCGGGCCAGGCCCAGCCGCAGATCCACCTGGTTTCCGACGAGGTAAGGCGTGCCGCCCTGGCCAGTGAGGCGAACATCGAACGCATGGTCATGGTACCGATGCGCGACGGCGTGCACCTGGCATCCCGGGTCTACCTGCCGAAGGGCGATGAAGGGCCCTTCCCGACCATCCTGTGGCGATCGCCGTACAACTTCAGTGAAAAGATGGCGCCGAACCCTGACTATTCGGACGCGAACCTGAAGTTTGCGCTGGACGCCATTCGGCATGGCTACGCCTTCGTCATGCAGTACGAGCGCGGCAAGTTTTTTTCCGGGGGCGAGTGGGAAATCCTCGGCCACCCGCGAACGGACGGACATGACACGCTGACCTGGATCGCCGAGCAGCCCTGGTCCAACGGCAAGGTCGGCACGATCGGGTGTTCATCCACGGCGGAATGGATCATGGGGCTTGCAAGCCTCAGGCACCCGGCGCACGTGGCGGCGGTGCCGATGGGGGTTGGCGCCGGCATCGGCCGCATGGGTCCGTACTACGAACAAGGCAATTACTACAAGGGAGGGGTGACCCAGCTGCCCATGCTGACGTGGCTGTACAGCGAACAGAACCTTGTCCGGCCCACGTTTCCCGCGGGTCTTTCGCGCGATGAACTCATCCGCGTGTCACGCTTCTACGACCTTGCGCCGGACATGCCCGAAGTCGACTGGAATGAAGCGTTTCGGCACCTTCCGCTCAGCGAAGCGATCGTGGCGGCCGGAGGCCCGAACGGTATTTTTGACGAGATGGTCGATCGCGGACCCGACGACGAGGCCTGGTACGAGGGCGGCCTGTATCACGACCATGAGGATTTCTTCGTTCCCGCGCTGTGGGTCCATTCCTGGTACGACCTTTCGGTCGCGCCGAACATCGCGCTCTTCAATCACGTTCGCACCAATGCGAGCGATCCGCGCATCCGCGACAACCAGTACATGATCATCGCGCCCACGGAACACTGCCATATGTACCGGCTCCGCGACCCCCACGTCACCGGCGGTCGCGACATGGGGCGCGTTCACTTCGGGCTCGACGAAATCGTCTACTCGTTTTTCGATCATTACATGAAGGATGCGTCCAACGGGTTTCCCGAAGCGCAGCCGGATGTGCGCTACTTTGCGATGGGCGCGAACGAATGGCGTACCGCTGAACAATGGCCTCCACCGGGCGCCACGACGATGACGATGTACCTGTCCAGCGACGGCGGCGCCAATACGCTGCTTGGCGACGGCCGGCTCACACCGGACAGGCCGGAGCCGGTGCAACACGACTCCTATCTGTACGATCCGATGAATCCGGTGCCATCCCTGGGCGGCAACGTGTGCTGTCTCGGTGACGAGGTCGTGCCCGGGTCCTTCGATCAGCGGCCCGTGGAGGCGCGGGATGACGTGCTCGTCTACACCAGCGCACCGCTAGAGCGCGGCATCGATGTGAGCGGCGGGATCGAGATTGTCCTGTACGTTTCGTCGGATGCGCCCGACACGGATTTCACGGTCAAGCTGCTCGACGTCGAGCCCGACGGCAAGGCCTGGAATCTCGACGAGACCATAAAGCGCGCCCGCTATCGCGAAGGATACGACCGGGAGGTGTTCATGGAACCGGGCGAGATCGTTGCGCTCGAGTTCGCACCGCTGGCGACGAGCAATCTGTTTCGCGCAGGCCACCGCATCCGCGTCGAAATCTCAAGCAGCAATTACCCTCGCTTCGCACGGAACCTCAACATGGGGACGGAGAACGCCCGCGAGACGGAACACCGGGTAGCCCGCAACGCTGTCCACCATGGTCCGGATCATCATTCCCGCATCGTATTGACGGTCGTCGAATAACCATGGTGAATCTCGGCTCAAGGGTCGCGCTGGTAACCGGCGCCGCCAACGGCCTCGGCCATGCGATCTCGGCTTGCCTCGGCGAAGCTGGCGCGCGGGGTATCGGCTTCGATACGGAAGCCTTTGATACGGGCTTGCCCGCCGGCTGGATCGAGCACCGGGGCGACGTCGTCAGGGAGGCGGACCTCGCCAGCTCTGTCGCCCTGGCCGGGGACCGCTTCGGACGCCTGGACATCGTCGTCGCCAATGCGGGTCTGGTGCCGCCCTGGCGGGAAACCGAGCACCTGGACCTCGAGGAGTGGGACACGGTCTTCGCGGTCAACGTGAAGGGTGTGGCGGCGACGATCAAGCATGCCGTGCCGTTGATGAAGCTTACCGGCGGTACGGTCGTCGTCATGGGCTCGCTGAATTCCCGGCGTGCTCACCCCCGCCAATGTTTGTACGCGGCCACCAAGCATGCCGTGCTCGGCATCGTGCGGGCAGCGGCGATGGATCTCGGCCGGTACGGAATACGCGTGAACGCGATCGGTCCGGGGCCCGTCGCCACGGACGCACTGCTCGGACGCCTGGAAACGAGGGCCCGGGAGGGTGAACCGCCGGCGGTTGAGGTTCTGGAACAGTTCGCGCGCGATACTTCGCTGGGCCGCATCGCAAGCGAGGATGACGTCGCGCGCACCGCGTTGTTCCTGGCCAGCGACCTCTCGGAAGGAATGACGGGCCAGATCCTGCCTGTGGACGGCGGCTTGCCCTGAGACGACAGGCCGAGCCGCCGTCAGGCGCTTGTCCTGGTGCCGTCGCGGCCCCGCCCAAGCGACAGGCTCACAGCGGCGGCAACGACCACAAGTGCAGAGACCGCGGTAGCGATCACGGCGATGGCCGGGACCACGGGAGAGTAGTTCGTGGCGGTGCGCGAGTAGAGCCATTCCGGCAGGGTCGTGTCCGCGCCGCTCGCGAAGACGGATAACGGCAGATTGCTCCAGGACAGAAGGAACGCGAAGAGCGCTCCCGAGACGATGCCCGGCGCCAGCGCCGGCAGGGTGACTTCACGCAGGACCTGCAGGCGGGTCGCGCCCAGGTCGAACGCCGCATCCTCCTGCATGACGTCGTAGTTGTACAGGCGGATCGAGATCACCAGCGTCACCACGGGCACGATCCACACCAGGTGCGCAAACGCGGCTGTCTGCCAGCTGGGGGTAATGCCGAGGGCGGTGAAGTAAATGAGCAGCGCGAGCCCCAGCACCGGTTGCGGGAAGAACAGCGGCAGAACGAGAAAACGCTGAAAGGCCCGGCGTCCGCGCCAGTCGAATCGGGCGAAGGCGAGGGCGCCGCACAAGGCGAGAACTACCGAGATGACCACCACCAGCAAGGCGATCCTGAAACTGGTCAGGTACAGGGTGCCGGTGGTGTAGCTGGCGAGCGCATCGGCATAGGCATCGGTGGTCCATACCCGGTGCGGAAAGAGCATGTAGCGGGTATTGGAGAGCGACGCGAGCGCGACGGAGATCATCGGTATGTAAAGGAGCACGAGTACCAGCAGAAGCCAGGCCGCCTGCAGTGCATCGAACAATGATTTCGCGCGTCCGTTCATCGTCGCGCCAGGTTGTCCACGTCGATGCGCTTCAGAACGGGAAACACGACGGCAGCGGTAAGCAGGACCGTCAGCACCGTGAGCGCCGCGCCCAGCGGCCAGTCCTGGGCGTAGTTGAAGCGTTGCTCGATCGCGTTGGTGATTACCGTGACGGCCTGTCCCCCCAGGATGTTCATTTCCGCGTTCGCGCCCAGGGACAGAACGAAGCACAGCAAAGCGCCGACTGCGGCGCCGGGTGCCGCCAGCGGTGCCTCGATCTCCCGAAACACCTGCCACCCGGATGCGCCCAGGTCACGTGCGGCCTCGACCTGGTCCTTCGGTATCAGTGAAACGCCCAGCAACAGGGGAAACAGAACGAACGGAAAGTGGATGTACACGAGGCCCAGCAAGGCGGCGAGCCTCGTGTACAGGATGGTACCGATGGAGACGCCGAACAGCGCGTCGATACTTCCGGCGAGGATGCCGCTCCCCGGCATCATGAACAACGCCAAACCGAACAGGCGGACGCTTTCGGAAATGAAGATCGGCAGGGCGATGAGCACGGTAACCAGCGTTGCCCAACGACCGGCAAAGCGCACCAACGCCCTGGCCGTCGGCCAGGCCAATACCAGACAGATCAGCGTCGTTGTCGTCGCACCCAGCGCCGACCACATCAGCGGTCGCCAGTAGCCTTCGGCAAATGCCGTGGCGTAGTTGGTGAAGGTCGGGCTTCCCGTCAGATCGAACGTGCGCGGCGGCATCAGGCTGTAGAGCGCGACGACGAGTATGGGGATGACGAAACCGGCGAGCAGGAACGCCAGGACGGGGAGCATCGTCAGGATGCCGGGGTTGAAGCGGCGCATCATTCGTCCAACAGCGCCGCATCGCTCAGGTCGAAGCCCCAGTCGGCCTTCATGCCGGTGGTGATTTCCGCCGCCTTGCCGGCGGCGACTTCCGCTACCAGCATGGTCCTGCCGGTATCCAGGTGGTAGTGCGTGCGTGAACCGAGCATGTAGTCGTTGGCAACGGTTGCCGCGAAGCGAACGTCGGCCCGTTCGCCCTCATCCAGCTTGCGGAGAAACTCCGGCCGGACGACCAGGTAGCGCGCCGCGCTTGTGGGTGCTGCGATTCCCAGTTCTGCAATCTGCCCGTTGGCGAGTTCGAAGACATTGACCTCTCCCATGAACTCGGCGACAAAACGGTTTTTGGGCCGATAGTAGATGTCGGTCGGTTCGCCCGTCTGCACGATCCGTCCCGCATTCATGATGGCAATGCGGTCGGACATCACCATCGCTTCTTCGAGGCTGTGCGTGATATAGACGAACGTCTTTCCGGTGCGACGGTGCAGGTCTTTCATCTCGACCTCGAGGATTTTTCGCAGCCGGTAGTCGATGGAGGACAGGGGTTCGTCGAAAAAGAGTATCTCCGGGTCCGACGCGAGCGCGCGCGCCAGTGCGACGCGTTGTTGCTCGCCACCCGAGCAGTGCGTTACGCGCCGGGAGTAATAGGATTCCGGCAGGCGCACGATGCGCATTATTTCGAGGGCGTGTTCGCGGCGTTCGTGCGGCGGCACCCCCTTCATCTTTTGCGAGAATTCGATGTTCTCGCCCACGGTACGGTGACTGAAGAGCGCCAGGTTCTGGAACACCATGCAGGTCGGGCGCTGGTTGGCAGGTACGTCGGTGATATCGGTCCTGCGCAGGTGAACGCGGCCCGAGGCCGGTGTTTCGAGCCCCGCGAGAATCCGCAGAAACGTCGACTTGCCGCTCCCTGAGGGACCCACGATCGTGAAGAACTCGCCTTCGTGAATATGAAGCGACACGTCGTCCAGTGCGATCACGTCGCCGAATCGTTTCGAAACCGCCAGTGTCGACAGGATCGTTCCCATGCTGTCCGTCGAAGACCTTGTCAGCCGCGGGCGCGCATTGCGGCGGCGTAGATATCGTACAGCCGGTCGTAGCCTGGGACGATGTCGAATTCGACGGAATTTTCGATGCGTTCATCGAATTCGTCCCACTGCAATGCGGCAAGCTGTTCGATCGTGAACTTTGACAGCACCTCCGGCTGAGCCATCTGACTGACGGGCTGCAGGTTGCCGTTGCCGTTCGCAATGATCCAGGCAGGGTCCGGTTCGGTGATCCACTCGAGGAAATCGAGCACCTCGTCACCGGAGTCGGGATTGGCGACCGCTGAATTCAGTTCGATCCAGTTGATTCCGCCCTTGCCCCCGGCAGGCCCGCGGTACGGCGTGACCGCGTAGAGATTGTTCACGCCTTCCAGCCGCGCCGAGGTGATGGAATAGGTGCCGCCGGTAAAGTACGCATCGATCTCCCCGTTGATGACGGCGAGGTTCAGTTGCGCAAAGTCCGTGGTGATCATTCTTGCGTTGTTTATCCACCGCCTGGCGGTGGTCTCGAACGCGGAATAGTCGTCCGCGGTCTTCTCGCCGAACGGGTCGATGCCGGCACCCATGCAGATATCCATCACGTTCCAGTCTTCATAGGCAAGAATGCCGTACCGGTTAGCAAAGTCGGGGTTGTTGAACAGGTCCCATCCTTCGTCCTTGGCCAACCCGGGCGAAATGACATCGGAATTGACGACGAAATCGAAAGTCTCGAACCGCTGCACGACCCCGAGCAGGTGTTCGCCGTCTTCGCTCATCGCCCAGTAGTAGGGTGGAGCGAACTTTTCGAACATGGCGTCGTACAACGGCTCGAATCGCTCGCGCGGCAGGTCCCGGATCAGTCCCGCCGGCCATAGTTCCTTTCGCGCCCAGGGATTGTTCAGATTGACGAAATCCCAGACCGCCGTTTCCCCGGCTCGCAGGCGATTGACGGAGGTCGGGTCGGATACGTGAATCTCGTAGCGGATCGATCCACCCGTCCGGTCGCGCCACAGGTCGAGGAGGCGGGGGTCGGCGTAGGCGTCCCAGGTCAGAAGCGCGAGTTCGCGCCCCCGGTCCCGTGCCGGGCCGCAACCGAACATGGCGGCGCCCGCGGACGCGGCGAGGCCCGCGACGAACTGACGCCGGTTCGGCGAAAGCTGCGAAGAACTTCGGCACCGTAGCGGATTTCGCGCGGCCAACTGCTGCAGCTTCCGAACATGGCGCATGTGCTGCTCCCTTTCAGCTACACGCGTAATGGGTCAGTCCGCCGACGGCATTTCCGGGCTGTCCCAGAAACGCTCGACCTGGTCCGAATTTCCGGTGAGTTCCCAGCGTACCAGCGCGAGTGGAATCTGCCCGTAAGACAACAGTTCATCGTGGAATTCCCGCCAGTCGATGGCGTAGGCCCCCGCGACATGGGTTTCCGCAAGCATCTGTTCGATCTGCTTCTTGCCCACGATGTAGCTTGTAGCCTGGTAGGGCCAACGGACATAAAGATCGACCTCCGCACGCGAAATGTGCTCCTCCATCGTAGGAACACGGTCGATCTGGTATTGCACCGCTTCATCAATTGACAGGTCGCCGGTGGAGAGGTAGATGTCCAGCGGTATTCGCACCGCCCGCAGCAGCAGGAAGTTGTACGTCAATTCACGCGTGCGGGGTCCTCGCAGAAAGGGGTAGCCCATGTCGAGAAACAGCTCTTCCCAGTAGTGAGCCCAACCCTGGGAGAAGCCCGTATCGCGATGGCGCGCGCGGATGGGGCAGGCGTTGCGCTGGGTGACCTCGGCTTCAAAATAGTGGCCGGGCCAATCCGAGTGCTGGTAGTCGGTGATCGGGTCGAGCCGCATGATCCGTTCCCAGTAGGTGGTCGTGAACCAATGGTCTTCGGGTACGACGAAGAGGCGCTTGGTATTTTCCGGCTGAGGCTCGGTCGGGAAACCAAGCAGGCCTGGCCGATTGCCGACACCGCCGAAGGGTTCCTGCCAGGTGCCGAGCTGCAGGTAGGACTCCCCGATATAGGGATGGAAGCTGATGAGATCCATATCCTCCAGCCAGTACTTGGTCTGGTGGTAGGTCAGGCGGAACCATTCGATCCATTCTTCGGTCGTCGGCATCCTGAGATCTTTCAGGCCCTCGTTGAGTTTTTCCTCCACGGCGATGGACATCAGGAAGCGGTTCTTCTCGAACTCGCCCATGGCCAGCAGTTCCTCGGTGTTCCAGGGCGAAAAATTGACGCGCTCGAAATACCATTCCATGTTGGCCGTGCCCACGTTCGGGGCGCCCTGCATCATCGGCAGGCTCTGCTCGATCCACTCGCCGTATTCTTCGAGCGCGATCGCGGCATCGGCGGCCGCGCTGCGCAGTCTCTCGCGATGCGATTCAGGAAAATGCGGCTCCAGCAGGTCGACGCCGGCAGCGTATTTTTCCCGAATGTCCACCACGTGCCTGAGGCTTCCATGGGCAAGTTCGGGAGCGGCGTCCTCGAACGCGATGTTTTCCGGGCCCTGTTCAAGGATTCCGTCGGTGCGTTCGAAGGCCGCGATGATGGCCTCGGCTTTCTCCTCGCTGTAGGGAACCATATCGCCCATCTCACGCGCAACGCCGTTGATCGCCTGCTCCACGTAGAAACCGGCATTGGTTTCGAATTCGCGCAAAATGTGGTGTTCGAAAAAGACATCGTCCAGTTCCGAGCGCAGCAGCAGATAGTCGACCTGGTCGTGCACCGGCCATCCGGTGTGATCCAGGTCGTTCAGGCGGCGGCGAAATTCCGCCAGCCCCTCGGTCTGTTCTTCGACGATGGCGGCGAAATCGGGGATTTCATCGCCGATGGCGTTGGGACGCCAAGTTCTCGCCCGGAAAACCGGGCTTCGAAATGCCCGGATTTCCTCGGCTAGCTGGACGAGTTCCGGGGAGACGTGAATGGCGTCGCTCTCGTCCTGTGCCATGGCGGGGAGCCCCACTATGCCGGCAATTATTCCAGCGACTATGGATAGGGTGATTGGACGAATTTTCATGCTCGTTTCTCCTTTCTCAGGACTGTTTTCGCTTGTAGGCACGCCACGTCATGGCCCAGCGGTCGGGCTCGTCCAGCGATTCCGGACCGAGCTTGTGAATCGCCTGGTTGTGCGGCGCGGATTTGACGATTTCGGGATCCGAATAGGCCTCGTCCGATATCTGCTTCAAGACGGCAATCCAGTAGTCGATATCCTCCTTCGACCACATCTCGCCAGCCTCCGGCGTAAACGGCTGCGGTACGACCCAGGGTTCGTGGCTCAGCCAGAATGCGTCCACGCCAAAGTCGACCATGCGGTTTTGCACGTCCATGACGTTGACGCCGGTGTCTTCGTAGAGCTGGCCGAGACTGAATCGCGTCATTTCCATGCGCCAGGATCCGATCTCCGGATGCGAGCGCGTGATGCCCCGAATCTTCAGCAGTTCCCGTTCCATGTAATTGTTGATCAGTACCGACATGTCGGAGGCTTCCGCGATGCCTTCGGCGCCCATCGCGCGCGTCCAGGCGTAGGCCTTGGCCAGCTGATGCACGTTGCCCCAGTATTCCCGGACACGCCCGATGCTCACTGGCGAATCGTCGACAAGATCGAATCGATCGCCCGCTTTCCTCACGATGGGGCCCGGCAGGTATCGGGCGAGTTCGGCCGTGCAACCGTAGGCGCCGACGGCGGGACCGCCGCCGCCCTTGGCGACGCCGAACGTCTTGTGCAACATGAACATGCACGCGTCGAAGCCCAGTTCGCGGGCCCTGACCTTGCTCATGACGCCGTTGAAATTGGCATGATCGTAGAAGCAAAGGCCGCCGGCATCGTGTACGACCCTGATCCATTCCCTGATGTTCGGGTTATAGATTCCCATGTCATCGGGATTGTTGATCATCAGCGCCGCCGTGCGCTCGGAGACGGCCGCCTTGAGCGCATCCAGCGACGGGTACCCGTCCGACTCCAGCATCAATGTAACCACTTCGAAACCGGCGGCGGCCGAGGTCGCCGGGTTGCATGGGTGCGCCTGGATACTGGTGATGATCTGGTTTCGTTGTTCGAGTTCGCCTCGCTCGGCGTGGTATGCCCGGGTAAGGCATGCGTGCGCATAGGCCGCGTCGGCGCCGCCGGCCGGCTGAAACGTGAACTGGTCCATGCCGGAGAGTTCGCACAGCAACTCGCTGAGGTTGTGGGCAATCTCGAGTATGCCCTGTTGCGTCGACGGGTCCTGACCGGGGTGCAGGTCGGCGATCCATGGTCGCGCGGCAAGGCTTTCCGTGAGGCGCGGGTTGTACTTCATCGTACACGTGCCGAAGAGGCTGATTCCCATCATTCCCAGCGTTTGCTGGGAGAGATGGAGGTAGTGCCGCAGCACGTCCGGTTCCGACATTTCAGGCAATTCCGGGCCGGATGAGCGCCGCATGGATTGCGGGACAAGCTCCTCCGCGGGGCCGGACGTGGCGGCGACATCCGCTTCTGCCGCTGGAAAATGACAGCCACGGCGTCCGTGGACACCCATTTCCATTACCAGCGGTTCGTCCCACACGGCCGCGTGGTATCTGCGAAGCTGCACGCTCATTTCCTGCAGACCTCGGCGAGCGCTGCGGCGAGACGCCGGATATCGGCTTGCGTATGCCGTTCCGTAACGCAGTACAGGGCGCTCTGGCCAAGCTGCAGAATCGTCTCGCTCAAGTCGATACCGCCGAATATGTCGCGGCGCAGCAACCCGGCGTTGATTTCGGCGACACGCTGGCCGGCATCGTCGAAATTGACGACGAATTCCTTGAAGAATCCGCGTTTCGCAAGGACCCGCACACCGTCGATTCCGTCCAGCAGTGACGCACAGTAATGTGCGCGCTGGATGATGAGTTCGCCCAGTTCGCGAAACCCGGCGGGTCCCAGCAGCGCCATGTACGCTGCCGCCGCAATCGCCCACAGGTAGGTGGAGTTTCCGGTCCAGTCCTTGCCCTCTTCCCGCATGCCATATGAACTCTGGTGGGCCAATGCCAGGCCGAAGCCGTACTCGCCATGGGTCGTTTCGGCAATGCTCACCATCAGCGCGGGATACTCGTATGCATATAGCGGTTCGTCGCGGGAAGCGATGAACCCGCCAAGGCCGCCGCCACAGTTCATATGTATGCCGAGAGGCTGAATGGAACCGACCGCGATGTCGGCGCCGGTCTGCCCCGGCGGCTTGAGGATGCCCAGGGAAATCGGGTCGACGCCCGCGATGGTTTCGGCGCCGCAGGCTCTGGCGGCCTCGGCGATCAATTGCGCCTGGCGTTCGATCTGGCCCAGGCACGTCGGGTTCTCGAAATACACCGCGGCGATCGCGTCGTTCAGTTTGCCTCCGAGGTCCTCAAGATCCAGCAGCAATGTGTCCGGATCGCAATCCACCTCGACAATTTCGAGGTGCGAGGACATTTCCGTGGGTTCGCAATAGTTCCTGATGACGGCGTACCGCTCGGGGTCCATCAGTTTCGGGACGATGACCTTGCTGCGACCGGTAATTCGCGCGGCCATGCGGATCGCGTGGCCGGCTGCGCATCCCCAGCTGTAGACGGGCAGGGCCACCAGATCCATGCTGAGGAGTTCGCCCATTTGGCTGGTGAATTCGAACCATGCCTGGTTTCTGCCGAGGTCTGACGCCGGTGTGCCCCAGACCGGCGTCAGGAATTCGCTGCGCTGCACGATTTCGTCGCAGATCGCCGGCACGTGATGGTGCCAGCAACCGCCGCCGAGGAAGCTGAGCGCGTCCTCGCAGGACCGGTTCTTCGACAACAGGTCGGACATGTGCCGCCGCAGCTCGGATTCGGAGGTCAGGGCGGGAGGCAACTGCAGCGGTTTCCTGAGCCTGTGGTCGTCGGGGATCTGGGAGAACAGCGTTTCCACCGAATCGATGCCAAGTGCCGCAAGCAACTGGCGGTGAACAGCCGGAACCGAATTCGGCATGTATGGGTGTGCGCGCGACCTTTCCAAGAAACGCTCCTGAAGTTCTTGTTGTCCGGTTGTCTCCCCGCAGGAAACGGGAAGCTCAATGGCTCTACAGTGTTATATTGGCACAAGTCTATGTCACTGCGCACAGACGTTCGCACATTGAAACAAACCTTGCGCCGGAGGCGGGCGTGGAGCATCGGCTCGGCCTGATAGTCAATCCCATTGCCGGAATGGGAGGATCCGTCGGGCTCAAGGGCACCGATGGCGAATTGGCTACGGTGGCCCGGAAATTGGGGGCAACGCCGGTCGCCTCCGAACGGGCCCGAAAGGCGTTGTCACAGCTCAGCGGGTTCGGCGACAGCCTTTCTGTCTTGACGTGCGCGGGCGATATGGGCGCCGATGCGGCAGCCTTTGCCGGTCTCGAACCAAGGGTGCTCGTGACCGCAGCGGACCGCGACACGATCGCCGCCGATACCCGGGCCGGTGCAACGGCCATCGTTGCAAGCGACCCGGATCTGCTGCTTTTTGTTGGGGGAGACGGCACCGCGCGTGATGTACTTGAGGTCATTGACCGGCAAGTGCCGGTTCTGGGCGTGCCTTCCGGTGTCAAGATGCACTCCGCCGTGTTTGCTGCCAGCGCGCGGGCGGCCGGAGAGATCGCGGCACGCTTCCTGCGTGCACGTGACCGGCGGTCCCTGCTCGGGGATGCCGAGATTCTCGATCGTGACGTCAACGGCACAGGCGAGGCTTCGCCGCGGCTTTACGGCATCATGCGTACGCCTCGATCGGGCTTTCTCGTGCCCGGAGCGAAGGCCTCAAGCCCCGTGTCGGAACAGGCGGCGCTCGATGCGGCCATAGCGCGTGTGGTGGCCCGCATGGACGATTCGTGCATTTCCCTGCTGGGACCCGGAACGACAATGCAGCTGGCAAAGCGGCAAATCGGCTTCGGGGGTACGCTGTTGGGTGTCGATGCGGTGCGGCACGGGTCCTGTCTGGCGACCGATATCAATGAGCGGGAGATATTGCAGTTGCTTGGCAGGCATGGGCGCGGGCGAATTGCCGTCAGCGTCGTCGGCGGACAGGGTTTCCTGTTTGGCCGCGGCAATCAGCAGTTGAGTGCGCGAGTCATCAGAAGGGTCGGCAAGGACAACATCGACATTGTCTCGTCGCTGGAAAAGCTGACGGCGCTGCCGTGGGGATGCCTGCTGGTCGATACGGGTGACGAAGCGCTCGACGAGGAACTCTCGGGCCATTTGCCGGTGGTCGTGAGCGGTAACAGGACGGCCATGATGCCCATTCGCAGCTCATCGATGGGGTCAGTGCCATAGCGCTCTATCCAACTGATCATTGCGCAACTGTGCGCTTGTGGACGCGCTGATGCGCAATTATCAAGTGGAAGAGCACTAGTCAGCGGCGGCGCAACCAGAAGGCGTACGAATCGGGCAGTAACGAGCAGGGGTCCGGGTGACCGAGTTTTTTTGCAGCGTGGTATGCGAAGTTCGACTCGTCCATCATCTGCCGGCCCATCGCAACCAGGTCCGCGCGCCCGGCTGCAATGATTTCATTAGCCTGCTCCGCCTCGGTGATCAATCCCACCGCCATGGTGGGTAACTCGGCTGCGCGCCTGATTTCCTCGGCGTAGGGCACCAGGTAGCCCGGCGACGGTTGAATCAGGGCCCGGCCCGAGGGCCCGATGATCCCCCCTGACGAACAGTCGATCAGGTCCACACCGGCGGACTTGAGCGCCTTTGCCAGAATGACCGTATCGTCAATTTCGATCCCTCCCTCAATGCCGTCAACGGAAGATGTTCGGTACAGGAGCGGCATCGAAGCGGGTATCGCGGCACGCAACGCTTCGGCGATCCGCACGGGGAAACGCAGGCGATTGTCTATTGCGGACCCGCCCCATTCGTCATCGCGCCTGTTCGAGATGGGGGAAAAGAAGCTGTTGACGAGATAGCCGTGGGCGCCGTGGATTTCGATGAAATCGAAGCCCGCCCCGATTGCCCGCCTGGCTGCTTCCACGAACGCGTCGATCGTTTGGTGAATTTCGTCGACCGTCATGGCCCGCGGAGTCGGCCAGCCTTCCGTCATGGGAATGGCGCTCGGCGCGATGGTCTCCCACGCGCTCGACGGATCGTATTTCGTCAGTGGAGCAGCGCCTTCGAATGGCAGCGCCGCGCTGCCCTTCCGACCGGCGTGTGCAAACTGGATACCGACGGGAATGTCATGGGCGTGGTAGAACGCCGCGATTTGCGACAGGCGCTCAACGTGACTGTCGCTGTATATCCCGAGGCAGCCATGGGTGATGCGTCCGTCCCGGGTAACCGCCGTGGCCTCGACCAGCGCACCGCCGACGCCGCCCAGCGAAAAACGGCCATGATGGGCGAGGTGCCAGTCCGCCGCATGGCCGTCGTCGGCGCAGTACTGGCACATGGGTGTGACGACGACGCGATTGGGAAAGGTCATGTCCCGCAGTGGGAAAGGGCAAAAGAGTGGCGGCAGCGAGGACTGCTGCAAACGTTCGCGGTGGCCGGATGTCATTCGTGCGAGGGACTGGACGGGGTTACCCGAATTGTGCTCTTTCCTGCGTGCCGGCGGCAAACGCTTCCACTTCGTCCATCAACTTGACCATCTTCTCGCAACGGTCGATCCCTTCCTGCCCGAGTTCGCTGAATTTCGTCAGCGGCTCGCGCACGTCACCTACCGGGTAGCCGGCCGCTGCCGCGAGCGCCTTGGAATAGCATTGGTGGCCGTACAGCGGATGCCCTTCGGCGATCGTGTCGTTGATGTGATCTGCAAGCAGTTGAATGTGCGTTGCGTCCTCGATGCGGCCGGCAACAAGCAGGTCCCACATCCGCGACGTCGAATAGGGGATGTAATTGCCGAAGGGATTGACGTAGCCCACGGCACCCAGGAGAAAGCTTTCCACAGGTCGCTCTCCGGCGAATACGTTCATTACGCCGTCGGTTTCTTCGACGATGTCGAACACGCGGCCGACATCCATGCTGGCCTCCTTGATGTAGCGGACGTTCTCAAAGGCCCGGGTCAGGCGACCGACGAGTTTCGCCGAAATGTCCACGTGGGAGGTGAAGGGGTTGTTGTACAGCATGATCGGGATCGACACGGCTTCGCAAATCGCCCGGTAGTAGTTGAAGATCTCGTCCTCCGTGGGCGTGTAGTAATACGGCGGCAGGATCATCAGGCCATCGGCGCCGAGTTCTTCGGCTTCCCGGCTGTATCGAACGGCATTGGGTGTATGCGCATTCATCGACCCGACCAGAACATCCATGCGGTCGCCGGCGTACTCGACCGTTGCGGCTACGAGTTCCCGCCGTTCGTCGTCGGTGATCGTAAGGAATTCGCCCGTCGTTCCAAGGACGATGATCCCGGGAACGCCGCAGGCGACTTGCCAGTCCAGAAACTTCATCCACGACTCCGTGCAGATCGCGCGTCCGTCCTCCGTGAACGGCGTTACGGAAACGGTATAACTACCGCGGAACTGTTTTGACATGGGTGGTCTCCGATGATCGATTCAGGGGTATTCCGACATTCCCCTGTGAGTGCGCGCTATGCGCCCATAAGTTAACATGGCGCACAAATCGTAGTCGCGTTTTCCGCCATTCCGGGGTCGCAGTTTGTCGGACGTCATCGTCATAGGCGGCGGAATCGCCGGGTGCTCGACCGCCTACTTCCTCGCTTCGGACAGTGCAGATGTAACGCTTCTGGAGCAGTTCGAGCTGGGAACGCTCGCTTCCGGCGCGAATGCCGGCAGCCTCCATGCACAGATTCAACCGGAGCCCTTCGCGGAGTTCGGAATGTCCTGGGCCCGCCGGTTCCTGCCGGCACTGCCATTCTTCGCGCATTCGATGGCGATGTGGCGGGGGTTCGGGTCTGTATTCGGGACCGATCTGGAGGTCTCGCAGCCGGGCGGCCTGGTACTGGCCACGACAGACCAAAGCATGCGTCTCATGGAGGCCAAGGCCCGACTCGAACGAGACGCGGGACTCGACACGCAGCTATGGACCGCAGAAGAAGTTCGGCGGCGCGCACCGTACGTCTCCCGGCGGGTCATTGGCGGCGCTTACTGTCCGATGGAGGGCCAGGCCAATCCGTTGACTGCCACGGTGGCTATCGGCCGTGCGGCGCAAGCGCTGGGCGCAACCGTCCTGACCGGACACAGGGTCGTTGCAATCAGCCGGAGCCGTACCGGTCTGGAGGTGACCACCAACCGGGGCTCGTATCGTGCTGAATATGTCGTCAACGCGGCCGGAAACGATGCTGCGCGCATCGCCGGTCTGCTCGGCGGGCACCTCGACATGCAGTCCCATCCGATTCAGCTGAGTGTCACCGAGCCCGTCGCACCTGTAATCGATCATCTGCTGTATTCCGCCAGCGACCTGTTGACGCTCAAGCAGACCCGCAAGGGGACGGTTCTGATCGGGGGTGGATGGCCTGCCGAGATCGATGACCGGCGCCGCCCGCGCGTCGCGGGACAGTCGCTGCTGAACAACCTGCGCGTGGCGGTGGACGCGGTGCCGGCCGTCGCCTCGGCACGAATCGTCAGGACATGGGCAGCGGAGGTCAACGGAAACGACAGTTGGCTACCGGTGATCGGCGAGATGCCCGGCGCCGGCGGTTTCTACGTCAATTGCGTGCCGTGGATGGGGTTCAGCGGAGCGCCGGCGGCCGCAAGAATTGTCGCAAGTCTCGTTCAGGGTCGCGAACCGCCGGTGAATTACGACCTTTCCGCGTTCCGACCCTGAGCGTTGCCCGCTGCCGGATCAATGTTTGAGTATCTTGGATACGAAATCCCGGGTGCGCGTTTTCGTCGGTGAATCGAAGATTCGTGCCGGGGACCCGCATTCGACAATCCTTCCTTCGTCCATCATTGCGATTCGTGTCGAGACCTCCCGGACGAAGGCCATTTCGTGCGACACGATCAACATCGTGATGCCTTCGCTGGTCAGGGCGCGAATCGTATCGAGTACCTCGTTGACCCGTTCGGGGTCGAGAGCCGAAGTCACCTCGTCGAGCAGAAGGATGTCAGGGTTCGTGGCCAGCGCGCGGGCGATGGCAACCCGTTGCTGCTGGCCGCCGGACAATTCGTCCGGGTAGGCGTCCTTCTTCTCCGCCATGCCGACCTGTTCCAGCAGTAACATGGCGTCTTTCTCTGCTTCGGCCCTTGGGCGTTTCTTTATCTTGATCGGCGCGACGGTCACGTTTCGAAGCACTGTCATGTTCTGGAACAGGTTGTACTGCTGGAACACGATCGACATTCGGTCACGAACCGTCTTCACGCTCTTGCGGTTACGGTAGTCGACTGTCTCACCGGCGATACTGACTTCACCTGCGGTCGGCGGGGTCAGCCCGACAAGTACTCTCAGCAACGTGCTCTTGCCCGAGCCGGACGGGCCGATTAGGCTCACGACCTCGCCCTTGTCGGCATCCAGGGAAACGTCTCTCAGTACCCTGGTTGAGCCGTATGCACTCGACAGGCCTCTGATCTCAAGATGCTTCAAGACGTTTTTCCAGGCGAATGGCAAGTCGGCTGAGGGGATAGGACATCGCAAAATAGCACACCAGGACGACACCGAACCCCAGTACCGGGGAAAACCCCCGGTTCACCAGCATTTCACCGGCGAAAGTCATTTCTATGACACCGAGCTGCGATGCCAGCGAGGTGTCCTTGATGAACATGACGACAAATGCGGCCGCCGGCGGCAGAATGACTTTCCACGACTGCGGCAGGATGACCATGAACAGGGTTTGCAGCCCGGTCAGGTTCAGGGCTGTCGCTCCTTCAATCTGCTGCATCGGCACGGACTCCAGTCCCGAACGAATGATTTCCGACAGAAATGCCGTCGACAGCAGGCAGACGGACACGGTGGCGATCCCGAACAACGAGGTTCCGGGCATCAGGGGTTCGATCACGAACAGGACAATGAACAGGATCACGAGGAATGGAATGCGGCGAAAGGTCTCGACATAGGCGATACCCAGCAACCGGGGCAGGAACAGGATCGGCAGTGTGGAGTGGCGCAGCACCGCGATCAGAAAACCGAATGTGAAGCCCACGGAACAGCCCACGAACGTCATTCCCAGGGTGCGGCCTGCGGCCTGCAGGATGAAGACGATATTGTGGTAGCCGAAGAAAAGCGGGATTTGTTCAGCGATCTGTTCCAGCATCAGAACACCTTTGCCCGGACCCGGAACGCCACTCGCCCGACCAGCGCCAGCGAAGCACTGGCCAGCACGGTCACGACGACATAAATGACCGCAACCACCAGGAACGTCTCTATGGTGCGCAGGTTGGCGGTGCTGATGTTGATCGCCCGTCCCGTCAACTCTTCCACGCCGAAGAGCGCGGCCATCGAACTACCGAGTACCAGCCAGATGAAGAAGTTCGAAAGAGGCGCATAAATGGTTCTGGCAATGTGGGGAAGCATTACGTTGACCACGATCTGCAGCAGCGACATACCCAGTGCCGTTGCCGCATCGATTTCGGACCGGCGTACGGAAATGACGCCGGCTCTGAGGATCTCCGTCAGGTAGGCGCCGGCATTGAGCGTCAGACCGATCAGCACCGCGGTCATGGAACTGAGCAGAATGCCGGCGTCCGGCAAGGCGTAGTACAGCAGGAAAATCTGTACCAGCGCAGGTGTGTTGGTAAAGAAGGTCACGTACGAGGAAGCCACACGGCGGCTGAAGCGACCGCCATGGACTTTGGCGACTGCGCCGAATACACCAATGAACGCGCCGCACCAGAAGGTGATGAACGCGATTTGCAGTGTTATCAGTGCTCCACCGAGCAGGTAGGGCAGCTCCCTGAATACCACCGAGAACTGAAACGTGTAATCCATTGTGCGGGAGCCGGCAATCTCACCCGGTTTTCAGTTCAGGTACAACTTGTTTCAAAAGTAAGGATCTGGTTCGATCGGCACGGCCATCGGTGCCCCGTACCACTTGATCCAGTGTTCATTGATGAAACCCGCTGAATGCAGGTCGAACAGGAGAATGTTCAGGAAGTCGCGAAGCTCGTTGCTGCCTTTGCCGACGCCAATGCCGCACCAGGCCACGAAGATGGGATCGTTCAGCACGCGCCAGTTCACGTTGCGGTAGTTCTCGGTAAGCCTGATGAAGAAGTCCACGTTCTCGACCAGGGCGTCGGCGCGGCCCTGAGCGATGGCGCGGATCGTGTCGGCGTTGCCGTCAACCAGCAGGACCGAGGGATTGGGCAGCCGGTCCCTGAGCAGTTCCACCGACAGGTTGCCCCTCATGTTGACCAGCGTGATGTCCTCCCTGTCGAGTTCCTGCCAGCTGGAAATATTGATCTCGTCCGTGGTGATGACCCCCATGGATTCGGAATGCAGGGGAACAGTATAGCTGATGACCTTGGCCCGCTCGGGTGTCCGGGTCAAGGCCCCGAGTGCGATATCGATACGGTTGGAAACCAGGAAGGGCACACGTTGCGCCGTCTCGGTGGTTACAAACTCGGCATCGACGCCAATGGCTTCGGCAATCCTGTTGCCGATGTCGATATCGAACCCCTCCAGCTGGTTCGTCAGACCGAAGGAACTCATCGGCGGAAAGTTGGGGTTGACCCCGATTCGAATGGTTCCGTCGCTGATGATCTCGTCCAGGGAGCGGGCACTGCCGGATGCCGCGAATCCGACCATGATGAGAGCAGTGAACAGAAAGATTCCGCGTCGCATGTGTTGACCTCCGGTTTTCGCGGCTATGCCGATAGTTACATCGAAGATTCTCATCGTATGTAACTGGCGCCGTTTACGTCCAGCGTCGCCCCCGACAGGTGTCGTACCTGGCCTGAAGACAGGTAGGCGGCAAGTTCGGCGATTTCCTTCGGCGGGACCCATTCCTTCATCGCCAGCGATTCCGTGATTGCCGATTCCCCGCCCTGGGTTGCTGCAAACTGCTCCGATAGCCTGGTGCGCACGACCCCGGGCGCGATGACGTAGGCAAGGATTCCCTCGTGGGCGTACGCTCGGGCGACGGTCTGCGTGGCATTATGAATCGCCGCCTTCGATGCACCATAGGCGATGTTGTCGGGATTGGTCACGCCCTTTTGGGCTGTCCAGCTGGAAATCGTGACGATAACTCCACCACCACGTTCGGTGAAGTGTTCGACGGCGCGCCGAATCAGCCGCGCCGGTGCGAGCACGTTTATGTGCAGTGTTCGCTGCCACGTTTCATCCCACGCTGTGAGCGGCTCGCCGAAACCACCTTGCCACAGCATCACGGCGGCATTGTTGATGACTACGTCAACGCGGTCACGCCAACTCGACGCCGCATCCCAGAGCGCTTCCACGTCGTCGAGTCTCGAGAAGTCGGCCTGCACCAGGAGCTTCCTGGCGTTGTCGATGCCGCGGCAGGCATTGCTCACGCCGCTGCGGTCGCTTCGATAGTGGGCTATGACGTGGGCCCCGGCGTCGCCGAGCGTCCGCACGATCTCGGCGCCGATACCTTTCGATGCCCCCGTCACAAGTATCGTCTTTCCCGAAAGGTCGTACACGCACAGCCTCTTTTTGTGGCCAACGGTTCCAGCACCGGCCATTGACCGACACCCGGATCGCTCGATGCATTATCCGGACCGGCCGTAGGAATGCGAACAATTGTGTGCAATGTGCGTCGAAAATTGCAAATGTTCCAATTGAACCGCCCCCTGTGAGGAACGGGTTGCGGCCCCATGGCGAGGGCCTTCCCGTGTTGTACGCAAACTCTGTCGTGCATCCATCCGCGCACGCTGCCCACCAGACCGTATTTTCCGGCCAGAAATTGCGTCAAAACTACAACATGGGAAGCGGCTGGCGGTGCTGGCGGCGATCATGGCGGTGGAGGCACAGCCGCCGTGAAGCGCCTCGAGCAGCGCTTCGCCAGGCTGAGGCTCAGAGCCTGACGGCGCGAATGAGTTGTCCGACGGAGTTGCCCGCGGCGCCCACGTCGAACGAGGAAATCACGGCATCTGACCAGGGTTCCGCGCCCAGAGTCTGCTCCACTCGTGCGAGACGACGCCTGGAGAGGCATGCTGACTGCAAATCCCGGACCCGCTGCCGTTCGCCACGCAGGCGTTTGAGGTTTTCATTGAGCCAATGCTCGACGTCGGCGGGGCGGTACTTTTGAAATTGATTGGCCGTCTCAAGGATGCCGCCACAGAGTTGGTGTACCAGCGTGGCAGGAGGTTCGGCAGCGCAGTGTGATTCTGCCATGCGCAGGGCCTCGGTGAGTTCGCGCGTCGCGCGACTCACTTTGCGCTTGCGAACACGGGCCTTGACGTATGCTTGCATCGCGGCAAAGGGACCTTCCGAGGCCAACAACAGGTCGATATCCAGCAGTTTGGCAGGGGCTTGGGCAACCACGATGCTGCCGGCGCCGTGCGCCAGCCAGTGCAGTTGTCCGCCCGGTTCCAGCACGCGCGCGGCCTCGCTCAAGGCGAGTTCGAGATCCGCATATTCGAGACCGTATTGCGAGACCACCACGTCGAAGCTGCCATCGGCAAACGGCAATGACTCCGCCGCCGTTTTACCGATGAATCGCGCTGCCGCCAGATCGAGACGGTGCTCCGGCAGGAAGCGGGCCGGATCGATATCCGCAAGATCGATGCCAGTCAGCGTCAACTCGCGTCCTGCCGCCCGCGCGGCTCTCGCGCCCCAGACCAGCAGCACGCCGTTGCCGGTAGCGATATCCAGCACGCGGTTTCCCGCGGGGAACTGCGCAAAAAACCCGCTCCAGTGCGTTTCGATAGCAGCGGCGGAATTCGGGTTGTCGGGTACGCACGCAGCCAGGCGATTCTCACGCCAGTAACGTCGCCAACCCCAGTTGGACGCATGCTTAGCTGAATGCGCCATCGCCGTAACGTGCCATGGAAACGCCCCGGTACTTCGAGACTACGCCACGAGGTTGGCGGCCATCAAGGCCATGACCGCGGGATCGAATCAACCCCGGTTCCGCTTCCCGGGGACTGTGGCACGAGCGTCGCTCAAGAACACTTAATGTACCGGCAACGCAAATACGAACAGCGCCGGGCTGTCGCGCGGCGGATTCAGCTCGGTGTGGATGGACAGGGCGCGGCGTTCGGGCGATGCCGTGCCGCCACCGACGGCGACCGCGATGTACTGGCGCCCGCCGACCGCGTAGGACACGGTGCTGCCCGAGACCGGCGCGCTGACGATCGTCTGCCAGAGCACTTCGCCCGTACTGTCGTCCAGCGCCGTGAAGCGCCGATCGATGTCGCCGGTGAACAGCAGGCCACCCGCCGTCGATACGGCCGTGCCGAGTACCGCGGCACGCTGCTCGTGCCGCCAGGCCTGGCGTCCGGTGGAGATGTCGACGGCGTCGATGCGCCCAACCGGGTACGGGTCGCCGGTCACCGCCGGGTCTTCGACGATCAGCCAGCTAGTCGCATAGCCATCCTCGGCCGTGGGCGTATCGGTGTAGCCGGTCTGCAGGTGGCACAGGTTCTGTTGCGGCTGGTACATCAGGCCGGTGCGCGGGCTGTACGACCCCGCCGGCCAGTTTTTGCCGCCGCCGAGCGACGGGCAGACCAGGATCTCCTCGAACGGGCCGACGACCATATCTTCGTCTATGTGCACCTCGCCGCTGCCGTCGATGGAGGCGATGACGTTCTGGTGCAGCGTTTCCCGGGCCCAGAGGAATTCGCCGGTTTCCCGGTCGAGCGTATAGACGATACCCGTCTTGCCGGGAATACCCGTCACCACGCGCCGGAGCTCGCCGGGCGTAATACGGGGATTGATCCACGGCACTTCGGCGGGGTCCGGCGCCACGGCCACGTCGACCAGGTAGCGTTCGAAAACATGGTCCAGGTCCCAGTTGTCGCGCGGCAGGTGCTGGTAGTACCAGACCAGGTCGCCGGTGGAAGGATCCGTCGCCAGGGTGCTGTTGGAATACAACACATCGTGCCCCGTGGTGCCGCGCAGTCGTTCCAGCGACGGCTGCGGTACCGAGGTGCCCCAATACAGGAGCCCGAGTTCCGGATCGTAGCTCGGTACGCCGGCCCAGCTTCCCACATGCCAGCGCCGCTCGTCGGGCAGGTCGCCCCAGCTTTCGTCTCCCGGTTCGCCGGGTCTGGGGATGGTCCGCCTATGCCACAGCTCGTGGCCGGTTTCCGGGTCGTGCCCCGCCAGGTAACAGCTTTCGGGGCCGCCGCGCGCCGAACAGGAACGGCCGCTGACGACGATGCCCGCGGCCACCATCGGGCCACCCATGTGTCCGATTCCGGCATCGCCGCCCGGTTCCTCGGTCTCCCAAAGGAGTGCGCCGGTGCGCGCATCGAGTGCAATGAGATGGCGGTCGTCCGTCAGGTGAAACAGGCGGTGCCCGTAAATCGCCAGGTTGCGGCGGTTGCGCGATCGGCTGTCGTCCTCGCGCTGGCGCCGGTATTCCCAGATCAGGCGGCCGGTTGTCGCATCGAGCGCCTGGATGACGTCGCCCGGGTATTGCACGTACAAGGTGCCCGCAACTACCAGCGGCGTGGTGTACTGGCCGCCCGGCTCACCCGCGCGGGACCAGGCCAGGCGCAGTTCGTCCACGTTGTCCCGGTTCACCTGGTCGAGCGGGCTGTGGGCCCAGCCGTCATAGGTGCGGCGAAACATCAGCCAGTCGCCGTCGGGCGGATCTTCGAGCATGGCCGTGGTGACCGGCTTGAAATCCTCGACCGTGCCCTGTGCCAGGAGCTGCAGGTCGACTCTCTCGATCTCCGGCCAGCTCAGGCTGCGGGTCCAGGCGACCAGGGCGACGAGGTCGTCGCCCCGAACCTGCGCGTACGCTGGCATTGAGAAGCCGCCGTGCTGGATGATGTTGGCGAAGTCCATGTCTGAACGTAACGCCATGAAAGCCGGGTCCCGCAGGTCCGGCGGCGTCATCTCGGGGCCCTGCCCGGGCACCGCAATGGCGGCGCCGTCGCGGTCATGGCAGGCAATGCAGAAAGACTCGTAAATCGCCTTGCCGCGCTCCAGCATCGGGGCGGTCACAAGGATCGTCGGTGGCGCGGGACCGTCGCGTTGCGGCCGTCCGTCCTCTTCATCCGCCAGTGCCGGCCCGGTCGCCAACAGGGTCGCGAGCAACGGCAACAACCGGCGCGGAGAAGGCCTCACCAACCGAACGCCTCTTCGGGTGCGCAATGATCAGGTTGAAGGAGCACTAGCCCCTGCCAAACTCCTGGTCGAGCTGGTGGAACATTTCCTCGCGGACCAGCACGACCGGCAGGAAACCGATGTTGTAGACCCGGTCGTGGAAATCCTTCAGCGTTCCCTTCTGGTCGAGCTCGCGCATCTTCTGGAAGTAGTCTTCGCGCAGCAGCATCCACTGGAAGTAGCCGACCGTCGGTGCGGACATGCTGGTGCCGACCCGGGAAACAATACCGTCGATATTGATCTGCGCACCACGGTCGACGAAGCCGATGGTGTTCGTCTCCAGGTCCAGCGCCTCCTCGTAAGTCATGCGGCCGGTGTGCAGGCCGGAGTCGATGATCACCCTGCCCATGCGCCAAAGCTTGGCGCGCAGATATTCCAGCTCGTAGACATCCTGCTTGTCCTCCGGGAACCAGCCGTATTTCGGGTCCGGAGTCAGTTCCCACTCGATGTAGTAACACCAGGACTGGTTCGAATAGCTGCTCTCGTAGACCCGCAACGGCCGGTCGAGGGTGTTCTGGTAGAGACGCTGCAGGTGATGCCCCGGGTACACCTCGTGGGTCGCGATCACGTACATGAAGGAAGCGTCCTTCTCGCGGAGGTTGCCCTCGGCGATGTGCTCGGGCCAGTCCGGGCTGACCGGAATGATGGTCCAGGCCGCTTTCCGGAACGGAGAAGCGACGGGCACGCCCGGACCCCAACCCCACCATTGCGATGACCAGAGGCTGGGATCGGCCGCTTCCATGATGGCGTCGTCGTCTTCCCAGGGAATGGTGACCAGGTCGTTGTCGATGACCCAGTCACGCGTCGCCCGGGTCGCCTCCAGGTGCTTGTAGACGAGTTGTTCGGCGAAGAAGTGGTCATCCTTCTCGTTCTGGATGATTTCGAGCCAGGTGCGCTCCGGATCGATCCTGCGCGCCTTGACCTCCAGGTGGCCCAGCACGATGTTGAACTGCTTCCAACCCCAATCGTGATAATTCGGAATCCGGTTGAATCCCGGGGCGCCGCGCGCGATCCGGCGCAGGTGGAGATCATTCTCGGGAAACAGGTACTTGTTCTCCATCAGCTCATTGAAGACCTCCTCGCCGATGGCGTAGTCGCCCTGCTCCCGCTGCGGCAGGTCCTCGTTGGTGAAACGGCGATACTCCGTGAGTGCGGCGATACCGTCCTTTCCGGCGGCGAGCAGCTGGTCACGCAGCGCGCCATCCGCCACGCGCTCGGCGAACTGGGGCAGTTCGTTTTGCAAAACGAGCACGAAGCCGTCGATGAAATCGTTGGATAACTCCACCCACCGCGCGATGTGCTGATCGAGATTGGTCTCGGCATTGACGAGGCGTACCTGCAGCAATTCGAGGTCGTCGACGAGTTCGGCCGCGCGCGTGTTCACGGGCCTCGGGTCGGCGATGATCTTGTAGGCGACGTCGCTGTTATTGAGGTAGAGCTTCGGATCCTGGCGCCAGCGCTGCACGCGCTCGCCTTCGATGATCCTCGACTCGAGCAGGCTCTTGAGGAAGCGCCAGTCGATGTCCTGCACGAAGGCGAGCCCGTCGCGGTCGATCGCTTCGAGTTCCCCGAGCAGTTCGTGGGAAACCTGCACCCGGCGCGCGAAACTCTCCGCGCTCATCGTGTCCGGTTCCTGGTTCGCGCCGACCCCGTGGATTTCCTCCAGGTAGCGGTCGACCAGTGCTTCGAATTCCGGGTCGAGACGTTCCTGCCCCATCCCGGGAACCGCGCCGGCGGCGATTAGTGTCGTGACTGAAACCATCACGAGTAGTTTGTTTACGCGCATGTGCTCTCCCTCCAATTGGTATTAGCCGGTCAATCCGCGTCACAGGCTCGGCGATGCGCCGGGCTACAAGCGGCGACCGGAATCCGAAGGACCGTACCGAACGACCGTACTTCATTATGATCGAAAAAAACAAGTCCCTGATTCCCGGATCGGCAATTCTCGTTTTGGCGTTTTCCGCCGTGCACAGGTGTTATGGCTGTGGTGTTGGTTCGAGTGGCGGTTCGATGTTGTGGGCTGTTTAATGGGAATTGCCGGAATTGCCGGAATTGCAGTTGCCGGAAAACAACAATTGCCGGGAAACCATTGACACAATCGATCACGCGAACTATAAGTATGCACGAGTGCGCATATGTGCAGGCATCGCGTACGCCAAGGGGTTCACCTCGGCAAGTCGGCATCGACCCGATGGCGATGGGACGGGGTTTACCGACAACAGCCAGTGGGCATCGCCGCCGCCCCTTTATGGGGTGTTCGACTACCAGCCGCCGGCCGAACTAGAAGCCAGTCAGGGGAGTACATGTTGATGAATCACCGTCTTACGCCAATTAGCCGGGCAGTGCAGTGCGCTCTGATCGCGAGCGCGGCCGCGGGTGCGGGCCTTACCGTGACTGTCGCCAATGCACAGGAGGAAGATGCCGTCTTGGAAGAGGTCGTCGTCACCGGATCCCGCCTGCGGCGCGACCGCGATTTCGTCGAGATTAGCCCAGTGGCCACCGTGGGCATGGATGAGATTCAGAACTCGGGTTTCCTGACCTTGGAGCAGACCGTGAACCGGATGCCCCAGCTAAGGCCCGAAACCACCTCCAACTCGAATCAGTACGGAGGCGCGGCGATGAGTGCCGACTTGCGAGGCCTGGGCAGGGTGCGCACGCTGGTGCTGGTTGACGGCCGTCGCTATATCCCGGCCGAGGTTTCGGGTGTTGCAGACCTCGCCAGCATCCCGGACATGATGGTGGAGTCGGCTGAACTGGTCACCGGCGGCGCCTCCGCGGTCTACGGATCGGACGCCATCGGCGGCGTCGTCAACTTTCGCTTGCGAAACGATATCCGGGGCGTAACCGCCCGCTACCAACGCGGCGCAAGCGGTTACGGCGACGGCGAGACAGAGCGGGCGGACTTGTTGGTGGGCTATGGCGACGACGATGGCACCAGCAACGTGGCATTCGCGTTTTCCTGGTCCGAGCGCGGCACAATCCTCGGGGCCGATCGGAGTTTCGCCGCCATACCCCTGTTCCCCCAGGGCCCGGAAGGCGAGCTGGTGCAGTTTGCCGCAGGCAATATTTTTGGTAACCGGGTTGCCTTGAATGCTGTGCAAATGGGGCAGATCAATGGCGTCGATCTCAGCAATGCGGACGGCGAATGCCCGGCTACGGACCGAATCATAGGGGTACGTTTCGGCTCTGGCGGGCAGCCGCTGCCATGGTGCCGAATCCGCGACGGGTACAACTACGCGGAGACCAATTACCTGTTACGGCCCATTGAACGCTTCCAGATCAGCGCGATAGGCAATCACGAGATCAACGACCGGGTCGAGGCGTATGCCCAGGTCTTTAACATCAAGTACCGGCAGGACTATCAGATGGCTGCCGACGCCACCCCAACGACGTCTGCCGGCTATCCACGCGGTACGGTCTACATCCCGAATGCGGTCAACAACCCGGTGTTCAGCTCGACGCTGCAGAACTTCTGGGCGCAGAACGCGGAGTTGTTCGATCCGGACGGCGATGGCAATTACGAAGTGTTCAATACCGGTCGGCGCATGGTGGAATTCGAGTCGCGACACTTCGATTACACCACCGATGCGTTCCTGGCCACCGGAGGGCTGCGCGGAGACTTCGACCTCGGCGAAAACAACTGGACATGGGATACGTTCTATCAGTTCTCCAGAAACGATCAGGCTCATACGCTCGTTGGCCTGACATCGAAGTCGGCTCTGGCGCTTGGCCTTGATGTCGTTATCAATGAAGACGGCAGTGCGAGTTGCCGCAACCCGATCCGCGGCTGTGTGCCCGTAAACGTATTCGGCACGGACGTGTTGACACCGGATATGGTCCAATTCCTGCGAACCGAGAGCGTTACGGACCGTCGATTCGAGCGGAGCGTCGGGGGCGCCACCATCGCCGGTGATTTGTTCGAGCTGCCCGCGGGCAATGTCGCGACGGCGTTCGGTACGGAATACCGCAAGGAATACATCCGCGAAGTGCCGAACGACGTGCAATTGCGCAACGATCTCACGTCCCAATCCATAGCGCCCACGGTCGTGGATGGCGATTACGACCTGTTCGAGCTGTTTGGCGAGGCCAGGGTTCCGCTCCTTGACAACCAGATGGGCTTGCAAGGTCTGGCGCTCGAGGGTGCGGTTCGCGTCGCCGACTACTCGACTGTCGGTCAGGTGTCCACCTGGAATTTATCTCTGGACATGGATGTCAACGAACAGTTGAAAATCCGGGCCGGCTATGGCACGGCCATCCGTGCGCCCAACCTGGACGAGCTGTTGGCGCCGGTTGGCGCCGGCTTCGAGCCCGACACTACTTCTGACCCTTGCTTCTCCTTTAACAACCCGTCGCAAGCTGTCAAGGATCTGTGCGTTCAGCAAGGCGTGCCTGCCAATCTTATCGACACGCTGGACGTATCGGCGCGACAGGGGTATTCCGAGATTAGTGGCGGTAACTCCGGTTTGTCGGAAGAACAAGCCGACACCCTCACGGCAGGATTCGTGTTCTCGCCGAATTTCCTGCCCGGTCTGGACATGTCGGTGGACTACTACGAGATCACGATGACGGGCGCCATTGCCTCAGTTGCTGGCCCGCAGCTTATCAATGACTGCTTTACGATATTGGATTTCAACTCTGCCTCGTGTCAGTCGATTGTCCGTGACGCGAACGGCAATATCGACGAAGTCTTCGCCCCATTGCTGAACCTGGCCGACCGCAACGTGGACGGCATGGATATGTCGGCCACATACTTGTTTGACAGCGTACCCAATTGGCTGTCGTTGGCCGGTCGTGAGTCAAGTATGGACATTCGGTGGTTTGGGTCGTGGCAGTTCACGAACCAGAACCAGGTGTTGCAAAGTACTCCGGCGCTCGATTGCGCGGGCAAATACAGCGGCGCCTGCTCAAGAGGGGCTACTCGTCCGTCGCCGAACTTCCGCGGCCTGCTGCGCGTCAACTGGAATTCGGGCCCACTGACGCTAAGTCCGGAGATGAGCTATGTCGGTCAGCTCGAGCTGTCCGAGACCTCCGGTCCGCTTGAGGTCGGTACGCAGGAGCCCTGGGCTATATTCAATGTGAATGGCAGTTGGAACTTCACCGAAAGAACCTCGCTGAACTTCGGCATCAACAACATCGCTGACAAAGAACCTCCGATCTGGGGTTACCTGGCTGGCACCGATCTCAACATCGCAGTTAACCTCTACGATCCGATGGGCCGCAGCTACTTCGTGGGCGTAGAGGTAGGCCTCTAGGCCGGGTCGCGATTTGAAGGTTGACGGCCGCGAGGGTTCCACGAGCCCTCGCGGCGCTGTTTGCAAATCATGCCGCTGTCCTCGAATCGCGAGATGATTGCGCGTCACTCAATCGGTGAGCCGCTGACTATCATCCGCCTTGCCTCGAAAATCGACTCGATCTCCATCGTTTCGATGCGGCGGCGGAAATAGGGAACCTGAGAGCGTGGACAATCCAAGGACGTTTTTTCCGGCGTCGCTGATGCTGATGCTCGCGTGCTGCCCCGGCGCTTTCGCGCAGGGCAGCTATACCGAGCTGATCGGGATGAACGAGGAGATTCTCGAACTCGCCAGGCCCGGGCAGCGCGACGCCGTGCCGGATCTGAGCGGCCGCGCCGTCGCGGAGCAACGCGCGCAGCTCGAAGACTTCCGCGGGCGGCTTCTCGACATCGATACCTCCTCATGGTCCGTCCCGCAACAGGTGGATTACCTGCTGGTCTGGTCGAAGATGAATGACATCGTCTTCCAGCACCGGGTGACGCAGCCCTGGTCGCGCGACCCCCTGACCTATCTGTACCAGTTCCGGGCCATACCCTATGCGGAGGCTCCTTCGACGCCCGGGGAGCGGGCAGCGTTGTCCCGGGAACTCAATGCCGTGCCCGCGATGGTGGATAACGCCATCGAGAATCTGACGCAGCCGGCCGGAGAGTTGGCCAGGCTTGCGATTTTCCTGCTTGATCGTTTCGACGGCGTCGGCCAGGGCGAGCCTTATCGCGACGAGCCGCCGGCGGGGACCATCGGCTGGTTCGAGGATCTTTGCGGCCGTCTTGCGCCCCGGGACAGCGAGCTGCTCGAAGACTGCCGGGAAGCCACGGCCTCGGCGCAACGGTATCGTGACTGGCTGGCCGATAACCTCGACGACATGGAACCATCCGCCGCAATCGGTACGGAAAACTACAACTGGTACCTGAAGCACGTCCGCCTGCTGCCGCACACGGTCGACGACCTCGTGGGCATCGGCAAGCGCGAGTTTCACCGCTACCGCTTCAACTACATCCTCGATCGCTACAGAAACCGGTCGCTGGACGAACTGGAACTGACGCAGAGCGCCGGGCAGCACCTGCGGAGGACTCGCGATGCAGAGGCCAGAATCCGGGAGCTGGTCGAAGAACTCGACCTGCTGACCATTCCGGACTACATGCCGGAGGAATTCGAGACCGATGTTTTCTGGAGCCCCCGGGCGACGACGGACCGCCATTTCTGGGAGGAACTCCAGTTTCGGAACGCGTTGAACAACCACATCCATGCATCGATACCCGGACACCGCTTCGATGCGGAGTTGAGGAATCGGTTGGAAAACCCGATACGCCGTACGCACTCGGAGAGCGCCCGCGCGGAAGGTTGGGCCACGTATCTCGAGGAGACGTTGATACAGGCCGGGATCGCCGAGGACAATCCGCGCGTGCGCGAACTCTTCTACGCGGCCCTGATCAAGCGCGGCAGCCGGTTTTTCGCCGAGATCGGCATGCACACCGGAGCAATGACCCTGGATGAGGCCAATGCCTACATGATGGAGTGGGTGCCGTACATGGAAGAAGACCTCGGCCGGTATGACCTGGTCGGCTACCTGCGGCGCCCAGGCCTGGGCAGCATGTACCTGCTCGGCAAGACACAGATCGAGCAATTGGTATCCGAGCGCGCCTTCCAGCTCGGCGACGAATTCGATCTCGGCGAGTTCCATGACGATTTCCTCTCGCGCGGCGCCATCCCCGTGACTCTGATCCGGTGGGAGATGGCCGGTCTCGATGACGACGCCCGCGCCGTCTGGATGGATGTCGTGGGAAAGCCTTTCCCCGAAGAAAACTAGCGGGGAGCGATCGCAGGGTGCGTGGCGGGCCGCGCCGCTAACGGCGGCCGATGCCGTGCATGCGTTCCCGGTGGAAACCAATGGTACCCGCGGCCTGGAGCAACAGCGACGTGATACGCCAGCCCGCTTCGGTTCGCCGGAATCGATGGAGATAGCGGCCCCACAGGTACCCGTCGGGAGACCCGTTGCGATAGCGGTGCCAGGCGTCTACGTAGCACAGGGAACGGGCCGTATCGCTGCCTTCGAGGGTGATCGTCACGTTGCTGACATGGTGGCTGGTCGCGGCGAATGTGTCCCGGAGCCCCTCGGCAATCGTGCCGGCCATCTCCGCTCCGGTGATGTTCGGTGTGTCCGGGTTGTAATCGATGATCGCGTCGGGCGTAAACAGCTCGGCGACGCCGTCGGGGTCATTTCGGTCGAAGCATTCGCAATAGTTGTAGATCAGCTCGGTGATCGCCTGGCGGTCGACAAGCTCCTGTACGGTGGTTTCGACGTTCATGGTGGGCTCCTGTATGCACCCGCGAATTGTTCTGGTTTCACGCCGACGCATCAAGTCTGTGTGCCGGTTCAGGGGTTGTGAGACTGAGAGGGGTAGCCCGGGGAACGGGAACGCGCGACTCTTGCCACGGGCTGCTGGTATATAATTCCCTTTCAATCCATTACTTGCCAATTCCACGGTCCGCGCTACCCGCCGACGCTCGCAATTGGGGCCTTTTCCGGGCATCGGATGAGATGGTGCCGGTCGGCTGCCTGTTCAAGGGGGGAATCGATGATCAGAGCCTTCTGTTGCCTCGCCGCCGTGCTGGCGGCGTTTCCGCTGGTTGCACAAGTCGCCGAGCGGGGGTTCGAGCCGTTCTCGTACGACTTTGCCGCCGAGGCGGCGCTTGCTGCCCGGATCGATGTCGACAATCCGGATCCCGGGCAATTGCGGGAGATTTTCGCGAAGCGCCGGGCGCGGGTCCTTCAAGCCATGCCCGAGGGCGCCATGATCCTCTACGCCGTGGAACGCGCCCAGGAGCGGCGTCTGGAGTTCCAGGTACCGCACTCCGACAACCACGATTTCACGTATCTCACCGGGCTGGACGGCCTGGACAGCCTCGACTCGGCGTTACTGCTGCTGCCGGCGGCCAGGGATGCCGAGGGGCGCCTCGACGAGCCAGTGCGCGACTGGGTGGTGCTCTACACCGCCATGGACCCGGCGGCCATCGCCAGGCGCACCGGTATCGAGGATGTGCGGCCGTTCGCCATTCTTGAGCATGACCTGTCCGTGGCCATGACCGACTTTCGCGACTGGCGCATCACCCAGGTGCGGCGCTGGCCGCTGGCGGCGGCGCTGTCACGCGCCTGGGGCACCGACGACAAGGTTCTCTACCTCAACTACCCGCGCTTCTTCCGGCTGGGGATGCCGGAACCCGAGCGGCTGCAACAGTTCGAGCGAATCCGCCGCTTCTCGCCGGAAATGCGGCTGCGCGACTCTGCGGACATACTCGATCAGGTGCGCCAGTTGCAGGATTCCTGGTCGATCGCGAACCTGAGACGCAGTGTTGCCATCGTCAATGAAGGGGTCCGCCACGGCTTTCGCGCCACGCGCCCCGGGGTGACGGAAATGCAAGTCATGCAGATCATCGATTTCGTGTACCGCTACCGGGGGGCGTACCTGGGCTTTCCGACTTCCGTGCGCCGCTCCGGAGTGCAGACACCGCACGATGGCGAGGCGATTCCCGAGGGCTGGATCGAGTTCGTGCCCCGTGCCGGTGGCGAAGTATTCCGGGCCGGCGACATGGTATGGACCGACACGGGAGCGGCATTCAATCATTATTCCGCCGACATCCAGCGGACCGCTCCCATCGACGGACGCTTCACGGAGCGCCAGCGCGAATTCTACGAGATCGCCCTGAACGTGCAGAAAACGGTGATCGGCATGGTGAGGCCCGGAGCGACCTGGTGGCAACTGCACGACAAGGCCATGGAGATGCTCCGCGATGCCGGCGGCTACGACGAGTACTACTACTACGGCATCGGGCACTTCATCGGCATGGAGGTGCACGACGAAGGCGATTACCTGGTGCCTTTCAAGCCGGGCATGGCGCTGGCCATCGAGCAGGGCGTCATGCCGCCGGAAGGTCCCAGGGTGGCTTTCGAAGACGATGTGCTGGTCACCGATGACGGGCACGAATGGTTGAGCCGGATGATTCCGATCGAAATCGAGGACGTTGAGGCGTTGACCGCCGGTTCGGGCGCTTTCGGTTTTCTGGAGTAGGGCGAGCGGACGGCACGCCCGCTCCTTCATTTTCGAACCCGGGGTGGCAGCCCCCGACCGAGGCTTCGGGCCGATGACAAGCATTCAGTTCGAAAACCGCCGGATAGAGTGCCGTCCGGGCGTTTCCGTGGCCGCGGCCTTGACCGCCGCCGGCGAGCGATCGATTCGCGAAGCCGGCCCCGGCGATGCTCGCGGCCTGTTCTGCGGCATGGGGGTCTGTCAGGAGTGCAGGGTACAGGTGGATGGACGATCCGGCGTTCGTGCCTGCATGGCGACGGTGAAGGACGCAATGCGGATCGAGCGTATGCCCGAGCGGGCGGTTCCCGGCGATCAGCCGGAGGTGAGCGCCGCGGAGAACCTGCCGCAAGCGCCGGACCTCCTGGTGATCGGCGGCGGCCCTGGCGGGTTGACCGCGGCAGCGGTCGCGGCCGAGTCGGGAGCCGATGTCGTAGTCATCGATGAGCGCCCGGCGCTCGGCGGTCAATTCTTCAAGCAGCCGGCGTCCACGGCGGTTCTTTCCCCATCGCTGGCTGGTGACCGGCAATTCGAGCGCGGCCGGCAACTGATCGAACGCGCCCGGCATTCAGGGGCAAGGATTCTCAACGGCGCCGAAGTATGGGGTGCCTTTGCGCCGAACGAGTTCGGCGTCCTGAAGGGGGGCAGCAGTTGGATCATGCGTCCGAAACGCACCGTCGTCGCAACGGGCGCTTACGAGCGGGGCCTGCCGGTTCCCGGCTGGACCCTGCCCGGCGTGATGACCACGGGCGCTGCCCAGACACTGTTGCGAAGCTACGGCGTACTTGCAGGACAGCGCCTGCTCGTGGCTGGCAACGGGCCCTTGAACCTGCAGGTGGCGCTTGAACTGCAGCGGGCCGGAGCGAAGGTGGCGGCGGTGGCGGAGTCTGCCCGCCCGCCGGGCCGGGCATTGCTTGCGGATGCGGTTCGTCTTTTCCGGTCTGAGCCGCGCCTGGTCCTGGACGGATTGCGTTACCTTGCCGGCCTCCGCGCTGCCGGCGTACCGGTGCTCTATCGGCGGGTGCTGAAGGCGGTGCAAACCGCCGACGGCAGGCTTGCGGCGACGCTCGTCAGGGTTGGTGAAGAGGACGGTCCGGCGGACCGCACGATTGAGGTTGATGCGGTCTGCGTCGGCTACGGCTTTCAACCGAACAACGAGGTGCTCAGGTGCCTGGGTTGCAGGCACGACCATGACGAGCGGCGCGGTCACCTGGTTACCGTGCGCAACGAGCATTGCGAGACTACTGTCTCGGGCATCTACGCCATCGGCGACTGCTGCGGGCTTGGTGGGGCCCCGGCGGCGCTCCAGGAAGGCGTCATTGCAGCGTGCACGGCAGTACGGTCGCTGGGCTTCGACCTGACGGCCGGGCATGCCCGGGCACGCGAACAAGCCGTTCGGACTCTGCGCCGGCACAGGATCTTCCAGGCGGCGCTGTGGCGCGTCTTCGACGCGCCGCGCTACCAGACGGAACTGGCAACGCCCGACACGCTGATTTGCCGTTGCGAGAGGGTTCGGCTGTGCGACCTCGATGCGGCTGTGGAAGATGGCAATGTCACGATCGGCATGCTGAAAAGGCGTACCCGTTTGGGCATGGGTCCGTGCCAGGGGCGTTACTGCGCGCCGGTTGCGGCAGCAATGCTCGAACGTCTTACCGGAACCCCGGTGGATGAGTTCTCCCTGTTTGCGCCACGCGTACCGATCAAACCCCTTCGTGTCGGCGACATTGCGGGCGTCCAGGGCGTGTCGGCCGTTTCCGACGCCGACTTCGTCGAGGTCTTTGCCGAGGTGAGCAACGTGCCCAATACCGCACCGCCGGCGCTCGATTTCCGGGCTGGCGGCGACTCGAATCCCACTGGCGAGTAAACAGCGGCCACGGAGTAGACGATGGTTGAACCAATGCAGCCGGAGCGAAGCAAATTGCCCGGCGGTCTCGATATTCCCCGCATGGTGATCGGACTCTGGCAGGTCGCGGACATGGAACGCGGCGGCAGGCCGTTCGATCTCGATGCCGGTGCCGATGCGCTGGCCGACTACGCGCAAGCCGGATTCGATGCGTTCGACATGGCGGATCACTATGGCAGTGTCGAGCTGATCGCCGGCCGCCTTCTCGGCCGATTCGACGAAGACGCATCGGCAAGACCGAAAGTCTTTACGAAGTGGGTTCCCGGGCCGGGCGCCATGACGCCGGATGTGGTCCGCGCCGGGGTCGAGCAGCGTCTCGAACGACTCGGTGTCGATTGCATGGACCTGCTGCAGTTCCACTGGTGGCAATTCGAGCATCCCGGCTACATCGATGCGATGGTCGAACTCGAACGGCTCCACCGGGAAGGATTGATCGCGCACCTGGGAGTGACCAACTTTGACACCCGTCATCTGCGCCTGCTGGTGCGGCACGGCCTGCCGGTCGTTACCAACCAGGTCAGTTTTTCGGTGCTGGACCAGCGGGCCGCGGCCGGGATGTCCGCATTCTGCATGGAGAACGACATCCGTCTGCTGGCCTACGGCACCCTTTGTGGCGGCCTGCTGTCGGAGCGCTGGATGGGCCGCGCCGCTCCCGCGGAGGGCGAGGTCACCGACTGGAGCAAGATGAAGTACCTTCGCTTCGTCGAAGCGGCGGGCGGCTGGGAGGCCTTGCAGGGCCTGCTGTCGGCGCTCGATCGGGTTGCGCGCAAGAACGGCGTTTCGATACCGAACGTGGCCGTGCGCTGGGTGCTCGATCAACCCGCCGTTGCAGCCGTGATCGTCGGCGCGCGCCTCGGTGAGCGGGAGCACCGCAAGGACAACCTGGCGGTGTTCGAATTCTCGCTGGATGAGGAGGACCGCGAACGCATTGCCGCCGCTGCCGACGGGATGAGTGCGATTCCCGGCGATTGCGGCGATGAATACCGGCGGGCCCCACTGCTTACGGCGTCGGGCGACCTTTCACATCATCTCGCATCGCCGTCCCGGCTCTACACACCCGGTCGGACCCCGGGCCGGGAAGACCGCCGGCGCATCGACAGCGGCAGCGTCTGGGAGGAAATCTGCGGCTACAGCCGGGCCGTACGCATCGGCAACCGCATCGTGGTAAGCGGAACCACGGCAACGCACACGGACGGCAGGAGCATCTGTCCGGATGATGCGGCAGGCCAGGCGACCTACATCCTCGACAAGATTTCGGCGAGCATCGCTTCCCTGGGCGGTTCGCTCGAGGACGTGGTGCGAACCCGCGTCTACATCACCGACGAACCGGATTGGGAGGCCGTCGCCAGGGTGCACGGCCAATACTTCGGCGACGTTCGACCCGCAAATTCACTGGTCGTCGTTTCCCGCCTGGTGGGCGGCTTTCTGGTGGAGATCGAAGCAGAGGCCTTGTTGCCCTGAGCGGATTGTCGGCTGCGGTACAAACCGGAACCGCGCGGCCTACATCGTCGATTCGAGGCGCGTGTTCAGCGGCATCCAGGCGACGGAGGCATTGTTGGGCAGGCTGAGCAGGCAGGCAACCATGTGCGCCACGGTCTCCGGCGCAAGCCGCTCTCCAAGCGGCGTGACGCCGGGCACGGTGGCGACCATGTCGGTCGCAACGGCGCCTGGGCACAGGGCCGTGACGCGCACGCCGTCGTCGTAGCCGAAATGGCGGGTGGCATGGCTCATGGCGACCAGTGCGTGCTTCGACATGGTGTAGCCGACCGAACAGGTCGTGTCGCGAAAACGGATACCGTCCGTGGAGGCGATGTTGACGATACGGCCGAAACCGCACTTCTTCAGGTGGGGCAGGGCCAGACGCGTGAGGCGGAACGGGCCCTTGACGTTCACCGCCCAGAGATCGTCGAGCGCTGCTTCGTCGCCCTCGTCGAAATTCACCTGGCGCCAGATGCCGGCGTTGTTGATCAGAGCGTGGAGTTCGCCGAAATTAAGCAGGGTACGGTCCATCCAGGCAGCGGCCGACTCGGGTTCGTTCGCCTCGAAGTACTCGACGATCAGGTTGTCCTTGCCCGCATCGGCGAACGCCTCGCGGGTCCGGTCGACCTCGCGGACGCCCAGGGACAGCCGGTAACCGTCGGCCAGGAGGCGTGTGGCGATGACGGCGCCGATGCCCTGTGAGGCGCCGGTTATCATGACGACGCGGCTCTCGGGAGAGAGCAGGGCGGGTTGACTCATGCGCCTGCGGCCACTGATCCGAATTTATCAGTTGGTTGTAGCACTAGAAGATTCCCTGGTAAACCCCGCCGTCATTGACGATGTTCTGGCCCGTCATGAATCCCGCCTGGGCGCTGCAGAGAAAGGCGACCAGGTCGCCGCATTCCGAGGGGTCGGCGAAGCGACCCGCAGGGCAGTTCTGCTTGCGGTCCTCGACGATGGCTTCATAGGTGGTGTTGCCCCGCTCGGCGTGGCCGTGCAGGTTGGTGCGCAGGGCATCGGTGTCGAACAGGCCCGGACAGACGGTGTTGACGGTCACGTTGTGCCGCACGAGGTCGCGCGCCATGGCGGCCACCGCACCGGACAGGGCGAGCCGCGCTGCGTGGGTGTGGGCAAAGCCGGACTGGGGAAACTTGATGAAGCTCACCGACAGGTTGACGATGCGCCCGAAACCCCGCTCGCACATGCCGGGCGCCACCTGCTGAATAAGGGTGATGGATGACAGGAAATGGTCGTTCAGCCATTGGCGCCACTCCGTTTCACCGATGTCGGCGTAGGCGGTCGGCACCTGGCGCACCCCTGGGTTGTTGACCAGGATGTCCGGTTCCGGGCAGGCATCGAGCAGCCTGGCCCGGTCGGCGGCCACGTTGAAATCGCCAGCGACGGGCTGAACCGAAACGCCGGTGGCCGAGGCGATTTCATCGGCCGCTGCGCGCAGGTCGGCCCGGGTACGCGCCATGATCGTCAGATCGACGCCTTCCCGGGCCAGGGAGAGCGCGCAGGCCTTGCCGAGACCCTTGCTGGCGCCGCTGACGATGGCCTTGCGGCCGTGCAATCCGAGTTTCATGTGGCTAATCCTCCGGCGGCTCCGTGCCGGGCATCTATTGCCGCACGAAGGATGCCGCCAGCAAACGCGGCGGGACCCGGAATCGCCCGGCGATGTCCTGCAGTTGTTCCCGGGCGGTGGTGATTTCCGCCCGGTCGCCTGAGACCAGCACGGTGGCCGGCAGCAACTGGGCGTTGTAACGCGCCGCGCACGGCTCCGTATACCCGCCGGTATCGAGAAAGGCCACGTAGTCGCCGCGTTCGAGCGCCGGCATGCGCACGTGGGGCCCGAGTTCGTCCGAGTTGCATAACGGACCCACCAGATCCACGGTCTCGGTGCGCTCAGCCGTGGCGTCGACCACCGGCACCGGGTGGTAGTACCAGTCGAGCGCCGAGGACCAGGACAGGTGATTGGTGGACAGGTCCAGGTTGACCCACTTCTTCTTCGCGCCCTGCTTGACCGCGCCGACCCGGCCGACTGTGACGCCGGAGGGGCCGGACAGGGACCGGCCGGGTTCGAGGCGCAGCTTCGGCAGCGGCAGACCGAGGCGTTTGGCCTCGGCCTGAATCTCCTGGCTGCAAAGGCGCGCGTAGTCGTCTGCGGTGGGCGCCGAATCGTCGTCGATCTGGCCGCGTGGGCCGGTGCCGTACCACTTGCCGAAGGTCCAGCCGCCGCCGATATCGATGCAGGGCGGCGTCCAGCCGGTGTGGTCGCGGATGTGGCCGGACCAGGTGACCATCTCCCGGGCCATGATGGCGAAGTCCATGGCCACGTTGGACATGCGGCTCAGGTGGAAATGGGTCTCGCGCAGGTGGATATGCGGCATCTGCTGGGCCTGCTTGACGATCGCCACGGTCTGCTCGCGGGTCATGCCCCACTTGGTGCTGTCGCTCTGTTCCTTGAGGGTGCCGGGGCCGTGCATGGCCACGCCTTCGCGCTCGGCCAGCGGGTCGAGGTCGAGCTTCAGCCGGATGCCCACGTCGGCCTCCCGGTTCTGCCGCCGGCACACGGCATCGATGCGGTCGAGTTCGTCGGTGGCATCGATGTTGATGCACAGGCCGTTGGCCACGGCCATTTCCAGTTCCTCGTCCTCCTTGTTGGAGCCGTTCAGCACCAGGGTGCTGGCATCGGTGCCGGCCAGGAGCGCCAGGTACATCTCGTTCACCCCGAAGCAGTCGCCGCCGGCGCCTTCCTGGTTCATGATGTGGCGGTAGGCGAGGCCGTTGTTCGACTTGTTGGCGAACAGGATCTGAGACTCGGCCGGATAATGCCGGCGGAAAGCGTCCCGGAACTGCCGGTAGGTGTAGCGGAACTGGCTTTCGCTGACGAGGAACAGGGGGGTGCCGAACTCGTCGGCCAGTTCGGCGACATCGCAGTCTTCCACCCACAGGTTCCCGTTCGAGCCGACTCCGATGAACTCGCCGTAATTCTCCCGATATTCCTTGGGCTTCAATTCGGGCACATACATGCCGTTGGCCATAGTTCGTCCTCCTATGCGATGGGTCAGGCAATGTTCAGTTCGGCAAGGCCCGCGTGCAACTCCTCGAGCGATCTGCCGGTAACGGGGCGCAACGGCGGCCGGGGATCGCCGGCGGCGAAGCCGAGCCGGGCCATGGCGGCCTTGGTGGCCGGATACAGGGACCGGCCGCCGCTGGTGAAGAGGTCGGTCAGGCGCCGGCCGGTCTCCTGCAGCGCCTGGGCTTCCTCGAGGCGTCCGGTCCTGGCGGCGTGGAACAGGTCCACCGATCCCGGCAGCCACACGTTCGGAAACAGGTCGATGAAACCGTCGGCGCCGGCGGCTGCCGCCGGTACCCCGTAGACCGACGAGGGTCCGCAGAACACTCGCAGTTCCTCACGCACGGCGATAAGCGTGGCGTAGAAATTGTTCCAGTCGCCCGCGCTTTCCTTGATGGCGACCACGTTGTCGAGCTCCGCCAGGCGCACCGCAAGTTCCGGCGTGATGGCGTTGCCGGCGTTTCCGGGAATGTTGTACAGCACGATGGGAAACGAAATCGCCGCGTCGACCTCCCGGAAATGCTCGAAGATCTCGTCGTCGTTCAGGCGGATGAAGTAGGGCGGCAGGATCAGCGCCGCATCGCAGCCGGCGTCTTGCGCCGCCCGGGCGAGGCTCACGGTTTCGGCAACGGTCACCGAGCCCGCGCCGGCGATCACCGTTCCGCGCCCCGCGGCACTCCCGGCGCCGATACGGTACAACTGGCAGCGCTCCTCGTGGGAGAGCGACCAGAATTCGCCCGTACACCCGCCGACGAGCACGCCGGTGCCGCCCGCGGCAAGGGTGCGGTCGATATTCTCCTTGAGCGCGCGGGCATCGATGTTGCCCGCTGCATCGAACGGCGTGATGACGGCCGACATGGGCCCACACCAGTCCACACTGTCTCTGTTCATGCTCCCTATCCCTTACCCCATGTTCGCGGATCAACTGGCTCACGTGAGCCGAGTTCTCCCCCGGTCGCCGCTTTCTCGTAGCGCTGTGGCATCGCTGCGTCAGTCATGCCGTCGAATCGTCGTTCAGCCGCCTGCCGTCCGCGGCCGCGAACAGGCACAGTTTCTCCGCGCGGAACGCCAGTTTCACCGTATCGCCGGACTCGATGGCGACATCCCCGTCCATGCGGGCGACGAGTTCGTTTCCCCGATAGTCGAACACCAGGATCGTCTCGTGTCCAGTGGGTTCGACCAGGTTTACGCGCGCGGTCTCGCCCTCCCGATCGATTTGTATGTGCTCGGGACGTATGCCGAGCCTGACCCGCCGGTCCGGCTCCGGCATTTCATCGGCCAGGGGCAGCATGCCGACCGGGAGCGAGAGATCGCCGCACCGGAATGTCCGGCCCGAGCCGGTTCCCTCCAGGCGGCCGTCCAGGAAGTTCATGGACGGCGTGCCGATGAAGCCGGCGACGAAGTCGTTGCAAGGACGTGCATATATGTCCCGCGGAGGGGCGAATTGCTGCAGCCTGCCGTCACGCAGCACGGCGATGCGCTGTGACATGGTCATGGCCTCGAGCTGATCGTGGGTCACATAGACCATGGTGCTGCCGATGCGGCGGTGCAGGCGGATCAGTTCCGCGCGCATGTGCGTGCGCAGCTTCGCATCGAGGTTGGAAAGGGGTTCGTCGAGCAGGAAGGCCGCCGGGTCGCGCACCAGCGCCCGGCCGAGTGCCACCCGCTGCTGCTGGCCGCCGGACAGTTCCCGGGGCTTGCGGTCGAGCAGCGCTTCGAGTTCCAGCACGGCTGCGGCTTCCTGCACCCGCCGGACCCGCTCGTCCTTCGCAACGCGGCGTTTGCGCAACGGGTATTCGATATTGCCCGCCACCGTCATGTGCGGGTAGAGGGCGTAGGACTGGAACACCATGGCGACGTTGCGCTGTGCTGGGGCGAGTTCGTTGACCACCGTCTCGCCGATGGCGATCGTCCCCCCGGTCGGGCGCTCGAGGCCGGCCAGCATGCGCAGCAGCGTGGTCTTGCCGCAGCCGCTCGGGCCCAGGATGCTGACGAATTCGCCCGACTCGATCTCGAGGCTCAGGTCCTCGACGGCGGTGACGCCGCCGAATCGCTTGCTGACGTTCTCGAAGCGGATACGTGACACCGTTCGCGCCTCAACCCTTGATCGCGCCGGCGCTGAACCCGCGGGTGAGGTAGCGCTGCAGGAAGGTGAAAACGACGATGAGCGGCAGGCTCATCATGACCGAGGCGGCCATGAGCAGCGACCACTCGATGTTGAACGAAGTGACCAGCATGTTGATGACCCCGGTGGTCAGCGGCCGCGCCGCATCGTTGTTCACCAGCACCAGCGCGTAGAAGTACTCGTTCCAGGCGAGTATGGCGGTGAACATGGCCGTCGAGATGATGCCGGGCAGGGCCTGGGGCAGGATGACGTCCACGAATGCCTGCATGCGGTTGGCGCCGTCCACCAGCGCCGCGCTTTCCAGGTCGACGGGGATCGCCTTCATGAACGAGCGCAAGAGCCAGAGCGCGTAGGGCAGGGCGAAGGTGGTGTAGGCGATGATCAGGCTCGTGAGGGTATTGGCAAGCCCGAGGCCCGCCATGAGCAGATAGAGGGGGATGATCAGCACCACCGAGGGCAGCAGGTACGTAAAAAGAACCAGGCGCGCCAGGCGATCGCGGCCCGGGTAGGAGAAACGCACCAGGCTGTGGGCACCGAGGGTGGCGATCACGATCACCACCAGCGTGGTGCCGGCGGCGAGCCAGGCGGAGTTCCTGAGGTAGGTGAGGAAGGGCGTCTCCGTCAAGAGCCGCCGGTAGTGCTCGAAGGTGATCTCGCCGGGCAGCAGCTTGGGCGGAATGACGAACAGCTCCGAGGAAGGCTTCACCGAGGTGAGCAGCATCCACAGGAGCGGAAAGGCGATGACGAGAACCACCGCCCAGGCAAAGACGTTGAACAGGAAGCGGCGGGCGTTCGAGGCCTGGGCGGACACGGCGTCAGTCCCGCGCCCGGCTCAGGTACAGGCTCATGAACAGCAGCATGATCAGCATCATCAGCACTGCGGCCGCCGAAGCGCCCCCCATCTGGTTGAGGGCGAAGGCTTCCTTGTACACCATCAGCGGCAGGGTCTGGGTGCCGATGATGGGGCCGCCGCCGGTCAGGAGGTATATCAGGTCGAATTCCTTGAAGTCCCAGATGGTGCGCAGCAACACTACGACGACCAGCACGTCGCGCAACTGCGGCAGGGTCACGTCGGTGAAGCGCGCCCAGGCGCCGGCGCCGTCGATGGATGCGGCCTCGTACAGTTCGTCCGGGATCGCCTGCAGGCGCGCCAGCACCGCGATTACCACGAACGGGAAGTACTTCCAGGCGCCGACGAAAATTAGACTGATCATGGCGTTGGGCATGGAACCGAGCCAGTCGACGGGCATGTCGACGATGCCGGCCCACATGAGCAGGTGATTGAGCACGCCGTAAAGGTCATTGAAGAGCCAGCGCCAGACCAGCACCGCCACCACCGTGGACAGGAAGTAGGGGAACAGCACCAGGCTCCTCGCCAGCGCCCGGAACACCAGGTTCCTGTTCAGCATCAGCGCCACGAGTATGCCGAAGACGATTTGCAGGGTCAGGGTGCCCGCAGTCCAGATCAGGTTGTTGACGAGCGACCTCCAGAACTCGCCGGACGCCAGCAATCTCCGGTAGTTGTCGAGCCCCACCCATTCGCCTTCCATGGTCGGCGTGTAGATGGAGAAGAGGCTGAGGTAGATAGCCGAGATCAGGGGATAGACAATCACCGCGCAGAAGACGAGTACGGTGGGCGCGATCAGCAGCGCGCCGAGCAGCCCGTAGCGGGCATCGAGGGAGCGTCTGCCGAGTGATGCTGAGGCAGCCCGGGTTGTAGGCATGTCGTCCTGCGCCGAGCGCCTCAAGCTTTCATGATCGTTTCGATGCGCCGGGCCGTGTCGGCGAGCACCGTGCGGGGCTGCTCTTCGTTCAGCACGACCCGCTGCACCATTTCCGCCAGTATGCCGCTGTTGACCAGTGCCCCGGCCTTGACGTTGATGCGGTGTTCGGGGGATTCCCAGCCCAGGTTGTGGCCGGCGGCGGCCGAAGTCGACATCAGGGCGATCTCATCGCGGTAGCGCCGCACCAGTTCATGATCGAGATATCGTTCGTCTTCCGCGGCGGTCTTCAGCACGGGGAGGATGTGGCCCGGCGTGGCGTGCAACTGACGGATGTACCCCTCACCTTCGTACAGCCAGGCGGCGAACCGCCGGGTCATTTCCACGTCTGGAGCATCCGCCGGAATGAACACGCTCGGAAAGTCGTTGAATGTCCAGGGGGGAACCTCGGCGGAAACGGTCGGAAACCGGACGCAGGTGATGTGTTCCTTCAGGCGCGGGTTGCGGTTGTTCACGTTCACCAAAACGCGCCCGGCATACAGGCCGGTGGCGGTGGCGCCGCCGACGAATGCGCTCAGGGTCTCGCCCCAACTGTAACTTGTGGCGCCGGGCGGGCAGAGTTCCCGCATGGAGCGGTAGAACTCGAGGGCATCGACCGCCTCGTCGCTGTCGATCGCGACGTCCAGGTCAGGCGAGAGGATCTGTCCGCCGGCGCCGTGAATGAAGCAGACGATCACGAGGCTGGTGGCGCTGTTTCTCGCGTAGGGGAGTTGCGCGCCGTAAATGCCCCGCCCCTGCATCTGCCTGCAGGCCGCGCGGAGTTCGTCCCAGGTTTCGGGTGCGCTCTCGATTCCGGCCCGCTGCATCAGGTCGGTGCGCAGCCACAGCATGTTGGCCGCCGTGTTGCCGATACCGGCGGCGGCGTGCACGCCGGGCTCGATCTCGTAGACCCGGTTGGTGCCTGCGAAGAACCGGTCGCTTCCGACGGATTCGATGACCGGATCGAACGGGGCCAGCAGTCCGGCATGCCAGTAGTCGGCGACGGCGAAGGAGGGCAGGTGCGTCACCAGGTTCGGTACGTTGCCCCCGGCGAACGCGGCGGCGAGCTGGGCCGGGTACCCTTCGTCCGAAGTATTCTCGAACAGCACCCGGACGCCGGGATGCTGCGCCTCGAAGGCGGCGATCTGGAATCGGTAGGCGGCGAGCTGCTCGGGCGACGACTGGGTGGACCACCAGCGGATGGTCGTATCCGCGCGTGCCGGCAGGGATTTCAGGCCGGCAGCGCCGGCACAGAGTGCCAGCGCACCGCGCAAGGCGGCGCGGCGCGTGATTCCTCCCTTGCTCGTATAACCGCTCATTCGACTGAAAGCCCGCTGCACGGATGGTGAATTGGCCCCCCGACATCTTCACCCAAATGCCGGGAGGGCGCAAGTTCAGGATTTCTGGAAACGGGCAATTGAGAACTGGTCCAACGGATAGTCGGGCGAGTGGCCCAGAATGGCATCGACGACCAGGCGGGCGCAGTAGGGACCGAGGGTAAAACCGGCATCGCCGGGGACCGCGAAGTAGAGGCCCGGCAGCGATTCGATGGGGCCGAGAACCGAGACCAGATCGACGAGGGTGTTGACGCCGGCCCAGATGCGCTGCACCTGCAACCCGCCGATTGCGGGCACCAGGTGTCGCGCCAGGCGCAGATTGCCGGCGAGGCTTTCGGAGAGCACGGTCGGCGGGAGTCGATCTCGCGACTTGGCCGCGGGCCAGCCGCCGCCGATCAGCACCTGCCCGGTGGCAAGCTGTTTCATCGTGATGGCTCGCGCGGCGTGCTGGATGAGGTGGTGCATCAGTGACTCGGCCGGTTCGGTGATGCACATCTGCAACGGTTCGGCGGTGCAGGGCAGGCGCAGGCCGAGGGTGGCGGCAAGCCGGCCGGAACCGGTGCCGGCGGCGATGACCACGCGCTCCGCCTGGTAGGTTGCGTGGTCGGTGGCAACCAGGTAACCAACCCCTCCGGGCTGCAGCCGTTGCACCGTGCCATTGCGAAGGACGGCGCCGGCGGCTTCGGCCTGCCTACGTACCGCGTCGACTGCGAGCAGGGGATTGATCTTGCCTTCCTTCTCGCAGAACAGGGCGCCGTGCACGCCGGAGTTGAGATAGGGAGCGATGCTCAGCAATTCCTCCCGGCCCATCGGGCGGGTGTAGACCCCGTGTTCGCCTTCGATTCGACTCTTGCGCTCGAGAGCTGCCATTTGCCCGGCGCTTTCGGCGATCATGAACCCGCCCGTGTTTCGGAATTCGATGTCTTCACCGAGCCGCCCGGCGATTCCCGCCCAATAGTCGATGGCGCGGGGATAGATGGGCAGCGCGTGCCGGTAATTCTCGATCCGCTCCGGAAACAGGCGTTCCATGCGGCTCTGCATCTGACCGTGCAGGCTGCCAGCGTTGGTGGCCGATCCCGAGTCTCGGCCGGCATCGAGGCACAGCACGCTCATGCCCGCTTCGGCGAGGAACCAACTGACGCTCAGGCCGACGATCCCGCCTCCTATCACCAGCGTTTCGTGGATGGATTCAGTGCTGCATGCGCACAAACGTCAGTCCCCGATCGGCTCGACCCGCAGCAGCGCGCCAGGATCGTGATCCGTGAGCAGGTAGAGCAGTCCGTCCGGGCCCTCGCGAACCTCGCGGATGCGCTGCTCCAACGAGAGCAGCAGCGACTGCCGCCCGCGGGGCAAGCCCTCCGGGGTCAGCGTTACCCGGTTAAGCTGCGCGCCGCGCAGGCCACCGACGAAGGCATGACCCTGCCAGTCGCCGAAGCGCTCGCCCATGTAGATCGCCAAACCGCCTGGCGAAATGCTGGGCGACCAGTGCAGCCACGGATCCTCCATGCCCGGCGCCGAAGGACTTGCGAGTATCGGCCCGAATCCGTCGCCGGTCCGTGCTCCGCTGTAGGACCGGCCGTAGGAGACCATTGGCCAGCCGTAATTGCGGCCGGCTTCCACGATGTTGATCTCATCCCCACCCAGCGGGCCGTGCTCGACTTCCCAGAGCGCCGCGGTACCGGGATGCACCGCCATGCCCGTCGTATTGCGTATACCGAGGGCATAGATTTCGGGGTAGTAACCCGGCTCGCTGACGAACGGATTGTCGGCGGGCACGGAGCCATCGTCGTTGAGGCGCAGGATCTTGCCCGCGTGCGAGGCCGGGTCCTGCGCCTCGTGGGCGCTGCCGACGCGGTTGGTGCCGCCCTCAGCCTGCAGGTAGCTCGGCGCTCCGATACTCATGTACAGCTTGTTGTCGGCGCCGAAGGCGATACGCACCGCACTCACGCCGCTGCTCGCGGCATCGGCGATGAACAGATCCTCAACATCGCGGAGTCCGTGCGCACCGTCGTACCGGCCGCGCGCCAGCGCGGCGGTTCCCGCGGGACCGTACAACTGATCCCAGTCAGCATCGGTTTCGCCGGGCAGGCGCTTGGAATACGTAAGGTATACCCACCGGTTGTCGGCATACCCGGGGTGCAGCGCCACATCCATCAGGCCCTTGTAGGCCGAAGCCAGCACGGCAGGGACGCCGGCAAGGGGTTGCGGATCGAGCGTAAAGTCCGCGTTCACGCGCCGCAGGCGGCCCGGCCGCTCGGTCACCAGCATCGCCCCGTCGGGAAGGAAGGCCAGGGCCCAGGGGCGCTCCAGGCCCTTGAGCGGGGTGACCCGCAGGCGCTGGCCTTTCTCGTCGATGATCTGCGCGGCGTCGGGGAGCGTATCCGGACCCGAGCCCGGCCGGTCCGATACACCGTGGCGTGGCGCGGCAGCCGCATCGATCGCCTGGGGCACTGGCTCGGCCGCCATACCGTGAGTGAACAATGAATACAGCAGCGCTGTCACCGGGGCGCGTCGCAGGCTTCGGTACGCGAACATGACACTTCCTCCTATGCCCGGATCATAGCCCGGAAGTGTCTGCCAGTCCGGGGACACTCCGCATCTTGGGAAACAGCCTCCGCCAAACCTGGAACGATTCGGTCACGCGGCGCGGACGGCACGGGCCACCTCCCCCCATTTCGGAACCGTTGCGGGGCTGCGATGCATGGCTTCAGCGGTCCGGTACATCGCCAGCCTCGCTGCAATACCCCGGTAGCGTTCGATCAACCGATCAGCACGGTTTCAGCGCCCCGACCTTGAATGGCTCATGGCGATCAGGCGCCGATGTCCGGCCCACGCCTTTGACATTTCGTGGCCCTTGTCACTTCATAGGCTCAAGAGCCCAGTATATGAGACAATAATTTCTCATTTTGGGTATAGAGAGTCAATGCACCCGAGCGATATCCGCTGGCTGAGCCCGTCGATGTCCCTGGCTGTCTGGAGGCTGCGGCGACCCGGCAGTGAGTACGCCCCGCAAACACGTCATCCGGCCGGCGCCCGGTGGCGCCGACCCGTGCCTTTTCCCGAGTGGACGGACCACCCACGGCGCAGGTGTATCCACGCTCGAACCCATTCATACTGAGGATCAAAAGCAATGAAGAAATGGCTGACATTCGGAAAGGCACTGGCCCTGTCGACCGCCATCGTGGCCCTGCCCTTGATGGGCCAGTCCGACGGTGTTCAACTGGACGGTATGCCGAGCGGCTCAGGTAGCTACGATGACCTGGTCTCGCTCTACGAGGAATTTCTTCAATTCAGCGATCCGGAGCGCGCGAGCGGTGACCGACCGAATCGCGATATCGCCGGGAGGCCGACCGAGGTCTATCCCGACTACGGCGAAGCGGCCGTCGATCAGCGGCGCGAGACGATACAGACCCTGCAGGAGCGGCTTGAGGATATGGCGGTCGTCGACTGGGAACTGCACCAGCAGGCGGACTACCTGGCAGTACGGTCACGATTCGATCAATTCGACTTTACGCTGAACGTATCCCGGCCCTGGTCGCGCGATCCGGGATTCTATGTAGACCAGATGCTGCGCATCACGTTTGCGGACCTGCCGCTGTCGGAGGACGAGACCGCCGACCTGGCAACCAGGCTGCAGGCCATATCCCTTCTCATCGATCAGGCCGAAACGAATCTGACCGAGGTCGCGGCGGACTATGCGGATCTCGCTATCTTCAATCTGACCAACGCCGACGGAGTAGGGCACGGATATCCCTACCGCGCGACGCCGCCACCCGGAGTCATCGGCTGGTACGAGGATTTTCTGGGGCGCGCTCGCGAGCAGCAACCGGACCTGGTGGACAACATCGCCGCAGCCCTGGAATCGGTTGAGGGCTTTCATTCCTGGTTGACGGAGAATCGCGAATCCATGACCGGTCAGGGCGGTGTCGGCCGGGAGTACTTCGACTGGTACCTCAAGCACGTCAAGTTGATGCCGTATGACGCCGATCAGATCGTGACGCTCGGCCTGCGCGAACTCGATCGCCTGTGGAGCGTATACGCGCTGGAGCAGCACCGTAATCGCAACCTGCCCGAGATCGAACTGCCGACATCTGCGGAAGAGTATGCCGAGCGGATTTCCGAAACGGACCGCCGGATCAGGAGTTTCCTGGTCGAGAACGAGATCATCACGATCCCTGACTATATCGGCGAGCTCGATACGAATGTGCCCTGGATCGTGCGTCCGAACGGGCCGAACTTCTGGGAGCAGGTACAGTACAGGGATCCGACTCCGGATCACCTGCACGCCGTGATTCCCGGTCACCGGTTCGACGGCGTTGTCGAGGCGCACAATACGCACCCTATCCGCGGCAAGCTCACCAGCGGCGCCCGGGCGGAGGGCTGGGGCGTCTACCTGGAGGAAGGCATCATGAATGCCGGGGTGGTGGATGACCTGCCCCGAGTCCGGGAACTCATCTACATATTCGGTATCTTTCGCGCGGCGCGGGTTCCGGCCGATGTCTGGCTGCAGTTGAATGAAATGACGGTCAGTGAGGTCGTTACCTGGTGGATGGAGCGTACGCCATGGCTGGACGAGGACGTTGCGCGAGTGGATGCCGAGATCTACCTGCGGCGACCGCCGGGATACGGTCTCGGGTACACGGTTGGAATGTTGCAGGTTCAGCATCTTTTGGCGGATCGACGACAGCAACAGGGCGACGACTTCGACCTGAAGGAGTTCCACGATCAGTTCATGGACGCGGGACGCCTTCCGGTTTCGGTGATTCGCTGGGAGATGACGGGACTGGACGACGAAGTGCGCGAGTTCTGGAAGCGCGAACGATTGAATTAGTCCTCCAGGACCTTGGGCTTCAGGACACTCCCCGATACTCAAGCACGAGCATTCACGACCGATTCAGGAAGTCCATCTATCGAATGATGGCGCCCCGTCGCAACGGAAAATTCCAGCTTTGCGCCCAATCGCGTCCTGCCGCATTGCTCTACCGAACCCCGGACACGCGAGCTTCCCGGTCGTCCCGGTTCCAGAATTCCAGGTGCAATCGAACTGATATACTCGATGATCGTTTGACCCACTCTTCTTCCGGACAGAACGCTATTTGCTGGCGCCTGGTGACTGCCTCAATGACAACGTGAGCGCAACAGCGTCGACCCCGGGTGTCGCCTCGGCATTGGCCGAAATCGATCGCCTGTACAACTTCCATCCGTTTACGGCCTTGGCCCGACACGAACGGGATGGCCCGCCAGTCGTCATGGTGAGGGGCGAGGGCGTCTGGCTGGAGGATTCCACCGGACATCGATACGTTGACGGAATGGCAGGCTTGTGGTGCGTGAACGTCGGTTACGGTCGCACGGAAATCTCCGAAGCGCTGCGCAGGCAAGCCGAGTCGCTGTCGTACTGTCATGGTTTCTCGTCGATGAGCAGCGACGTACCGGCGCTCCTGTCGCGGCGATTGATCGAATGCGCGCCGGTACCGATGTCGAAAGTGTTTTTCGGCAACTCGGGCTCGGATGCAAACGACACCCAGGTCAAGCTGGCCTGGTACTACAACAATGTCCGGGGAAAACCGCAGAAGAAAAAGATCATTGCCCGACAACGCGGCTACCATGGCGTAACCGTCATGTCTGCCGGCATGACGGGCCTGCCGGGCGTGCATGCGGGGTTCGACCAGCCGTTGCCATTTGTCAGGCATACGATTGCGCCCCATCGTCTCTGGGAGGGGTATGGCCTCAGCGATTCTCAGTTTGTCGACAAGCTGACCGGGGACCTGGAACGGCTGATCGAAGACGAGGGCGCCGATACGATTGCAGCGATGATCCTGGAACCCGTGATGGGCGCCGGCGGGGTCATCGTTCCACCGCCCGGATACCACGAGGCCGTTCAGGACGTGCTCGCCCGGAACGAAATACTGTTGATTGCCGACGAGGTCATCTGCGGTTTCGGCCGCCTCGGCTACATGTTCGGCAGCGAGGCTCTCCGGATAAAGCCGGACCTGATCACGGTCGCAAAGGGCGTGACGTCAGCGTATTTCCCGTTGAGCGGTGTCTACGTTTCGGAGCCGGTCTGGCGCACGATCGTCGATGGCGAGAAGCGGTTCGGCGTGTTCGGACATGGCTACACGTATTCATCGCATCCCATCGGGGCTGCCGCCGCAATGGCGAATCTCGATATCATCGAAGGCGAAGATCTCGTTACAGCCGCCGGCGTTCGCGGCCGATACCTGCATGAGCGGCTGCAACGCGCCTTCGGCGATCACCCGCTCGTCGGTGAGATACGGGGGTTCGGTCTGATCGGTGCGGTCGAACTCGTCGCATCCAGGGATCCGCCGGAACCGTTCGATCCGAAACTTGCGGTCGCTGCGAGGGTTGCAGGAAAGGGACTCGAATCCGGCGTCCTTACAAGGGCACTGCCCAGTGCCGATACGCTTGCCTTTTCGCCGCCGCTCATCATCGAGGAGAGTGAGCTGGACATCATTGTCAACACCATCAGGGACGCTCTCGACGAGGTGCAGTCGGAGCTGATCCGTGATGGTCACTGGAAGCCATAACCAGGGACTTCAGCCGTCGATTTCAATCTCCTGCCTGACCCATCGAGCGACCTCCGCATGTGTGGCGAACCAAACGTTGCCCTTTGATTTCGCGTGCTCCACCAGCCTGTCGAGAATCCAGATTCGTGAGCGATACCCGATGACGAACGGGTGCATGACGAGTTGAAAGAGGCCTCCCGACTCCCAGGCTGCGTCGAATTCCCGCTTGAAGACTCCGAACACGTCATCAGGTGACATCCACGGTCGCGTGGCGGGCTCGCGGTTGAACATCAGGTAAACCGCATCATCCCGAAGCCACTCCACCGGGACCTCGACCACACCCGTCGGCTGGCCGTCTACCAGCAGTTCGTAGCAGGCCTCATCCGCCATCAGGGAACTGTCGTATTCCAGGCCGAGCTCCGCAACGATCCTGATCGTGTGGTGGCTCAGGTCCCAGTTCGCCGACCGAAAGCCGACCGGCGCCGTCCCGAGTTGCTGCTCCAGTACGTCCCGGGCACGTTCAATCAGTTCACGTTCCGTCGCTTCGTCGAGTGTGGAGTTGTTCTCGTGGATCCAGCCATGAATGCCCACCTCGTGACCGGCATCCGCAATACGCCTGGTTTCGGTGGGGTCGATGAGCGCGCAAACGGCGGGCTCAAAGAAGCTGGCCGGGACATCGTGACGGCGCAGCAAGGCCAGTATTCGGGGAACGCCGACGCGGCGTCCGAATTCACCCCATGCCAGGCGGCCTACCGTGCTGTGGCCCCTGCCCAGTTCGTACGTTTCGTGATCGCAGTCGAACGAGAGAGCGACCGCGCAACGGGCACCTTCAGGCCAGGCGGCCGGCTGCAACGGCCGGCCGGCCCTGACGCGGCCTATCGCCCGGCGCCACGTTTTTTCGGGCCAGTGCCAGGGTTCCTCGTTCGGGTTCATTCGATGTTGGACGGAGCGCAAGTTACGGTACGGTCGTAGTGTACAATTTCGCGTACACCTGTTCGCATCGCGATCAGTTTCCTCCGGCCGCAGCGATCGGCCCAGCTGTGGCTTGAAGGTCAATGGCAAGCCGGGAAACGACATGACCAGGACGCGCAAACGATCCTACCGCACTCACGTGGCCACCGGGAGGTTTTTCGTGCTGCTCCTGACGGGGTCGTACGCTGTCTCCGCGGTATCCCAGACGGCAGGATCCCCTCAAGACGCACTCTTGCAGATCTTTCAGTCGGCGCAGGACCTGCGACAACCCGAAATCGTGGAAGGAATTCCGGATTTCTCGGCGGCAGCGGTCGAGCGGCAAAAGGCGGGACTTGCCGAACTCCGGTCCCGCTTCGACGGACTGGACCCGACAGGCTGGGAGATGTCCGACCAGGTCGACTACCTGATCGTCCGGTCGGAACTGGACATGCTCCAGTACGGTCTGCACGTTTACCGCGCCACGTCCAGAAGCCCCGCGTTCTACCTGTCGTCAATCTCGTCCTTCGGCATGTTGAGCGGCGCGACGCTCAGCGGGCTCGGTCGACTCGTGCAAGAACCGCCGCCGTTCACGGAAGCTCGCGCGGCCGAAATCGTTGCACACATGAAGAGCATCCCGGAAATTCTCCAACAGGCGAAACGCAACCTGACGGAACCGACGCGCGAGATGTCGGGCTGGGCCCTGGCCACGCTGGCCGACGCGCAGTCCGGGAGCAGGGCGTTTGCAGAAGGACTCAGGCCTCATTTCCCGGCACAGTGGGTTGGAGAACTCGACTCGGCGGCAATCGAAATGGGGGCAGCGCTCGAGTCGTATCGGCTCTGGATCGAGGAACGGTTGCCCGAAATGGTTGGTGCCCGCCCGATCGGGCGCGAGATGTATGACTGGATTCTGCGGCGAATCTGGCTGTTGCCGTTCGATGCCGAAGACATTCTCCGTCTTGGCGAGCAGGAATACGCGCGTTTCCTCGCCTTCACATCGTTTGAGGAGTCGCGAAACCGTGGCTTGCCCGCACTGGCTGGTGCGATGACGACTGCAGAATATGCGCAGCGCACGGAGGAGGAAGCCGGGGCAATTCGCCGCTTTCTCCAGGACAAGGGCGCGCTCGAGATCCCGGACTACGTGGGACCGTATCGCCGCACGCAGATGCCCGACTACATCCAGGCCTTTTCCCTGTGGGCGGGCCTGAGCGGTTATTCGACACCGGGCAACGGGGTAGTCAAGTATTCGGTGCCTGAAGATCACCCCTACACTCGGACCTACTGGGAATCGATCATGCGGGTCGATCCCAGCACAAACATCTTCCACGATGGAATTCCCGGGCACCATCTCCAGGGTATCGTATCCGCGCGTCACGCGTCTCCGATCCGCAGCGGTCACCGCGACCGCTTCAAGAGCGAAGGTTGGTCGACGTACTGGGAAGAGACGGCGATGCAACTTGGCTACTATGACGAGCGGCCGAAGAGTCGCGAGCTTATCTATAATTTCATGCGCCTGCGTGCGATGCGCGTGATCGTGGACGTGAAAATGGCGCTTGGCGAAATGAGTGTCGATGAAGCGGTGACGGCACTGATGACGATACCCATGGACCGGCGTATCGCGAGGGAGGAAGCGGACGATTTCTTTGCGGCGCCCACCGGTGGAATCGTTTACCTGATAGGCAAACTGCAGATTGAGCGCCTTCTGGCCGAACGACGGCAACAACTCGGTGCCGATTTCGACCTTGGCCGGTTTCACAACGATCTCGTTGCCGCGGCCTGGGTACCCATCGAGCTCACGCGGTGGGAAATGACCGGCAATGGAGAGAACGTGCAGCGAATGATCGAAGATCAAAGCCTCATGCCGCGCCCGTGAAAGACGGGCCAGGACACTTCAAGCGTGGCGCCGTGGCAGCGATGGCGCTGCTCCCGGTGCTCGTCGCCGGCCAGCAAGCCGCGACGGACGAGATCATTCGGAGCGATACGGCAGCATTTCGCCTGGAGGAAGTTGTCGACGGCCTGCAGGTACCGTGGGCCATCGCGTTTCTGCCGGGAAACCAGGCTTTGATAAGCGAGCGTGCCGGCGGTCGCATTCGTCTCCTCGATCTGGGTAATGGCGCGCTGGCGGCCCCTGCCGGGGGCGCGGACGATGTGTTCATCAAGGACAACGGCGGGATGCTGGATGTCGTATTGCACCCGGAATTTGAAGACAACGGCTGGGTCTATTACTGCTACACCGCCGGAGATCTGCAACTGAGTACCACGGTGCTCGAACGGGTTCGGCTGACGGGGGGCAACTTCGAGGGTCGCGAAAGACTGTTCGCGGCACAGCCCTGGTATCACAATTCCATCGTGTACGGTTGCCGTCTCGCGTTCAGCGGTGAGTACCTGTTCATTTCCATGGGGGAACGGTGGGACCTGAGACATCTGGCCCAAAGCCCCGGCACGCACCTCGGGAAAATTCTTCGGGTCCATCATGATGGAAGTGCGCCGGCGGACAATCCCTTTGCCGGTATCCCGGGCGCCCTGCCGGAAGTCTGGGCGCTCGGCAGCCGCAACGCGCAGGGACTCACGGTTCACCCGGATACGGGAGAACTGTGGTCGCATGAGCACGGCCCCATGGGTGGCGATGAAATCAACGTCATCGAACCCGGCCGAAACTATGGATGGCCTGTCATCACCTACGGGCTGGAATACAGTGGCGAACCCGTCGGCGAAGGCCTGACGGAGTACGAGGGTATGGAACAGCCGCTCTACACGTATATTCCGTCGATCGCGCCGTCCGACATGGTGTTCTACACGGGTTCCGCTTTCCCGCAATGGCAGGGCAATCTGTTTATCGGCGCGCTGGCGGGAACGCATATCAATCGGCTCGTGATCGACGGCAGAGACGTCGTGCACGAGGAAAGGCTTCTGCACAGCAATGGCTGGCGTATTCCCTTCGTCAAGCAGGGGCCCGACGACCTGATCTATTTCGGCACCGGCATGGGCACGGTCTATCGCCTCGTACCGGCTGCGGAAGATCAGTGAATCGCGATCGTGGCGAGCCTGGACGATAAGACAATCCTGCTGACGGGCGCGTCGCAGGGGATCGGCGCCGCAACGGCGCGAGTGCTCTGCCGGGACGGTGCCCGATTGATCGCTCACCACCAGGGTCGGGAAAACGACCGCGAGAAGGCGCGCGAATTGCTTCGTGAGGTCCCCCCGGATCGCAGGCATTTCGTGTCGGGCGATTTCGAAGACGATCTGGTTGTAGAGCAGGTCTGGAAGGATGCCGTGGCCTGGCGCGGACACATCGACGTTGTCGTGCTGAACGCCGCGATGATGGAACCGCGCGGCGGTTTCGATGATCCGGAGGAGGAGTGGAACACCGCCTGGCGCCGCCACTACCAGGTCAACGTGCAGGCACCTGCGCGGCTGATGCGTGCAGCGGTGCGTCATTTTCGCACCCGTGGCACGGGCGTGATCATCCTCATGTCCAGTTGGGTCGCGCAGCGCGGGGCAACCAATCCGAAGATGTTGGCGTACGCCGCATCGAAAGCCGCCATAAAGGCGGTGGCGCAGTCCGTGGCGCGAGCCCACGCGAAGGAAGGCATCTACACGTACATTATCGCCCCTGGAATCGTCAGCACCCGGATGTCGGTGGACTTCGCGAAACTGCAGGGTGGCATACAGAGTGTGACCGATACGCTCGCCATGCGTGAATGGGTGCCACCGGAAGAACTGGGCAAGCTGATCGCGTTTCTGGCCCAGGGGACTCACCGTCACCTGACGGGGGCAACCCTTGATGTCAACGGGGCAACCTATATTCGCTGAGGGAATTATCAGTTGTATAGAGCACAAATGATGAACGCTACACAAGATGGGAGATTGGCGGATCGCCAGGCAGTTGCCGACGTGCTGGTCGAGTACTGTTGTGCCCTGGATCTCATGGATCTGCCGGCGTTGGCGGCGTTGTTTACGGATGATTGTGTCGTGGAGTACGGTCCGGGTGAATTCCTCCGTAGTCGGGGTTCGGCGGCGCTGCAGAAATCCCTGGAGCGCATGTGGCGATGGTCACGGACGTCTCATCACCTGTCCAATGTGCTGATCCGCTTCAAGGGCAACGACGCCGCCGTCTCAAGCAGCTATGTGCACGCCTGGCATGAGCGACCGGACGGATCCACCGCAACGATCTTCGGCCAGTACCACGACCAGCTCGTTCGTCGGGAGCATGGCTGGCGAATCTCCGAAAGGCGCATGCTGATGAATGGCTGTGACGCTGGCTTCACGGTCGCAATTAATCCCGTGAACAGGGCTCCGGTACCACCGGGCTGGACGGCGCCCGGCATTGATTGAAACGAGCGGATCAGGGTTGGAGTACCCTGAAGGCATGATCGGGTTCCGGGCGTTGAATTGAGGCAGGGCACCAGCAACACGGACATCTCGTTCCGGTTCGAGGGGCGCGAGATAAGTTGCCCCCCTGGCGTATCGCTGGCGGCGGCGCTTGCAGGGGCGGGTGAATCGGTGTTTGGGATCGGTCCAAACGGCGAGACTCGGGGGATTTTCTGCGGCATGGGTGTCTGCCAGGAGTGCCGCGTCGACGTGAATGGACAGCACGGTATTCGCGCCTGCATGACGGCGGCCGAAGAGGGCCTTGAGGTTACGAAAGAGACGGGTCCAGCATCCATCGAGCCGATCGTCGGGGCCCACGACGACAAAGACGATCATGAAGTATTGACTCCCGAATTGCTCGTCATCGGTGCCGGACCGGGTGGGCTGATGGCGGCATCGATTGCCGCTGAATCAGGTGTTGAGACCGTGCTACTCGATGAACGAATTACGGGGGGCGGACAGTTCTACAAGCAGCCTGCATCCGCCGGGCTGGTACCGAAGTCGCTGGTCGGGGACCGTCAGTTCCTCGAGGGACGTTCGTTGCTCGAACGGGCGGTCGAATCGGGCGCGGAATTTCGTTTCGGCTCCCGGCTATGGGGCGCATTTGCGCCCATGGAATTTGCCGTTTACGACGGACAGCGAAGTACGATATATCGGCCTGGACGCGCCATTGTCGCAACCGGTGCGTATGAAAGAGGACTGCCGGTCCCGGGTTGGACCCTGCCAGGCGTAATGACGAGCGGCGCCGCTCAGTCCATGTTGCGCAGTTATGGCACCGTTCCCACCGGGCGAATCCTGATTGCGGGAAACGGGCCGTTGAATTTTCAGATTGCTCTGGAATTGAAGTTGGCGGGTGCCGACGTTGTCGGGCTATGGGAATTGGCCGAGAAGCCGGGTTTGGGCTCGGCATTCGATGCGTTGCGCATGAGTCTCTGTGCACCTCGATTGACACTGAACGGCGTGCGGTATCTGCTGGGACTCCGGACCAATGGGGTAACGGTTCACTTCGGGCATGGTCTGGCGGGCGTTGAGGAGCGCTCGTCCAGCCTCACCGCCGTGCTCGGACCGGTGCGAGAGGGCGCTGTTCGACCGGAAACCGAAATTGATGTCGACGTGGTCTGCACGGGTTACGGGTTTCAGCCGAACAATGGGATTCTCCGCAATCTCGGTTGCCGGCACGAATTCGACGAGAGCAGGGGCCACCTCGTCACGGTGCGCAGCGATGACTGCGAAACGACCGTGCCAGGCGTGTTCGCTGTCGGGGACTGCACCTACCTGAAGGGGGCACCGTCGGCACTCGAGGAGGGCGTAATCGCGGCGACTGCAGTCGTCCGTTCGTCAAGAGGGACTGTGCCACTCCAATGCCGCAAAGAACATCGACGAGCGATTCGTCAACTACGCAGACACGCAAAGTTTCAGTCCGCACTCTGGAGCCTGTATGCGGCACCGCGATTCGAGTCGGAGCTAGCGGACACCGACACGATTGTTTGCCGCTGCGAGAACGTGCGCCTGAAGGAGATCGAGCACGTTGTCCGGGACGGTGAAATGTCCATGGGCAGCCTGAAGCGCAGTACGCGACTGGGAATGGGCCCGTGCCAGGGTCGCTATTGCGCTCCGGTCGCCGCCAGTTTTCTGGCGAAGAGAAGCGGGCGCCCGCTCAATGAGTTCTCTTTTTTCGCGCCGCAGAATCCTCTGCTGCCAATTCGCATCGCGGATATGGTTTCTACCGGGAAAGACTGAGAAATTCCGGTGTATCAGCCAAAAAAAGGCAGGTCTGGATTTGGTTCCGCCGGCAAGTCCACCAACGGCACGTTCCACGCGTCGTAGCCATACAGCCAGCTCGAATCCTGGTCGCCGCCCTGCATCCAGGTATTGGCGCTCGAGATAGCCTGGATTCTGGACGTTCGCGGCTTGCGGGTGGCTTCGTAACATCGAAAGGCGCTCTCGAGGTCGTCGCCCTCGAAGGCCTCGATGCAGCGCGCCAGCACCGCGGCGTCCTCGATGGCGGTGGCGGCGCCCTGGGCCATGTAGGGTGTCATCGGGTGGCAGGCGTCGCCCAGCAACACGACCCGCCCGGCGCTCCACCTCGGCAACGGTTCCCGCTCCAGAATCGCCCACTTGTGGCAGTCCGGGCATGCGGCCAGTACGGCGCGCACGTTGGGATGGAATCCTTCGTACGCGGCTCGGACTTCGTTCACGTCGCCCTTCGCGGACCAGGATTCGGGCGTCAGCCAGTCCGCCGGTTCCGGAACGCTGGTGACGAAGTAGATCTCGCTCCGAGTCGCGGTGGTGTAGTAGATGACGATATGCCGGTCCTCGCCCCACCACTTGGTGCGCGAGGGGCCCAGGTCCCTTCCTGCGAGCCTTGCGGCGGGGAACACCGCGCGATAGGCGATGCGTCCCTTGTGGATCGGTTCGTCGGGGCCGACGATGAGTTTCCGCACCAGGGAGTGCACTCCGTCGGCGCCGACCACCGCGTCGGCCGTGGCCGCGCTGCCGTCGGCGAACGTCAGGCGCACGTCGCGGTTACGCTCTTGAAGTCCCACCAGCTTGCGGTTGAAGTGAATGAACTCCCGCGGTACGGCGCTTGCCAGCGCGTCGGTCAGGTCCGCCCGGTGCATGCAGAGGTACGGAGCGCCGAAGAGCTCTTCCGGCATCGGCAGTTCCCGCAGCACGCGGCCCGTATCCCATGCCCGGTTGAGGTGGGAGAAGGGCTTGAATGACGATTCGCGCACCCTGTCCTCAACGCCGATCCCGCGCAACACCTTCATGGAATTGGGCATCATCTGGATACCGGCGCCGACCCGCGCAAAACGCGCCGCCTGTTCGTAGATGTCGACCTTCATGCCGATGCGCAGCAGCGTCGCGGCCGCGGCGAGACCGCCCATGCCGGCGCCGACGATGGCGATCGAGCGTTGACGGGTGGGCATACGTGTTGAATCCTGCCGGCGGACTCACGATTATACGAGTGTAATGGCGACTGGCCCCCTGGCCGGGGTGCCGGCGAGAAACAATCCGAGGAGAAAGGGATGACGACGACCCGGGCCTTGATCTTGACGCTGGTTTTCGGCACGGCTGGACATGGGCTGCTGCTCGCGCAGGAAGCGCCCGATCAAATCTTCATCAACGGCAAGATCATCGCCGTGGACGACTACTTCTCCATTCACCAGGCCGTCGCCGTGCACGGGGAGCGTTTTCTGGCCACCGGCAGCAACGACGAGATACAGGCATTGGCGGACGCCGATACCGTCGTCACGGACCTCGGCGGGCGCACCGCGATCCCGGGGCTCATCGACAACCACAACCACGTCATCCGCGCCACCGAGTACTGGCCCAACGAGGCCCGGCTGGACGGCGTCACCAGCCGTGCGGAAGCGTTGGAGATACTGCAAGACAAGGCGCAAGCGCTGCCCGATGGCGTGTGGCTGATGTCGCTGGGCGGCTGGAGCGAGGCGCAGTTCCTCGACAGTCAGGCGGATCTCACGCTCGCGGAACTGGACGCGCTGGCGCCGGACCGGCCCGCCTTCGTCCAGGCGCTCTACAGCCACGCCTACGTGAATACGGCGTGGTTCGAGGCCATGGGCATCCCGCTTAGCGCGTCCACCGAAGAGCAGGCCGCGGCGGAGGGCGTGGCATCGCGGGTCGTTCGCGACGCGAACGGTCAGGCGACAGGGCGGCTCAACGGCGGGTTCCCCATGGTGGAGCAGGCCCTGCAGCGCTTCCCGCCGGTTTCCCCTGAAGCGCAGGTCGAGGCGGTCAAGACGGCTTTCCTGCACCTCAACAGCATCGGGCTCACCGCGGTCTACGATCCCGCCGGCGTCGGCATTCGCCGCGAGGGCTATGCCAGGATTCGGGAGATCGCGGCGAACGGGGAGTTGACGCTGCGGGTCTACCACACGCTTGGCGGCAGCATGCCAAGGACGCCGCAGGACGCTCGGGACCTCATCGCCGAGATCGAGGCGTCGAAGCCCTTTCAGGGTGACGACTTCGTGGACCTGATCGCGGTCGGGGAGATTTACTACGCACCCTTCCACTGGGACGGAACCACCGAACCGATGGAACCGGGCGACGAGGATATCCACTGGGCGAGGGAGATCCTGCTCGCCAGCGCCCGGGGAGGCTGGTCGGTACAGACCCACGCCGTCCAACCGGCGACGATCGGCCATCTGCTCGATGTCGTGGAAGAGGTGAATGCCGTTCATCCGGTGCGCCCGCTGCGCTGGACCATCACCCATGCCGACAACATCACGGCGGATCAACTGGAACGCGTGCGTCACCTGGGCATGAACGTCCAACTGCGTAGCAACCCCGTCATGGGCGGGCGCGAACCTGTGTTCGAGCACTTCGGCGATGCGGGATACCACATGCCTCCCTTGCGTACGGCCCAGGAGAGCGGCGTCTCCTATGGCCTGGGAACCGACGGCACCAAGGCCGCGCAGATCAATCCCTTCGTCACCCTGTGGTGGGCGGTCACCGGCAAGGCGCTCAACGGCGAGGTCATCCAGCACCAGACACTGACGCGGGAGGAGGCGCTGATAGCCACCACGCGAGCCAATGCGCACCTGATGTTCATGGAGCAGGACATCGGCGCGATCAAGCCTGGCCTGCTGGCCGACATGGTGGTGCTGGACCGGGATTACCTGACGGTCCCGGAAGACGAGATCAAGGATATTCGCCTGGTGGCGACCATGGTGGGCGGGCGGATCGTTTACGGTGGGCTATGATGCCGGAAGGGCTCCACCCGCGGACAGCCGCTACCACTTGTCCGGCAAGTCTCCAACACGCTCGTAGGCCTCACCGATCAACACGCCGAGTTCGCGTGCCTCGCCCTCGCCCGGGTGGATGCTCGGCCGGCCGTGCGCGAAGCGGTAGTTGCAGATGATCGCGATGTCGCCGACGCTCCATTCAATGGGTATTCCGAACCGATCGTAGACGTCGACAAACGCCTGTTTCTCCTCCCGGGACATCTCGCTGCCGTCGCCGAACGTCATCTTCAGGGGCCGTTCGTCGTAGGGCAGGTGCATGACCCTGGGCCAGGCATCGAACCACATGCCGTCGTCGGCAATGCTGCTGTAGAGCACGTTCCTGTCCAGTTGCGGAAAGTACTCGAAAGCTGAAACGCGGTAGCGTGTCTTCAGCAGGCGGTTGGGGCCCCATTCGATCTCCAGCCCCTTGGCACGGGCTTCGGCCTCGGCCTCATCCGGGTCGTCGGTCAGCATCGACTTCTGCCAGTGGTTGTAGACGCCGATCTGAGGCGTCCCGGCGAAGGCTTCGCGATCCGTGAGATTGCGGTGATAGCAGATCCCGCGCTCCCTGAGCTTGCGCCCGAGGTCGGTTTCAAGGATGGCGTCGGTTGCCTGGAGATTGTCGGAAACGAACGTGAACCCGCGCCCCGGGATCGCCCGGTGACACAGGAATCCCAGCATCCGGGTGCTGTGCCCGACATAGGCCATTTCGTGGTGGTAGTGCAGCCACGCCGCGAGCGGCGCCCCGACCTCGTACACGTTGGGCTGCAACATGTCGCGCGGATTGGCGCCGCCCTCGTACCGCATTTCCCGGTCGATGACGAGCTTCGCGAACCGGCGCATCATCTGCAGGTCGGTCAGCCCGGTATTGACCAGGTAGACCAGACCGATCTCGTCAAACGTCTGGTCCATGAGCCGTGCCAGTTTGCTATCCGGCGCAAGGTCCGCCTCGCCCATGGCGAACTCGCGGCAGTCGATGGTGAATGATGCAGGCGGCAACGCCGGTGTACCCGTCCACCAGCGCGGTTCGATCACGCCCGGCAGCGGCCTGGCAAGATCAGCGGCGATATTCGTTGCGGTATTCATTCCAGTATTGATTCCGGATGTGATGACGGTGCAGCCCATGGACGCGTTGCGGCCCGACATTGGGCAGTGCAGGCGCACTACCCATTATCTGGAGGCGCGATCGGCGCTCGGCGTGTTGCCGTAGAGTTCCTTGTAGGTCGTGCTGAAATGCGAACTCGAAACAAATCCTGTCTGCGCCGAAATTTCGACAATGCTGAAGTCCGTCTGGAAAAGCAACTGGCGCGCCCGTTCCAGCCGCAATCGCAGGTAGTAGTGCGACGGCGAACACAGCAGGTACTTCTGGAACAGCCGCTGGAGCTGCCGGCGCGACAACCCGACATAGGACGCCAGTTCCACCTGGCTGAACGGCTCGCGGATGTTGCTCTCCATCAGCTCCACGGCAGCCACGAGTTTCGCGGACTGCCCGCCGACGACGTGGCGCAGCGGAACGTGTTGCCGGTCCCTCGGATCGCGGATTCGCTCATGCACGAACTGGTCGGCGACGTCTGCGGCGATCTCCGAACCCAGTTGCCTGCGAACGAAGTACAACATCATGTCCATCGGCGCCGTGCCGCCGGAACTCGTGAAGCGGTCGCCATCGATCGTGTAGATGCTCCGGCTGACAGCGATCTTCGGGAAACTCAGGGTCAGTGTCGCGAAATTTTCCCAGTGGATGCTGCACCGGTAGCCGTCCAGCAATCCGGCTTTGGCCAACACGTAACTGCCCGTGCAGGTCGAGCCAAGCGTCAGTCCACGGGCGCCGCACGCGCGCAGCCAGCGCAGCACCGGTTTCGAGGCGAACCGCTCAACCCCCTCGCCGCCGCAAACAACGACCGCGTCCACGGTTCGGGACTGGACTTCGTCGCCGATTCCCAAGTCGGCATTGATCGACAGCCCGTCGCTCGCGGTCACGGCGTCACCGTCCCTGGAAATCATCCGCCAGCGATAGACGCGGGAGCCGGCCACGCGGTTCGCCATGCGCAACGTCTCGATCGCCGACGACATGGATATGAGAGTAAAATCGTCGATCAGCAGGAAGCCGAAATGCGTCGGCAACTGTTTCGGTTCGGCCTTTCCCATCGCGCAAACCGTATCGGTTGACAAAATCAAGTATAGCGAACGCCGTGGGGTTGCGCGGAATTCGCGAGCCAACGGCAGAGGTAGTCGGAGAAGCTTCTGCCGACGATGATCGTATAGGTTGGTGCGTCGTCGGCAGCGCCCAGCAACACATTGGCCTTGGCCAGGCCGGTGCGCGCGCATTGCCCCGTGCCGAACTCGCGCGGATGCAGGTCCAGGGTGCACCCCTTCGCCAGCACCGTGCGCGCGTCGACGCCGCTGACGCGCAGCGCCACGTGGCCGCCGCTGACGTCGTTGATCGCGGCGTGGAACCCGGCAAGCGCTTCGGCGAGTTGGTTGCCGAGATCGGAGGCTCCGTCCGCGCTCGTCTCGATCAGCCACTCGTCCGGGCCCAGCCAATAGACGCGATGCTCGCCGCTGGTAAACGAATTCGAAGCAAGCGGCACGGGTTGGCCCAGGGTCTGCGATGCGGCCTTGACGGCCTGCTCGCTGCGCGGGTCGAACCGGACGTTGAGGAACCCGCGACCGGACAGCACGCTTATATCGACACGCGCCTCGGACGCGGATTCCGCCGCGGCGAAAAAGGGTTCCAGGCCGTGACGGCGCGCGGTTGTTTCAGACATGTTGCCGCTGTCCCCCGGGGTCGTAGAAGACCGGCGCAACAATCTGCACCGGCAACGGGTCGCGCCCCGGCAACGCCGCGTAGATGGTTTCGCCCTTGCGTCCCCGCCCGCCGGCCACCAGGGCCAGCGCAATCGGGCGGTCGAGGCACGCGCTCGCGTAACTGGACGTGACGTGGCCGCACATGGGTACGGGCGTGGGGTTGCCCGTCCCGTCGACAAGCTGCGATCCTTCCGGGAGCACGGTTCGATTATCGGACGACAACAATCCAACCAGTTGCTTGCGATCCTCCCGAAGGCAGTCCGGTCGCCGCAGGGAACGCTTGCCGAGAAAGTCCTTCTCCCTTGAAAGCAGCCAGTTCATGCCGAGGTCCACGGGCGTAACGGAACCGTCCGTGTCCTGGCCGACGATGATGAAACCCTTCTCGGCGCGGAGCACGTGCATCGTTTCCGTCCCGTAGGGTGCGATATCGAATTCCCGGCCGGCCTCCATGACCCTTCTCCACATGGCCAGCGCGCGGTTGCTGTCGACGTTGATCTCGAACGCCAGTTCGCCGGAAAAGCTCACCCGGAACAGCGTCGCATTCACGCCCGCCAGCACGGCCGGCTTCACGGTCATGAACGGAAAACTCTCCCTGTCCAGCGGGATGTCGCAGCCAAGCCCGGCCAGCAACCCGCGGCTGTTGGATCCGGCCACCGCGATGGTCGAGAAGTGTTCGGTGAGCGACGTCAGGTAGACCTCAAGCTCCGGCCACTCGGTCTGCAGCCAGCTTTCCATCCAGCTCAGCACGTTAGCGGCACCGCCGGTGGTCGTGGTCAGGTAGAACCGGTGCTCGCCGACCCGCGCCATCACGCCGTCGTCCATGAGCATGCCGTCCTCGCCAAGCATGACGCCGTAGGCGCAGCGCCCGACCTTCATTCTGCCGACGTTGTGCGTGTAGATGCGCTCCAGGAATTCGACGACATCGGGACCGCGGGCGTCGATCTTGCCCAGCGTTGAGGCGTCCATGACGCCGAGCGAGTTGCGCACGGCCAGGCATTCCCGCGCCACCGCCGCGTGCAGGTCTTCGCCGTCTCGCGGAAAGTACCAGGGCCGGTGCCACTGGCCGACGACCTCCATGGGCGCACCCGCGGCCTCGTGCCACTCGTGGATCGCGGTCCTGCGCACCGGCTCGTAGAGTTCGCCGACGCTGTCGCCGGCGCCGACACCAAAACTCACCGGCGTATAGGCCGGCCGGAACGTGGTCGTGCCGACCTCGGGAATTGTCTTGCCGAGCATGTCGGCCAGCACGGCCATGCCGTTGATGTTGCCGAGTTTGCCCTGGTCGGTGCCGAAGCCGAGCGCGGTGTAGCGTTTGACGTGCTCCACGTTGCGATAGCCCTCGCGCACCGCGAGGCGAATGTCGGCGACACTCGTGTCGTTCTGGAAATCGATGAACTGCTTCGGGCAGCGATCCGCGTCCTTCACGGCCGGCACCCGCCACAGGGCTTCGATCGGGTTTTCCTTGACGTTGCCGACATCTGGCGCCTGGATGGCTGCCGTGTGCAACCCGAGTCGCGACACGGCTTCGGTGCCGGCGCGCAGTCCGTCGGCCAGGCATTCGTCGAGGGACCATTTGCCCTTGCCTGCGCCGGCCGAAACGTGGGCCTGCCGCGCTTCCGCGGGCACAAAGCAGAGCCGCGCATCGTCCCAGGCGAGTCGCCCGCCTGCCTGGGAGTGCAGATGAACTGCCGGGCTCCAGCCGCCGGACACGAGCACGAGATCGCAGTCGATACGGATCGTATTCCTGATGTTTTCCCAACTGTCGCCGTTCCACCTGGCGATGCCGGCGCCCCTGACACTATGCCGGCCGACCACATCGCTCACCACGTGTCCCGTCAGCACCGGGATCCCCAGGGTACTCGCCCGCACGCCCAGTTGACCGGCGCCGCCGGCGCGGCTGTCCACGATGGCGGCCACCTCGGCACCGGCCTCCACCAGGTCGATCGCCGTCCGATAGGCGGAATCGTTGTTCGTGAATACCACCGCGCGGCGGCCCGGCAGGACGGCGTACCGGTTGACGTAGGCCGAGGCGGCCGAGGCCAGCATGACGCCGGGCCGGTCATTGTTGCAGAACACCAGCGGGCGCTCGAAGCTGCCCTGCGCCAATACCGCCTGCCTGGCCCGGACGCGCCAGAGCCGCTCCCGGATGCCCTTGCCGCCCTGGCCCTGGCCTTGGCCCTGGCCTTGGCCTTGGCCTTGGCCTTGACCGTGGCCCTGACCCTGGCGCCTTGCCGAGGCGCCATCCCCCGAGGCGCCGTCGCCCGAGGCGCCCGCGTGGTTGGTACAACGCTCCGCAATGGTCAGAAAATTGTGGTCGTGGTAGCCGAACACGGTGCTGCGGGGCAGCAACGTGCAGTCCGCGTGCTCGCGGAGTTTGGCCACTACGCCGGCGGCCCACTCCGCGGCCGGCACGCCGTCGATGCTCTCCGTCGAGGCCAGCAGGCTGCCGCCAAACTCGTTCTGGTCGTCGGCGAGAATCACGCGGGCGCCGGACCTCGCCGCCGCCAGCGCCGCCATGAGGCCGGCCGGTCCAGCGCCAGCCACCAGCACGTCGCAGTGCGCGTTGGTGTGCTCGTAGGTGTCGGGATCGGGTGCCGCCGGCGCGCGGCCGAAGCCCGCCGACATGCGGATCGCGCGCTCGTAGTACTTCCACCATGAGCGCGGGTACATGAATGTCTTGTAGTAGAAGCCCGCGCCCAGCAGGCGTCCCAACACATCATTGATCGCGCCGATATCGAATCGGACGCTGGGCCAGCCCTTGGTGGTACGCGCGATCAGGCCGTCGTGAAGTTCAACCTGTGTCGCCGGAAGGTTGGGCAGCGCGGCGGCGCCTTCGCCCACCTGCATGATCGCGTTGGGTTCCTCCGCGCCGCTGCCGACGATCCCGCGGGGGCGGCGCAACTTGAAGCTGCGTCCCACGAGCGATACGCCGTTGGCTATCAGCGCGGAGGCGAGCGTGTCGCCGGCAAAGCCCTCGCAAGCCTTGCCGTCAAGGGAGAACACCAACGGCCGGGACCGGTCGATCCGGCCGCCCTGCGGCAATCGATTCGGCTGCGCGGCGGCCATCGTCAGGCACCTTTCCCGGCGCTGGTATCCGAATTGGCGTCGGAGCCGGACACCCGATCGGTCTCGGGGCCGGACACCCGATCGGTCTCGGCGCCGCGCAACTTGAAGCTGCGTTCGATGCGGTAGGTGACCGTGTCGCGCTCGACGCCGAACCACCGCCGGCAGCCCTGGGCGTGATTCCACAATTCCCGGTGGGCGCCGCTCGGGTTGCTGCGGTAGAACAGGTAGTCGGCCCATTCCGCGTCGCTCAGCGCATCCGGGTCGGCCGGGCGCACGATGCCGGCTTCGCCGCCATAGCCGAACTCGGTCTCGGCCCGGGGTCCGCACCATGGACATTCGATCAACAGCATGGTCCGGGGCCTGTTAACGCTCTGCGAAGCAATTCTGCGGGTTCATTTCTTGTCCGCGCGCTAGTGCGCCACCGCCGCGGCGCCGTGCTCGTCGATCAGCGCACCGGAAGCGAACCGGTCCAGGCTGAAGGGCGCGTTGAGTTCGTGGGGCTCGTCGTGGGCCATCGTGTGCGCAAAAACCCACCCGGAGCCCGGCGTCGCCTTGAATCCGCCGGTGCCCCAGCCGCAGTTGAAGTACAGGCCCTCCACCGGCGTCTTCGACACGATCGGACACGCATCCGGGCAGACATCGACGATGCCGCCCCATAGCCTGAGCATGCGCACGCGGCTGAACGCCGGGAACAGTTCGACGATCGCCTGCATCGTATGCTCGATGATGTGGAAGCTGCCTCGCTGGCCGTAGCCGTTGTAGGCGTCGATGCCGGCACCGATCACCAGTTCGCCCTTGTCGGACTGGCTGATGTAGCCGTGGACCGCGCCGGACATGACCACCGTGTCGAGCACGGGCTTGATGGGCTCGGATACGAACGCCTGCAGGGGATGGCATTCGATCGGCAGGCGCAGGTCCGCCATTTTCGACAACACGCTCGCGTGGCCGGCCACCACGACCCCGATGCGATCCGACGCGATGGGGCCGCGCGTGGTTTGCACTCCCACGACCCTGCCTCCCCGCACGTCGATGCCCGTGACCTCGCACTGTTCGATGATGTCGACGCCGAGTGCGTTTGCCGCCCGGGCGAAGCCCCACGCGACGGCGTCGTGGCGCGCCACGCCGGCACGGCGCTGCAGCGACGCACCGAGTATGGGATAACGCGCGTCCGGCGAGATGTCGATACACGGAATTGCCTTCCCGACCTCGGCCGCACCGAGCACCTCCGCGTCGATTCCGTTGAGCCGATTGGCGTTGACGCGCCGCTCGATGTCCCGCATGTCCTGCAGCGAGTGGGCGAGGTTGTAGACCCCGCGCTGGCTGAACATGACGTTGTAATTCAGGTCCTGGCTCAGCCCCTCCCAGAGCTGCATCGACTTTTCGTACAGCCGCGACGCTTCGGTCCGCAGGTAGTTGGAGCGCACGATGGTCGTATTGCGCCCGGTGTTGCCCCCGCCGATCCAGCCCTTCTCGAGCACGGCGACGTTCGCGATGCCGTGGTGCCTGGCCAGGTAGTAGGCGGTCGCCAGGCCGTGGCCGCCGCCGCCGACGACGATCGCGTCGTAGCGCTTCTTCGGTTCGGGACTGCGCCACGCAGCGTGCCAGTTCCTGTTGTAGTCGAGCGCGTTGCGCAGCAGGCCAAGCGCCGAGTATCGTTTCATGCCGTGACTATCCCTGGTCCCTTCGACGGCGGCCGAGGCGATCGAGGCACCGACGGCCACACGGCCGAGCCCGCGGCCACTGATACGTGATTATCGGTTGGATAGAGCACTAGCCGTTGGCCCCATTGACGTCGCGCAGCCGTTCGTTGGCCGGGTCGAACGGGCTGTCCTGGATGACCGTCGCCCTGAAGGTCCTGTCGAGAATCTCGATCCCGACCTCCGTGCCCGGTACTGCCAGGTCGGGGGGCAGCATACCCAGCGCCAGCGATTTGCCGGTGCGGAAACCGTAATTGCCGCTGGTGGCGCGGCCGACGGTTTCACCGTCCCTGAGCAGCGCGTTGTTGCCGAGCGCGTCGGCATCTTCTACATCGTGGACCTCCAACGTGACCAGCAGGTTTTTCAGTCCCGCTTCCCTGGACGCAAGCAAGGCGTCGCGTCCCGGGAAGCCGCCCTTGTCGAGCTTGACGAAGCGATCCATGGCCGACTCGAAGGCCGAGTACTCGATCGACAGTTCCGTGCCCACCAGCCGGTAGGATTTCTCCATCCGCATGGAGTCCATGGCGCGAATTCCGAACGGCGCCAGCCCCAGGTCTTCTCCGGCCTCGAACAGCGCGTCGAAGATGTGGTTCTGGTACTCCAGCGGGTGGTGCAGTTCCCAGCCGAGCTCGCCGACGAAGTTCACCCGCATGGCGTTGACCGGCGCCGAGCCCACCACGATATTGCGGGCGGTCAGCCAGCGGAACGCCGGGTTCGACAGGTCGGCGCGGGTCACGCGCGACAGCAGTTCCCTTGCCTTGGGGCCAGCCACGACCAGTACGCCGGTCGCACTCGTCAGGGGCGTGAACTGCACCGATCGATCCTGCGGCATGTACTTGCGCAGGTAGTCATGGTCCAGCCGCTGAAACGCTCCGGCGGACACGAGATAGAAGGAATCGCCCGATTCGCGCCGGATCGTGAATTCCGAATGCACGCCGCCATTGCGGTTCAGGGCGTGTGCCAGGCACATGCGGCCGACCTGCTTCGGTACGCTGTTGGCGACGAACCCGTCGAGAAAGTCTTCTGCGCCCGGCCCCGACACCCGGCACTTGGCGAACGCCGTCATGTCGAGCAGGCCGACATTGCGCGTGACGTTGTCGACTTCCCTGCGAACCGCCTCGAACCAGCGCGAGCGGCGGAACGACCAGTCGTCCTCCTGCGGCATGCCGCCGGTGGCAAAAAAATTGGGCCGCTCCCAGCCGAATTTCTGCCCGAACACGGCACCGCGCGCCTTCATGCGCTCGTAGCAAGGCGCAGTGCGCAACGGACGCGCGGCCGGTCGCTCCTCGTCCGGATAGTGGATGACGAACACGTGGGCGTACGCTTCCTCGGTCTTCCTGACCAGGTAGTCCCTGGTCGCGTATTCGCCGAAGCGCCGCGGCTCGACCCCCAGCATGTCGATGGTCGGCTCGCCATCGACGATCCACTCGGCGAGTTGCCAGCCCGCGCCGCCCGCCGCCGTGATACCGAAGCTGTGCCCCTCGGACAGCCAGAAATTGTCGACGCCCCACGCCGGCCCGATGATCGGGTTGCCGTCCGGCGTGTAGGCGATGGCGCCGTTGTAGACCTGCCTGATGCCGACCTCGGCGAACGCCGGGACCCGCGCCATGGCGGCCTCGATGTGGGGCATGAGTCGGTCGATGTCTTCCTGGAACAGCTCGTACTCTGCTTGCGGGTCCGGACCGTCGACGTAGCAGCAGGGCGCGTCCTTCTCGTAGGGACCGAGGATAAAGCCGCTGTTTTCCTCGCGCAGGTACCACGAGCCGTCCGACTCGCGCAGCACGCCGAGTTCCGGCAGGCCCTTGCGTTTGCGCTCCTCGAGGTCGGGATGCGGTTCGGTGACGATGTACTGGTGCTCCACCGGCATCACGGGGATGTCCAGTCCCACCATCTCGCCGGTCTGGCGAGCGTAATTCCCGGTCGCCGAGACCACGTGATCGCAGGAGATATCGCCCTTGTCCGTGTGCACGACCCAGCCGCCTGAGGTCGCCTGGTCGATGCCGACCACCGCGGTCTTTCGGTAGATCGCCGCACCGCGCGCGCGGGCGCCCGCGGCCAGCGCCTGGGTCAGGTCGGCGGGCTGGATGTAGCCGTCCTCGGGATGAAAGATGCCGCCGACGAGTCCGTCGATGTCGCATAGCGGCCAGAGCGCCTTGATCTCGGCCGGTGTCAGGAAGCGCACGTCGACCCCGATAGTCTTGGCCGTAGCCGCGTATTGATAGTACTCGTCCATGCGGTTGCGGTTCATGGCCAGGCGCAGGTTGCCGACCCGGCTGAATCCGACCTGCTGCCCCGTTTCCTTCTCGAGTTGCCGGTAGAGGCTGACCGAGTACTTGTGCACCTGCCCCACCGAGTAACTCATGTTGAACAACGGCAGCAGACCCGCGGCGTGCCAGGTCGAACCCGATGTCAGCTCGCCCTTCTCGACCAGCGCGACCTCGTCGCCCCAGCCCTTCCTGGCCAGGTGATACAGGGTGCTGACGCCAACCACCCCGCCACCGATGACGACAACTTTCGCCCGCGTCTTCATCGCTCGGGAACCGCTCTCCTGCGTCGCCGCCGGCCGGTGCCGGCCAAATTCGGTCCCGCCGCCGGCTTGTCAACCACCGAGAACAGCCTTGGAAAGGCGTCTCGCTTGTTCGGGATCGCCATGGCGTCCACGAAGTAATCCTGGAACCCGGGTTCCATGGCCGTCTCGATCTTTTCGATCTTGCGTACCGCAGCCTCGGTCTCTGCGCGGGCAGGCACGTTCAACAACGCGATCAACGCCCCCATGCCCGCCGCGTTGCCGGCGGACTCGACCCGGTTGAGGTCACAGTCGGGGATCAGCCCCAGGACCATGGCGTACTTCGGATCGATGTGGGAACCGAACGCCCCGGCAAGCCGGATACGGTCGATCCTGTCGATGCCGCCCCGATCCTGCAGCAACCGGATGCCCGCGTACAGTGCCGCCTTGGCGAGTTGCACCTGGCGTACGTCGTTCTGCGTGATGACGATTCGCTGCGGGCCGTCGTGCAGGAGATACGAGAACGTGCGACCGTCAGCGATAATCCGTTCGCTCCGGGCCGCCAGCGAACCGTCGACGACCCCATCCTCGTTGATGATTCCGGCCAGGTACATCTCCGCGATGACCTCGATGATGCCGGACCCGCAGATGCCCGTGACGCCGAACGCCCGGGTCGCCTCCTCGAATCCGGGGTCGTTGGACCACAGTTCCGAACCGATGACGCTGTAGCGCGCCTCGAGGTTCCCCGGATCGATGCGCACACGCTCGATGGCGCCGCGCGTGGCGCGCTGGCCGCCGGAGATCTGCGCACCTTCGAACGCGGGACCCGTCGGGCTGGAGCAGGCCAGCAGCCGGTCGCGGCTGCCGAGTACGATCTCCGCGTTGGTGCCCACGTCCACGACCAGCGAGATCTCGTCCAGCAGGTGCGGCTCCTCGGCGAGCACCATCCCCGCCGCGTCGGCCCCCACGTGCCCGGCGATGCACGGCAGCACGTATACATTGGCGCCCGGATTAATCCCGATCCCGATGTCACGCGCCTTCAGATCGAGCGCGGTATCGACAGCCAGTGCGAAGGGGGCGCCGCCGAGTTCGCGCGGATCCAGCCCCAGGAACAGGTGGTGCATGATCGGATTGCCGACGACAGTCAGTTCGACAACATCCGCCGGGTCGATGCCGCCCAGCGTGCAAACGCCGCCGATGAGGTCGTTTACGCCCTGGCGAACGGCGCGCGTCAGCTCGCCGGCACCATCCGGGTGCATCATGACATAGGAAACCCGGCTCATCAGGTCCTCGCCGAAACGAATCTGCGGGTTCATGATGCCGTCCGTGGCGACCACGGTTCCCGTCGTCAGATTCACGAGGTGGGCGGCAATCGTCGTCGAACCGATGTCGATCGCGACGCCATGGGTCCTGGGCTTGAAACCGGGCCAGACGGCGATGATGGTCGCCTGGTTGTGTACAGCCACGGTGACCCGCCACTCGCCCTCACGCAACGCGTCCTGCAAACCCGGCAGGATGACGGTATCGCAGACCAGGTCCGCCAGCTTCCACTCCCGGGCCAGCGCGTCGCAGAGTCGCTGCAGGTCCCCGGTTGTTTCAAGCAGGTCGGCAGGCTGTACTTCGACGTGGTAGAGCCGCGTAGCGGGATCGAGCTTGATGTCGCGGTGATCGGCATCCTTGCGCACGACCTGGCGGTGCATCTGGCTTTCGGGCGGCACATCAATGACCAGATCGCCCCGGATCGCCGCCTGGCAGCTCAGGCGATGGTTGTTCGCAAGCTTTTGGCGGCGCTCGCTGTACCTCTTCTCAATCTCGTTGACTCCCGACAGGTGCGTCGAGCGCGAATTGATCGCGTGCTTGGCAAAGTCCCCGTCCATGCAGACCACGCGGCAGCGGCCGCACAGCCCGCGGCCGCCGCAGACCGAGTCCACGTCGACACCGATGCTGCGGGCAGCATCCAGCAACCGGGTGCCGTGCGGAAACGTGCCGCGGCGCCCGGAGGGCGTGAACACGATCCTGGCATCCCTGCAAGTCAGCTCGATCTCCCGTGCGGGGGTTCTTACGCCAGCGCTGAGCGACGCCTGCGGCGCCGGCCGCCGCGTTCGCGCTCCGGCCGCAGGCCCGACGGCTGGCGATACTTCCGGATCCACTTCGTGCAGTCCGGATCGTGACCCATCATGACGTCGGCCCCAAGCACGGCCTGAAGCACCTCGGGGTGCAGCGGGCTCGTGATGGCGGAGGTCATCCCCGCGCCGATGGCCATGGTGATGAAAGCGGAATTGATTCCGTTGCGGTTGGGCAATCCGAAACTGACGTTGGATGCGCCGCAGGTCGTGTTGACCCTGAGTTCTTCGCGCAGGCGCCGGACGATGTGCATGACCTGCCTGCCCGCCGAGTTGATCGCGCCGATGGGCATCACCAACGGATCGACCACCACGTCCTCCCGCGGGATCCCGTAGTCGGCGGCGCGTTCGACGATCTTCTTTGCTACCGCATAGCGCACGTCCGGATCCTCGGAGATGCCGGTTTCGTCGTTGGAAATGGCGACCACGGCCGCGCCGTGCCGCTTCACCAGCGGCAGGACCGACTCCAGACGCTCTTCCTCGCCGGTTACCGAGTTGACCAACGCCTTGCCCTCGTAGACGGACAAGCCGGATTCGAGCGCCGCGACGATGGACGAATCGATGGACAGCGGCACGTCGGTGATCGACTGAACGAGCTTGACGATATCCGCCAGCATTTTCGGCTCGTCGGCGAGAGGCACGCCGGCATTGACGTCCAGCATGTGCGCGCCGGCTTCGACCTGCGCGATCGCGTCGGCCTCGACCCGGCTGTAGTCGCCCCGCGCCATCTCCTCGGCGAGAATCTTGCGCCCGGTGGGATTGATGCGCTCGCCAATGATGACGAATGGTCGGTCGAAACCGATGCGCACTTGCCTGGTGGGCGAGGTAATTACGGTTTCCGTCATGGGGTTGCCTCTGCCGCTTGCACGGTTGCCGCGTTTAACAGGGCGGGGTTGCCGTGAGCCGACGCGATGTTCTTCCAGTCGACCGCAGGCCGCCACGGAATGCGGCCACCCAGGACATCGGCCCGCTCGACGATTTCCGCGACCCGGTGCTCCTGGCGGTACGCCATGATGTGAATTCCGTGCACGCCCTCGACCTCCCGGATCCGATGGATCATGTCGATACAGACGTTCACTCCCTCCCGCTGCTGGTTCCCCGCACCCTTCAGGCGCCGGATGACCGCCTCCGGGATGTGAACGCCCGGAACATTGCTGCGAATCCATTCCGCGGAACGGGCCGAAGCGAGCGGGCCGACACCGGCCAGGATGAATACCTGCTCATGGGTCCCGGCGTCACGCACCGCGGCCATGTAACGCTCGAACATCTCCATGTCGAAACAGTACTGGGTCTGCACGAACTGCGCGCCCGCCGCGACCTTCTTTGCAAGCCGGTGAGGACGGTAGTCAATCGGCGGCCCAAACGGGTTCGCGGCGGCGCCCAGAAAGACCCGCGGCGGCTCGGTGAGCTTGCGCCCGCTCAGAAACCTGGCGTCCTCGCGCATGCCGCGAAGCATGCTCAGCATGGACAGGCTGTCCAGGTCGAATACCGGCCTGGCCTGGGGGTGATCGCCGACATCGACGCCGTCGCCGGTCAGGCAGAGAATGCTGGCCACGCCCATGGCCGCCGCGCCGAGCACGTCGCCCTGGATCGCGATCCGGTTGCGATCCCGCGCCGACATCTGCATGACCATCGCGTAGCCGCGCCGCGTCAACAGCGAGCACATGCCGACGCTGGACATGTGGCAGTTGGCCCCCGAGCCGTCGGTTGCATTGATTGCATCGACGTAACCGTCGTACAGCGCGGCGCGCTCGTAGACTTCGGTCGGATTCGCCGAATCCGGCGGCGCCAGTTCGGCGGTCACCGCGAAGCCGCCGGCCCGCAGCACGCGTTCGAACCGCCCGAACGAAGAGTGCCCGGGCCTGATCGGCAACGGATCGCCGGGAACCAGCGGTTCGTCTTCAAACTGCATGCCTGCCACTCTCGACCTTGATGCGCACCTCGCGCAACCACGCCGACCGGCCGATCAACCGGTGGTCGACGGGCGGCTGCACTACCTGCAGCGGGAACTCCCGTTCACGCAAGCGCTGGTTGCCTTCCCACGCGAGCACCCAGACGCATGGCATCTCGGGCTTCACTTCGCAGTGTCCGTTGGGACGAACGCCACCGCAGGGCCCATTGCGCATCTGTTTCGGGCAATTCATCGGACACGACAACCCCGTGAACCCGACAATGCACTGCCCGCAGTTCTGCGAATCCAGCAGGAAGCCCTTGGTAAGCGACTCGATCTTCATGAACGGTTTCTCAAGCCGCGCGTAACCGATGCGCCGCAACAGCGGGTTGCTCCAGACCAGTAACTGCTCGATAGCGCAGTAAAGTTTCTTGAGCGCGCGCGCGTTGCGCACTGACCATCGGCGCATTCGGTACATGACATCCTGCTCCGCGGCGGTCCCAGAGCCCATCAGCCGCTAGGGCCTGTCGGCGCTATCCGGGGCCACGCCGTGACTGCGGATCAATGCGTTGAGCCGGTCCTGCGTGAACTCGTCCTCGAAGCGGCTCGCCTCGGCGAGCGCGATCTCCCGCAGGTCGCCGGCGCCGTCAATCGCCGTTCTCTCGCGGCGCCATTCCGCGAGGTATGCCTCGCTACCGCCCTTGCCGGCGCGCATGGCGGCGCGGTCGATCGCCGCCTGGAACCGGCCGCTCAGCATGACCTTTTCGCGACGCCGGCCACGCTGCAGGATGACCTGCGACGGAATGTCACGCCAGAAAATGAGAACTTTCTTGACCATGGTTCGCCACGGACTGCCTGAAGCGCGCCGCCAGGCTCGTTTCAAGTTCGCCGTAACCGCAGTGCACGTGCTCGAAGTCGAGTTCGAGACGTGCGGCGGCTTGTGCGGCGGATTCGAGCAGCCGAGCGTCTTCTGTCTGCGAGAGGTACACGAGCTTGCGGTAGTTGCCGAAATACGCGTCGCGCAGTTCCGGATGCCGATCCAGGCCCAGCGGCTTCACGACAAATCGATCGAAGTGACGCGCCAGGAAGTCGGTCAGGTAGAACGTGCCGGGTTCCGCCGTGGAAAGTTCGGAGAAACGGACGCGGCCGGCAAGGAATTCGTAGCAGTGCGCGCCCTCCAGTCGAACGGCGCCCTCTTCCTCCAGGACGCGGTCGATGCCGCCGGCGGTGCCGCAATCTGCGTAGGCGACGAAAATCTCGTCATAGGCTGCGCGGTGCCTTCGAATCATCTGCCGAAGGCGCCCGGGAATCTCGGCCGGGCGGTTGTGGAGTTTCGCATCGATACACTTCAGGTGCAGATGCTGCCAACCCCAGCGGTGCTTGAGCGCGTCGATCTCTCGTGCCAGGGCGCCGCAGGCAATGACCAGGATCGGCTCAGACATTGACCACCTCCTTCAGGCGCCGCGCCCGCATCATCATTGGAGCCGTTTCCGAGGCCTGCGCTGCGTCGCGGCAGTAGGCGTCCGCGCCGACGGCACGGCCAAATTCCTCGTTCAGCGGCGCACCGCCGACCAGCACGATGTAGTCGTCGCGAATGTTCTGCTTCACCAGCTCGTCGATGACCACTTTCATGTAGGGCATGGTGGTCGTGAGCAGCGCGGACATGCCGAGGATGTCCGGCTGGTGCTTCTCGAGTGCCTCGAAATAGTCTTCGACGGAGTTGTTGATGCCTATGTTGATGACTTCGAAGCCGCCGCCTTCCATCATCATTGCAACCAGGTTCTTGCCGATATCGTGGATATCGCCCTTCACGGTGCCGATCACCATCTTGCCGATTGGCTTGACCCCTGTCTCGGCAAGCAGCGGCCGCAGGATCTCCATGCCGCCCTTCATCGCGTTGGCCGCAAGTAACACCTCGGGCACGAACAGGATACCGTCGCGAAAGTCCACGCCGACGATTCGCATGCCTTCGACCAGCGACTCGTTAAGCACCTTTTCCGCGGACCACTTGCGCTCGAGCAGGATGGTCGTGCCCTCGACGATCTCCTCTCTCAGACCGTCATAGAGATCGTCGTGCATCTGCTCGACCAGTTCCTCGTCGTCCAGTTCCGACAGGACGATTTCTTCCTCGTCCAGGATTTCGTGTTCGGTTGCCATCAGTAGTCTCGATCCTCAAACGACGACTTGCGCCGATCGATGAACTCCACGAGCGCCTCGTCGATCGTCGGATCGAGCGGCGGCGGCTCGTACTCCCGGAGCATTTGTTTCCAGATCTTGTTGGCCCGCTGTGCGGCGTCGAGCGAGCCGTCCTGCTGCCATTGTTCGAAGCTGTTGTTGTCCGCGACGTTGGAACGATAAAACGCGGTCTCGAAGTTTGCCCGGGTATGCGCGGCGCCAAGAAAATGCGAGCCGGGCCCGACCTCGCGCAGCGCGTCCAGAGCCTGACCGTTCTCCGACAGGTCGACCCCCTTCAAGAGAACCGCGATCATGTTGGCCTGGTCGACGTCCAGGATGAACTTTTCGTAGCCCATTGCGAGACCGCTCTCAAGCCAGCCGGCGGTGTGAAGCATGAAGTTCACGCCCGCCAAAGCGGCCGACTGCAGCGTGTTGGCCGCCTCGTAGGCCGCCTGGGCGTCGGGAATCTTCGACGCGCACAACCCGCCGCCGCTGCGGAAGGGCACGCCCAGGCGCCGCGCCAACTGCCCTGCGCCATAGAGGACCAGGCTGGGCTCCGGCGTACCGAAGGTCGGCGCCCCCGACTGCATGGACACGACCGCCGCGAACGAGCCGAACACCACGGGAGCCCCCGGCCGCACGAGCTGAGTGTAGGCCATGCCGGCCAGCGCCTCGGCCAGGATTTGGGTCAGCGTGCCGGCCACGGTCACCGGAGACATCGCACCGGCAAGCAGGAACGGCGAAATGACCGTCGCCTGGTTGTTCTCGGCGTAGACCGTAGCCGCCCCCAGCATGGTCGCATCGAAGGTCAGCGGCGAATTCGCGTTGATCAGGCTCGTCAACACCGTTTTGCGCGGCACAAAGTCGTCGCCGAACAAGAGTCTTACCATGGCCAGGGTGTCTTCGGCGCGCTCGGGATGCGTGACGGAACCCATGAACGGCTTGTCGGTGTACTTGATATGGCTGTAGATCATGTCGAAGTGACGCTTGTTGACCGGGAGGTCGACAGGCTCGCAGATCGTGCCGCCGGAGTGGTGCAATCCCGGGCTCATATAGGCCAGTTTCACGAAGTTGCGGAAATCCTCGATGGTCGCGTAGCGACGCCCCCGGTCAAGATCCACCACGAAAGGCGAACCGTAGGCGGGCACCAGCACCGTGCGGTTGCCCCCAATGATCGTACTGCGCCTCGGGTTGCGCGCGTGTTGCCAGTACTCGCTTGGCGCTGTGGCCTTGACAAGCGACCGGCACATGCCGCGCGGGAACCGCACGCGTTCACCGTCCACGTCCGCGCCCGCGTCCTTGAAGAGTTTGAGCGCCCGCGGAAAATCGCGGAACTCGATGCCGATCTCCTCGAGAACGGTGTCGGCGTTGTGCTCGATCAACTCCAGCGCTTCGGTATCGAGCACCTCGAAATAGGGAATCTTTCGATCGATCCAGGCCGCGAACTCGTCCAGGATCCCGCGCTTGCGTGCGGCGCGCACCGCCGCCCGGCCACTCCGGACGGGGCGTCCAGCACGGCGATTCCCGCCGGGGGCTTTCCTGCGTCGCGGATTTTCGGTCATGCGCGGCCTCCTGCTGGGGAATACGGCTGAGCCGTGAAAGCGCAAGCCACTATTGCATTCTCGAATGCCAGTCTGAGCCAGAATCCCGGTTCCTGCATCGCCGGATGCGACATAGAGCCAATCGCACGCGACATCGCAACGCCTCCCGCCATTGTTGGTGATTCGCAACAATTTGTCGTGCGGCGGCCGCGGACGCTACGCGGGCCTGCCGAGGGAATGCTGGCGAGGCTAGTGCTTGCGAGACATCCGAGCCAAACGTATTGTAGCAATTGCCGCTCGCAATAACGGTTGGGAGACACGCACTCGTGGAAGGACGACCTTCAGTTCGGTTTTGCCCCAGGGAGAGCTGCCATGCCTCGGCGATCAGGCGGTAGACAGGCGCGCAGGGCCAAGCGCGCCGCGCCCCTGGCCGAAGCGATGAAGCCGGTTCGCCCGGGACATGCCGGCGGACAATTCCGGCCCTTGTCCGCGGACGGCCTTGCGGCCATCGCGGACAACGCCTTCAGAATTCTCGAGCGGGTGGGTTTCGCCGACCCGACGCCTCACTGCATCGAGGCCTGCACGGCGGTCGGCGCCGTGCTCGGCGACGACGGGCGATTGCGCATGCCGCGCAGTCTGGTGGAACGAACCCTGGAGCAAGCCCGGCGGAATCTCGTGTTGCACGGTCAGGATCCGCGGCGGGACCTGGACCTTAGCGGCACGAGGGTGCACTTCTCCACCGCCGGCGCCGCGGTCATGGTGGCGGACTCCGAGAACGACCTCTACCAGGATTCCGAGGCGCAGGATCTCTATGACATGGCGCGCATCGCCGACACCTGCGAGCATATTCACATGTTTCAGCGCACCTGCGTTCCCCGGGACATTGCCGACAACTATGCGCTGGACATCAATACCCTTTACTGCTCGGTGATGGGCACCAGCAAGCATGTCGGTTCCAGTTGGACGGTACCGGAGCACGTCGAAAAGAGCCTGCGGATGCTGCACATCATCGCCGGCGGCGAGGCCGAGTGGCGAGCGCGCCCCTTCGCCAGTCAGTCCAACTGCTTTGTGGTGCCGCCGATGAAGTTCGCTACCGATGCCCTCGAATGCCTGCGGGTAGCGGTGCAGGGCGGCATGCCGGTGCTGCTGTTATCGGCAGGCCAGGCGGGCGCGACCACCCCCGCCTATCTGGCCGGAGCGGTCTCTCAAGCCTGGGCGGAGTGCCTCGGTGGACTGGTCTATGTCAACGCGATCGAGCCCGGCGCACAGGCGATTGTCGGCGCCTGGCCGTTCGTTTCGGATCTGCGAACCGGGGCGATGAGCGGCGGCTCCCCGGAGCAGGGGCTGCTGTCGGCGGCCTGCGCGCAGCTCGGCAACCATTTCGACCTGCCCTTCGGCACTGCCTGCGGCATGACCGACGCCAAGCTCCCGGACTTTCAGGCGGGCGCGGAACGTGCCGCAACGGTGCTGTCAGCCGCCTTGTCCGGGGCGAACATCGTCTATGAGTCCGCCGGCATGTACGCCAGTCTGTTGGGCACGTGCCCGGAGAGCCTGTTGCTGGACAATGACATCCTGGGTGCCGCCGGGCGCGTGACACGCGGTATCGAGGTCAACGCCGATACGTTGAGCTTTGCCGAGATCGAACAGATCTGCAACAGCGGGGAAGGTCACTACCTGGGTTCCGGAAACACCTTGCAGGTGATGCAAAGCGAATACTTTTATCCGGACTTCAGCGACCGCACCAGCCCGAACGTGTGGGAGGAACAAGGCAAGCCGAATCTGCTTCGTCGGGCCATCGAAAGGAAGCGCGAAATTCTCGCCCGTCACGTGCCGCGCCACATCAGCGACGCAATCGACGCCCAGGTGCGGGCCGAATTCCCGATCTTTCTATCCCGGGAAGCGATGGGACGATAGTCCGGCCTCAGCAGCGAATGCGCCTGCTTCGGGGGTCGTACATCGGGGCTGACGACACCTCTGCAGGTACCCGTTGCCCGGCAACTTCAATGCTGAAGCCGCCCTCGGCCGGATCCGGCGTCCTGACCGCATCGACGTAGCCCAGGCCGATGGCGCCGCCGAGTGTGTGACCGTAGGCGCCGGACGTGATGTGACCGACCAGGGCGTCTTCGTGCCAGATGGGTTCGTTGTGGTAAAGCAGCGGCTGCGGGTCCAGCAGCCGGAACTGCAACAACCGCTTTGCCGGCCCTGCCGCCTTGTCCTTCAGCAGCGCCTCCCGCCCGATGAAGCCGCCCGGCTTGTCGAACTTCACGGCGAAGCCCAGGCCCGCTTCCAGCGGAGTGTCCTCGTCGGTGATGTCGTGGCCCCAATGACGATAGGCTTTTTCGATGCGCAGGGAATCCAGCGCGTGATAGCCGGCGTGGGCCAGGCCGAACGGTGCGCCCGCGGCGACGATCGTGTCGTAGACACCGGCCGTGAACTCCGTGGGGATGTAGAGTTCCCAACCAAGTTCGCCAACGTAGGTGATGCGGGCGGCGCGCACGAGCGCGTAGCCGAGTTCGATTTCCCGGCTGTGGGCAAACGGAAAGGCCTCGTGCGACAGATCGTTCGGGCTCAGGGACTGCAGCAGCGCGCGGGCGTTCGGCCCCATGATCGAAATCACGCCCATGGCCGAGGTCACGTTGGTCGGCACGCAGTGCGCGTCGGCCGGAATGTGCCGTTGCAGCCAGTCGAAGTCCCGCACTTCGGTGGCTGCGGCGGTCACGATCAGGTAGCGGTCCCCGGCCAGTCGGGTAACGGTGAGATCCGCTTCGATGCCGCCCTGCTCGTTCAGCCATTGCGTATACACGATGCGGCCCGGGAGCACGTCCACGTCATTCGCGCAGACGGTGTTCAAAACCCTGGCGGCATCCTGGCCCTGAAGCTGGAATTTGCCGAAGGACGACAGGTCGAAGAGCCCCACCCGCTCGCGTACGGCCCGATGTTCCGCCGCGGAATGTTCGAACCAGTTCTGCCGTCCGTAGCTGTACTCGTAACTGGCCAGGCCCGGGTCCGGCGCGTACCAGTTGGGCCGCTCCCAGCCCGCGACCTCACCGTGGCAGGCGCCGATGGCTTGCAGGCGATCGTGGAGCGGCGATCTGCGAACGCCGCGTGCGGTGTCGTACTGACGATAGGGAAAGTGCGTGGCATACAGCAGGCCGAGGCTCTCGGCGACCCTTTCGCGCAGGTACTTGCGATTGCTCTGGAACGGCTGATTGCGGCGCACGTCCACTTCCCACAGGTCCGCCGGGGGGCGCCCGTGGCGAATCCACTGGGAGATCACCTTGCCGATGCCGCCGGCGGACTGCAGGCCGATGGAATTCATCCCCGCCGCCACGAAGCAGTTGTCCAGCTGGGGCGCCTGGCCGATGTGGTAGCGCACGTCCGGCGTAAAACTCTCCGGGCCGCAGAAGAACGTCTCGAGTCCGGCGGTTTCGAGGGCCGGCATGCGCACCATGGCCTGCTCGAGGATGGGCTCGAAATGCTCGAGACTGCCGTCGATTTCGTCGAAACAGAAGTCTTCGGGAATGCCCTCCGTGGCCCAGGGGCGGGCATGGGGTTCGAAGGCGCCGAGGAGCAGCTTGCCGGCATCGTACTTGTAGTAGGCGCAGGCGTCGTAGTCGCGCACGACCGGGAAGCTCGAATCCAGCCCCGCCACCGATTCGAACAGGGCGTAGTAGTGCTCGCACGCATGCAGGGGCACATTCACCCCGACTGTCGCCGCCAGCTCCCGGGTCCACATGCCGGCGCACAGCACCACGCAGTCCGCATCGATGTCGCCTCGATCGGTGGCCACGCCGGTCACGCCACCGGGCCCGGTGTGGATGGCCGTGACCGGCACGTTCTGGAAGATGCGCGCCCCGGCCGCGCGGGCGCCCCTGGCCAGCGCATTGGTAATGTCCACCGCGTTGGCATAGCCGTCGGTAGGAATGTGGATGCCGCCCAGCACGTCCCCTGTATGCAGCAGGGGTATCCGGGCCTTGATGGCTGCAGGTGTGACCACCTGCACCTCAAGCCCGAATACCTTCGCCATCGACGCGCTGCGCCGCAATTCCTCGAACCGTTCCTCGTTGGTGGCAAGCGAATAGGAACCGCAGCGCCGGTAGCCGGTCGCCTGCCCGGTTTCCGCCTCCAGGCGAAGGTAGAGTTCACTGGTATAGCGCGCCAGCCGGGTCATGTTGATGGACGTGCGGAGCTGGCCTACCAGTCCCGCCGCATGCCAGGTGGTGCCCGAGGTGAGTTGCCTGCGCTCCAGCAGAGTTACGTCGGAGACCCCGGCCTGCGCCAGGTGATAGGCGACCGAGCAGCCGATCACGCCGCCGCCGATCACGATCACACTGGCGCGGCGCGGCAATTCGGCAGGACGGTTGGGCCGGGCGCTCACAAATTGTCAGGCGCGCAATCGGTGGTTGGCCGGATCGTGGACCGGGTCCTCGCGCACCGTCGCCTGCCGCCGTTGCCCGAGCACTTCGACCGTCAAGGCCGTGCCGGGGCCGGCCAGCGATGGCGGCACATAGCCGAAGCCGAGGCTCTGCCGGACAAAGTGGCCATAGCCGCCTGAAGTGGTCACTCCCACGCAGCGCTCGCCGGCATGGATCGGCTCCCCGCCCTGGACATCCGCATCGCCGGGGTCGAGGCTGAAGTAGATCAGTTGCAGCGTGCGGTCCTGCTGCTGCAGGGTCGCTTCCCGCCCGCTGAAATCGCCCTTGTCGAACTTGATGAAGCGCTCCATGGCCGCGTCGATCAGGGTGACTTCGTTCGTCAGCTCCGCACCCCAACCGCGATAGGCTTTTTCCAGCCTCAGGCTGTTGACCGCATAGAGGCCGAAGTTGCGGATGCCGAATGCCGCTCCGGCCTCCACCAGCGCGTCGTACAGCACCTCCAGATGTTCCATGGCCGGGTGCAGTTCCCAGCCGAGTTCGCCCACGTAGTTCACCCGCAGCGCCCGCACCGGCATCCCGGCGATATCGATCGCGTTGCCGCTCAGCCAGCGAAATGCGCCGCTGTCCAGGGGCGCATCCGTGACCTGGGCCAGCACCGCGCGGGCGCTCGGCCCGGCCAGCACGAGAACGCCGCGCCGGTCGGTGACATTGGTGACGCGCACCTGCTCCCCCGGGCGCCGACCCTGTTGCAGGTGGTCGAGGTCGCGCAGTTCGGCGCCGGCGGCGGAAAGTACGTAGAAGGTTCCGTCGTCGAGGTGGGTGACGGTCATTTCCGCGCCGATGCGTCCGCCCTCGGAGAGCAGATGGGTGAGCGCGATACCGCCGCGCCCGGGTACCCGATTGGCGCACAGCCGATCCAGCATCGTCCGGGCATCGCGACCCGTGACGTCGAATTTCGCGAATCCGGAGAGGTCCAGGATGCCGACCCGCTCGCGCACGGCCAGGCACTCCTGGCGTACCAACTCGAACACGTTGCTGTGGCGAAAGCTGTATTGCTCCTCCCGGCCGTCGGGCGAGAACCACTTGGGTCGCTCCCAGCCGAAGGTCTCGGTATACACGCAGCCCTGAGCCTTGAGCTTGTCGTACAGGGGGCTCGTCCGGCACCGGCGGGCCGCCGGCAGTTCTTCTCCCGGCGGTGGCGTGGCGTAGGTCAGGGCGTAGTCCTGGCGACCCCTGGCTCCCATATGGGCGGCATCGGCAAACACGCCGAAGCGCCGGGGATCGAACCCGGTCATGTTGATTTCGGAATCGCCGTGCAACATCCACTGAGCCAGGTACTTGCCGCAGCCGGCGCCCTGGGCAATGCCGAAGGACGAGCCGCAGCAGAGCCAGAAATTGCGCAGCCCGGCCACGGGGCCGAGCAGTGGCAGACCGTCCGGGCTGTGGGAAATGGCTCCGTTGACGATGCGCTTGATGCCGGCCGGTCCGAAAATCGGCATGCGCTCCATGGCGCGCTCCAGCCAGGGCATCAGGCGATCGAGATCGTCCATGAACAGTTCGCTGTCGGACTCCCAGGGCGGCAGTCCGCTCGGCTGCCAGGCTTCGGCGAGCCCGTCGGACTCGTAGATGCCGATCAGGCCGGACTCCTGCTCCTGGCGCAGGTAGGCGGACGCGTACGGGTCGCGGGTCACCGGGAGTTCTTCGCTTCTGCCGGCCAGTTCCGGCACCGGGCCGGAAACCAGGTAGTGGTGCTGAATGTTGCAGATGGGGAGGTCCGCCCCGACCATCCCCGCCACCTGCCGGGCGAAGCAGCCGGCGGCGTTGACCACGGTTTCAGCGATGACGGGGCCCTGTTCCGTCATCACTTTCCATTCGCCGCCCGGCAGGGCCTCGATGCCGGTCACCCGATTGCGCCGCATGATCCTGGCGCCCAGGCTGCGAGCCCCCTTGGCCATCGCCTGACACAGCCCGAACGGGTCGGCGTGGCCGTCATTGCGCGTCCAGGCACCGGCCAGCACACCCTCGGTCGAGACAAATGGATTCAACTGGCCGATCTTTTCGACGTCGATTATCTCCATGTGGTAACCGACATTGGCGGCGATTCCGCGCAGGTAGCGGAACCAGTCCAGATCCCGCTCGGTGAGGGCGAAACGGACGCTGCCGCAGCCGTGCCAGCCGACGGACTGTCCCGTCAGTTGCTCCAGTTGCCTGTACAGGCCAATACTGTACTCGTGGATCTTGGCGAGGTTGTAGTTGCCGACCAGGTTGGGGCATTGACCGGCCGCGTGCCAGGTCGAGCCCGACGTCAGTTCACCCTTTTCGATCAGCACGACATCGTCGCACCCTTCCGCCGCCAGGTGGTAGAGCAAGCCGACGCCCATGATGCCGCCGCCGACAATGACGATTCGAGCCTGGTTCTCCATGGCATTCTCCGGCCGTGGACGGCCACCGCCCGATTTTCTCAAAATCCGGGCTCGCCTGTCGCGATGGACAACTCCAGCAATCCATATCCGCAGCAGTGTCCGGGGGAGCTTCAGCCTGGCATATCGCGCGTCACGGGTCCCCAGGGCACGTACTCGAACGCCAGTCTGCGGCAGAATCCGGAACACTGCATCGCCGGATGCGACATGGAGCCAATCGCAAGCGACATCGTGGCGCTCCGACGACTGTTGGCGATACGCAACAATTGGTTGAATGATTCATGGACACACTTTGGCCACTGTCCATTTTTGACGCTCCGATGTCGCATATGCTTCATTAGGCGTCGCATCGCAGTGTTATTCTCGGTTCACTTGGAGTCGAACCTGGACCGCCAATGGGTACGGGGACACAATGGCAGTATCACTGCAACCAGACGTACCGCTCTATCTGCTGCCGTCGGGGTTGCGCTCGCCGGTCCGGATTTTTTATTTCCATAACCGTTTAGTATCTGAGCCTTGGGGAGAATCAGAATGACCAATGCACGCATCTGGCGCAAGAAGAAGCTGAGCCTGGCGGTTTCCGCCGCCATAGCCGGATTCGCTGCCGGTACCGCCGGCGCTCAGGAAATCGAAGAGATCGTGGTCACCGCATCCAAGCGGGCGGAACCCGCACAGGATGTGCCCATCGCGTTGCAGGCCGTCACCGGAGATAACTTGCGGGACCAGCGCCTGGATACCTTCGACAAGTATGTCAACTCCCTGCCGAACGTTGCCTACACGGGCAACGGTCCGGGCAAGAAGGAAATCTACATTCGCGGCAGCGCCACCGAACAGGCCAGCGTGACGGTCGCGCCGGCAAACGGGTCGGCCCCCGGCGTCGCCCTTTATGTGGACGAACAACCCGTATCCTTCGGCGCCCGCAATCTGGATGTCTACGCAGTGGACATGGAGCGCATCGAACTGCTGTCCGGTCCTCAGGGCACGCTGTTCGGGGCGAGTTCCCAGTCGGGCAACATGCGCCTCATCACCAACAAGCCGCAGCAGGGCATCTTCGAGTCGGGTTTCAACGCCAAGTTCGGATCGACCTCCGGCGGCGCCGACAGCAGCGGTGTGGATGCCTACGCCAATCTCCCGCTGTCGGAGCAGTTCGCCATTCGCGTCGCCGTCTACAGCGACATCCAGGGCGGCTGGATAGACAACGTGCCGGCTACCTTCACCCCCAGCGCCGCCGTGGTGGACCGCAACAGCAGAGGATTCGGGCCGCAGCTTGGCAACGCCGATTCGGTGGTGAGCGCCAGCAACGACACGCTGGCCCAGGACGACTGGAACGACGCCAGCTACCGGGGCGGACGCGTGGGCGCGGGCTTCCAGATCAATGACGACTGGGACCTGCTGATTCAGCACACCGCACAGACCCTCGAGGTGGAAGGCACCTTCTTGACCAACCCGGAGCTGGGTGGCCGCGACAAGGCGGCCGCGTTCTCTGCGGACTACAACAAGGACGAGTTCGGCCTCACCACCTGGACCTTGAACGGCCGGCTGAGCAACCTCGACTTCATCTACACCGGCGGCTATCTCAGCCGGCAGGTGGGCAGCATCATCGACTACACGCACTACAACAATGGCGGCGGCTACATCACGTACTATCTGTGCAGTGGCAAGTACTACAACCTCGCGGCCCCGAATAATTGCTTCGACCCGACCAAGCAGTACCTGGAAGACACCCGGAACAGGCGGGCCACCCATGAGTTCCGGGTTGCCACGGATCCGGCCAACCGGATGCGGCTGCTGGGCGGCGTCTATATCAACGAAGTCGAAACCAACCACATCGGCGATTTTCAGTACGCTGCCACCGAGCCCACATTTCGCGACCACCTCGGCGACCCCGGATATCAACTGGGCAACGCCACGCTACCCACACCGGGCGTCAATACGGTCGGTCCGCGCTCGCCGGCCACCGTCTTTTTCAACGACTTCACCCGCACGGAAGAGGAGTTTGCGATCTTCGGCGAGCTCGCCTTCGATATTTCGGACAGCGTGACCGTGGCCGTGAGCGCCCGTCAATACGACCTGACCTCCCAACTGCAGGGCGCCTCCAATTTCTCCTTCGGCTGCCGCTACGGCATCGGCGGCAATGCCCAGGAGACGGCGGACGGGCGTTGCAACGGCACCGATTTCAGCAATGACGTCAGCCACCGCCTGCAGACCCTGGGGCAGTACAACGACAGCGGTGACGACAGCCTCATCCTGAATGCCAGGAGCCCGAACGGCGAAGACGGCTCGCCCAGAGACCTGTTCCGGGGCGGCGGCAGCAACCAGGCGACGCTGGATGGGATCAAGGCGGGGCATATCGACCTGTCCGGGCTTCAGCCGGACGGTTCCCTGGTGGAGGACGATGTCATTCTCAAGGCGACGCTGAATTGGTCGCCGGCGAACGACGTGATGGTGTTCGCGAACTTTTCCCAGGGCTACCGCCCTGCCACTCAGAACCGTAACGCCGGCCAGCTTGCGGCCAACCAATCGGGCGTGTATCAGAACTACGCGGTGCCCGCCGCCGCGAAGACGGACGAACTGACCAGCTACGAGGTCGGGTTGAAGAGTTACTTGCTCGATCGATCCGTGCGCCTGAACGCCACCGCGTATCGCACCCAGATCAAGGAGTTGCAGGTCTCCCGCTTCGACCCGTCCAATGTCGCCTTCCTGTTCTTCATCGAGAACGTGGGCGATGCGGAAAGCTCCGGCCTCGACGTGGATTTCCAATGGGTCGCCGGCGACGCGTGGACCATCTCCGGCGCCTTCAGCCTTCTCAGCACGGAACTGACCCGCCTCAACGATCAGCTTCAGGGCATTGCCGTACCGGTCGGCAGCGAACTGCCCTTTGCCAGTCCGTTCGCGGGCTATTTGCGGGCGCGCTACGAGTTCCCGGCAATGGGCGGGCTCGGCTACATCACCGCCAGCGTGAATCACCGGGGCGAGAACGTGACCGGTATCGTCGGCAGCGCGGAGTTCATGGAGGACACGCTGAGGCTGCAGTCCGGCAATGGCTCGGGCTTCAGTTTCCAGGAAGAAGGCGGCACCTTCGGTACGGTGGAGATCCCCGATGGCGCGGGTGGCAGCCGCTTGCCGGTCAATTCGCGCTATATCAACCCGAGTGCCACGACGGCGAATCTCGGCTTCGGCCTGGAGAGGGACAGCTGGGTGGCGGAAATCTTCATCGACAACGCCAACAACGAGGCGGCGCCCGTCGCCCAGGTGGCCGGCTACTTCACGCCGCAGGTTCTGGTGCAGCGTCCCCGCACCGTCGGCTTGCGCGTGCGCTACGATTTCGAATGAATCGGCGCGCAGCCGGTCTCGGTGCGACGCGGGACTTTTGCCACGGGCTGCTAGCCGGCACAGGCGAACTTCGGTTCGCCGCGGTTTAGTCCGGCGCGGGGCGGCCGCCGGAATACCTGGCCGGTGCCGCGCCTTGACGGCGGGACGGGGACCGTGACGGAGACGCAGCGCCAGGTTCAGGAAGCGCAACGGCTGCTGAGCGGCGGCGAGCCGAACCGGGCGGAGCGCCTGTTGCGCGCCCTGTTGCGCGATGAGCCGGACGATATCGAGGCGCAGTACGCGCTGGCGGTGGCTCAGCGTCACCAGCACGATTGGGACGCTGCCCTGGCCACGCTGTCGTCCGTCGTCCGCAGCCGCCCGGAATTTGGCCGGGCGCATCAGGAATACGGCTACAACCATATCGCCAGGCGGGATTTCGCCAACGCTCAGGCCGCGTTCGAGCGTGCCACCGGGTTCGATCCAGCCCTGGTCAATAGCTGGAAGTGTCTGGCCAAGCTCTATGGGGAGCAGGGCAACGAGGCGCGTCTGGCGGCGGTTCGGGAACACCTCGCCTTTCTCGACACCTTGCCGGCCGAGCTGCTGTCGGTTATCAGCTACCTTTCCGAAGACCGGTTGCGCGAGGCCGAGGCGCTATGCAAGCAGTTTCTGCGCGCCGACCGGACCCATGTCGAAGGCATGCGGCTGCTGGCCGAGATTGCCACGCGCAACAAGATCTACGAGGATGCCGAGTTTCTGCTGGAGAGCTGTGTGGAATTCGAGCCCGGGCACCGTGCTGCCGGGGCGCAATATGTCAGTCTGCTGCTGAAGGTACAGAAGTTCAGCAAGGCGCTGGTGACCGCGGAACAACTGCTCGAGCGGTTTCCGCAGGATGCAGAAGTGATCCGGCCCCTGTACGCTGCGGCCTGTGCCGGGGCGGGCAGGAACGAAGCCGCCGTGGAGAACTACAAGATCATGATGCGGCAACACCCCGGCAATCCGTTTCATCCGGTCTTGCTGGGCCATGTGTACAAGTCCGACGGCGATTTCGACCGGGCGGTGGCGCTGTACCGGCAGGCCTACGGGATCAAGGCGGATTACGGCGATGCCTGGTGGAGCCTGGCGAATACGAAGTCCTACCGGTTTACCGATGACGAGCTGACCCGGATGGCTGCGATCGAAGGGGATCCCGGCACCGCCGCGCTGGACCGTATTCAACTGTGCTTTGCGCTCGGCAAGGCCCACGAAGACCGCGGCGAACATGAGCGAGCCTTTGACTGCTACGCCAGGGGCAACGCCTTGAAGCAGCCCACCGTGCATCACAGCCCCCGCCACTTGCAGGTTCGGGTGGACAGCCAAATCGAGGTGTGTACGCCGGAACTGTTTGCCGCCCGACCCGCGGTGGGATTGCCGGCGCCGGATCCGATCTTCATCGTCGGCCTGCCGAGGGCGGGGTCCACCTTGCTGGAGCAGATCCTCTCGTCGCATTCCCAGGTGGACGGCACCATGGAACTGCATAACGTCCTGAACCTGGCCAAGCGGCTGCGGGGTCGGGGCGGTGACGGTGACGGTGGCGGTGACGGTGGCGGTGGCGGTGGCGGTGAAGGCCAGCCGCGCTATCCGAGGATTCTCGCGGATCTCGAAGACAGCTACTTTCACCGTTTCGGCCAACAGTTCATCGACGATACGCGGGCTTATCGGGGAACGGCGCCCTTCTTCATCGACAAGATGCCGAACAACTTTTTTCACATCGGCCTGATCAGGCTGATCCTGCCGAAGGCCAAGATCATCGACGCCCGCCGCCACCCGATGGCCTGCTGCTTCAGCGGGTTCAAGCAGCTATTCGGAGAGGGGCAGGATTTTTCTTACGGATTGCGGGAAATCGGCAACTACTACCGGCAATACGTCAAACTCATGGATCATTGGGATCGAGTGCTGCCCGGCTTCGTTCTGCGGGTGGAGTATGAGGACGTGGTGCAGGATCTGGAGGGCCAGGTGCGCCGGCTGCTCGATTTCTGCGAGCTGCCGTTCGAACCCGCCTGTCTGGAATATCATCGCACCGAGCGCAGCATCCGCACGCCGAGCGCCGCCCAGGTGCGCCAGCCCATCTATACTTCCGGGCTTGCGCAGTGGCGCAATTACGAGCCCTGGCTCGACCCGCTCAAGGACGCCCTGGGGCCGGAAGTGCTCGCGCGTTATCCGATCGATGTTTAAGCGCAATCTCTCAGGAGCGCATGTGGCGAGGACATTGAGGCGCCACGCGTTTTTTCGCCCCGCAAGGTGCTAAAGTCGCGGCAACGCGACCATTGAAGGAGAAGCAGGCAATGAATCCCGAGGTTGTCATCACCTGTGCGGTGACCGGTGCCGGCGAAACCGTCGGCAAGCACCCGGACATTCCCGTCACCCCCGAACAAATCGCCGCTTCCGCAATCGACGCGGCCAAGGCCGGCGCATCCATTGTCCACTGCCACGTGCGCGACCCGGTAACGGGCAAGGGCTGCCGTGACGTGGCCCTCTACCGCGAGGTGGTCGCCCGCATTCGGGACTCCGATGTCGATGTCGTGATCAACCTCACGGCCGGGATGGGCGGCGACCTGGTCATCGGCTCCGACGAGGCGCCGACGGCATTCGGGCAGGACACGGACCTGGTGGGCGCGCTCGAGCGCTTGCCGCATGTTGAGGAACTGCTGCCGGAGATTTGCTCCCTGGATTGCGGTTCGCTCAATTTTGGGGACGGCAGCCTGGTCTACGTTTCCACGCCCGACATGCTGCGCCGGGGAGCGCAACGCATCCGCGAATTGGGCGTCAGGCCGGAGCTGGAGATATTCGATACCGGACACCTGAGTTTTGCGCTGCAGATGCTCAGCGAGGGCCTGTTGGACGACCCGCCGCTTTTCCAGCTCTGCTACGGCATCCCCTGGGGAGCGCCCGCGGATGTGGGCGTGTTCAAGGCCTGCGTCGACATGCTGCCGCCCGGCACGAACTGGACCGCCTTCGCAATCAGCCGCAACCAGATGGCCTTTGCCGCGCAGGCCGTGATGCTCGGCGGCCATGTCCGGGTCGGACTGGAGGACAACCTCTACCTCTCGCGAGGCGTATTCGCCAGCAACGCGCAACTGGTGGAGCGCGCGCGCAACATCGTGGAGTCGCTCGGCGCACGAGTGCTCGCGCCCGACGAGGCGCGCGACAAGTTCGGCCTGGTCAAGCGCGGCTGACCGGGACGTTGGCCAGAGCGATCGATACGTTCGCCATTGTCGGGGCCGGGGTGATCGGTGCCGGTTGGGCGGCGCGCGCCCTGGCGCGCGGGCTCGACGTGGTCGCCTGGGATGTGGCCCCGGACTGGCAAACCAGGCTGCGAGCCGCCGTGGACAACGCCTGGCCGGCGCTCGAGAAGCTCGGGCTCTATCCCGGTTCGAGTGTCGAACGGCTGTGCTGCGCCGACTCCCTTGAAATGGCCTGCCGAGAGGCCGACTTCGTCCAGGAGAGCGTCCCGGAAAGGTTGGGAGTGAAGCGCCCGCTGTACGCGCAGATGGGCGCCTGGGCGGATGCTGACGTGATCGTTGCGTCCAGCACGTCCGGCTTGTTGCCAACTGATTTGCAGGCCGACTGCCGTCACCCGGAACGGGTCGTTGTCGGCCACCCCTTCAACCCTGTCTACCTGCTGCCGCTGGTCGAAGTGCTGGGCGGCGCACGGACCGCTGACGAGTGCGTCGATGAGGCCATCTCGTTCTACACCGATCTCGGCATGCACCCATTGAAGGTGCGCAACGAGGTCGAGGGTTTTCTTTCCGACCGCTTGCAGGAGGCGCTCTGGCGGGAGGCGCTGCATCTGGTCAACGAGGACGTGGCCACCACGGAGGAACTCGATGCGGCGATCACTTACGGACCGGGGTTGCGCTGGGCTTTCATGGGCACCTTTCTTACCTTCCACATGGCGGGCGGCGACCTTGGCATGCGCCATTTCATGCGGCAGTTCGGCCCGGCGTTGAAGCTGCCCTGGACGAAGCTGGAAGCCCCGGAACTCACCGAGGAACTGATCGAGAAGGTGGCTTCCGGCACGGAACGGCAGGCGGCTGGTCGCACCGTAAAGGAGCTGGAGCAATTGCGCGACGAATGCCTGATCGCGATCATGCAGGCGTTGCGCCGCTACGGCGTTGGCGCCGGCGAGACGCTGGCCCGGAACGAAATCCGCCGCCTCCGCCTGGGTGGTGGACAACCTGCCGACGAGGCCCCGGCCTGAGTCGGTATCTGAGGAGCACGCAGTTGGACTTCGCACTCACAACCGAGCAGCAAATGGTGGTGGACACCGTGCGCGACTTCGTCGAGCGGGAGCTCTATCCGCACGAGGAGGAGGTTGAGTTTACGGGGCGGGTGCCGCCGGAACTCGGCGAGGCGATCAAGAGCAAAGTGATCGAGATCGGCTTCTATGCGCCGAACCTGCCGGTGGAAGTGGGCGGCGGAGGCCTGGACCACGTGACCCTGACTCTGCTGGAGCGTGAGCTCGGCCGCCCATCGATGGCCCTCAGCGTTTTTTGGGGTCGGCCTTCGGGCATCCTGATGGGCTGCGACGCCGAGCAGCGCGAGCGCTACCTGCTGCCGTCGGCGCGTGGCGAACGTTTTGACGCGCTGGCCATGTCCGAACCCGGTGCCGGTTCCGATTTGCGCGGCATGCAGTGCGTCGCCCACCCCGACGGCGACGACTGGATCGTCAACGGCACCAAGCACTTTATCTCTCACGCCGATGTGGCCGACTTCGTCATCGTCTTCGTCGCCACCGGCGAGGAGGAGGCGGAGCCATCAGCCGGGGAGCGCGCGGGGGCGACCCCCCGGAGAAAACGCATCACCTGCTTTCTGGTCGATCGCGGCACTCCCGGCTTCGACATCCGCCCAGGCTACGACTCCGTGTCCCACCGGGGCTATCACAACGGCATCCTCACCTTCGACGATTGCCGACTGCCCTCGGGGCAGATTCTCGGCGAGCCGCATCGCGGTTTCGAACTCGCCAACGAGTGGCTGTACGGCAGCCGGCTGACCGTCGCGGCGATGTGCGTCGGCCGGGCCCGGCGGGCCTTCGACCTGGCGCTCGACTACGCTGCGGCGCGCAAGCAGTTCGGCCAACCCATCGGCAAGTTCCAGGGGGTTTCGTTCAAGCTCGCCGACATGATCACCGAGATCGATGCGGCGGACTGGCTGACACTCGCTGCGGCATCGCGACTGGACCGCGGTCTGCCGGCGAACCGTGAGATCGCCTCCGCCAAGCTGTACGCCTCGGAGATGCTGGCGCGTGTGACGGACGAGGCGGTGCAGATCCACGGCGGCATGGGGCTGATGGGCGATCTGCCGCTGGAGCGGTTCTGGCGCGACGCCCGGGTCGAACGCATTTGGGACGGCACATCCGAGATTCAGCGCCACATCATCGGGCGCGAGCTGCTGCGTCCGCTCGGCGCCTGAACGTCCCTGGTTTCGATGGAGGCGAAAATGTGAACGCTCGGCGCCAGGCTGCGGGATCGGGCTCCTCCTCGGGCGTGGCCCGGCTCTTGCGCCCGCGCCGCATTGCGGTCATCGGCGGCGAAGCGGCGGCGCGCGTGGCCGAGCAGTGCGACCGGATGGGTTTCGATGGCGCCCTGTGGCCGGTGCATCCGTCCCGCGAAACCGTCGCTGGAAGGCCGGTTTTCCGCTCCATCGATGCGCTCCCCGGCACGCCCGACGCCGCCTTCGTGGGCGTTAACCGGCACGCAACCATCGATACCGTAGCCGCGCTGTCGCGGCTGGGGGCGGGCGGCGCTGTCTGCTACGCGTCGGGTTTCCTTGAGGCGGCCGACGGCGGGCGGTTGCAGCGCGACCTGGTCGATGCGGCGGCGGGCATGCCGATCATCGGTCCGAATTGCTACGGCTTCATCAACTACCTAGACGCGACGCCGCTGTGGCCCGACCAGCACGGCGGCCGGCGGCTTGACCCGGCCGAAAAGGGCGTCGCGATCGTCACCCAGTCCTCGAACATCGCCATCAGCATGACCATGCAGCAACGCGCACTGCCTGTCGCGTATATGGTCACGGCCGGCAACCAGGCACAACTGGATGTGTCCAGCCTGGCGCTGGCGCTGCTCGACGATGCGCGGGTGAGCGCCATCGGCTTGCACGTCGCCGGTTTCCATTCCGTCGCGGGCTTCGAAGCGCTGGCGCGGCGCGCGCGGGAGCGAAACGTGCCGGTGGTGGTCATGAAGACGGGCCGCTCGGCCCAGGGAAGGGCGGCGGAGTACAGCCACACGGCGACCATCGCCGGGTCGGACGCCGGCGCGCAGGCGTTCCTGCGCCGACTCGGGTTTGCCCGCGCGGGCGGCATCCCGGAACTGATCGAGACGCTGAAGCTGCTGCATGTGCACGGCGCCCTGGGCGGGGCGCGTCTGGGCGGGGCGCGTCTGGGCGGGGCGCGTCTGGGCGAGGCTCGTTTGGGCGAGGCGCGTCTGGGCGCGATGAGTTGTTCCGGCGGCGAGGCGAGCGTGCTCGCGGACGCTGCGGAAAACGCCGAAGCGATGTTCCCCGACCTGGCGCCGGACCATGCCGCCGCGATCGGCGCGACGGTGCATCCGCTGGTCACCGTGTCCAATCCGTTTGACTACCACACCTTCAGTTGGGGCAACGAGGCGGCGCTGATCGAGACCTTCACCGCCTTCGCGGGCGGCGGGTTCGACGCGACGCTGCTGGTGCTCGACTTTCCGCGCCAGGACCGCTGCGACGATGCCGACTGGCGGACGGCCCGCGACGCATTCGCGACGGCCATGGATGCGACCGGCTCGAAAGGCGTCATCGTGGCCACCTTGGGCGAGAACCTTTCCGAAGGCCACGCCGCGGAAGCGATCGCGCGCGGTCTCGCGCCGCTCGCCGGGGTTCGCGAGGCGCTTGCGGCGATCGACTGTGCGGCGGCGATTGGGTCGGCATGGCGTTCTCCGGCCCCTGAGCGGATCTTGCCAGCGGACTGCTTGCCGCATGAACCCGCGGTGCTCGACGAAGCGTCCTCGAAAGCGTTGCTCGCCGCGTTCGGCGTCCAGGTTCCAGCCGGTGGGGTCGCGCGCGACGAAGAGACTGCCGTCGGCATTGCCGAGTCCATCGGCGGCCAGGTGGCGGTAAAGGCGCTTGGCATCGCGCACAAGACCGAGCGGCAGGCAGTCAGACTGGCGTTACGAGAACCGCGCGAGGTTCGCCAGGCCACGCGCGCGCTGCTGTGCTTGAGCGACGCGGTGCTGGTAGAGCGGTTCGCGCCGGATATCGTCGTCGAGTTGCTCGTCGGCTTTAGTCGCGACCCGCAACTCGGACTACTGCTGACGATCGGTTCCGGCGGAACGCTGGTCGAGTTGCTGGCGGACAGTGTTACCCTGCTGCTGCCGGTGACTGAAGGGGAGGTGCGCGATGCGTTGGCAACGCTTCGCTGCGCGCCGCTTCTCGACGGCCACCGGGGCCGGGAGGCGGCGGACGTCGACGCGGCGGTAGAGGCGATCCTCGCCATTGCCCGGTTCGCGACGGAGCACCGTCGCCAGCTTGAGGAACTGGATGTCAATCCGCTCGGCGTCGGTCCGAGGGGGCAGGGTGCGGTAGCGCTCGACGCGCTGATAAGAACCCGGCGGGGAACAGAGGCGGAAAAGGAAGAAGAGACGTGAGCGATCCGATCAGAACACGGTGCGACAGCGGGATCATGGAGGTGACACTCGACCGGCCCAAGGCCAACGCCATCGATCTTGCGACCAGCCGCCTCATGGGCGAGACGTTCAAGGCGTTCCGCGACGACCCGGCGCTGCGCGTGGCCATCGTCACCGGCGCGGGCGACCGGTTCTTCTGCCCCGGTTGGGATCTGAAGGCTGCGGCGGACGGCGACGCCGTGGACGGCGACTACGGTTGCGGCGGTTTTGGCGGCATCCAGGAATTGCCGGCGCTGAACAAGCCGCTCATCGCCGCCGTCAACGGCATGGCGGTGGGCGGCGGTTTCGAGCTGGCGCTCTCCTGCGACCTCATTCTGGCATCGCACACGGCGTCATTCGCGCTGCCTGAGATCCGGGCCGGCACCCTGGCCGACGCGGCGTCCATCAAGCTGCCCAAGCGCATGCCCTACCACGTCGCCATGGAACTCCTGTTCACAGGCCGTTTCATGGATGCCGAAGAGGCGCATCGCTGGGGCGTCGTCAACGAGGTGGTCGAACCCGGCAAGCTGCTGGATAGGGCCTGGGAACTCGCCCGGTTGCTCGCGAACGGGCCGCCGCTGGTGTTCGCGGCCATCAAGGAAGTGGTGCGAGAGACCGAGGACCTGCGCGCCCAGGATGCGCTCAGCCGGGTCGGCAAACGCCAGTTCCCGACGGTCGACCGGCTCTACGACAGCGAGGATCAGTTGGAGGGTGCCCGCGCGTTCGCCGAGAAACGCGACCCGGTGTGGAAGGGCCGTTGAAGGCTAGTGCTCTATCCAGCTGATGCGTAATTATCAGTTGGATAGAGCACTGGAATTTCCAGGCAGCCGGGTTTTTGCCACGGGCTGCTATCCCTTGACTGTGGCCCATCGCATCAACCCTTCCTGCACGCAGGTAGCCACCACCAGGCCGGCCCGATCGTAGAAGTAACCTCGGGCAAGGCCGCGCCCGCCGCCGGTCGATTCGACAATCTGTTCGAACAACAACCACTCGTCTGCCCGGGCGAAGCGGTGGAACCACATGGCGTGATCGAGGCTGGCCCCCGCAAAGTCTCCATCGTGGCACCGCAAGCCGTGGGGCAGCAGGACGTGGTCGATCAGCGTGGCGTCCGACAGGTAGGCGAGGCCGGCATGATGAATGCCCGGCGTGTCGCCCAACCGTTCGCTTATTCGCATCCACATCAACTGGTTCTCGGTGATGGGCTCGCCCCGGGGTGCATCGGGCGGATTGACGTAGCGAATCTGCATGGGCCAGTCGACACCGTGCCAGGTATCCTCGCCGGTCTCGCGGATGGTGAACTCGCCGTAGGAAACAGGTACGTCTTCCGGCGGCGGCGTGCGCGGCGCTACCGGGCGCGCGTATTCGGGTGACTCGGACGGAACCTGGTAGGAAGCCAGCATGCGAAACAGTTCCTTGCCGTGTTGCCGTGCCACCGCCTGCCGCCAGGAAAACGAGCGCCCATCGCGCACCGCTTCCACCGCGATGTTCAAAGGCCGGTCCACGTCTCCGGGGCGCAGGAAATAGGCATGCAACGAATGCGCTTGCCGGTCGTCGGCGACCGTCGCCTCGGCAGCGGCCAAACACTGCGCGATGAACTGGCCGCCGAACAGGGTATCGCCCTTGTCCGGGGACGCCGGCGCAATGAATTCGCCGCCGCCCAGGTATTCCAGCGTCACGAGTTGCTTGAACAACGGGGTTTCCCTATTAGTCAGTTGGATAGAGCACTAGGTCACGTGGGCGTCCGGGGCCAGGGCCGCGTTCAGAACGCGCTGAGCGAATACCGCGTTGACACCGATGCCGTTGGTTGCCGTGGTCAACGCCCGCCGGTCCGGATGCAGCTTTTTGCGGGTCTGCGCGATCAACCGGCCATAGCTGGCAAAACCCTCCGGGCGGTGACCGTGCAGCAGCCAGAGTTCCCGCCAGTCCTGAGCGAAGGTACGCAACAGGCCGGCGTACGCCGTCACGAGAACTGCGTCGTTACCGGGATTGGCGGAAAAGTCGGCAATCAGGTCCTCGATCAATGCGGCGCATTCTCCCGGCGCCATCACCGGCAAGCTGCTGAACTGCTCCGTCTTCAAGTCGGCGGTCCGGCCCGGCTCATAGGGCACGTCCGTCAGGGGAAACGCGGCAGGGTTTTCCACCAGGGCCTCCACCCGGCGCCAGAATCGCCCGGAACCGCACGTGTCGATCACCAGGTGCACGCGATGCCCACCGCTGTCGTTGACTACCCGGTGACGGCGCCAGGAGTCGAATATCCAGCATTCCCCGGCGGCCATGTGCAGCCGCTCCGGACCGCAATGAAAGATCACCCGAGGATCGGTAACGACGGGAATGTGAATCCGCACCCGGCTGAACCAGTGGTAGTTGAAGTCCACGTGCAGGCTGACTTCCGCACGCGACTCCAGCCGCATCAGTCGCGAGCGCGATAGCACCTCACCGAAGCTGGCCATCACCTGCCGCATATAGGGGCAGCGAGCCAGATGCGGCGTCGGACGCTTTTGACCTTCGAAGGAATTGTTGTCACCGCCACCGCTGGAAATCAGGGCAATGGCCGAGTTGCCGGGCAGGCCGCTTGGGTGCGGCATCCACTGGCGGTCGGACAACCGATCCACCTCGGCGGCCAGCCGCTTCGCGTCGAACCGGTACGGCAGTCGGATGAACGGTCGGCTCAGGCGCATGGCGGCTCCGAATCCCCGGTGAACGAAGGACGGATCAGAGGCATGCCAGCGCTTCCGGTGTTTCTGCCATGGCGTAGTCGAAGTGTTCGAAGTCGGCTCTGTAGAAGTCGTTTACCTGCTCCAGCAGAGTTTCATCATAGTAACGCCGATAGTCGCCGTGATGCGAGGTGTTGCGGCGCGTCAGGCTGCGTGCCGGGATCCCGATGCGCTCGCATGCCCGGTCGAAATCGTCTTGCAGGCGTTCGTAGCGGCCCACGAAATCCATGCCGACGATACCGTCGCCGTCCACCAACATGGTCGTTTGCGGGCGCACCAGCGCCCGCCGGCGAAACCTTTGCCGCGTCAGGGCCGTCTTCATGAAAGCCGTCTCCCTGCCAGCGTAGCCGGGATTGACCCTGTTCAGGAACGTACATGCCGAAACGTAGCGTTCATACGGATTCCTGACCATGGCGAACTTGAAGTACTCGCGCCAGGTCTCGTGGGGCAGCCAGGCCTGCACCTGTTCGAGGGAAATATGCCCATGGCCGATGCGCGCCAGTTCAGGTATCGGCAGGCTCAAAGTCCGGGTCAGTGCCTGCTGCTGCCAGTCGCCTGCACCAAGGTGCGGTTGCAGGGCCGCGCGAATGGAGTGAGTGCCGGTTCTCGGCTGCGCGAAGAATATGAAGCGGTGTTTGTGCGATACGATCATGGGGAAAACTCCGGTTGGAACCGAAGGTCGGTTCGGCCCGGTACGGCCTGTTGCCGCAATCGCCTGCCTGCCCTATGCTCACAGCCTGAACGCGTACCCGGCCAGGAACCATTGATCGTCAGCGGCACAAGAAGCGGCACAAGACTCGTTGGCATTGGGCAGTTTGCATGAACGAAGGCGTATGCGGCAAGTACGCGGCCGCGGTGCAGCAGGACGCGCCGGGCGAAGGCGTCCGGGGCCGCTTCGGCATCCAACGCGCGAAACCCTGACACGCGAAATCATGACCCGCACCGACCAGGTTATTTTCACGGCATCGATATGAATAACACCGGCAACGCACAAACGGACTCGGGCTTGACCGAGCCGGCAGGTGCCGATATCGGCCACGAGATCGGCGAGCACAACATCCAGGTTTTCAATCTCGACATCCACAACCCGGTTTTCATTGTTTCGGCGGCGCTGGTGGTCATGCTCGTGATCGGTACGCTGCTGTTCCCGGAGCAGGCGACGACCCTGTTCGCCGACCTGAGAGTCTGGACGGCCGTGACGTTCGACTGGTTTTTCTTCGGTGCGGCGAATCTCTTTGTCGTGTTCAGCCTTGGCGTCGCGCTGTCCCCGCTGGGACGGATTCGCCTTGGCGGGCTGGATGCCGCGCCCCAATACGGGTATTCCGCGTGGCTGGCCATGCTGTTTGCGGCGGGCGTGGGCATCGGCCTGATGTTCTTCGGCGTCCTGGAGCCGGTCACCCACACCCTGGCGCCTCCGCTTGGCATCGACCCCGCCGACACCGACGCTGCACGCGCCGTCGGCATGTCCGCCGCGATCATGCATTGGGGGTTGCACGCATGGGCGATCTACGCGGTCGCCGGCCTGTCGCTGGCGTTCTTCTGTTTCAATCGAGGCATGCCCCTCACATTGCGTTCCGGATTCTTCCCGCTGATCGGCAAAGCCGTCTGGGGACCCTTCGGTCACGCCGTGGACATCATTGCGGTGCTGGCCACCCTGTTCGGGCTCGGGGTATCGCTGGGCTTCGGCTCCGAACAGATCGCCGGCGGGTTGCAATACCTGTTCGGCATCCCCGCTACTACTACCACCAGGGTCATCCTGATCATGGTCATCATCGGCATTGCGCTCATGTCCGTCATCGCCGGTCTGGACAAGGGCGTCAAGCGTCTGAGCTGGATCAACATGGGACTGGCGGGCCTGCTGTGGCTCTTCGTCCTGATCGCGGGGCCCACGCTGGTCATTCTCGCGACGATCGCGAAAGCGAGCGTCGACTACCTCTATTACCTCCCGGCATTAAGCAACTGGATCGGCCGCGAGGACGTGGCTTTCGTGCATGACTGGACGACCTTCTACTGGGCCTGGTGGATTGCCTGGGCGCCCTTCGTGGGCATGTTCATCGCCCGCATCAGTTTCGGCCGCACCGTGCGCGAATTCATCATCTGGGTGCTGATCGTCCCGACGATCATCGGCATCCTGTGGATGGGCACGTTTGGCGGTACCGCGATCGATCAGTTCTTTTCCGACGGGTACACGGGCGTGGCGGAATCGGTGCCCGAACTCGCCTTGTTCAAAATGCTGGAGCCACTGCCGATGACGGGCTTTTTCTCCGCGGTCAGCGTGCTCACGATCACGATCTTCTTCGTCACCTCGGCCGACTCGGGATCGCTGGTGATGGACACCATCACGGCCGGCGGCAAGATGGACGCACCCGTGCAGCAGCGCGCCTTCTGGTGCCTGCTCGTGGGCGTGACGGCGATGGCGCTGATGCTGGGCGGCGGCATGGCCTCGCTGCAGGCGCTGACCCTGGCGGTGGGCCTGCCCTTCACCGTGGTACTGCTGTGCATGTGCGTCGGTCTCGTCAAGGGGCTGCGCGAGGAACTGGCGATCCAGAACTGAACGCGTGTCGAGGATATTCCGCGATGGGCCGCTATCGTCCCATCGCTTCCCGGGATAGAAAGATCGGGAACCCGGCCCGCACTTGAGCGTCGTTTTGGTAACTCACATCAATCGACAAATCAAGGTCCTGTTCCACTTGTTGGTGGGAACTTGGAGCTAGACGACCGCCGCGATTGTCTGCTCCAGAATCGTCAGCGCTTCATCGACCTCCGAGCCGCTGACGTTGAGCGGCGGCGATATGCGGATCACGTTGTTGTAGGTGCCGCCACGGCCTACCAGCAGCCCTCGCACGCGAGCGGCGTCGAGCAGCGCCTGGGTCAGTTCCGGCGCCGGCGTGCGGTCGCCGGCGGTTTCGTCGGCCACCAGTTCGAGTGCCTGCATGAGTCCCCTGCCGCGCACGTCGCCGATGCGGGCCGGAAAGCGGCGCTGGATGCGCAGCAATCCGTCGCGCAGGCGTTCTCCCTGCCGCCCGGCATGGGCGGCCAGGTTGTCCCGCTCGACGATATCGATCACGGTGTTGGCCGCCGCGCAGCTCACCGGATTGCCGCCGAAGGTGGAGATGGTGGACTTGTGCAGCGAATCCGCCACCGGCGCCGTGGCCACCAGCGCCCCGAGCGGCAGGCCGTTGGCGATGCCCTTGGCCATGGTCATCATCTCCGGTTCCACGCCGTGGTGTTCGATGCCCCACATGCGCCCGGTGCGGCCGAATCCGGTCTGTACTTCATCGGCGATGAAAACGCCGCCGTACTTGCGCACGATCTCGGCAACGATGGCGAAGTACTCCTCCGGTGGGGTGATAAAGCCGCCGAGGCCCAGGATCGGTTCCGCCAGCATGCCCGCCACGCGGCCGGACGTGGCGGTCCGGATCAATTCCTCTACATCCCGGGCGCAGGCCACACCGCATTTGGGATAGGTCAGCTTCAGCGGGCAGCGGTAGCAGTAGGGCGCCAGCGCATGTCGCACAACGCTGGCCCGGTCGCCGGAGCCGCGCCAGGCGGCATTGCCCGTCAGCCCCTGGGCGAGTTGCGTGCGGCCCGAATAACCGTGGCGCAGGGCGATGATCTCGGTGTTGCCGGTGTAGCTCTGCGCCATCATGACCGCCGCCTCGTCGGCCTCGCTGCCGGACGCCGTGAAGAAGCACTTCTGCAGCGCGCCGGGGGTAATGCGGGCCAGGCGCTCCGCCAGTTCGCCCATCGGCAGGGTCGGGTAGAGCGTGGATATGTGGGTGAGCCGCTGTACCTGGGCGATGACGGCCCGATTCACCTCTTCGTTGGCGTGGCCGAGGGATACCGTGAGAATACCGCCGAAGAAATCGAGATAGGACCGTTCATCGAGATCCCTGACGCGGCCGCCGTCCCCGTCGGTTACGACCACGGGCTCGGTGTGGAGGCTCTTTACCTGGGGGAAGACGTACTGCTCGTATTGCCGTGCTACGTCCGCCGTCGTCGGCGCCGATCCGTGTTCCGCTTCCAGGTTGGCCAGGACCTCTGCCGGCTGGTCTTGCATCGTCGCAGTCTCCTCCAATTGCCCATGGGTTCAGCGAAACCGGTTGGCGCGCCATCGGAGAAACCGGATGGCGCGCCATTGGATCGGCCGACGGTCCGTCCACGCGGGACAAGGTCATTGTAGATGACTTATCCGGGGTTCCTCCTGCTGCAAGGCGGCAATGCGGGCAGGAATTGCGACGTTTCGATTGCAGCCTTCCGCGGGAGGGGAATACCCTAGCAGTATTCGCGGCGACCCTCGCCTCGAGTACTGCCAGCTTCCCGCGGCGAATTGGGCGGGGCTGTGCCGGCGTCACCGGTCCGAAGTGGGGCATGAGACATGGAGACATTGGGAAACTTTATTCGGGGGACACGAACCGCGAGCACGTCCGGGCGTCTCGCGCCCGTTTTCAACCCGGCGACCGGCGAGCAGCGTCTCGGGGTCGGGCTTGCGAGCGAGGAAGAGACGCGGGCTGCGATTTCCGCGGCGCAGAATGCCTTTGCGTCCTGGAAGGCGGTAACGCCGCTGAATCGGGCCCGGGTGATGTTCGCCTTCAAGGCTCTGGTGGAAGAGCATCGGCGCGAGCTGGCCGAACTCATCACGCTGGAACACGGCAAGGTGCTCTCCGACGCGGACGGTGAACTGACGCGCGGGCTGGAGGTGGTGGAGTTCGCGGCCGGGATCCCGCATCTGCTCAAGGGTGAACACAGCCTGAATGTCGGCCGCGGCGTGGACGGCTACAGCCTCATGCAACCGCTGGGCGTCTGCGCCGGGATCAGCCCGTTCAATTTCCCGGCGATGGTGCCCATGTGGATGTTTCCCGTCGCCATCGCCTGCGGCAACACCTTCGTGATGAAGCCGTCGGAGAAGGACCCGTCGGTGACGTTGCGGCTGGCCGAGCTTCTGACGGAGGCGGGACTTCCGGATGGCGTATTGAATATCGTCAACGGTGACAAGGTTGCCGTCGACGTGTTGCTTGCGGATGAACGGGTTCAGGCGGTCAGTTTCGTGGGCTCGACCCCGGTCGCCGAGTACGTGTACACGACGGGGAGCGCCTGCGGGAAACGTGTGCAGGCGCTGGGCGGCGCAAAAAATCACATGCTCATCATGCCCGATGCGGATCCCGAGCAGGTCGTGCAGTCGTTGATGGGAGCGGCCTATGGTTCGGCGGGTGAGCGCTGCATGGCGATTTCCGTGGCGGTTTGCGTCGGCGATGAGGTGGCCGACACGCTCGTGGACCGGCTGGGGCAGGAGATCGACGCGATGCGCGTGGGACCGGGCTCCGGCCTCGAGCACGAAGCCCATATGGGCCCGCTGATTTCGGCCCAGCACGCCGCCAGGGTGCGCCAGTACATCGACAGCGGTGTCGAGGAAGGCGCCACGCTTCGCCGGGATGGCCGCAATTTCAGATTTTCCAGGGACAATTGCGGTTTCTTTGTCGGCCCGACGCTGTTGGATCACGTGAAACAGGGCATGCGGATCTACGAGGAAGAGATCTTCGGGCCGGTGCTCTGCGTCGTGCGCGTGAGCAGCCGCGATGCAGGGGTCCGGTTGATCAACGAGCACGAATTCGGCAATGGAACCGCGATTTTCACACGTGACGGCGACACGGCACGTCGTTTCTGCGAGGAGATCCAGGTCGGCATGGTTGGCGTCAACGTGCCGATCCCGGTGCCGATGGCGTTTCACAGTTTCGGCGGCTGGAAACGGTCCCTGTTCGGCCCGCTGCACATGCATGGCCCGGACGGGGTTCGATTCTATACGCGCATGAAATCGGTGACGGCACGCTGGCCCGGGGCGCAGTCCGCCGACTCCGGATTCTCGATGCCCACCATGAAGTGAGCGGTGCGCAGCTGCGCATTTCCGAAGGTCCGGCTGCTAACCGCCCAGCGCTTCGATCAGTTCCGGGACGGCGTCGAACAGGTCCGCCACCAGACCGATATCGGCGACCTCGAACAGCGGCGCTTCCGAGTCCGTGTTGATGGCCACGATGACATCCGCATCCTTGATCCCGGTGAGGTGCTGGATGGCTCCGGAAATGCCCACGGCGACGTAGAGTTGCGGCGCGATGATCTTCCCGGTCTGGCCGACCTGCAGATCATTGCGCGCATACCCTGAATCCACCGCGGCGCGCGATGCGCCCACGGCGGCGCCGAGGGTATCGGCCAGACGGTAGATGAGTTCGAAGTTTTCCTTGCTGCCGAGGCCGCGTCCGCCGGATACGACCCGGGTGGCGGTCTGCAGATCCGGCCTGCCGCCGCCGGAGTCGCTGCGAAGCTCGATGAACCGGGTATGGTCCGGGAGCTCGGCAACGGTGGAACATTTCCGGATCGGGGCGCTGCCTGTGGCTTCGGCCGCCTGGTAAGAAGCGGTTCTGACAGTGGCTACCACGGGACGGTCTGCCGGTGCCTCCACCGTGAGAATGGCATTGCCGGCGTAGATCGGCCGCTTGAACCGCCAGGCGCTTTCGGCGCTCATGATATCGCTGAGCTGGCCCACGCCAAGGAGCGCCGCAATCCGCGGTATCAGGTCCTTGCCGAAGGTGGTCGAAGGACCGAAGACGTGGGTGTAATCGGTGGCCAGTTCACAAACCTGGGGCGCCGCGACCGAGGCCAGGGCAACCCGATTTGCCGGGTGATCGACCCTGATGACGGTTGTCACGCCCGCAAGCGCAGCCGCCTGTGCTGCCACGGCGCCGCCGTCGTCGGCGAGAACCGCTATGTCGATTGCCGATGGCTCGAAGCTTCGGGCGCAGGACACGCACTTCGCCGTGCTGGCGTTGAGGGATCGCCCGTCATGTTCGGCAACGATCAGCACGCGGGCCATCAGACCAACTCCTTTTGCCGCAGGGCCTGCACCAACTCGACCACATCGCGCACCATTTCCCCCCTGGGGCGCTGGGCGGGCGGTTCGATCCCCATCACCCGGAACTGAACCTCCGGTGCCACGTTCAAGTCAGCCAGCGTCAGCGTCTCCAGCGGTTTTTTCTTGGCCTTGAGGATGTCGGGGAGCTTGGTATAGCGGGGTTCGTTCAGGCGCAGGTCCGTGGTCACCACGGCCGGCAGGTCGAATTCGACGACTTCCATGCCGGCGTCGACTTCCCGCATCGCCGTCGCCACGCCGTTGCTGAAAACGAGCCTGGAGGTAAAGGTCGCCTGGGGGCGTCCCCAGAGCGCGGCCAGCATCTGGCCGGTCTGATTGTTGTCGCCGTCGATGGCCTGCTTGCCCAAGATCACCAGTTCCGAGTTCTCCCGGTGAATCAGGGCCAGCAATGCTCTGGCGATGGTCAGGGGTTCCAGGTCCCGCTCAACCTCCACCAGAACGGCCCGGTCGGCGCCCATGGCCAACCCGCCCCGCAATTGTTGCGAACATGCCTGGGTGCCGATGGACGCCACGACGATCTCCTCGGCCTCGCCCCGTTCCCTGATTCGCAACGCCTCCTCGAGGGCGATCTCATCGAAGGGATTGATGCTCATCTTGACGCCGTCCAGCGCCATACCCGTGCCGTCGGGTTTCACGCGCACGCGGACGTTGGCGTCCACGACGCGTTTCAGAGGGACGAGAACTGTGTTGATGACCGTCATCGTCAGTACCTTTCGGACAGAAAGGGTTTCGTTTCGGGAGAGTATCCGGCTCGCCCTGATCCGATCAAGCAGCCCTGTCTCTTATGGAAGAATATCCGTCGCGCCGCCAATACCCGATCAATCGCTGCGTCGGGCGGTGTGCATGTACCGCCTATCGTGCGTCGGTGCACGCGCACTAACGCGACGCGGCTTCCCGCGCTCGAATGCCTGACAGCCGCAACGCCGAATCCTTCGGCAGCGGTCCCATGCGCGGGTAATCCAGGTTGTAGTGAAGCCCGCGGCTCTCGTGGCGCCGGGCGGCGCTTTCGGTGATCAGCCGGGAGACGGCGACCAGGTTTTCCAGTTCGAGCAGGTCGGGATGCAGCCGGCGATGGTCGCGTGAGCCTGCTACGCGCCGTTGCAGATCCGCCAGCAAGCCCGCCGCTTCGGCAAGGCTTTCCCGCGTACGCACGATGCCTACGTGTTCCCACATGATGCGGCGAAGTTCGGTCGCGCACGCCTTTGCCCAGACGAGGTCGCGGCGGTCGATTTCGTAGCTGCCGACCAGTGTCGGCAGGCGCGGCCGTCGGCGCGCGCGCCGGCGAATCCGCTCGTCGATACGAGTGCTCACCGACTTCGCAAAGGCCAGTGCCTCCAGGAGCGAGTTGCTGGCCAGGCGATTGGCGCCGTGCAGCCCCGTGCAACCGACCTCACCGGCAGCGTAGAGGTGCCGGATGTCGGTCCCGCCACCGCTGTCGGTGACCACGCCGCCGCACGTGTAGTGGGCCGCCGGAACCACCGGGATCGGTTCGGCGGTCAAATCGAAGCCGAACGCCCGGCAGGTGTCCAGGATGTTGGGGAATCGCCTGCGGATTTCGGCCGCGGGTTTGTGGCTGATGTCCAGCAGAACGTGGTCGCAGTCCTCGGCGGACATCTCGTGGACGATGGCGCGGGAGACGACGTCCCGTGGCGCCAGTTCCAGCCGCTCATCGTGGCGGGACATGAACCGGGTGCCGTCGGGAAGCAGCAGCCGGGCGCCTTCGCCGCGCAGCGCCTCGGAGATCAGTATGCTCCGCGAACCCGGTACGTGCAGGCACGAAGGGTGAAACTGGACGAACTCCATGTTGGATATCCGGCACCCGGCTCGCCAGGCCATGGCGATGCCGTCCCCCGTGGAGGCGTTGGTGGCGTGCCGGTAGACCCCCGACGCGCCGCCGGTGGCCAGCACCACCACGTTGGCCCAACGCGTCTCGACCTCTCCGGAAGCCGTATCGATCAGGGTCAGACCGACGCAGCGATCGGGTCCCGACAGGCCGAGTTGACGCGAGGTCAGGAGATTGGCGACAAAGCGATTCTCCAGCAATTCGATCTCCGGGTGCCGGCGAACCTGCTGAGCCAACACGCCCATGACCGCCCGCCCGGTGGCGTCGTCCGCGTGCACGATCCTGCGCTGGCTGTGACCGCCCTCGCGCGTCAGGTGCAGTTCGGAACCGCCGTTCTTGCGGGTGAATCGCACGCCGTGTCCCTGCAGCCAGCGGATGCACTCCGGGCCTTCGCTGACGACCTGACGCACGACATCCGAATGGCACAGGCCTGCGCCGGCCTGGACGGTATCGGACTGGTGATGGGAGAGAGAGTCCTCCGGCCCCATGACGGCGGCGATGCCGCCCTGGGCGTTATAGCTGGCCGTCTCGCTGAGTGCGGTCTTGGTGATCACCGCCGGACGATGCCCCGCATCCGCCAGCCGCAGCGCCGTACTCAGCCCGGCGATACCGCCGCCGACGATGAGGATGGGATGTTCCGTGTTCCGATGCATGGTTACGGGTGAGCGTTGGATCGGGTGTTGGCGCCGCCGCTAGGCCGAGTACTCCAGCATCCGCGCCACGGAACGCAGGGCGCCTGCGCGCACCGCCGGGTCGACTTCCACTTCGTGCTTGAGTTCCTCCAGCGACGCCAGGATTTTCGGCAGCGTAATGGTCTTCATGTGCGGACAAAGGTTGCAGGGGCGGATGAAGTCCACATCCGGAAATTCCACCGCCACGTTGTCGCTCATGGAGCACTCGGTAATCATGACCACCCGGGAAGGGCGCTCGTTGTCAACGAAGTTGATCATTCCGGAGGTCGAGCCGACGAAATCCGCCTCTTCCAGGACGTCCGGCGGGCATTCGGGGTGGGCGATGATCTGAATGTCGGGTGTGGCCTTGCGGTAGCCTCGCAATTCCGCGCCGGTAAAACGTTCGTGGACTTCGCAGGTACCCTCCCAGAGGATCACCTCCACGTCGGTCTGATCGGCGACGTACTTGCCCAGGTAGTTGTCCGGCAGGAAGATCACGCGGTTCACACCCAGTGCCTCGACGATGCGGACCGCGTTGGCCGAGGTGCAACAGACATCGGATTCGGCCTTGACGTCGGCGCTGGTATTCACATAGGTCACCACCGGCACGCCGGGATAGCGCTGCTTGAGCAGTCGGACGTCGTCCCCGGTGATCGAAGCCGCCAGCGAGCAACCGGCGCCAAGGTCGGGGATCAGCACTTTCTTTTCGGGATTGATGATCTTTGCGGTCTCGGCCATGAAGTGCACGCCGCACATGACAATGACGTCCGCATCCGTCTCGCTGGCCTTCTGCGCGAGCCCCAGGGAGTCCCCCGTATAGTCGGCGACGCCGTGGTAGATCTCCGGGGTCTGATAGTTGTGAGCGAGGATGATCGCGTTGCGCTGAACCTTCAGTTCATTGATGAGCGCGATGTAGGGGGCGTGTACCGGCCATTCGATCTCGGGAATGACATCCCGGACAAGTTCGTAGGTGGCATGCGTCGCCGCGGCCACTTCGGGGGAATAGGCGAGAGTCTGCTCCATGACCCGGCTCCTTGTGCTCACAATGAGCATAATAGACCGCAGAGTATATCACAGCCCTGTCATCGAAGTGCAATGGTCCGTGCTTCGCCCGTCTCCCCACCGGGAAATCTCCCCATTGGGAATTGCGGGGGCGCGTGCGTACAGCCGTGCGGGCGTCGTGGGGCGACGAGCGGGCCATGGATGGCCATTAGCGAGGAGTCCTTCCACTCAATCGATCATCCGTACGCATGAGTACCCCATGGTTGTATAACTGACTGTAATTGTGTAACTTTTCATCCTAAATCGCTGTTCCCCGCCCCTTGCAATCGGGTCCGGTGTACGCTCTAATACCCTGCAAATGGACGTATCCGTTCGGTTTCCGGGGGGCTGATAACGAAACCGGCTTTGAGCTATCGTTGCGCGCATGGCGACTTGCGAAGCCGATGTTGGCACCGAACTGACGCTGGTCAAGGGGGGCGAGGGGATCCGGTCGCTCCCGGAGTCGGTGCCGGCGAGTGCGCAACGCCATGGGTTTGCGTCGCAGCGAGTGGATGACGTGGCGGTAATCCACGACATGTCCGTTACACCCGTTGGCCTGGACGCGCCCGCTTGAGATGCCCGTGCGGTGAAGCTCTCCCCGCCCAGTACCACGTGCGCGTGGGAGAAGCCGGAGTAGGCCAAGCGGAAGTGATACAGACGGTGCGCCAACGCCGCATTGGCGATCCTCACCCCCAGCCCGCTGGCGTCGGTGAAGTCCGACAGCCCGAGCTGAGCCGGCGGATGGGTCTGGCGGAATACGATCTCCTGCTCCGGTAGGCCGTGGCGGTACTGAACCCGGCCTTCGCCGCAGCCGCCTGCAGCGCGTTCTTTTGTCGAAATAACATGTAAAGCCTCACTTGGTGATCGGTGATATGACTGCCTGGCATCGATATCGCCAATGACTTCTCCCTTGATCCGTACCTGCTTCGCCACGATGCTTCCCTGAACGCGGCCGGAAGTCTCGACGGTGGCGTCATTGTCGGTGAGATCAACGGTTCCTTCGATGTTGCCGTTGACAAAAATGTCCGCCTTACCGGAGATATCGCCCTTGATCTTGATGGTCGCGCCGACAGTCGCGGTGAAACCGGAGGGACTTGCCTTGATCGGTGTAGGCGCTCTCTTCATGGCTTCTTCGCGGGCGCCTTGACTCGCCGCGGGCGGCCGCGGTGTCTGAATTCAGTTCAGAAGCTTCGGTTTCCCGGGAAATGCGGCTATAGTCAGCTATCATCCCGTGTATGGGGTCATTGTGCGTGTGGCATTATTCGTGAATGCGCGTGGCGCCAGTTAGAGGAGAACGACATGTTGAAGACGGTCAAGCGAATCGGCAGCGTAGCCAAGGCCCTGCAGGAGACGGCTTCGCTCCAGACGCTAATCGACGCGGCGCGAAAGGAACGGGACGAACTGAACGCGGCGATGGCGCAGTCAGGCTCTCATGCCAAGGAGGTCGCGGCGGTTGCCGCCGCGGTCAAGCAGGCGAACGCTCGCGCCAACGGAGCCGCACAGAAGCTCGACAGGCTTTCGACCAGATTGTCGGAGGTCGAGTCCAACAAGAAAAGTGTCGACACACTGGATCAACGCGTTGCGTCGCTCGCGTCCTCCGTCGGTGAGGCTGAGCAGTCGGTGTCGTCAATGCTCGCTCCGGACGGAGATCTCGCGAAACACCGCCAAGCGCTGCAGCAGCTCACGGCACAGAACATCGAAGCAACGGCGCGTGTCGGCGCGCTGAAGAAGGAACACGCTGTGCTTGGCAAGGCTCGCGAAGAGCTTCGGACCGCACGGACCGAGATGAAGGAGGTAACAAATGAGGCTGTCGCGCTCAAAGCGGAACAGGAAAAGCTCGGCACCGTTACAACACGGCTACAGAAGACGTACGACCACGTGGAGGAATCGCTCCGGGAAACCGGGGAAAGCGCCAATCGGACGGCCCGGACGGTCAGTGAGGCAGAAGAGAAACTCAAATCGCTTACCCAGCTTTTTGAGCTGAGCGGGACCACCGACGAACGGCTCTCCAGGTTGAACACGCTCGCCGAGCACGTGATGAAAAAGGTGAAGGCACTCGAAAACCAGGAACGGACGGTAGAACGCGCCGTGGTTGAATCGAAACGATTGAGCCAGATGGTCTGGAATATGGACGATCAGGTCGGCAAGCTCGATGAGGCATCCAGGCGGATGGCCGAACTGGACGAGACCGTGAATCGGATCGAGATGGTTTCCGGGAAAATCAATGGCCAACTCAAGGAAGCGCAGATGACCAGGGAGAGCTACGAAACCAGCTTGGCGGACCTGGAGAAGCGTCGGCGCGACATGGTGGGGTTCACCAAGGAGTACACTGAGCGGTTGACCGTCGAGCGCAAGTCGTTCGACGTGTTCGATCGGCGCGTAAAGACGCTGGAAACCACGCTCGATGGACTCCAGCATGATTTCGACGATCTTTCCGAGAAGGCAACGGCCCTGACGACGATTCGCCAGCAGAGTGGCAAGTTCGGCAAGCAGTTGTCTGAGATCGAGGATCGAGTGAATGGGCTTGACACGTATCGGAGTTCCCTGGATGACCTGGAGAAGCGTTTGCGCGAAACCACCGAGCTTGGGGAACGGGTCGGTCGCCAGCAGCAAACGCTGGTAGAGGGCCGAGAAGAGCTCGATGCGCTTCGCAAGACCCTCGACGGCATTGCCGCGACGCGGGCGGAAATCGAAGGAGTACGGGATCGGATCGGCGCCGACCGTACCGCCCTGGAGGAGTTTCTCAAGCGGATGGGCGACTTCCGCGAGCAGTGTCCGGATCTCGATGCCAAGCTGGTCGCTGTCACGGAGAGACTATCGGTGGTTGATGAGGGGACCAGGAAGGCCGCGAGTCTCTTGGGGCTAACGGACGACATCGAAAGTCGAATGTCACGCGTGGCGGAGCATAAGCAACTGATGGACAAAATCCAGATGCGCCTGGACGGGCTCTACCAGTTGAACGCGGCAGTGGACGAACGGAGCACCAAGCAACTGGACCGCCAGCAGGAAGTCGAGGCGCTCGGGAATCTGTGTGACAGCGTCACGGTGCAGGTGGTCGACACGCAAAAGAAGCTTCAGGAAGTGTCGGGGCTCCAGCGCAAACTACTGCCGCTAACGACCCGGGTGGAGACGTTGAAGACCCAGGTTGACGATGTCTCGGCCTCAGTTGAGGAAAGTCGGCAACGGACAGAAGATCTGACAGCGCAAGAAGTGCGGCTGACCGAGTTGGGCGATCGCAATCGCGACTTGGCGATCTCCGTGGACGATCGCCTGAAACAGGTCACGAGCGCCACGCGGGAATTGGAACGTGTGTCGACTGTCAAGAACGAAATCGCGCAAGAGCTGGGACGCGCTCGGTCGGGCCAGCGCGACCTCGCGATGCATTCGAAGGCTGCGGATGAACGGGCCAAGCGTATCCAGCTCACCCTGGAAGAGCTTGGCCGGCAGAGTTCCCAACTCGCGTTTGAGGAAAAGAAACTTACCGCAGTCCAATCGCGGTTCGAAAATCTCCATGCATTGAGCGAACAGATCGAGGGGCAGATGCAGGCGTTGGCATCGCGTGCCGAGGTGATCGTTGAAGTCAAGAAGGAAATCGATGAGGTCCACAAGACCAGCCGCCGGAGCAAGAACGACCTGGAGCAGATCATCAAGCAACGCGGCGAGATCGACACAGTTCGCGGGAAGCTCGATGACGCACTTGCGCGTGCCGACGACGCCGATCGGCGGATGGCCGTCATCGAGTCACGCAGGGATTTGATCGACGAGGTGCAGCGCAAGACGAACATGCTCGGGAACGTTCTGCGGGACGTGCAGGTAAATCTTGAGATGCTTACCGAGCAACGAGAGGTCGTCGATCATGCCGTTGAGCAAATGGCACGTGTCCAGGAAAACGCCCGGAGCGCTGAAGCAACGCTCAAGGCCCTGCAAGCGGAGAGGCGACTCGCGGAACGGATCGAGCACGGCGTGAAGCAGGTGCGTCCCCCGTCCCTGGTGGAGGTTGAGGAGCGCGACTCGAAACGATCCGCATAGGTGTGCGATTCACGTACGTTCCTTATCCGTAGTGACTGACCGCGATCTCCGGTCGCCATATCCGGAAGCGCCTCGCTTCGAACGGTTCGGTGGTGGTCTCCGGATCCGTGATCATGAGCCTGCGCCGTAGGAATCAACAATTTCCGAGGCTCGTTCCCGCCAGTCTTGAAGGCGTAGGCGCCGCTCGTCAGGGTCCAACCCGCCCGCAACGGCCGCAAAACCAGCCCATCGGCGCGTCGCTATCCCCCGGCCGCCGAACACTTATTGCGCCAGGGTAAGCCCTGGAGAGGAGAATGCTATGAATTGATACTGAAACCTCTTGTAGCGATCCAGTGGGTTTGACTCCCGCCCGGCAAAGGCGCAGCCCGCCAGCCGGAAGCGAGTCTTGCATGACGCGCGGCAACGCCCGACGTGAAGCGTAGACAGCAGGTGATGAAGCGGCGGAGGAAGCCTCGAAATCGGAATCGATGACGCCTTCGGTGTTAAGTGGCCGGGGGCAGCACCTGAAGCGCCGTTACTGGCGAGGCGCGAAGGGTCGTCCGGGGTCGTGGACCGGCGCAGAGTCACGGTATGGATCGTCAGGGAACCTGGGAGATCCTGCTCTTGCCCGTGGGCGAGACCGCTGGAACGGGTATGCCAGCGTCAACAATGTAGACCCCGGCCCGTCGCCCAGCCTGCAGGGTGGCGGGAGCGCCTTGGGCGGACACGAACAGGGCAGGCACCCCGCGGAACCGGATGGCGAATCAATAAGCCGAAGGCCATGCGGAGCAGGAAGTCTTAGCGCCTTGATAGTACCTGTGAAGGCGGGGAACCGTGGCCATCGGGACCCGCTGGAGGGAAGCGGGGCGTCATTTGTACAGACCCACTGATGGGAAACGCTGGAGGAAACTCTGAGTTCCACAAACACGTACACGAAACAGCAGTGGATAGCCGAACAGGCGAGGAAGCACCCGGAGCGGGTGTTCACGTCGCTGCATCACCTGATCGACAGGGAATGGATGCTGGAGGCGTATCGGCGGACGCGAAAGGACGGTGCACCGGGCATCGACGGGGTGACGGGCGCGGACTATGAGAAGGATTTGGAGGCCAATCTTGAAGACCTCCTGAACCGGATCGAGTCGGGCCGCTATGTCGCACCGCCGGTGCGGCGGCACTACATCCCGAAGGCGGACGGCACGAAACGTCCCTTGGGCATTCCGACCTTTGAAGACAAGGTGGCGCAGCGGGCTGTGCTGATGTTGCTGGAACCGATCTACGAGACGGATTTTCTGCCGTGCTCGTACGGGTTCCGGCGCGGACGCTCGGCCCACGACGCCCTTGACGACTTGCGCAAGGGCATCATTGAGCACCGCCAGCGGTGGGTGATTGACGCGGATGTCTCGAAATACTTCGATACGATCCCGTTCTCCCACCTCCGGTCATTCCTCGACTTGCGGATCAAGGATGGCGTCGTCAGGCGCATGATTGACAAATGGCTGAACGCGGGGGTGCTCGAAGCGGGCACCGTGCACAGGCCGGTCGCCGGAACTCCTCAGGGTGGTGTAATCTCGCCGCTGTTATCGGAACGTTCCGATAACAGCGGATATGGGAACCTTATGGTTATGGGAACCTGAGCCCCTGCGGGCGTTGATTTTCGAGGGATTGAGCAAGGGTCAGGTTCCCATAATAATGTGCTTTTCTCCTGTCACTTTTGACCCTGGACAGGAGAATCAGCATGTCTTCCATGATCACAAACATAGCGTCGCCCGAAGCGAGTCGTGAACCGGACCCGGGCATCGTCGAGAACTACAAGGCGCGGTTGCAGGCCTTGGGATATTCCCCGGGCCTGATTGGCAAGTGTATCCGGACGATCCTTCACCTCATCACATGGTTGTCAGCGAATGGGACAGGGATCGAGACGCTCGACATTCGCGTCCTGCATCGATTCCTGAACCATGGCTGTGCCTGTCCCGGTCCGCACGGGTACCGCAAAAACCTCGACCGCGCGCGATGGCATCTGCACCGGTTCCTCGGCTTCCTCATGGAAACGGGACGAGTGCGGATGCTTGCGGAGATCGAGAGCGGCGGCCGTGTGGTGGAGTCGTTCCTTCAAACGCTCGTGGCACAAGGATATGTGCCCGACTCGATTGCCGCCTACCGGAAGCGCTGTCGACACTTCATCGTCTGGCTCTACCTGGACGATGCCGCACTCGCCGAGATCGATGACGACGTATTGTCCCGTTTCCTTGCGCACGACTGCACTTGTGTGCATCCACAGTTCTTCATCAGGACCGGCAGATTCGCGGGTCGCAACAACAGCAGATCGAAAATCGGGTTGTTCATTGATTACCTGATAAGCACGGGCATCGCCCCGCCGCGCCCGACGCCAGCGAGCGAAGAACCCGGACAATATCTGGCGCGTTTCCTGGTCTGGCTGCGGCGCTATCGCGGCATCGGGGAGGGAACAATACAGAGTTACGACAGGGCCATGCGGATGCTTCTTCCTCATCTTGGCGATGATCCCGATCGATACAGCGCGACACTGATCAGGAATACGGTGCGGTCCCGCCTTGAGGCGGCATCGCGTGATCTTGTCAGACGCGAGACGTCAGCGCTTCGGTTGTATCTGCGCTTCCTCGTGCTGGAAGGCCTTTGCCGGCCGGGGCTTGTCGGCGCCGTTCCGACGGTGCCCCTGCAAAGGTTCTCGACATTGCCCCGTCATTTGCCGCGGGAAGATATCGAACACATCATCGCATCCTGCGACCGCGCGGCGCCCATGGGAATGCGGGATCGCGCCATCCTGCTGCTCCTCGCCCGGCTCGCCCTGCGGGCCGGCGATGTCGCCGGTCTTCGGTTGAACGATATCGACTGGGACAATGCGGTCGTTCGGGTCAGCGGCAAATCGCGACGTGCCGCGGTCTTGCCCCTGCCGCAGGATGTCGGCGACGCGGTCAAGGATTACATCCTCCATGCCCGGCCTGTCGTGGATGCCGAGAAGGTATTCCTGCGCATGGTGCCGCCGCTCCATCAGGCCCTGACCAGAGGGGGTGTGTCGGCGGTCGCGCAAGCTGCGATCAAGCGGTCCGGCGTCAAGGCGGAGGGGCTGCCGGCGGCGCATGTCTTCCGGCACTCCGCGGCGACGAATCTGCTGCGCGACAGCACGCCGCTGGAAGTCATCGGCACCCTGCTGCGCCATCAATCCACGCAGACAACGGCGATCTATGCACGGGTCGATGTTCGAATGCTCCGGGAAGTGGCCCAGCCCTGGCCGGTCGCCGGAGAACAACAATGACCCTGACGGAGCATGTGGAGCACTACGTTACATTCCGCCGGGCCCTGGGCCATGCTTACGTGCAACAGGCGCGGTGCCTGCGGGATTACGCCACCTATGCCGAGGCCCGTGGTGACAGCTTCGTGCGCAGCAGCACGGTACTGGAATGGGCATCGACAACGCCGTCTCCCCGACAGGCGCAAGTCAAACTGCGCTACGTGTGCGATCTTGCCAGCGTCTTGCACGCCGACGACGAACGTCACGAGGTGCCTGACCGCGACGCCTTGGGCAAGACGAGATCACGGCGGCCATCGCCTCATCTGCTGTCATTGACCGAGATCAGGCAGATCATGGATGCGGCGCTGGAGCTGCCGCCGACCGGATCGATCACGCCCTTGACGTTCCATTACATATTGGGACTGATCGCCACGACCGGTTTGCGGCGCTCGGAGGCGACCGGGCTCTTGCTGACGGACCTGACGGCGGATGGCTTGCTGATCGGGAATGCGAAGTTCGGCAAGCGCCGCCTCGTCCCGCTGGATGGCAGCGTCCATCGGGCCATGGATGCGTATCTCCGGGAGAGGAAGCGCTGCGGCGGGCCCGACGAGCACCTGTTCGTGCTCTCGACCGGCCGGCCCATGCACCCGGTTTATCTCTCGACCGTCTTCGTCAAGCTGGCACGGCGGGTCGGGCTTCGAGCCGGTCCAGGCGAGCCTGGGTCGCGCCTTCATGACCTTCGACACGGGTTCGCGGTTCGCGCGCTCGAAAGCACGCTCTCGGTCGGACGGCGGGATATCGCCCGCCACATGCTGACGCTGTCGACCTATCTCGGCCATTCCAACACCGCCGACACCTACTGGTACCTTGAAGCCACGCCGGTGTTGCTGCGACAGGTGCCCGCGGCGCGCTCGACCCGCGGCGTCTCCGGTGGGTGAAGGAATTCATCGAAGCCCATCTCGGTGAAGACCTGAGCATCGAGGCGCTGGCGAACGAGGCTTGCCTCAGCCCGTTCCATTTCGCCCGCGCCTTCAAGGCGGCATCCGGGACGGCGCCGCATAGCTACGTCACGGACCGCCGGATGGAAAAGGCGAAGCTCTTGATTACGGAAGGACGAATCCCGATTGTGGAAATCGCCTTTCTGTGTGGGTTTTCCTCCCATACCTACTTCACCACGTGGTTCAAGCGGGTCGTCGGCACCACACCGGCAGAATATCGAAAGCACGTAAGCGGCGCGGCTACCCCACCTTTACTTCACTGAGCCATTGAGAATGGAATGGACGCCTCCCACCTTGATGCTGAACGGCGGAGGGGAAGAAGTGGACCCTCGCGGGCCGACGGCATCTATAGTGCCAAGGGGGGAAGCATCCGCTTCCCGGGTAATACCGCAGGGTCCGAGATGAAGAGTAGCAAAACGATCGTGGGTGTGGATTCGGCCAAGCGAGTGTTCCAGTTGTACTGGGTGGAACCGGAGACGGGCGAGGAGATGAACGTTCGGCTCAGCCGGACGAAGTTTCTCAGGCACGTCGTCAATCGGGTGCCGTGCCTGGTGGCGATGGAGGCCTGCAGCGGAACCCAGCACTGGGCGCGGCAATTGCAATCCTTCGGACACGAGGTCCGCATCCTTCCGGCGAGGACGGTCAGTCCGTTCGTTCGCGGAAACAAGAACGACGCGCACGATGCCCGGGGGATCTGGATGGCGGTCCAGCAGCCCGGCTTGCGCACCGTGGCGGTGAAGACAGAGGAGCAGCAAGGCGTGCTGGCGCTGCACCGCATGCGCGAGCAGCTCGTGAAGTTCCGCACGGCGCAGATCAACGGCCACCGCGGTGGTGGCCGCCATGGGCGATCCGCAAGCGTTCCGGTCCGGTCGCGAGTTCGCCGCCTGGCTGGGTCTGGCGCCACGCCACGTCGGCACCGGCGGGCACGTTCGGATATTGGGCATCAGCAAACGCGGGGACCGTTACCTGCGCACCATGTTGGTCCATGGCGCTCGATCGGCGATCACTCACACCAAGGCGCCTTCGCCGTGGCTGTCGCGGCTGCTTGAGCGCCGCCCAGGAACGTCGTCTGCGTGGCGCTGGCGAACAAGAACGCGCGCACGATGTGGGCACTGCTCGCTCACGATCGGCACTACGAACGAAATTATGTAAGCCAGCCTGCCTGAAGCAAGGCCGGTTGGTTTGGCTTCAACTACCAAGACAAGGAGGAGACGCCAGAAAGGTTGCACCAGGTACGACACGAGGTGATGGGCAACAGGTAAGACCGCGATCCGCCAAGCTTGAATCCAATCTCGGGCATCAAGCCCTTTTGGATGGCCCTCTTTATGGGTGCCAGCACTAATCTGAAAGTGTAGTCATTCTGCCAGTCTGAAATTGTTGTTTTCTTCGGGGGCGTCTTCTTCGAAAAGCTTCCACTAAGCGGTTCTTCGTTTTCTTCGTTTTCTTCGGCCCATTGACTTTCGGCATCCCGCTCCGGTGCCGATGGCCGCATCATCGGCGGTCGGAGGAAGGCGATCGATGACGAAACGAAGACGACGCAAGTGTCTGAACTGTGGGCGGTTGTTTCGCCCGGACCCGCGCAATCGGCGGCACCAGCGTTACTGCTCGGCGCCCGATTGCCGCAAGGCGAGCAAGGCGGTGAGCCAGGCGCGCTGGCTGTCCAAACGTAAGCGTTCCGTCAAGGGGGGATCAGCGTTGATCGTACCGTTCCGTCAAGCGGGGATAGATGACGGCCATTTTTGGCCGATCCAGTGAGCGCGGTGCAAGCGAGGGAGGGCTGATAACCTGATCGGTGTTCGGATAACCTACCGGTTGAGGGTTCGTTGCCAGTCTTTGCGCAGGGGGCGAAGCCAGATGTCCTTTTTCGGCTTGTCGTACTGTTTGTAGCGGGCGTTGTCGATCACCAGCGGCAGGTTCTTCTGGCGCAGCGCCGGCGTCCAGCCGATGAAGCGGTCGCGCGGGGCGAGTGTCCGTGCCGCGGTGGAGAAGCCGAGCAGGGCCAGCAGGCGGCCGTGGCGGTCATGGACGGTGTAGCGCATCTGCGCGCCGACCAGGGTCTTGTAGCCGAGGTAGTGGTAGCGGGCGATGAACGCGTTCCACTGCTTGCTCTGGGGAGTGGCCCCGAGCACGGTTCGCAGGCGGATCGGACGCGCCTCATTGAGGGTGACGGGCGGCGGTTCCAGCGGCGCGTCGGTTTCGGGCCCGAACGTGATTGGCACGGCCGGGTTGCGTCCCCACTTCGGCGGCGGCAGGGCGATGCGCCCGTCACGGTGCATGGCCAGCATGGCGACCCGCGCCATCATGTCCTTGAGCCCGCCGTCGGGCTTGTACCAGCCGATGCGCCGGCAGAACTCTTTCGACAGGGCGAAGCGGTTCAGGGCGGGGAGCCCGGCGATGAGCGCGCGCAGCAGCGCCATTTCCTCCACCGTGAAGTCGCGTCCGTAATAGCGGCACTCCATTTCGGCGGTCATCCCGGGGCCATCAGGGTCCGTCGGCGCGCCTGGCTCATCGACCACGGCAGCCACTCGGACAGGTCCGGTGGCGCCCGCCCGCCATTGGCCGCGCACGCGTTAAGCCACTCGTGCAGCCAAGCGCGCACATTGAGGCCGTTCAACGCGAGCGTGCCCACGACCGAGTACATCATCGCGGTGAACCGCGCGCCGGCCTCGCTGTCGGAGCCGAACGACAGGCGCCGTCCGATAACCGCGCTTCGAAGCGTGCGCTCGGCCACGTTATCCCGGAACCCGGATTATTCCGGAATCGATGTCTCGGGAGCCGACTGTCCCTGCAATGTCGGGTGCTAAATGCCTGAATAATCACAAACTGTCTTCTCCTGCTGGCCTGCTTGCCAGCGTACGCAGCGGGACACCGCCCGTCTGGCGCCGGTTGATCGCGAACCTTCACACGATGACCCGGTCATGGAAACGGTGGAGCGGTATGAGCGCTTCCTCATCGACGAACGCGGCGCAAGCCCGAAAACGATACTGGCCTATCTCTCGACCGTCCGTGACTTTCTTGGCGACTGTTTCGAGTCCAGGTGCCAGGATCTTGGATCTCTGGATTGCAGTCACATCAACGGGTTCATACGTCAGTCCTGCCGGACCCAATGCTCGGCGACGACACGGGTCCATGTTGCCGCCCTGCGCAGTTTCGCGCGGTATCTGTATCGATCCGGGATCGTCACTGCCGATATTGCCGACGGAATGTGCCGGGTCAGCACCTGGCGCCTGGCGAACTTGCCGACGGCGTTGGCACCGGACCAAGTCGAAGCGATGCTCGCCAGCTGCAACCGCGAGACGGCCACGGGCCGGCGCGATTACAGCGTTCTCATGTTGCTGGCGCTCCTTGGGTTGCGCGCTTGCGAGGTCGTCCGTCTGACGCTGGACGATATCGACTGGTCCAACGGCAAGATTACCGTGGCCGGAAAAGGCGGTCGGCACGACGTTTTGCCGCTGCCCCACCAGGTCGGCGAAGCGCTGGCGGCGTATCTGCAGGGCGGTCGACCGATTTGTGCGACACGACGTGTGTTTGTGCGGCGTTATGCCCCTGTAAACGGCTTTCAGTCATCGGCCGCGGTTGCCCTAAGTGCCAGAGCCTGTCGCAAACTCGATGGGTCGAGCGCCAGTGCGCCGATCTGCTGGACATCGGCTACTGGCACGTGGTCTTCACCTTGCCCCATCGGCTCAGGTCCTGGCCCTACACTCACAAGACCGCCATCGGCAACCATCGGCTGATCGACTTCGACGGCGAACACGTGCGGTTCCGATGGCGCGACTACGCCGACGGCAACCGGCGAAAGGTCATGCGGCTGGAGGTCGACGAGTTCATTCGCCGCTTCCTCCTGCATGTGCTGCCGCGAGGCTTCACCCGCCTGCGCCATTACGGGTTGCTCGCCAATCGCAACCGATCCCGGAAGCTTGCCCAATGCCGTGCGTTGCTTGGACAACCGGAGGCCGAACCGCCGAAGGAGGAAACCGCGCAGGAACTGATGTTGCGTGTGACCGGAATCGACATTGCCGTGTGCCGGTACTGCGGACGCGGCCAGCTGCGACACCTTGCCATCCTCAAACCGGGTACCGACGCAGTGGTGCCGGCGCCGACGGCGAGACCGCCATGACGATTTGTCTGGAACCGGCCAACACCCCTAACCGATCAACGCTCATTGCGCCGCAAGCGACACTGCGCCCGGCTCGGGCGAACACTGGCGTGAAGGCCACGGAACACACGCGCAACCGCGTGCAAAACCGTGGTTCATCGGATCGTCCTGGCAACGGCCGGCCATCGGTCGCAAAGAGTTGACCCCATCGGTTCCGCCTGAACCGTTACTTTCCCCATAGCGCGACGCCCGCATCCCGGAGGACGATGCCGAACTCCAAGGGCTGCTGACGCCGAACAGCGTTTATCTCAACGCTGACTCGAGTCGTGGAAGCGTGTTCGGGTGTGCGGGTAGCATCCATTGGATGTCACGGGAGACGCCGGTGAACTCAATTGGCGTGGCTTCCGCGCGCTGATCTGTCAGTTCTCCGTCCTTGTACCAACCCAGGAGATAGCGCGTGATTTGGTCATCTGACCACCAGAGAGATATAGCATCAGCCGTCCCAACGGCGCCGGCAGTATATGTGATGGTGAGGTACAGTGGGTCGGTCCATTGTCCTTTCGATCCGGTAGCAAATGGCCACCGATCCGAGTCATCTTCCCACGAAACATCTTCCAAATAATCTCCCCAATAAAGGTAGAGAAACTCCCCAACGATCGGAGGATTCGCTTCCATGTCCGGCCAGAGCATTTGTATCGTTACCTGGTCAAAGGCGGGAATCTGCGACGGCAGCCATTCTTCGAATTCATCGTAATAGTCATCGACGCCGATGCCGAATGCTGCCTCGAATGCCTGCTGCCAGGTTGAATTCTCACCGAGTAACTTCCAGAACTCCACATAAGCGTTTTCCGACGCTTGCTCGGCCAGGAATTTTGCTGCAACGAAACTCAAGGCATAGTAGTAGATTTCACCGAACGTACATCTGGCATCCGAATACTCTGCCGTTCTGGCCAAATCACCGTAATTGAGTTCGTCGTTGACTTGGGACCAACCCAAGTCTTTGTAGGGGGAGTACCTGTCACCCACGAAGGGGCGTCGACCCGGCCTGGTTGGGGTGTACTTGTAATCGGCATAGGAAGCGAGCCCTTCCACCAGCCACTGGGGCGCTACGGCCTGGGTGTCAGTGTGCCATCCAATCTCGCCGTTCTGTAATTGCGAAAATCCCGAAGCAAGTTGTCCCTGGAGAACATGGAAGTACTCGTGAGCGATATGGTGTTTGAGTGAAGTGAACGAATAAGCCCCCAATCCGTACATGAGCGTAATGACGGCACTGCCCTGGGCGGAAGATGTAACCCACGCATCCGTATATTTAGCGTCGGGGTGATAGAAGTACCTGAGATCTGTTCCGACTACATCCCCGTATACCGGTGCCAGCGTTTCGTAATTCGTACCGACCAGAACGGTGAAGTTCGTTGCCGTAACACCAAACTTATCGGCGAAGTACCTTCGGCTGTACTCCAGCTCTTCGCGCAACATGGTCTGCTCGATATCCGGTACATCTCCTGCAAACATCCATGTCACAGTGGAATCGATATACTCAAACGGCTTCTCCACGGAGACGCGCACCGCGTAGGAACAGTTGTTTGCGGTATCGGACTCCCCAGACACTGGGTCGACACAAGCTCCGAAGTAGTAGGTTCCAGAGGTTGACGGGATTGTCAGGCTGATCGACTCATGGCTGGTACCTCCGGGGGAGAGTGCGCTCAACGCGATTGTGCCGACCTCCGTGTCCGTCGTTGAAATCGTGAAGTCCGTCGAGCGATAGTAGCGTAGCGTAGTGGCGGCGGACTGACCGGTGCCCTGGTTGCGGACGGTCGCATAGTAAGTGATCGAGGCCCCCGGTTCAGGATTGTTGTCGCTAACCGATGTGGACACGACCACCAGGTCCGGCCCGGAAACCTGACCGCAGGTGACGTCGTCATCCAGCGGGCATGCGTCATCCGTGTCGGAAACGCCGTCATTGTCATCGTCCGTGTCGGCGTTGTTGCCGATCCCGTCGCCATCCGTGTCGACGGACTCGCCCGGATCCTGCGGGAAGGCGTCGTTCGCGTTGGACACGCCGTCGTTGTCGTCGTCCCCGTCGACCATCCCGCCGCCACCTGTCGTGGGCGGTGTCGCGGGCGCCTCGGTGCTGCCGGCCACCCGATCCATCCGCCACACCCCTTCGCCTTGGTGCGAGGCCTCAAAATCGTAGACCCGCCCGTTGATCGTCTGGTTGGTGATCCGGATCCTGATACCGGCCAGGAACGTCAGGAACGAACCCCGGCCGCGTTCATTGACGCTGAACGCGTCCGTCGTGCCGGGGTAGGTGCAGCTCTGCCCAATGCTCACCGACAGACTCACGTAGCATTCGCCCAACGAACCTGTCTCGGTCGTGCCGGTGTTCACCGTGATGGTGAAGCTGAGCGTGTCGGTGTCGTCATCCTCATCCGTCACGGTGTACGTCATGGCATGGGTGCCCGCCGTGGTCGGTGTGCCGGTGAGTTGGCGCGCGGTGGCGTTGAACGTCAACCCGGCCACGTTGGGCGAGAGACTGTAGGCCAGGGTGCCGTTCCCGCCGCTCGCCTCCGGCAGCGTCAATGCATCGATCGCGGTGCCAACGGTGTAGGTCTGGTCACCCGGGCCGCTTACACTGCGGAAACTCGGGAATCGATCCACTTCGCCCGAACCCGCCGCACGCCCGGTCACGGTGCCTTGGGTCACTGCCCCATTCACAATGCTGCATCCCGCTGGCGATGTGCAGGTGTATCTCGTGCCATCGCTCAGCTCGAAGTACTCACCGTCATTCAACTCGATCGTCGTGCCGGCGCCGGTGGCTGTGACACTTCCACCGGACGCCACTGCTGGAAAGAAAAATCCGGATGTGGGCACGCCGGGGAGCATGTCATCAACCCCATACGTGGTGTCGGTGACCTCACCGCCGTCATCCTCGTCATCCTCAATGGACCAGCTCCCGCCCAGCCAGGTCCCGTCCGCCGGGTAATCGCTGCCGGTGCAGTGAGAGGCGAACCAGCCCGCCGTGTGCGTGGAAAAGTACAGGTTCGCCGCGCATTCGTCGCCGTCGTCGTAGGTGAGCGTCAATCGGCCCGCGTCTGGGCCGATGCCTTCGTAGCCGTAGCTGCCGGTGTAGGTCGTTGAGGTCCCATCGACCTCGCCGGTCTCGCTGAACTCATCGCCCGTCATGGCATTGAGCGTGAAGCGGTCGCTACCGCTAAGGTAGACAACGTCGATCCCGACGAAGCGTTCGTTGAACGCCTCAAGATCCGCCGGCGCCGCTCCCGGCACCGCAGTCGTTGAAAGGTTGTTCCAGTACCCGGCGGTGGCCGCGACGATATTCACCACCTGAAGCGGCTGGTCCGACGACACCGTCAGCCGCCACTTGCCGGTGCCGGCGCCCAACTGGCCCGTGATGGCGGTGGCACCCGCCTCCAGTTGCTGCGCGGTCAGCGTCTGAGCACCGCCCGCCGCAAGCGTCAGCGTCACGTCTCCCCCGGTGGCCGCGGCACCGCCGTCGTCGCGCCCCGCAATCGTCACCGAAGCCGCCGCATCGCCCGGATTGATCAGCCGCAGCCGGCTCACCTGGGTGGCGTCGCTGGCGGGGTTGAAGATCGGCACTTCATAGGTGTAACCGTCCGACCCGTCAGTGGCCGCCGCGCCGCGCACCGTATCGTGCATCGCGCTCAGTGTGCCGTCGGCAGCGCGAACGAAGGCCAGGGGCACGATGGAAAGATCCGTCTCGATCTGAAGGCGCGCATCGCCCACGTCCGTGCCGATACCCCCGGTCAATCCCAGGGTCGCGTTACCGGAGGCAAGGTCGGTGGCCGTGAACTGCACCGCCGCCGAGGCGTTCAGCGTGAAGGTGGCGGGACCGGATCGTGTGCCGGCGTCATCGATGGCGTAGATCTCCACCGTGCCGGACTCGTCCGTGCCGTTGAGAATCCGCAGCACCCCCTGCGGCTCGCTCGATGTGCCCGCCGGCGCCAACAGCGGCACCGTGTAGTGCTCGGCTTGCGCCGCCGAAGCAAAAAACAGCAGACCCGCGAGGACAAGGCGTCGGAAAATCCTGCTCTTAATTTTGATAAGCCTTCCCGGCCTGCGGCGAGTCCATGCAGCGGTCAATTTGCGGAACATGCTCACCAACGACGAATACATCGTGTAGGGATTGCGCACGATATTGACGAACCGGGCCGCCGGTCAAAAGCTCCAACCATGCGGCACTCACCGTGGCGATGTGCGCGACACGACCGCGTCCCTCGCCGTCGAACCCATTCCATCGCCTCCATCCTCGGCTCGCGACGAACGTCCGGGCGTGTTCCGGAACCGAAGATCCCCGTCCACCGGCTTTCCCGGTGCGCGCGCGCGCGAGCGATGAAAAAATACACACGAAAGCCATAGTAGAAGAATGGCGCGCCGATGTATCTCCCCAACATTGGGGGAGAGGAGGCGTTTTTTTTTCGAACGGTTTCAGTCGGTTACGGAGAGGAACCGTTCCGTCAAGCGGGGATCGGCGTTGATCGTACCCTATTTTTCCGTAATCGAGCTGGCTGGCGGCTTCGAGTATTTTGTGACCGGTGCCGGTGAGAAAATCGCTTTGGGGCGCTGGTAACACGATCGGCATTGCGGTATCGTTGCGCGCATGGCGATTCGCGCAGAGGATGTCCGCACAGAACTGACGCTGATTGAGCGTGCCGAGGGGACCGGGCCGCAGCCTAAGGCGGTGCCGGCGGGTGAGCGGCGCGACTACCGTTTGCTGTATGAGCGGGAGGTGGCGCGGGCGGGCGAAGCCGAAGCCCGGGCGAAAGCGGCCGAAGCGCGAGCCGAAGAGTTTCGCTGTGCGGAGGTCAGGACCCGTTTCGAATCCGCTTCCTGGAAGCATCGGTACGAGCTTTCCCGGAGGAAGCTGACGAGAGTCGTCGAGCAGACGAAGGCAATCCGGGGCACGGCGAACAACGCGCAGTCGTTGCAGGGATCGCAGCACCGGAAAGACACGATCAAGTCGCTGCGCACGGAACGCGGCGGGCTGCGCAAGGAGGTGACCCGGCTGAACCGGGACCTCACTCGGCTGGAGACGCGTCTGGCCCGCCAGACGGAGAAGTCGGAGACCCACAAGAAAACCATCCTGCGGCTTTACAAAGAGGACGTTCGGCTTCGTAGGGAGCTGAGGGGATTACGCGATCAAGAGGATGTAGTTGGGTCGCTGTGCGACGAGGTGTACTGGTTGCGTTATGCCCTGAAGAGGTCGGAGGCCGGGAAGGAGGCGTTGAAAGCCCGGCTGGTCAAGCTTCGCGCCACCGGGGCGACGCTTTCGAAGTTGCCGTCCGACGAGGTCGCACAGCTGCGCAAGGCGCTGAGGCGGTCGCGGCGCCAGAAGACGACGATCAAGTCACTGTACAAGGAGAACGCCCGGCTGCGCAGGGCGGCGCAGGTGTCGCAAAGCCGCAAGGAGGCCTTGAGCGCGGAGTTAGCGGAGGTTCGTGCGAGTCGGGCCGTATTGTCGAAGTGGCTGTACGGGCGCAGGAGCGAGCAACAGGACAAGTTCCGCTCGGCGCGTCGGCGCGGCCAGCAGCCTGGCGCTCCCGGCCATGGCCGCACCCCGCGACCGGGGCTTGAGGAACGGATCGAAATCCACCAACCGCCGGCGGAAGCATGCGTGTGTGGCCGCTGCGGTACCCCGTATGTGGCCAACGGCGAGCGTTCCACCACGATCGTCGAAATCGACGTGAAGGCGCATACACGGCGCATCGTCCGTCCCCGCTGGCGCCGGCGGTGCGACTGTGCCGATTCCCCGCCGGATGTTATCGCGGCAACGCCGGACCGGGTGTTCGCCCGCGCGGCCTACGGCACCAGCGTGTGGACGCATGTTCTGTTCGAGCGCTACCTGTGCAATCGGCCGCCGAACGGGGTGGCGATGTCGTTGTCGCATCAGGGACTGCCCATCTCCGCCGGTACGCTGGCCCGCGGGCTGGCGCGGCTCGCGCCGCTGTTCCAGCGGCTGGCGCTGGCGATGCTGGAGCACCAGAACGAGGCGGCTGTGCGCCACGGCGACGAGACCGGCTGGCGTATCCAGGCGCTGCGCCAGGCGGGACGTTCCGGGCGCGCCTGGCTGTGGGTCTCGGTGACCGAGCATGCCGTGTACTTCCACATCGATCCCTCGCGCAGCGCCGAGGCGGCGCTGAAGGTGTTCGGCGGTGCCGTGGGCGTGCAGGTCCTGGTGGTCGACCGCTACTCCACTTACAAGAAGCTGGCCCGCGTGCTCGAGGGCCGGGTGATCCTGGCGTGGTGCTGGGCGCACCAACGCCGCGACTATATCGACTGCGCCGCCGGGCAGGTGGAACTGAGCGAATGGTGTCAGGCATGGTTGGGGCGCATCGCCGCAATCTACCGGCTGAACAAGACGCGGCTGTCGCATTACGAGTCCAGTGCCGAGAGACAGAACGAGGCGTTCGACACCGCGCAGCGGGCGCTGGAAACCGAGGTCAAGGGTCTGTTCGCCACCGTCGAACGGGAACTGGCGGGGCTTGACGACACCGCACCCGAGGCCGGGCCGCTGCGCTCGCTGCTGAAGCATCGCGATGGCCTGAGCGTGTTCCTCGAACGGCCCGAGGTGCCCATGGACAATAATTTTGCCGAGCGCACGCTTCGAAGCGCGGTTATCGGACGGCGCCTGTCGTTCGGCTCCGACAGCGAGGCCGGCGCGCGGTTCACCGCGATGATGTACTCGGTCGTGGGCACGCTCGCGTTGAACGGCCTCAATGTGCGCGCTTGGCTGCACGAGTGGCTTAACGCGTGCGCGGCCAATGGCGGGCGGGCGCCACCGGACCTGTCCGAGTGGCTGCCGTGGTCGATGAGCCAGGCGCGCCGACGGACCCTGATGGCCCCGGGATGACCGCCGAAATGGAGTGCCGCTATTACGGACGCGACTTCACGGTGGAGGAAATGGCGCTGCTGCGCGCGCTCATCGCCGGGCTCCCCGCCCTGAACCGCTTCGCCCTGTCGAAAGAGTTCTGCCGGCGCATCGGCTGGTACAAGCCCGACGGCGGGCTCAAGGACATGATGGCGCGGGTCGCCATGCTGGCCATGCACCGTGACGGGCGCATCGCCCTGCCGCCGCCGAAGTGGGGACGCAACCCGGCCGTGCCAATCACGTTCGGGCCCGAAACCGACGCGCCGCTGGAACCGCCGCCCGTCACCCTCAATGAGGCGCGTCCGATCCGCCTGCGAACCGTGCTCGGGGCCACTCCCCAGAGCAAGCAGTGGAACGCGTTCATCGCCCGCTACCACTACCTCGGCTACAAGACCCTGGTCGGCGCGCAGATGCGCTACACCGTCCATGACCGCCACGGTCGCCTGCTGGCCCTGCTCGGCTTCTCCACCGCGGCACGGACACTCGCCCCGCGCGACCGCTTCATCGGCTGGACGCCGGCGCTGCGCCAGAAGAACCTGCCGCTGGTGATCGACAACGCCCGCTTCCTGATCCTGCCCTGGATCCGCATCCCCAACCTGGCCTCGCACATCCTGTCCGTCGTCTGCCGACAACTGCCCGGGCAGTGGACCGAGCGCTACAACACCTCGCCGGTGTTGATCGAAACCTTCGTGGAGACCCCGCGCTTCACAGGCGCCACCTACAAAGCCTCGGGGTGGGTCAACGTCGGCACCACCCAAGGACGCGGGCGCTACGACCGCTACAAACAGTACGACAAGCCGAAAAAGGACATCTGGCTTCGCCCCCTGCGCAAAGACTGGCAACGAACCCTCAACCGGTAGGTCATCCGAACACCGATCAGGTTATCAGCCCTCCCTCGCTTGCACCGCGCTCACTGGATCGGCAAAAATCTCCGTCATCTATCCCCGCTTGACGGAACGGTTATTGCGCCAGGGAAAGCCCTGGAGAGGAGAATGCTATGAATTGAAACTGAAACCTCTCGTAGCGATCCAGCGGGTTCGACTCCCGCCCGGCAAAGGCGCAGCCCGCCAGCCGGAAGCAAGTCTTGCGTGGCGCGCGGCAACGCCCGTCGTGAAGCGTAGACAGCAGGTGATGAAGCGGCGGAGGAAGCCTCGAAATCGGAATCGATGACGCCTTCATTGTTAATCGTGTGGGGGCAGCACCGGAAGCGCCGCTATTGGTGAGGCGCAACGGGTCGTCCGGGGTCGTGGACCGGCGCAGAGTCACGGAATGGATCGCCTGGGAACCTGGGAGGTCCTGCTCACGCCCACGGGCAACGACGCTGGAAGGGGATTGCCAGCATAAATCCAGACCCCGGCCCGTCGCCGGGCCTGCACGGCGGCGGGACCGCCCGATGCGGACACGAATTCCGACAGGCACCCGTGGAACCGGCTGGCGAAAACAATAAGCCGAAGGACATGCGAGGGCAGGAAGTCGTAGCGCCTTGATAGTACCTGTGAAGGCGGGGAACCGTGGCCCTCGGGACCCGCTGGAGGGAAGCGGGGCGTCACTTGTACAGAGCCACTGATGGGAAACGCTGGAGGAAACGCTGAGTTCCACAAACACGTACACGAAACAGCAGTGGATAGCCGAACAGGCGAGGGAGCGGTCTTCCTCAACCTGCGGATCAAGGACGAAACTCCTTGAGCGAACCTGTCAGGTGAGGAACCGAGTGCGTCAATCGCGCACGCTCGGGTCTGCGGGGGGAGGGGCTCGGTAACGACCCCTCCTACCCGGCCGCTCAAAGAGCCGACATGAGAGCGCTGTAATTGGAATAAATCTGTATGCGGTTTGCTTACGAAGCAAAGTGGCCAAGAAGACTTAGCGACTAACCACGCCAATCTTTTTCCCATAAATCAATAAGTTATAAAATTCTGCACGGCTGTAAGTCGCGAGAACGGCCAAAAGCGAGGAGCCCCCGATACGAGACCCGCCAGGGATGGCGGGGCGAGTTCAAGCCCGCACGGCTGTACGCACGCGCCCCCGCGACTCGCTCTCTACAGGGAATTCCCGTTGCGGCGTCGCGGGCCTCGATCAGGCCGAAGGCAACGCGTCGACGGTGTTGTTGGTCAGACTAGACCGACACGGATTTGTCGGATTATCCGGTCACGGTTGAGGCCGGATTGGTCACATTGTTTTGCTTTTGCCGACCATCGCAGGCCGGTCGCCGCGACGGCGGTTGGGTGATGGAGGGGCACGACCCGGTCCGATCCGAAGGATCGGCCGGCGTTGGCGGGTCCGTTTGGGCGCGGATTCAGAACGGGCGGGGTTCGCCGAACAGGTGCAGCTGGCGTTCGTGGCAGGACTCGGCGGGGCACGGGGGCGGCCGGATGGATTCTGCGTGGCGCCTGATCTGGCCGTAGTAGCGGCCTTCGAAGTCATAGGCGATGCGTTGCAGGCACTCGGCCATGTGCGCGGCGGCCTCGTCGCTGATCTGCTCGGGCCGGGGATCGGGATCGATCATGGCCGCAGATCCTCGACGGCGCGGGCCAGGTGTTCGGCGTCCACGGTACGCGCTTGCTCGACCGCCGCGGCCGAGAGCGCGTAGTGGGCGATGCGGTTGATGAGCCGCGGCAGTCCGCGGGCGGCCTGGTACAGCGCCTCGATGGCGGGGGGATCGAACAGGGGCATTTCGCACCCGGCCAGGCGCAGCCGGTGGGCGAGGTAGGGGTCCAGTTCCTCGCGCTCCAGCCCGCGCAGGTGGTGTTGAACGATGAGTCGCTGTTGCATCGATTCGTGCACGGCCATGCTCAGGCGCCGGCGCAGTTCGGTCAGTCCGATGAGCACCAGGCACAGCCTGGGGGCGGAGTCCATGTCGAAGTTGGTCAGCAGCCTGAGGTCCTCGATCACGTCGGCTCTGAGGTGGTGAGCCTCGTCGATGACGAGCACCGGTTGTTGCTTGGCCTCCCCGACCAGGCGGGTGATCTCGGTCTGGATGGCGCGGTAGGCCGCGGCGCGGGCGTGCTCGGTAGGCAGGCCCAGTTCCCAGCCGATGCTCTTGTACATGTCCATCACGTTGCCGGTGGACAGCGCCACGTAGCACACCCGGAACAGCCCCGGGTGCAACGCACCGGTGACGTGGCGGCACACGCTGGTCTTGCCGCTGCCGGACTCCCCGGTCAGCAGCCCGATACCGCGCAGATCGATGAGGTGCTTGAGCCGCGCCTCGGCCTCGCGATGGGAGCCGCAGCGGAACAGCTCGTCGGTGTGCGCGGGGGTTTCGAACGGCAGGCGGGTCAGGGCGAAGTGGCGCAGGTACATCAGTCTTCCTCCTTCAGTCGGCGGATGCTCAGCGGCGAGCGCGGCGGTTGCGGCTCCCCGGGCTCGATGCGCCCGCAGCGGCGCTCGCGTTTCACGGCGGTGTTGGCGTAGGCGTCCAGCGGCGTGGCCAGGCCCGCGGGACGTCCCTCGTGCACCAGTTGCAGCGCCCGGGTGGGCGGGGCGGCCGGATCGTATCGCACGGTGACGGTTTGCCCGATGAGGATCGCGTCGGCCTCGTAGAGGCGCCCGTGCAGACTCAGGGTGCGGTCCTTGAGCACGCGGCGTTTGGTCTCGAACAGGAACAGCTCGTCCAGATCCAGCCCGGCGGCGTCCGGGTAGCGCACCTCGGCGGCGGTCCCGGCCCAGCGGTCCAGCGGGGTCTGACCGTCCAGTCCGCGGTGCGGGGACTGATGGTATTCGCCCTCCACCCAGCCGGCCAGCGCACGGTTCAACGCCTCGATCCCGTCGATCGAGCCCACATCCAGATGGCGCAGCCAGCCGGCGCGCAGGGTGCGGAACCAGCGTTCGATCTTGCCCTTGCCGGCCGGTTGATACGGGCGGGCGTGGATGAGCGCAATGCCGAGCTTCGCGCACACCAGCGCGAGGTGGCGGGAGCGGTAATTCGCCCCGTTGTCCACGTAGAGGCGCTCGGTGAGTCCGCGGCGCAGCAGCGCGTGCTTGAACACCGGCAGGAACGCGGCGGTGTTCTCGGCGAAGGCGAACGCGGCGTGGGGAATGACGCGGGTGGCGTCGTCGATGAAGGCGATGAGGAAGGTCTTGCGCCGGCGGCGACCGTCAGGGACCTTCGGCCCGTGCATTACATCGCTCATCCAGAGTTGGCCCGCCCGGCGATAGTTGAAGCGGCGCCGGTCCGTGGCGGGTCCCTGCGCGGCGGCCCGGCCCGTCAGCCCCTCGCGGCGCAGCAACCGCTGCACGGTGGACGCCGAGGGCATCGCCGCCTCGCTCACCAGCCCGTGCTCGGCGGCGTGGGCGATGACCGCGCGCACGGAGTAGCCGGGGCGCCGGGTCTTGATCGCCACCAGCGCCTCGGCGACCTCCGCGGGCATGCGCCGGGGCCGGCCCAGGTCCGAGCGACGTTTCGGGTACAGCGCCTCGAAGCCACCGTAGCGGTACGTCACCAGCCACTTGCGTATCGTCTCCGCGGCCACCCGGGTGCGGTGCGTGCCGGGGATCGCGTAGGTCCCGGCGGCCTTTTCTTTCAGCTTCTCACCGATGCCGCGGGCGCCGCGGGGCAGGTGCGCCAAGTCCGCGATCAGCCCGTAGCGGAACAGCGCCACGGCCTCTCGCAGCTTCTCGTCGTGCTCGGTCATGGTCTCGGCGGCCTCCCCGGGGTCTTGCGCGGTTCACGGTGGCCACGTTAGCGCCTGCAAGCCGGTGGATCAGGCCCCGTCCCGTGTTGGACGACCGCCAGAGCGGTCCCCGGCGCCGGCACGTCAGGACAAAAGCCCAACGGCGGCGCCAGCCGCGCCAGGCGCCCCTCGCACCGCCCGCGCAGCCCCACCAGCACCGCCTCGGTCTTGAGCCGCTCCCGGAACGCCCCAACTTCCGGGGGACACTTCAGGAACCGCTCCGGCCACAGCCCCCGAACCGCCGCCAGGTTCCGATGCACCGCCCGCACCCGGCGGCCCAGCCAGCGCATCGCCCCGGGCAGATGCACCGCGTCGCGCCGCAGCGCGTCGGCCGCCTTGGCGAGACTGGGCGCGGCCTCCGCCTCAACCACCGCCTCTTCGACCGCCTGCAGCGTGCCCCCCAGCCTCGCCGCCAGGCAATCCGGCAACCGGCTGAACGTCATGTGACTCTCAGGACAGTACCAGCGGGCAACGCGCGTCCCGCGCGGGCGCTTGCGCGGGTAGGTCCCGTGGCGGGCGAAGGAACAACCGCCCCGCGGATGGTTCGGACACCGCTCAAGGGTTGCATCGCGCCATGCACGGCGTTTAACGTATTGCTCGCCGGTAAGCCCCGTTGGATACCGAAGCTGCACCGGCCACGGCCCGGCGGGAATCGTCGTCCCGCGCGGGCCACCCTCCCTTTCCATCCAGGAAGCGCTCAGGTTAACCCAGTGCCCCGCCCCCACGTCGGTCGCGCCAGCACCGCGTTATCCACCGCCTGCCCACCGGCGACAGGGCTGACCAAGGGCCCGCGCCCGTGGACAGCCCGTGGATAACGCTACGTCAACGCCGACTTGGCCGTGCCGGATTAATCCACCACGTCAGACGTTTCACCAGGAAGATAAACCGACCAAAAGGCTCGGTGGTTCAGTGAAAGAATGTGCCTAACAACAGACGGTTTCCGCCATCCGCTGCAGCGTTGCCGCGTCCGGAATTGCGCCCCTGCCGCCCATGAGGTTGTCCAACATGTTCGCCGGCCTGCTGGTCGCCGGGGTGATGACGGTCACCGCCGGATGGGCTGCGACGTACTTGAGGAAGAACTGGGCCCAGGAAGTGGCGCCGAACTCCGCCGCCCATTCGGGCACGTCGCGTCCGGAAACCCTGTTCCACAGCCTGGTACGTCCGAACGGCGCGTAAACCAGCACGCCGATGCCGCGGTCCTGCGCCAGCGGCAGGATCGTTTCCGCAGCCACGCGGTTGTCCACGGCGTAGTCCACGCCGATGAAGTCGATGGAATAGTCGCGCATGACCTGGACAAACTCGTCGTAGCGGCGATCGGTGGTACACGTGATGCCGGTGTAGCGCACCCGGCCTTGCGCCTTCAGTTCACTCAGGATTTCCAACTGCGTCGGCGGGTCGCCCAGGTTGTGGACTTGAATTAGGTCGATGGGCGTCTTCCGGATGCGTTCGAAAGATGTTTCGATCTGCTGCCATGCGCGATCGGGGTCCGCCGCCCCGCCTCCACGGGCGGCGACATTGAGCTTGGTGGCCCAGAAGACGCGATCGTGGGCTTCCATGTCGTTTATTATCGATGCGGCCACCTCTTCGGAGACGCCGTAACCGGGTGCGGTGTCGAATACGCTGCCGCCGTTGTCCAGCAGCGTCGTCAACACGCCGCGCAGCGCCGTTACGTCGTCGCTGCGAGCCACTCTGGAAAACGTCGCCGAACTGCCCAGGCCGATGATGGGCAGTTCCTCGCCCGTCGAGGGGACCGCCCGGGTGATCATGGGCGCATCCTGGGCCTGCAACAATCGTGGATGGATTGCCAGAGCCGTGCCGGCGGCAGCAGTCAGCTTGAGCCATTCGCGTCGTGTGTACATCGGGAGTCCTCCTCGGTTGGGCGAGTTGAGCCTACCCGAGCGGAAAAAGACGGGTCAACGAAGTTTCGTTAATATTTCTTTAGCCCGCGTCGGTGAGCTATTTCGGATAGCGTTAACGGGCCCCGTGGGACGGGCCCCTAGTTACCGGTTCTCTTTGCGCCCTGCAGGCTGGCCATACCCGGTGCGCGGCGTTCACGAAGCACGGCGCGGCGGAAGCGGAACAGTTCGGCCGGGCGGCCGCCGGTTTTTGCCGACCGCTGGCCGGTGCCTTCCACGAGGCCTGCGCTTTCGACCTGGCGCCTGAAATTCTGCTTGTGCACCTGCAGACCGGTCAGTGCTTCCACCACCCGCTGCAACTCCAGCAGGGTGAACCTGGGCGGAAGCAATTCGAATACCACCGGTCGATACCTGAGCTTGCCGCGAATCCGTCCCAGCCCCGTCGCCAGGATGCGGCGATGATCGAATGCCATGGATTCTCCCAGTACTTTATCGGGCGGCAACGGGTCGGCGCGGCCGCGATCGGTCCAGTATTCCGAGATCAGTCGCGCTTCATAGAGCAATTCATAGCGTTCGAGCACCTGGTAGGCGTCCCACCCGGCATTCCCGAGCCCGAAGCAGATTTCCACTCGCTCGCGCCGCTCCGCGTTGGCCCGGGACCAGTCCAGCAACGCGGCCTCGATTTCGTCCATGATTCGCGGGCGGCCCTCCCGCCAGTCTTCCCACGGGAAATAGGCGTAGCAGTCCTGCCAACTGGAATTTTCCGCCCGGGAGAGGTCCTGCTCGCGCACCAGCGCCAGGTAACCCACTGACAGCATCCGGCTGCCGCCCGCGCGCTCGCGGGGATCGCGCCCCTGGTCGGCGAACGTATAGAGCTGCTCCACGTACCCGAGTTCGCCCCGGGTTTTTTCCAGCACGGACCGGCGCATGCAAAGCTCCAGCGTGCGGTCATGCTTCTCGTCGAAGGAACCGAACGGCAGCGCTCGAGACGGATGCCACGAGTCCTTCCCGAAGAAACTCTCGCCCAATTCCCGGGCGCCGACCGTGAGCACACGCGGTTGATGGGCGGTGACGGCCAGAACCACGGCATTCAAACCGACCACCAATTCCGGCTTGCGCGACCGCGCCGGCCCCTCGCCGGCCGAATGCAGCGGGGCCTTTGCCACGGGCTGCTAGAGCAGCCGCAGGAGGATCTCTTCGGCTTCCTCGAAGGTCACCTCGCCGGGCTTCTGGACGTACCGGATAATGCCGTCGCGGTCCACGAACGCATTGAAGGGCAGGCCGCCGTAGGTATTGCCGTAGGCTTCGCTGATGTCCATGACGTCGAACAGGTCGCCGTAGACGATGGGGAAATCGATCGGGACCTCGTCGAGAAACTCGATGACCTTGTCCAGCGAATCCGCGCCGAGTCCCACGACCTCGAACCCCCGATCGGCGTATTCGGCACGCAGCCGGTTGAACGCCGGCATTTCCTTGCGGCAGGGAATGCACCAGCTTGCCCAGAAGTCGACCAGGAGCACCTTGCCGTCCCACTCCGAAACGGATCGGGACCCGCCGTCGACGGTCGCCAGCGTGAAATCGGGACGGGACGGAGCGTTGGTTACGTACGAAAAACGTTCGGTGTCCAGGTCCTGCGCGTAGCCTGTCGCCGCTGCGGCAAGAACCGCCAGGCCCGCCAGCAGCCCGTGGCGAAAGCTCCGCGTCGCTGGTCTCGATGTGCGACTGTCCATCCTGCATGCTCTCCCGGGCAGTACATGGGGGTCCATCGATACCCTTGCGCTGCGCCATTGTAAAGCCGATTTCCTTGCGTGCAAGTATAGCCCAGCGGTAGTTGCCCGTCGGTTACACTGAGCGCCCGCTCTCAGCAGCAGACTGAACGGGACAGCCGGGCGAACCGGCTCAACTGCCGACGATGGAGTCATTCTGGATCGACAAGCTCGACGCTGACGAAATCCTCATCATCGACGGGGGCACGGGCAGCGAACTGCAACGCCGCGGTGCGGCCATGGACGCCCAGGCCTGGAGCGGGCCGGCGGCGCTCGCGCACGAAGGGCTGCTGCGGGAGATACACGAGGACTACGTTCGCGCCGGCGCCGAGGTGATTACGGCCAATACGTTCGGGACCTCGCGTTTCGTTCTCGCATCCGCAGGGTTGGGCGACCGGTTCGAGCCGATCAACCGCGCAGCCATGCGCGCGGCGCGGGAGGCACGGGACGCCGCGGCCGAACGGCCCGTGGCCATCGCCGGGTCGCTCTCTTGCCTGCCGCCGGGACTCGACCCGGCCGCGTACCCGGATCCGCAAACCGAATCGGACGGCTATCGGGAACTGGCTCACTTTCTGGCTTCGGAAGGCGCCGACCTCATCGCGCTGGAAATGATGGAGGATACCGTCCACGCGCGGATGGTCATGGCTGCGGCTCTTGAGACCGGGCTGCCCATCTGGTTGGGCGTCAGCACGCGGCTGAGCGAGGCGGGCGGCAAGCTGGTCGGGTTCGACTTTCCCGACACGCCGCTGGCCGAGCCCCTGGCGGCGCTCATCCCGATGAAGCCGGCAGTGGTCAACATCATGCACACGCCGTCGGATGCCGTCGGGCCGGCATTGGATGAGTTGCGGCGGCACTGGACCGGCCCGTGCGGCGTCTATCCGGAGCTGGGTGATTTCTCGGCCCCGGACTGGCAGTTCACGCAGCAGTTGACGCCCGGCGAGTTCGTGAGCCTCGCCGTGGACTGGGTGCGTCAGGGTGCCAGGCTGCTGGGCGGCTGCTGCGGCACCTTGCCGGAACACATTCATGCGCTGAAGGAGGCCGAGCGGGACTTGCGCGCTGCGCGGCAAGCCTAATCGGGTATTGGGATCTCGTCGCTTGTGGCGGGTACGAAGTAGCCGCGCTGCACAGCAGGCCGCTCGGCGATCTGCAGGTACCATCGCAACACGTTCGGGTGGTCGTGCAGATCAATCTCCTGGCGCGGGTGCCGGGCGATCCACGGCCAGGTGGCGATATCGGCGATGCTGTACTCGCCCGCAAGATAGTCGTGCTCGCCGAGGCGCCTGTCCAATACCCCGTAAATGCGCTTCGTCTCGTTGTGGTACCGGGTTTCGGCGTAGGGCGACTTGCCCTTGTTGTAGAACAGGAAGTGGTGGGTCTGGCCGAGCATCGGGCCGACGCCGCCCATCTGCATCATCAGCCACTCCAGCACCTGCCATCGGTGGGCGCCTGTCTTCGGGAACAGGCGGCCGGTCTTTTCAGCCAGATAGATGAGAATGGCCGCGGACTCCATCAGGCTCACGCCCGCGTCTGTGTCCACGATGGCGGGAATCTTGTTGTTCGGGCTGATCTTGAGAAAGTCCGGCTCGAACTGCTCGTCCTTGCCGATGTGCACCGGGATGACCCGATAGGGCAGGCCGAGCTCCTCCAGCATGATGGAGACCTTGCGTCCGTTCGGCGTGGTCCACGTATATAGATCGATCATCCGGCTTCCTTCCTTCTTTCTTCCGCTGCAGTGGCGATGAGGCTGCCGAAACATAGCGCACCACGAAACCCGGAGTCCAATGAAATCACACGACCAAATCGAACCATGTGCCGTACGCGCCTTCGCGGGCCTGCAGGTGGGAAACGATGGTTTGGACAATTCCTGGCTCAGTGTCCAAAATGGCGCCGATGAGGTATCGGAATTGAGTGTTGTGCCGGTGAGCAAGCGCGGCGAGATTGTCGGGCACCTGCGCACGCTGCTTGCGGACGGCGCCGTGCTCAGCGGCGCCGATATCGGCGAGCGCTACAACGTGGACTATACGGGCGAGAATCCGTGTGAGCCCCTCGCCGTGGTCAAGCCCGGTTCCACTGAAGAGGTTGCCGCCGTGCTGCGCGCCTGCTCGGAGTTCGGCCAGCCGCTGGTGGTGCAGGGCGGGCTCACCGGGCTCGCCGGTGGAGCCACACCTCGGACGGGCGAGATCGCGATGTCCATGGAGCGGCTGAGCGGGATCGAGGAGGTGGATCCCGTGTCGATGACCATTACCGCCAGGGCCGGCACGCCGTTGCAGGCGCTTCAGGAAGCCGCCGCGGCAGCCGGCCTGCTGCTGCCGCTGGATTTCGGCGCCCGGGGTTCCTGCCATATCGGCGGCGCCATCGCCACCAACGCCGGCGGCAACCAGGTGATCCGCTTCGGCATGGCGCGCAACCTGGTGCTTGGCCTGGAAGCCGTGCTGGCCGACGGAACGGTCATCGGTTCCATGAACAAGATGCTCAAGAACAACGCCGGCTACGACCTGAAACAGCTCTTCGTGGGCACCGAGGGCACGCTGGGCGTGATCACCCGGGTCGTTCTGCGCCTGGTACCCCGGCTATCCAGCCAGTGCACGGCGCTGTGTGCGGCGGAATCGTTTGACAGCGCCGTTGATTTGCTGCGCGCAGTGCGTGCCGGTTTGGCAGGGTCGATCAGCGCCTACGAGGTCATGTGGGCGGGCTACTATGACAAGGTGCTGGAAATCGTCGAGACCCTGCGTTCGCCTTTCGAGGATTCGCACCCCTTCTACGTACTTGTGGAGTCGGAAGGCGTCGATCAGGGCACCGACAGCGAGCGGTTCGAGTCGGTTCTCGCCGACGCGCTGGAGTCGGAACTGATCACGGACGCGGCGATTGCCCGGTCCGAGGGTGAACGGCAGACGTTCTGGGCGATCCGCGACGGAGTGGGGGAGATCACACCGGCGTTGTCCCCCTTTGCCGCCCTGGACGTGAGCATGGACATTGCGGCGATGCCGCGTTTTCTCGACGCCTTCGACAAGGCGCTCGCGGCCGCGCTGCCGGATTCGCAGAACCTGGTGTTCGGGCACCTGGGGGACAACAATCTGCACCTGTTCGTGACCACCGGCCACGAAGCGGAGAACGACAGGGTATACGAATTGGCGTACGGCTTCGTTGGCGAGTGCGGCGGCTCCATTTCAGCCGAGCACGGTGTCGGCAGCCTGAAATGCGACTTTCTGCACCTCTCCCGTTCGCCGCAGGAAATCCGGTTGATGGGACGGCTCAAACAAGCGCTCGATCCGCGCGGAATTCTCAATCCCGGACGGGTGATCCCGGGGTAGTGAAGCGGCGGTCCGGCTTGTCGATCGGAGTCTGCAGGCCCGATGCGTGCGCTTGTCATTGGGAACAGAGTTAATGAGAACACAGGTAGGCATCATCGGCTCCGGCCCCGCGGGCTTGTTGCTGTCTCAGCTTCTCGACCTGCACGGGATCGACAGCGTCGTGCTGGAGCGGCGCAGCCGTGAATACGTTCTTGGGCGCATCCGCGCAGGGGTCCTGGAAGAGGGCATGGTGAACATGCTCAGGCTGGCTGAAGTGGGCGAGCGAATGGATCGCGAGGGTCTGGTCCACGAGGGCCTTGAGATGGCCTTCGGCGACCGCCGCTTCCGTATCGATCTCAAGAAATATACGGGCAAGACCGTCATGGTCTATGGCCAGACGGAGTTGACCAGGGACCTGATGGAGGCGCGCGATGCCCGCGGCGGCCAACTGGTTTACGAGGCCGCAGGCGTGGCCATCCACGATATGGATACCGATCGGCCCAAGCTTCGCTACCAGAAGGACGGACTCGAGCACGAGGTGGTTTGCGACTACATCGCAGGGTGCGACGGCTTTCGCGGCGTCAGCCGGCGCTCGATCCCGGACGATGTGCTCAGAACCCACGAACGCGTCTATCCGTTCGGCTGGCTGGGCGTACTATCGGAAACCCGACCCGTGTCCGAGGAAGTCATCTACGTTAACCACTGGCGCGGGTTCGCGCTGTGCAGCATGCGTTCCATGACCCGCAGCCGCTACTACATCCAATGCGCCTTCGACGAGGACCTGGAGGGGTGGACGGACGATCGGTTCTGGGATGCGCTGCGGGCGCGCCTGCCCCAAGAGGCCGTCGAGTCCATGGAAATCGGCCCGTCCATCGAGAAGAGCATCGCACCGCTGCGCAGTTTCGTGGCCGAGCCCATGCGCTACGGCCGGCTGTTCCTGGCCGGCGACGCGGCCCACATCGTGCCGCCCACGGGCGCCAAGGGGCTCAACCTGGCGGCTTCCGACATCTACTACCTGTATCGGGCGCTGGTGGCGTTCTACAAGGAAGGCCGCTCGGACCTCATAGACACGTACTCCGACAGCTGCCTCAAGCGAGTCTGGAAGGCGGAACGCTTTTCCTGGTGGCTGAGTACAGTGCTTCACCGGTTCCCGGACCAGAGTACGTTCGATCGCGGTATCCAGTTGGCGGAACTGGACTACCTGGCGGATTCGGAGGCGGCGCAGGCGTCGTTCGCGGAGAACTACGTGGGCTTGCCGTTCTAGTAGTCCATGGCGAAAGTCCCGCGTCGCACCGTGACCGGCGAGGCGCCCGGCTGACAGCTACCGACCGAGCAGACGCTCCATTGCTTCCACGGAGACCGTTTCGGTCAGCTGTAGCAGCTTGCGGCACAGGAGATCGATTCGCCGTTCGCCAATGTTTGCGAAGCTCAGGCGCAGGTTGATGAAGTCCTGTTCCGAACTCGCGGAATGTGTTGCGACCGGTACCAGGCTGAGCGTGGCCAACAGGACAAAGATCCTGGCCAGTGCGCTGGATGTCGCATCGGTGACGACCGAGACAGTCCGGGTTCCCGGCCCGACGCTTGTGGATGCCGATACCCTTGGTTCGGGATCGGCATGGGCGGCATACCGTTCGGAAAGGCCCGGTACCGCGATGGTGGCGCGATGATGCAGCGGCATCATGCGCCGGTTGACTTCAGGACTCGTGCTGGCATCCATGGATTGAGCGTCTTTGAATCGGCTTCAGTGGGTATCGGTGGTGGAATTCGGGAATCAATATAGCGCAGCCGCGCCACAAAAGTGCTTCAAATTTCGTCCAAATTCGAGTTTAATTGAATACAGAATGCTAAATATGACAAAAAGACGAGTAATTTATGCAACCTATTTCGTTGGACGACAAGGATCGACGGATACTGAGGCTCCTTCAGACCGTACCTGAAATCACCGCCGCGGAGATCGGCGAGCGAATCGGGAGTTCGCAGGCTACCTGCTGGCGCCGGATACGGCGCTTGCGGAAGAAGGGGCTGATACCCGATCAGGTGGTTACCCTGGACCGGAGAAAGGCGGGCTACAATGCCATGATATTCGCCCAGGTGAAGCTGAATTCGCAGGGCCGGGCGGATCTCGCTTCATTCTCCGAGGCCGTTCAGAGCTTTCCGGAGGTTCTGGATTGCTATGTGCTGATGGGCAGCGTTGATTTTCTGCTCCGCATCGTCGCGCGCGACATCGATGCGTACGAGCGGTTCTTCTTCGAGCGGCTGTCCAAGTTGCCCGGTGTGCAGGAGATCACCTCGAGCATGGCGCTTTCGGAGATCAAGCGGACGACTGCGCTGCCCATATAGCCCGGCTATCATTGGTTATTCACGATTGGGAGAATCCACCATGAATTCTTTGACGAGTTTCTTGCGCATCGGTCATTGGCTCGTTCTTGCAGGCGCGTTGGCGGTTTTGTTCGCGGGCTGCGAGTCAGGCGGTCCGGCGTTCGAGTATGTACGTCTGCCGGGTACGGAACCGGGGGGAGAGACCAATCAGCCGTTTACCTCCGCCATCAAGGTCCGCTCGGGCAGCATCGTGTTCCTGTCGGGAACGGTGGGTGCCGGTCCGCACAGCCACCCGCACGTTGCGGCCGAATTCGACCACCTGGACTTCAGCCCGGAGGCTCAGGCGGAGCGGGTCATGGAGAGCCTGAAGGAAATGGTGGAGGCGGCCGGCGGCGAATTGACCGACATTATCCAGGTCACAAGGTTCATGCGTGATGTGGGCGCCAACCAGGACGCGGTCAACGAAGTGATGAATCGCTATTGGGGCCCTGACCACCGCCCGGCCAGCACCACCCTGGAAATAGTCCGGCTTGCAACCGACCCGCGCTTCATCCTCGAGGTCGAAGCGGTGGCCGTTGTGGACGACTGAGCGCTTCGACGAACTGTGCTCCGTAGTGCGGAGCGCCGGGCGAAAACCCGGCGCTCGCATCCTTCAGCATTCCGCTGAGGCGCTGCCTGTCACGCGACGAGGCGCTTCTGCGAAGAGCCGTTGCGGACCTTGATGGTCACCGTGGCATCCCTGGCTTCGCCAGTGCGCGAGCGAGCAACGCAGCCGCGCCGGCGCTTGAACAGAGCGGCCCGCGTGTCCTACTCTGTCGGGTACTTCGGCAAGGCATGGCACGGTGTGATCAACCCGTCTCGAACTCACAGGCGATCAAGCGGCCCGACCCGCAGCGGGAGCCTGTTTGTCCTGCTCCTGACGCTTTCTTCCGTAGCGGTCGCGCTGGCCGTCTATTTCGCTCTCCGGGGACCGGCAGAGGCGCCGCAGGAATCTCCCGCCGAGGCTGGAGCTGCAATTTCCACTCCATCGCCGGCGGCGTCCGACACCATCGAGGTTCAGCCGGCGGTCGGCCTGCCCCCGCTGCCGACCGGGCCGAACACTGCCTGGCAGCCCCTCGAAATCGACTCGGTGGATCCCGAGCGCATTCCCGAATACAAGGAGATTGTGCAGGGCAGGGTGCTGGTGGAGTTGTCCACCGGGATGTGGTCGTGGGGCGTGGGCGACCGGATCACCCTTGCGGTGCCCCAGATCGGGGCGGTCTATGAACCGGTCATCGACCGGGTCGAGACGGCGCTCGGCAACAACCGCTCCTATGTGGGCCGCCTGATCGAAGCCGAATTCCCGTATTCGTTCGTGATCACGGTGGGCCAGCGCAACACGTTTGCCAATCTCAGCACGCCGCAGGGTTCATTCGAGCTGGTGGGCGACACGCAGCTTGCGTGGCTGATGCCGGTGGCGAACATGGATCAGCATGTGGACTACAGCCAGCCGGACTACTACATCCCGGGCGAGGAAATCCCGGACGCAATTAATCCGGGCGACGACGTCGCGGACGACCGCTAACCGGCCCTGGCGAGAGCGGCCCGTTCGGCGTCGTTCTCGAAGATGATCAGTCCCGTGGCCGTATTGGAAGCCGGCACGTGATAGTGCCGGTAGACCTCGGTGATGCCTTCGTCCAGGGCGCCGAGCATGATCAGCCACATGACCAGTTCGATCCCCTCGGCACCGGCCTCCCGGACGTACTCGATATGAGGCAGGTCGATCAGGCGCTGAGGGTCGCGCGTCATGTCGTCGAGGAAGCGGCGATCGAAATTGCTGTTGATGACCCCGGCGCGCTCGCCGTGTAGCTGGTGGGACATTCCCCCGGTGCCGAAAATCACGACCTTGAGGTCTTCCTCGTATGCCGCCACGGCCTTGCCGATGGCGCGTCCCAGGTCGAAACACCGCTTGCCGGTGGGCGGAGGGTACTGGACCACGTTTACCGCGAGCGGAATCACCGGAAATGGCCAGGTCTCGGGCTGGCCGCAGGTCACCGACAGCGGTACGGTCAGGCCGTGGTCAACGTCCATCTCGTTGACGATGGTCAGGTCGAATTCGTCCAGTATGAGCGACTCGGCCAGGTGCCACGCGAGCCCCGGGTGACCGTGAACCACGGGCACGGGCCGCGGACCCCAGCCTTCGTCGGCGGGAGGAAACTGCCGTGCCACGCCGATGGCAAAGGTGGGTATCACCTCGAGCGAAAATGCCGTGCCGTGGTCGTTGTAGACAAGGATAACCACATCCGGCGACACTTCGGCGAGCCATTTGCGCGCCGATTCGTAGCCGTCAAAAAGGGGCTTCCAGTAGGGTTCTTCCGTCTTGCCGAGATCCATGGCCGCACCGATGGCCGGCACATGGGATGTGGCGAGTCCGGCGATGATGCGCGCCATTATTTCTGCTCCGACTTGCTTCGGTTACCCTCGATGGATCGCCCGCCCGCGGCCATCATCGCCCGGTACTCTTCCTGGGACAGGCCCGACATGGCGCCCGCCATGTACTGGAACGAGCGTCCCAGGGTGGCACCGAGCTTGGACGTATAGTAGATATTGCCGCCGACCTTGATCATCCCCAGCCAATCCCGCTCGAGCACGCATCGGCGCTGCTCCCCGGTAAGGGGGAACCGGTCCAGGTAGGTGGCTTCGTCGGCCAGGAAGGCTTCCCTGTTCCCGGCCTTCATCAGCGACATGCAGAACATGTTCAGATGATAGCCTTCGTGGCACCGGTCCTTGTTGAACAGGTACGTGCCGGGAATGTCCTCGAATGCCTCGGTATCGACCATGACTTCAACCTCTTGCTGTTCCAGCGCCTGCCTCGGACGGTGCTCCTGCTTTCCAGCGCCTGCATCGGACGGTGCTCCTGCTTTTTCCCCCTGTCTCGGACGGCGCTGACGAGCCCTAACTGCTGAGGCTCCTCTCCAGCCGGTCCAGCGTCCGCATCGCCGCCAGGCACTGGCCCACGCTGGAATTGGGTTCGCGTCCTTCCCTGATCGCCGCGATGAACTCGCGGTCCTGCAACTCGATCCCGTCCATGGAAACGTCGACATCGGAGACGTCGATGGGATTCTCCTTGCCGTCGAACAGATCGTCATAGCGGGCGATGTACGTGCCATTGTCGCAGATATACCGGAAAAACGTACCCAGCGGCCCGTCGTTGTTGAACGACAGCGAAAGCGTGCAGATCGCACCCGAGGGCACCTTCATGCCGATGCTCATGTCCATGGCGATGCCCAGGCCAGGGTGGATCGGACCCTGCAGGGCATGGACCTCCTCGGCCTCTTCACCCGTCTGGTACTGGAACAGGTCCACGGTGTGGCAGGCGTGGTGCCAGAGGAGGTGGTCGGTCCAGCTCCGGGGCTTGCCTTCGGCATTGATGTTCTTGCGCCGAAAGAAATAGGTCTGCACGTCCATCTGCTGGACCGTGAGTTCGCCGGCCTGGATTCGCTGGTGAATCCACTGGTGACTGGGATTGAATCGCCGAGTATGTCCGGCCATGGCCACGAGCCCGGTTTCCTCCTGGACCCTGACCAACCGCTCGGAGTCGGCCAGCGAATCGGCCATGGGGATTTCCACCTCCACGTGCTTGCCGGCGCGCATGCACTGCTCGGCCTGATCCGCGTGCATCTGCGTGGGCGTCGTGAGAATCGCGGCGTCGACGCCGGGTTGTTCGAGGCTCTCCGCCAGATCCGTGGTCCAGTGGGGGATGCCGAACTTTCGCGCCACCGCTTCGGTGGAATCCGGTGAACCGCCGGCGAGAGAGACGACTTCAACGCCGTCGATGCGAGCCAATCCGGCCAGGTGCTTCTGACCGAAGGCACCCTGACCAGCCAGACAAATCTTCATTCCGGATACTCCCTTTGCTGCCGGATCGTGCGCTCGCACGACTCATGTTGCGACCGGCAAAACGCGTGAAGCGCGTATTAGAAACGTCTCGGCTGGCGTGCGCAAGCCTTGTGGTTACCCTATACTCCTGCGGCTCAACGCGCCCGTAGTTCAGCTGGATAGAACGCCGGCCTACGAAGCCGGAAGTCGGGAGTTCGAATCTCTCCGGGCGCGCCAACGACACCCGGGTCCATTCCGGACACAGGCTGCTAGAGCAGGCTGCATCCGTAGTCGGCAAAGCGATGATCGTCGCTCATCAACCTCATGTTTCGCGCCATGCTCTGTACGATAAGCATCCGGTCAAACGGGTCGCGATGGTGAAAGGGGAGATCCTTCAAACGGACAGCATCCGCTGCGGAGAAATCCAGCAGCTCGAGGCCCAACTGCTCGGCGCAAGCGATAACGTCATGATCGAAGCACAATTTGTTGAGCGACGCCTTGATCATGATTTCGGCGATCGAGACGGAACTCAGGTAGATGATGTTGGCGCGGCTCTCAAGTTCGTTTCTTTTCGCCGGTGACAGACGTTCAGGCGTGCCGACTGCCCAGATGAACACGTGGGTGTCGATCAGGATTCGCAATCATCTTCCCCATGGAACAGTCTTTCGATTTCCGCATCTTCGCCAAACAAGGCTTGATCGGGAACGTCTACTCGACCTTTCAGAAAACCCAGCTTTCGCTTGCCTTCCGGGATATGTGGCACCAGATCGGCAATGGGCAGATTGTTCTTGGCGATGACCACCTTCTCGCCATGGTAGACGCGATCGATCAGATGCGAGAGCTGCGCCTTTGCATCCGAAATGTTGACGATCATCCGGTGACCTCCTGTACGTTGTCTGTCTGACTAAATCTAGTCTATCAGACCAGATCGGATCTGGTTGGTCAATGCAATGAGCCGCTTCGGTGGTCGAATGCAGTTGAACACGATTCTAGTTCAGCCGCTGGTCTGCGTGATTCCTCAGGTACCCATCGACATAGTCCCTGTAGTAGGACATCGCCCGTCGGGTCAAGCGGCCGCCACCCTCCGGAAATTCGACCGGGTTACCGCCCGACAGCATCAGGCTACGAACCGGCATTACCTCCCGCGTGGCGCTGGTGATAAAGCCCTCCATGGCGCGTGCAGCATCCCCGAGCGGGATATCCCGCGAGACAATATCCAGCCCATGGGCCGAGCAAGCCTCCTGAAGCGCGACCCGGGTCAGTCCCCGCAGGTGTCCCGCCGTCTCGGCCGGGGTGACCAGGTTACCGTCGATCACAAAAAAAACATTGCTGTTCGAAGACTCGGTGATCAGGCCCGCGTCGTTCAGCATGACGCAGTCGTCGGCGCCCAGCTTTCGTGCCTCGATAACACCCAGAACATTGTTCAGGTAATTTCCGCCCTTGATGTTCGGGTTGAGTGCATTGATGGGATTGCGGCGCGTGCTCGAGATGGCCAGCCGCACGCCCTGACGGTAGAAATCCTCCCGCCAGCGGTGCAGTTGCTTGACGACAATCACATACCGGGTCGCCAATTCCGGGTCGGGAAACAGATCCACCGGCCCCTCGCCGCGAGTGACGCAGTAGCGCACATAGACATCCTCACCAACTTCCCCGGCACCCGACGCCCTGAACGTCCTGCGAATCTCCTCCGTCATCTCTTCCTTGCTCAGCTCCAGTCGCAGGTGGATCAGCCTGGCGGAATTTTCCAACCTTTCCCAGTGCTCATCGAAGAACAGCGGGATCCCCCCATAGGTCCGAAACACCTCGTAGATCGAGTCGCCGTAAAGAAACCCCCGATCCATCACCGGAATCCGCGCTTCACTCGTGGGCGTGATGACCCCATCGACGTTGGCCATACTCTGAACTTTACTCACTGCGATCTCCCGAATTGTAGGTCTCGCGACGAACACCTCATTCACTCCGAGTAAGCCGACCCCTGAGATTACGCTCAAGATCATTCCGCACCCGCCCAACATCCGCAACCCCACAAAGCGACCTGAGATCCGTAACCCGCAGCGCCTCGAAACCGCAAGGATTGATCCTCGTGAACGGCTCAAGGTCCATGTTCACGTTCAGGGCGATCCCGTGGTAGGAGCACTGGCGACTGATCTTCAGCCCCAGTGCGGCGAGCTTGCAGCCGTCCACGTAGACGCCTGGCGCATCGCGCCGTCCGTACGCTTCGATGCCGTATTCCGCCGCCGTATCGATGACGGCGTATTCAAGAGCCTCCACCAACCCGCGGACGCCAATCTTCAGGCGGGCCAGATCGAGGAGGGTATACGCCACCAGTTGGCCGGGACCGTGGTAAGTGACCTGTCCTCCCCGATCGACCTTCAGGACCGGGATATTCCCGGGATCGAGGACGTGAGCCGTGTTGCCGTTGAGCCCCAGGGTAAAGATGGCGGGGTGCTCGACGAACCAGACTTCGTCACGGGTATCTTCGGTGCGCTCCGCGGTAAAGCGCTTCATCTCCTCCCAGACCACCGGGAGGAGCCGCTGCTCCAGGTCGTGCCGTACAAAACCACCGGCCACGGCGTCAAAGACACGGGGCTTTTGCCGCGCACGGCCTGCGTGTCCATGCGCGCGGCGTGCCTGCAGGCAGGCGGATCATTGAAACCAGAGGCTGACTTCGTCCTTGATTCGTTTCCACAGCCCGGCCTCGGCAACATCGGCCAGCGCCACCAGCGGCAGTTCCACCAGTTCTTCGTCGTTCATCGAAACCCGCACGGACCCCAGCAATGTGCCTGCCTCGATGGGCGCGGTAAGGTCCGGATCGATGGTCGTATCGGCCATCAGGAAGTCGTAGCGTCCCTTGGGAATCGTCAGGAAATGGTCCTCGGCAACGCCCAGGGAAACCGAGTTGGTTTCCCCCTTCCAGACGCGTGCCGTGGTGACTTCGTCGCCGGCGGAGTACAGCTTGTAGGTCTCGAAGAAGCGGAATCCGTAGTTGAGCAGCGCCTGGCTGTCGTTTGCCCTTGCTTCAGCGCTGTGCGATCCCATGACCACCGACACCAGCCGCATGCCCGAGCGCTCGGCAGAGGTCACCAGACAGTAGCCCGCCGCGTCCGTATAGCCGGTCTTCAACCCATCCACCGACGAATCGCGCCAGAGCAGCAAATTGCGGTTGAACTGCTCGATTTCGTTATAGGTAAATTCCCGCTGGGAGTACCAGGCGTAGTACTCGGGAAATTCGGAAATGATCGCCCGGGCTATGGTGGCAGCATCCCGGGCGGTCATGTAGTGGTCCGAATCCGGCAGACCGGTGCTGTTGCGGAACGAACTGGATTCCATGCCCAACTGTTCCGCGTAGAAGTTCATGAGATCGGCGAATGTCTCCTCCGTTCCCGCAACATGCTCCGCCAGGGCAACGCTCGCATCGTTGCCAGATTGCACGATCATCCCCTGCAGGAGGTCCTCCACGGAAACGGTTGTGCCGACCTGGATAAACGTCCTGGAGCCTTCCGTGCCCCAGGCCTTCTCACTGACCCGGACCTGGTCGTCCAGGCTGATCAGCCCATCCCTGAGCGCCTTGAAGGCCGTATACGCCGTCATCAGCTTGGTGAGGCTGGCCGGTTCGAGGATCTCGTCCGGGTTGCTCTCGGCGACGATGCCGCCGGTGGCGTGATCGATGAGAATGTAGCTCTTCACGCCCAGTTGCGGCGGCGCGGGAATGGGGATTTCCTGGCCTTGGAGCGCGGGAGCGATAGCAAGGGTGAAGGCGGTCAGCATCCAGGTTCGGAGCATCGGGTTCCTCCTGACGGGCACTTGGGTTTGCATTGTATCGGGGTTCATGGGCCTATAACCAGATGGGGTTTTTCGAAGCCCATTGCAACCAGATTGTCGACGGCCGCGTCGGCGGCATCGACATGGGGAAACGGCCCCAGCCGCACGCGGTACAGGCTGGGAGTTGCGCCGTGGTCGGCATCGATTTCGATCCGTTCAAAACCTGCGGCGTGCAACGCGTCCACGAACTGCGCGGCGCTGTCCTGCCGGGAGAATGCCCCGGCCTGCAGGTAAATGCGCTGGCTTGGGGGGACCGAAGCCGCGGCCAATGACACGGGCATTATCGTTGCCGCGCGCTCGGTACCGGCACTGGCCTGTCTGGTTCCCGGCACGCCGTCGTACGGCAGGACCTCGCCAGAGGCCGGTACGCCGAGGACGCGAACCTCCACCGGTGCGGTTCCCTCGGTCACCATATCCAGCACCACGGCTGCGCCGAAGGACAGATCGATGATGCGATTGTCCACAAAAGGTCCGCGGTCATTGACCTTGACGATCACCTGCTTGCCGGTTTCCAGGTGCGTGACTTCGACCCAGGTGGGTATGGGCAGCGTGGTATGGGCGGCGGTGTGGGCGAACATGTCATAGGGCTCGCCGCTGGAAGTGGAACGCCCGTGGAACTGTTCGCCGTACCACGATGCGACGCCGGTCCTGCGATAGCCCTGGGCCGAATCGAGCACATAGTGCCGTTGACCGAATACCTCGTAGTAAGGCGGATTGCCCAGCGCGCTGCGGGGCGGGGCGAGGATGGCCTGCTGCACCGCGGGTTCAGGAACATCCGTGCGCGGATTTCGTGCGCAACCCGCAAGCCCCACCGACAACGACACCGCGGCGATCAATGTGAGCCACGGCAGGGTACCGAAGTGCTCCGGATCGCGATTCATGCTCCTTCGTCGGTCGCCCCGTCGAGCCCGGGTTGCTCGACGCCGGCGAGAATGGTGCGTGCCAGTTGATGTACGGCCAGGGCATACATGACGCTGCGGTTGTAGCGGGTAATGACCCGGAAGTTGTGAAACCCGACCCAGTATTCCTGCCCGTTTTCTCCTTCAAGGGACAGCAGCGTGACGGGTGTTTCTTCGGGCAGACCCGCGGAGACCTCGTAACCGGCTGCGCGCACCGAAGCCAGGGTATCGTTCAGGTTCATGCTGTTGGCCGCTTCCCCGGGCGTCCGGCCGCTGCCGAGCGTCGCGCGCTCCACCACCGTTTCGCCTGCCCGCCAGCCGTGGGCCTTGAAGTAATTCGCGACGCTGGCGAACACGTCTTCCCAATCCTCCCAAAGGTCACGAATGCCGTCGCCGTTGCCGTCAACGGCGTAGGCGCGAAAGCTTGACGAAATGAACTGGCCGGCGCCCATCGCGCCTGCATAGGAGCCCAGGAGTGTCTCGGGGTCCATTCCTTCCTCCCGCGCGAGCAGGAAGAACGCCTCCAGTTCCGAGCTGAAGAATCCGGATCGCGGCGGATAGGCGAAGGCCAGCGTCGCCAGTGCGTCGATGACCCGGTAGCTGCCCATGCGCCTGCCGTAGTTGGTTTCCACGCCCAGTATGGCCACCAGCAACTCCGGCGCAACGCCGAACGATTCGCTGGCCCGGGCGATTTCGTCGGCATGCTGCTGCCAGAACTCCACACCGCCATCGATACGGGTGTCGGTCAGAAAGATGTTGCGGTATTCGTGCCAGGTGAGTACCCGTTCGGCGGGTCTGGATATGGCTTCGAGGATGCTCTGTTCGATCTCGGCCCGTTCCAGGATCTCGGCCAGTTCGCCGGCGTTGAAACCGTGTTCCTCGACCATTCGTTCGACAAAGGCGTCTCTTTCCCTGTCCACAACAGCCGTATCGACGTCAACGGCCCGGACGGCATTCGCCGCCATCGATAACCCGATGATCAAGAGCCCGACGGGTACGGGCTGAAGAGTAGTTGTCACGTTGCCAATAGCCTCCGGTTGCCGTGGATCGCCGTGAGAATGCCGAGTCCCGCCATCAGGGTCACCATTGAGGTGCCGCCGAGGCTGATCAGCGGCAGCGGCACGCCGACCACGGGCAGCAGGCCGCATACCATGCCGGCATTCACGAATACGTGCAGGAAGAACGTCAGGCTCACCCCGCCCGCCAGCAGGCGGCCGAAGTTGTCCTGCGCCTGGGCGGCGATGTAAAGCCCGCGCCCGACCACCAGGAGATAAAGTCCCAGCAGCAACAGCAGCCCGAGCAGGCCGAACTCCTCACCCATGACGGCGAAGATGAAGTCGGTCGAGCGCTCCGGCAGGAATTCCAGGTGAGATTGGGTGCCGTTCAGCCAACCCCTGCCGAACAGCCCGCCGGAACCCAGCGCGATCTTCGACTGGATGATGTTGTAACCGGCCCCGAGCGGGTCCGATTCGGGATTGAGGAACGTCAGCACGCGGGCACGCTGGTAATCCAGCATATTCATCCACAGCACCGGGGCCATGCCCAGCGCGAGCACGCTGAACAGCGCGATCACGCGCAGCCTGACGCCCGCCAGGAGCACCGTGAGAGCCCCGGCCGCTAACACCAGCGCCGCCGTTCCGAGGTCGGGCTGGCGGAGAATCAGCAGCGTGGGGACCGCGATGATGCAGGCGATCACGGTCAGGTTGAGCAAGTTCGGCGGAAGGGCGCGATCATGCATGTACCACGCGATCATCAACGGTACAGCGAGCTTGAGAATCTCCGATGGCTGGAACCGAATGACTCCCCAATCCAGCCAGCGTTGCGCGCCGTTTACCATCGCACCGTCGACCAGCACCCAGAGCAGCAGCCCTACGGAGGCGAGAAAAATCCATGGAGTCCACATTCGCAACGTCGACGGCGCAACCTGGGCGGCCACGACAAAGGCCAGAAGAGCGACGGACAATCGGATTCCCTGTCGCAGCAGCAGCGGCATGTTCTGGTCCACGGCGCTGTACAGAATCACCAATCCGAGGGCGCACACGGCAAGGCTGCTGAATGCCAGCGGCAGGTCCAGCACGAAGCTTCGCCCCAGGAATGGATTCCTGATGGCGGCCTGCGATGTGCCGGGTTCGAGGATGATGCGTCTAGCCATAGTCCTCAGCCGCCAGATAGAAGTCCAGGATCTTGCGCGCCGCCTGCGCGGGCAGACCGCTTCCGGCACCGCCGTTCTCCACCACCACGGCGACCGCGATGGTCGGGTTGTCGGCCGGTGCGAAGGCGATGAACAGGCCGTGGTCCCTGAGGCGTTCCTCCAGTGCCTCCTCGATGTACTCCTCGTCCCGGGCCAGGGAAAACACCTGTGCCGTTCCGGTCTTGCCGGCAACGCGGTACGGCGTTTGTCGCATCGAGAGGCGCGCGGTGCCCCGCGGATCCTCGATCACGCCGATCATCGCTTCACGAATGCGCTGCCAATGCCGCGGATCGATCTCCGGGAGCGTGGCCAACCGGACCGGATCGATCTCGACGATGTCGCCGCTGACGGCGGTCTGCATTGCCACAACCACGCGGGGCTTCAATCGCGTGCCCGCCGCCAGTACCGCGGTTGCGTGCGCCAGTTGCAGCGGCGTTGCCGTGGTGTAGCCCTGGCCGATGCCCGCGATGACGGTCTCGCCCGGGAACCAGACCTGGTCCTCGCGCCTGGAAAAATTGTTCCGCTTCCATTCCCTGGAAGGCACCACGCCGCGGTTCTCCCCGACGATGTCGATCCCGGTCTGGCTGCCGAACCCGAAGATTCTCAGCGAGGAGTCGATGGCGTCGATCCCGATGTTCACTGCCAACCGGTAGAAGTACACGTCGCACGATTCCACCACGGCCTGGTGCAGGTCCATCAGGCCGTGCCCTTCGCGCCTCCAGTCCCGGTACTGATGGGTCTGGCCGGGCAGGGAGTAGTGCCCGCCGCAATAACTGGGATCGTCCGGATTGAGGGCGTTGATGTTCATCGCCGCGATCCCGAGGAACGGCTTGATGGTGGAGCCCGGTGGATAGCGGCCGGCCAACGCCCGATTGAACAGCGGCTTGTCGGGATCCGTCTCAAGCTCGCGGTAACCGCTGTGGCTCAAACCGGACGCAAACCGGTTCGGATCGAACGCGGGCGTGCTGACCAGCGCCAGTATGTCTCCCGTGGCGGGTTCGATCGCGACCACCGCCCCGCGCAAGCCCTCCATGGCCTTCTGGGCGGCCAGTTGAAGCTGAATGTCGAGACTGACCACCAGGTTGTCGCCGGGGATGGGCCAGCGGGTGTCCAGGCTGCCCGGAATCGAATCGGGCGACGCCTCGACGGCAGCGGGATCCACAAGCACGCGCCCCTGCGCGTTGACCAACTGCTGGCGGAAGCCGACTGTGCCGTGCAATACGTCCTGATAACTGCGCTCAACGCCGCTGATGCCGATGAGCGTGGTCGCTGCGTAATTGGCGCGGTCGATCCGTTCCATGTTCCCGGCGCTGATGCTGCCCAGGTAGCCGATGGAGTGCCCGGTCAGATCGCCGTAGGGATAGTGTCGGATCAGGCCCTCGCGAATGTCGATGCCGCTGAATCGATGGCGCCGTGCGGAAAATCGCGCGGCTTGGGTTTCGGTCAGGTTCGCCAGCACGATACTTTCGAACCTGCGGTGCGAACTCAATGCGCCGATCAGGTTGTCGCGCTCCGCCGGGTCCAGCAACTGCAGCGCCTCAAGCGCTTGCAGCGATGCCTGAAGATCGGCAATCTGCTCGGGGATCGCCACCAGTTCCCACGCGGGCAGGTTTTCCGCCAGAAGCTGTCCATTGCGATCGAAGATCAGGCCTCGCGTGGGCGCCAGAGGTTCGATTCTCACGCGATTGCCCTGGGCCAGTTCCGCGAAGACTTCGTGGTGCGAGATCTGGATCTGGAACAGCCGCCAGACCAGGACGCTGCTCATTGCCAGCACGAGGAAGGCGGTAAACGCCAGCCGAGTAGTGACCAGGCGCTGTTCCTTCCAGCGGTCCCGCATCTGGATCTGGCCGCGCATCCTCTAGGACTCCTTCATCCTGTCGCGGCCGAATCCACCCAGCGAGACCATGACCACGGGCCATAGCAGCGCGCTGGTCAGGAGCGGCGCCCAGGTGATCGCACCTGGAATGGCGCGCTGACCGACGCCATCGATCCAGAACAGCAGGAAGTGATACAGAACCAGCATCAACGCCACCGTCACGGCCACCTGCCAGGCCAGAGCGACGCGAATGCGAAGGCGGAGTTTCAACGCCACGTAGACGACCGGCAGCAACGCGAGGGCATGCTTTCCGAGCGGGGACCCCGTGAGCATGTCCAGCGCCAGGCCCATGGCGAAGGCGCTCAACAGGCCGACGTGCTGGGGTCTGGCGATGGCCCAGTAAATAAGCACCAACGGGACCCAGTCCGGGCGAAACGGCACAACGCGATCCCCGAGGGGGACGATCGCCAGCGCCAGCGCCAGGACGAAGGTCGCCAGGGGAAGGAGCAATGGCGATATTCGCCCGGTCATCGCCCGGCCTCCACCAATCCGCTGGCCGCGGCAGTCAGTCCAACGTCCTCGGTGTCCATCACCAGCAGTACTTCGCGTCCCCGGTCCAGTCCCGCGCTGGGTTGTGCGAGCACGTACGCGAAAGCTTGACCCGGGCGGCGCTGCACGACCGTCACCCGGCCTACCGGGTATCCGGGCGGGAATACACCGCCGAGTCCCGACGTCACGAGCAGGTCGCCCTCCTGGACATCGGCGCTGTTGGTCAGGTAGGGCAGGTTCAGCAGGCCGGTTTCTCCGGTGCCCAGGGCGATGGTCCGCAGGCCGGTCCGGTTCACGGCGACGGGCAGGCCGTGATTGGCGTCGTTGATGAGAACGGCCTGGGAGGTCAGGGCATCGACGATGTCGACCTGCCCGACAACGCCATCGGCGTCAAGCAAGGCCTGACCGGCGTAGACGCCGTTCAGGACGCCTCGATTGATGGTGAATCGCTGCCGGTAGGGATCCGGGTCCACGGAGAGAATTTCGGCGACCAGCATTCGGTCCGCGACTCGCTGGCTGGAATCCAGCATGGCGCGCAGACGATCGTTCTCCGCCTCCAGCGTGTCCATGCGCTGCAGGCGTACGTCGTAGTTGCGAAGCTCGTTTTTCAGGCGGTCGTTCTCGGACAGCAGCGTATCGCGGTTGGCGAAGGTTTCCCGCGCCCAGCGCCAGGTGGCGAACGGTCGATCGACTCCGACCTGCAGCGGATAGACGATGATCGAAGCAACCTGGCGAACGCGGTTCAGAAACTCGGTTTCCCTGTGATCCAGGACCATCATCGTCGCGCTGACGGCCGCGAGCAGCGTCAGGCGAACGCCCAACGACGCAGGCGGTTGTCTGTTGCCCGATTCAACTCCCGGCATCTGTCACCTGGATTTCAGCCGATGGCGCCACTGCGTACCCGGACCCCGATACTCGGATGCGGTACGTTGCATGGTGCCAGTTTACCCGACGCGTCGCCTAGTCGACGGCGAACATCGACGGCCCGTGTTCATCCAACAACTCCAGAATTCGTCCCCCGCCGCGAGCCACGCACGTCAGCGGTTCGTCTGCCAATACCACCGGCAGACCGGTCTCTTCCATCAACAGTTTGTCCAGATCGGTCAACAACGCGCCGCCGCCGGTGACGACGATACCCGCCTCGGCCACATCGGCCCCCAATTCCGGCGGGGTTTGTTCAAGCGCCGTGCGCACGGCGCCCACGATCCCCTGCAGCGGTTCCTGGAGGGCTTCGAGAATCTCGTTGCTGTTCAGCGAAAACGCCCGGGGAACCCCCTCGGAAAGATTGCGTCCCTTGACCGATGCTTCCTTTACCTCCTGACCCGGATAGGCCGTACCGATCTCTATCTTAATACGTTCCGCGGTGGCTTCGCCGATCAGCATGCCGTAATTGCGCCTGACATAGTTGATGATGGCCTCGTCGAACCGGTCCCCGCCGATGCGCACGGAGGCAGCGTAGACGATCCCGTTCAGCGACATGACCGCCACCTCGGAGGTACCGCCGCCGATATCGAGCACCATGGACCCGCGAGCCTCGTGCACCGGCATCCCGGCGCCGATGGCCGCCGCCATGGGTTCCTCCACCAGGAAAACCTTGCGCGCGCCGGCCCTTTCGGTGGATTCGCGGATGGCTCGGCGCTCCACCTGCGTGGACCCGTAGGGCACGCAAACTAGGACCCGGGGACTCGGCCTGAAATACCGCGAGCCATGCGCCTTCTTGACGAAATACTGGAGCATTTTTTCGGTGATATCGAAGTCGGCGATCACGCCGTCCTTCAACGGCCGAATGGCGGTCATGTTGCCCGGGGTTCTGCCGAGCATGTTCTTGGCGTTGGCCCCCACCGCCTGCAGGACGCTGCCTCCGCCGACCCTGTCCTCACGGATGGCGACCACCGATGGCTCGTCGAGAATGACACCGCGGCCACGGACATAAATCAGGGTATTCGCCGTGCCCAGATCAATCGAGAGATCGGTAGAAAAAAAACCGAGAAAGCGCTTTAACATTGTGTGACAAGGTCGCCACTTGAAACCAATCAGCACTTTAGCAACGGGTAGGACAATGGGCAAGGCGAAGTGTATAGTTATGCGCCCGTTTTGCAGCGCACAATGCCGTGTCTCTCAGCCTGGAAGAGCTCAAGAATCTTTGCATCCTGTCCCGCCTGGAGATCACGCCGGCGGAGATGGAAGGCGTGGCCGCCAAGCTGTCGGAGATCGTGACCCTGGTTGACGCGCTGCAGGCGGTGGATACGGCCGGGGTGGTCCCCATGGCCCACCCGCTGGACCGAGCCCAGCAACTGAGGGAAGACCGCGTCACCGAGTCCGATCGCCATCATCGCTACCAGCGCAATGCCCAACGGGTGGAACAGGACCTGTACCTGGTACCCAGGGTCATCGACCACTGATACGCCATTATCAGTTGGATAGAGCACTAGGATCCGGGCTGATAACCCACCACCGGGATGCACGACGCAACCATTGCGCAACTGGCGGAGGCCCTCCGGACCGGCAGGGTTTCCTCGGTCGAACTCACCGACCTCTTCCTTGCCCGAATCGAGCGTCTCGACGGTGACCTGAACGCCTTTATAACCGTCACTGCGGAGGCGGCCCGCGCCCAGGCGGAGCAGGCAGACGCACGGCTTGCCACCGGGGACGCGACGCCGTTGACGGGCATCCCCATTGCCCACAAGGACATTTTCTGTACCCGGGGGGTCCGGACATCGTGCGGCTCGCGCATGCTCGACAATTTCGTTTCCCCGTACGACGCCACCGCGGTTGCCCGGCTTCGGGAGGCGGGCGCCGTCATGCTCGGCAAGACCAACATGGATGAATTCGCCATGGGTTCATCCAACGAGACCAGCTACTACGGGCCGGTGCGCAACCCCTGGAACAGGGACAGGGTTCCGGGCGGGTCATCGGGTGGTTCGGCGGCGGCGGTGGCGGCGCGCCTCGTGCCCGGTGCGACCGGCACCGATACGGGCGGGTCGATCCGCCAGCCCGCCGCCCTGTGCGGCATCACCGGCATCAAGCCCACCTACGGCCGCGTATCCCGCTGGGGCATGGTCGCCTTCGCCTCCAGCCTGGACCAGGCCGGTACGCTGGCGCGCACGGCAGAGGACGCCGCATTGATGTTGCAGGTCATGTCGGGCCCCGATCCGCGGGACTCAACCGCGCTGCCTGACCCCGTGCCCGACTACGCCGCCGCGCTGGCGCGGCCCCTTGGGCGGATGACCATCGGCGTAGTGGACGATTTCTTCGACGACGGGCTCGATCCGGACAATGCGCAGCGCATTCGCGATGCCCTGTCGGTCCTGGAACGGCAGGGTGCGACGCTCAAGCGCATTCGACTCGAAAATATCGGACTGTCCGTGCCCGCCTACTATGTCGTCGCGCCGGCGGAGGCCTCGTCCAACCTGTCGCGATTCGACGGCGTGCGCTTCGGACACCGCGCCCAGGGTGTCGGCGACCTGACCGAGCTGTACATGCGTACCCGCGGGGAAGGCTTCGGTGCGGAGGTGAAGCGGCGCATCCTGACGGGCACCTATGTGTTGTCTGCGGGCTATTTCGATGCCTACTACCTGCAGGCGCAAAGGGTGCGACAACTCATCAGCGAGGACTTCGCCCGCGCCTTCGCCGGGGTGGATGTCATCGCCGGCCCCACCACGCCGACGCCCGCGTTCCCCCTGGGCCAGAAGCTCGATGACCCCATCCAGATGTACCTCAACGACATCTATACCATCGGCGCGCCGCTCGCCGGCCTGCCGGCGCTGTCCATGCCGTGCGGCCTGGTGCGCGGCCTGCCGGTGGGCCTGCAACTCATCGGACCGCATCTCAGCGAGAGCCGGTTGCTGAACGCCGCTCACTGCTTCCAGAGGGAGACGGACTGGCACACATTCACGCCGCCGGGGTATTGAGAATGCATTGGGAAGCCGTCATCGGATTGGAGATTCATACCCAGCTTGCCACCGCGAGCAAGATCTTCTCCGGTTCCTCGACGCGTTACGGCGCGCCGCCCAACAGCCAGGCGTCGCTCGTGGACCTGGGGTATCCGGGTGTGCTGCCGGTGCTCAATGCCGACGCCGTTCGCATGGCCATCAAGTTCGGCCTGGCGACGGGCTGTACCGTCGCCAGGCGCTCGGTGTTCGCGCGCAAGAACTACTTTTATCCCGATCTGCCCAAGGGGTACCAGATTTCCCAGTACGAGTTGCCCATCGTTCACGGCGGCCACCTGGATATCGTCGGGGAAGACGGCGGCGTAAAGACCATCGGGATAACGCGGGCTCACCTTGAGGAGGATGCCGGCAAGTCCCTCCACGAGGACTTCGAGGGGCTCAGCGGCATCGATCTGAATCGCGCCGGAACACCGCTCCTGGAGATCGTCTCGGAACCCGACCTGCGCAGCGCCCGGGAAGCGGGCAACTACATGCGTGCCATCCACACGCTGGTGCGGTATCTCGGCATCTCGGACGGCAACATGCAGGAGGGCTCGTTCCGCTGCGACGCCAATGTCTCGATCAGGCCACGGGGGCAGACCCGGCTGGGCACGAGGACGGAGATCAAGAACCTGAATTCGTTCCGGTTCGTGGAAAAGGCTATCCAGGTGGAGATCGAGCGGCAGACCGACGTGGTCGAGGACGGGGGCAGAGTGGTGCAGGAAACCCGCCTGTACGACTCAGACCGCAACGAAACCCGCGCCATGCGTGGCAAGGAGGAAGCCAACGACTACCGCTACTTCCCCGATCCGGACTTGTTGCCGGTAGTCGTCGGTGAATCCCTGATCGAGCGGTTGCAAGCGGGATTGCCCGAATTGCCGGCCGCAAAGCGGGCGCGCTTCGTCGAACAATACGGTCTGTCTGCCTACGACGCCGATGTGCTGACCGCAACTCCGGAATCGGCGGACTACTACGAGACGGCGGTGAGCGCGAGTCGATCTGCCTCGCCGAAGACGGTATCCAACTGGTTCCAGGGCGAGCTGACGGCGATCCTGAAGCGCGCAGCCGTGGAGGTGGGCGACACCCGGGTCGAAGCCGCAACGCTCGCCTCATTGGTCGATCGGGTCGCCGACGGCACCCTGTCGGGCCGCATGGGGAAGGAAGTCCTGGAGGCCCTGTGGGACGGCGAAGGGACCGTGGATGAGATCATCGAGGCGCGGGGGCTCAGGCAGATCAGCGACGCCGGGGCCATCGAGGCGCTGGTGGATCGGGTGATCGCCGCCCACCCGGAGCAGGTGGCGCAATTCAGAAGCGGCAAGAGCAAGGTCATCGGCTTTCTGGTCGGCCAGGTGATGAAGGCCTCCCGGGGCAAGGCCAACCCGCGCCAGGTGAACGAAATGCTCAGGAGCAAGCTCTCCGGCTGAACCAGGGAAGTCGCACACTGGCGGACCCGGTCCGGGCCGGGTATTCTTGCTTTTTTCGCCACGGCGGATTGGAATGTTGAAGCAACCCAAGACAAAGTCGGGTCCCCAACCGGCCAGGGCGCCGGCGAAAGCCGGGCCGAGTGCAGCCGCTCCCGCCGCGCAGCCAGGGTCGACGCCCGTAGCGACGTCAACCGCGACGGTGGGCGCCACCCTGTCCATCAAGGGCGACGTCACCGGCAATGGCGATCTCTCCGTGAGCGGAACCATCGAAGGCACCATCGATCTCGCCGACAACGAAGTGACCGTGGAGGAATCCGGCCGGGTCAAGGGGAGCATCGTGGCGAAACGAGCGCAGATCAAGGGCACGGTGGATGGCGACATCGCGGCATTGGGCAAGATCACCATCAGTTCAACCGGTAAGGTGCAGGGTTCGATCGTCGCTCCCCGTGTCGAGGTTGAGGACGGCGCGAAGTTCAGGGGCCGTATCGACATGGAATTCGACGAGAGCACCGGTGCTCCGGTAAGCCTGCCGAAGAACTGAGCAATTTGTGGAGGCGGCACCAACCAACCGTCCTGATCGGAACGGGGACCCCAACCGAACACAGCCTCCGGAGAGTTGGTCGTACGAGCACACGCGAATCTTGCCGGAGGCGTTCGAGGGCCTCGATACCGGCGCGACGCTGAACATCCTCGATGCGGGTCCGGCCGAACCGCAGACCATCGGCTTCCTTCGCCGCTACCGTTGCCGGTTCTACGTCGCCAACCTGTTCAATCCGTCATTTCCGACGCGCGGGCTCGACTCGGCTCGGGAATACTTCGACACCGTCGATCAGGTTCGGTTTGACGTGTGCTTTCTGTGGGATTTCATCAACTATCCCGACAATGATGCCCTTGCGGACTTCGTCTCGATCCTGGCCGATCACGTTCACGACAAGACGCGGTTGTATGCCATCGGCGCGTACTCGGCGCAGTTGCCCCTCAGGTCTTATCGATACGCCATTGCGGACGTCGACAAGTTGGCCACTCGACCGGCAGGCGGCATCGTGCCCCAACCCCGATCACGCAATGACCTCGTCAAGGTCATGCGCGGTTACCTGGTCCATCGGGCCGCCCTTCGGCGCGATAACAGGCTCGAACTGCTGCTTCGAACGGTCCGTACGAGCTGGAGATGAGCGGCGCCGGCCCATCGGCCGGCGCGGGTGACCATGGAGTTTGACACTTGACGCTTTCCGAGCTATATAACGACATCGTTATATTCGAATGTCAAAATGATCAAGCTCGAACAGTTGACGGATCTGCTCCGGGTTCTGCAGGACCAGACCCGTCTGCGCCTGCTCTGGGTCTTGCGGCGCGGCGAGTTGTCCGTCGGCGAAGTCGTCCAGGTCACGGGCCTCAGTCAGCCGCGAGTCTCCCGGCACCTGAAATTGCTGTGTGACGCTCGGGTCGTTCGGCGAACGCCGGACCAGAACGAAGTCTACTATCGCGCTGCCATCGACGATGATCGTCGCGACCTTGTTGCAGTAATCCTGGCAAGCCTTTCGGATCGTGACCCTGTCATCGCCAGGGATCGACAACGACTGACGGCGATCCTCGACAGCCGGCAGACCCGGGCGCAAGCGTTGTTGGACTGCCTGGGCGTGCGACCCCTGAGTGCCGATGAAATGTCGGAGGTCAGTGCGGTCGTAGACGTCCTGCTGGATCGACGACTGCCCGGGGCCGCGAACGGCGGACGCATGGGCGATGTGCTGGATGTCGGCACAGGAACCGGGAGCATGCTGCGTCTGCTGGCGAGTCGGGCGCGGCGCACCGTGGCCGTGGACAAGTCCCGCGACATGCGGCTGATCGCGCGGGCGACCGTGTTGTCCGCAGGGCTTGCCAACTGCACGGTACGCCAAGGCGACATGTACGCCCTGGAATTCCCGGACGATCGTTTCGATCTGGTGACCATGGATCGAGTGCTGGGCACCGCCTCCGACCCGACTGCAGCACTGCGTGAAGCGGCTCGCGTCATGACGGACGACGCTCGCTTGCTGGTCGTTGAGACCACGATGGCGACAACCGGCGAGACCCGTCTCACGCGGCACCTGGCGCGCGCCGGTCTGTCACCGGTAAATCTTCAGACTGCAGCGCAGGACTCCGTCCTGGTCGTGCTTGCCGCCAGGAGTGCCGCAACCGTGTCCACGCCCGACGAAACAAGGCCGGAGATCTCCGGTGGCAGATAGGAATATCCAGGTCTCGTTCGAATTTTTTCCGCCCACCACGGAGAAGATGGAACGGACTTTGTGGCGCTCCGTCAAGCGGCTCACGCCACTGGGTCCCAGGTTCGTTTCGGTGACCTACGGTGCGGACGGCTCGACCCGCGATAGAACCCATCGGATCGTCCAGCGCATTCGAAACGAAACCGAAGTCACCTGCGCACCCCACCTCACTTGCGTAGGCTCCCGCCGTGAAGAAGTGCTGTCCATCGCCCGACGATACCGGGATGCCGGGATACGCCACATGGTCGCCTTGCGCGGCGACCCCCCGCAGGGCGCGAGCAAGTATGTCCCGTGCGAAGGCGGCTTCGACTATGCCTCCGACCTGGTCGGGGCATTGCTCGCTGTCGGCCATTTCGACATTTCCGTAGCCGCCTATCCGGAAGTGCATCCGGAAGCATCCAGCGCTGAGGCCGACCTTGCAAACCTGAAGCGCAAGATCGATGCCGGCGCCTCTCGCGCCATTACGCAATTTTTCTACGACACGACGGCCTACCTGCGGTTCCGGGATCGCTGCCGCGATGCCGGCGTGGAAGTTTCCGTCGTTCCTGGAATTCTGCCCATCGCAAACTTTCAGGGAATGCTCAAGTTTGCGGCGAAATGCGGCGTCAACGTGCCAGCTCGCCTCCATGAACGGTTCTCGGGGTTGCACGAAGATCCGGAGACCAGCCGCATGATCGCCGCGAGCGTGGCCATCGAGCAGGTCGACGAGTTGTACCGGCACGGTGTCCGGGAGTTTCACTTCTATACCCTTAACCGCGCGGAACTCACCTACGCCATCTGTCACGCGCTCGGCTTGAGGCCCCGCCGCACCGGCGCGGAACACGCGGCGTGAACGAGCGCATCGGGCAGTTGCGGGCGCTGCTGCGCCGGCGAATCGCGATTCTGGACGGCGCGTTGGGTACCAGCGTGCAGGCGCTGGAGCTTTCCGAGGCTGATTTTCGGGGCAAGCGGTTTGCCGGCTGGTCGCGGGATCTCAAGGGCAACAACGATCTGCTGTGCATCACCCAACCCGAGCGCGTAGCCGAGATCCATCGCGAGTTTCTGGTCGCCGGTGCCGACATCGTCACAACCAACACCTTCAACGCCACCGCTCCAGCCCAAAGCGACTACGGGCTGGAATCGCTGGTGGACGAGATCAACCTCGCCGCCGCGCGGCTGGCGCGCGAAACGGCGGACAAGGTCGCCGAGGACACCGGGGTGCCGCGGTTCGTGGCAGGTGCGTTGGGTCCAACCAACCGCACGGCCTCGATCTCCCCCGACGTCAACGATCCGGGCATGCGCGAGATCACCTTCGACGAACTTGCCGACGCGTACGCCACCGCGGCCGCCGCGCTGATCCGGGGTGGCGTCGACCTGCTGATGGTGGAAACGATTTTCGACTCCCTCAATGCCAAGGCAGCTCTGTACGCGATCCACCGGCTTCGCGAGCAGTCCGGGGTCGACATTCCGGTGATGATCTCCGGCACCATCACCGATGCATCGGGCAGAACCCTGTCGGGGCAGACGCTGGAGGCGTTCTACAACTCCGTCCGCCATGCCGGACCGCTGCTCATAGGCCTCAACTGCGCTCTCGGCGCCACCGAACTGCGGCCGTACGTGGAAGAACTGGCGCGCATCTCGGAATTTCCGGTCAGCGTTCATCCGAACGCCGGACTGCCCAACGAGTTCGGCGAGTATGACGATACGCCGGAGCACATGGCGCACATGCTGGGCGAGTTCGCCGCCAACGGCTGGATCAACCTGGCTGGCGGGTGTTGCGGGACGACGGCGGCGCACATCCGGGCCATCGTCGAGTCCGTCGCAAGGCACGGTCCCAGGAAGCTGCCGGACATACCGACGAGGACGCGTTTGTCGGGGCTGGAGCCATTCACGATCGGTCCCGACAGCCTGTTCGTCAACGTGGGCGAGCGCACCAACGTGACCGGATCGGCGCGTTTCAGGCGACTCATCGGAGACGGGGACTTCGAGCAGGCAGTGCAGGTGGCTCGCGAGCAGGTGGAAAGCGGCTCCCAGCTAATCGACGTCAACATGGATGAAGGCATGTTGGACAGCGAAGCCGCGATGCACAGGTTTCTCAATCTCGTGGCAGCGGAGCCCGATATCGCGCGGGTACCCGTGATGGTGGACTCTTCCAAGTGGAGCGTGATGCTGGCGGGACTCAAGTGCCTGCAGGGCAAGGGCGTGGTCAACTCGATCAGCCTCAAGGAGGGCGAGGCTGCGTTTCTGCGCCAGGCCAGGGAAATCCGCCGCTTCGGCGCGGCGGTCGTGGTGATGGCCTTTGACGAATCGGGCCAGGCGGAAACCACGGAGCAAAGGCTCGCGATTTGCCGCCGATGCCATGACCTGCTGGTCAACGAGGCCGGATTTCCGCCGGAAGACATCATTCTCGATCCGAATATCTTCGCCGTCGCCACCGGTATCGAGGAACACAACGACTATGCGCTTGCCTTCATCGAAGCCACGCGACGGATCAAGGCGGAGCTTCCCCATGCCCTGGTCAGTGGGGGGGTCAGCAACGTGTCGTTCTCGTTCCGGGGCAACAACCCGGTGCGCGAGGCCATGCACTCCATCTTTCTCTACCACGCGATTCGGGCCGGGATGGACATGGGTATCGTCAACCCTGGCCAACTGGCCGTCCATGAGGAAATCCCGCAAGACCTGCGCACGGCCGCCGAGGACGTGATTCTGAATCGACGCGAGGATGCCACCGAGCGCCTTGTGTCGGTGGCCGGGCACTACCGGGATCGGCGCTCGGGCAAGACCAGGCAGGTGGCCGAAGACTGGCGTGGCTGGCCTGTGGCCAGGCGCCTGGAACATGCACTGGTTCACGGAATCGACCAGCATGTCGTTGACGACACCGAGGAGGCCCGACAGTCGGCGAGCCGGCCGCTGGACGTTATCGAAGGCCCGCTGATGGACGGCATGAACATCGTCGGCGACCTCTTCGGAGCCGGCAAGATGTTTCTTCCCCAGGTGGTGAAATCCGCACGGGTGATGAAGAAGGCCGTGGCCCACCTGGTGCCCTTCATCGAGGCGGGCAAGACCGGCGCCCGCACCAGGAACAAACTGGTGATCGCCACCGTGCGTGGCGATGTCCACGACATCGGCAAGAACATCGTCGGCGTGGTCCTGCAGTGCAACAACTTCGAAGTGATCGACCTGGGCGTCATGGTGCCCGGCGAGAAGATCCTCGCGACCGCAAGGGAGGTTGGCGCCGACCTGATCGGGCTCTCCGGCCTGATCACCCCGTCACTGGACGAAATGGTCAGAGTGGCAGGCGAAATGCAGCGTCAGGGTTTTTCCGTACCGCTGCTCATCGGCGGCGCGACCACGTCGCCCGCGCATACCAGCGTCAAGATCGATCCCGCCTACGACGGCCCCGTCGTCTACGTCAAGGATGCCTCCCGTTCGGTCAACGTGGCGCGGACGCTGATCGGAGAGGGTAGAACGGAGTTTGCGGCGAAGATGGCTCGGGACCACGACAGTCGCCGCGATCGCCACAAGGCGCGAACAAGTCGGGCAACCCAACTGACCTTGAGCCAGGCTCGTGCGAACAAGCTCACCCTGGACTGGTCCGACTACCGGCCGCCGGCGCCGCGGGATGCCGGGATGCACCGGTTCGATGACTACCCGCTGGGTGAACTGGTGGACTACATCGATTGGATGCCCTTCTTCAACGCCTGGGAGTTTAGCGGCCGTTTTCCGCAGATACTGGATGATCCTACCGTGGGCGAGGCTTGCCGCGCGCTCTACGACGATGCCCGGCGGATGTTGAGGCGAGTGATCGACGAGCAGTGGTTGCGCGCATCGGCCGTGGCGGGATTGTTCCCGGCCAATGCCAGGGGCGACGATATCGAGGTCTATACGGACGAGTCCCGGCTGCGGGTCCGGGCGCGCCTTCATCACCTGCGTCAGCAGCGGCGCAAGCGCGCGGATCTCCACAACGACTGCCTTGCCGACTTCGTGGCACAGCGGGACACGGCGGTTGCCGACTACGTGGGCGCATTCGCGGTCACGACGGGTATCGGCCTGGACGAATATGTGGCTCGCTTCGAGGCAGCCCACGACGACTACAGCGCGATCGTGCTCAAGGCGCTCGCGGACCGCCTGGCCGAAGCCCTGGCCGAGCGGTTGCACCAGCGCGTGCGCACCGGGTTCTGGGGTTATGCCGGGGACGAAAAGCTCGATAACGCGGCTCTTGTCGCCGAAGCATACCGGGGGATCCGGCCCGCGCCCGGTTACCCGGCGTGCCCGGACCACACCGAAAAGCAGACGCTCTGGGACCTGCTGGATGTCAGGCGAAGTACCGGAATTCAGCTCACCGAGACCTTTGCCATGCTGCCCACGGCAGCGGTCAGCGGCTGGTATTTCTCCCACCCCAGGGCAAGCTACTTCGCCGTGGGCAAGCTTGGCCGCGATCAGGTCGAGGACTACGCGTCCCGCAAGGGCTGGTCGGTGGAACGAGCCGAGCGCTGGCTGTCGGCGAACCTTGGCTACTGAGTCGCCTGGCGGCCCGGTTTTTTGTCGGGGACAGTCCCGATCGTGACCCGATCGTGTCCCGCAAGGTCCCGGTGGGTTTCGACACGGCGGAAGCCGCCAAGGCGCAGCAGGGTTCGTACGGCCCCGGCCTGATCGTTGCCGTGTTCCAGTAGCAGCGTACCGCCGATCGAAAGCACGCGCGGTGCATCGTCGACGATCGCGCGCAGGCTCTCGAACCCGTCCGCGCCGCCGTCCAGGGCCAGGCGGGGTTCGTGCCGCAGGTCGCCGGTGAGAAGCGCCTCCTCGTCGGCCGCGACATACGGTGGATTGGCGGCGATGAAGTCGAATTGGTCGTCCGCCAGCGCGTTGAACCAGTGAGACCGGATCCATTCGACGCGATGCCCGAGGCGCGCGCCGTTGGAGACGGCAACCTCAAGCGCCGGAGCACTGCACTCCACCGCGACCACTCGGCAACGGGGACGGTGGTGCTTGATGGCAAGGGCGACAGCGCCGCAGCCGCAGCCCGCGTCCAGCACGACGGCGCGCTCGTCCGCGGGCAGTCTTTCCAGGACGCTGTCTACCAGCAGCTCGGTTTCCGGCCGCGGTACGAGGGTTGCCGGGGACACTTGCAGCGGCAGCGAATGGAACTCGCGCCAGCCGATCAGGTAGGCCACTGGCGTCCCGGCCGCGCGTCGCTCGATCAACCTGCGAAATCGGGCGGCGTGGCCGGCGTTTACCGTGCGCTCGGGATGGGCGATGAGGCTGCTCCGGGGCTGGCGCAGCACGAAGCCCAGCAGAACCTCCGCGTCGAGCCGTGCGCTGGAGCTGAATGGCGTGATTCTAGTCAGCGCCCGGTCGATCAACGCGTCGATGCGGCGGTCGCTTGCATTCGGCGTCGAACTCGGTGCAGCCCTAAATCCCCCTGATGCCGACGACAGCATGGCGACTTCAGGCCCCGGAAGTCAGCTCGGCAAGTCGCTCTGCCTGGTGTTCCCGGGCCAGCGGTTCTATGAGCCGGTCGAGTCCGCCCGCAAGGATTTCGTGAAGCTTGTAGAGCGTCAGGTTGATGCGATGATCAGCGACCCGGTGCTCCGGAAAGTTATAGGTTCGAATGCGTTCCGAACGGTCGCCGGAACCCACCATCTTGCGTCGCCGCGCTGCAGTCTCCGCCTGTTGCCGGGCCACGTCCGCATCCTTGAGCTTTGCGCGAAGAAGCGACAGCGCTCTGGCCCGGTTCTTGTGCTGTGACCGCTCGTCCTGGCACTCCACGACGATCCCGCTGGGCAGGTGCGTAAGGCGCACCGCCGAGTCCGTCTTGTTGACGTGTTGGCCTCCCGCGCCGGAAGCACGGAATGTGTCTACCCGCAGGTCGCCGGGATTGATCTCCACGTCGGCCACGTCTTCCGGTTCGGGCATGACCGCAACCGTGCAGGCGGAGGTATGGATCCGGCCCTGGGACTCCGTCTCCGGGACGCGCTGCACGCGATGGGTGCCGGACTCGAACTTGAGCCTGGCGTAGGCGCTCTTGCCCGCCACCCGGCAGATCATCTCCTTGTAGCCGCCGTGCTCGCCCTCGTGGCGGCTGAGGATCTCCATCTGCCAGCCGTTGTTCTCGACAAATCGCTGGTACATCCGAAACAGATCCCCGGCGAAAAGCGCAGCCTCGTCGCCGCCGGTTCCCGCGCGAATCTCGAGAAACAGGTTGGCGTCGTCATCAGGATCCGGGGGAACGAGCTGGAGCACCAGAGCCTTTTCCCGAACCTCGCGCTCCTGCAAGAAGTTCTCCAGCTCCGAATTGCCCAGGGCACGTGCTTCCGGGTCATCGCTGGCACGCAGTTCCTCCGCTGCCTCGATGTCGTCGAGCAGCCGCCGGTAGTCGGCATGGGCAAGGGCAAGGGGCTCCAGCCGGGCGTACTCCTTTGCCAGGGCACGAAACCTGGGTTGATCGGCGATGACTTCCCGCGTGGCGAGCGACTCGCCGATTTCCACGTAGCGTTCAGCCAGGGCCGCAACCCTGGATGCGATGGATGATGCCTGACTTGTGGCTCCGCTCATGATGGGAATCCTGGCACGGACATGCCGAATGGTGCCTGAATTGTCGGAGAATCCCAGCCAGGGTACAAGTTGTGGGGCCTGGCAGCCCGTGAACACATCGTTGACGGCCGTTGCGGCAATCTCCTAAGCTGCGGACATTGCCCGGACTCGCTGACTCTCGAGCGGTCACGCAGAGAGGGCGTTTCGCTCCGAAACCGAACCGATGCAGAATTCCATGAGTATCGAGTCAGAAGGCAGTCGCTGTCCCCTGGCAGCCCGCATTTGCGCTGCCCATCGGCGCGCGGCAATAGCGGGACTGCCGGCTGCGCATCGGCGCGCGGCAATAGTGGGGTTGCTGGCCGCGTTTCTGCTCGGAGGCTGCGCGGTTACGAGCCCCGTATCGAATCCCCAGGCGGACCTGGACTCGCACCTGCTGCTGGCCGAACTCTCCCGGGAGAGGGAGCAATTCGCTGCGGCGGTGGAGCACTACCTTGAAGCGGCCCTCATATCGGAGAATCCCCAGCTTGCCGAACTGACCGCGGATCTCGCCCTGCAGGCGAACCTGCCCGGCATCGGCCTGAGGGCCGCGCAGCGCTGGCTGGAGTTGAGCGGGGAGACGAATCGCGCCCATCTGTACACGGGGATTTTCAGGTTGCGCCTGGGCGAGACCGAGCCGGCGCTCGCGGACTTCGGAACATTCGTCGAGGGGGCCGAGAACGACGCTGCAGCGGTGGCCCGCATTATTGAAGCCCTGGCGGAGGAGCCGGACGCGGATGCGGATGCGGCAATCGTCGTCGTGCAGCGCCTGGTGGAAGCTAATCCGGATATTGCAGAGGGGCACTACGGGCTGGCTCGTCTGGCCCTGCGCAGGGGCGACTACGACACGGTGCTGGCGCATTCGGAATTGGCGGCGGCATTGAGTCCGGACTGGGTCGAAGCGCGAATGCTCTACGCACGCTCGCTGCTGCTCACGGGGAGCGACGAAAATGGCCTGGCGCTGGCCAGGCAACTGGCCGCGGACGAACCCAGGCTGGAAGTGCGGCTGCAGTTCGCGGAACTATTGTTGTCCACCGGCGGTACCGACGAGGCCCGGGAACTGCTCGACGGGATCCTGGAAGAAAACCCCGGGTTGACGGAGGCGGTCAGGGCGTTGGCTTTTCTGACGCTGACCGACGGAGACCTGGATGAGTCCCGCGCGCGTTTCAACGAGATTCGTACCGATCCGCGCTTTCGCGACGAAGCCTTCTACTACCTGGGACGTATCGCCGAGATGCAGGAGGAGCATCCGCAGGCGATGCGGCACTATTCCAGAGTCGTGGAGGGCAACAATGCGGTGGATGCCCAGTTGCGGGTCGCGCAACTGCTCTATGTCAATCTGGATGACCCGGATGGCGCGTTGAGGCATTTGCGCGAATTCGGCGTTGCCAATCCCCAATTTGTCACGGACATGCTGCTGGGTCGGGGAGAGATTCTCGTGCGGCTCGGGCGTGAGCCCGAAGCAATCCAGCTCCTGGTGGAGGAACTGCAGCGCAGCCCGGATGACGACCGGCTCCATGACGCCAACGTGCAACTGCACCTGATCCTTGCCCAGGACGCCGTGGAGGAGGAGCGCTACAGTGAGGCACATCGTGTGCTGAACCGGGCGCTCAACAGCTACCCCGGCAATACCTCGGTCAGATATGCCAGGGCGCTCCTGTTTCAGGAGCGTGGGCGGTTGCGGCGCTCGGCCTCGGCGTTGGAACAACTGGTGGAGGATTATCCGGACGACGCGGGTTTTCTCAACGCCCTGGGTTACCTGCTGACCGACGAACTGGGACGCCATGACGAGGCCCTGGACTATCTTCGCCGCGCCCTGGCGGCGGAGCCCGACAACCCGGCCATCATCGACAGCATGGGATGGGTGCTGTTTCACCTGGACGACCATGAGGCCGCCCTGGACTACCTTGAACGCGCGTTTGCGCTGTTTCCCGATCCGGAAGTTGCCGCGCACATCGTCGACACCCGTTGGGCGCTGGGGAACCGCGAGCAGGCACTCGAGTTGCTCAGGGAGTCGTTGGAGGAACACGCCGACAGCGTGCATCTGCTGGAGGTGCAGCAGCGGTTGGCGCAATGAGGCGCGCGGGGCTCGTTTGCATTCTGGTGGGTGGCTGCGCCCTCTTTCGTACCGCCGAGGACGGTATGAGTTACCAGGAGCGCCTAACCCGCCTGCTGGAAACACCGAACTGGCGCATGAACGGGCGCATCGTCGTGAACACCGGGTCGCGGGCCTTCCAGGGGCGGTTCCGGTGGCGCCAGGCCGAAGACGATGTCGAGCTTTCCATCAGCGGCCCGCTGGGCATCAACGTGCTTCAGGTCAGCGGCCCGTCGGAGCGGCTTACGGTGCGGGCAGAAGGTGAAACATGGGAACTCGAGGACCCTGAGCCGGAACTGTCCGCCATGCTGGGATGGTGGCTCCCCGTACGGAGTCTGGATGCCTGGCTGCTGGGGCACCCGGACCCGGATTTCGAATCGGATCAGCAGTTCAGCCCCGCTCGAACCGAGCTCAGGACACTGGATCAGCGCCTGTGGAGCCTCACTTACGAGAGCTATCGGCTCCACGACGGGTTTCTGCTGCCCAGACGCATCGATCTCGCGCACGGGGAGCTGGAATTGCGGGTTATAGTGGACGGCTGGCAGCCATCGCCTTGAACTCACCCGCCGGGCCGCATCACAATACGACTCAATGGGGTGTAGCCAAGTGGTAAGGCAACGGGTTTTGATCCCGTGAATCGCAGGTTCGAATCCTGCCACCCCAGCCAGAACGACAATCGATGGCGGTTGATTAGGAGGTCGGATTGGATCCCGGAACAGTGACCGTACTTGCGGGTAACGCGCATCCCGCGCTTGCCCAGAACATTTGCCATCATCTTCACGTGCCCCTGGGCCGAATGAATGTCGGCCGCTTCAGCGACGGCGAAGTCATGGTCGAAATCATGGAGAACATTCGTGGGCGCGAGGTTTACCTGGTGCAATCGACCTGCCCGCCGGTGAACGAGAACCTGGTGGAGCTGCTGGTCATGACCGACGCCGTGAAGCGGGCCTCGGCGGCCAGGGTGACCGCGCTCATACCGTACTTCGGTTACGCCAGGCAGGATCGCAGGCCGCGCGCAAACCGGGTGCCGATCTCGGCCAAATTGATGGCACAGCTGATCGGCAAGGCCGGCGTGGACCGGGTCCTGACGGTGGACCTGCACGCCGACCAGATACAGGGATTCTTCGATATCCCCGTGGACAATGTCTACGCATCGCCGGTCCTGCTCGGGGATGCCTGGAAGCAGAAATATGACGACATCGTTGTTGTTTCCCCGGACGTGGGCGGCGTGGTCCGCGCACGCGCCCTGGCGAAGCGCCTCGACGACGCCGATCTGGCCATCATTGACAAACGCCGCCCGCGGGCGAACATGGCCGAGGTCATGAACGTGATAGGCGAGGTGGAGGGCAAGGTCTGCATCCTCATGGACGACATGGTGGATACGGCCGGGACGCTGTGCATCGCGGCGCAGACCCTCAAGGAGCGGGGCGCGGTCCGCGTCGTGGCCTACATTACCCATCCCGTGCTCTCGGGGCCCGCCGTGGAGCGCATCTCGGCCTCGGAGCTCGATGAACTGGTCGTGACCGACACCATACCGCTGAGCGAGGAGGCCCACGCCTGCGACAGGATACGCCAGCTCAGCGTTGGCGAACTGCTCGCCGAGACCATGCGCAGAATCAGTGACGCCGAATCGGTCAGCTCACTGTACGTGGACTGACTGTGCGTGGACTAACTGTACCTGGACTAGCTGTCGCTGGTAATATCCTGCGCCCGCTGGACGGAGACCGTGATGAGTACCGGATTTGCGCTGGACATTGAAAACAGGTCCGATTTGGGGACAGGCAACAGCCGCAGGCTGCGCAGGCAGGGCAAGGTGCCCGCCATCATCTATGGCGGCGGCCGCAAACCCAGGGCCGTGGTACTCGACCATACCAGGCTGCTTCACGAAATGGAGCAGGAGGCGTTCTATACGAGCATTCTCACGCTGACCCTGGGGGACGTTTCCCAGCCCGTGGTGGTCAAGGATGTCCAGCGTCACCCCTCCAGGCGGCAAGTGCTGCACCTGGATTTTCAGCGCATTCGCGAGGACCAGAAGATCAACCTCAATGTGCCGATCCATTTTCTGGGTGCGGATGTCGCCATGGGGGTCAGGGAACAAGGCGGTGAGGTCTCGGTCCAGCTCACGGAGGTCGAGGTAAGCTGTCTGCCGAAAGACTTGCCCGAGTTCATCGAGGTTGATATTTCGGATCTGGAACTGAATCAACGGCTGCATCTGGCTGACGTGGAGATCCCGGAAGGGGTGGAATTGCCGGCGCTGGTCCACGGATTGGATCCCTCCATCGTCACCATTATCCCGCGACGGCGGGAGGAAGAGGACGAAGTACCGGAGCTCGAAGAGGAGCTGGAACTGATGGTGCCGGTGGACGAAGAAGATCCGGATGCCTCGGCAGAGGACGAATCCTCAGAGTAGGGCCTGTTAACGCTATCCGAGATAGCTCAGCCCCGATATCGGGCCGGCGTGTACATTGGCCCGGTCGCCGTGACCGGCTTCGGCGCAGGAGTCCGGCATGGACGAATCATTGGAACTCATAGTCGGTCTGGGCAACCCCGGCCTCGAGTACCGTCGCGCCCGCCATAACGCCGGTTTCTGGTTCGTGGACTTGCTGGCTCAGCGGCACGGGGGCGAATTCCGGGCGCGCCGCCGCCTGTTCGGCGACGTTGCCGAGATCACCCTCGAGGGCCGCCGGATCCGGATGCTCAAGCCGATGACGTACATGAACGACAGCGGCAGGGCGGTAGCCGCGGCGTGCGCGTTCTACAAGATACCGTCCCAGCGACTGCTGGTGGCCTACGATGAACTGGATATCCCACCTGGCCGCGCCAAGCTCCGGTTCAACGGTGGCCCCGGCGGCCACAACGGCGTGCGAAACGTTGCCGAGTGCGTCGGCAGGGATTTCTGGCGGCTGCGGTTGGGCATCGGTCACCCGGGGCCCGGTCAAAGGGAGCGGGTGATCGGCTACGTGCTGAGACGCCCGACGCCCGATGAGCAGGGCGCCATACTCGATGCCGTACTCGCTGCGGCGGATGCGCTGGAGGTTTTTCTGGACAAGGGCGCGGAGCGGGCCAAGACGCAATTGCACAGCCGTCACCTTGAGGACCGGACGCCGGATGGCGCGGACCCGGAAGGGGCCGAGTAGGCGCCGCAGCGATCGTGGGCATCAAATGCGGTCTGGTCGGGCTGCCGAACGTGGGCAAATCGACGCTGTTCAACGCGCTGACCGCCATGGAAGTGCCCGCGGAAAACTATCCGTTCTGCACCGTGGACCCGAACGTGGGCATCGTCGGCGTGTCCGACCCCAATCTGGAGCGTATCGCGGAAGTTGCCAGACCCGGAAGAACGGTTCCGGCAGCCGTCGAATTCGTGGATGTCGCGGGGCTTGTTCGCGGCGCCTCGCGAGGCGAGGGCCTCGGAAACCGTTTTCTCGCGCATCTTCGCGAAGCCGATGCCATCGTCCATGTGGTCAGGTGCTTTGCCGGTAGCGGCGTCGCCCACGTTTCGGGAACGGTCGACCCGGTATCGGATATGGATACCATCGACACGGAGTTGCTGCTGGCGGACCTGGAGACGCTGACGCGGGCCGAGGAGAAGGCGGAGCGGCGGGCAAGGACCAGTGAGGCCGACGCGATCGCATGGCTTGAACTGGTCAGGCGGGTGCACGGGGAGGTGGCAGCCGGGCGTGCCGTGAGGGACGTTGCGATAGCGCCCGAGCAACGCAGCAAGCTGGATGTTCTCCAACTCCTCACCGCCAAACCGGTCATGTACGCGGCCAATGTATCGGAGTCCGGTCTCACCGATGCGGCCGAGGCGGATCCGGTGCTGACGCGCGCTGCGACCGAAGGTGGTCCGGCGGTGGTCATTTGTGCGACGTTCGAGGCCGCGCTGGCAGAACTGCCCGAGCAGGACAGGGACCTGTTTCTGGGTGAAATGGGGTTGTCCGCACCCGGGTTGGAGCGAATGATCAACGCTGCGTACGGGCTGCTGAACCTTTTGACCTTCTATACGGTAAACGAGAAGGAAGCCCGAGCGTGGACCGTGCCCGAGGGCGCCACAGCCTACGTGGCCGCCGGCAGAATCCACACGGACTTTCAGCGTGGATTCATCCGCGCCGAAGTGGTTCCCGTGGAAACGTTCGTCTCCCGCGGCGGCGAGCAGGGCGCCAGGGAAGCCGGGGAGTTGCGTCTGGAAGGACGGGACTATCGCGTCGCTCGCGGCGATGTGATCAAGTTTCGCTTTAACGTCTGAGAATGGGTGCGTACGCACCCATTCGGCGGATCAGGGTGACGCGGCAATACCCAGGACCGAGTACCAGAGAAACTGCACCAGCTTCAGCAACGAGTCTTCGGGAATCCGTTCGTCGTCGCCGTGGGAGCCGCCGCCGGTACTCAGGTCCTCCTCATGGCGGACCGGGCCGAAACCGTAGCAGGCGACGCCCTTTGCCCTCACCTGCGCCATATCAGTGGCGCCGGTGAGCATCGTGGGCAGCGTCACCGCCTCCGGGAACATGCGTTCGCTGACCGCCTGGATGACGTCGAACATTTCGCTGTCGATGGGCGAGGGCGGGCTCGCCGGGCGGTAGATGGGCTGCGGAACGATTTCCACGTTCGGATTGTTGACTACCGCGGCCATGTGGGCGTAGAACTCCTCGGGGCTTTCGTCCGGCAGTGCGCGGACATCCAGCATGGCTTCGGCCTGGGACGGAATGACGTTTCTGCGGAATCCGCCGCTGAGGATGGTCGGACTCACTCCCGTGCGTAGCAGTGCGTTGTGCTGGGGCTCGTGCAGCGCCAGGTAGTGCTGGCTGCGGGCTTGCTCCGCGGGATCCAGCAGCCCGAGGTAGATTTGCGCGGATTCTTCGTCGCTGATGGCCGCGAGCCTCTGAAAGTAGGCGCGCGTGGTCTGGTTCAGGCGCATGGGCGGTTGCCACTCCGAGAGCTTTGTCACCGCCGCGGCCAAGGCGGCCAGCGCATTGTCCACCCGCGGCACCGACCCGTGTCCGGCCGTTCCGCGGGCTACCAGGCGAACGCGCATGGGGAATTTCTCGGTGGTCGCGATGGAGACATACCGGACCACGCCGTCCCGGGCCACCGTGCCGCCGCCCTCGGCCAGGCAGTACTCGGCAGCCACCTCGTCCCAGTGCTCGTTGACCATGAAGTCGACGCCGACCTCGGGAGTGCCTTCCTCGCCCGCTTCGGCCAGAAAGATGACGTCCCGATCCAGTTCCACGCCGGCGCGATCGAGCATCAGCAGAAGCATCAGCCCCGCAGTGACGTTGTCCTTGTCGTCCAGCGCGCCGCGGCCGTAGATGTAGCCGTCCCGGCGCACGGCGTCGAAGGGTGCAACCGACCAGTTCTCCCGCTGGACGCCGACCACGTCGGTGTGGCCCATGACCAGGATCGGCGCCTTCGAACCGTTGCCGCCGATCCGCGCCACCAGGTTGTCCCGACCCGGCACCATGGCGTACAGGCGGCCTTCGATCCCTTCGGCCTCCAGAGCATCCCGCAGATAGACTGCCGCTGCGGTTTCGTTGCCCGGCGGGTTGGAGGTGTCGATGCGTAAGAGCGCCGTGAAGTGGTCCAGCGATTCGGACTCTACCTGGTCCCAGTCAACCGGATACCGATCCTGGCAGACGCCGGCGACGGGCAACGCCAATACCAACGCAACAAACAACCTATACATGACAACTCCCGCGCACGACGCGTGATGATGCAATCGACAGCCTATCTTATAGGGCGCGAGCGTCTCTGGAATATGTTTGGGAAGGGAGGTTGGAAATGCGGATGCCGCAGAGTGCGAAACAGGGGTCAGTCGATCGGCTTGCCATCAGCATCGTATCTGGCCAGTTGCCGGATCCCGCTCGATATCGACAAGGTACCATCCAGGTATCGACGAACGATTATTGCGCCAGGGAAAGCCCTGGAGAGGAGAATGCTATGAATTGAAACTGAAACCTCTCGTAGCGATCCAGCGGGTTCGACTCCCGCCCGGCAAAGGCGCAGCCCGCCAGCCGGAAGCAAGTCTTGCGTGGCGCGCGGCAACGCCCGTCGTGAAGCGTAGACAGCAGGTGATGAAGCGGCGGAGGAAGCCTCGAAATCGGAATCGATGACGCCTTCATTGTTAATCGTGTGGGGGCAGCACCGGAAGCGCCGCTATTGGTGAGGCGCAACGGGTCGTCCGGGGTCGTGGACCGGCGCAGAGTCACGGAATGGATCGCCTGGGAACCTGGGAGGTCCTGCTCACGCCCACGGGCAACGACGCTGGAAGGGGATTGCCAGCATAAATCCAGACCCCGGCCCGTCGCCGGGCCTGCACGGCGGCGGGACCGCCCGATGCGGACACGAATTCCGACAGGCACCCGTGGAACCGGCTGGCGAAAACAATAAGCCGAAGGACATGCGAGGGCAGGAAGTCGTAGCGCCTTGATAGTACCTGTGAAGGCGGGGAACCGTGGCCCTCGGGACCCGCTGGAGGGAAGCGGGGCGTCACTTGTACAGAGCCACTGATGGGAAACGCTGGAGGAAACGCTGAGTTCCACAAACACGTACACGAAACAGCAGTGGATAGCCGAACAGGCGAGGGAGCGGTCTTCCTCAACCTGCGGATCAAGGACGAAACTCCTTGAGCGAACCTGTCAGGTGAGGAACCGAGTGCGTCAATCGCGCACGCTCGGGTCTGCGGGGGGAGGGGCTCGGTAACGACCCCTCCTACCCGGCCGCGAGAGTTGGCCAACCTGCACTTCAGACGATCGCCAGGCAGCCTCAACAAGCGGCTCTTGAAGCGCACGCAATTGTCCTTGCGCACGACCCTCCAGTACTGCTCACACAGGATGTCGACCAATTGAGAGGGATCCGTACAAGGTTCGAACGCAGAACCCTCTCGTTGAGCGACCTGCTGGAATTCCTCGTTGTATGCGCGCTGATAGATACTTGCCAGGTAGCGGTTGGCTGCGGCAAATTCGGTGATCCCTGCAGCCGCAAGTTCCGACGGTAACCGGTTCATATGAGTTTGAAAGACGCGCTGGCAGCGTGTGCGAACCTGCGTGGAGCGAGTTGCGACCAACTTGATCCCAAGCTGCATCATTGCCCGCTCAATCTGGGTGAGTTTCCGGGGACCTTGTGTTTCGGCCGCCTCCGCCTTCCCTTTGTATCGATACTGTGACGTACGATCAGTGTAAAGCGAGCAGAAAAACCCCTTTCGCTCGAGCACGTCACGGACGCCGACAAGGCTGCTCCGGGTACCTGCCTGTTCGCAGACGAACATCGAATAGTGCTCACTCGTGGCGTCGTCCAATGTCACCACCAGATCGCAGTGACGCCCAGCCAGCCACTCGTGTCTGGAACTATCCTGGTGCAGCCTCAGGCCGGGTAGCGACGCGCGATCAAAGCGCAAACGGTGCAGCCCCCGCCGCGGCAGTTTTTTAACAGCCCCTGCGTCCTGCAGTTGCATCCGCACCCAGTTGTAGCTGCGCTGGCCGCCTTCGTAGCGGTACCAGGCGTAGAATTGTTTGACGTTCCAGCCTTCGTGTTGCTTGTTGTATGCGTTGACCACGTCTGCAATCTCGTCCAGCGGCGCCCGACGTGGAGAGCCCCGTAACTGGCGTCTATCGATCAATCCCTCCGAACCGCCGCTTTCGAAACGATGAACGTAACGACGAAACGTTCTATCGCTTACACCAAGCAATTTGGCCGCTACGGTCTGTGTAATCCTACGGGACTTCCAGGCTCTGTACAGACTTTCAAACTTCATGATCCGCAAACCATCAAGAGTAACTTCCCAATACTTCTGTTGAATTGCCGCACTCGTTCATGTGCGAATTCCCCAACATGAGTGCGAAGGAAAGGCTGAATACTGAAGCAGTTTGAATTCAACTTTAGGGTATAGTTGGGTTTTGGCGAAGATGATTCGATGTGATTCAACGAACAGCCTGATCGTGGCATCCCTCTATATAGCTATGATCGAATTTCTGGCAGAAAGTTCTCGGAATTTGTTTATTGTATCGAATCTTGGCGAGATACCGGTCCAAAAATTGTGTCGTTTCTTGCATTCAGCAAATTGCAGTAGCCTATAAACATAACGAATGACCGCCAATAAGATACGGTCAGTTCATCGGAAAGGCTTGCATACTGATTGATGTCCCTTGCAAATCAGTTTATCTGTTTTGTTACGAAAACCACGAAAGATGTCCACCTTGGTGAACACGAACGCAACGCCAGATGGTTGCTGCTGCATTCGGCGCACCGCTGTAGCCGGAAAAGTGCGGCCCCCCGCCGTCGTCAGGCGATGAGTCGGGACGGAGGTGCCAGCAAGCTGCAAACCTGTCGGGAAAAGGGCCGTAGATGAGAGGCTAGTGATCGATTGGCTTTCGATTCGATGTCAGCGAAAACACTTTTCGAAAACAGAATTGGTCAGTTGACGTGTTTTGCTGTTCTTCATATCCAATAGATTCGGTGGACAACAAGTTGGTGTTGATTCAGCTTCAGCAATTTAGCATTGACTGAAGATACATGGTGGTTAACTTTAACAAGCAAGAGTTTGCCAACTGATACTGATAATATTTCGTTACAAACTAAAGGGAAACGCCAATGGTTCGTTCAATTGGATCCAGGCACTATGCTATTTTGATGGCGGCGATTCAGTAGCCCTTGCATCAGAACCTCACTTAACAGCGGGAGACAGTCATCAGCCCATGAGATTCGTGGTAGACAGGTCCGGGAAATCTGGTCAGCTCAGGTTTCGTAACGTTAGCTGGAACGTTGCTGAAAGATATTGCCCGCTCGCTCAGTGGTGCCTGTGCCCGATGACACGGCAGAAGGCATGGAGGCCACTGAAGCGCAGGGAACCCCGGAGGAAGAATTCAGATCGCGTAGGGATGCGCACCTTCAGGCGCGAGCGTCCGTGGGGCGAGGGTCGCTCACACCGGCACCCACGATTGAACCGCTTGCGATTCTCGTCTCGAAGATCTGCCCGGCGCCGCGAGTAGTCAGGCGCTCGCCCGAATTGGGGCATCGGCTTGCGCCAACCTGGCCATTGCGCTTGTCCGGCGCGCATTGTTTGGTTGTGGCGCGCATCCGGGTTAGAGTTTCGGCAATGAACCGAACGCATCTGATGGCCGGCATGGGTGTTGCGATGTTGGGTCTGGTCGCGCCGATGGCTGACGCGCAGACCGACTTTCCAGAACGCCCCATCGACATTGTCACGCATGCCTCCCCGGGCGGCGGCACCGACGCGACCGCGCGCGCGGTGGCCCGCGGCATGCGCACCGCCCTGGATGCCGACTTGAGCGTGTTGCCCCGCACGGGCGGCGGCGGCGTTGTCGCCATGAGTTACGTCAACAGCCGGCCGCGAGACGGGCATACGCTGTTGGCCATCACCCCGACGCACCTGTTCGCCATGGCGCGTGGGCAGGGTCCGCTGACCATCGATGACGTCGTGGGTGTGGCCAGGGCCGCCGATGATCCCATCGTGGTCATGGTCCGGGGCGACAGCGACGTCACGTCCCTGGCGGAACTCGTGGAACTGGGCCGGGAGCGGCCCATCAAGTGGGGTACGACGCAGATCGGCGGTGTCGATCACATCGCCGGCGCAACCCTGGCCGAGCGCACCGGTACGCAAGTGAGCGTCGTGCCGTTTGCGGGCGGTGGGGAAATCGTGACCAACCTGATGGGCGGCAGCATCGATGCGGCTGGACTCAATCTCACCGAGGCGCTGGACCAGATTCAACGGGGCGATTTTCGCGCGCTGGCCGTCATGTCCGAGGAGCGCGTGCGGAGGATCGAGGATGTGCCGACCACCGTTGAACTGGGCTACGACGTGGTTTTTTCCACGGTTCGAGGCTATCTGGTTCTGAGCGGTACACCCGAAGACCGGATTCAGATTCTGGAACAGGCAATGCTGGAGGGCATGCGACAGCCAGCCTACCTCGACTACCTGGAAGGGTCAGGCCTGGAACCCGCAAGCGTCGCCGGGCGGGAGGAATGGGATAGTCAGGTCCTCAGGCTATACACAGACGCTCGAAACGCGATGATAGGCTTGGGAATCATCCAGGCAGAATGAACCGGCTGTCTCACCTGCTCAGGAACCGGGATGCACTGGCCGGACTCAGCGTCTTGGCGGTCTGCGCCGTGGCGTGGTGGTTGACAACGGGCTTCGACGAAGTACCCGCCATGTTGTCCCAAAATATTCCGCCGACGTTTTTTCCAAGGCTGATCATTGGCATTGCAGCATTGCTCGGCGTGCTGTTGATCGCCGGCGGTCTGCGCCGCGGCGCCGGGGAACCGGGCAGTCGCGCGACGGCAGGCGATTCGTCGACACCGGCTGAACAGGTTCCCCGCGCTGCGTTGCCGTCGCCCGTGTTCTGGGCGACGGGAGGCGTGATCGCCGCTGCGGGCGTGCTGGTACCGCTGGTCGGGACGCTGCCCACCCTGGGCCTGGTCGCCATCGTACTGCCCCTGTTGTGGGGCGAACGGCGCTACCGCCACGTCGCCGCGCTGGCGTTGGGACTGCCGGGCGGAATCTACGCGGTATTCACCATGGGCCTGGGCGTGCGCTTCCCCATCGGCCAGATCTGGAACCTGTTGTAGCCAAATAATGGATCCGTCCGGACTCGGCATCGCATTTTCACTTCTCACGGACCCGATGGTGCTCGGCCTGATCGTCGCGGGAACTATCGCCGGAGTCATCATCGGCGCGCTGCCCGGCCTGTCATCGTCCATGGGTGTGGCGCTGCTGCTGCCGTTCTCGCTGTACCTGGAGCCCGTGCCTGCGGTGGCGCTGCTATCGGCGTTGTACTGCGCCGGGACATTCGGCGGTTCCATCACGGCGATCCTGATCAACGCGCCGGGGGCGCCGCCGGCCGTGGCGACGGCATTCGACGGATATCCCATGGCACAGAAGGGAGAGGCAGGCCGCGCGCTGGGCATTGCAGCCGTATCCTCGGTGAGCGGCGGCATCATCAGCGTGCTGATCCTCCTCCTGGCTGCGCCGCTGCTGGCGCGCGTCGCCTACAGCTTCGGTCCGCCGGAATACTTCGCGCTGGGCGTGTTCGCCCTGTCGATGCTGGCATCCATCGGCGCGGAGTCGCCCGTCAAGAACCTCATCGGCGGTTGTCTCGGGCTGCTCATCGCGACCGTGGGCATCGACCTGACCACAGGGGTGGATCGATTCACCTTCGGGGTGCCGCAACTCCTTGAAGGGGTGCAGTTCATCCCCGTCCTGATCGGGCTTTTCGCGGTCACGGAACTGCTCAACCAGGCGCGCCACCTGGGCCGGGAAAACGTCATTGCCGCCATGTCGGCGATGCGCCTGCCGTCTCGCGAAGACTTTCGCCGGGTGCGCGGCACCATTCTGCGTTCCAGCGGTATCGGCGTCTTTGTCGGTGTGTTGCCGGCGGAGGGCAGCACCATGGCGGCGATGATCGGCTACAACGAGGCCAAGCGGTGGTCGAAGACGCCCGAGGAATTCGGCAAGGGCAGTATCGAAGGCGTTGCCGGACCGGAGGCCGCCAACAACGCGGCGACCGGCGGCGCCATGGTACCCACGCTTGCGCTGGGTATTCCCGGCAGCGCTACGGCGGCGGTCATACTCGGAGGGCTTCAGGTGCAGGGACTGAGGCCGGGCCCGTACCTGTTCGAGGAGCAGCCGAGCCTGCTCTACGGGATTTTCCTCGCCATGTTGCTGGCCAACATCCTGTTCCTCGTGATCGGTCTGTTCGGCGCCAAGGTCTTTTCGCGGATCAGCCTGGTACCGCGGACGTTTCTCTGGCCCACGGTGTTCGCGCTCTGCATGGTAGGCGCCTACGGACTGAATCAATCCATGGTGGACGTGTGGATCATGATCGTATCGGGACTCGTGGGATACGTTCTCAAGCGCAACGGCTTCGGGCCCGCGCCGATCATCATGGGAATCGTCCTCGGTGGCCTGATCGAGACTTCGCTGGCGCAGTCGTTGATCATTTTCGATCAACAGTGGTCTGGATTCCTGCGCCAGCCGATCGCGGCGACACTGCTTGTGCTCGCGCTGGTCAGCGTCGCCGGGCCACGGTTTCGCAACCTCCTCGGCAGGCTGCTGAAGCGAGCAGCGCACGCAACCGGTCGATAGCCGGGCCCGGCAGCGGCCGGTTGCTGCAGTCACTGCATATTTCGAAGGTTGTGGCTCGACTCCCGGGCCGCTTTATTGCATGCTTTCGCGTTTCCCGAAACAGGGGACCCTGTATGTCCAGCACCGCCATCAAGCATTTCACGCCCGATATCGCCTCGCGCCGCGGCGCGGGACTGACTCGCGAGGTGGCCGAGTTCGTGGTCGAGACGGATTACGCGTCGCTGCCCGGAGAGGTCACCGAGTTGGCCAGGAAGTCCATCCTGGACGGGCTCGGTCTGGCCTTGTCGGGCTCCGTGGCCGAGAGTGGCGCGATCATTGAGCGGTACCTGCGAGCGCAGGGTCTCAGCGGGGATACCACGGTGATCGGGACCGGCCTCAGGGTGCAGCCGCGCTTTGCTGCGTTCGCCAACGGCGTTGGCGTGCATGCGGACGATTTCGACGATACCCAGTTGGCGGTGCAGAAGGACCGAGTCTACGGGCTTCTGACCCATCCCACCGCGCCGTGTCTGCCCGCCGCGCTCGCCGTCGCCGAGCAGTTGGATTGCAGCGGGCGCGAACTGGCGCTGGCGTACAACCTCGGCGTCGAGGTCGAAAGCAAGATCTCCGAAGCCATGTCGCCCCGGCACTACCAGCACGGCTTTCATTCCACCGCCACGTGCGGCGTCTTCGCCTCAGCCTCGGCGGCGGCGAGGCTCCATGGTCTTGACGTGCCGCAGACGCGGCGCGCGCTGGCGATCGCGGCCAGTCAGGCCGGCGGTCTCAGGGAGAATTTCGGCACCATGACCAAGCCCTTCCACGCCGGCCGGGCGGCGGAAGCCGGGATCATCGCCGTGGACCTGGCGGGAGCCGGGTGGACAGCCGCCGCCGGTATTCTCGAATCGCCGCGGGGATTCTTCCAGGCTCACGGCGGCGGGTTCGCGCTGGAAGCCCTGTCAGGCCGGCTGGGCGATCCGTGGACCTTTGCCGATCCGGGCATCTCCATCAAGCCCAATCCATCGGGATCGCTGACCCACCCGGGCATGACCCGGATGCTGGAGCTGATTCTGGAGCACGACATCAACGCGGATGAAGTGGAGCAGGTAAAGGTGGGCACCAATCACAATATGCCCAACGCGCTGATTCACCACCGGCCGACCGACGAGTTGCAGGCCAAGTTCTCCATGGAGTTCTGCATGGCGATCCTGTTGCTGAGGCGGCGCGGCGGGTTGGCCGAATTCACCGATGAAGTGGTCAACAGCCCGGAGGTGCAGGAAATGATCCGACGGGTCGAATTCGGCGTGCACCCGGAGGCCGAAGCCGCGGGTTACGACAAGATGGCGACCATCATCGATATCAGATTGCGGGATGGCCGTACGATCTCGGGAAGTGCCGACTTCGGCAAGGGCAGTCCCGCCAACCCCATGAGCTACGATGAAGTGGCGGAAAAGTTTGCCGGCTGCGCGGCATTCGCAAATTGGGATGCAGGCCGCGCGGAACGCATCGTGGAAATGGTGCGCGATCTGGAATCGCTGGACTCGGTGCGCGACCTGACGAAGTTGCTTGCCGCGTAATCGCGCGCGCGAGCGAATCGCTCACGGTTGTATCGGGGCCGGTTAACGTAATCCCGGACAGCGTTGACCGGCCCTGAGTCAGGGTGCCGAATCGCCTGTGGCAGACTGGTCCGGCTAGTCCCACTCCTTTTCGACGCCGGCCGAGTTGGTGAGGAAGCCGAGCAGGCACCCGTTTGAGCGATCCCGCAGTTGGTGACAGCGCACCGAGACGGTGTCGCCCACCCTGACCTCATCCGGCTCAACGCCGCTTCTGACCAACCCCCCGGCACCCGCCGATTCCAGTGCCCAGACGGCGGATTCGCCATCCTCGCCGGTCACTTCAAGGTAGAGCCAGGCATGGGGGTTAATCCAGTGCAACTGGGTGACCGTTCCCGTCAGGTGGGTGTACTCGGTCATCTCGTAGTTGCCGTGGGAATGGTGTGCGGCGACCGGCGCCGCCATGCAGGCCACCGCGGCCGCAATCGTCAATGGGCGCAGCCGTTTGGCTGGCCCGCGTGTCTTCACGTGCATTTCGATCTCCCGATGTTTGACTGTGCATTCACCGCCCGGAGCGGCTCGTCAACCCGTATCGTTGTCTATTCCCCGAAAGGGCGCGCCCCGCACCTTGACGGCCTGGATGAAGTTTCCATAGCGAATCCTGTCGCCGTTCTCGTCGATGAATTCCAGGGTCTGCTGGAACTGGCCCGGCGGCGGTGTGCCCGGCGTGACCGTGGCTTCGACGATATACAACTTGCTGTCATGCAGGTAGATGGCGGCGTAGGTGCGTGTATCGTCCGGATTCTCGATATGTAACTGGTGGCCCTCCACCCGATCGATGTAGTGGTAGGCGTCGTAGGTTATCTCGCCGCCCCGTCCGCGGAGGTTCGCCGCCGCGTAGGCGACCGAGGCGCGGATGTCGATTTCCCAGTAGAGCAGGTAGTCGGCCTCGGTTCTGGCGCGTTCCGTGTGGATCCTCAGGGAATCGGTGTAGTCCACCACCGTGACCGAGAAGCTGTTGCCGCCGCCGTCCTCGTAGCTGTAGACGCGTGCCGGGAAAGTCGCGCGGTACTCGGAGTCGTAGCTGATCTCCTCGACCTGGAATTCCCCGGGCGTGTAGATGCGAAAACGATCTTCCTCGCTGGTATGCTGAGTCCAGTTCTGGGCGCCCGCAGGGCCCGCGGCGAGTGATATCAGTAACACGAGCGGCCAGACTGATCTTCGCATTCTTCTACCCTCCAGGGTGACGTTCACCGATTCTGCCAGAAACACCATGCAATTGTCCCAAATACACTGGTTACATCGAGTTCATGTGCCCACCAGGTCCCGGTAGAGCCGTTCGGTTTTGTCGATGGTGTCCTGGATCCTGAATCGGGTTTGAATGCGCTCCCGCGCCGCGGCGCCCAGCCGGCCTCGCAACCCGGGGTCGTCGTATAGTCGTGCGACGGCGCGCGCGATGGCGGTTGTATCGCGAGCCGGGACGATCAGGCCGCTGACGCCGTCGACGACCAGTTCAGGGCTGCCGCCGATGTCTGTAACGACGGGCGGGATCATGTACGCCATGGCTTCGATCACCGATCGGGGCAGGCCCTCCCGCTTGATGGACGGCAGGACCGCCACATCGCAGGCTGCGGCGACGGACGGTGCGTCGGTCAGAAAACCCGCGCGATGGATTCTGGACACCGCTGGACTGGCGGCGATGCATCGGTCCAGTGATTTGGCGCGCATGTTGCCGACCAGCAGCAAGTGGATGTCCTCCGGCAGCGCCGAGATGGCCTCGACCAGCAATTCGATGCCCTTGCGGGGCCGATAGTTCGCCACGCAGACGACGGTAAAGGCGCCCGCCGGTATGCCGAACGCTTCAAGGTCGGCCGGGGGATCGGCGTACCAGTCCAGGCTGTGTCCCTTGCGGATGGTGACCAGCCTTTCCGCGGGAATTCGCAGCCAGGCGGGCCGCATGTTCAGAAAGTGGTCGCGGACCGCGTCGGCGACGCAGACGATGCGATCGATTCTGGGATTGAGGTAGCGTCGCCAGGAGACCGGGTTCAGGAAGCTGACGTTGCCTACGATCCCGCGATACGCCACGATCCGAACAGGCACGCCCCGGGATGCCCGCAAGCCGTGTTCCAGCGCCCGGTTTCCGAACAGGTGAAGAATGTCGTAGCGGCCACGCAGCAGTTCCGCGCGAAGCCGGCGAACGCCCGCGGTGGCTATCCGCCCGGCGACGGGGATGTCCAACAGCGGTACCCCGGCGGCATGCAGTGCCTCGTTGCCCGCTTCCGAATGCGTCCGTACCGCCGACAGGTCGATGCCGGCACGGTGCAGGCCGACGAACGTGGCGATCGTCGGTCTGTCCGCATCCCCGGTGATGCAAAGTGCACGGATAGTCACGGCGCGAGAATGGCAAGCAGCGCCCGCGCCGTCAACGCCGACGAGCGCGGCATTGCAGTATGATTTTCGAATCGCCCGCAACGCCGATCCTTGTGCCGCTCGAATTTAATCCTCCTCCGAAGCGAATCTGCATCCTTCGACTGTCCGCCATCGGTGACACTTGCCATACGGTGCCGGTGGTGCGGGCCATCCAGCGCGCCTGGCCGAAGACCGAACTCACCTGGATCGTCGGCCGCGTCGAGCATCAACTGCTCGCGGGCCTGGAAGGCGTGGAGTTCGTGATCCTTGACAAGCGACGCGGGCTGCGTGGCTACGCGGATGTGCGCAGGCAACTTCGTCGACGGCGATTTGATGCCTTGCTGCACATGCATGCTTCTGTTCGAGCCAATATGGCAAGCCTCATGGTGGCTGCGGATGTGCGGATCGGCATGGACCGGGCCCGCGCCCGCGACGGGCAATGGCTGTTCTGCAACCGTCGGATTCCCGCAAGGCCTCGTCAGCACGTCATGGACGGCCAGTTCGAGTTTGCCCGTGTCGTTGGCCTCGAGCCCGGTGAGCCGCGCTGGGATATCCCTTTGTCCGGCGATGAGAGGGCGTTCGCCGAGGATTGCATCGACGGTTTGCAGCCGGCGCTCATCATCAGTCCCGTCAGCGGACAACGATTGCGCAACTATCGCAACTGGCGGGCAGAGCGCTACGCCGCGGCCGCCGATTACGTGTCGCGGCAGTACGGCGCCAGGGTCTTTCTTTGCGGGGGGAATACGCGACTAGAGAGCGATTACGGCGGCGAGATTTGCCGTCATGCGCGCTGTGGGATCGTCAATCTGATTGGCAAGACCACGCTGAAGCAACTGCTGGCGCTGCTGGAGCGGGCCACCGTGCTGCTCTGCCCGGATTCAGGGCCTGCGCACATGGCGACCGCGGTGGGTACGCCTGTGGTGGGGCTCTATGCCACGTCCAACCGCCATCGCACCGGGCCCTACCTGTCGCAGCACCTGGTCGCCGACCGCTACCCGGAGGCCGTGGAACGGGCGTTCGGCAAGGGCGTCGACGAGGTCCGCTGGGGGCGCCGGGTGCGCGATCCCGGCGCCATGGACCTGATCGGCGCTACAGATGTCACCGGGAAGCTCGACGCCGCGTTCGGCGAACTGGGCCTGTCGCCCGGCGCGGATCACCCGGCCGGTGGGGGTCTCCCGCGTGCATGACGCCGCCCGCGAACTCAATCAGCGAATGATCGTCGCGTCCGCCGGTTCGCCGCCGGTCTACTCGTGTTCCGCCTCCGCAGGCGGTGGCTCGGATCCTGCCGGACGGGCTTCGTTCATCGTCCCGCTGAGCGAGAACAGCCAGAGGCTGTCTCCCCGGGGCGCTCCCGCAAAGAGGTTGCCGGCGGAGTAGGCGATGATGTGTTGTTCGCCGTTGTGCTCGAAGCTGCTCACCGGTGCATTCAGTCCGGCGCCGGTCTGGAACTCCCAGAGGACAGAACCGTCGCTGGAATCCAATGCCATCATCCGGCCGTCGCTCTGCCCGATGAACAACAGTCCGCCGGCCGTCGCCAGCACGCCGCTGTAGCAGAACTGCTGCCAGCGCTGCCGCCATACGATGGTATTCGTGTGCATGTCCATGGCCGCGAGAATGCCGTGGTTCGGGAACGGCACGTGGCCGAAGAACCCGCCGATATAGGAGTCCCCGGGCATCTCCGGCAGGTCGTTTGCCATTTCGCCGCCCCTGAAGAAGCCCGGCCGTTCGTTGGCACAGATGTAGAGGGTGCCGCTTTCGGGATCGTATGCGCTCGGCGGCCAGTTGGCGCCGCCGAACGGGCCCGGCATCACAATCATGCCCTCCATCCAGAACGGCGTGAAGATGCGTCCCTGGTTGACCAGCGGCGGATAGCCCTGCGGAACGATATCCACGTACTGGTGTATGAACGAGTCGCCTGCGGGATAGGGTTGAGTGGCCGACGTGAGGTGCCGCTCGTCCTGCGGCACGGGCCGCTCCTCGATGCCGAGGAGGGGTTCGCCCGTCACCCGGTCGAGAATGTAGACCCAGCCGGTCTTGCTGGCTTCCGCGACCGCCTGTCGCGTCTCTCCGTCGATTTCGATGTCGAAGAGCACGACGGGACTGGCCGCATCGTAATCCCAGATATCGTGGTGCACCTGCTGGAAGTGCCAGCGGTACTCGCCGGTGTAGACATCCAGCGCCAGCATGGAAGTGGTGAACAGGTTGTCACCCGCGCGCACATAGCCCGCAAAGTCGGGGCCGGGATTGCCCGTGGAGAAATACACCAGGCCCAGATCCGGGTCCACGGCCGGCGTCTGCCAGACCGAGCCGCCGCCATAGAGGTAGACGTCGCTGTACGGGTCGCCGGGCTGTGGCCAGGTCTCGCTCCCGAACTCGCCCGGGCCGGGCACCGTGTAAAACGTCCATGCCAGTGAGCCGTCATCGGCATTGTAGGCCTTGACGCGTCCCCGGATGCCGCGTTCGGCGCCGGCGAAGCCGGTGATCACCAGGCCGTCGTAGTAGAGCGGCGCGCTGGTGAGCGAGTAGCCGTCCTCCCAATTCTCGGTCTGTGTATCCCAGACCACCTCGCCGGTCATCCTGTCCAGAGCGACCAGATGCGCATCCAGTTGTCCGACGAAGATATTGTCCTCGCTCAGGCCGACTCCGCGGCTTGTCCATCCGCAGCAGACGACGTCGATGGATTGATCCAGGTTGGCCTCGTAGGTCCACAGCGTTTCGCCGGTCACCACGCTGATGGCGAAGACGTCGTCGGCGCCGGTGACGATGTAGGCGACGCCCTCGTAGACGATGGGCTGAGCTTCACCGGAATATTTCAGGCCGACCCCCGATCCGCCCAGGCGCGCTCGCCACACGCCCTTGAGTTGAGCGACGTTGTCGCGGTTGATCCCCGTGAGCGGCGAATAGCGCTGGTTGAAGAGGTTGCCGCCGTTGGTCGGCCAGCCGTCGGTGGGCAACGCCGACAGTCGTTCAGGGCTCAGCCCGATTGAGTTTGTCGACTCCTGGCTGCACGCGGCGCCCAATCCCACGAAAAAGCACGCCAGGGCGGCGGCCAGAAACCCGGTCACGTTGCCCCTGACGGGGCGTTCGCCTGTTACATACTGCACAGATTGCTCCAAATCTCGAGTCAGGTGGATTCGATGCTACCGGAACATACCCAAATATTCGTCTTGCGGGCCACTATCGGCTCTGTGCACGGGCGCGCGGAACTTGCCGGATGGCTTGACGTCAGGCCCGCGAATACAGCGCCCGCGGCTAGAAGCGCAGGTCATGGGCTGATACATTGGTGCCGGTGGAATTGACGAGTAACGAACATGAAATGCATGGCGCTCATTCCGGCGGCCCTCTTGTGCACTGGCCTTGCGTTTGCCCATCACGGCCCCCCAAACAATGTCCTTTTCGACATGGATAACATCGTCGAACTGGAGGGCCCGGTGACGGAAGTCTTCTGGCGCAATCCCCATGTACGGCTCCGACTGCGGCATGCGACCGGGGATATCTGGGAGGTGGAGTCGGGTCCCGTCACATGGCTGTCTCGGCTTGGCTGGACAGCCGATATCGTCAATGTCGGCGATCGGGTTCGGGTGGCCGGGTACGTATCCAGGCGCCACGCCAACCAGATGGCGCTGACGAACATGTTGCTGCCCAACGGCCAGGAGTTTACGGGTAGCTCGCGGCCCCGTCCGCTGCGGTTTTCGGAGCAGCGCGTGGAGGTCGACAGGACAGCCATCGATGACGCGAGGCGAGAGGAAGCCATCCGCAACGCCCGCAGCATCTTTCGAGTCTGGGCCTGGGGGGTCGGCGAGTTCGGCGGCGGCGGGACGCCGGATAACGATCCGGACATGCTCGCCGAATCGGCCCTCGCTGCTCGGGACGCCTTCGATCTGCTGACGGACGAACCGGTTCTCGACTGCGTACAGGACGGCATGCCCAGGGCCATGTTTCATCCCACGGTGCTGGAGTTCATCGACGGCGGTTCACTGCTGACCCTGAGAGGTCACGAGCACGACATCGTTCGCACGATCCACATGGAGCCGGCGCCCGATCCGTCAACTCAGCCTGCCGGGTCGCTGGGATATTCCGTCGGCACCTGGGACGGTGAAACGCTGGTCGTGACGACAACGCGGGTCGTCTGGCCGCTGTCCGACGAGGCGGGCACGCCGCAGAGTCCCGACGTGCGGTTGGTGGAGCGGTTTACACCCACTCCCGACGGCAGCCGACTGGACTATGAACTGACCGCCTACGATTCGGTCAATCTGACGGGACCCTCGGTGCGCACCGCGCACTGGATGTGGGTGCCGGGGCTGGAGGTGCTGCCCTACGAGTGCGAGATCTGGGAGCGCTGACTGGCCCCCGGGTCTGGAGGACCATGGTCAGCGGGCACCGGCGCCCGTCGCTGCGGAGCCGCTGCGAAAACTCCTAGCGTACTTCGGTGATGGCGCCCCGCGTCCCGTCGCTCCGCAACCACTCCTGCGCCTGTTCGGTTTCCTCGCGCAGAGCCGCTCGCGTCACGCACCGCCGTTTGGGAATGAGTGATCCGGTGGGGACGACGCGCTCGCAAACGACGTCGGAATCTTGCGGCGCACGTGCCAGCGACACCTGTTCGGCGTTGAGCTTGATCTCCTGCAACGTCTCCGAATCGGACGCCTCGGCAGCGCTCGCCTGCTGGGCATCGGCACTCTCGGACACTTCCTGCTGTGTCGCACAAGCTGCCAGCACACTGCTGCCCAAAATCGCGACCAAGGCCATTATTCCGTTCATTTCCACGAGAATCCCCAATGGCCGTTGAATTGCACCAGTCTAGCGCATTCACGGTGCCGCGGAAATGCAAGCGGGACGGCAGCAGCAATTCCCGCTAACGCATTTTGCCCTCCCACTGCATCGATCCGAGCCCGCCGTGCGGGGTTGAGGCGATGGGTGGGGGAAGCCGTTCTCTCCGGCTTGACGCCGAGCTGATCGCAAGTGCGCTCACCTATCTGTTCACCGGACAGGACAAGGGGCCGGCGGCGCAGATGTTGAGGGGCTGCAGGCACAGGTGAGCGAGATCGCGCCGGCATTGCTGGTATGTGAGTTTGCGAGCCGACGTAGAACTTGGCGACGGAGTCGGGTTCCGTGTCCGGCTCGCGGGTTGTATTCGTAAATGCAACTCATTATCATTTGCGTTATGGTTGCCGGGTTCGGTTGCCGACTCTCGGGTTTTGTATCGATGGTATGGATAGATCAAAGGTGGCAGCGTCACAAGCCGTAAAGCCCAGGAAGCGCGTGGTTCGGAAGCGGCCGCCGAAAGCACACCCCTTCCTCCCCAGGAGGCTGCAAACGCCGGTTATACTCTTCTGGCTGCGCCGCAGCCACGGCTGGTTGGGCATCTGGGGCGCGGTGGCAGGAATCCTGTTTGGCGTTACCACCGTGCTGATGGTGCATTCTGACATCTTTCCTGGGCACGAGGCCGAAACAAGCATCATTCATCTCCCGGTAAACGGCACGGCTGTCGACAGCGTGGATGATCTGGGCGCATTCGTGAAAGCCGAGTTGGGCTTGTCGACCAACTGGCGGCAGCCGATAAGCCGGGGCGGTGGAGGAGCGGGGACTGCGCCTGGATCCGGACCTGCGCCGGATGCGGACGCCGTGGACCTTGCCGCCGGTACGGGCGCCATGGGCGGCGGCGTGCGGCGCGGCGGCGGTGCCGGTACGCGGAGCAATCAGCCCGTATACATCACTCAATTTACTTCGCCTCAGCGCACGCTGGATCTGCGTTACGTGGACGGTAACGAGTACATCGAAATTTCGCGTACCGAGCGCGGGTTTCTCGATACGTTGAACCGGCTGCACCGGGGCAACGGCGCACAACTGGGCTGGACGCTTGTCGGCGACGCATTTTCCGGCGCGCTCATCGTCCTGGCCATCAGCGGGGTGCTCTTGTGGAGCCGCATGGACGGTTCCCGACTGCTTGCCATTGGCCTCGGCGGGGCAGGGCTTCTGGCGGTGCTCTATTTCGGTATGGTGGGCGCGTAATGGTATCCACGACTGCGGACGCAATCGGTAAACGGGATACGGCGCGTGCAAAGCCGCCCAGGGAGCACCCTTTCCTTCCGCGAGCCTTGCACACGCAGAAAGCGCTTCGGGTGATCCGCAGAACCCATTCCTGGATCGGAATGGCAGGCGCGGCGGCCGGCGTAATCATCGGCATCAGCGGCATCACGTTGAATCATCGGGCGACTCTCAACAGTCAACTGCCAACGGAAATCATGAACTTCCAGTTGGAGGCGCCTGGTAGCGGGTTTCGCACCCAGGCGGAGTTCGAACGCTTCGTGGCGGTTTCGCTGGGAATCAGCAGTGATGCACAGGAGCGGCGCGGCCCCGCGCCGCCGGCAGCGGCAAGGCCTGGAGTCGCCGAACTGGGCGGCCGGCTCGTGGAGCAGCCGCGGCACTTTGACGCCTACTTTGCTTCGGCCACCGAGAACTACGAAATCGGTTACGTCGACGGCGATACCTACATGGACGCAGTGCATACCGACCGGGGGTTTTTCTCGACGCTCAACCGGCTTCATCTGGCCAGCGCGAGCGGCATCGTCTGGGTACTGATCATCGATGCCTTTTCGGGTGCCCTGGTGGTGTTTTCGGTGACCGGTCTGCTGCTCTGGTCCCGGTTAACAGGCCCCCGCCTGCTGGCAATCGGACTTGCCGGCAGCATGCTCGCCGGTACTGTCTATTATGCCGGCATTCTGTAGCGTTTCCTGCTCAGAATTTTTTCAGTGAAGCTGTGCAGTGGTTTACTCACTAGAGGCTTGCGTTTGCGCGGTGTGCGCAAGTTTTTGTTAACGATGCCACAGTGTGCCTGCGCCACAAGGTGTAAATTGATTGTGTATTTATCGATAGCGTTGTCTTTTCGCAACGTTTTTTCGAAAGAGGGTCGGCAAGATGGATAGAAACAATGGAGCACGTTGGCAGACATTAGTTGTAGCTGCGGCATTTGCGTATGGTTCAGGGGCTGCGCAGCAACCTGCCGATGGTGACCAACAGGAACTCGAGGAGGTCGTCGTCACCGGAAGCTATCTCTTCAACGAGGTGGACTCGCCGAGCCCGGTAGACGTCATCGAAGGCGAGCGCCTTTTCGAGGTGCCGGCGTCGAACCTGTCGGACTTCTTTTACTACGATGTGCCGCAAAACTTCGGCGCTGAGCAACGCAGATATCAGGATGGCGGCAGCGGCAATCACAGGTCGGGCGCCCGCAATACGCGCATCAATCTGCGCGGCCTGGGCTCGGAAAACACGCTGGTGCTCCTCAATGGAGGCCGTCTGGTGGACACGCCGAATCCCGACACCAGCGGTTGGCGCAACGTCGATATCAGCAACATCGTACCGCGTATCGCCATCGGGCAGATCCAGGTCCTGCACGACGGCGCATCGGCGATTTACGGGACTGACGCGGTCGCGGGCGTGGTCAATTTCATTACTCGAAACAACTTCCGGGGATTCGAGTTCAACCTGGACAACCGGATGTACGAGAAGGATCTTGGCCTGAAGGACTATACCTTCGGAGCCCTCTGGGGTGCGGGCAACGATACGACCAGTGTCATAGCGGCCTTCGAATACCACGAAGAGGATCCGTGGTACGTACAACAGGTCACCGGAGTTCCCGTGCCGGACGGGACGCTTGGGCCGGAGTTCCGTGAGAGGGATTCCGACGTGAACAGCGCATCCCCGAACAGCCGGGGTGTGAACACCTATTCGCCCGGAGTGGCGACCCCCACGCCGCATCCCAGCGGCGCGACAAATTGGGAGTACGGCAGGGGCCGCAGGCCGGACCCGCTTTGCGGAAACCCCGGCGGCTTGCTGGATCTTCCCGACCGGGTAACGGGTTGGGTCGCGCCGGGCCGAGGCGGTCCGACCTGCTTCGAGTACAACAACCATCCCAGCGGCGACAGCGCGCGGTTGGAGAGCCAGGAAACCCGCAACCGCTCCAGCCTCTATACGGCGGCCATCCGGGATTTCGGCGATGCCGTCACCCTGAGCGGGGAGTTCGTGCTGGCGCGGGAGCGCTCCGTGCGGGAAGTCGGCTATACCAATCCCAACTCCAGTCAGTGGAACGGCAACTTCCTCGACACACCCATCCCGGGTACCCACCCGGCCATGATCTACAACTCGGTATTGGATCCGGGACAACGGATCTGGACGAACACAATTCTGCCCAGGGTGGAGCGGAGCATCCCCTTCCTCCAGTCCAAGGACACGCTGTACCAGTCGGACCACGTGCGATTCGCCGTGAGCCTCGAAGGCGCCATAAACGATCGCTGGAATTGGGAGATAGGCGGCTCCTGGTCCGAGGCCACCCAGCTCAGCCAGATGCCTGACGGCAACGCCCAGGATCGGCGAAACGCCTACACGGGGCTCGGCGGCCCCGACTGCAATGCGTTGACGGGCCAGCCGGGGATCGGCCCGTGTCACTACTACAACCCCTTCATGAGTTCGATGCTGCCGAATCCGATGGTGGATCATGACGGCGATCCGTCAACGCCGCCGGCGGACCTGTCCAACTCGCCGGAACTGCTCGATTGGCTCGTCGGGGTACGCGAGATCGACGGCACGGCCCAGTTCTCGACCGTCGACTTTCTGGTGACGGGTGAATTCGGCAGCCTGCCGGGCGGGGCGATCGGCGTCGCCGCGGGCATCGGCTACCGGTCGGACGATCTCGAGGTCGATCTCGACAGCGTTTCCAACCAGGCGGCCGGCTGGCTCACGCGTTCTCCCGCCGATGACTTCGGTGGGAAAACCTCCATCAACAGCACGTTCGTCGAGCTCGCACTGCCGATCACCGACACCGTGAACGTACAGATTGCGGCGCGGAGCGAGAACTACAAGGACAGTTTCTCGAACACGAGCCCGAAAATCGCGGTGCTCTGGCAGCCGACGAACCGTCTGAGCCTGCGCGCTTCGCTCGGACAGTCGTTCAAGGCGCCGACGGTGGTGCAGACCCAGTCCACCCAGGTGGCCGGCAACGCGGTCTGCCTGCAGATCGTTCCGGCGACCAACTGCCGCAGGGGCGGCGGCGGCGGCAGGTTCTTCCCGCGTGTCACGTACACCACCGTCGGGGACCCGGACCTGAAACCCCAGGAATCGGACAACCTGTCGTTCGGGTTCGATCTCGACGTCACCGATACCCTCGCCGTTGGGGCCACCTTCCTGAACTATGACTTTACCAACGTCATCACGACTCCGGGCCGCCGGACGCTCATCGAGCGGCCGCAGTGCCATCTGACCGACGCGGCGGGAAACCCGGCCACGCAGCCTGACCCCGACGGCGGTTCGCGAGTCCTGTATATCCCGATCTCGCGGATGGTCGATGGGCGCGAGACCTGCTTCAACGTGACGCCGCCCGATCCCGACGGCTATATCGGGATGAGCCACTCGTTCACTTCCTTCTTCAACCTGGCCGGGAGAGAACTCCAGGCGTTGGATTTCAATCTGAACTGGTTGCACGAGTCGAGAATAGGGCTGTGGTCGGTCCGGCCCAACGTGACTTACCTGGTGAAAGACGACGTGACGAGCCCGGTGAGCAATGACGGCCTGCCGGTGAGCCAGGTGGGCGCCGCTTTCTTCTGGAACGGTCAGGCCGAGTACCGAGCTGTCTTGAATTTGGGCTGGGAGCGCGGCAGCCATAGTGCACTTCTGGCGGGCCGGCACATCTCACCGATCAATTCATTGTCGATCACCCCGGTACCCAATGGACCGGACAGGGTTGTTCTGGGGGACGACTTCGGCGGCACCACGACCTGGGATGCCATCTACAACTACCGCTTCGGCGCTCAGCAGCAGGGGCGGGTGAGCGTCAACGTGCAAAACCTGACCAGGTACCTGCCTGCGGGACAGATCCGCGGGCCGGCTCAGGGACGCCGATTGGGCGTGCAGTTCAACTACCTCTTCGAGGATATCTGATGATCCGAGCCGACTGGCTGACATGAACGAAAGGGGCAGCGGAAGCTGCCCCTCTCATTTTGAGACATGCGAAATACGAATGATTACCGATAGCTGTCGAAAATGAAATTCATTTACCGAAACCAAGAGTCCCTGCGCATTATTTTGGCCTACCTGGCCAGCCTGTCGCCTGTTTTGGCCCAGGAAACCGGCGCCGAGTTGTACCAGTCCGCATGCGCGGCATGCCACGGCGGGGACGGTTCCGGCAACAGCATCACGCAGCTCGGGTTCGTCGGCCTCGAAGTGCCGGACTTCACCGACTGCGATTTCGCCGCCCGTGAGCCGGACCCCGACTGGTACGCGGTGATACATGCCGGCGGCCCGGTGCGAGGCTTCGACCGCATGATGCCGTCGTTCGGCGACGCGCTGGAGCCGGAGCAGATCCAGGCGATCCTGGATCACGTGCGGACCCAGTGCACGGATGACCGCTGGCCCCGCGGCGAGTTCAATCTGCCCCGAGCGCTGTTCACGGAAAAGACCTATCCCGAGGACGAGGCCGTGCTGACCACGACCCTTGATGGCGGCGACCAGGATACCTTCGTCCACGAGTTTCTGTGGGAATACCGCTTCGGCGCGCAGAATCAGATCGAGATCGCGCTGCCGTTCCAGATAACGGACTTCGGCGGTACGCAGGGCCGGGAAGGCGGTGCGGGCGACCTGGAGGTGGGTCTCAAGAGGAATCTCCACTACAACCTGGATACCGGCAACATATTCAGCGTGGGAGCGGAAGTCATCGTTCCCACGGGCGACGAGGAACGGGGGTTGGGCGGGGGGTCAACGATTTTCGAGCCGTACATTTCCTGGGGCAAGATGCTGCCCGCGGATTCGTTCTTCCAGTTGCAGGCGCTGCTGGAGTTTCCCACCGAGAGCGGCTTCGAGGACGAAGCGGCGCCGAGGTTGAATGGGACCTGGTGCCGCAGTTCCAGGTGACGTTGAACACTCGCCAGCATGTCATGGCGAACTTCGGACTCAGGATCCCGACGGAGGACGAGCCCGGCCGGGATACGCAGTTTGTGTTCTATCTCCTTTGGGATTGGTTCGACGGCGGGGTGCTGGAGGGATGGTAGGCGTGGTAAACATAATGCGTTCAGTCGCGGCCGCACTCGGCCCGATGCTGATTTCAAGTCCTCTGTTCTCCCAGGAACAGGAATTCTTCCACACCTCGGACCAGTGCATCGCCTGCCACAGTGGCGTGGTGTCGCCGCATGGACAGGACATCTCCATCGGTTATACGTGGCGCGCATCGATGATGGCGAATTCCGCCCGTGACCCCTATTGGCAGGCCGGCGTTCGGCGCGAAGTCATGGATCATCCCGGAGCCCGGGCCGCGATCGAAGACACCTGCGCCACCTGCCACACGTTGTTCACCGAAACGCTTGGCGATGCAGGCGAGGAAGTGGGCATTCTTGCGGAGCAGGTGCCCTATCATGAGTGGCTGCACAGCGATTACCGGACCACCAACACTTGCCAGAGCTGCCATATGCCCGAACTCGTGGAGGATGCGCCCATAACGTCGGTACTGGGCCAGTTGCGGCCCGCCGTTTCCCAACACGCGGGAGTTCCTGGAGTCGGAGACCGCCCGGGTGAGCGTCGACTCGGCGCGGATGGGCGGATCCACGCTGGAACTCGGCGTGGCGGTGGAAAGCCTTTCCGGGCACAAGCTGCCTACAGTCTACCCCTCCAGGCGGTCCTGGCCGCACATCACGGTGACGACTTCACAGCCGGCGGTGACCGCGTTCAATTCCTGGTTAACGTGTCCGGCGCCAGTGGTGCAATCACGGTCTCGGTGGAACTTCTGTTTCAGAGCATCGGCTACCGCTGGGCGGAGAACCTCAGGGACTACGATGCATTCGAGACGAACCGTTTCGTCGGCTGCTACGAGGAATCAGCCGCCAGTTCGTCGGTGATGCTGGCTGGCGATTCATTCCCGTTCGGTAAAAATAAATTGACAGGCCTGCTTTGAGTACGTAATGTTCCCGATCGGGAAAGTAAATTCTATAGGTGGGACATGCAGGCAAGGCGAACGATGACGCCTGCGGACATCGGCGTCGCCGTACGCGTTACGCGCAAAGCCTCGGGTCTTCGGCAATACGAACTCGCCGGAGCCGCCGGCGTGGGCCTCCGCTTCATCGTCGACCTGGAAGCCGGCAAGCCGACCGCACAGATCGGCAAGACTCTGCAGGTTCTGGACGCGCTCGGTTGCTCGGTCGGCATAGTGCCGCCTCCCGGGCCGCCTCCGTTGCCGCCCGAAGCACCGCCGACGTGAGCCGCATCCTGAACGTCTGGTGGGACGGCTGGCTGGTTGGCAGACTGAGCCAGAATCGCCACGGCGAACTCGGATTCGCCTACTCCTTGGAGTGGCTGGGAGCGGGCGACGCCACTCCACCGCTATCGGTCTCGTTACCGAAGCGCGCGGAGTCGTTCTCGCGGCGTGAATGTGGCCCCTTCTTCAGTGGGCTGCTGCCCGAAGAAGGTCAGCGGGATGCGGTGGCGCGCCTGCTCGGAGTCTCCAGGGGAAACGACTTCGCTCTTCTCGATCGGCTCGGCGGCGACGTCGCCGGGGCGCTTCAACTACTACCTCCGGGTGCATCGCCCGCGCCGCCCTTGGTGGACGTACAACCACAACCGCTTGAACAGGAGGAACTGGTCGCAGTGCTCGATGCCCTGCCGATGCGCCCTCTGCTGGCGGACGAGGAGGGTCTCAGGTTGTCGCTCGCCGGAGCGCAGTCAAAGCTGCCGGTGGTCCTGGTGAACGGCGAAGTTGCATTGCCTTGCCCCGGGCAGGCGACGACCCACATACTCAAGCCGCCGATTTCGCGTTTCCCCGACACAGTTGAAAACGAGGCTTTCGTCATGCGCCTTGCGGGGCGCATCGGGCTCAATGCAGCACCGTTGGAGCCGCGCAAGGTTCGTCATCACAAGTTCTTGCTGATCGAGCGTTATGACCGCGCGCTCGACGCGAATGGCGCCGTGCGCCGCATCCACCAGGAAGACTTTTGCCAAGCGCTGGGGATATGGCCGCAACGCAAGTACGCCGGTGAAGGCGGCCCCGCGCTTCGGGATTGTTTCGCGCTTCTGCGGCGGATCGCAGCCCGCCCCGCAGTCGAGATTCTCAAGCTGCTCGACGCGGTAATCTTCAACCTGATCGCGGGAAACGCGGATGCTCACGGCAAGAATTTCTCCGTGCTCCATGCCGACGGCGGTACTTGCCTCGCTCCGCTGTACGACCTGTTGACCACGATCGCCTATCCGCAACTCTCGGCCAGGCTCGCAATGAAGATCGGCAAGCGAGCCACGCTCGACGAATTGGGTGCCCGGGGCTGGGAGTCATTTGCTGCCGAAGCGGGCCTTGGTATGCCGCTGGTGCGCCGTCGTGTCGCCGAAATCAGCGCTGCGGTGGAATCGCGAGCGCGCGAAGTTGCGGATGCGTTGGAGGACGAGGAACTGGACGGCGCCGCTTTGTCGAGGTTTGCGGACACGATCGCCGATCGGGCGACCCGCTGCGCCCGAACCGTTCGCCGTTGATGATGACGGTTTCCGGCGGGTTGCCGCCGTTGGCGTCGCGGCCCTGGCCAGCGCATAAAGCAGCTCGCCGTCGAACAGGCTGAAATTGGTGAAGACGCTGACCGAACTCCCTTCGCCTTCGACGTCTTGCGCCGAATAGCCCGGGTGCGCGCTCGGACCGCGGTACGAGCGGTTGTCCGTCACCAGGACGTCGACGTAGGCGGGCGTCCCGTCGGCGACGATCAACAGGAAATTGGGGCGGTCAGGTCCTCAGAGCGGCCGGTTCGGCCAGATGATCGAGCGCCAGAAGTGGGCGTTGTGGCTATTGTCGAAGCCAAGGCCTTCCCTTGGAGTACGGAAGTGCTTGGCTACCAACTCGAAGATGGGCTCGTAGTCCACCTGGGCGTTTTCGTCAAAGCCGTACACGTCGTTCACCGTGATGACCCGTGCGGTGTGATACCACTCGTGGCCCTTGGCGTAGTCATGATGCGCCTTCTGATACTCGTCAGGCACGTAGTCTTCGCCGAAGATGCGGATGTACATCTCGGGATATTCGTAGTTGTAGTCGGGATCGGGGAAGAAGCGCAACGACTGGTGATACTTGATGGCCCAGACGATTTCCTCGTCCACGTGGCCCTCGACCAGGTTTGAGCCCCAGTGACCGTGGTCCACCCGCTTGATCTGGTGGCCGGAGTCGTGCAGCGCGCACGCCACCACGACCTTCTCGTCGTAGCCGGCCTTGAGCGCAAGGTTGGCGCTCTGCAGCATGTGACTGTTCTGCTGAATACCGCCACCGGGCGCGTCATAGAAGCGCAACCGCATGAAGTCCATGATGGTGGGCCTCTCCGGCATGGGCGGCGGTTCGGTGGCAGTTCCGGTGCCCATACCCATGCCCATGGCCTGGGCAAGCTGAAGGCGTCGTTCAAGTTCGTCCTCGACTGCGTCGGCCTTCTGGGCAAACGTCATTCCAGGCGTGAATGCCGCGGCGGCGGCCAGGCCCGCGTTACGCATGAAGTCCCGTCGTTTCTTGTTCAGTTCCATGGCCTATGCTCCTGCTACGTCATTGGTCGAGCGTATACCAAGAGATTATAAGCGCAAAACGCGTCGCGCAATCCGCGAACCCGGGTCAAGAACTGCCAAGTTCAAACGAGTTCGCCGCACGTTTCTTGCGCTCAGTCTATTCGGGAAGCGCCGACCAGACTCCGGTGTCGCCGAATTCAGCTTGAAGGATCTCGACGGCGGCAGCGTCCAGCATGACGCACGCTTCGATGCCGTTCCCGCAGTCTCTGCCCAGTTCCCGCGCCCGCGGGATCCAGTCCGCCCGCCCGCCGCCGAATACCGCGCTACTGGTCCTGCGGTCCCGGCGGTGCGGCAACCTCGGTTGCGCGCTGGGTCCTGGATCGGAGCAGTTGGCGGACCGGGCCACCGTTGATCGATACGTTCCGAATTGAGAAGCGGTTGACGTTGAACTGGCTCGGCCGGCCGTAGATGAGCAGCGAATCGCCCACCTCGATCTCTCCCGGGTAGAGCCCATAGGTCCTGGCCAGCAGTCCGGGCGCGTGGCTGACAGCGTCCCAGATATCACCTTCCTCCAGGGGGCCGCCGACGATGCGGATACGGACGCGAATATGGGGATCGGTCCAGAACAGCTTCTCCACCACGCCCTCGATCTTGAACATCTCCGCATTGCCGAATTCGGCGGCCACGGAATGGTGGGCATTGGCGGCGCCGGCCCCGAGCAAGGATACGGTCAATGCGGCAATGGTACTCAACAGACGATTCATGATGTCGCTCTCCTCACTCTTCGGCAGGATCGATGTACGAACTTTCGAGCAGGGCCGGATCGTAGTAGGGCACATGCTCCTCGGGGTCGTACTCGCATTCGGACGGATAGAAGAACGTATCTTCGGGCAGCCGGGTCCAGAAGGCGTGGCTGATTCGCGGCCATTCGTAGACCTGGGGGTCGACGGCCATGAGCAGCACTTCGATGGTATCGCCGTCCGGGCGTAGCGCATAGCGCTCCAGGAATCTGAGTTCGTCGGAAGTCACCAGGTTCGCCCCGTGGGCCAGCCCGTCCGGGAAGCCGTCGGTCTCGATGACGATCGTATTGCCCTCGCGCCGCCCGACGGATGTGCCGAGCATCCTGGTCGCCTTGGTTGCGGTCTCGCCGTCCAGGTAGATCACCCGCTCGGCGGCGTTGTGTTCGTAGTAAACCTCGAGCCGGTCGGGGAATTCGGCGAGCCGCACGGCGGTATTGGAGGCGAAGGAGGTGCGCGGTACGTTGTAGCCTTCGCAGAAGACCTCGGGGTCGTCCATGACGGTCAGGCCCTCGGTCCGCGCCCGGCTGGCCTCGGTCAGTTCGACACCCGCGCTGTATCCGCGGGAGCGCTCCCACAGGCCGGTGAGGTTCTTGCCCGACGAAATGCCGCCCGGCCCGCCGCTTGTCTGGGCCATGGCGGCGGAGCCCATGCCGAGGCACGCGGCTGCGAGCAGTGTCGATTTGAAAACGGCGATGTTCATGAAATTCAGTCTCCTTGCTCCGAGCGTTCCCAAAATTCGCAGCTGCTCGTCTCGATGCGACCGCGTGGGGACCAGTTGAACGCCGTTTCGATGACCAGGGGTTCGTCGTACATTACCGGGTCCGTGGCCGTCAGCCGATACCCCAGACGGGCCGTCTCGTCGCTCTCGGCAAGCACCACCGTGAACCGTTCCTCGAACGCCACCTGGTCGCTCTGCGGCGTGCCTTCACGGTCGAAGTAGGGGTAGTTGACGAGGGTGGTGTCGACCACGAGGACGTCGTCGCTGTCCCAGCGGCCGATGGAGTAACCCAGGTGGCTGTGAGCCGTTTCCCCGGGCGGTGCATCCCGGTCCAGGTGGATGATCCGGTCGCCGCCCCACCAGAAGTGGCGCATGACGATGCGGTCGCCCTCGTCCACGAATTCCATGGAACCCGGCAGCATGCGTTCGGGCATGCCTCTGGGTACGCAGTCCAGGATCGGGTGATCGATCGGGTCGAAGGCATCCTTGGCGTCGCGCCCGGCATCGCTGAGGACGTGATCGTAGTCCTGGTCGGCCATCCACTCGCTGGGTCGCAATCCCATGCCCCACACGCCGAAGATGCTGTCGGCCTCGGCTGCCGCCCCGTAAGCGGAGCGCTCGCGCTGCGGGGCGTCTTCGGGTTCCAGCCGTTCCGTTGCCCAAAGTAATGCCCGGCGTCCGCCAGCGTATTCCAGGCCATTGGGCAGGAGCATGTTCTGCAACCCCAGGAAATCGTCCCGGTGCCGCGATACGAACCCGGCCACCTTGACTTGTGAGCCTGCGGGAAACATCTCCGCGGTGAATCCGCCGCTCTCAAGCTGGTTTGGGACGCCGGTCTCCAGTTCCCAGAACGTCTCCTCTCCGGATTCGTCGATCACCCTGAGGCCAAAGCGCACGTGGGGATTTCGCCAAAAAACCTCGGTAAGTTCGCCTTCGAGTATAACCAGTTCGTCGGTGTCGTAGAAAGCGGGGGCGCCTACCGGGCCGTGGTGAGCCCACGACGCATGGGCCGTTAACAGCGGCAGGATTCCCGCGATTGCGTACATGCGGCGGTCCATAGCCCACTAATCATACTCGCCCCGGAACATCGCCACGAAACTGGTGTCCTGTCCCGTGAGTTTCTGTCATTTCAGAGCGAGCCTGCCGCGCCGCATGCGGTTGCAGTAATATCGTGGCGAAAACGCATTCCGTGCGCCTGGACAGCGCCGAATCGGCGAACCGTCGGCGCACCGACAACGCCGAGATCCGGCTGCGTCGGCTGTATTCGAGCGGCGGGACATGGGGTTGGCCCCCGCACTGGCCGGAAGCATCAAGTGCAAGGGAGGATATTGAGTTGGAACTCGAGGTCGTGCCATGTTGAAGCTTGAGACGGGAGTCATCGTCTCGATCCCGGTCCGCGATATCCGCAAGTCGTCTGCCTGGTATCGAGAGACGTTCGGGTTCGATATTGCCCGCACGCTGCAGGACCCGGCCTGGTGCGAACTCACCGCGGCGACGCCGGGCGTGCGTATCGGTCTCGCGCAGGTTGAGCGGGGCGATGCGGGCGACACGACGCCGATCTTTACGGTCGCCAGTGTGCAGGCTGCCGCGGCGGCGCTGGCGGCCAGGCAGATTGCCACAAGCGAAATCGTTACCGTCGCGGGACATGCGAAACTGCTGACCTTGCAGGACCCGGACGGCAATACGCTGATGCTTCAGGAAATCCTGTGAACGGGGGTCGAATCGGCTTGGTTTCGGGTGCGCTGTCGTGACCACCGCGACTCGTCACCGAGTCGCGACGCTCCGTGAACAATTCCAGGGGAGCTGGCTCGCGCGTATCCGTGAAGAAATGTCGCCCGCCGCGGGTGCACGCGCACCCTGCGGCAGGATTTGACGGTTGCGGCCGGTGGCGGTGACCGCCGCCGTCGTCTCAGGTCACTTCGTTCAGTCGCCCGGTCGCGACGTCGTACACGAAGCCGCGGATCGAATCCTTGACCGGGATGAACGGACAGGCTTCGATTCGCCGGATGGATTGGCGCACGTCTTCCTCTGCATCGGGAAACGCTTCCAGGGAGAACGAGGGGCGCAGGCCCGTATCGGCTGCGATCCGGGCCTTCACGGCATCGTCGGAGAAGGTCACCATACCGCAGTCAGTGTGGTGAATGAGGATGATCTCCCGAGTTCCCAAAAGGCGTTGGGAAATGGTAAGCGAACGCAGCACGTCGTCGGTGACCACGCCGCCGGCGTTGCGAATGACGTGCGCATCGCCTTCCTGGAGTCCCAACAGACCTCCGGTCTCGATGCGGGCGTCCATGCAGGCGACGATGGCGGTCTGTTTCCCGGGCGGCAGCGGCACGTCGCCCTTGTCGAAACTGTCGGCATAACGGGCGTTGTTGGCGAGAAAGTCGTCTGTGGCTGACATGGCTGACTCCAAATGATTCCCATGGTGATCCGCAAGCCTAAACAATGCGCTGCACGGCGCAAAATAATGTTTCGTTCCCTTGTAATGTCGCCTCGAAATATGGCGCCGCCGCCGGGAATCAGGGTCACCGCGCGGTCGGACAACAATTCAGACTCCCGTGCGCTACCTGGCAGTATTTGCGGCGGGACTCTTGCCACGGGCTGCCAAGCCAGCGTTAACGAAACGTAAGGGACTTATATACCTGACTCCCACACCCCACCGCGGTAAAATGATGCGTGAGCGGCGACTCGCGATCACCGCCCCAAATGGCCATCGAGGGGCCAACCGCATGGACGATTCTAACGCAACCGAATTCCGGGCCGTACGGTTCGCGTTGCACCCCGGAACCCGCCGCAAGGGGCGCCTGATCGCACAGACGGCCGGCGCGACCCGGTTCGTGTGGAATCACTTTCTGGACCGCAATCGGTGGGAGTACGCGCGACACCGCAACTGGGCGCCGTACCACGAAGCCGGTCTGGTCGTTGGGGAGCCGCCGCCGAAGCCGTCCGTCAGCTTCTTCTCTCTCGGCAAGCAGTTCACCGAACTGCGCCGGGAGACGCCATGGCTCCAGCAACTCCCGTTCGACCCCGTCCGCTACGCGCTCAAGTACCAGGCGGACGCCTGGAAACGGGCTTTTGCGGGCGACGGCTTTCCGAAGTTCAAGGCGCGCATGGGGGACGACTCGTTCACCCTGCCGGACAACGTGAGTGTCACGCCGAACGGTTGGCTTCGCATTCCGAAAATCGGGTGGGTCAAACTCACCCGGGCGGGCGGGAACCCCCACGCCGGCCGCAAGCCGATCCGGGCGGTCGTCAAACGGGACTGCGGACGTTGGTACTGTACGGTGCTCTACCGCGTTCCGGTCGAAGCGCGGCTCGCTCCCGGCACGTCGGTCGGCGTGGACATGAACTGCGGTCAGGTGGCGGATTCTACCGGCCTCATTCACCGAGGCCCAGACGTGAAACGGCTCCAAGCCCGCCGGCGCCGATACCAGCGCCGCATGGCTCGCCAGCGCAAGGGGTCCAACCGGCGAGCCGTCACCCGGATGCGCCTGCGCAAGACGCAGCGCAAACTGCGCCACGCTCGCCACAACTGGCACCACCATGTCAGCCGGACGCTGGCCAACACCGCCCATACGATTGTCGTGGAGGATCTGCGCCCCCAAGCCATGACGCGCTCGGCCAAGGGAACGGCCGACGCCCCGGGTACGAACGTGCGCGCCAAGGCCGGGCTGAACCGCTCGATTCTGGCGACCGGATGGGGGCAACTGCGCGCCATGCTCGAATACAAGGCGCGCGAACTGATTGCCGTACCGCCCGCCTACACGTCGCAGACCTGCCGGGAGTGCGGGTCCGTGGACGCGGCCAGCCGCAAGTCGCAGGCGAGCTTTCACTGTGTCCATTGCGGACACGAGGCGAACGCGGACGTGAATGCCGCGCTCAATACTCTGGCCCTGGGGACTAGGGCGTCTGGACGCGGAGGCGGCGGGATTGCCCGGCCTGTGAGGCGTCAATCGAAACCTGACTTGCCCGCAGCCGCATAGCTGTGGGAGTCAGGTATATAAGTCCCAAACGTAATGTCAAGATTCATCCAGTCGCCGTCGAATCTGTCTATGGAACGCTTCAACCGGTGCGATAATTCAATGACTCGGCGATTGGCGCCGGCGGACTGACTCTCGATGCATGGCAGATCAATCCAGGTAGTGCTCGCGGCCATTTGCGTGGCCGCCCTGAACTCGGCCGCAATGGCGCAATCCGGCGATGTGTCCGGGCAAAAGTCCGTGCGTATCGTGCGCACCGATTCGGCACCCGTCATCGACGGCGTGCTGGATGAGGCGATCTGGAGTCTCGCTACGCCGATCGAGGACTTTCACCAGATCAACCCCAACGAATACGATGAACCTGGAGAGACGACGCTGGTAGTCCTGCTCTACGACGATACCCACCTTTACATCGGTGCGCGTCTACTGGACAGTCGGCCCGGTGAAATTACCGCTCAGATTCTCCGACAGGGCTCCCAAATCGACGACGACGATTACTTTGGAGTCATCCTCGATCCGTTCCTCGATCGTCGCAACGGCTATCTGTTTCAGTTGAATCCCAACGGGGTGCGTGCCGAGGCCATCTACCGGAACACCACCCAGACGAATTTCGATTGGGTGGGCATTTGGCGTGCGCAGGCCACGATGCACGAGGAAGGGTGGACTGCGGAGATGGCCATCCCGTTCAAGACCCTGTCCTTCGACCCGGACAGCGATAGCTGGGGAATCAATTTCACCCGTGGGATCGCCCGCGGAAACGAGACCGTCGGCTGGATGTCCCGGACCCGCCAGCAGAACCCGAGCATCGCCGGCACCGTCGTGGGCCTGGATGGACTGGAGCAGGGCCTCGGTCTGGACGTCGTTCCATCCCTGAGCAGTACGGAGTCCATATTTTTCGTTCCGGCGGGTTCCGAATCGGCCACCGAGCCTTCCGTGGATGTGTTCTACAAGTTCACTCCGGCGTTGACGGGCGTTCTGACGCTGAACACGGATTTCTCCGCAACCGAAGTGGACGACCGCCAGGTCAACCTCACCCGATTCAGCCTGTTGTTTCCGGAAAAGCGTGACTTCTTCCTGCAGGATGCGGACATATTCGAGTTTGCACGCCTCTCCGCTCAACAATTCGGTGGCGGTGGCCCGAGCAGCCAGAACGGCCGGCCGTTCTTCTCGCGCAGCATCGGGCTGAGCCAGTCGCGACAGCCCGTGGACATCGAGGCAGGGGCGAAGTTGACCGGCCGGGTCGGCCGCTGGAACCTCGGCGCTATCGATATCCGCCAGGCAGCCTTCGAAGGTGTCGACGCAACGAACCTGTTCGTGGGCCGAGCCGTCGCCAATGTTCTGGAGGAGTCAAATCTTGGAGTCATCGTGACCGACGGAGACCCGCACTCCAATCTGGACAACACCGTAGTGGGTGCGGACTTTCGGTATCTGAATACACGCCTGCCGGGCAGGCGCACGGCGGAGGGCGATGCCTGGTACCAGCAATCCTCAACGCCCGGACTGGACGGCGACGATACCGCGTTCGGGGCCGGATTCCGCATTCGGAGTATCGACAGGTGGAGCGGCAACGTGCGCTATGTTCAATTGGGCGAACAATTCAATCCTGCCCTGGGCTTCGCCAACCGCGTCGGAATACGCCAATACTCGGGTAACATCAGTTACTCCCATCGACCCCGAGGGACGTTCTACCGATCGCTGTTTGTTGGACCGTCGTTTGCGCGGAGCGAGCGTCTGACCGACGGCAGTCTGCAAAGCGATTCAGTCAGTTTCCGCGTGGGTGCATTCTCTCACGTGGGCGATCGAATTTTCGCCAATTGCTCCCGGGACAAGGAAGGACTGGTTCGCCCGTTCACCATCCGTCGGGCGCGGAATCCCGCCGACAATGTACTGATTCCGACGGGACTGTATTCCTTCGACGGGTGCCAGGTCGACGCCTCGAGCGCCGATCAGCGCAAGGTTGCCGTGCGGATGGCCTACGAGTCAGGCGATTTTTACGACGGCCGGAAAGTCTCGCTGCGGCCGGGGATCACGTGGCGCCCGTCCTCGCACCTTGCCTTTGACCTCCAGTATCAGGTCAACGACATTGAGCTGCCGCACGGCGCGTTTGTCTCCCGGCTCACCCGGCTGCGCACCGACGTCGTTTTCTCCTCGACACTGTCCTGGGTCAATCTTGTACAGTGGGACAATGACACCGACGAATTCGGGATCAACACCCGCCTGCACTGGATCCCGCAGGCTGGCAGGGAAATCTACCTGGTGCTGAATCACAACCTCGAGGACTATGACGAGGACGGCACGTATCGCTCAATGAACGCCGACCTGACGGCCAAGTTGAACTACACGATTCGATTCTGAGGTTCCGGGCCGCGAGGGCGTGTACGAAAGGCCCTTGCGCGCTAATTACGGCGTAATAACCATGCCAACCCTTCCGAGTACGCCCGAGGTACCGCCGAGTACGACAAGTACATGATTTTATGTTGTTTTCAGCGCACACTCTGTGAGTCGACCACTTGCATTCTACGCCCGAATACGCTCCAATAGCCGTCAAATACGACTCCAGTCGCTTGCGGAGTGCTTACCGGTAACCCGCAGCCCAAACGACAGGATTTTTTTCAAGGGGTAAGCGTTCGGTCACGCGGCGATGGAGAGGGCTGACATCATTTTGGACACCCTTTACAAGACACTGGTAACGCCTCCGACGATTTGCTATGGTCGCGCACATGGCGATGCGCGACGAGGACTTCGGGACGAGTTTGACGCTGGCCGAGGCGGACGGCGAGTTCTGGTCGCCGCCGACGCCGGCGCCGGCATCGGAGCCGCGCGATTGGCGGTCTCTGTACGAACAGGCACAGGCCCGCGCGGAGACGGAACGGGCACGGGCGGACGCGGCGGATACGCGCGCGGAGGAGCTGCGCCGGGCGGAGATAGATGCCCGTTCCCGCGCGGGCTTGCTGAAGACGCAGCTCGACAAGAGCCGGGAGAAGCTCACGGCTGCCGTCGAGGAGGTGAAGGAAGTCCGCCGTACGGCGAAGGATGCGCTGTTCTTCCAGACGGAGGTGGCGCGGCTGGAGAAGCTGCTTTCGCAGGCCGGTGTCGACTCGCGCAAGAGCAGCACGATCATGTCGCTGCGCAAGGAAGTTTTCCAGTTGCGCGAAGCCTTGCAGACTTTGCAGCCCGGCAAGGGGACGGCGGTGGCGCTGCGCCGGGAAATCGATTCTCTGACCCGCGAGAATGCCCGGCTGCGCAAGGCCCTGGAGCAGCCGCAGGAGCAGAAGGACGAACTCACGGCATTGCGCAGGAAGGTTGCGGCGCTTCGCAGGTGGAAACGGCGCGCACAGCCGTCTCGGCCCCGGGCGAGCGTCCAGTTGCGCAAGGCGCTGGACCGCGCGCGCAAGCAGAAGGACACGATCAAGGGACTGCGCGGGGAAGTCGGTTCCCTGAACCGCGAGACCCGTCGGCTGAACCGGGAGAACCGCCGGCTGCGCCGCGAGCAGGAACGGTTGCAGGACCTCAAGGCGACAGTGCGCCGACTGACCTTCGAAACCAAGCTGCAGCGCGGGGAGCTGGCGGGATACCACGACCAGATGGACCTCATCAAGGCGCAGCAGAGCCGCATCATCCGTCTGCAGGTGGCCGTGAGAACGTCGGCCATCAAGAACGAGAAGCTGGAGGCCGAGCTTGCCGAACGTCCCCTGCTGTCCGCGGTCTTCAGGACAGTGCGCGATCGGAACAGGACCATCGAGTCGCTGCACAAGGAGATCGCCCGACAGCGCAAGGCGAACGCTGCACAGGGCAAGAAGATCAAGGCGCTGCGCGCCCACAGAGCGAGGCTGCAAGCCCGGATTGCCCAGCTGCGCTCGAGCCGGGCCGTGTTGTCGAAGGCGGTATTCGGGGGCAGGAGCGAGAAGCAGGAAACGCCGCGGTCGGAGCGCAAGCGCGGCCAGCAGCGCGGTGCGGCCGGCCACGGGCGCACCCAGCGGCCAACGCTGGAGGAGAAGGAGGAACGGCAGGAGCCGCCAGAGGACGCGCGCGTGTGTTCCTGTTGCGGCAAGCCCTATGTCGCCGACGGCGAGCGTTCCTCGTCCGTCATCGAGATCGCGGTCAAGGCCCATGTCCGCAGGATCGTGCGCCCGCGCTACCGTCGGGGTTGCGACTGCCTGTCCTCGCCACTGCAAGCGATCGCGCCTCCGCCGGCCCGCTTGTTCCCCAGGACGCCCTACGGGACCAGCGTCTGGGCGCGCATCCTGTACGAGCGATTTGCCTGCCACCGCCCCCTGCGGCGGACCGCGGCGTGGATGACGGATCAGGGGCTGGCGATCGCGCCAGGAACCATAGCCGACAGCGTGCGTCGCTGCCCGGTGCTGTTCGCGCCGCTCGCCGCGGCGATCCTCACCCACCAGAACGAGATGGCGGTGCGCCACGCCGACGAGACCGGCTGGCGCATCCAGTCGCTGAGCGAGACTGGCCGCTCGCGGCGTGCGTGGCTGTGGATCTCGGTCAGCGCCGATGCGGTCTACTTCGTGGCGGACCCCTCGCGCAGCGCCGAGGCCGCGATGAGGCTGTTCGGTTCGGTCAAGGGCATCGTGTTCCTGGTCTGCGACCGCTACAGCGCCTACATCAAGATGGCGCGCGGGCTCGACGGCAAGGTGATCCTGTGCTGGTGTTGGGTGCACCAGCGGCGCGACTTCATCGAGTGTGCGGCCGGACAGCAAAAGCTGACGCAGTGGTGCGAGGGATGGGTCGAGCGGTTCGCGTCGACCTGCCGGCTGAACAAGGAGCGGCTGGAGCATTACGACCCCGCTCTCGACCACCAGACGCCGGCGTTCGACGCCGCGCAGGGGGCACTGAAGAAGGCCGTCGACGGTCTGTTCGCGCGGGCCGAAGCGGAGTTGGCCGACTTGCCGGTCAAGGCGCGCCAGGGCAAGGCGCTACGCTCGCTGCTCAAGCACCGCGAGGGACTGAGCGTCTTCGTCGACAATCCCCAGGTGCCCATGGACAACAATGCCGCGGAGCGCGCGTTCCGAGGGGCCGTTATCGGGCGTCGATTGAGCTTCGGTTCGGACAGCAGGCTCGGCGCCGACTTCACCGCGATGATGTACTCGGTCGTCGGCACCCTCGCCTTGAACGGCATCGACGTCCAGTGCTGGCTGGAGGCGTGGCTGGCAGCTTGCGCGGAGAATGGCGGCAGGCCGCCGGACGACCTGTCACCCTGGCTGCCCTGGTCGATGAGCGAGGAGCGCAAGCGCGAGTTCACGGCGCCGGGATGACCGGCGCCATCGAGTGCCGCTACTACGGGCGCGACTTCACGGCTGAGGAGATGGCGCTGCTGCGCGCCCTGATCGCCGCCGAGCCGCAGCCGACCCGCGCCGCCCTGGCGAGAGAGTTCTGCCGGCGCATCGGCTGGTTCAAGCCCGACGGCGGCCTCAAGGACATGATGGCCAAGGTGACCATGCTCGCCATGCACCGCGACGGCGCGATCGCGCTGCCGCCGCCAAGAGGAAAACAGGGCCGGCCCAAGCCCATCGTCTTCGGACCCCAGACCGAGCCGCCGCTGTTCCCGGCGCCGACGACGCTGGAGGGGGTTCGCCCGCTCGACTTCCGCACCGTCGTGCGCAACACCCGGGAAGGGAAGCTCTGGAACGAGTTCGTCGCCCGCTACCACTACCTCGGCTACAAGACCCTGGTGGGCGCGCAAATGCGCTACGCCGTCCGCGACCGCGACGGCTGGCCCGTCGCCATGCTCGGCTTCTCCACCGCCGCGTGGAAGCTCGCCCCGCGCGACAAGTTCATCGGATGGACGCCCGAGAAGCGCGAGAAGAACCTGCCGCTGGTGGTCGACAACCCGCGGTTCCTCATCCTGCCGTGGATCAAAATCCCCAACCTCGGCTCGCACATCCTCGCCCTCGTGCGCCGCCGCTTGCCACGGGACTGGACCGAGCGCTACAACACCATCCCCGTACTCATCGAGACCTTCGTCGAGACCCCGCGCTACACCGGCGCCGTCTACAACGCCTCCGGCTGGACACATGTCGGAACCACCCAAGGAAGAGGACGCTATGACAGGCATACGAAACGAGCCCAGCCGAAAAAGGACATCTGGTTGCGACCCCTCCGCAAGGACTGGAAGCGAACGCTCAATCGTTGAATCCTCCATACTCATCGCCGCGTGACCGAACGCTTACTTCAAGGGTAAGCGTTCGGTCACGCGGCGATGGAGAGGGCTGACATCATTTTGGACACCCTTTACAAGACACTGGTAACGCCTCCGACGATTTGCTATGGTCGCGCACATGGCGATGCGCGACGAGGACTTCGGGACGAGTTTGACGCTGGCCGAGGCGGACGGCGAGTTCTGGTCGCCGCCGACGCCGGCGCCGGCATCGGAGCCGCGCGATTGGCGGTCTCTGTACGAACAGGCACAGGCCCGCGCGGAGACGGAACGGGCACGGGCGGACGCGGCGGATACGCGCGCGGAGGAGCTGCGCCGGGCGGAGATAGATGCCCGTTCCCGCGCGGGCTTGCTGAAGACGCAGCTCGACAAGAGCCGGGAGAAGCTCACGGCTGCCGTCGAGGAGGTGAAGGAAGTCCGCCGTACGGCGAAGGATGCGCTGTTCTTCCAGACGGAGGTGGCGCGGCTGGAGAAGCTGCTTTCGCAGGCCGGTGTCGACTCGCGCAAGAGCAGCACGATCATGTCGCTGCGCAAGGAAGTTTTCCAGTTGCGCGAAGCCTTGCAGACTTTGCAGCCCGGCAAGGGGACGGCGGTGGCGCTGCGCCGGGAAATCGATTCTCTGACCCGCGAGAATGCCCGGCTGCGCAAGGCCCTGGAGCAGCCGCAGGAGCAGAAGGACGAACTCACGGCATTGCGCAGGAAGGTTGCGGCGCTTCGCAGGTGGAAACGGCGCGCACAGCCGTCTCGGCCCCGGGCGAGCGTCCAGTTGCGCAAGGCGCTGGACCGCGCGCGCAAGCAGAAGGACACGATCAAGGGACTGCGCGGGGAAGTCGGTTCCCTGAACCGCGAGACCCGTCGGCTGAACCGGGAGAACCGCCGGCTGCGCCGCGAGCAGGAACGGTTGCAGGACCTCAAGGCGACAGTGCGCCGACTGACCTTCGAAACCAAGCTGCAGCGCGGGGAGCTGGCGGGATACCACGACCAGATGGACCTCATCAAGGCGCAGCAGAGCCGCATCATCCGTCTGCAGGTGGCCGTGAGAACGTCGGCCATCAAGAACGAGAAGCTGGAGGCCGAGCTTGCCGAACGTCCCCTGCTGTCCGCGGTCTTCAGGACAGTGCGCGATCGGAACAGGACCATCGAGTCGCTGCACAAGGAGATCGCCCGACAGCGCAAGGCGAACGCTGCACAGGGCAAGAAGATCAAGGCGCTGCGCGCCCACAGAGCGAGGCTGCAAGCCCGGATTGCCCAGCTGCGCTCGAGCCGGGCCGTGTTGTCGAAGGCGGTATTCGGGGGCAGGAGCGAGAAGCAGGAAACGCCGCGGTCGGAGCGCAAGCGCGGCCAGCCACGGGCGCACCCAGCGGCCAACGCTGGAGGAGAAGGAGGAACGGCAGGAGCCGCCAGAGGACGCGCGCGTGTGTTCCTGTTGCGGCAAGCCCTATGTCGCCGACGGCGAGCGTTCCTCGTCCGTCATCGAGATCGCGGTCAAGGCCCATGTCCGCAGGATCGTGCGCCCGCGCTACCGTCGGGGTTGCGACTGCCTGTCCTCGCCACTGCAAGCGATCGCGCCTCCGCCGGCCCGCTTGTTCCCCAGGACGCCCTACGGGACCAGCGTCTGGGCGCGCATCCTGTACGAGCGATTTGCCTGCCACCGCCCCCTGCGGCGGACCGCGGCGTGGATGACGGATCAGGGGCTGGCGATCGCGCCAGGAACCATAGCCGACAGCGTGCGTCGCTGCCCGGTGCTGTTCGCGCCGCTCGCCGCGGCGATCCTCACCCACCAGAACGAGATGGCGGTGCGCCACGCCGACGAGACCGGCTGGCGCATCCAGTCGCTGAGCGAGACTGGCCGCTCGCGGCGTGCGTGGCTGTGGATCTCGGTCAGCGCCGATGCGGTCTACTTCGTGGCGGACCCCTCGCGCAGCGCCGAGGCCGCGATGAGGCTGTTCGGTTCGGTCAAGGGCATCGTGTTCCTGGTCTGCGACCGCTACAGCGCCTACATCAAGATGGCGCGCGGGCTCGACGGCAAGGTGATCCTGTGCTGGTGTTGGGTGCACCAGCGGCGCGACTTCATCGAGTGTGCGGCCGGACAGCAAAAGCTGACGCAGTGGTGCGAGGGATGGGTCGAGCGGTTCGCGTCGACCTGCCGGCTGAACAAGGAGCGGCTGGAGCATTACGACCCCGCTCTCGACCACCAGACGCCGGCGTTCGACGCCGCGCAGGGGGCACTGAAGAAGGCCGTCGACGGTCTGTTCGCGCGGGCCGAAGCGGAGTTGGCCGACTTGCCGGTCAAGGCGCGCCAGGGCAAGGCGCTACGCTCGCTGCTCAAGCACCGCGAGGGACTGAGCGTCTTCGTCGACAATCCCCAGGTGCCCATGGACAACAATGCCGCGGAGCGCGCGTTCCGAGGGGCCGTTATCGGGCGTCGATTGAGCTTCGGTTCGGACAGCAGGCTCGGCGCCGACTTCACCGCGATGATGTACTCGGTCGTCGGCACCCTCGCCTTGAACGGCATCGACGTCCAGTGCTGGCTGGAGGCGTGGCTGGCAGCTTGCGCGGAGAATGGCGGCAGGCCGCCGGACGACCTGTCACCCTGGCTGCCCTGGTCGATGAGCGAGGAGCGCAAGCGCGAGTTCACGGCGCCGGGATGACCGGCGCCATCGAGTGCCGCTACTACGGGCGCGACTTCACGGCTGAGGAGATGGCGCTGCTGCGCGCCCTGATCGCCGCCGAGCCGCAGCCGACCCGCGCCGCCCTGGCGAGAGAGTTCTGCCGGCGCATCGGCTGGTTCAAGCCCGACGGCGGCCTCAAGGACATGATGGCCAAGGTGACCATGCTCGCCATGCACCGCGACGGCGCGATCGCGCTGCCGCCGCCAAGAGGAAAACAGGGCCGGCCCAAGCCCATCGTCTTCGGACCCCAGACCGAGCCGCCGCTGTTCCCGGCGCCGACGACGCTGGAGGGGGTTCGCCCGCTCGACTTCCGCACCGTCGTGCGCAACACCCGGGAAGGGAAGCTCTGGAACGAGTTCGTCGCCCGCTACCACTACCTCGGCTACAAGACCCTGGTGGGCGCGCAAATGCGCTACGCCGTCCGCGACCGCGACGGCTGGCCCGTCGCCATGCTCGGCTTCTCCACCGCCGCGTGGAAGCTCGCCCCGCGCGACAAGTTCATCGGATGGACGCCCGAGAAGCGCGAGAAGAACCTGCCGCTGGTGGTCGACAACCCGCGGTTCCTCATCCTGCCGTGGATCAAAATCCCCAACCTCGGCTCGCACATCCTCGCCCTCGTGCGCCGCCGCTTGCCACGGGACTGGACCGAGCGCTACAACACCATCCCCGTACTCATCGAGACCTTCGTCGAGACCCCGCGCTACACCGGCGCCGTCTACAACGCCTCCGGCTGGACACATGTCGGAACCACCCAAGGAAGAGGACGCTATGACAGGCATACGAAACGAGCCCAGCCGAAAAAGGACATCTGGTTGCGACCCCTCCGCAAGGACTGGAAGCGAACGCTCAATCGTTGAATCCTCCATACTCATCGCCGCGTGACCGAACGCTTACCCGTGTCCTGTATGCGCGCACCACCGATCTGGTGCAGAAACTCCAGGTCGCGCGCCGCGAACTGGTGCTCGAGGCCGCCATCCGCAAACTGCACAAGTACCACCTGCTCATCCTCGACGACATCGCCTACGTGCGTAAGGATCAGGCCGAAACCAGCGTCCTGTTCGAACTGATCAGTTCCCGGTACGAGGACCGCTCCCTGCTCGTCACCGCCAACCAGCCGTTCGGCGACTGGGGCTCGATCTTCCCCGAACAGGCCATGACGCTGGCGGCCATCGACCGGCTCGTGCATCGGGCGACCATCTTCGAACTCAATGTCGAAAGCTATCGCCGCCGCACCGCGGTGGAAACCAAACGCGGCCGCGGGCGTATCGCCTCCCGGGCCACGCCAGCCAACACCAAGGTCAAGCTCCCGGGCGGCGCCTCATCGAAGAACAAGCAGGTCCAGGAAAACAACCCGTGACACAACTCCCGATCATGATCCGGCGGCGGCGTTATGAACGCCCCTTGCCTCGTCCGCCTCCGACAAGGCATCATCAACCGTCGCGACACCTTCTCAGCTTGATTGTCGCGCTCTTCTCACCCTGCTTGTCGCGCTACACAACCGCTGTCTCTGTTGCTGCACCCGGCCAACGCATCCCTGGTGGCTTCGGATTGTGTTGAGTAATTCGTTGTGACGAACCCGCCCAAGTTATCGCCCAGGGCCAAGGCTCCGTAAAGCCCGGCAGATGGGCCGGGACCGTTGGTCTGGCTCGGGTTTTGCGCAGATGGATTGGCCGTTGTTCTGCCCGCCCACTGTTGCGCGGCCGTGACGAAGCATACCGGCTCCCCGAACGGCGAAATCCGTTGCTCCAGATGGGCCGCTATCTGGCCGTTCGATGCGAGGGCATCGGAAAATAGTTTGTACATCTGCCCTTTGATCCATAGCGCCTCCGCGATGGTATATTCGGTGGCGTGGTCCGGCTCCAGGGTAGCGCCGCCACCGTCCTTGCATTGGAAGCCTTGCGTCGCCGGGTCGGGGTCAAACCCAACGTGGGCGGCGCCGAAGTCCGTTACGAACATGTAGTAAACGTATCCACGATACCAGCCGTCCGGCGCTTGTGCCGGGGCCGTCCGTTGCGTTGGCGCAATCTGGTTTTGGCCGAGAGCCTCGAGCGGCAGGCCGATCAGACTGACGGCAGCAATAAGCGATATGGTTCGGGTCATCGGATTTCGTTTCGGTCGGTCGTCAGTCGATGTCGGCGGCGCACATCGACTCTAGCGGTTGGCATATCCACTCGACGTGGTTCTCGTCGTCTGCCAATGCAGATTCCTGGGTGTTCATGCGTGATCGGCACATCCGCATGGCCTCGGCGTTTGCTGCGCTGCGGTCTTTGTTCGATGCTGCGTATAGCTGTTCCTGGTGTAGCGGTTGCTCGAAATCTTCGAGAGTAATAAAGGATGTTGCCTTGGCGAGCGCAACGCACTCGCCGCGGTTTGACGTGACCAAAGTCGTTGTGTAGTCCCAGCAGTTTTCTCCGCAGGCGTCTATGGCGTTTAATTCGGCTTGGCGCCGTTCGGCCGTGCTCCAGCCGAAACCGTAGGTGAGTTCTGTATCCCATACTGCCGGGTCTACGACGTCCTTTCCGGCCACGGCGATGTAGGCCTCGTCGGGGTTTTGAGCGATGGCCGCTGTCGCGATGATCGCGGCTACGGCGAAAATCCTTACGTTCATCGCTGAAGGCATGGCGTGTCGTATTCGCGCTGGATCGTCTCGACCTTTCCTTTTCCATCGGCGACTTCATCGGCGTGGCCCGGCGTAATGCCACCGATACCGGAAAACACGATGGCGCTAAGCACGCCGTCCCACACGCGTTCTCGGCGTTGCGCCGCAATAGCTTCATCGCGCATGTCGGTCGCGCGGAGGAGCTCTTGAGCGAGCTGCGAACACGACAGCGCCCGATAGAGCTCGGCCGAAACCGTATTGGGCGCTATGTTTTGCGGAGCCGACGCACATGCGACGAGCGCTGCGGCGATTACGGCGGGTAAGGTAATACGAAGAAGTTGCATCAGATCCTCTATTGCGGAGAACCCAGTCTAATCCAATACCGAAATGAGCCTGAAGCGATAGGTTGACTGGGCTGTAGGCGGAGTTTAGTCGCGGGAGAGTCGGTCGGTCAATCTGGCCGCCATGAGCCCGCAAATACCCATGTGATGGCACCTACAGTCTTGAGTTCAAGCGCCAGGTGGCGCAACAGTACCTATCCGGCGAGATCGTCTTGGCCGATTTGGCGAGTCTGTACGACGTGTGCCGAGTGGCGTCCCCGGAAGAAGTGTACGAACCGTGAGTCCCGGTTCGATTTGAGTGTTAGAAAATTCTTATTTGGATACCTCGTATGCAGTTCACGACCGCCTACCTGGACGCTAGTTTGCGAGATATCGTGGCGTCTCAGGACAGCGTGGATGCGTCTCGCGTATCAAGAGACGGTGTCGGTCAAACAGCCGGGGCGCAAGAGCCCCAAGGACGTAACGATGACAAGGTTGGGTCCGTTTGAGGAATTCGTTCTATTGGGCTGAGCTAGAATGACCGCGCCCGTAGACGTGTTCGGGTTGGCAATGTCGTTGGGACTTGGTTGCCACTCGGAAAATCTGTCTGACTAAGTGTGCGGAAAGATCGAGTGCGTATCGGGAGGCGGATACCGGATCGTCTACAAGGGACGACAGCCGTTCACGCGTCAGCGCTTTACGGTTGGTCACGACTTCGGCCACTACTTTCTGTATCGCGAGCTGATCGATGACGGCATCGCCGACGATATTGCTTACTGCAGCATTAGGGAAGGCGCGTAGGAGAGCACGAGAATCGGGGCGTTCCACGAAATCGAGGCGAACCAAGTCGTCGCCGCGGTTCTGATGGCGGACGTACTCGCGGAGTCCGACCGTTATCAGAATCCGGGAATCTCTGTCGAAGATCTGGCTTGCAAATTCGGTGTCTCCAGACTGTCGATGGAAATTCGATTGGGATGAGAATTTCTGCGCCGTCTAGTCGTTCGCCGTTGGGTTTGTGAGCCGGATAAATCCGTCTCTACTGCCAGCGAAGGGGTAGGAAAGTGATACAAAGGTGCCGCCCCTGCGTCGAAACTGTAGATCATCAAGGGTAGACGCGCCACCCGGTCCAGGAATCCGAACCGAGCGCCAATGGCGCCCAAACGTAAGGTAGGCTTGGTGACCAAAATGAACACTAAGCCCGACGAAGTGATTTGCGTCTCTGCCCTCTTGTTCGCTCACGCCGAGACTGAGCCCGACACCGTATCTGTGCCTCCAAGTTTGCGGTTGGCCATTGCTCTCTCCGGCGTTTGGACCCGTCAGGTTCCTCGTTATGTGTACGAAAAACAATGTGGGAAATTCTCGCGCATCTTCTGCCTCATGATCCCGTAGAACGAGGTCGTTCTTCAGCGTATACTCTCTATCGGTCACCTCGCTAATACCGAGGCCTAGTGTGAAGCTCGTTTCCCACGGATTTGGACTGGTTGGCACTGTAGGTTCCGAGAGCGTTAAATCGATATTTCCCTCGAATTGGGCGGTCCCCGTAATCGTTGTTGCTCCCTCTGGCGTTTGCCCAATTTCGATTTGGGGAAAGCCAGTAATCGGCAAGAGGACAAGGATTGAAAAAATTTTGTGCCGCATGTGGTTAAGCTCCCTGTTTACTGGATGGGCGAATTCTAGCGCAAGATAACCAAGGTAGCGCAGCAGCCCGGTACGCGAAGCATCATAACTGGAATGCCACTGCCCCAAAAAGTGAGTATGTGACAAGAACCGTCTAGTTCAGTATATAACCTCCTATTATACTGCGCTCAACACAGGCGGTTCCGAGAGCACGTAACCGCTATCACTAGATCTGGACCCAGGGGGTTGGACAGTGAGCATGATCTGGTAAGTGAAATCTCGAAGCTTTTGACTCTGGAGAGAGACAGAAGATGACGCGGAGAAAGAGGGCCTATCTTTTGTCGGCGTTCCAGGCGAAAGTCGAGCTGTCAACGGTGAAGGGCGAGCGCATTTTGGCGGAGCTGGACGAAGAGTTTGATGTTCATGCAATCTTAACCAGATTCAGGATTAGGAGAAGCGGCTGGCGGAATGCGAGGAGGATGTGTTGGGCGGAAAGGCGGTCAAAGGGCAGCACAACGAAAAGGAGGTAGGGAAGCTTGATGCCAAGATCGCGGTCGGCTAGAGATGGAGAACGACTCTCTTTCCCGCGAGCCAGCGTGGCTTCATTGCGAGTGTTTGGTCGTCCCGCGTGGCACGTCCGGCGCGATTTTCGAAATTTCCCGCCGAATTTCCTCAATCTCCTCGCCTCGGTCGTTCGCGATCATGTCCCGCGCGGTGGCTTGGGCGGTGAACAACGTTGACCGCAAGAGCTGGATTTCAAGCTCGGTCCGGGGCCATTCGCGACGATCGAGAGCCTCCATCGCCAACTGAACCAGGACATGATTGGGCGATTGGTTCCGTTTTCTGGCGGCATTTTCGACGCGATTCCATTGGTCTTCGGTCACTCGAACGGTCTTCGACAGCGTCTTGGCCATGTGGTTTTCCCATTATCCGGAAAGATTTCCCGGTCAATTGTGCCGGAACGTGTACAGGATCGGTCAACGATCTGATTCGGAAGTGCCGGTCTCGAGAAAGGAAGGTCTTGCCATGAAGTCGATTATCGAGGGCAATAAATATCGCGCTGCTGTAGGTCGGAGGAAGCTGGCGTTCAGTCAATTTGAAGGAACGGGCAAATCGAGGAGGATCGCGCGCTGGCGAGCGATCGGAGTCATGTCGGTTTTGTCCGAGATATCAACAGCTTGCCCATTCAGTCAATTTGACTGAACGGCGCCGTCGAATTGACTGAACTTTTCCCGGCACGGTCGCAGGGCGATTCTCTGGTAGTGGGGCAAAGTCGAATGCAGGTCGAGCGCGGGTCGAGCGCAGTGGGAGGTAGTTGGCGCCGGTCCGGGCAGCCCGCTGCGTCGGGTGTGAGATAGTCACGCCCACCGGCGTCGTCGATGTGCTTCCTCAAGGTCCAAGCGACCGGGAGGCCAAGCCATTGTTACTACAATGGGTTAGCCGAGCGGCGCCTGAGCGGAGGCGTCCGCAGCGCAGCGGGGGGAGTAGTTCCCGAACCGTCGCGCGGCTTCCGGGGCGTAGTATAGGAACTGCGGGGCGCGATTGAAAGTGCTGGCTGGAAGGTGTCGCGAAGCGATCGCATCGGCGGACGCGACCGATCGCGACGGGAGGGGGATGGCGTTCGCGGACGCGAACGCCGGCAGCGACTGCGAGGCGCGCGGGCGAAGTCCGCGGCGCGAATCAGGGGTAGTAGGGGTGAGTGTCGTATCTGCGTTGGGCTTCGTCGCGGATGCGCGAGCGGTCGAAGACCCGATGGGGTCCACGAGGATCTTCACTGAGATGAAGTACGTAGTAGTGCTTGCCGGGATTGAGGATGTCGGGCTGGCGGTAGACCTCGCCGATGCAGCCGTCGTCGTCGTAGATGTTGGACTGCTCGGGCGTGATTCTTTTGAACGTGATGCGGGACATGTTCGTGTTCCTTGTTGAGTTGGGAATCGGTGAACGCGCAGGAGACTCTCTCTCGATCGCCGCGCGGTTCACTCACTTGCGGCTCGACGTCACCCGGGTTGAATGCACGGCGCCCGGCAGGACGGATGTGGAAACGCGGACCGCACCGAGCGATGTCGATGCGGCCCGCAATCGTCGGCGGCGTCAGGCGGCGAGTTGGATTCGCTGAACCGGTATGCCCAGTTGCTGGGCCTTGTCGACGAGGTTCTCGGAGATGCCGGAGCCCGGGAAGGAGATGACGCCCTTCGGGAGCAGGCTCAGCAGTTGGTCGTTGCGCCGGAACGGGGCGGCCTTGCCGTGCGCGTTCCAGTCCGGGCGGCACACGACCTGGTGCACGTTTCGGGACTCGGCCCAACGCGCCGCGATTTTCTCCGCACCCGGACCGCCGCCGTGCACGAGGACCATGTCCTTGTACTTGTTGCGGACGTTGTCGAGTGCGGAGTAGATCGGGTCGGCGTCGTCGACGGGCTTGGAGCCGGTGACTGCGACGAGGGTTCCCTGCGGCAGGTGCGCCTTCGTCTTTTCGCTATCCCGGGCGCGGAGGAAGTCGCGCGCGTCGATCGCGGCCGAAGTCAGTTTCGCCGTACGGGAGGTGTGCGAGCCGTGCCTCGGTCGCCACATGTTCCCGGTGTCGGAGCGGTACCGCTCGGCCGCCGCATCCCGCAACTGCTCGAAGGCGTCGCGTCGATCGCCGAGATGCTGCGCGCGCTCGGTGATTCGTTCCAGTTCCCAGGCGCCGATCTCGGACCCGTCCTGTGACGCCTGCAGGTTCTTCAGCTCCGGCGCCAGCCGGTCGATGGCCCGGTCCAGTCTCACGGTCTGCATGTGCAGGGTATTGACGAAGCCCCAGAGCAGCGACTCCCGTTCGTCGGCGAGCTGGGTGCCATCAGGGGCTATCTCTTGGACGAAGGCGTCAAGGACCGTCTCCAGTCCCGTGAGGGCTTCGGATTCGTCCCAGACGGCTCTGGGGTCGGGCTCGCCCCGGTTGGGTCCTCCTCCAAAGTACTCGAGGTTCTCGCAGATGACCGCGGTGGGGGAAGCGTGTTGAGCGTGAGTAAGCATGATGAGCTCCTGTCTTTTCTTAATGAGAGAGCACGGCGGGGTATTCCGTCGTGACATGTTTAGTGGGATGCGCGCGCGCAGGGCAGTCACCCGCTGGCGGGCCGCAACGCAGTGCAGGACCCCTGCTTTGCAGGGGTTGACGCCTGAGCACGTGTGTCACGCTGAACATGTGATGACGGAATAAAAAGTTTTCAGTCTCGCGACTCGTTCCTGGTTCCTTGTTCACCCGCGGCGAAGCCGCACCGACTGTGCGCGGGAGGTTGATCGAGCAGCGGCGCCATTGTGCCGGCAAGATGTTCGGGACCGAGTTCGACCAAGTCCTGGTTGAAATCATTGCCTGCCGGGATCAGGACCGTGGAAGCAATGCCGAGCAGCGTGCACCGCTGTTGCAGCCTCCGCGCGGCGCGTTCGCCTTCCTCGTCGCGGTCCTGGGCGACGATCAGGCGCGAGACCATCGGCGGCGGCACGAACGCGCCGAGCCCCCCGGCCGAGAGTGCGGCGGCCGCGAACGTCCCGGACGGGACAGCGGTTCGCAAGGCGCCGTGCGGCAGGACGGTGACGAGCGACAGCACCGTCTCGATGCCCTCGCCCACCAGCAGCGTGGAGGCGGCCGCCGGTTCGCCGAAGCGCACGGCGAGGCCGTGGATGCGGCCGAGGGACTTGCGGGGTGCGGCGACGTTTGCTTTGGCGGGTCGCCGGGAATCGAGCCATGTTCGGTGAACCCCGGCAAGTTCCCCGTCGTCGCCGGCGACAGCCGCGACGAGCGCCGGATAGCGGCGCCAGCCGCCGGAGTCCGAGCGATATGGGAGGGCGTGATGGAATCGCAGGGCGGGGAAACGGCAGCGGCGGATGCCGCGGGCTGCGAGGTATTTTTCGGCCTGTGTCCGATCGATGGGCTGGCAGCGGTTCCACAGGTTGCGGGCTGCTTCGGTGCGGTCGTAGGTGTCGGGGCGGTCACTTGCCGACGGTAGAGGCTGCGCCAGGAACCGGCGGGCCTCGGCCAGCGCCTCGCGTAGCGAGCGCGAGCCGGTGGCCAGGCGGATGAGATCCAGAAGATCGCCGTGAGTTCCGAGTGCGGCATCCTGCCATTTCCCGACCGGACCCGGCGGCTCGAGCCGCACGAAGAGCGAGCGGCCCGGTGCGCCGCGCACGTCCCCGGCGCACCAGTAGCGGCCGACGCGGCGCCCGTGGGCAAGATAGCGCCGGCAGCAATCTTCCGCATGCGCGGCCAGCGCCGCGGCGGTGTCGGAGGCGTTCATCGCAGTGCCTCGGCAGGGAACCGCGCCGAACCGGCGCGAACGGAAGGGAAAGGTGAATGGAACACGGGATCGGCTCTCCGCCTGAGGAGTCGCCCCGATGCCGGTCGGACTCGACCGCTCCGGGGCGTGAGGCGGAGACGAACGGCCCGGGGGTCGGACCGTGGAGTGACGGCAGGATGCCGTCAGCCGATGCGGCGTGGACGGCTACATGGCAATAGGCTGACCGCCACCGGGTTGGTGACGGCCAGCCTTCGCGGATGCCGCAGACGCGGCGGAGGGCCGTTTAGAAGGGCACGGTGTCGTCGAGGACGTCCTGCGAGGCGCCCTGCGCCTTGGCGGCCTCGTTCACCGCCTGGCCCCCGGCCTGCGGCGCATCGCCACCGTTGGATCCGTTGGCGCCGTTCGGCCGATCCAGGAACTGCACCCTCCCACCGGGGGCGAGCAGGATCTCGGTGGAGAACCGGTCGGAGTCCTCCCCGTCCTTGCGCCAGCGCCGCGTCTGCAGCTTGCCGGACACGTAGACCAGCCGGCCCTTCTTCGCGTGGCGCTCCAGCATGTCGATCAGGCCGGGCTGGAACGACACCACCCTGTGCCATTCTGTCCGCTCTTCCCTGCTTCCGGAATTTTTATCCAGGAAACTTTCGTCGGTCGCAATACTCAAATTGGCGACACGGCCTCCACTGACCAAATGATTGACAGTGACATCGGCGCCCAGGCGCCCGATCACTTCTGCGCGGTTCAAACCAAACATAACGATTACCTCAGATTGATGACAACGGTTGAACGAACCGGCAACGGCCCTCCCGAGCCCTCCCCGATTCACCCTTTATTCGGGCTTGGCCCGAACTCTAGAACGCCGGGGCGGACGATGGGGCCAGGATTTCCGTCACGGTCCGGGCGGGCAGCCCAAGCTCTGCGAGCAGCGACTCGGCGTCGGGAGGCGAAACCTCGGACGGGGCAGGTTCGGACACCAGCGCGTCGGCGACCGATTCGGTACGCACGGGGGCGTTGAAGTCCAGCGGGGCGCGGTTGGTCACGGTATGGTCGAAGTGATACATCTGCAATTCTCCTGACGGGAATGAATATCCCCGGGACACTCTCTTTGCGCCCCGGGTCGCTCGCCCCCGAACCGCCCGGCCCTCCCGGGCCGCCGACGGCCTCGACGGGATCAGGAAAACCCCGTCAGCACCGGCCGCAGCGGGGCGTGTTCCTGAAGCACCTCCACGTCATCGAACGACAGTCTCGCGAACGACAGGCACAGCACCACGTCCTCCCAGTGCTCGAACACACCGAGTTTCTCCGCCGTGGCGGCGTGCACGACGGTGAACTCGGTTCCGTACACGGGCAGTCCCCGGACATGCTCGGATCGGTGGTACGCCTTGCGGGCGCAGGCCTCACAGCGCGACGCCCCGAAGCTGGGGGCTTTCCCGCAATGCGTACAGATCTGCCTGGCCGTTCTCTCGTCGTAGCGCCTACGCGCGGCGGCGTTCCTGCCCGGTTGGCGCGCTGCGTCGACGACCGCGCACGGCCCGCAAAGCGGCTCGCCTTCGAACGTGGATGTGCCGCAGCGAACACATTGGCCTGAGGAACGCCGGACACTGTAAATCGCCTGCTCAGTCGCCCGGCGCACGATCAGGCATTGCTCGCAACTGGCCCCGCCGTCCACGGGCGGGCGCCGGCCGCAGCGCAGGCAGAGGCGGGCATCGCGACGGGTCTGCCGGCGTTGCCGGGACCGGGTGCGGGCCCGGAACCGTTTGGCCAGGGGGGACTTGCCGCCATATTTCAGGCCGGCCTGCTTGGCTTTGCGGTATCGGGCCCTTTCGGCAGCCCGGCGGCGCTGGCCGCAGGACGGGCAGAGCGTGAAACCCGGCTCGGCGCTGGCGTTACCGCATTTCACGCACCGCCCGGCAGCCTTGCGTTCGGCCACGCGCTGTCTGGCGCGGACGTATTCGGCTTGACGGGCCTTCGGGTCCCTGACGCGCCTGATGCCGGCATCGCGCCGTTTCCTCGCCCGGTCCCGGTCCGCCGCCCGGCGCTTGCGCCGGCACGTCTCGCAGGTGCGCCCGCCCTCCACGGCAGGCTCAAGGCCGCAGCGTACGCATCGGCCGGCGGCGATGCGCGCTGCGGTGCGCCTGCGGTGGCGCCCGCATTCGCGGGCGCGTCGAATTTCGGCATCGCTACGTGGCACTCGAAAATCTCCCGGGAAACAAAACAGACCGGGCCGGTCGCACGGCCGGCGGAACGTTCAGACGGCGCCGTTCAGCGGCGTTGCCTGCGTTCGCCGAAAAACGAACAGGCGCTGTACCCGTAGAATTGGACACCGGAGCCGGTGCCCAACGCAGTGCACACGATGATCTCGTTGTAGGCCGGGCGCAGATCCCTAACCTGCTCGAAGGTGGCGACCTCGGGTTTCGGCCGGTGGGGCTTCTTCCTGCCCGGCGCGCCGTTGCCCTGGCGGCGAATGTCTCCGTCGCTCATGCATACAAACCGCTCCACCGCGTAAGTGCGGCCCTCGTCCACCAGGCCGCGTCCGAAATGGTGCACAAGAAACGTCGACGCCGGGGCGCGCCTGTCCACAAGTTTGCTCATTGCCGACACCTCCCTCGGTTCGCAGATGGGCCGTCCGGCCGGTCCGCCCCCCGGACACCGGCCGCCGTCCCGGTCGCGGCCAGACTCCGCCTTTTGTCGTCGCCCGGCCCCGGATGCGGAGAATCGGCAACGGGCCGGCGCGGCCGGGAAGCCGACGTTCACGTATGATGTCCGGCGCACCGCGACTAGGCGGCCGTGTAGAAAAGGATGAATCGCATGGACGAAACGACACTCACCAAGGCTCGGGCGAGGAAACTCAACTTCCTGCGCCGGTCGGTTGGTGACAAGCTGGGCGATGAGATTTTTCCCAAATGGCTTGCTCGTCAGGCTGCGGCTTCGGCGCCGCAGGCGGATCCGGTGGCGAGAAAAATCGAAACGGCGCTGGCCGGGTTCGCCGGCGATCGCTCGTTCAATTTGAGCATGTACGGCTACACGATCCGCCGTGCCCGCGGCAAGGACGCGACCGGTTTCGTGGCCGTGAAGAACAACAAGCGGCAGTAGCGTCGGGATGGGCCTTGGATCTCTGTTCGGCTCCACGGGGAGGGGCAGCGCCCGGCTCGTGCGATGAGCGAGCGGGAGAGGCGCATCGAGCGGCTGCTGCAGGAACTTGAGCGGCGGCAGGCGCAGTTCGCTCGCGAGCAGGCGGCCGTGGGCCGCGAGATCGACCGGCTTGACGAATTGGCAGCACAGATGGAGCGGCTGGTAGAGAGGATCGAGGAAGCGCTGACGGACGAGGCGCCAGATTTGGCCGTCGATGCCGGGGAGGAGGTGAGCTTCCCCGGCTTCGACGGGTTCGTGGCCGGCGTGGCGCTGTGCCCCGAGGCGGTGCCCGCGGAGGAATGGCTGGAGGCGGTTTGGAAGGCCGAACCGGAACTGGACCGCATCGTTGCCGGGAACGCGGCCGCCCGGGCGGAAACGCGTGCGGTATTGACGGAGCGGGTCGAGCAGGTGGGCCGGCTGCTGGAGGAGGACCCGGCGGCGTACGAGCCGTCGTTCGGGATGGAGCCGGAAACCGGGGAGGTTTATTGGGAACGGTGGGTGCTGGGGTTCGAGCGCGCGATGCGGTTGCGGCCCGAGGCGTGGGCGGCGGTGGCGCTGGGCGAGGGGGATGCGGCGGCGGCGGTGAGCACGATGCTGTCGGTGTACGGGATTGCGGCGGACATCGGGGAACTGGCCGATGGACTCGGGGAGGCGGCGATCGATCTGGCCCCGGAGCTGATCTCGGTCGCGGTGGTTATTCTGGGCATGTGGCGCGCCGATTCGCGGACACCGGACACCGGCGGCTGGACGGCGCCGTGGCCGGATCCCGGGACGGCGCGACCCCATTGATGGAGTGGCGAACGGCCGGACGACTTCCCGTGCAGGTGCGCATGGATATGCCACCGAAACCGGCGAGCTTGCACGGATCGGCCGCTCGCTCGATGCTTATGAACACCGTTGGCCCGAGACGGTCGGCGCGGTCCGGCTGCGGGCGCTCACCCCTTGCGTGCATGCGTTCTATGCGGTCGCGGTAGCGCTGATCGAGGCTCTCGATCCGGCGGGCCGGCCCGCGTTTTCGTTCGTGCCGTCCGTCACTTTTCATCCTCCCGGGCGGCGCTGCCGGCCAATGCCTTGTGCAGGCGCGCGGCGTCGATCTCGAACACGCGCGAGCGGCTCACGATTTCCTCGAAGTCTCCGATCACGCGAACGAAGCCCCATTCGCCGCGGATCACATCGAGCATTCGGCGGTCGAACGGCATGCGCCCGTGCAGGTAGTCCAGGACGCGCCGATCCCCGCCGACGAGCTGCCACAGGTCCGCCTCAAGCCCGGCTTCGGCTGCGCTCAGAACCTCGCGCAAGCCCGCTATCTGGCCGGCGAATGCGGCCCGACCGTAAGCCTCGCGCAACCGGTGGAGCTCGCGTGCCCTGAGCAGCTGGTAGCGCAGCGTCTCGGCGGCGACCTTGCGGTAAGTCGCGGCGATTTCCGTCGCGGCGCGCTCAGCCGCGCCTGCCGGTGGTTCCGGCGCGGGCCGCGGGCCGCTCACCACTCCCTCGGATTGCAGCATCGCGCGACCTTGTCCAGGTCCGCCTGCGCCTGATCGAGCAACGCCATTATCGTGCGCCTCTGATCAAGGCTCGCATACTCGCCAAGCATCGGCGCGCAATCGTCGCACCACGTCAACTCCGATTGAAGCTTCCGCATCTTCTGGATGATCTCCAGGACCTTCGCGCCGGTGCTCTCGTCCTGCCGCAGCGCGGGCTCCGGGGGGTCCTGAGCCCGTGCAACCAAGCCGTCCTTGCCGGCGATCATGGCACAGACGCGGTCCTGGCGCTTGCGCGGCGGCAGCGCGATGATCTCCGCGAACTCGCGATCCTCCGCAGACTCCAGCCGCTCGGCCGCGCCGCGTTCGGCGAACATCTCCAGCAGGTCTATGCCATCCTCAAGCAGTGCCGCCTCGTGGAGCCTGCGCTGCTTGCGCGCGGCGTCCCAAGCCAAGGCATTCTGCCTGACGCGATCCGGCGTCATGACCCAGGCGAGCTCGCGCTCGACGAACGCGGAGCGCTCCGCGGCGGTTTCAAGGTTTTCGAAGTGGATCAACAATGCGCCAAAAATCCCGCGTAGTTCGTCGGGTGAGCCCCGCCAACTTGGCGGGACTGCTGGAAAGTACCACACGGCCGCGCGCGCGGCACGACTTCCAGCTTGAGAGAACGGTCGGGCAGCGCCGCCGCGATCTCGCCCCGGAGCGACCGCCCGACCGACACGGCGTGAGCGAGAACGGCGAGTTTCGAGCCGCCCGGCGGTCCGTCGCGACCGAGCAGATCGCCGACGCTGAGCGGCTGTTTCGAAGCGCTTTCGGCGGGGCTCCGCGCGGCACCGCTTTTATCCAAACGTGTTTTGATTTTTGGACCTCTCCCGACCCTGATTTACCCGCTCTTACCGCAATTCTCCCAAACTCTTTCGCAGTAATTTCGCGGGTTCTTTTCGCAGTTCTCCAGTCAGACCCCGCCTATAGTCGCTGCCCGGCCCCGGATGCGCAGAACCGGCACCGGGCCGGCGCGCCCGGAAAACGCCCGTTGACGTATGATGGCCCGCGCAACGCCGCATCGAGGCGGCAAAGGGAAGGAACAAGGGAATGGCCATCGACGAAAGTACACTCACCAAGGGGCATCTGAAAAAACTCAACTTCCTGCGCCAGTCGGTCGGCGAGGAACTTGGCGAAGAGGTGTTCGCCAAGTGGGCCCGCGCAGCAGGCTGCGGCTTCCGCGCCGAAAGCAGATTCGGTCGCGAAAAAGATCGAGCAGGCGCTGGCGGGGTTCGCAGGGGATCGTACATTCAAGCTGGGTGTGCACGGGTATACGATTCGCAGGGCCCGCGGCAAGGGTGCTTCGGAGTTCGTGGCGACGAAGAACCCCAAACCGTGAGCCGGATTCCGCTGCTACGGTTCAGCAAGAGGACACAGCGCACGCATGAACGGTTTGAGACGTTCCCGCCGCAGGGTGTCATCGGCAGCCGGACTGGCTGTGCGCGCGAGTCGGTTGCAAGGCGATCAGGCCAAAACGGGAATAGAGAGTGATGCTGCGATGCGCTTTGCTGCGTCATCCGCGCGCGTCACGTGTTTGCGACGCCGATCTCTGTTGATTTCGTGGCGGTCGACGCGATGACGCCGGGCGCGTTCATTTCCAAGTGGCGAGCGTCCGAGTTGAAGGAGCGCTCCGCGTCGCAGGAGCACTTCATCGACCTGTGCCGCCTGCTCGGCGAGCCAACGCCCGCGGCAGCCGACCCGACGGGCGATTGGTACTGCTTCGAGCGCGGAGCGCGAAAGGACACCGGCGGCGACGGCTGGGCGGACGTGTGGAAGCGCGGCTGTTTCGCGTGGGAGTACAAGGGGCAGCGCGCCGATCTGGACGCGGCGTTCAACCAGCTGCGTCAGTACGCGTTGGCGCTAGAGAACCCGCCGCTGCTGATCGTGTCGGACATGGTGCGGTTCCGCGTGGTTACCAACTGGACGAACTGCGTGAGCGAAGTTCACGAGTTCGCGCTTGAGGATCTCGGCGACGGCGCATTGCGCGACAAGCTCAAGTGGGCGATGTCCGACCCGGAGCGGCTGCGGCCGGGGGTGACCCGGCAGATGGTAACGGAGCGTGCGGCGGCAACGTTCGCTGAACTTGCCCAAGGTCTGCGGGACCGAGGCCAAGAGCCGCAGACGGTGGCGCACTTCGTCAACCGGCTGGTGTTCTGCATGTTCGCCGAGGACGTGGGGCTGCTGCCCGATGACATGTTCACCCGGATGCTGACTCATGCCGGGCGCAATTCCGAGAAGTTCGCGGACTACGCCTCGCGGCTGTTCGGCGCGATGGCAACAGGCGGCGACATCGATTTTCAGGCGGTGGACTGGTTCAACGGCGGGCTGTTTGACGACGACACGGCGTTGCCGCTGGACCGGGAGGGAATCGAGACGGCGCTGAGGGCGGCCACGCTCGACTGGTCGGAGATCGACCCGTCGATCCTCGGAACGCTGTTCGAGAGAGGGCTCGACCCGGACAAGCGCTCGCAGCTCGGGGCGCACTACACCGACCGCGAAAAGATCCTGCGGATCGTCGAGCCGGTGATCGTTCGTCCGCTGCTTGCGGAATGGCAGGTGGCGAAAGTAGAGATCGCGGCCATGATGGAGCGTGCGGACGCGGCGGGATCGCGTGCGGCTCAGACTCGGCTGCGGCGGCAGGCGGACCGGGCGCTGCGCACGTTTCTCGAACGGCTGCGTCGGTTCACGGTGCTCGATCCAGCCTGTGGCTCGGGCAACTTCCTCTATCTCGCGCTGCACGCGCTCAAGGACATCGAGCACCGCGTCCAGCTGGAAGCCGAGACGCTCGGCCTTGAGCGCGGGTTCCCGGCGGTCGGTCCCGCGAACGTGAGGGGCATCGAGATCAACGCCTATGCGGCGGAGCTTGCCCGGGTGTCGGTGTGGATCGGCGAAATCCAGTGGATGCGGCGCAACGGGTTCAGCAACTCGGCCAATCCGATTCTCGTTCCGCTCGATACCATCGAATGCCGGGACGCGATCATCGCACCGAACGGAAGCGAACCGGACTGGCCGCAAGCCGATGTCGTGATCGGCAACCCGCCGTTCCTCGGCGGCAAGCTGCTGATCGGCGGGCTGGGCGAGGAGTACGTCGCCGGGATGTTTGACGCGTGGAAAGGGCGTGTGCCGGGTGAAGCGGATCTCGTCTGCTACTGGTTCGTGAAGGCGGGCGAGCAGGTCGCGGCGGGCATGGCGCAGCGCGTCGGTCTGGTCGCCACGAACTCTATACGCGGGGGCGCGAACCGCAGGGCGTTGCAGGCCGCGACCGACGGACGCCCGATTTTCGATGCCTGGGCGGATGAACCTTGGGTGATCGACGGGGCGGCGGTGCGGGTCTCTCTGGTCTGTTTCTCAAGCGCGGTTGACAAGTACAGCGAGGAGAAGTGCCTGAACGGGGAGCCCGTGGACGAAATCCATTCCGACCTCACGGCCAGGCGCGGCGGGACCGGGGTCGACCTGACCGGGGCAAGGCGCATCCCGGCGAACAGCGGGGTTGCCTTCATGGGCGATACCAAGGGCGGGCCGTTCGACGTTCCCGGCGATGTCGCCCGGGAGTGGCTCCGCCTGCCTGCCAATCCGAACGGGCGGCCAAATGCCGATGTTCTGTAGCCCTGGATCAACGGCATGGACCTGACCCGCCGCCCGGCGGGCAAGTGGATCGTGGACTTCGGATGGGAGATGCCGGAGGCCGAGGCCGCGCTCTACGAAGCGCCCTTCGGGCACGTCAAGGAGCAAGTGTGGCCGATGCGGCAGCGGAACAGAGCCGAGGCTGTCAAGAAACTGTGGTGGCGTCATGAACGTCCGCGACCCGAAATGTGGCATGCCCTCGCCGGGCTGGCTCGTTACATCGGTACACCCCGGGTGGCCAAGCATAGGCTCTTTGTCTGGTTAGACGCGGGCATCTGCCCTGACAGCGCGACAATTGCAATCGCCCGCGACGACGACGTGACCTTCGGCATCCTGCACAGCCGGTTTCACGAGGCATGGTCGTTGCGGCTCGGGACCAGCTTGGAAGACCGGCCTCGTTACACACCCACCACCACTTTCGGGACCTTCCCCTTCCCGGACGGGCTCACCCCCGACATTCCCGCCGCAGACTACGCCAAAGACTCGCGCGCCGTCGCCATCGCCGAGGCCGCGCGGCGGTTGGTCGAGCTTCGCGATCGCTGGCTGAATCCGCCTGAATGGGTGGAGTGGGCGGACGAGCCAGTGGCCGGCTATCCGAAGCGGCCCGTCGCCCGCGACGAAGCGGCGGCGAAGCAACTCAAGGCCCGCACATTGACGAACCTTTACAATGCCTACCCGCAATGGCTCACCGATGCCCACGCGGTAATGGATGCTGCCGTCGCAGCGGCCTATGGTTGGAATAAAGAGATCGGTGAGGACGAGGCGCTGCGAAAGTTGCTGGAACGAAATGCTCGCGCTGGAGGTCAAGAATAATAGCGCTCAGGTGGTTTTGTTTCGATGTCGCCGCCGCACGCGGACTAGATGCCGACTAGGAAGGAAAACCGCATTATTGCAGGCCAAGAATAGGCTAATGCGGCCTGGCCCACACAGCCGGATCGCCGGTATACCGAACGTAATTCAGCGGTTAGCATATTCCCGTAACCGGTCTCGAAGACTCAGTCGATCATCGGTGTCGTAAGCAATCAACTACGCTGGCGGTCACGCCTGAAGAAGGACTAGCACGTGAAGAAAATCTACGCTTGGGTTCCATGGTTCAATGAACTTGCGAACAAGGTTGCTGAGGGCGGCGAGCAATACCTGATTGACGCAGCCAACCAAGTCGAGTGGCGCGACGATGACGACAAGCAACCGTTGCTTAAACACGGCGACGAGAACATCGATCCGTTTTCGTTCATCTACAGTGTGGCAGCCCGTAGCAAGGAGTCGTCCGTCAGATTGCGTGTGTTCCCGAGTATCGAAAAGGTCTTCGCCATGACCGAGCGGCTACCCGGCGATGAAGATTGCGCTTGCATCTTTCCAAAACCGCAAGCTCGTGCCTGGGCATTTCACGACCACGCTAATTTTCACCCGACGTTGCTTTGGGACCTGTTCGGAGCTGCTGTCCAAGGATTCGGCAGCATAAGCGCAGGTAGCTTTGAGAACGCGCTGGATATCCGCAATGTCGCGACCAAGAAGCTGACCCAAGCTCTATTTCTTATCAACCCTGCGGAGTTCTTCCCGATTGACGATGATACGGCGTCGCTGGGGCTTTTTCCGTTCAAGAAGGTGCCACGAAGACTCACCCTGACTGACTATGGCAATTTGATCGATGGCGTTCGCCGAACATTTCCGGGTTGCAAACTTTTCGAGATCAACTTGTTCGCTTACTTGCGTAACCGCGGTGAGTTAACCGTCCATGCGAACCATTGGTATCAAGTCAGCACAATGGCCCACGGTGAGGACGGCGATGACCAATGGGGTAACTTCAAGAATGACTACTGCGTCTATACCGGAGGTGCGGGAAAAACGAAGAAGTACCCCCTGCATGAACCCGAACCGGGCGACATCGTATTGGTTCGTTGCGGGCAAATCGAAGGCCGCGGAATCGGAGTTGTCCAGCGCAACGGCTACATTGATGGATGGACGGAAGACGGTAGGCTCCACGTCCTGTGGCTGAACAAGACAACATCAGCGCTCACGGGGAGCACCCCTAGGGACGGTTTTTCGCATGCATGGAACGCGACGCAGGCCGCATTTGGCGGAGCCGATGCGTACAAGCCGACGTTTGATCTGATCGAGCGCTTGAATGAGCAGGACGGCGTTGGCCCACCCACCCGTCCATCCCGTTCAGTCAACCAACCCCGCAACCGTATCCTGTACGGCCCACCGGGAACCGGGAAGACTTGGTATGCGGTGAACCATGCCCTAGCCATAATCGACGGCGAGGAAGTCCGCACCGATGTTGATCGAGACCGGTTCCATAGTCTCAGGTTCGATCCCAAAACGGGCCAGGGACGCATTGCGATGTTGACGTTTCACCAAAATTTTGCCTACGAGGATTTCATCGAGGGAATCCGGCCCAGGCTGGAAGGGAAGAAAGTCGCCTACGAGTTGCACCACGGCATCTTCAAACGCATCGCCGAGGCGGCGAAAGATGCAGCAGGGGCAGGAGGAGAAGAGCGCTTCGTCCTTATTATCGACGAGATCAACCGGGGCAACATCGCGAAGATATTTGGCGAATTGATCACGTTGATCGAGGATTCACGTCGTCTTGAGCGGGACGATGAAACCTGGGTGACACTACCCTATTCGGGCAAGGTGTTTGGCGTCCCGGACAACTTGTACATAGTCGGCACGATGAATACGGCGGACCGATCCATTCAGTTGCTCGACACCGCGCTACGACGCCGTTTCACCTTCTTCGAAATGATGCCGGAACCGCAGCACGCCGGGATTGAAAGGGATATCGAAGGAGTAGACGGCTCGGAACTGCTCAAGGCAATAAACGAACGGGTTACCGCCCTGCTCGACCGGGAACATCAGATCGGGCACACCTACCTACTTCACGTCGACAACATGGAAGAGCTTTCGTTTACCTTCCGCAACAGGATTTTTCCCCTTCTGCAGGAGTATTTCTTCGACGACTGGATGAAGATACGGGCGGTACTAGCGAACAACTCCTTCGTACAGGAACGAAAGCCGGGGAGGCTGTTGTCGGATTCGGACTTGGTGGACGCCGAACATAGGACATATGAGCGCATACCCGACGATGATGAATGCTGGCGTGATCCGGAGGAATACAAACGAATATACCAGAGCGAACAAATGATTGGTACGGAAGCGGACGAGTAATGCAAGGTGTTCGCACGGTTCGAAGACCTGAGCCGATAACAGTTCGGGAGCACGAGGCCATCGAGCTCAGCGCGTTGTTGAGGAAGCGCGACCTGGCCGACCTCGCAGCCTACGCGAGCCCGGTTTTCAAGTTCCGTCGTGACGGTGCGCTGGCGGCAGCCAACCATGTCGGCATTGTCACGACAGAGCGAGGCGCCGTGATCGAGATTCTCCCGAAGATCGACCTTGGCAGAACTGCTGATCCGAATCTCGAAATGACCAGAGAGGTGTTCCTGCGCATGCTGCGTAGTTGGCGCCGGCTTGCGGAGGCGCTGCCCGAGAGCCGCATCCGGTCGCTACGCCGATTCCCCATGCTCGAAGTCTTCGTTCAGCAATTCTTGCTTAGTCTGAACGCACTGGTCCGTGGAGGCCTCGCACGACGTTACGTCCCCGTAGAGGAAAACCTTCCGTATCTGCGGGGTCGTATCCGCTTTCGAGAGCACATCCGCGAAAATTTGACCAATCAAACGCGGTTCCACGTCGTCCACGACGAACTCAGCGTCAATCGGCCCACCAATCGGCTCATCCGCAGCACGCTGGCCAGACTCGACTCGCAAGTGCGCAGCGGTGAGAGCCGCCAACTACTCCGCCAACTGGCGGCGGAATTTGCCGACGTGCCGCTTGCGGTGAACCCGCACGACGACTGGCGAAAGCACTACATCGACCGGTCTATGCGGCACTACGAGCCAGTGATGCGTTGGGTTGGCCTGTTTCTTTTCAATCATGGTCTGACAACATTCGGCGGGCGTCATGCGAACGTGTCGCTGCTGTTCCCCATGGAGCAAGTATTCGAGGACTTTGTCACGGCCAGTTTTCGCCGCCATCAGGGAGTCTACGCCGTGACCAGTCAACGGCCCCAGAAATACTTGGCGACGATCGACGGCAGCAAGGCATTTTGGATGAAGCCGGACATTTCGTTAAGGGCTGGGGACCGGGTCACGTTCATACTCGACGCCAAGTGGAAGCACGTCGATGGGAATCGGGGCGAACCAAAGCACGGTATAGACCAGGACGACATGTATCAGCTCTACGCTTATGGCAAACGCTACGAATGTGACGCGGTCGCGCTGGTCTATCCGAGAAACCGCACCTTCACATCCCCGCTGCACTATCGATTTTTTGATGATGAACTGAATTTGATCTGCCTGCCGTTCGATGTTGCGAACCCGAGGGAAAGCGTTCTGCAAACGGTTCGTATACTCCGGAGCTATGGCCGTCAATAACCCCTATGGACTTGAGTCACTTATTCCGATACCAGTCTGGTCCTGCCGTCCGAATATTGCGTGTACCGCACTGCTCACGGCAGCGGTTAGATGGATGTCCGTTACATCCAGAGTCACAGTTTCACTTTGGGGGAGATTTCGACTGGATTCGGCGATTTTCGGAACTAGCCAATTCGCGTGCCGACTTACACACCTGAGATTGCGCGATAGCAACACGGGCGCGAGATGGACCCCGCTGACGCCGACGGCAATGGAAGTGCTGGGCGGCAATTGTTATTTCCCGCGACGACGACGTGACCTTCGGCATCCTGCACAGCCGGTTTCACGAGGCATGGTCGCTGCGGATGGGCACTTGGCGCGGCAAGGGAAATGATCCGCGGTATACGCCGACCACAACTTTCGGGACCTTTCCCTTCCCGGACGGCCTCCTCACCCCCGACATTCGCGCGGCGGAGTACGCGGACGACCAGCAGGCCGTCGCCATCGCCGAGGCCGCGCGGCGGTTGGTCGAGCTTCGCGACCGCTGGCTCAATGCGCCCGAGCGGGTGGAGTGGGCGGACGAGCCGGCGCCTGGCTATCCAAAGCGGCCCGTCGCCCGCGACGAGGCGGCGGCGAAGGAACTCATATCTCGTGCGCTGACCAACCTTTACAATGCCTGCCCGCAATGGCTCGCCGATGCACACGCGGCTCTAGATTCGGCCGTCGCTACAGCCTACGGTTGGAATGCGGGTATTTCCGAAGACGAGGCGTTGGAGCAAGTGCTGAGGCTCAATTCGGACAAATGTACGTAATGGTGTCCCTCGGCTGCGGTTACGGATATTTTTCATGTCCGCAAATCTGGTTACTGCTCAGGCCAGTTGTTGATTTTCTATACGCCTTCGTCGGCGTCTAAATCCCTTCCGAACGAGTTCCAGAAATCCCGCTTGAACAGGATCAGGAGGCGAAGAACCTCATCGGTGTCTCCCAATGAGTATCGGGGAAACTTCATTGAACCCTCTGCCAGAAGGCCAAGCCAGGGGAGACGACATTTCAGTTTGTACAGCGGGACAGTCGGTAGCTTTCGGGCGGATTGTGCCCGTGGTCATGCCTCCAAATTTTGATGCAGAACGCGTGAGGATCGCCACTAGTGTAGTGTCTCATAAATAAATGGACATAACAGGCATGGTCTGGCATGCTTGCATCCATGCCCCGTCCCATTCGTCCGTTGTGCATCACGCCGGAACAGCGCGCCACGCTGCGGGCGGTGACGAACCGGCCAACGGCGGCGCATCGGGATCATCGGCGGGCCTCGATCGTACTGCATCGCGCCGACGGTCTGAGTCAGGCGGAGACCGCGCGGAGACTGGGCATCAGCCGGGCGGCGGTGATCAAGTGGGAGCGGCGTTTTCGCGCGTCGGGCCTGGATGGCCTGGCCGACGCCAAGGGGCGGGGGCGCAAGCCGAGCATCGACCTGAAGGTGCGCGAGCGGATCGTCCTCGGGGCCACGCGGCCGCCGCCGAACCGGACGCGCTGGTCGGTGCGCGGCATGGCTGCGGCGACCGGCGTGTCCAAGGCGACCGTGCAACGGTTGTGGAGCGCCAACGACATCAAGCCCCATGCGACGCGGACGTTCAAATTGTCCAACGACAAGCACTTCGAGCGGAAGTTCTGGGACGTGATCGGGTTGTACCTGAACCCGCCGGAGCGCGCGCTGGTGCTGTGTTGCGACGAGAAAAGCCAGTGCCAAGCCCTGGAACGCACCCAGCCCGGCTTTCCCGTCATGCGCGGGCACAGCCGCACGCAGACGCACGACTACAAGCGCCACGGCACCGTCACCCTGTTCGCCGCGCTGTCGTACCTCGACGGCAAGGTATTCAGCCAGACCGCCACCCGGCATACGCATCGGCAATGGTTGGCGTTTCTCAAACACCTCAATCGGGAGGTGCCGGTCGGGGTGAGCTTGCACCTGATCGTCGACAATTACGCCACCCACAAGCACGCCAAGGTGAAATCCTGGATCAAGTGGCACAACCAGCGCCACCGCAAGACGCATGGCAACGACCGCGTGGTCCTGCATTTCACCCCGACCTCCAGTTCGTGGATGAACCTCGTGGAGCGGTTCTTCCGGGACCTCACGCAGGACGTCGTGCGCCACGGCAGTTTCACCAGCGTCGGCGGGCTGGTCGAGGCCATCAACGCCTATCTGGAGGAACACAATCTGAACCCCAAGCGGTACGTCTGGCGCCAATCCGGGCAGGATATCCTGGCCAAGATCCAGCGGGCCCGGCAGGCCCACAAAGCATTGGCATAATGTTTACTAATTTAAGAGACACTACACTAGGGCGGCGAGTGAACAAGTAAAGTGGTGATATCGGTGGAGAGACTGTGTGAGGTTGTAGGCACAGTGCGAGCTTCGGGGCGACGGCTGGACGGGTTGATCGTGGAATTGCGGGGAGGATGCGAGGGGACATGGTATGGCGCAGGGGATATGATTGCGCCGTCAGGGTTCAACAGCTGGAGTGCACCTAATGGAGTATTGGTTTCTCGCGATCGCGATCGGTGCGATCGGGCTTCTCGTGGCCTGGGTCGCGCTGCGCATATTCCTCGTTCGCAAGGCCGGAAGCATCAAGCAGCGGATCCGGGAATTGGATGACTTCGAGGCGGATGATGTTTACGTCAGCGACCAGAACCTGGGCGGTATCGCAATCGACCTGAAACGCCGGGAGATTTTGCTGACGGACGCGGAGGAGTTTCGTCGATTCACGGTGCCGTCGATGATGTCCTGCGAAATTCTGGAAGACGATGTGCAACTCGCCTACGCGAACCGGGGCAGCCAGCTTGCCGGCGTCGCCGTAGGGGGCATTCTGCTTGGCGGTGTCGGGGCGGTGATCGGCGGTCTGTCCGGTTCCAGGCGCACCGTGAACAAGGTAAGGAAGATGATTCTGCGGTTCGTGACGGATGACTTCAAGAAGCCGAATCACGACATCGTGTTGCTGGACTGGATCCATGACAAGGAGGGCGCACCGAGGGATAGCCTGGTGTACCGGCAGGCGCTGGAAGCGGCGGAGCTGTGGCACAGCAGGGTGCGCGCAATGATGAAGGCCGGCTGAGTAGGAGCAGGAAGCGTGCTTGGCGTGAATCCTGTCCGTTCAATCGTGGCCTGACAGGTGGCGATTCGGAGACTGAGCGCAAGGCGATTCCCCCGCCGGTGCTGTTTGATTGTCGAATGATCCGAAGTACATTGGTCGTTCTGCTGTTGGTGTCCGGGTGCGGCGGAAGCGGCGCGGGGATGGAGGAGGAAACCGACCCCGGCGAGGGGGTTCAGGTTCCGGACCTGGATTTGAGGATTGCGCCGGAGTCGCGCTGCGAAATCTACCGTCCGGAGGACTACTCGTATCCCCAGTCCGTGGAAGAGGACATCATCGAAATGCTCGGCGGGATTTTCAGCCCCTATACGGGGGAATGCTTCGCTAGCCGGGGCGAAACGGACATCGAGCATATGGTCGCCCGCTCCGAGGCCCATGACAGCGGCCTGTGCTCGGCGAGCCCGGAGACGAAGAGAGCCTTCGCCTCCGACCTGCTCAATCTCACGCTCGCAAGCCCGCAGGTCAACCGGTTCGAAAAAATCGCCCTGGACGTGGCCGAGTGGCAGCCTGAGCAAAACGTTTGCTGGTTCGCCCAGCGAACGGTGGATGTGCGGCGCAAGTACGGCCTGACCATCGACCAGCGGGAAGCCAATGCGGTGGACGAAATCCTGAAAGGCTGTACCTCCACGGAGCTGATCGTACCGACGTGCGCGCGCTAGAATTGAGATCTGGATTTCTGCAAACTAGTATCTGTCGGATGGGTTGGGCTGTTGGCTGGCGCGGCGGGTCCGGCCGTGCGTGGACTCACCGCGCGACTGTCGTGTGACTGGCGCGGCAGGTCGAGTCAGCAGGGCCCTTTAGCTGCTCGAGCAATCAATTCATCGCCCGAATACATTGCCAGATCGCCAGACACGGTGATCATGTAGCGTTCGCCGGTGTCGTCTCGAACATATCCTCGAGAGATTGGTCTTAACGCAAAGCTATCCGATGCGACGTCGCCCAATGCGTCTTCGATGCTTGTGTGTAGCGCGGTCGTTCCATCTTCGAAAATATAGATTCTGAATGTGATCTCTAGTCCCTGGCCGGGAAGCCAGCACCAGCTGCCGACAAGTTCCTGGGCGAGTGCAGTCGACGGGGACAGGACCGAAAGACACAAGAGCAATCTGACAAATTTCATATTTAACCTTGGGTGTCGTGTACGTAGTGGCAAGTTTTCTAACCCGACAGACGTGAATCGGGAGAGTATCCCGCTGAGCCGCGCGTATTCAAGTGAGATGCCGCGTCGCGGTCGATTAATACCGTCAGGCATAGTCGGCGCACGGCTCAAGCCGGATCCGGAATTGGGCGATAACCGAATCCGCACACGTAACGTAGCGAAGCGTGCCACGTGCCGGTAGGCCGTAAACTTCTTTGGGCTGACAAAATCGTTCGCTGCCTCGTGGTACCGGGATTGGGAATGCCGCCCCAACGGCTGCCGACAACAGCGCGGAGCGTTCGGTGGCAGCGGGTTGATCGAGGGTAGGGGGAATGCCAGCGTCTCGGGCCGACTTTCACGGAGCAAATCGCGGTTAGGAGATACTGACATGGACGTTTGAATTCAAGAGATCACGCCGATCCAGTGGCCGTATGCACCATGTCGGCCGCTACACGGAGGGGGACCGTGTCTCGGACGACGATTCCAATGGGCAGCCCATCGGCTGCGTACTGACGCGCTCGTACGACGACCCTGCGAGTGTCGCGCCGGAGAGGTTGCGTTCCGATGCGTGCGTGGAACTTCGCACCGAGTAAGTACCGCTGCCCGGCATCGCGATAAGCCCGGTTGTGGATGTGCGCTGTGTGGCCTGCCGGCTGGAGGGTCACTACGGTGGCATTTCAAAGGCGTCCCGCGGGTCGTTCAAGGAGTGGTTGCCGGTCAGTCAGCGGCGAGACGGCCGATGAGGGGCCATGCTAAGGACCTGTATCGGAATTCGACGGTGGACACCCCGGCAAAGCACTTGGCGACGGATTTGCGCGTACGCCTTAGAGGTGGACCCCAATCGTTGGACAGGTTGGCAGCTATTTTAAGGTGGTATCTGCTGTCCATCATATGCTGCCAGATTGAACAGTCTTCGTCTTCTCTTTCTTGATCGAAATTGTATCGTTGATGCTGTGGAGTTCGTGGGCGAGAGGCGCGAAAGTGCGGTCAGGCGGTGTGCAACGCCTTGGCGTTGCACAGGGGCTGTCCACACGGCCCGCAGGGTTCGCGCCGGTCCGAAGGGCTCGTCCACAAATCCACAGCACAGGGCGCTCCGGTGGTGCGAGCCCTCGGGCCCGGTGACTTTCTTCAACCGCTCGATTATCCAAGTTCACTCCCAGCAGGCGGACCGAGGTCGCCAGCTCCGAACCGCTCAGGGCGCTGGACACGCACCGACCGTGCCGAGCGTCCGGCAACCCGTCCGATATCCGGCGATCCTGACATCGACGTCTTACGCCGCCAGGTTCAGGCATTGGACGCCGGCATGCACCTCCGCCGGCGTCAGCCCGTCAAACACTGAATGCGGACGTTGTTCGTTGTAGTAGCTCACCCACGCGCCGACCCCGTCGCGGGCCTCGCGAAAATCGGCAAACGCCTGTAGGTACACGCACTCGTACTTCAGCGAGCGCCACAGCCGCTCGATGAACACGTTGTCGATCCACCGGCCCTTGCCGTCCATGGATATCCGGATGTCGTGCGCGATCAACTCGCCGGTCCACGACGTGGATGTGAACTGGCTGCCCTGGTCGGTGTTGAACACCTCCGGCGTGCCGTTGCGCTCGATCGCCTCCAGCAGCGCATGCACGCAAAACACCGTGTCCTGCGTCGTGGAGAGCCCCCAGGACAGCACCTTGCGCGAGTACCAGTCCATGATCGCCACCAGGTACAAAAAACCGCGCGCCATCGGCAAATACGTCAGATCGGCACACCACACCTGGTTGGGCCGATCCACTGCCAGATCGCGCAGCAGGTACGGATACACCCGATGCCCCGGGGCCCGGCGAGAGGTGTTCGGCCGCGGCGCCAGGGAGCGCAAGCCCATCACCCGCATCAATCGCCGCACCCGCTTGCGGCCCACCCGGTGGCCCATGCGCCGTAGCGCACGGGCCATCTGCCGGGAGCCGTACCACGGACAGCTCAAGTGCAACTCGTCCATCAGCCGCATCAGCCGAACGTTCGCCGGCGACTCGCCCACCGGGCGGTAATACCAGCTCGAGCGGCTGATCTCCATCAGCGCGCATTGGCGCACCAGGCTCAGCAGAGAATGGTTCTCGTCGATCATCCGCCGCCTCCGATCCACGTTCAGCGATCGAAGGCTTTGGCCAAAAAATCCCGCTCCACCACCAGTTCACCGATCTTCGCCTGAAGCCGTGTGATCTGCTCCTCATGCCCCCGATCGGCATGCCTTGCACCACGACCGAACGTCGTCTTCAGCCCCTCCTGGGCCGTGCGCTTCCAGTTGCCGATCATGCTCGGGTGCACCTGGTACCGGGCCGCCAGTTCGGCGATCGTGCCGTCCCCGCGGATCGCCGCCAGGGCCACCCTGGCTTTGAATTCAGGTGAAAAATTGCGTCGCTTTGCCATCGTCGTAAGGTCCTCTCATCAGCGCAAATACCACCTTACAACCCTGTCCGAATTTTGGGGACCACTTCTCTTTGGGACGCTCAGGGACGCTGAGCCGCCGGATTTCCCACTGCGCGTCGGCGTGGGCGCGGCACTTGCAGCGGAGCAGCCGTTCGTGGACGTGAACCGCGACAACGCGGGGACGGGCAATCCGCTGCTCCCGGTCGCCCGCGACAGGGCGGCGAAAAAGGAACTGAAGTCCCGCATGCTGACCAACCTATACAATGCATGCTCGCAGTTTCTCGCAGATGCCAATACTGTGCTTGATGCCGCCGTGGCGGTAGCTTCAAGATGGGATGTCAGCATCTCGGAATAATCCGCATTGCATGTGCTGACGGATTTGAATGCGGCCCGATGCGCAGGTCAATCCTGTTTTCAAGGTAATCAAATGCGGTTTTTTTCATGTCGATGGTCGAACTCTCGTCCGGCATCGTTGACCCGTCGCTGAATGAACGAGGAGGCCGTGATGGATAGACCGCAACAGTTGTGGCGTTACGAAGAAAACCATGAGGAGATTTCATCTTGGCTCGACGGATGGCTGAATCACCAAGCGTCTCCGATCAAGATATTGGCTTGGGCTTGGTTCTACGGTGAAGCCGAAGGAGATTCTGGCTGGACACGGGACCGGGAACTGTCGCAGTGGATTGAGGCATCAAAGACCTATTGGCACGCATGGGAGGGTATAAAGTATCTTTTGACGACGCTGCGGAAGTGCAATCAACCGTTGCCTGTCGCACTGGTACAGTGGGCGCTGGATGTCGCAGACGGAACCCGAAGGGCGCCGAAAAGAAGTAGAGGACGCGACGGGACGCAATATGGTATTCGTAACAAATCGATGGTAACTGCCATATGGATGCTTCAGTCTGGGGGGCTTCCGGCTACATCAAATACGGGCATATCCGCGTGCCACGTCGTGGCCGAAATACTGAACCTGTCTTACGAGGCCGTACGCACTGTTTGGCAGAAAAACAAGGAGATGACATTGGAAGATTACCTTCGAGTGGACCGAGGATTCTGACTCCAATGGCAATTCGCGCCAGCGGTATGTATTACCTGTCTTGTTCTTGTGATGGTCGTGCAGCATAGGGAACGGAGTGCGACCGAAGCGCCAAATGCGACTCTGAATCAGAACAAAGCGGTACGCTTGCCGCAAATGCAGCAGTGGGAAGGCGGTAGTGCGCTTTCATGGCCCATCGCCTTGGCAATCAAGCCTCCGACCTTGTTCGCCGCCGCGACGAGGTGCCGGTCGGCAAGGTGAGCATACCCCGCGGTGGTCTCGTGGCGCCGGTGACCGAGCAGCCTGCCCACCAGCGGCAGGTTCTCGCCGGACATGACAGCGTGACTTGCCGCGGTGTGGCGCAAGTCGTGGAGGCGCAGCCTGCCGAGCTTTGCGTCCGCGCGAACGGTGTGCCAGCATGCGACGATGTTGTAGGGAGAACGCCGAGCGGCGTTCTTCGGGAACAGGAACCCATCCTTGCGTCGGGGACCCGGCAATGCATCCACGATGGCCCGCGCGGACGCGCCGAGCGGTACCGAGCGCGGGCCGGTCTTGGAATCGGGAAGTTGGATCGCGTTCTTTTGCATGTCGCGCCAGCGCAGGTTGAGCACTTCGCTGCGGCGGCAGCCGGTGAGCGCCAGCAGCCGGATCGCGGCGACGGCCTCCGGCCAGCGGGCCTCGCGAGCGTCGAGGGCCTTCCCGAGCCGCGCCAGCTGGTCGCGGTCCAAGAACCGAGCGATGTTGCGCTTGGGGTTTTTCTTGATGCCGAGACAGGGATTCGTGCCGCGCTCCCGAAAACCCCATTCCTCGGCCCGATACATCATCGAACGCAGGATCTCGAACGCGCGGTTGGCCGCGCCGGGCTTGTCCCGGCTTGCGGCATCGAACCACGCGGACACGTCCTCCGGGGCGACCCGATCCACAGGCATGCGGCCGAAGGCCGGCAGGATGCGGGCCTTGAGATAGATGCGCACGGTCTTGCGGCCCGAGGGTTTCCAGTAGGGATCGCACCGGCGCAGGTATTCGTCGGCCAATGCCTTCACCGTCCGGGTCCGTTTTTCCCGAAGGATGTCGTCGGCGGGATTGGCGCCCGCGCGGATGCGTTGGAGCAGTTCGCGGGCGCGCCGCCGCGCGCGGGCCAGGCTCATCTCCCCGTAGCGGGCGATGACCAAGCGGCGGCTCCTGCCCTCGATACGGGCCTGCACGATCCAGACCTTGCGGCCGGAAGGGTGGATGCGCAACCCGAACCCGGGCAGGCCCTTGTCGAAAAGGATGGTGTCTTTGTCGCCGGCCTTGCTCTCGCGGGCCAACCGAGCGGAAAGTTCAACTCTTGGCATGACGGGTCCTCCGTTTGCGGTTCCGGGTCCTTCCGTCAAGCGCTGCGCTCAGTCGCGCCGAAACGCGGTCAGCGGCCTCTGTCACGGACTGGTCGGACAGGTGCACGTATCGCTCGGTCGTCTCGACCAGCGCATGACCGAGCAGCTTGGCAATGGTCACCATGTCCACTCCGTTCATGGCGGCGACCGAAGCCCAGGTGTGGCGCAGGTCGTGAAGCCGCACGCCCGGCAGTCCCGCCTCGATACGGATGCGGTTCCAATGGAACTTAATGTTGTCGATCGGTTGCGTCGGCGGGCGGGCTGGGAAGAGATACGGGCAATCGTCGCAATAGCGCGGTATGGCGTCGATGACGGCCCGCGCGGCGCCCGACAGCCAGACCGTGCGCGGCCCGGACTTGGAATCGGGGAGGAAGATGCGCTTGCATTTAATCCACTCCCATTCGAGCGACCGGATTTCGCCAACACGGCAGCCGGTTAGCATCAGCAGCCGGACAATGGCAACGACGTTGGGACACCAGAACTCGTCGCGGATGAGCACGGCGTTGAGGCGGGCCATCTCCTCCGTCGACAAGAACCGTTCCTTGGGCTTCATCCGGTAGCGGCGCGTGTTCTTGCAGGGGTTGGTGTTGTGAGCGCGGTAGCCCCAGCGCTCGGCCATCCGCATCATGACGGACAGGACCGGCATGGAACGATTGGCGACCCCGGGCCTTTCGCTCATGGAGGCGAACCATTCCTTGACCTGTTCGGTCGTGATAGCGTCCACGGTCGTATCGCCGAAGGTGGGCAGGATGTACTTGCGCACGATGCGGGTGTTGGTTTCCCTGGTCCGAGGTTTCCAGCGATGGGCCTGGCGGTCGAGGAACTCCTCGGCAAAGGCGGTCATCGGGTGTTCCGGCGTGCGGGAGCCGATGCCTACCTTGGCCGGTTCGTTGAAGTTGGCGATCAGCCTGCGGGCTTCGCGGCGGGCTTGCGGGACAGTCAGGGTTGCGGCATCGCCGAGGTTGGCGTAGCGTCGTCGCCCGTGCACGGCGCGCTCCAGGGTGTAGGTGCGCGTCCCGGTTGGAAGAACCCGAAGGATCAGTCCGGTGACCACGTCGTCGCGGATGTCGAAGCGCTTTGAGCGGGGTCTGGCGGCGCGGACGCGCCGGGCGAAGGTGGATTTCGGTTTGTCGGTCATAATGGCGGCTCCTTGTCAGGGCCGCCCGGCTGAGGCGTAGTACAGGAAGCAGCCGCGGCGGCGTTTTTGCCAGGAAGCCGCGTGAGGGCGGGGAACCGCTCAGGCCGTAAGTCACTGACATTACGGGAGTTTCCGTCCGGTAATGCGACCACGGACGCTGGCGGGAAGGGCATCAACGATGCGTCGGGTGTGAGAGCCAAGCCTGCCTCGGGCAGTGAGACAGGCCAAATATCCAAACACACCGACTTGGGCCAGAGGCCGCGCCGTTACGGCGATTGGGAGCCGTGGCGGCGATTGAGCGAGGTTCCCGTTCCGCGGCCAGGCGCGCGTCCCGAATTCCTTGTACCGGGTTCTAGGTAACAGAATTGCGCGCCTGGCGCAAGCCGGGGGCGCAGAACTTCACTCATTCCGCACCGAGGTTTTTTCGGGAGGACGGTGAAGCGGTGACATCCAATCTGTCGGCATCGAGTTGACGGTCACATGTTACCGCTCCGCATTCGCGTGGAAATCACATGTTACCTGTCCGCACCGAGGTGGCGGACCGACATCGAGCGTGACGGAGTGCATGGGAATCGCGGGCGCGATTGAAAGCGCGAGGTTGGGAGGTGTCGCGAGGCGGCCGCGTGGGCGGACGCGGCCGGGCGACGGGAAGGAAGACGGTGATCGTTCGCGAAGGCGAAGGCCGGCGAGGCGGTGTGCGATGGCAATGAGCGCGGCGCGCAGCGCCAACTCGAGCCGTCCCGGCGGTGGAAGCAACGCGGTGGCGAAGCCGTGCACCGCAGCGATCTCGACAACGCGATGGCGCAGTCCGCGAAGCGGCGAGCCGACGATCCTGGAACGAGTCGGCGACATCGACGCTGGGCAATCGCCGGCTTTCAGCGACATCGCGAAACTGGCGGTGTTGTCGTTCAGCGAGAACCGATGGAACCGATTGGCCGGCGCCGAAGGCGACGTGCTCATAGGAAAGGGTGCGAAGCGAGTCTTTCTTCGGTCACGTTACGAATGAGCGAGCGGTCGTGAACGCGCACAAAGCTCCGTGGATCGTCGTCGAGGATTACGAGGAAGTAGAACTTGCCGGAATTGAGAATATCGGGATGGCGAAACACCTCGCCGACGAAGTCGCCGTCTTCGTCGTGGATGTTGGCCTGGTCGGAGGCGATTCGCTTGAAGGTCACGCGGGACATGATCTTGCTCCTGGTGTTGGGTCGTGAGCCGTTGGTCGGTGAAGCAGCAGCGACTCTCTCTCGATCGCCGCGCGGTTCACTCACCTGTAGCCTGACACTCGCCCGGATTGAGTGCACGGCGCCGGAGAGCTCGACCAAAAAAAGCGGGCGCGCGTCGCCGTAGCGGCGACACGGCCCGCGAGGTGGAGGTCGTGGGTCAGGCGGCGCATTGTATGCGCTGTACCGGTATGCCCAATTGCTGAGCCTTGTCGACGAGGTTTTCAGATATCCCGGAACCGGGGAAGCTGATGAGGCCCTTGGGCAGCAGTCTCAGCAGTTCGTCGTTGCGCCGGAACGGCGCGGCCTTGCCGTGGGCGTTCCAGTCCGGCCGGCACACGACCTGGTGCACGCCCTTGGACTCGGCCCAGCGGGACGCAAGCTTTTCAGCGCCCGGTCCACCACCGTGCACGAGGACCATGTCGGGGTACTTGTTGCGCACGTTGTCGAGTGCGCCGAAGATCCGGTTGGCGTCCTCGACGGGCTTGGAGCCGGTGACGGCCACCAGCGTACCCTGTGGCAGGTGCGCCTTCGTCTTCTCGTTCTCTCGCGCCCGGAGGAAGTCCCGCGCATCGATCGCGGCTGAGGTCAGTTGCGACGTGCGGGATGTGTGCGAGCCGTGCCTCGGACGCCAGGTGTTCCCGGTGTCCGAGCGGTAACGCTCGGCCGCCGCATCCCGCAGCTGCTCGAAGGCGTCCCGCCTGTCGCCGAGGTGCTGCGCGCGCTCGATCACCCGTTCCAGTTCCCAGGCCTGGACTTCGGAGCCGTCCTGAGCGGACTGCAGGTCCCTGAGCTTCGGGGAGAGCTTGTCGACGGTGCGGTCCAGCCGCACCGTCTGCATGTGCAGCGTGTTGACGAAGCCCCACAGCAGCGATTCGCGTTCGTCGGCGAACTGGGTGCCGTCGGGGGCGATGTCGTCCACGATGGTGTCCAGAATCGTCTCGAGGCCCGCCAGGGCCTCGTCGTGATCCCAGATCGCTCTTGTGTCGGGCTCGCCCCTGGCGGGTCCGCCGCCGAAGCGTTCCAGGTTCTCGCAGATGACGGCTGTGGGGGAGAGGTTGAGTTGGTGTACTTGCGCATTCATGTCTTTGAACTCCTGTGTTGGATGAAGTGCTGTGTCCGATCTCTCGCAGATCGGTATGTTCATGAAATCAGGCGCAGTCACCCGAAGGGCCGAAGCGCAGCGCAGGACCCGGCTCTTGCCGGGTTGACCGCCTGGTAGCGTGGACATGCCTATCGGAGAGAGATCCGTCCGCCGCGCCGGGAGGCCCCTGGGAGGGCGCGCGAAAATGCAAGGCGCGTGCCGGATGGGTTCTGCGCTTGCGCAGGTTCCATCGGGCGTCGCGGCTTGCTCGCGTGCCCGGAAGGGGCCGGCCGGCGAATCAGGCGGACACCGACTCAGGGAGGGGTGACAGGGGAGGCGCTCCTCCCCTTCTCCTTCAGACGGTTCACTAGCGTGCAGCGAGTGAACTCCGACTTCATGATTCACGAGCCAATCCCAGCGGCGCGAGCCGTGCGGCCAGGTGTTCGGGGCCGTGCACCACGATATCGTTGTTGAAATCGTTCCCTGCGGGAAGCAGGACAGCCGTGGCGATGCCGAGCCGTGTGCAACGCAGTTGCAACCGGCGAGAAGCGCGCTCGCCGGCTTCGTCGCGGTCCTGCGCGATAACGAGCCGGGTGATGTGCTTCGGCGGCATGAACGCACCGAGGCTGCCGGCGGACAGCGCCGCGGCCGCCACCGTGTCGGGCGGGGCTGCGCCCTGCAAGGGACTTGCACCCTGCAAGGGGGCGCCCGGCAGGACCGTGACCACGGACAGCACCGTTTCGATCCCCTCGCCCACCAGCAGCGTGGCGGCGGTGGCCGGTTCGCCGAACCGCACGGCGCAGCCGTGGATCTTGCCGAGCGCCTTGCGCGGTCGCCTCACCGGGGCCTGCCTGGGATGCAGCGTGTCGAGCCAGGTGCGCTGAATGCCTTGCAGATCGCCGACATCGTCGGTGACCGCCGCGATCATGGCCGGGTACCGTGACCAGCGTCCCGAGGCGTGCCTGTAGGGCAAGGCGTCGTGGAATCTCAGCGCCGGGAAACGGCAGCGATCGATGCGCCGCGCGCGCAAATAATCTTCGCCGCGGGTATTGTCGATGGGCCGGCAGCGGTCCCAGAGATTGCGGGCCGCGGCGACGCGGTCATAGGATTCGCCGTGAGGTTTTTCAGGCGGGAGGGGTTGGGCCAGGAACCGGCGGGCTTCGGCGAGTGCCTCGCGCAGCGAGCGCGCGCCGGTGGCGATGCGGATGAGGTCCAGCAGATCCCCGTGCTCCCCGGTATTGGCATCCTGCCAGCGCCCGGGCGTGCCCGGCGGGGACAGGCGCACGAACAGCGACCGGCCGGTCGCGCCGCGCACGTCGCCGGCGCACCAGTAACGTCCGCTGCGATTGCCGTAAGGCAAATAACGGCGACACACGGCTTCTGCCCGCGCCGCGAGCGCGGCGGCGGTGTCGGCTGCGTTCATGGGTTTGCACCCTGCAAGGGGCTTGCGTCCTGCAAAGGGCTTGCGCCCGGCAGCATGTGCGTCGACGCGGTGGGTGTGGGCCGGGACGATGAGGCGATCATTGGGAGTCTGCTCTCCGCAGGAGGGAATTGCCCCGGTTCAGGCCGGACTCGACCTCCTCGGGGCGTGCGGCGGAGAGGCGGCGCAGCACGGTGACATGCGGGGCGACAAAGCGAGCGTCGGGTCGTCAGTGGGCTACATGACGACAGGCCGACTCCCGCCCGAAAAGGGACGGAAGCCGGCCTGCGAGGCACGGACGATCAGATGATCAGAACGGGACGACTTGCGAGCTCTCGTCCTGGGCCGCGGGCGCCTGCGCGGACTCGGCGGCATCTTCCGACGCGCCGGAGCCGTTGGACCCGTTGGCGCGATCGAGGAACTGGACCCGGCCGCCCGGGGCGAGCAGGATCTCGGTGGAGAACCGGTCGGACTCCTCCTCGTCCTTGCGCCAGCGAGGCGTCTGCAGCTTGCCGGACACGTAGACCAGCCGGCCCTTCTTCGCGTGGCGCTCCAGCATGTCGATCAGGCCGGGCTGGAACGAAACGACCCTGTGCCATTCCGTCCGTTCCTGGCGCTCGCCGGAATTTCTGTCCAGAAAGCTCTCGTCGGTCGCGATACTCAAATTCGCGACGCGGCCTCCACTGACCAAGTGGTTGATTGTGACGTCGGCGCCGAGGCGGCCGATGACTTCTGCGCGGTTCAGACCAAACATTGGAAATCTCCTTGGTACAAGTTAATGACAACGATGAACGAACCGGAATCCTTCTCTCTCGATCCGGACCCGGTTCACTTCTCCTCAAGCCTCCTTCACTCCTATCCGCCGTGGCCGGACCGCTCGGCGACGATGGCCCGCGCCACGTGACCCGAGAGCCCCAGCTCTGCAAGCAGCGATTCGGGCGCGCTCACGCGCGGACCCTCGGCAACGGCAGGTTCGGACACGAGCGCGTCGGCGACGGATTCCGTTTGGGGCGGCGTGTTGAAATCGAGGGGGACGGTTTGGGGTGTATCGAACGAAGCTGGGTACATGGCGGTCTCCGCGGTGGGTGGGAAGATCCCCGGAGCCTCTCTCTGTGCCCCGGGATGCTTGCCCTCTCCGAACCCGGCCCCAACTCCCGGGCACGAACGGCCCGGTACCGGGCTCCGGTTCGTGCGCTGCGCTAAGATGGCCGGTCCGGATCCGCCACAGGGGAAAAGCCATCGACGTTCAGATCAGGAACCTGGAGGCGATTCGGGTGGCGTGCATTCGCGAGGTCGGTTCCCTGTCCGAAGTGCGGCCGTGTTTCGAGCGGCTGTTCAGGTGGGCGGGCGTGATCCAGGCGCCGACCGGGCGGTTGCTGACGCTGTCGTTTCATCGTCTGGGGGAGTCGCCGCGGCGCTGGTACTGGAAGGTGGCGGTGGAATTGTTCACCCATGAACTGCCGCCGCCGGGAATCGAACTGGATGCTGTGGACCGCGGGCGTTACGCGGTGTACCGGCTGGTGGGGCCGCACGAGGGAATCGGGCAGGCGTACCGGCGGCTTTTTGGCGAGTGGCTGCCCGGCAGCGGCGAGGTCGTGGAACAGCGCCCGTGCATGGAGCTGTACCGCAACACGCCGGGCGAGACGGCGCCTGAGCACCTGGTCACGGACCTGTGCGTCCCGGTGCAGGCGCGGCAATCGGGGCAAGGGCAGGACGGCTGAGGTTCGGAACGCGGGCCGGCGCGCTCGGCAGGCGCACGTCAATCGATGAACGTGGTGTGCATCGGGGCGTGGTCGATGAGCACGTCCACGTCCTCCAGCGAGAGCCGCGCGTAGGACAGCGCGATGGCCACTTCCTCCCACGTGTCGAACACGCCATGCTCGATTCTCGTGCCGCGCTCGACGACGGTGAAGCTCGGCGGATAGACCGGCAGACCCTTGACCTGCTCGGAGCGTTCCCAGGCCTTTTTGGCGCAGGCATCGCAACGCGAGGCGCCGAAAGAGGGCCGGCTGGCGCAATGCGTACAAATCCATGCGGCGCGGCGTTCGGCATAGCGCCGGCGGCCGGCCTCGTTCTTCGTCTCCCGGTAACGGTCCTCGAGCACGGTGCACGAACCGCAGACCGGCGCGCCCTCGAACGTCCGATTGCCGCAGCGGGTACAAAGTCCAGCCGTCCTGCGGGCGGAATACGCGGCCCGATCGGACGCTCTCCGCTTATTCAGGCACGTCTTGCAACTCGATCCGGCCTTGACAGGCGGTGACGTTCCGCAACGGAAGCAGAGCGAGGATTCCCGGCGCACGCGCTGAAGGTCGCGGCTGCGTCGCCGCGCCTGGAGCCGTTTCGCGGCCGGGTCCCTGCCACCGTATATCAGACCTTCAGAACGGGCTCGAGCGTAGCGTTCGCGCTCCACAGCGCGGCGCTTTTGTCCACAGGATATGCACAGACGCCGGTCCGGCTCGTTCGGGCGCCGACCGCACTTCGAGCAGATTCCCCGTGCCAGGCGATCCTCGGCGCGTTGCCGGGCGCGCCGGTACTCGGCCTTGCGGGCCTCGGGGTTGCGGACGCGCTTGATGCCGGCCTGACGGCGTTTCTCGGCGCGGGCCCGGTCGGCGGCGCGTCTCTTCTCGGCGCACGGGTCGCATGTGGCCCTGCCGGGCGCCGCGGGACGTGCGCCGCAGCGCCGGCACAGACCCAAGGCGGAACGCTCGGCGATGCGTCGGCGATGACGCTCACGAGCGCGGGCGCGCGCGGTTTCGATATCGCGGTACGGCACGGAATCGTTCTCCCCGGAAGGTGGAAACATGGTGCCGGCCGGCGGAACGTTCGCACGGCGCCGCTCAGCGGCGTTGGCGGCGCTCGCCACCCAGACCGCAGACCGACCAGCCCCACTTTTGCACGCCGGAGCGCGTTCCGAGGGCTGTGCACACAACGATCTCGTTGTAGGCCGGGCGCATGTCCCGGACCTCGTCGAACGTGGCCACCTCGGGCCTGGGCCGCCCGCGGGCTTTCTTCGACCGCGGCGCGTCGGCGGGCCGGCGGCGAATGTCTCCGTTGCTCTTGCCGACAAACCGCTCCACCGCGTAGGTGCGGCCCTCGTCCACCAGGCCGCGGCCGAAGAAGTGGACCAAAAAAGTCGACGCAGGGTCGCGCCGGTCCGTGTGTCTGCTCATTGCCGTCGCCTCCCTCATGCCGAATTTGTGTCGTCGGCCCCTCGCCCCGCCCCGGACACCGGCGGCCGTCCCGGCGACACGCAGGCCCCGCCTTTCGGTGGCGCCGAATCTCGCATGCGCACAACCGGCGCTGGGCTGGCGCGCCCGGCCAAGGGCCGTTCACGTATGATGAGGCGCGCACGGCCTCATCCAGGCGGCGAAGGAAGGGAACGAAGGCATGGCGATCGACGAAGGCACCCTCACCCTGGCGTGTACGGCTGCGCGATCCACCGTGGCCTCGCAGCCCGGGGCGGGAGCGGATTCGTGGCGGTGAAGAATGCTTCGCTGCGGTAGCGCCGGCATGGGGCCTGGATGCCTGTCCGGCGCCGAAGGGTGGATCCGCGCCCGGAGGCTGCGGTGAGCGAGCGGGGGCGGCACAGCAAGTGGTTGCTTGAGGCGCTTGAGCGGCGTCAGGCGCAGTCTGATCGGGACGAGGCGGCGCAGGCGCGGGAGAAAGACCGGTTGGCGGCACGGGTCGAGGCGTTGGCGGACGGGTTGCCGGATGGGGCCGGGGAGGCGGACGCGACGGTGTGTTTCCCCGGCTTCGACGGGTTCGTGGCGGGCGTGGCGCTGTGCCCCACGCCAATCCCGGCGGCGGAATGGCTGGCGGCGGCGTGGGCGGCCGAACCGGAGTTGGACCGCATCATGGCCGGCGACACGGTCGCGAGGTTGGAAGTGCGCAAGGGGCTGGCCGAGCGGCTGGAGCAGGTCACCGGGCAGCTGGCGGAGGATCCGGCGGGCTACGTGCCGGCGTTCGGGATCGATGCGGACACCGGGGAGGCGGTGTGGGAACCGTGGGTGCTGGGGTTCGAGCGCGCGATGCGGTTGCGGCGCGATGCGTGGGCGGCGGTGGCGCTGGTGGAGGCCTCGGACGCGGCGGCGGCGGTGAGCATGATGCTGTCGTTGTACGGGGTCGCGGCGGACATCGGGGAGTTGTCGCGCGGGCTTGAGGAGCCGGCGTTGGATCTGGCCCCGGAGCTGATCGCGGTCGCGGTACTCATTCTGAGTGCGGAGCGGGGATATCGGACACTTGACACCGGCGGTTGGACGGCGCCGTGGCCGGACAACGGGACGGCGCGGCGCCATTGATGGACGTCTTGGGATTTACTTGAATAATTGCGTGTAGCCGCCAACGCGCGTGAATTAGACAGTGCCGGTTGATCGGTCCGAATCGTCAATGGGCAGAATCAGAAGGAAGTCACCGTCGACATGACAGTCGCGGTAGTTCGCCCAGTGGCTCTTTGGTACACGGTCCCTGCGTTCAGAACCAAGCGGGGCACTGTAGGCGATGAGTTGCAATGCCGCAGCGCCCAGTCGCTTCATGTCGTGGCGGCCGGCAGCAGCGACTCGTCTGAGCGACGGCCAGAGCGGACGGTAACGGTGCGGCTGCAACCGGATGCCGTCATTCGGCTGATTAAAATCAATCGATCTGACTCATTGCCTGTTCAGTGCATTGTCATGGGTTGCCATCGGTCCGGCTCGAATTGACCATGACAGGTTGAAAGTGGATAGGCAAAATCCTCGTGAACAAGTCGCACGAAGCCACCGGAGCGATCGATCTACCCTGGATCGGGGAAGATGCCGAGTCGCTAGAATCGGCCCATCAGCCGCACGCCAAGCGAGTTCGTGTCCGGCGCGCCGGAGAACCGGCGAGCGGAACTCGTGCGGACCAACTCGATTTCAACTGACGCATTGCGAACGAAGAACCAGTTCGCCGACAGGCCCATCCGGTCGCTGAGTCCGAAGGTATCGTGGTCGGACTCCATATAGGTCAAACGCACACCCAGGGCCTGGGTGGGAAACAAGGCCCCGGACAGGCTGAATTGGCGCTCGCGGTCGGTCTCGAAGAATTCGCCGGACGTCGAATACGAGTCTACGGCGACGAAGCCGCCCTCCGGCGGGTCGAAGGGACCTATTGCGGCGAAAAAATCCGGTTGGGACTGAAAGATCAAGCGTGTTTGGGAAGTGCTGGATCGGATGCTCGCCGACAGCGCAAACGTCGAATCGCCGAGTTCGCCCACATGCCGGACCGACAGCCGCGCGTCGTCGGTCTCCGTGTCCGTCCTGATCTGCAGCTCGAGGGCCGCGATGTCGGGGAATCCGGGCAAACCGGGAAGACCGGATGCTGGGTCGAAACCGAAGGGTCTGAGCCGCTCTTCCGAGCTCGCGGTGTCGGCGCCGAAACCCAGTTCGAGCGCGGTGCGAGAACCGAAGTACCTGCCCGCGAATACACCGGCGCTCTCGTGGTCCGCCGTGGTTTGCGCGAACGGCAATACCGGCAAGACGTCAGCATCGCTGCGTGCGGCGCCGGCACCGGCGTACCAGCCCGCACCGGGCCACACGTAGCGGCCGTCCACCGCGTACTCCGAGGAATCGAGGCCGAACTCCGTGGGTTGGCCGGTCAATGGCGAACCGTAGATTTCGATTGGCCCCATGTCGATTACGCCATCGGGCGACTGGAAAACATCCACTGCTTCGTAGCTGAACAGCGCCGGAAACAGTTGTTGGCGCAGCTTCGTGCGTCCCGTACCCACCGCAACGTAACTGCTGCGGTTCAGAAACGGCGCCAGCTCGTAGGGACCGACTTGGTCGTCGACCGAAGACAGATAGTAGGTGGCGCGAACTGACGAGTGGCTGGTTTCCACACCGGCCTCCGCATCGATGTCCTCGTAACTCCCCGACACCTGCCACGAGTACTCGGCTGCCGAGGCCCCGGGCACGATAATGCTGCTTGCCCACAGTACCGTGGCCAGTCCGACGGCGACGGCCGCGGCGAGGGCGAACCGATGATGCGCTGTTTTCATGTTTCGATTCCCGATGTTTGTACCTTGTGGAATTGGATCGTCCGGACGGCACAAAGTTTCACGAGCGGCCAACGCATGACGCCTGGCATATGGCTGTCTGTTGCACAGAATTCAGGAAGTAGCGCTTGTCGAATCGGTGCACCGTCACCATCAAATGCCCGCGCAGTCATTGCTGCCGCTTCAGGGCCAAGGCCTTTTCGGCGTGTCGGCCGCTCAGCAAGTGGCTTCCACGCGGAAGCGGTGGCGCCAGCATGGCCTGAGGCGGACACCCCGCTACTCGCAAACAACGCCATCCCCGTCCGCGTCCGTCATGTAGGGGTACGCCGGGTGCGTGGAGTAGACCGGAGCGATGCCGTGGTTTCTCGCTTCCGCGCAGGAGATCCGACCGTTTTCATTATCGTCATAGAGAACCAGCGGATGGTTCGCCGAAAGCTCTTCCTCCGCGTCGGCCGTTTCCTCGGTGGGCAGGCCCACGGATGAGGGCAGCACCAGAGAGGCGTCGCACCAGTCCCCGCGCGTTCCCCCATCGTAAGCGCGCCCGTAATTGCCGGCGATCAGCAGGTCGGACAGCCGGTCTCCGTTTTCCAGATGTACGCTCGCCAGTACGCGCCCGCCGTAGACATCGTGTTCAAGGTCCGAGAGGGTAACCGTCTCATCGATCAACAGCGCTCTGACGTAATTGCGGGAAGCCAGAGCCCACCGCTTCTCCTGATCGCATTCGCCGCGTATCTCCGGCGTGTCCACGCCCAGGACCCGGACGTTGCCCGTCCAAACGAGATCGGGCCAGAGAGCCGCGTCCACGGTTAACGTGTCGCCGTCGTAAGCATCCGTGACCACCGCCCCAATGACGGTATGAGCCAGAACCGCCGCCGATATCACGGAAATAATCATTCAATTCTTCCTGCCCGCAAAGGCTATGGACGAGCCCTTGCACTTGAAACTCGCGAGGCAGAGAGAATCCTAAAGGCCCAAGCCAAAGGCGTAAAGCGTCTCGGTTTCGCGACGCCCGGACCCGTCGTGCGGCTGCGGAGGTCTGGGCTGCCTCACCCGCGAGGCGGTGTCCTGGGGAATCCCTGTTCCCCGCGCTGACGGCAATGTCACAGCGACGTTTCCCGCGTAAAATGATTGTATGCGCTACGCGCCCGTCCGGACGATTCATCAACGATTCGATGTGCCCGCACATCGTCGTGTCCGGCAAGCACACCGGTCGGCGACCCAGAGGCGCGATCCGCTTATGTGGTGGAACGACATGAACGGGCGCTCACGGCGTCGACGCCCGGTTTGTCGCCGGCATGAATGGCGGTGAACTTTACCAGGGAGCGCGACGCGAAGAGCATCACGCTGGCGCAGGACATCGAACTGGCCTTGCGCCTGCTTGGCGGGCAGGCAACGCTGTACGAGATATACGACCACGTGCGCATCATCCGCGAGTGTCAGGGCCGCCACAACTGCGACGACTTCAGGGCTGCGGTGCGCACCGCAATCAATGTCCGCTGCCCGGATTCGGTTTCATTCAACCCGGCCCGCAAACCGCCGCACTTCCGCCGCATCGGGTCCGGCGGGTTCTACGCGCTGGCGGGACACGAGCATGAGGCGTGAGCGGGCGATCCCAGTGGCTGGCGATCGGATGCGAACAGGGTCATTGGCAGTTAATGGACGGGAAGTTCGTACACACCGGCAATGACATCGTCAGGCGAATCGGCTGCCTGCGGCGGCACCCGGATGGTGCGTAGGTAGCGGAGACGCATCAGAGAATTCTCCAGTACCTGACAAGCCTGGACGAACAGCCTCAAGTCTCGCGGGCGTGCAATGGGCGAAGCGGAGATGAAATGGCGGACCGGATGGCGGCCGTTGGACCGATTCCGGAACGTGTGGGGCACGGCCTGACATTGGAGATCGGCACGATAGTCGAGGTGCTCGCCCGCCTGTGTTGACGCGGCTTGTCGGGACCGCCGCATTTCACTACAGTTTCGGGGGACTCCCGCCGAAACGGTGATTTCCTTGAACGATTCGATCCGCATATGGGATTCGTCGGTCTCATTGACGGAGGCCCTCGGCTTGCCCGCGTACAGCTTGCGGCGGGGCCAACCTTTGCCAAGGTGCGTGGAATTCAATCGCCACGTCTGTATCGGTGGATTCAAGGACGAGACGATTCGGTTGCATTTCCGGGCACGCCAGCGGGATGCGTTCGATCGCGCCGGGTAAGCCGTCGGACCGCGGCGGGGAGAAGGGACTGGACAGGCTCGGAACCGAGGAGATCCGGCGGGCGATCGGCGAGCCATCCTTCTCGCGGGGGCAGTCGTATTACCGGCTGGGTGCGGTTCGCACGGTCGAATTCGTCCCGCCCGACTGGGTGCGGGCCCGGGTCCAGGGCACGGCGTCGGAGCCGTATGGGGTCTCCGCCACGCTCGTATACGGACCCGGCGGAACGCTTCGCTCGGTGAAGGGCGACTGCGCTTGCCCGATGCAATTCAACTGCAAGCACGTCGCCGCGGCGCTGCTGGCGGCGGGGGATCCGTCGACGCCCCGGTTCGGTGACCCGGAAGGCGCCGGCGCGGTGCCGACGGACAGGGAGATTCGCCTGTGGCTCGGCCGGCGGCCCGAGGGTCGCACGGAGCCGGCAGGGGGTCCCCCGCCCGGTCCCGCGAAACCCGGGCGAGAGCATCTGTTCTACGTCATCGGCCCCGATTGGCTTCGGGGCATGGGCATCACGCCCTACCGGGCGTACCTGAGGCAGGACGGCACGGTCGGCACGAACTTCCGGGAATTCTCCGACCGGCGCTCCACTTGGGCGCGGCGCAACCTGACGTTCAAGGACGCCGCGCTGCTGGGGCAGCTGGAATTCTTCGGCGACGGCGGATACGGGCCGGGCGGCGACTGGCCGGAGGGGCAGGAACTGATCGACCTGATCCGGTCGATCGTGGAGACGGGCCGGGCGCTTGAGGGGAGCGTCCACGGGCGCGCGCTGTCGTGGTCGGCACCGCGGCGGTGCGAGTTGAGGTGGGAGGTGGACGAGGGCGGCGAACAGCGCGCGGTGGCCCGGGACGGCGCCGGATCGGCGCTGACGCTGCTGGCGTTTTCAACGCCGATCTACGTCGATCCGCAGACGGGCGAAACGGGCGTGGCCGAAACGGGGCTTGAGCCGGGCATGGCCGCGTGGCTGGCGCAGGCCCCGGCGGTGCCGCCCGGCGCGGTCGAGTCGGTGGCCTCGGCGCTGTCGGGAATCGCCGGGCACGGACCCGTGCCGCACCCGAAACGCGTGGAGGAGCGCACCGGCGTGCGGCCCGAGCCCGAGCTGACGCTGTACGGCTGCGAGCGGACCCCGCGCCGGCACGGGTACGGTGCCTACGGGGTCCACTTCGTGCCGCCCACCCCGGCGGTGTACCCGTGCGCGCGCCTTGAGATCGCCTACGAGGGCGCCGCGGAACGTGTGCGTCCCGGCAAGGGCGGCGAGCTGCTGGCCGCGGGCGGCAATCCCCCGGCCATCATTGCGCGCAGCCGCGCGCGGGAGTCGGCGCTGCGGCGCAAGCTGGTGCGGGCGGGCGAGCGCCACGGCGGGCGCGAGCCGTACGGGCTTGGCTTCCATACCGCGCCGCCGGAGGGGCTTTTGGAGGCCGACGTGGTGCTGCCGGCGTTCAAGGAGGGCGACGAGGCGGCGGCTGGCGCCGGCGTCGGGTTCGCCGCCCAGGCGGTGCCCGAACTGCGGAAAGAGGGCTGGCGGGTGCGGATCGAGGAGACCTGGCCGTTTCGCGTGTTCGACGGGCCGGTGTCGTTTGCCACGTCGCTTGAGCCGTCGGACGCGGACTGGTTCTCGCTGTGCCTGCGCCTTGAGGCGAACGGGGCGGAATTCGACATCGCCCCGGTGGTGATGCAGCTGGTGGAATCGCTGCCGGTGGATGAACGGGGCCGGCTGGAGAAGGGTTTCGATGTCGAGCGCCACCTCGCCGGGCGGCTGTTTCACGCGGAGCTTGAGGACGGCACGTTCCTGGCGATCGACGCGTCGCGATTCGCGCGCTTCGCGGAAGCGTTCCTGGAGGCGCAGGGGCTGGTGGGGCTGCACCGGGCCGAGGCCGGGCGGCTGTTCGAGCTGGCCGAGGCGCTGGAGGGCTGCGGGGCGCCGTGGTCCGGAGGAAGGGAGCTGCTGGAACTGGGGGCGCGCCTGAGTGCTCTGGCCGAGGCGCCGGACGTGGCGCAGCCGGCCGCCCTGCGCGGGGCACTGCGCGCCTACCAGCGCACCGGCTACGGTTGGCTGAAGGCGCTGTCCGAGTGCGGCTTCGGCGGCGTGCTGGCCGACGACATGGGGCTGGGCAAGACCGTGCAGACGCTCGCGCTGCTGGCGCACCGGCACCTGGAACTCGGCGTGGAGCGCCCGAGCCTGCTGGTGGTGCCGACGAGCCTGGTGGGCAACTGGGGGCGCGAGGCCGAGCGCTTCGTGCCGGAACTGAAGCTCCTGGTTCTGCACGGCCCGGACAGGCGCCGGCGTTTCGGCGACATCCCCGATCACCATCTGATCGTGACGACCTACCCGCTGGTGTACCGCGATCACGAGGCGTTGCTTGCGCACGAGTACGACACCGCGGTGCTGGACGAGGCGCAGGCGGTGAAGAACCCGGCCGCGGGCATATCGAAGCGCATCCGGGGCATTCGCGCCGGCCAGCGCCTGGCCTTGACCGGCACGCCGATGGAGAACAGCCTGCAGGAGTTGTGGTCGCTGTACGACTGGCTGATACCGGGGCTGCTCGGGACGAGAAAAGCGTTCACGAAGAACTACCGCACCCCCATCGAGAAGCGCGGCGATGCGGCCCGGCAGCGGTTGCTGTCCACACGGATCAAGCCGTTCCTGATGCGGCGCACCAAGGACGAGGTGGCCGCGGAGCTGCCCGCCAAGACGGTGATCGACGAGCGGGTGCCGCTGGCGGGCGCTCAGGCGGCGCTCTACGAGAGCATCCGCGCGGCCATGGACGAGAGGGTTCGCGAAGCGGTTGCGGCCCGGGGCCTGGCCGCTTCGCGCATCGCGATCCTGGACGCGCTGCTGAAGCTGCGCCAGGTCTGCTGCGACCCGGGTCTTGTGAAGCTCGATGCGGCGCGAAAGGTCAAGGCGAGCGCCAAGCGTGCACGGCTGCTCGAGTTGCTGGAGGCACTTGTCGCCGAAGGGCGCAGCGTTCTGGTGTTCTCCCAGTTCGTCACGATGCTGCGCCTGGTGGAGGCCGATGTCACGGCCCGCGGCTGGGGCTACGCGATGCTGCACGGCGGCACCCGGGACCGCGACGAACAGGTGGCGCGATTCCAGTCCGGCGCCGTGCCGCTGTTCCTGATCAGCCTGAAGGCGGGCGGCACGGGGCTGAACCTGACCGCGGCCGACACCGTCGTGGTGTACGACCCGTGGTGGAACCCGGCGGTGGAACGCCAGGCCATGGATCGGGCGCACCGCATCGGTCAGGACAAGCCGGTGTTCGTGCACCGGCTGATCGCGGACAACACCGTGGAGGCCGCCATCCAACGCATGCAGGTTAAAAAACAGGCGCTCGCCGACGCGCTGTTCGACGGCACGGGCAAAGGCCCTCTGGCGCTCGACGAAGCGGATCTCGATGCGCTGTTCGCCGCCTCGCCCGCCTCAACGCCGGGCTGAACGGGGGACTCGAGAAAGGGACTGCGCTCGCCGGCCGGGCGATTCGTGCAGCGACTTGGCGAACATCTGGCGCCTACCGGCGAATTGATGGAGTAGCTGGCGTGCTCGCGCTCGACCGTGCACCGAACGATCAGTCACATGCGGGGCTTCTTTGGCGCGCCGATTCTCAATACTCCTGGCCGAGGCTATTTCTACGACAAGGGAGCCCGGACGTTCGAATTGCCGGGGCTCTGGTTGCGGCGCGATGAACTGGAGGCGCCTCTCGTCATGGATCATCTGCTCAAGAGCGTGCAGCCCGGCATGCTGCGCCGGTACGTCGACCCTCTACGGTCGAGGTTGACTTAGATTCTGGATGCGGAAGTGTCCGGGCGGCAGCGGTTTCCCATGCACCGAGTGCGTATCTTGCGCGCCCATGCGCGATCCGTTTCCAAGGCGCGGTTTGTCCCGGCGGCAACCGCCCTGATCGGGCGGCAACAACTCTCGTTCATATACTCCGGCCTTGCCACAGGCACGGTGACGCAACGCATTGTGTCGCCGCAGCGCCTGGTCTAATACCGCGACCAGTGGTATCTCGACTGCTGGGATGAATGCAAGGATGCCTTGCGCACGTTCTCCATCGACCGAATGCAGGATATCGAAATCCTTGACGACGCTGCTCGCGGCGTCCCGGAATACGAACTGGATGCCGCCGTCACCGCGGGCTACGGTTTGTTTTCCGGTCCGGCGTGACACTGGGCGAGGCTGGTGCTCACCCCGGAGCGGGGTCGGTGGTTGGCCGACGAAATCTGGCATCACGTCCAGGCTGGACACCTTGAATTAACGGTTCCATACGCGGACACTCGAGAATATCGGAAGTGGCAAGAAGCCGGGCCCCTATCGGAGCCCGGAGAGGCTTGTAAAGTGACGCGTTGAGTCCCACGATTCCTTCGCTTCAATGAGGTTCCAAATTCGAAAGCTTGGAGGGAGTAGCAAGACTGCATTGAACTCATATCAAGTGCGTTTATCATGCGCGTGCGCCCACAATACGCATCTAAGCAGTTGTACTCTGGATGGCCCTCGGTGACACGGAGACTATGTAGCCATGCCAAATTGCAGAATTGAGGCTTCAATTACACGCACAGAGATCACCCGAACGGAGACGCGCTCGAATTCCCTAACTGCGTCATTCATTAATCCGTCGGCCAGTTCGCCGTCACCCTACGAAGCTCCAGCGTCGACTTTTTCTAAGCCTTTCGAGAGATTGCCACCTGCTTCAAGATTGCCAAACATCACTCATCTTGATCGGAGATAGATATGACTCAACTTAATTTTGAACGGCTACGCGAGGCCGTTGCGGGCGAGGCAGTGGCTGTGCGGTCCCGCGTTACTCTGCAGCCCGCCGGTGGCGAGGGCGACAAGGTATTCCCGCCGTCATACGCTGTGGATGGCCGTGCTGACCATAAGTACGCCGTAGAGGAGCGCCAGGTGGGCGGCAGCGATAGTGTATCCACGACGGTTCTGTTGGATTCTGTCGCATCACAGGCGAACCGTGCGGAACTTGCATTGCTTGATGGCTGGGAGCGAGGCGAGCTGGCGTTTCCCGTGCCCTTCGTCGATTTCTCCGACGACGAAGGGGCGACGGACTACGAGAAGCTGACGGTGCTCGAAGCGCCCCACCGGCTAGCTGATGCAATCTTCCGGGACAGCCTATTTGACGGAACCCTGTTTCGCCTCTCCGATATGGGCCGCTCAATCACAGATGCCACCCCGCGCAACGCTACCGATTTATTTCGATTCTCTCCAACGTCATTGCTGTTCGGAATGTGGGATTCGACCGGCCCGAAAGGCGGGCTAGGGTCGAAGTTCCAACGCGCTTACGTCTCGGAAATCGTGGGCTTTGACGCTGAAGTAGGCAAGAAGGTCGGCAGCCGCATTGATCCATTGCAGATCGAAAAGGTTGCTCCTGATGATCGTTTGTACAACAGCGCGGATCAGGATGAAGTCTGGACCGATAACGCCGAGAATGCCGAGAGAGACAGAAAGGGGAAGGCCGTCCTCGCCTCACGCGGCAGCGAAAGCGGTGATGCCGGGCAGCCCTCCAAGATTAACCACGGCAACATCGTTCCTTCAATTGACGCTCACGCAGGTGGGGTCACCATTTCGCACGCCCTGCAGACTACCGTAATCTCCTTTGCCGCGCTCCGCCGCCTGCGGTGCAAAGGCCATTCCCGCGAGGCGGAAACAGCCGTGCACGCGGCGGTCGCGGCCCTTGGCGTCGCCGCGATTGCCTATCAGTATGAGATGGACTTCGATCTCCGGTCCCGCTGTCTGCTGCTTCCGATGCATCCTCCCAAGCTTGAGTTGTTGCGCCGTGACGGTTCCGCTGGGGAGGTGGTGGAGGTGGATCGGGCGTCATCTGCGCGAATTGTCAGGGATGCGGCCAAGTACGCAATAGCGAGCGGGGTCGGATGGAAAACCGATGAAATTCGGCTCGTGCCCGCACCGAAGCTGCTGGAGTTGATTCGACGGAGCCGCAAGGTATCTGCAACCGAACCCGCGGCTGGGTGATCGATGTCTTCCGACGATAGCCGCTTCGGTATCGAGGTGAACTTCCTGACCGGTAGGTTCGTGGCCACGTGCCACAACGATCGTCAACAGCCCGAGTGGCCGCCGCACCCAGCGCGTCTATTCTCGGCGCTCGTAGCGGCGTGGGCTGATGCGGACGAGCCGGACAGTGTGGAGCGTACCGCTTTGGAGTGGCTTGAATCGCAGGCACCGCCTGGGATTGCCGCGTCCGAGGCCATACCGAGCAGCGTTGTGTCGCACTTCGTACCGGTAAATGACGCCACGATTGTCTCCAGGAGTTGGTACGAGCGGAAAGCTCACGACGTTGCTGGATTGGCCGCCCGGCTTCACGCTGAACTTGCGGATTCCGGTGGCGAAGTTACGACGAGAGCGGCGCAAATTGAGTGCAAGCTGAACAACGCGAAAGATGTGGAGGCCCAAGTCGGGCGCCCCGGTAGGACGAATTCAGATTCTGCGGTAGCGATGATGCCGGATCGGCGCGGCAAGCAAGCGAGGTTCTATCCTTCCGTGACGCCCGACAACGCGCGGGTGAGTTTTCTTTGGGATGGCCCGGTTCCGGATGATGTGGCCAATCCCCTTGATCGGCTGCTCCGACGGGTCACTCGATTGGGTCATCCCTCATCGCTTGTATCGTGCCGATTGATCGAAGACGTGTCCGGCGCCACGTTCGAAGTTGGTGGCGGGAACCACAGCTTGCGTACTGTGCGGCGCGGCCAACTCGCTGAGCTTGAGCGCCAGTTCGTACGCCACGAGGGTTTCAAGCCCCGGTCGCTGCCCTATGTGGATGTTCGGTATCGTTCCGTCGCCAAAGCAGCTCCGCAATCGGAAGAAGGGCGCGAGCCGAATACCGCCGGCCAATGGATCACGTTCGAGTTTACGCCCGGCTCCCGGTCCTTCCTCGCAACGAGGGGAGTGGAAATCGCGAGAGCAATGCGCGCGGCCTTGTTCCACCATGCCGACGACCCGATACCGGAAGAGATTAGTGGTCACTTGGCGGACGGCAAGCCGACAGCCGCGCCGCACGTGGCGTTCCTTCCTCTTCCCTTTGTGAGTTTCGAGCACGCCGACGGGCGGCTGATGGGAATGGCGGTGTCCGTGCCGAATGTTGTCAGCAATGACGCGCGCCGAGCGCTGTATCGGGCTATCGGCAATTGGGAGAAGGCAGCCGAAAAAAACGGTAATGGCACTCTGAAGCTTACTCTGGGCGCACAAGGTGTGGTCAGCCTATACCGGCAACGTGGACCTGCCACATTGATCTCCCTGCGCCCCAGTGTCTGGAACAGAGCCTCTAGTCTATGGATTTCCGCCACCCCGGTCGCGCTGCCCAGACATCCGGGGCGACTCAGCGGCGGCTCTGCCGCGGCGCGGGCCAAAGCGTGGGCCTTGGCCATGTCGTCGGTGGCGCTGGCCTGCAAGCACGTCGGGTTGCCCCAGCCCGTATCCATTGAGGTCTCTCTGAACCCGTTTCTCAAAGGTGCCAAGCCGACAGCCCGTTTCCCCGCATTTAATCAAAACGGACGGGGTGGCCGCCCTGTCCGGCGTCAATTGGTGCATGCCTCGGTCAGGTTTGAACAACCTGTTTCGGGTCCATTGATTCTCGGCACCGGGCGGTTCCTCGGCCTGGGTCTGATGCGTTCGGCCCCTGGCGCCAAACTTTCCGAGGTTGGAAAGGACGGACCTGATGAGTAGCTCCGGTGTTGGCGAGAAGGCGGGTATCGAGCGACTCGTGACAGGCGAGTTGACCTCCAGGGACTTCGCTACTTTCTTTAGAGACATACATGGTTACGAGCCGTTTCCGTGGCAGCAGCGATTGACGGAGCAAGTGCTCGATCGGCGTTCATGGCCGAAAGTCATTGATCTGCCGACCGGTACCGGCAAGACTGCCATACTCGACACCGCGGTATTTGCCATGGCCGTACAATCTGAGACGTCTCCGCGGCGAGTCGTGTTCGTCATCGATCGTCGGATCGTCGTAGATCAGGTCTGCAAGCGAGCCCGGCAAATTCAGGAGCGCGTGGAAGCGGCTGATACGCTTGTCCTGGAACGCGTACGGAATCGATTGCGAAATTTGAGCGACGGCGAGCCCTTGGGCGTCGCCGCGCTGCGTGGAGGGATTCCCATCGACGGCGACTGGATGCGCCGCCCGGATCAGCCATGGGTAGTGGTCTCGACGGTGGACCAATTCGGCTCGCGCCTCTTGTTCCGAGGCTATGGCGTGAATCCAGGGATGTGGCCGATTCATGCGGGGCTTACCGGTAACGACTGTCTCGTGATCCTCGATGAAGTACACTTGAGCGTGCCATTCGCGGAAACCCTCGCCCACGTGTCCACGCTGAACACCGGGGTGTTGCCTCGACGGTTCTCGATTGTCGAAATGTCGGCCACGCCGAGTGACGAGCAAGCGGAGCGTTTCACTCTGGACCCTGGGACCGACTTGAATGGATGTGCTGAATTACGCCGCCGTGTGGAGGCCAGCAAACGGGCGGTGCTCAAGTCGGTGCGGAATGAGGAGGCCATCCCGGCTGCCGTGCTGAAGATCGTCGGGCCGATCCATATAGCCATCGGCAAGCGCGAATCTCAAATTCGCGGTATCGGCGTAGTCGTAAATCGGGTACGCACGGCCCGGGAGACCCACAAAGCGCTCGGGAGCGCTGGGTATTCGACGCACCTGATTACAGGACGCATGCGACCTCTCGATCGGATCGATGTCTTAGATCGGATCGGTCCTGTTGTCGACCCGGACGGCAATAGGCACGGCGATCGACTCACCGTCGTAGTCGCAACCCAGGCCATTGAGGTCGGCGCAGACTTCAGCTTTGACGCGCTCGTCACCGAGTGCGCTCCAGTTGACAGCCTGCGACAGAGATTCGGTCGCCTTGATCGTCGCGGAACCGGTTCCAAGCGAACTGGCTGCCCAGCCCAAGCTTGGATTATCGGACCCACCACCGTTGTCCGTTCCAGGAAGCCGGACCCGATTTACGGTGAGTCGTCCAGAGTGGCATGGGAGGAACTCGAGCGTCGCTCCGAAGATGGGTGGTTGGATGTAGGGCCTTTGTCCCTGCGGGACTTCCCGAATAGCGCAGTGGCTCCGCGAACAAGCGCTCCGCTCCTCCTGAAATCGCATATGGACACGTGGGTACAAACCCGTCCCGAGCCTCTCGTGCAGCCTTCCATCGAGTGGTTTCTGCACGGTATGGACCAGAACCGCTCGGCGGATGTTTCAATCGTGTGGCGTTGGGACCGTTCGTCCGAAGGGTTGCGCGTGGTTCCTCTCCGACAGGCGGAATTTCTCCAGGTTCCCATTGCAGCGGTGAAATCATGGCTGGCAGGCGACTCGAAAGAAGTGGACGTCGCCGATGTCGGGCAGATTCACGAGTCAGAGGATTCTTATTCTCGGCCTGCGGTGCAAAACAGGCACTGGGTTCGCTGGGCCGGTTTCGGTGAAGGCGTTGATGAGAATCTTGGGGTCGAGGACATCCGTCCCGGGGATGTGCTTGTCGTCGATCCGCAGCAAGGAGGGTTGAATGCGGGAACATGGGATCCGTCTTCCACTGAGCCGGTAGAAGACTTGGGCGATGCGGCACAGATCGAGTATCGGCGGAGGGTGACATTGCGCCTCGACCCGAACCTCCCTTATGTGGACTCTCCGCCAACCCCAGCTGACGAAGCTATGGCAACAGCCCCTATCTCCGAGCGCGTTGCCAATTGGCTCGAAGAGCGGGGTAACGAACCGAACCAACAACCCGGCTGGGTGCGGAAGGCAATTCGAAAGCTGGGCGGCAGTTTCGAGGTCATCGTGGTAGGGGGCGAACATGAGAACCCATCTGAGGGTTACTACGTTCTGACCGAGCGGCACCCGGTAACGAAGAAGTCGGTGGTGGAAGCTGAAATCATGGACGGCTCGGACGAAGCCGGCTCTTTTACGTCCACTGGCGTAACGTTGCGCCATCATCTCGATGGGGTTGGGGAACGTGCGGGACGAATCGCCGAGCGGTTGGGATTGCCTTGTGGAATTGTGGCGGATCTGCGTTTTGCCGGCCGGCTTCACGATCTCGGCAAAGTGGATAGCCGCTTCCAGATGCAGTTGACAGGCGGTGACCCGGTGGAACTGGAAATGCGGCGTGGAGAGCCACTCGCCAAGTCATTGCCAGGTGCTCGCAGGATTCGGAGATACCCCAGGGGAATGCGGCACGAAGTGGCAAGCGTCGCCATGATCGAGTCGAACCGCGATGTTATTGGTCCCGCTCACGACAAGGACCTCGTACTGCATCTGATCGGTACCCATCATGGATGGGGGCGTCCACTCCCGCCGATCATGGAAGATCCGGAACCGCAGGTACTCACATTCTCAGTGGACGGTCTCTTCATGGAGACCGGCTCCGATTTGACCGAAAGTTCCTTGGCCCTCGACATGGCCGATCGGTTTTGGCGTCTGGTGGAGCGTTACGGCCACCATGGATTGGCTTGGCTGGAAACCATTCTGCGCTTGGCCGACCATCAAGAAAGCGCCGAGGAAGCGACTCGGAGATGAACGGAACTCATCTTCGCGGGCTTGAAGGCACGAACCCACTGGGCTTTTTCGCGGCCCTTGGCGTGCAGGCAGCGTTTGCGAACAAAGACGAGCAGCCTTGTCTTTGGTGGAGTGACGACGTAACGCCGTGCGCCATTGTGGATCAGCGTTTCAGTGTTGACCGGATTGCGGACCAGGCATTGGAAACGTGTGTAACCATGAAGAAAAGCTTTGCCGTTAATCCTGCACGGTCTGATGGCTCAATAATGCCGAAGGGCGACGAACTCAAGCTTAGGCCGGATGACATCAGAGTATATCTGAGAGAAGCAGTGCAGCGAGGTTCAGGTGGTCACTTGGCTACTGCCCTCATAGCCGAAGGTAGTTTGGACAATAATGGTGTTGCAAAACCCACCGATTTTTACTTTACAGCCGGACAACAAAAATTCCTTAACACAACTAGAAAAATACTGGATGCTGTCGTGCACAAGGATTTCGTGGCAGACTTGGCGAGCCCTTGGAGGTACCAGCGTGAACTCCCGTCTCTTGGATGGGATGTAACTGACGACCGCGTATACGCACTAAGAGCAAACAATCCAAGCCCCGAAAGAAAGCTGACCAATCCGGGGGCTGAAGCCTTGGCGATAATGGGGCTTAGTCTGTATCCGGTGTTTGCGGGTATAGGCCGTACTCTGGCGCAGGGATGTTCTGGATCATGGAAACGGGGGCACTATTCTTGGCCACTCTGGACTAAGCCAGCCACACCATATGCCGTGAAGTCATTGTTGACACATGCCTCCCACCATAACCCAATCGAAGCAAAACTTGATCGCTGGTTTCGGTCCTGGGGTATTTCGATGGTTCTTCGGTCGTCTATCCGAAGATCTGGACAAGGCGGATATGGAACGTTCGGTCCACCCGGGATTATTTGGCAGGGGAACTGACTATCGGGCTGAACCACTTAAGAGCGGAGTTCTTGCCTCGGGTTATGGCAATCCCAACGTCGGCAAAACCGTAGTGGCAATGGCCAGCTTTCGCTTGAACGGTGCCATATTAGAACCGCATCATCGAGATGAGTTGTCTCTTGGCACCGCAAGCGATCGGATGCTGTTTTGCAATCGTGGGTTCAGCCGGCACGCATAGTGGCGGAATTCCAGACTTGCGTTGATCGCGATCATCAGTCCTTCTTCAGATGAATCAGATTCCTGGCTGGAATATGGGTTAAGCCAGCCATCCACTTCCAGCCATCGCCATAACCGGTAGCGACTCCTGGGGTCCGTGACCGGAGCCGGAAAGCCGCCCGGGCCTCTCGCGCCGGAAATCAGCAGGCGTACACTTTCGCGCGTTCGCCCTGTTCTGGCGGCGATATCCGCCATGGAGACCAAGCCGGCATCGGCAATCCGCACGACCTCTAGTCCCGGGACATGCTCTATGTTGTTGACTGCGGACAGCACAGCTTCGTCCAGGCTGTTTGCTTCCCGGTCGAAGACTACAAACTGAATGCCATCCGACCGACCGACCGTTCCGTCGTCGCAGCCACACTCAAACAGGGAATCAATGACGTCGTCTTCCTGCATGTCGCGGCCTTCGACGATGAATGTAAAGTGATGATTGCTCACTCAGGCTTCCTCCGAATGATCTTTTCCATGCGGACATCTACCCACCGTAGCCAGTAACTGCTTCGCGTGATTACCGGGATTGCGCGGTGTGGACCAGATTGAAACATGGCAACCCGTTCGCTGCGTTTCCCCACATCGCATCACGCCCCATCGATGTCCCGATGATGTGCGCGAAACTGTCCATCCTGCCGCTTCCGCCTTGGCCAGCGCGACCTCTACGTCCTTTTTGGGATGCTTGGCTCGCGCCATGTTGACACGATACAACAGATTTGGTTCCGCTGTCGATGTCCTGACTCAGAGCGAAGGAAGCAGGAGGGAATGCATCGCGGTTCGGGAGTGGGGCACCCCCCAACGAGAAGATGGAAATATGTCGAAGACTTGCGCATACGGGTCGATTCGACGAGGGCTTGTCTTGCGTTTAGGCGTAGCATTCATCGCTCCGTGGTTGAACGATCACCCTCGCCACCGTTACCTTAAGTGTTCAAACAAACATGAAAGGTGTCGACGTGTCGCAAGCTGAAAACATCCCCGCACTTGCCGAAAGCGAGCCGGTCCAGACCGCGCTCCGGCTGCCTCCCCTTCGGCACGACCGGAACGCACCGCTGATCCCGGCCCGCATCCTGAACGAATACGTGTACTGCCCGCGCCTGGCTTATCTTGAATGGGTTCAGAAGGAGTGGGAGGACTCGTCGGATACCGTCGAGGGTCGCCATGTCCATCGGAAAGTCGATAAACAGGGCGGTTCGCTTCCCGAACCGGACGAGGAAGCCGAGGAGTTGCGGGTCGCTCGCTCGGTCGAGTTGTCCTCGAAGAAACTCAACCTGATCGCCAAGATCGACCTTGTCGAGAGTGCGGATGGCAAGGTCACGCCGGTCGACTACAAGCGAGGCAAGCGGCCGCATGTCGCGCACCGGGCCTACGATCCCGAACGCGTCCAGTTGTGCGCGCAGGGACTGCTGCTCAGAGAGCACGGCTACGAGTGCTCTGAGGGCATTCTGTACTTCGCTGGGTCGCGCGAGCGGGTACAGGTCCGGTTCGACGAGGAACTGCTGGAATTGACTTACCAGTCAATCGAGAATCTGGGTGCCGTGGTCGGCGCCGGCCGGATTCCCCCGCCGCTCGAGGACAGCCCCAAGTGTCCGCGCTGTTCGCTGGTGGGCGTTTGCCTGCCGGACGAAGTCAATCTGCTCAGGATGACCTCGGAGAATGTGCGGCCGCTCAGCGTCCGGCACGCCCGGGCCCTCCCGGTGTATGTCCAGTCGCATCGCGGAAAGATCGCCAAGAAGGGCGAGCGGCTCGCCATCACCAAGGACGACGATGAAACGGTGTACGCGCGGCTTGCCGAGACATCCCAACTCGTCGTCATGGGCAACGTCTATATCACCACGCCCACGCTGCACGAACTCATGCGGCGCAATATCCCGGTGACGTGGCAGTCTTACGGTGGATGGTTTCTCGGGCACACGGTCGGGACGGGCCACGCCAACGTCGAGTTGCGCACGGCCCAGTACAAGGGATCCTTCGAAGACCAGGTTTGCCTGAGACTGGCGCGAGGCTGGGTGCGAGCGAAAATTCGTAACTCGCGCACGCTGCTGCGCCGGAACTGGCGGCACGATGAAGACGTCAAGCCGGTGCTCACGGATCTGAAGCGACTGGCGGACAAGGCCGGCCGCGCCCGTGACTTGAGCTCGCTGCTGGGGGTTGAGGGGGCGGCGGCAGCGCGCTATTTCCAGCACTTTGCCGGCATGCTCAAGCAGAGCAGCGATACGAACCTCTTCGAAATGAACAATCGGAATCGTCGGCCTCCGACCGATCCCGTGAACGCGCTGCTGTCGTTCGGGTACGCGATCCTGGCACGGACATGGGTGGTCGTGCTTTCCGCCACCGGGTTCGATCCCTATCGCGGTTTCTATCACCAACCGCGCTATGGACGTCCGGCGCTCGCCCTGGACATGATGGAACCGTTCCGGCCGCTCATCGTCGAATCCGCCGTGGTCACCGCGATCAACAACGGAGAGATACGCCCAACCGACTTCGTGCGCCGGGCGACTGGCGTCAATTTGTCGAACGCCGGCCGAAAGCGGTTCATAGCTACAGTCGAACGGCGGTTCAGCCAGGAAGTCACGCATCCGCTCTTCGGCTATCGGGTGGAGTATCGTCGGCTGCTGGAAATCCAGTCGCGCCTGTTGGGCCGTTTTCTGTCGGGGGAGACGCCGGGCTATCCGAACTTCACGACCCGCTGACTGGTGTTCGCTTAAGCAGGAGCAGACGAGAACTGGAGCGAACGACAACGGAGGTTACGATGGCAAGGGATGAACGACTGTATTTCGTCGTCTACGACATTTCCGACGCCAAGCGCTGGCGCTCCGTGTTCAAGACCATGCACGGCTATGGAGAATGGGTGCAACTGTCTGTTTTCCAGTGCCGTCTATCCCGCGTGCGCCACGCAGAGTTGATCGCCGACTTGAGCGGCATAATCCACCACGAGGACGACCACTTGGTTATCATTGACCTTGGTCTGGCGGACAATGTTGAACCCAAAGTGGTCTCGCTCGGCAAACGCTCCTTCACTCCGGTTGAGCGTGAGCCGATCATTGTTTGAACTCGCCGGTGGACCGCGAGCGCTCAGGTGACCGCTCTGCGCCATGGAACCGCTCGCACGGTAGATTGTTCTTTCAAAATCAAGTTATTATCAGCCACTCTCGCACAGCGGGTTGGAGTCGGAGGGCATATAGTCAGAGAACAGATCGCAACCTCTCGCATTCGTGCCCCACAGGCTGCTTGTATAGGCGCCTCCAGCAAGCGCTGTTTTCCCCCGTTTTCTGCGGGGGCCTCATTGAAGTCGCCGGTGCGATTACTGATAGGTCCGCTTGTAAGCGGTTTTCCCCCGTTTTCTGCGGGGGCCTCATTGAAGTGCGTTCATCGGTTCTCCTTGCTCCTCACGCGGGCGCGTTTTCCCCCGTTTTCTGCGGGGGCCTCATTGAAGTTACCGCGGCGCGTATGCCACCGGCATGCCCATGCCGGGGTTTTCCCCCGTTTTCTGCGGGGGCCTCATTGAAGTCTAATGCATAGGTCGGTTGTGTTGTGTCACTGCGCCGTTTTCCCCCGTTTTCTGCGGGGGCCTCATTGAAGTGAGGTGCTCGGGCCGGATGGCCGGTGGCGCGCGGAGGGTTTTCCCCCGTTTTCTGCGGGGGCCTCATTGAAGTTAGACACCCAGCCTCGTCACTCGGTGTCGTATGATTTGCGCCGTACGTTCGACTGACCTGCCAGTACCCACACGATTTGCTTGCGCGTACCGAATTAGACGGGGATGCTCAATCGCCTAGAGATAAGCAACCCACGATACGCGAACTTCGTGGATATTCGCTTTGCACCATGTGCCCAGATCGTAATTGAACCCTCTCGCGTCTACTTGTTTCACTTCTCCGCGGAAACGGAGGTTGGCCCCTTGTATGTGGTCAAGATAAATTAGAGAAAGAACGACGTTGAGTGTGTCTATGAACGGAGGGTCAAACTCAACGCGCTCATTCTTCGGGCCGCGAAAGCCTTCAGGCTCTTCTGGACAGGCGCCGGTATTTCCAAGTTCAGGATGGCTACCGTCCTGGTTAATGCGAATAACGCCGGACTGTAGATGAACCCTTCTCCCGAACTCCAAGAGTTCCCGTGCAGCCGCGTTAATGTCGCTCAAGGCTTGATCACGGCCTTCCACAATGACGCCTAATGCTTGGTCGCGGGCTTCCACAATGGGGCCTGCTTCCAAATTGCAGACCTTGTTTGCCAAGACACCAAAGGCAACGCCGCCACTGGCCACGAGTGCGATTATCGTCACCCAGACTATGGCGCGCGGCCCCAGCAGCCCACTAATTCTATTTCGGGATAGCAAGTTATGAGCTAGAGATCGAATTCAGCCCAGTAAATTTCGTACTCATACAACGCTTCGAGCAGTGCTTTTCGTCGGTCTCCCTTGGCTCGGAAGCGTCGAGTGTGGTTGCCAACTCCCAAGAGATTCACATGTCGCCAATGGGCATATCCACTTACGCCAGTCACTAATTTCAGCTCATCCTTTGTGCGGTTCCATATGAACTCAAACCTCTCGCCGTCAGAGAATTGGACATCGCCTGACCAAACAGTATCACCAAGCCACACAGATACCTTGATGTCTTGTATTCGAGCTTTCACGTCAGCCAATCGTCCTGTCCGGTCTGAGTCTTTCCCATCGGCGTCGGCGTCTCAATCCGCTTGCCTTCCGGAATCTCCGGCACGGATAGAATCTGCATTCTCGGGTAGCGCCGGACGGCGTGCTTGATGTCCAGGTCGCCAGCGGCAGCGGCCCACTTTTGGAAGTTCTTTGCCTTCTGTAGCGGCAGCTTGTCCATCACGATCTGTCCGGCCATCAACGCTTCCTCGCGCTCAAGCACTCCACGCAAGGCGAGCAGATCGGCAATCGTGACGTTCTTGCCGCCTTTGACTTCGATGACCATGCTTTGCAGGTCGCGCTCGGTAGGCACGTCGAAGTATAGCCTGCCGTCGATCCCGCAGTCCGCTTGGTGGTGACAAAGCCGTCTACTTCTTCGACGGCCCACTTCTGGAAATGGTACTTGTCGCGCCGCCATAGGTCCTGTGCGCCTTCCAGCGTGCGTGGAACGCCGTCTACGGTGAAGTCGCCTTCCTTCAGCTTGCACCTCTCGGCTAGCCTGACGGCAGCCACACGGTTGATCGCGTGGATAGCGATGTCTATGCCGGTCCGCTGACGGTTGAGCTTGTGCGCCATGCCGGGCCGCCTCGGAGAATGGGATTCCCAGTTGCGATTACGTTTCCCGGTGCCTTGGCAATGGGCGTAAATTTCGGGCATGGCTGCCGCATTCGATGCATTGAGCGCCGCGAAGGAACTGCAGGCCGCGGGCTTCGAACAGACCCAGGCCGAGGCCGTTGCAAGGTCATTCGTGCTGGTCAGGGCGACCTTGCAACGAAGGACGACATCGGCGCACTGCGCTCGGAATTGGGCGCGTAGCGAGCCGAGTTGGGCGCGATCAAGTGGGTGCTTGGCTTGTTGGCGGCGCTGAACATCGCGATCCTGGTGCGGTTGCTCCTGGTCTGAACCGCGAAATTCGCGCGGGAATTCGCTCAAGCCATTTAGAACGCTCGGGCAGCCTGCGAAGGATGTCGATTCGGTCCGCGACCCGCCGCGCCGGTTCCCGCAACTGCTCCACCGTCCAGTCCGCCGCATAGCCCTCGGTGACGTCGCTGCCGCGCGAATGATTCACCAGCCGCTTGACCAGCGAGCGCGGCAGCAGTGATTCCCTCTCCGCCACGGGGATGAAACTGTTCCTCAGCCCGTGGTACCAGAACTTCGTGCCGGCGACCCGTTCGATGGGCGGAAAAACTAGAACAGCTCTTCCATGTGCCCCGAGGCGCTATGGGTCGAAGGAAACAGCCAGCCCGTCACGGGCTCCCCGCAAGCCTCGGCCCCGTCGCGGCGGCGCTCGAACACCGTCGCCACGCCCGCCGTGTTGTGAATGCGGCCCAATACGCGGCACTCCGGCGGGGTTGCGCCCGGGCATCCGCCCGACAGTTATCGGCGAACGGCGCCCACAGTGCATGGCCCTTGCGGCCCTCCGGCATGACGATCGTCACGTCAATCGGAAGAACCGCCACCGTGTCCTGAAGCGCCGCCGTTACGTCGAAGTTGTCCGCCGCATAGGAATCGGATGTCGCGCACCCGCTGATCGAATACCCGATTAGGCCCGCAAGTCCCCTCAGCATGGTCCACCTCGCTGCTCCCCGGCGTTTCGGTCACATTTCCGGCAGGCTGGCTGTCCGGGACGCACCGCCCGGATGAAGCAGGCGAGTCCGGCTCACGGATGGTCACCGTAGTGGAACTTGAGCCCCCAGGAACTCAATTCGCCGGTATGGCCGGGATTTAGATCCACCACCTGCACGCGCCACTCCCCGTTGGGGTTCTCGCCGTAGAATGCGTTGCTCATCAGTTCCCAGTCCCGCAGCCCCGGAAAGTCCTCAAGCACCGCGTTGAACGGCGCGTTGACGACGCTTTGCGTCCCGGCGGGCGAGGTGACCGTATGGCCATGGACGAGCATCGCCGTGCCGGCGACATCGCGCGGTTCGTCGAAGACGAACAGGCTGCGGTCGCCGTCGCCTTCGACCTCAAGCACCTTTATGCGCATTTCGCGGCGGCTTTCCTGTCCCTGCCTGTTGCGCAGCAGCATGGCCTGGCGAGCCGTGAAATTGCCGAACCCCCGGGCACGTTCACGGGTTTCGGTGGCGATCGTGAGCCCGACATCCTGCGCGCTGGCGAGTTGCGCCGGGTCATCGGCTTGCACCGGGTTGGCGGTCTGAGCAAGCGCTGGAACCGCCATCGCGAACGACGCAGCCATGGAGATGAAAAGCGAGTGAAACGTCAGCCCATATGAATTCGCAGGGATCATGCTGTTTTCCAAGCAATGCAATCCGCGTGGAGCGCCAACTATAGCACTTGCATCGGGTTGTCGAACGCGTCGACCGGAAGCGCCTTTGCCGGGTTCGACCAATCCGCGCTGAACGGACCGCGTCGTTGCCTGCGGCATTGGGCAAACTTATGGGGCTTGAAGGAAAACGGTATTGGTGCGCGTGTGCGCAACTCGCTACATTGAATCGAATTAGGGGGGGCTTGGCCGAATCGCGAGTCTTGTGCAAACGGTTTCGGTTGCCGTCGCCTGCGGACCTGCAACGGCGGCGGGCTCAGGTGAAAAGGGCACCCGGCGGACGCTGCGGAGTTTGAGCAGGGGATCGACACCATGCAGCGGTTGGACAGTTCGAAGCGATCGGCGGAAGTTGACACGATGTTTGCGCCGGCGCAGAACCGATTCATCGCACGGTCGCGAGGCGACCTGAGTTATCAGGCGTCCATACTTCCGGGCGTTTCGCGCACGTTCGCGCTGACCATTCCTGTCCTGCCGGGGCGGCTGGCGGAGGTCGTGACGAACGCGTACCTGCTGTGTCGTATCGCCGACACGATCGAGGACGATACGGCGCTGAGCAACGAGAAGAAGACGGCGTTTCACCGGCGGTTCCTGTCGGTCGTCAACGGGCGAGAGGACGCCAACGCATTCGCCGTTGCGCTGGCTCCGCAGCTTTCGGGAGGGACTCTGCCGGACGAACGCGATCTGGTGCGCAACACGGCGACGATCATTCGGTTGACGCGCAGTTTTTCCGATCGCGAGCAGCGCGCGCTGATCCGTTGCCTCACCGTCATGTGCACCGGGACGCCCGAGTTTCAGCGCAACAGGAGCCTGCGGGGATTGCGCGACGTGAAAGAACTGGGGGCGTACTGTTACGTGGTCGCGGGCGTGGTCGGGGAGATGCTGACGGATCTGTTCTGCGCGCACTGTCCGGAGCTGCGCCGCAAGCGCCGCGAAATGAAACACCTGGCCGTGTCATTCGGTCAGGGACTGCAGATGACGAACATCCTGAAGGACGTGTGGGACGACCGGCGCAGCGGCACTTGCTGGCTGCCGCGGTCGATGTTCGCGGACCGGCGCTTCCAGCTCGAGCGGCTGGAGGCGTGTCACGACAGCGAGGCGTTTCGGGCAGGCATGCGTTCGCTGATCGCCGTCACCCACCGGCACCTGCAGAACGCGCTGGAATACACGTGCCTGATTCCCGCGCGCGAAGCGGGCATGCGACGGTTTTGCCTGTGGGCGATCGGGCTGGCGGTGATGACATTGCAGAAGCTCCATCAAAATCCGCGCTTTACATGTGGGGACGAGGTCAAGGTGTCGCGGCGAACCGTGCAGGCGACCGTCCTGGCGACCAATCTCGTGCTGTCCAGCAACGCGAGACTGCGCTGGCTGTTCAGGATGGCCGCCAGCGGGCTGCCGCTCTGGCAGGCGGATACCGCGGCAGGGGAGCGCACGGTCGGGCGGGCGAACGGACTGGCACGGCTGTAAGTCGTGCACGCGGTCTCGGCGCCGTCTCCGGCGAGCCGGAAAGCCGCGTCGGATGAGCAGGACCGTGCGGTCTCGCGCCGGTTGCTTGAATGGGAGGTATCGTGGCGTGGCTGCCTTCGGGCGAATCACGCTAGCAGACGTATCGATAGTACTCGATACCCTCGTCGCTGAACGCGGGGTTGGACGAACTCCCGACGCAATCCACCACAAACCCGCTCCCCGGATCGTCGAGCCCGTCGGTAACGCCGTTGTCGTGCAGGCTTTCGTACTGGGCCCGGGTCAGGTTCTGCCACGGTCGTAACGAATCGGCAAAGCCGATCTTCAACGCAGCCGTCCGCCAGTCGTCCACGAGAGTCATCGGTAGGGCCTCGGCGGCGTCTCCGCTGCCGTAACCGACGGCCAGGACATCGCGCCCGGGCGGTTGGCGCCCGGCCCGGGCCGCCTCCTCCAGCCCCGCCGCCAGCCAGGCAGGCAGCGCCGCGCAATAGACGTTGCCGATGTCCTTCATGGGTTCGGTACCCAATGACATTTTCGATTCGATGAGTTCCCGACAGACAGGGCCCGCACGAAAGTCCTTCAACAGCGCCATGCTCAGCGGATAGACCTCGTCGTTGATCTTGCCGTCGTGCACGAGTCGCAGGATATCCGGAGTCGATCGCATCTCCTCGATGACCGCGGCGGTGTCCAGGCCGGCATTGCGGCAATGGGCGGCCAGTTCCGCCTGCCCGGTTTCGCCGCCGTTTGCCAGACCGAACAGGTAACTCAGCGCGAACGAGGTCAGCGGCATGCGGTGATAGGGCCGGTGCATGAACGCCGCACCCAGCCCGTGATAGTACGCCGTCGGACTCACGTTCAAACGCCGCAACATGTCGTTCAGCGCGTGCAGCGTCTCGTCCAGATAGCACGTGGTGGAGTACTTGCCGTTAAAGACCGGCAGGTCCTGGAAGTGGCGGTTGAGCCGGTTGCGGATGACGTTGCGCAACAAGGGCTTGCGAAAATCGACGGCGCGGTAGGCGGAGGCGCTGCCGATGCACTTCAGGTTCACGAACAGCAGCTTCGGATTGCGTTCCAACAGCATCGCCACGGCGCCTGCCCCCTGGGTGGGCTCGCCCGAACTGCCCCGGGCGTACTCGGCGATGTCCGCGCTCACCACGATGGCGCAGCGGTCATCGTCCTGCAGTGCCAGGTAGCCCAGGGCGTGCTTGAGCGCATAGACGGCGCCGAGGCAGGCGTGCTTGACTTCCGGCACTTCGCAGTAGCGGCTGACCAGGGGCATTCCCCGCGCTGCGAGTCCCTGGTCCAGCATGCCCTTGACGATGACCGCGCCGGCGGAATTGTCGGTGCTCGATTCGGTGCCCAGGCCGAGAAATCCGATCCGTCGGGGGTCCACTGCGTAGCGCTCGATCAGGCGCATGATCGCGGTGCCGGCCAGGGTATAGACGCTTTGGCGCGGTCCGCGCATCCGGAAGCTGTTGCCCACGACCGCCCGGGTCTTGTCCCAGGGCGCCCCGGTCCAGCCGCACCAGTCCTGCAGACTCACCCGGTAGGGCGGCACGTAGAGCGCAAATCCGCTGACTCCGACGTCCAGGTTCATTGCGCGCTCCTGAGATTGTTCATGGGACAGACAACTTCACGGTAGCGAGTTCCGCAACCGGACACCAATACCGTTTTCCTTCAAGCCCGATAAGATTGTTAAATGGGGCGCTTCGCGTTGGGCTGGAAAGTGCCGGGGTATGCCCGGCAGTTCCGTTCGGAAATCGTGGTCTACGCCGACGATCTCTGTGTGCCAGGCAAGGCCTCGGCGGTGGAAATGCTGGCGGCGGTCGAGCAGCTCATGGCGGGTCTGAAGCTTCCCGTCAACGAACGTAAAACCCGATGTCTGCGGTGCCCGACCTGCGCCATGCCGCCGCCACGAGCCATGAGGTCATGTCGGGCGAGAAGCTGCCGCCGGTTGGCAGGCTGCCTGGATATCGGCGATACGAAACCGCGTCGGGTTACGCTGACCTTGCCGATGCGTACCTGGTCGAGGCGAGGCGAGGCGGGGGGATGAGGTCGGGAGCGTCTTTGCACGGGCCATGAGACCCCGAGCGTTGGTGCATGGCGTATTCGTTCACGCCCTCGTCGGGGCGGGGAACCGGCGCAACCCGGTGCGCTTCGGAACCGGCGCTCCCGGCATGACCGGGGTAACGCGATCTGCGGTTGGCGGCGGGCTGCCGGCTGGACCCGGATCGAGATCGACGTCGCCGTGCCTCGGGCTGGATCTTGAAGGATGGATCGCGCACCCTTACCGACACGTAGGCGGAGCGGATCGTGCCATCCACCACGCGGCAACCGGTGCACGAACTCAAGGCGACCGTTAGAGAATAGGCTGTCATCCATGGCGTCATTGACCAAGGCGAAAATGGCTGAATCGTTGTTCAACGTACTCGGCCTCAACAAGCGGGAAGCGCGCGAGTTGGTGGATACATTCTTCGAGGACATGAGGGTGTCCCTGGCAAGCGGAGAACAGGTCAAACTGTCCGGATTCGGCAACTTCGACTTGCGGGACAAGGGCCAGCGGCCCGGGCGCAACCCGAAGACCGGCGAGGAAATCCCCATCACGGCGCGGCGGGTGGTGATCTTCCACCCCGGCCTGAAGCTGAAGGCGCGAGTCGAGGTCTATGCTGGAACCGGGGGATAACGCGGAACTTCCCCCCAATTCCGGGCAAACGCTCTTCACGATCGGCGAGGTAAGCGAGTGATGTGCGGTCGAGCCGCACATGCTCAGCTACCGGGAGCAGGAATTCCGCAACTCAAGCCGGTGAAGCGCCGTGGGAACCGCCGTTACCACCAGCGCCGGGATGTCCTCATCATCCGGCAGATTCGCAGTCTCCTGTACTCCGGGGGCTTCACCATCGGTGAAGCGCGACAGAAGCTGGCCGGGTGCCCGCCCAGTAGTGGCACTGGCGGGCAGATTGCGGCGCTCTGCGTGCCCGATTCTTTGCCGCAGGTGGCGGCGAGGAGGAGATGGGAAAATCGAACATCTCGCCGAAAAGTTCGAAATTCGCGACATTTTGGTCGATATGAAGGCGCCCGAACGCGCTGCAGTTGGAATCAATCCGCTTTCAATTTGCTTACTCGTTGAAAACGGAACATTGGATCATATCGATAACCACGGCGTAACTAACTGAGAAATAGACGTATTATTGTTGGATGAATATGTGGGTCTCCAAGTAGTTGTCATTGTACGCTAAACCTCGCCCGCCATCCATGGCGGTCTCGCATCGGGGCGCGGCGCTCCTGGCCATCCCTGGCCCCGCGCCGCGCCCACGACGCGGGCAAGGGCTATTCGTACACGCCCTCGCTACGTGGGTGGTGCGTTGAGGATCGAGGTCGGATGCTGGGGTCTACGGCTGGGGCGGCGTCACGGGGACTTCGTCTTCGTCTTCGTCGTATCCTGCGGTGATGAAGAACCAGGCGGCCTCCATGGTGCATTCGGCCTGCAGGATCGGGCGGTCGGCGACCTTCGCCCAGGAGTGCTGGAACCGCCCGATACGAAATTATCGGGCGGTTCCAGCACTGGACAGCAGGGCTCTTGCCGCGGGCTGCCAGCCTGCCTGAACCGGCCGATCTCGGCAGCCGTTGCTGCTGCTGCTCACGGGGATTCCGGGACCCGCTTCAGCGAGGCCAACATTAACTAAATGACACGGTGCAATCACCCGGCGCGAGGTTGTCTATCCCAGCGAATTCCCCTACGATGAAGTTGAACAAGAACACGCTGCGCACAACAGTTTCAGGTGGCATTCAATGACCGACGAAAATACGCTTGTTTCAGGAATTGATATACCAACGCCTGCGCCCCTCATGGACGGTGGAGGCGTACTCGGGGCAATTGGCCGGGTGGGCGCGTCGAGGCGTCAGTTCATCAAGGGAGTGATCTCCTCCGGGGCCGCCGTGAGTTCCGCCGGGTACGTCTTCGGCGGAATGGCGGGCTGCTCCACCGAGCAGGCGCCCACCGTCGGCGGTGTGGAGCGGCTGATCAGTCTCAACGTCAACGGCGAAACCCGGCGTGTCGATGTGCTGCCCTTCGAAACGCTGGCCATGACACTGAGGTACAAGCTGGGGCTGACCGGCACCAAGCTCGGTTGCGACCGGGCCGAATGCGGCGCCTGCACGGTGTTGCTGGACGGCGTCTCCACGTACTCGTGCTCGACGCTGACCCACACTGTGCGAAATCGCGCGATCCGGACCGTTGAAGGTCTCGAGGGACCCAATGGGGAGTTGCACGCGGTGCAGCAGGCGATGATCGACGAATTGGGGCCGCAGTGCGGTTTCTGCACGCCTGGCCAGGTGATGTCGGCGGTCGCGTTGCTGGAGGCGAATCCCAATCCGACTCGCGACGAGGCTCGGTTTGCCCTGTCGGGCAACCTCTGCCGGTGTGGCGCCTACGACCACTACCTGAACTCCGTGATGCGCGCGGCGCAGAGCGCCTGAGATGGCGTACACGCTACTTGGCAAGGACTTTACCCCGCCTGACGTGCGGGCCAAGGTCACGGGCAGCGCCAAGTATGCCGAGGACTTCCGCGCCGAAGGCATGGCGTTCTGCAAACTTCTGCCGAGCCCGGCGCCCCATGCGCGAATCCGCAACCTGGATGTCTCCGCGGCGCTTGAAATGGAGGGCGTTCTCGGCATCCTTCAGGCCTCCGAACTGCGGACGCCGCCGGCGCCGATGGAGCCTGCGCTCACCGAGGAGCCGCTTTTCGTCGGGCAGCCGATACTGGCGGTGGCTGCCGAGAACGAAACCATCGCAGCGGACGCGCTGGACGCCATCCGCTACGATCTTGAAGCGTTGCCGTTCACCGTCGATCCGCTGGAAGCCCTGTATCCGGGCGGTCCCAGCGCGCGGGAAGACGGCAACGCCGCCATCGTCAACTACGGCAACACCGGCGTCGAGGTTCGGCACTGGACGGCGCAGGATTTCGCCGCCGCGGACGACGGCCAGCTTCCCACCGGGGAACCCAACATGGAGTGGTCCTACGGCGATGTCGACCAGGCACTGGCCGACGCAGCGCTGGTGCTGGACGAGAGCTTCGTCACGGCGGGCCTGTCCCATCACAGCATGGAACCCCGCAGCACCATGGCGTATTGGGAGAACGGCAAATGCCATCTGCACGGCTCCTGCCAGAGCCAGAGCCGTTCAATGCCGATTCTGGCGGGCATGCTGGGCATTGCGCAGGAAGACCTCGTATTCGTGGCGGAATACTGCGGTGGCGGATTCGGTTCCAAGGCGGTGCCGTTCCCCAGCATGGTCATCCCGGCCAATCTTTCCCGCAAGATCGGCCGTCCGGTCATGATGCGCCTGACCCGTGCCGAGGAATACTACCTGGGATACGCCCGGGTGGGGTTCCAGGGCCGCGTGCGCATGGGATTCCGTGAGGACGGCCGGGTGACCGCCGCCGACCTGTTCCTCATCCAGGAAAACGGCCCTCACGCCGGGTTCCCCAACCTCGCCGGCGCCGCCCAGGGCGTGTCGGTGATGTACCAGCCCGAATCAATGCGGTTCCGCGGTCTGGGCGTATTCACCAACACGCCGCCGCGAACGGCCCAGCGCGGGCCGGGTCAGAATGAAATGGCCGCGAGCATGGAGCCGCTGATCGACAGGGCGGCGCGGGAACTGGGGCTCGACCGCCTGCAGATTCGCATGGTCAACGCGTCGGGCGAGGGCGCCGTGCACGGTCCGCAACGCATCCCGCTGACCAGCGCGCATATGCCCGAAGCGCTTTCCATGGCCACCGAGCAGTTCAACTGGGAGGAGCGCAAGGCGCTGAGCGGACAGCGCAACGGCACGAAGGTTACCGGCGTGGGCGTCGGCCAGGCGTTCCATCCCGCCGGTAACAACGGCTTCGACGGGCTGGTGCGGCTGACGCCGGAAGGCAAGCTCCACATTCACACCGGTGTGGGTAATCTTGGCACCTATTCCCACAGCGCCACGTCCCGCGTGGCCGCGGAAGTTCTGAAGTGCGACTGGGCCGACTGCATCATCGAGCGTGGCGACAGCCGCCGGCAACTGCCGCACAACCAGGGGCAGTTCGGCAGCAATACGTCGTTTACCATGAGCCGCACCAACTACGTGGCCGCCATGGACGCGGTGGCCAAGCTGAAGGAAATTGCCGCCATGGATCTCGGCGGATCGCCGGACGACTACGACATCGGTGGTCATCGCGTCTTTGCCAGGGACGACGAGTCGAAGTTTCTCACCTATCCGGATGCGGCCCGTCGGGCCGTCGAACTGGGCGGCAAGTATTCCGGCCAGGAGATTCCGGAGGACCTGAATCCCACCACCCAGGCGGCCGTTGCGGGTCTGGCCGGCACCGGACTGATCGGCGTCGCCAGGGACAACATGGCGCTCAACGGACAGCCCGCGGCTCATGTCGCCGGGTGTGCAATGGTCGAACTGGACCTGGAGACCGGGCAGGTGGAGATCGTCGATTACGCTGCGGTGGCGGATTGCGGCACGGTCATCCATCCCATGGGTCTCGCCACCCAGATCAAGGGCGGCGCCGTCATGGGCTTCGGCATGGCCCGGTCGGAAAAACACATCTACGATCCGCAGAACGGGTTGCCCGGGACTATCGGGTTCCATCAGGCGAAACCGCCTTCCTATCTGGATGTGCCCGCGGTGATGCATTCCGGTGCAGTGGATATCCCCGATCCAGAGAATCCGATGGGCATCAAGGGAGTGGGCGAACCGGTCTTGGGCGCGGGGCTTGCAGCGTTGCTGTGCGCCATTTCCGACGCCATGGGCGGGCATGCTTTCAAGCGCACCCCGGTGACCACCGACATGATCGTCAACGCCCTGGCTGGCCGCGAACAATCCCACGGCCCGCTGGATGTCAATACAGCCTAAAGGAGCATAGCCATGTCCAAAGACATGATGCGCGCATTCGAACTCTATCAACCGGACAGTGTCGAGAACGCCGTGGACCTCCTGGGCCGCTTCGGCGCCGAGGGATGGGCCATGGCGGGCGGCAACGACTCCCTCGACTGGTTCAAGGACCGGGTGAAGTACGCTGGCTCAGTGGTGGATCTGTCGGGCGTGGACGCCCTCAGGGGCATTCGCGAGACCGCGGACGGCGTGGAAATCGGCGCCATGACGACCCTCACCGAGATCGAGACCAGCCCGCTGATCCAGGAGCGATTCGGCATTCTGGCGGACTCGGCACGCCGCGTGGCCAGTCCGCAGATCCGCAATACAGGTACCATCGGCGGCAACGTCTGCCAGGACACCCGTTGCTGGTACTACCGATACGGCGTGGACTGTTACCGCGCCGGGGGCAATAGCTGTTACGCCGATACGCCGGAAGGCCAGAACCGCGAACACTGCCTGTGGGGCGCGGACCGCTGCATCGCGGTAACGCCCTCGGATACGGCGCCGGCGCTGGTGGTGCTCGACGCCCGGATGGTGATCGTCAACGGCGATGGCGAACGCGAGGTGCCGGCCGAGGAATTTTTCATCGGTCCGGAAATCGACATCGAGCGCATGACCGTGCTCGAGCCCGGCGATCTGTTGACGGCGATCCGGATTCCCAACGACTGGAGCGGCGCGCAGTTCTACTTCGAGAAAGTAGCCGACCGCAATACCTGGGACTTTCCGCTGGTGAACATCGCCTCGGCGATGTTCGTCGAGGGCGGCACGATTTCGCGGATCCGGATGTCGGCCGGCGCGGTAGAGTGTGTGCCCCGGCGGCTCACCGTGGTGGAGGAAGTCGTGACCGGCAGCGCGCCGGACGAGGCGACCGCGGCCCTGGCGGGTCAGGCAGCGGTTCGCGGCGCGACGCCCTTCAACTACAATCACTTCAAGATTCCGCTGCTTGAAAATCTGGTCAAACGCGCCATTCGCGATTCGTGACGGCCTTCGGTAGGCACCGCGCGGTTCCGGACGCGCGCTGCTGAGCGCTCGATCCGATGGACCTGTTTCGAGTGAGCCGTGACGTCTGGGGCCAGGAGGTCCTCCAGGGCATGTCCTGGGACCTGATCCCCATCTTCTTCGGCGCCGGCGTCGTCCTTGTCCTTGGCCATTTGCTGTATCGCTGGTTGCTGGCCCCCAGGCCGCCCGTGGCGAAAGCCCCGCGTCGCTTCGCCCAGCCGAAGTAGGCCATGCCCGGGAACGAAGCGGGTATGCCGAACGGCGCGCAGAGGCTGATACGCCACGCATTGGCCGATCGCCTGCTTCATTGGGGGATGGCGATCTCAACGCTTGTCCTGCTGGGAACGGCGTTCTTGCCCATCCTGGGCATCGAGTTCGCCTGGGTGACGATCCACTGGGTCAGCGGTATCGTGCTCACCGTGTTCGTGATCGTGCACACGGTACGCGCGTCCTTCTGGCAGGATTTGGGGTCCATGTGGGTCGACATTGCCGATGTGCGAAACACCGTGCGCCTGGCCCGGTGGAACCTGCGGATGACTGCTCGACCGCCCGGGCTGCCGGGCAAGTATTCACTCGCGCAGAAGCTGATCCACCATGTGTTCACGCTGGTAGGATTGGCCGCCATCGTGACCGGTGGGTTGATGATGGTGAAGATCGATACTCCCTGGTGGGAGCGCAATCCGTACTGGCTCGGGGAGGACGTCTTTGGCGTGATCTACGTGATCCACGATCTCGCGGCCCTGGCACTGATCACCCTGGTAATGCTCCACGTTTACTTCGCATTGAGGCCCGAGAAACTTCACTTCACCCGCTCGATGTTTCTCGGCTGGATCACCCGGCGCGAGTACAATGAGCATCACGACAGCGCTCGCTGGGCCGTGGATGCAGAGTAATGTGCAGCGGGCGTGAACTGCCATCGGAGGAAGCAGCTTGAATCTGGACGAACGAATCGATGCCATCGAAGCGGGCTACGAGTTCATGCTCGCCTATGCGGCCCAGGGGCGGCTCACCGACAGTGACGCCAGCGGTTCAGGCGTCGGATTTCAGTTAAGGGAGTTCCTCGGCAAGATGGAGTCGGCGCTGGACGGATTGGGCGCCGAGGTGGCCGAAGTCGCGCGCCAACACGGCGCTGCAGCAAACGGGGCGAAGGAATTTCTGGACGCGGTGACGGAAGACGCCGGCAAGTCCCTGGGCCTGATCCGGCTGGTCATGGCACAACCGGACATCGGCTCAATGCTCGTCGACAACGTCAACGGCTCCATTCATCTGCGGGCCTTGTTGACGGACCTGTTCGTCGTCGCCGAAGCGTTCAAGGGCGGGCCCGCGGCCACTGATGCGTAATTATCAGTTGGATAGAGCACTAGCAGTCCGTGGCTATTGCCACGGGTTAAAATGAAACAAAATGTGCCGATGGCGTACTCGGCCGGAAATCGAACCAAGGGAGAAAATTCCATGAGACGTATCATTGTTGCTGTTCTGGCGGCCGCCGCGGCGCCTGTGGTTTGGGCGCAGAACGATTTTTCGGAGGTGGAGATACAAGCCACCGAAGTCGCTTCGGGCATCTACATGCTCGTAGGTGCAGGCGGTAACCTCGGACTTTCCGTGGGTGAGGACGGCGCGTTTCTCATCGACGATCAGTTCGCTCCGCTCAGCGGCAAGATCATGGCGGCTATCGCGGAGTTGACCGACGCCCCGGTGGTATTCCTGGCCAATACCCATTGGCACGGCGACCACACTGGCGGTAACGAGGCGTTCGGCAATGCCGGCGCCGTAATTGTGGCCCACGACAACGTTCGCGTGCGCATGAGCACGGAGCAGATGCGGGAAATCTTCGATCAAACCATGCCGCCGTCCCCGGACGCGGCCCTGCCCATCGTCACGTTCAATGACGAACTCACCCTGCACTGGAATGGTGAAACCGTTCATGCCTTCCATTCCGGGCCGGGGCATACCGACGGAGATACGGTCCTCCATTTTCAGGAGGCCGACGTCTTTCACATGGGCGACAATTTTTTCAACGGTCTCTATCCTTTCGTCGACGTGGACAGCAACGGCGATATCAACGGCATGATCGCAACGGGATACCGCGTGCTGGCCATGTCCAACGCCGGTTCCCGGATCATCCCCGGCCACGGGCCGTTGGCCACGCCCGACGATCTGCGGGATTGGTTACAGGTTCTGCGATCCACGCGGGAGAGCATTCAGGAACTCATCGACCAAGGCATGTCCGAGGATGAGGCGGTCGCCGCCAACCCGACCGCCGAGCACGACGAGACCCACGGCGGCGGGTTCATGAACCCGGAGAACTACACGCGGCTGGTGTACCAAAGCCTCACCCGGTAACAACCCGGGCGGGTTGCGCCGCGCGCCCGCGCGCCGGGTCGTGGTCAAAGGCAGGTGGGTGACCGCCTCTATTGCAGCGAGGAAGAGATGTCAAAAAAACTGATCTGGGATCTGCCGATTCGAATCGTTCACTGGCTGTTGACGGTGCTCATTTTCGGGTCCTGGTACACCGTCACCGTCACCGGCGATATGGAACGGCACATGCTCATCGGCCAGACGATCCTGTGTCTGCTGGTTTTTCGCGTGGTCTGGGGGTTTGTCGGGACCCGGTATGCGAAGTTTTCGAGTTTCGTCTTTGGCCCGCGCACGATCGTTGCGTACGCCAGGTCCATCCTGTCCCGGAGCGGCGGCGGTTATGCCGGCCACAATCCGCTCGGATTCCTGGCGGTGTTTGCCATGTTGTTGCTGATCGGCATCCAGGTCACCACGGGCCTGTTCGCCACCGATGGCGACTTCTACGAGGGGCCGCTCAATCACCTGGTGTCGGGCCGTACCGGCAGCCAGATCACCGATATTCATTACCTGAACTTCGATGTGCTGGCGATCATGATCGGCATACACATCGCCGCGATCTTCTGTTACCTGCTGTACAAGCGTGAAAATCTGATTTGGCCCATGTTCACCGGCAACAAGACCGGCGATGCGCTGGAAGCCATCGGTGGATCGAAACTGGGCCTGGCACTTGGCGTGATTGTGGCGTGCGCCGCTGTGGTCTTCCTGCTGGTTACGCTGCTTTAGCAGCCGGACTTTTTGCCACGGGCGGGCCTGCGACCGCTAGCGCTGCCGGTACGTGCGGTGGCAGTTGCCGCATACGGGCTCCAGGGGCTCGGCGGAGTCCGCCGAGACCGCAAAGCCGGGAGCATTCGCGGCAACGCTCACCGTCTCCGCTGCGGCGGCCAGTTCGGCGGCTTTCTGGCTGAAGTCGTCCCAGTTGCTCCAGACGTCCGGAAGGGCTCCGCTGCCGGGCAGTGCGTCCGTGCTGGACGCTTCCAGGCCCTCGAATCCCTCCACGAGCATTCCGGCTACCGCGGCCGCATCGGCAGCGTATTCGGCGAAAACGCCGGCGTCGGCGTCAATGGTGCCCTCGGCCATGTCACGCAGGGTGCCTACCTTGAACCCCATCACTTGCATCAACCCCTGACGGTATTGCATGGCCGCGTATTCCGGGGAATCTTCATCGACGGCCGCCATGTTCGCATCCGCGGACTCGTCGGAACCCCCGCCGCATCCGGAGACTGCAAACAGGGCAACGGCAGTGCAGAAAGCTGCTGCTCGGGTGGCTGGTTTCATATCGGTATCCTCGGTGACGAACGGTGCGTGAGGCGGAGAATAAACACCGATCGAGATAGTTTGCAAGCAAGGAACAATTCGCGACAGACGGCCCGAACATGGTAGAAAGCGCCACGCACCGATGTCAGGCGAGGAGTTAGACAAGCCATGCCTACTGATTTTGAACCGCGAATCCATCCCCCCGTCGCCTCTAAACTCGCTCCCGCGCAGCGCAGGGTCTACGACGACATTGTAGCTGGACCGAGAGGCGAGGTCGTGGGCCCCCTGGGCGTGTGGCTCTGGCGACCGGAACTGGCGGATCGGGCCCAGCGCCTCGGTGAATACGTCCGCTACGGTACCAGCCTGCCGCCCGTGCTGTCGGAGTTGGCGATCCTCGTGGTGGCGCGGACCTGGGGCTCGGAGTTCGAATGGCTAGTGCACAAGCCGATCGCGTTGGCGGCGGGCGTTCCGCCCGATGCGGTGGAGGCGATCCGCTCCGGCCGTACTCCACTGCTTGAAGACCCGGCGCAGGCGGCGGTTTACGGGTTCTGTGCCGCGCTACTGCGTGAACACCATGTGGATGACGCACTCTACACCGGCGCGGTCACGGCGCTGGGAGAACAGGGTGTGGTCGATCTGGTCGGGATTCTGGGGTACTACTCGCTGATTTCGATGACCATCAACACATTCAGGGTACCGCCTCCGGAGGGTGCGGAGCCGGAACTCGGCCACTCTACTGCAGCGTTCCCTTCCTGAGGAACTCGCCGCGCGGCGCCGATTTGACGGTGGTCTCCTGAAGCTGTGCGTCACGGAGCACCAGCAACGGGACGTCCACGCCGGCATCGCCGAGACTCCAGACCGTGCGAAACATGTGCGCCAGATCGTGCACGGGCCTTCCGTCGACTCTGAGAACGATATCGCCTGGACGCATGCCGGCCCTGTCTGCCGGGCAGTCGCGGTAAATTCCGACCACCACCAACGTGTCGTTGTCGTCGTGCACCAACATGCCGAGCCACGGGCGGGGTGGCGCGGAACGCCTTCCGCGGACGCTGATTTCGTCCATCACCGGAGTCATTATGTCGATGGGCACGAACATGTTGACGGTGTGCACGGACTCGTCCGCTTCGAACCCCTGGATGACCAGCGAACCGACGCCGCACAGCCGCCCATTAATGTCCATCAGCGCGGCGCCGGACCAGCTCTCGTGGGGCGGCGTGGTGAATATGGCTTCATCCAGTACGTATTCCCAGCGCCCTGCAAACTCTTGCTTGGCGACAACTTCCGCATCAACGACCTGCGGGTCCGCGCGCCCGCTTCCGGCGATCCACACCGCGTCTCCGATTCGCAGCGACTGCGCACTCCCAATGGGTACGCTCCGTCCGGGAAGCGGCATCATCGGTCTGATCAGTGCCAGCCCGGTGCGGAAGTCGTTGCCTACGACGAATCCCGGAACGGCCCGGCCGTCATGGGAACCAATCCATATCTCCTCGGCTTCGTTGATTACATAGCCGATGGTGATGATCAGACCGTCGTCGCGCACCCGAATGCCGTGACCTGCGCGTTCGGTGCCGAGAAGTCCCGCACTCATCGCGTCATCGGGAATGTGTGCGCGGATGGAGACCAGCGCCTCCAGCAAGGGCTCCCGGGGCATCCGCATCAATCCGATTGCCGTGGTAGAACTCATGTTAACGCGCCCGCCTGTTCGGTGCGAGACTTGAACAGCACGCCTCAGTGCCCATCAGAGCACCAGTGCTGGAACCACCTGAAAATTGCATATCAGTGCCGGCACCAGGCTACAGGGCCTGCTGATAATCGTCGATGTATTGGAGCAGCGCGTTGGTTTCGTCCAGAACCCCCGCCACCCGATCCGGGTCGGCAACGTCCAGCTCGCCGCTCAAGTGGTTGATGATCACCGCCAGGTTCTGGCGCATCTGCTCCAGGTCGGAGACCGAAAAGGCGTAACCCTGTGAGGCCGACGCATTCAGTGTCCCACGCACGTAGCTGGCGATATAGCGTGACGATTCGACCAACCGGTTGTCATCGCCGAGGATGCGCGCGCACATGGCACGCAGCAGGTAGAGATTCTGGTCCGGCGCAAGTATCAGTACGCGTTCAATGAATCTCAGGGCGTCGAACGCGAACTGCTCCTGGTTTTGGGCGACATTCACGCGCCATTCAGCGCGCAGGCGGGCGACCTCCGGATACCAGGCATCGGTTATCCGCGTTTGACCCAGTTCCGCATCAAGCGCCGCCAGGGATGGCCAATCGGCTGTAGCACCGTAACCCCAACCCTGAATCACTGCCGCCGCCGAGCCCGACAGGCCGTCCGCAATCTCCCGAATGTCCTCCGGCGCCTCGCCGCGGCTCAGCAGTCCCAGATAATTCTTCGCGATCGCATAGCGTGCCTGCATGTTGAGCGGATTGGCCCCGATCGCGTTGTCGAAGGCCTCCCGTGCCTGGTCGGCTTGTCCATTGGCCTGGAAAAGCAGCCCGTAGACTTCGAACTGCCTGGAGAAATTCGAAATAACCTCCGCCAGGCTCGTGGCTCGCGGCACCTGGCCCATTCGCACCAGCCGCCGGGCGATGTAGCCATAATCGATCTGGTTGCCCAACTGGGTGTGGACCCAGCTACCCGCCCTCAACAGGGGATCGTGGGGCTCGAACAATTCGATAAGTTGGCCAAGGACAAGCCCGTCCGCGCGAGCACGGCTGCGTGTCGCCATCAGGTTGTTGTCGTCCGTGCTGATTTCGGCCCGTCGGGCGAAGGACCGGACGCCCTCTTCATCCATGACCAGCGCCGCAAGCAGGTCCTCGACGCCGTTCAATCCCAGCCGGCTGAAGTGCATCACGTCGTCGATGAGCGGCTTCCCCGTGCGCGCCAGTTGCACCTCGATGTCAAGCGGCGCCTCCGATGCCAGGAACATCAGGACCTGGGATGACGGGTGGTACAGGCGGACGTTTTCAAACTCCCCCGCAAGCGTGGCGGCCAGGGTCCGCAACAGACCCTCGTCCACGAATTCCGAGTTCATCCACTGGACGAAAAGCCCGCCGTCGTTGAGGTGGCTCTTGACGTCGACGACAAACTCGCGCGTGAACAGGTGCGATGCGCCGGCCGTCCACGGATGGGACGGCTGCGACACGATGGCGTCGTAGGTCTTGTTGGTCAGCCGAAGAGCGTTGCGGGCGTCGTTGATGATGATATTGAACCGCGGGTCCACCAGGGGATCGACGTTTCTCCGGCCCTCCAGCAGACGATTGGCCTCGATGACCTTTGGCTCCAGTTCCACCACGTCGACCCGGTCGACCGACGGCGGCACGCCCTCGAGCACCACGCCGCCACCGAAGCCGACGACCAGCATGTCCTCAATGTCCGGCCGTGCCGTGACTGCCAGGGCGGTGAGCCACTTCTCGGGATCCTGAAAGGGCGGCGATCCCCGGACGGCGATGGACGCTTCGGGAAGCCCGTTGGTGCGAACGTAGATATAACCGCCCTCGCTGAGCACCATCACTGTCGAGGACCGTCCTACTCCGTAGTAGATCTCGTCCGGCTGATTGAGGTAGCTGAGGACGAAACCGGTGCTCGACACCACTGCCTGAGGTCTGCTCGGATTGTAGATCACCAGCACCGCGGCGATGCCGGCGCAGGCGAGTCCTACCGGAATCGGTTTCGGTCTGGCGACGCACGCGGCCGCCCACAATGCCAGGGCGAAATTGATGCCCACCGCGACGCGGATCGATCCCTCGAAGCCCAGTCCGGGGATCAGGAAAAATCCTGCCAGAATGGCGCCGAAAATTGCACCCACCGTATTCCAGGCATAGACGCGCGCCGTGCTGGTGGTGGCCTGGGTTTCGTCGCGTGACAAGATGCGAACCGACAGCGGCAGCGTGGCGCCAATGAAGATCGTCGCCGGCAACATGACCGCTACGGCGAACAGAGCCAGCGTGTAGGGGGTCAGCGAAGCCGGAATGAGCGCCCCCATCCAGGTGTACACGCCCACGGACAGCACGCCGACGGCCACCTGGCTCAGCGCGAAGGCTACGGCGGCGCGCTCGCGCCGTTCGGCGACCTTTCCGGCCAGGCCGCCGCCGAGGGCGATTCCGGTCAGAAACGCCGCCAGCATGGTGGCGAACGCGTAGATGCTGCCGCCCATGACGTGGGTCAGCATGCGAGTCCAGAGCACTTCGTAGAGAAACGCGTTTGCGCCGGAAACGAGCATGAGGGGCAACATCCACGCGGGCTGCTGCCGAAATACCGGCGCCAGCCGTTCACGTGCTGTGGCAGTCCCCTTGAAGAGCGGCTGAATGCAGGCCGAATAGAAGCTCGGCGGGGCCGAGGCGGTGATCTCCGCGCCGGCGGCGTCCGTGCTGTCGCGCCTGCCGCGCGCCAGTCCCGCCGCGATCGCGAACACCACTACGTTGACGGCGACCCCGATCCAGACGGTACCGTTCAAACCCAGAGCAGGCAGCAGGATAAATGCGGCAACCACTGTGCCGACGACCGCACCAGCGGTATTGGTGGCATAGAGCAGCGCTACCCTTGGCCCCACTTCGCGATCGGTACGAACGGCGTAGCGCGTCAACAGCGGCAGCGTCGCACCCATGAAGCCCGTGGGTAGCGCCAGCACCAGGAACGCTACCAACAGATAGAACACGGGCTGGCCGATGGTCGCGGCGTCCGGTGGAGCGGGTTGGTCTCCGAGCATTGACGCATAAAGCGTTCTGGCCGCGAAAAGGAGCAACGGGACCGCCAGCGCGGACAATGCGATTCCGGCCTCCAGCAGTCCGTACACGAGGACGGGACGGGTGACTCGACCTGCGTATCTCCCGGCGATTGCCGAGCCGGCGGCCAATCCCGCCATATAGGCCGCCAGGACCGTCGCCACCGCCAACTCGCTGGTGCCGAAGACCAGTGAGAATTGCCGCAGCCACGCCGTCTGGTACAGCAGCGCTGCCAGACCGGAGAGGAAGAAGCAGGCGACTACGCCGCCGAATAACCGCCATGAAGCCTGCGCGGGAGGCGGCGCGGGCGCCGGGTCCGGGCTGCGACGCTTCAAGGGTCGTTTCTTTGCTCGTTTCATGCCGGTTCCACGGCCCCGGGGCTGACCGCAGCCTGAAACGCGCAAGTTTACCTGATCGAGCCGCGGGCGGGGTCCGCGACCACCCGGTCAGCGCCTTAGAATCGCCCACCAACGGGCGATGTTGAGCAGGCTGGCCAGAGATCCGGCGACGTAGGTCAGGGCGGCCGCCGTGAGCAGGCGCCGGGCGCCGCGCTCGTCGCCGGGCCGCAGCAGCCTGCGCCTGGCAAGCAGGGGAAGTGCGCGGCCGAAGCTGGCATCGAGTTCCGCCGGGAGGGTCAACAGGTGCACCGCTGCACCGGAGGCGAGCGTCAGGAAGCCGCCAAGCAGGGTCAGCAGCCCGATAATCGGGGTCCGGGTCACAATGGCTGTCAGCGGCGACAGCATCAGGATTCCGGCGCCCAGCTTCTCGAAGGGCCCGACCCACTTCACCAGTCGCGTTCGCCATCGCAAAGGCTTGAAGCCGCGGGCATCCTGCATCGCGTGCCCGACCTCGTGGGCGGCGATGGTCACCGCGGTCAGCGAGCGTCCCTTGTAGTTGCCCTCCGAGAGTCGCACGGTCTTGGAGATGGGGTCGTAGTGATCGCCGGCGGTGGTCGTCTCCGTACCGACATGGTGCAATCCCAGCCCGTCAAGCAGTTCCCGGGCGAACTGCCCGCCCGTGTGCGGGTAACGATTGGCGGGAATGCTGTACCGGGCCATGACGGCCTTGACCCAAAGGCCGGGCCCGATGATCAGTGCCAGCAAGCCCGCGGCGAGCAGAATGAAATGCATGCGTGCCCGGATCCATCAAGCATATTGGCCATAGTGTAAGCTACCCTCGGCCCGCCGATCTCATCACCTGTTGGCGCCCGCCCGGTGATGAAACCGGGGATCTCGAGGATGCTGTCGGTGGGCGCCGCCACGATCGCCCTGTACGGAGTCGCGGCCGGCGTTGGGCCGAGTGGATGCAGGACGGGAGGACATGATCATGTATCGATGGTGGTTGGCGGGATGGTTGCCGGTCATGGCATCGTGCGGCGGAGGCGGCACGGGGGATGAGACGGCTGGAATGACGGAAAGCGCGGCGGATGAGGCAGCCGCAACGGCGGAGGTCGTGTCCGAGGTCGTGCCGGTGGCCGCGGCGGGGATCAGCGCGGAGACGCTTCTTGCCGAAACCCTCATATTGGCTTCGGACGAGTTCGAAGGACGCGCGCCCGGATCGGCGGGTGAGGAACGAACCGTGGACTATCTCGTCGAGCAGTTCAGCGCGCTTGGATTGGTCCCCGGCAACCCGGACGGCACCTGGGTGCAGGATGTGCCGCTGGTGGGGATAACCCCGCTTCCGCCGCAAAACCTCGTGGTTTCCAATGGCGCCGAAATGCGCACCCTGGAACCCTCCGCGGACTACGTGGCTGCAACCAAGCACGTGGTCGACGCCGTGGCCGTCGACGGCGCCGAGTTCGTCTTCGTGGGTTATGGCGCTCGCGCACCGGAGTACGACTGGGATGATTTTGGGGCTGCGGATCTCAGCGGCAAGATTCTCCTGTTCCTGGTCAACGATCCTCCGCTGGACGACATCTTCGGCGGGCCGGCGATGACCTACTACGGCCGCTGGATGTACAAGCACGAGATCGCAGCGGAACTGGGCGCGGCCGGGTCGCTGGTCATTCATGAAACCGGGCCTGCCGGTTATCCGTGGGAGGTGATCGGTGCGACGCCCTACGGCGAGTCATTCGACCTGGCGGCTCCCGACGACAACCTGGGTCGAGCCACGTTTGAGGGATGGGTGCAGCGGGCGACCGCCGAGGCGATTTTCGAGATGGCCGGACTCGACTTCGAGACCGCCAGGCAGCAGGCGGCCGTGCGGGGTTTCGAGCCGGTTCCCCTCGGTGTGACCGGATCGCTCGCGATCCGCAACGAGATTCGCCGGTTGGACTCGCTCAACGTCGTCGCCAGGGTAGAGGGCAGCGAGGCGCCGGACGAAGTCCTCATCTATGTGGCTCACTGGGATCATCTCGGCCTTGACGACAGCCTTGAGGGCGATCGGATCTTCAACGGCGCGGCCGACAACGCTTCCGGAACCGCCGGCCTTATCGAACTTGCGCGCGCCTTCAGCGAGTCCCCCGCGCCCCCGCGCCGATCCGTGCTGTTCCTTGCCGTGACGGCGGAAGAACAGGGCTTGCTGGGCTCATTGCACTACGGCCGAAACCCGCTCTACCCGGCGGTCCAGACAGTTGCCGCGCTCAACATGGACGTGCTGAACCAGTGGGGACGGACCCGGGATCTGACCATCGTCGGCATGGGGCAGTCGGAACTCGACGACGTCGCGGCAGCGATCGCCGGGCAACTGGGCCGCACGCTGGCGCCCGATCCCGAACCGGAGAAGGGGTTCTACTACCGGTCAGACCATTTTTCCTTCGCCAGGGCCGGAATTCCCGCCTTCTATGCGGATCCGGGCGTGGAATACATCGACAAGCCCGAAGGCTACGGTCTGCAGAAGCGCAGCGAGTACACCGCCAACGACTACCACAAGGTCAGCGACGAGGTTAAGCCGGACTGGGATATGGCCGGAGCGGTGGAGGACCTTACGTTTCTCTACCTGATGGGCTCGAGTCTGGCCAACGGCGAGGAATGGCCGGCCTGGAGCGCGACCAGCGAATTTCGGGCGTTGCGTGAATCGCAGCGTCCGCAATAGTGGCTATCAGGAGACCTTGGCAGTGCAACGATGCCCATGTCCGGTGCGACCCGGTGGATCTCGCGCCACAGATTAGTCGGTTCCGGCGTGAAGATCAGATTGCCGCTGGCCGGTGTCACCTGCCAATCGCCCGCGGAGATTTCGCTGTCCAGTTGCCCTGGCCCCCAGCCCGTGTAGCCCGCGTAGACGCGCAACGCGCGCTGGTCGGTTCCGTTGGGCAGGTTTTCGAGCACGTCATCGACATCGGCGGTGACGTAGATATCGTCGACGATCGGCTCGCCGTCCACCAGGCCTCCGTCGCGAACCAGGAACAACGCGCTGGTGCGCGCCACCGGCCCGCCGAAGAAGATCGCGCCCCGGTAGCGGCGGAAGAAGTTCACGTCGGGGAAGAGCACTTCGGGCTCCACCCAGGTGGGTCGATTGACCACGACGCCGATGGCGCCTTCGCGCTCATGACTCAGGACCAGGACCACCGTTTCGGCGAATCGCGGGTCGCGCAACTGCGGGGTAGCCACAAGAAACATGCCTCCGGCGGAAGTCTGCGCGAGGGCGTTGGCGGCGGCCAGCGAGGCCAGTATCGATAGTGCGAGCGGTTTCATGCGCCAATGATACCCGGTCCGCCGCTGACTACAGTACCTGGCCGGCGGCCGAAGGGTTTGGGATACCGGCGGAGTGGGAGCCGCACAGCGCCACCTGGTTGTCGTGGCCCCACAATCCACAGACGTGGCCTGGCGCGCTCGGCGCGGTGGAATCCGCGATGGTTGCAATTGTGTCCGCCCTGGGCGAGTCCGAACTGGTGCGCATCAACGTTCTCGACGAGGTACACGAGCGTCACGCAAGGAGGCTGTTGGGTACGTGTGTTCCCCGGCACCGGATCGCGTTTCACCATGTGCCCACGGACGACGCCTGGTGCCGTGACCATGGTGCGATCTTCGTGGTCAATGCCCGCCGGAAGCTCATGGCGCTGAACTTCGGATTCAACGCGTGGGGAGGAAAGTACCTGCCGTGCGATCGGGATGCGGCGGTCGCTGCGTCCATGGCCGCTGCCCTGGGGGTGCCGCAATTTGTCCCCGACATGGTGCTGGAAGGCGGTTCGGTGGATGCGAACGGGGCCGGCGCGCTGCTGGCCACCGAGCAGTGCCTGCTGAATCCCAACCGCAATCCCGACCTGAAGCGGGCGGACATCGAGGTGCGCCTGAAACACTCTCTGGGCGTCCGGCAGGTCATCTGGCTCGAGGGAGGCATCGATGGGGACGACACCGACGGCCACGTGGACGCCGTTGCAAGGTTCGTGGCCGCCGACCGTGTCGTGGCCGCCGTGGAAGCCGATTCAGGAGACGCGAATCACCGCCCGCTCCGCGCCAACCGTGCGCGGCTGGCCGATGCCCGCTTGAGCGCAGGGCAGCGGCTGGAGGTCGTGGAACTTCCCATGCCGGAACCACTCCATTGGCGGGGCCGCCGCCTGCCGGCGAGTTACGTCAATTTCCATGCCGCAAACGACGTCGTCCTGGTGCCCCGGTTCGGGTGCCGCCAGGATGGACCGGCCGCGGATATTCTCGGCCAATGTTTTCCCGCTCGCCGAATCGTTCCGATCGATTGCCGTCACATCGTCATCGGCCTGGGCGCGGTACATTGCCTGACGCAGCAAGTCCCGGCGTTGCGTTACACTCCCGCCACTGCTGCCTGAGCGGCGGCGGCTGCAGCGAAATTATCAGTTGGACAGAGCACTGGATTCATGGGCGCGATCGGCGATTTCATCCGTCATCATTACCGGCATTTCAACAGCGCAGCGCTGGTGGATGCGGCCGAAGCCTACGGTTCGCACGTCGACAATGGCGGTTCGATGCTGGTCACCCTCGCCGGCGCCATGAGCACGGCGGAACTCGGTCTTTCTCTTGCCGAGATGATCCGTCGCGGCAAGGTCCACGCCATCTGCTGCACGGGCGCGAACCTGGAAGAGGATCTCTTCAACCTGGTGGCCCACGAACACTATCTGCGCATTCCCGGGTATCGGGACCTGACGCCCGCTCAGGAAGCCTCGCTGGCAGCGCAAGGCCTCAACCGGGTGACGGATACCTGTATTCCCGAGGAGGCGGCGATGCGCCGTGTGGTGAGCGTTGTGCTGGAGGAATGGCGGGCGGCGGACCGGGTCGGCCAACGGCGGTTCCCGCACGAATTCCTTTACCGGGCGCTACGAGCCGGGGCGTTCACGAGCGACTATCAGATCGATCCGGCGGAAAGCTGGCTGGCAGCCGCCTGTGACGTCGACCTGCCGCTCTTCGTGCCGGGCTGGGAGGACTCCACCCTGGGCAACATGTACGCGGCCCGCTGCATCGACGGCAGTCTGACGCACGCCGAAACGGTCCGCTCCGGCATCGAGGCCATGATCGAACTGGTGAAGTGGTACGAAAAGATCAGCCGTGGGTCGCCCGTGGGATTCTTCCAGATCGGTGGCGGCATCGCCGGTGACTTCCCTGTCTGCGTGGTACCGCTGCTCGAGCAGGACCTGGGCCGCCAAGTACCCAAGTGGGGCTATTTCTGCCAGATCAGCGATTCCACCACGAGCTACGGGTCCTATTCCGGCGCCGTGCCCGAGGAAAAGATTTCCTGGGGGAAGCTGTCGGTGGAGACGCCCAGGTTTGTCATCGAATCCGATGCCACGATCGTGGCGCCGCTGATTTTCGCTCATGTCCTGGACTGGTGAGGTGTCCCGGGCGCTGGCATCCGGTTCCGCCGGGCTCGGTGCGCTGAGGGTACCAACCTCGGCCTGGTCCGTTGAAGACTCCGGCGAACTGTATCGAATCTCAGATTGGGGGTTTCCCTATTTCTCCATCGACGCCGGCGGGCATGTAGTCGTTCGCGGGGACCCCGGCAACTCCGCTTCCGTTTGCCTGTCCGCCGTGGTTCGGGAGGCCCGGCGCCGGCGGGTCGAATTTCCCCTGATGATCCGGTTCCCGGATATTCTGCGCGCCCAGGTCGCCCGACTCAATCGCGAGTTTCGCGCCGCCGTTACCAGGACCGGATACGGGAACGGGTTCACGGGACTGTACCCGATCAAGGTCAATCCGCTGCGCCACGTGATGACGGAGATTCTGGACGCGGGCCGTGCGTACGGCATGGGGCTGGAATGCGGGTCCAGGTCCGAGTTGGCGGCCGCCTTGCCCCATCTGCGCGAGGGTCCGGATCTGCTGGTGTGCAACGGCGTCAAGGACGAGTCGATGCTGGCATTGGCGATTGATGCCCAGCGTCTCGGCAAGCAGGTCATCCCCGTGGTGGAGAGTCCGGAGGAGTTTGCGGCGCTTCGCACCGTTGCGGCCAACCGCGGAGTCAGGCCCGATCTGGGTGTGCGCATCAGGCTCCCGGGCGGGTTCACCCCGCAGCGGGATCGGTACGCGGCGCCGGACTCCAAGTTCGGGCTATCCATAGCCGATCTGATGGTATTGCTGAAGCAGTTCCCGGACATTCTCCGGCAACTGAGGCTGCTGCACTTTCACCCCGGAAGCCAGGTCGGCGATCTTGTTGTGCTGGAGCGTGCGGCGCGGGAGGCCGCGCAGGTCTGGGCGTCGCTGGTGCAACGGGGAGCCGGGCTCAGATACCTGGACGTGGGCGGCGGGCTCGGCGTGAACTACGGTGACGCAGGAGGTGACTGCGGATCGGGATTGAACTACTCGATGGCGGATTATGCCCAAACCGTCGTCGCCGCCGTAAACGATGTCTGCCGCGACCGGCAGGTGCCTGTTCCTGTCCTGGTTTCCGAGAGCGGCCGCGCGGTTACCGCCCAACACGCGGTGTTGATCGTCCCCATACGGTCCGTGCGGGCGCGCCGGGAGTTGGCTGCGGAAACGGCGTTGCCGCCGCAGGCCTGCGATTCCACGGCGATGCTGGTTCGATGGGCCCGGCACAACCGGGGACCATGGGACGCGGAAAAGGCGCTCGCCGCGCTCGACAGCGTTTACGATCGATACCGGGATTGCAACGTCCGGTTTGCACAAGGCCGTGTTCCCCTGGAGGAGTACGCTGTGGCGGAACGCGCATTTGTGACCGCCTCGCGGCGAATTCTCGAATCCCTTGGGAGAGCGGGAGTTCACCTGCCGGCCAGATTCAAGACCCTGTCCAACTCGTTGGTGGATCGAATCCTGTGCGACTTCTCGGTATTTCATTCGTTGCCCGATCACTGGGCAACGGGGCAGGCATTTCCAGTCATGCCTGTCGACCGGCTGAATGAGCGTCCATCGCGCCGCGGCGTGCTGGTGGACCTGACCTGCGATTCGGACGGTCGGGTCAGTCGATACGTTTCGTCGGATTCCGACGCCTCCGTCCTGCCGATGCACGCCCCGCGACCCGGCGTGCCCGCCGATCTGGGGTTCTTCCTGATGGGCGCCTACGAGGATGTCCTGGGCAGTGCGCACAACCTGCTCGGCCGGGTTTCCGAGATCCACATCCGCCTTGACGATGGCGCCGGCGAGGGTTTCCGAATCGACAGGGTCGTCCCTGCGACCAGCGTCGCCGACATGTTGACTCAAATGGGTTACTCCCAGGGGGACCTGCGCAGGTCCATGGGCGAACTCGTGGACTCACGGGTCGCGGCCGGCAAGATACCGCCGCAGTCCGGTCGTGGGATGCTCCGTCGCTATGCCGCGTACCTGCGGCGGGGCACCTACTGCGGGTCCGGCTCGGGAGTGGTCCCGAAGCCGTGAGCGGATCCCGGCAGACGCTCGTGGAGGACCGCCTCGTGGTGGGACTGGTGCAGATGAGCATGTCGCAGGATACGGACGAGAATCTCGCCAGGGCACTGGATCTCGTGGCCGCTGCGGCCGACGCCGGTGCGGGGCTGGTGTGTCTTCCGGAGCTGTTCTCGTGGAGGTACTTCTGCCAGGGTGAGGATGCGGCCAATTTCGCGCTGGCCGAGCCGGTGCCCGGGCCGACCACGCGGGCGCTGGAGGTGCTGGCCGCGAAGCTGGATCTGGTCGTGGTCGGCGGCGTATTCGAGCGCCGGGCGCCAGGCATCTATCACAATGCCGCCGTGTTCATCGATGGCCGCCGCGGCTATCGGGGCAAGTATCGCAAGATGCACATCCCCGACGATCCGGGCTATCACGAGAAATATTATTTCACCCCCGGAGACCTGGGATTCAGATCGTTCCGCAGCCGCTGGGGCGCGTGCAGCGTGATGCTGTGCTGGGACCAGTGGTACCCGGAGGCCGCGCGGCTGGCGACCCTGCGGGGTGCGCGGATTCTGCTCTATCCCACGGCTATCGGCTGGCATCCCGACGACGGTCCGGTGCAGCGCAATCGCCAGGTGGAGGCCTGGGAGTTGATGCAGAGAAGCCACGGAATCGCCAACGGTTGCTTCGTGATCGCGGTGAACCGCGTCGGATTCGAGCCGGCGCCCGGCGGCTCCGGGGGTATCGGGTTCTGGGGGCGCAGTTTCGCCTCCGCCCCGGATGGCCGTGTACTCGCCCGGGCGTCCGGCGAGTCGGACGAAGTGCTGATCGCCGAACTCGACCTGGCCGCCGTGGAGCGATTTCGTGTGGAATGGCCGTTCCTGCGCGACCGGCGCGTGGACGCATACGCCGGCTTGACGGAACGTTTTCTCGCCGACGACGAGTCCGCTTCCGGCGATTGACCGTTGCGCACGCCGTGCAACCAGAGATTTCCGCAAACGCATCCCGTGGCAATAGCCCTGCCGTATTCGACCGGCGAATGACGCCCTGATGGCTGCCGAGTGCATCCGGATTCGCGGCGCCCGCCAGAACAACCTCAAGGGTCTGGATCTGGACTTGCCGCTCAACGAATTCATCGTCGTCACCGGCGTCAGCGGTTCCGGCAAATCGTCGTTCGCATTCGATACGGTGTATTCGGAAGGGCAGCGGCGCTACGTGGAGACGTTTTCGCCCTATGCCCGCCAGTTCCTGGACCGAATGGACAAGCCACGGGTCGACAGCATCGACGGCATCCCGCCGGCGATCGCCATCGACCAGACCAACCCGGTGAAGACCTCCCGGTCGACTGTGGGCACGATGACGGAGATCAACGATCATCTCAAGCTGCTGTTTGCGCGCGCTGCCCGCCTGTATTGCCGTCAATGCGGTAAACGCGTCCGCAAGGACGAGCCCGAAGGGATATTTCGCAAGCTCGGGCGGATCCTTGTGGATCGATCCGGCGGCTTTCAGGGACCGCGTATCGCGATCGTCTTCACCGTGCCGATCCCGGACAACTTCACTTCGGACGAGATCGGGAGTTACCTGGCAGCGCAGGGCTATACGCGGATCCATGCCCGAAGTGCGCGGCACTTCGACGTGGTGCAGGATCGGGTGCGCTTCGGCGAAGCCGATCGAGCCCGAATCATCGAGGCGCTGGAACTCGCCCTGGAGCGCGGTCGGGGACACGTGACAGTCGAGCTGCCGGAAGCGGCAGGAGATCGATTTCGATTCTCGTCCCTGTTGCACTGCGCCGGATGCGATATTCACTATTCCGAGCCCACACCCAACAGCTTCTCCTTCAATTCACCGCTCGGAGCATGTCCGGAATGCCGCGGCTTCGGGCGCACCATGGGCATCGATCCCCGGTTGGTGATTCCCGACGAGCGCAAGACACTGGCGCAGGGAGCGATCCGGCCGCTGCAGAGCAAGAGCTATCTCCGGCGTCACCATGCGCTGCTGGAACTTGCCACGGCCAGGGGAGTTCCGGTGGACGTTCCCTGGAGGGACCTGACTCCCGGGCAGCGCGAGTGGATCTGGCGGGGAGACGGTCCGAGGCGCAGGGGCGTCTGGTACGGCCTGGACCGATTCTTCGCGTGGCTGGAGCGCCGCAGCTACCGAATGCACATCCGGGTGCTGCTGTCCAGGTACCGATCCTATGACGTTTGCAGCGCGTGCAGCGGGTCCCGCCTGCAACCGGACGCCCTGCTGTGGCGGCTGGGCACGCTCGAAGATGCCGCATCGGTGCTGAGTTCGGGCGAACGCTTCAGGCACCCGGCGCTGGATCTGGACCCGGATGCGCTTGCCGGGCTACCCGGGCTGTGTATCCACGAAGTCATGCAACTCCCGGTGAACTCGGCCCGGGGACTCTTCGATCGCGTCCGGCTTCCCGGCGCCATGGACGAAGCGTGCCGGCTGCTGCTGGACGAGATCCGCGGCCGGCTGCGATTTCTTTGCGAGGTCGGCCTCGGATATCTGACCCTGGACCGCCAATCGCGGACGCTCTCCGGCGGCGAGGTTCAGCGCATCAACCTCACCACGGCGCTGGGCGCGTCGCTGGTCGACGCGCTGTTCGTACTCGACGAACCCAGCATCGGCCTGCACGCAAGGGATATGCGCCGGGTCATCGGCGTGCTGCAACGCCTGCGCGCGGCGGGCAACACGCTGATCGTGGTCGAACACGACCCGCAGGTCATGCTCGCGGCGGACCGCATTCTCGATCTGGGCCCGGGACCCGGCGCCGCCGGGGGCGAAGTGGTCTTCTGGGGCCGGCCCGATGAACTCGTGCACACCGGGGACTCGCTGACCGCCCGATACCTGCGCGGCGAACGGCGGTTCAGCCGCACAGTCCGGCCCGTCGATGCCGACTGCCGATATCTCGAAGTGCTCGGCGCCTCGCAGCACAATCTGAAGCGCATCGATGCGCGCATTCCCCTGCAGCGGCTGGTTGCCGTCACAGGGGTCAGCGGTTCGGGAAAGTCCACGCTCATCGTCGACGTACTCCACCATGCCCTGGCGCGACTCAAGGGGACGGGAACCGAACTCGCCGGAGCGCATTCAGAAATTCGCGGCCATGAGTACATCGACCACGTGGTGGCCGTGGACCAGGCGTCCATCGGACGGACCACCCGATCCAACGCCGCCAGCTTCGTCGGTTCGCTGGATGTCGTGCGCAAACGGCTGGCGGCACAGCCCCTGGCCCGGGAAAGGGACTATTCGCCCGGCACCTTCAGTTTCAATTCCGGCAACGGCCGCTGCCCGGACTGTTCGGGAAAGGGATTCGAGCACGTCGAGATGCAGTTTCTCAGCGACGTGTACCTGCGCTGCGGGGTCTGCGGCGGACGGCGGTTCAGGGACGAGATCCTGGATGTCAAGCTGCCCGGGCGCAACGGTGCGGGCAAGTCAATAGCGGACATTCTTCAGATGACCGTTGCCGAAGCGGTGGCATTCTTCGCCGATGACAAGACCGTGCTTCAGGGGTTGCGCCCGCTGCAAGCGGTGGGCCTGGATTACCTGGCCCTGGGGCAGCCTGTGCCGACGCTCTCGGGGGGCGAGGCCCAGAGGCTCAAACTGGCCGGCCACCTGGCCAGGGCCCGTCGACGCGACCGCGAACCGACGCTGTTCATCTTCGACGAACCCACCACCGGCCTGCACTTCGCCGACGTGGAAAAGCTGCTGGGCGCCCTTGACGAACTCATTCGCCAGGGCCATTCCGTCGTGGTCATCGAGCACAACCTGGAACTGGTGCGCTGCTGTGACTGGATCCTCGATCTCGGACCCGAAGGGGGTGAGCGGGGCGGTCATGTCGTGGCCGCGGGTTCACCGGAGCACCTGGAGGAATGCCGTGAGAGCCATACCGGCAACGCGCTCGCAGCCTTCGCCGGCAGAGACGGCGTGGCGTCGAGCACTGTCGGCGCCCGGCACCGGGAGCGATCGGCATCCGCAGTCCGGGACGCGGACAACGGGCGGGGCGCCGCCGTCGTGGAAGTCGTTGGGGCTCGCGAAAACAACCTCAAGAACGTGAACATCGAACTGCCGCGGAATCGGTTCACGGTCATCACCGGCGTGAGCGGCAGCGGCAAGAGCACGGTGGCTTTCGACATCCTGTTCGCCGAGGGGCAGCGCCGCTACCTGGAGTCGCTCAATGCCTATGCGCGCCAGTTCGTACAACCCGCCGGGCGGGCGGATGTCGACGCGGTCTACGGCATTCCGCCGACGGTGGCGATCGAACAGCGTACCAGCCGCGGCGGCATGAAAAGCACCGTCGCCACATTGACGGAAATCAGCCACTTTCTGCGCCTGCTGTTCGTCAAGCTGGGGATTCAGCACTGCCCCGATTGCCGGGTGCCCATCGACGCCCAGAGCCCCGCCGCGATCCTCGGGCAATTGCTGTCGCGCTTCCGGGATCGCCGCGTCGAATTGCTCGGCCCGCTGGTCGTCGGCCGCAAGGGCTACTATACGGAGCTTGCCAGGTGGGCGGCGGGCAAGGGGTTCGATACCCTGCGCGTGGACGGCGAACGGCTGCCCACGGGAGCCTGGCCACGGCTCGACCGATTCCGCGAGCACGACATCGAGTTACCCGTAGGCGAGATCACCATCTTGCCCGAGGCCGAGCAGGCTCTGACGAAACTACTGACTCGGGCGCTGGACTTCGGCGGTGGCCGGGTAGCCGTACTCAGCGACGATGCCGGTGACGCTCCCGTGCTCTACTCCGCCCGTCGCGCCTGTCCCAGGTGCCGCACCAGCTTCCCGGAACTGGACCCGAGAATGTTTTCATTCAACTCGCGGCACGGCTGGTGCGGTCGTTGCCGCGGCGCCGGCGTCGAGCTCGAGGATGCCTGGCGGGAAAAACCCCAGGAGGGGGTGCTGAAGGAATTGGCGGACCTCGGCGGCGATCCGGGTAGGGCGGGCGGCACCACCGTCGGGGGCCAACGGCAGGCCTGTCCTGACTGCGGTGGCGCGCGGTTGTGTGCGCAGTCGCTCTCGGTCCGTTTTAAGGGCAGGAATATCGCCGATTACTCCAATCTTTCGGTCGCCCGGGCGCTGAAGGTATTCGACGGACTTGAATTCCAGGGCCGGGAAGCCCGAATCGCCGCCGATGCGCTCAACGAACTCAGGGGCCGGCTGAAACTCCTGGCGTTCCTTGGGCTGGACTACCTCGCGCTGGACCGCGCCGCCCCCACGCTCAGCGGCGGGGAGGTGCAGCGAATCCGGCTGGCGGCGCAATTGGGTTCAAACCTGCGCGGGGTCTGTTACATCCTCGATGAACCCACCATCGGCCTGCATCCCCGGGACAACGACCTGCTGTTGGAAACCCTGGAGCGGTTGCGGGCCAAGGGCAATACCGTCGTGGTGGTCGAGCACGATGAGGCCACGATCCGGCGCGCGGATCATCTCATCGATCTGGGACCCGGCGCCGGTCGGGGCGGGGGTGAAGTCGTCGCTGCGGGGTCGTTGGCCGAGGTCCTGCGGTCGCCCCGTTCGGTGACCGGACGGATGCTCGCAAATCCCTTGCCGCATCCCATGACCCGCCGCGAGATCGATGGCGGCGACGAGTGGCTGAGCGTCACCGGCGCGGGTCGGCACAACCTGCGCTCCGTGGACGTCAAACTGCCCCTGGGCGCGCTGACCTGCGTCACCGGAGTCAGCGGCAGCGGCAAGAGCACGCTGGTTCGCGAGGTGCTGTTTGAAAACGTAAAGGCTCATCTGGCAGACCCGAAGGCGGTACCGCGGGGCTGCGAGCGGCTGGATGGCTGGCAAGCTCTGGGCAGGGTGCTGGAGGTCGACCAGACGCCCATCGGCAAGACGCCCCGATCCTGTCCGGCGACCTACATCGGTTTGTGGGGCGAGATCCGACGGCTCTTTTCCATGACCCCGGAAGCACGGATCAGGGGCTACGAAGCAGGTCGGTTCTCGTTCAACCTGGCAGGAGGGCGCTGCGACTATTGCGACGGCCAGGGCGTGAAGAAAATCGCCATGAGCTTCCTTCCCGACGTGCGCATCCGGTGTGAGCGCTGCCACGGCGGCCGATTCAACGGCGAAACCCTGGAAGTGAAGTACCGGGGCAGGCATATCGCCCAGGTCCTGGCCATGAATATTGACGAGGCGGTGGCTTTCTTCGCTGCGCACCCGAAGCTGGAATACGCGCTCACGCTGCTGCAGGACGTAGGGCTGGGTTATCTCACCCTGGGCCAGCAAAGTCCTACCCTGTCGGGAGGCGAGGCGCAACGGATCAAGCTCGTCGCGGAACTTTCCAGGGCGCGGCCGAAAATCGATCGCATCGGCGCAACGCGGCGCCGGACGATGTACGTGCTCGACGAACCCACCATCGGGCTGCACATGGCCGATGTCGGCAAGCTGATCGACGTGCTCCACCGCCTGGTGGACGCCGGCAATACGGTGGTGGTGATCGAGCACAACCTGGACCTGATCGCCGAAGCCGACTGGCTCGTGGACATGGGCCCGGAAGGGGGCGACAGGGGCGGGCGCATCGTCGCCCGGGGTCCGCCGAGGCGTTTGCTGGAGCGATTGCCTGCGTCGCATACCGTCAAGGCGCTTGCCGAGATGATGGCGGCCCGGTCCGGGAAGAATTGACGACTCACACTTGTTGGGTATACTTCGCTTCGGTTTTTCTTCACGAACAAGACGCCAGGCATCGGTCCAGGCTCTGATCGGACTTGGCCGACATTGAGGGCATAGATGTTCTCCAGCAATCCGTTTACAGGCCTGTCGGCGTCCATACCGCCCGTCATCATGCAGACGTACGTAGTCATCATGATCATCCTGGTCGTGGGCGGCACGGTATACGACACGCTTCACAAGCAAAGCGCCCGGTATTTTTTCAGGAACTGGCGCGCTGCGAGCAGTCAGGGGTCCCGTCGGGTCGGCGCCGGGGAAATGGTGTCCCTGGCGGCCCGGACCGTTGTCGTCGAGGGGCTGATGTCCGGTGAATTCTGCAACCTGCGGCGCAGGATCGCCCACCTTCTGACGATGTACGGTTTCCTGGCCTTCGCGATCGCGACCGCCATCATGGTGTTCCTGTACCCGACACCCGTCACTCCCACCCCCGCCATCCTGCCGCTACTGTGGTACCTCGGCGCCCTGATGGTTTGCGTCGGCGGCTACTGGTTCTGGTTCTTCATTCGCGTCGATGTGGCCGCGGAGGGTCATTCACCGTTCCGCCTCGTGTACGCCGACCTGTTCATCCTCTCGCTTCTGGCGAGCGCCACATTCGGGCTGGTCTGGGGGTATCTGCAATCGACCGGAAGCGCCTGGTCGAATCTGTTCTTCGGTCTGCACGTCATCGCGTCGACCGTGCTGTTCGGGTCCGTGCCGTGGTCCAAGTTCGCCCATATGTTCTACAAGCCCGCAGCGGCCTTCCAGAAGCGCGTGGAGGAAGCGAACGGCTCGAGGAGCAACCTGCCCCCGCCAACCGACAGGCCGGAATCGTTCGGCAGCGCCCGTCAGCACGCCCGGCACTACTAGCAGCCCATTGCTGGCCCATACATGATTGGCCTTCGATACCTGGAGAAATACGCATCATGCCAACCTTTGTTTACATGACCCGATGCGATGGCTGCGGATACTGCGTCGACATCTGTCCGTCCGACATAATGCACATCGATCCAACCTATCGCCGTGCCGTCAACATCGAGCCCAGCATGTGCTGGGAGTGTTACTCCTGCGTCAAGGCGTGTCCGCAGAACGCCATCGACGTACGCGGTTATGCCGACTTCGCTCCCCTGGGCCACAGCGTTCGCGTGCTTCGGGAAGAAAGCAAGGGCACCGTTTCCTGGAAGATCAAGTTCCGGGACGGTACCGAGAAGAACTTCGTTTCGCCGATCCGTACCACGCCGTGGGGATCGATCAAATCGCCGGCCGACTACGAAGCGCCAATCGAGGACTCGTTCAGGGACCAGCAACTTGCGCACGAACCGGAGGCCCTCATGGTCGACGAGTTACCGACTCTGGGTCCCGCCAGGCGAGGAACCGACTGATGGGCCTCTTCTCGCGTAGAAAGACTGTCTTTGTGGATTCCGATGTCCTGGTCATCGGCGGCGGCATGGCCGGTTGCGGGGCGACGTACGAGTCCAGGTATTGGGGGCGCGACCTGAAGATCGTGTGCGTCGAGAAGGCGAACATCGAGCGCAGCGGCGCGGTCGCTCAGGGTCTGTACGCGATCAACACGTATATGGGCATGCGCTGGGGCGAGAACCAGCCGGAGGACCATGTCCGCTACGCCCGCAACGACCTAATGGGCCTGGTGCGCGAGGACCTGGGCTACGACATCGCCCGGCATGTGGATTCCTGTGTGCACAAGTTCGAGGAGTGGGGCCTGCCGATGATGCGCGATCCGGAAACCGGGCGGTATCAGCGCGAAGGCAAGTGGCAGATCATGATTCACGGCGAAAGCTACAAGCCGATCGTCGCCGAAGCGGCCTGCAAGGCCGCTACCGAAGTCTACAACCGGATCATGGTGACTCACCTGCTGATGGACGGCACCGGGGCCAACCGGGTTGCCGGCGCCGTCGGTTTCAATGTCCGTACCGGCGATTTCTACGTGTTCCGCGCCACGGCAGTGATCGTGTGCGCCGGCGGTGCTTCGCACATCTACAAGCCGCGCGCGGTCGGCGAGGGTATGGGGCGGACCTGGTATGCGCCGTGGAGCAGCGCCTCTGCATACGCGTTACCGATTCTCGTCGGCGCCAAGATGACCCAGATGGAAAACCGGATCGTGCTGACCCGGTTCAAGGACGGCTATGGTCCCGTGGGAGCCTACTTCCTGCACCTGAAGACGTACACCGAAAACGCCTACGGGGAAGAATACGAATCGAAGTGGACCGAGCACACCCGGGCAATGGTCGGGGACTACATCGATCGGCACCCGGTTCCGACCTGTCTTCGGAACCATGCCCTGCTGGAGGAGGTCAAGGCTGGACGGGGTCCGATCCGTATGGTCACCAAGGAGGCCTTCCAGGATCCCCACAAGGAGACCGTCGGCTGGGAGAACTTTCTCGGCATGACCATCGGGCAGGCCGTCGTGTGGGCATCGCAGAACATCGATCCCAAGCACACCAATCCGGAACTGACTACGTCGGAGCCCTATGTCATGGGTTCGCACGCCACCTGCTCAGGCGCGTGGGCGAGCGGGCCGGAGGACTGCGCCCCTGCCGATTACCAGTGGGGATACAACCGCATGATGACCGTCGACGGGCTTTTCGGCGCCGGCGACACCATCGGCGGAGCGGCCCACAAGTTCTCTTCCGGATCCTTCGCCGAGGGCCGGATTGCCGCCAAGGCGGCGGTCAACTACGTGAACGACCTGCGTAACGACCGGCCTCAGGTCAGCGAGGCAGAGTACGAGAGCCTGAAAAAGGAGATTTACAAACCGCTGGAAAACTACGCGGTCGGCCGCAACGAGATCGTTGCCGGCACCGTTTCGCCAAGCTATCTTCTGCCGATGCACGGTCTGCAACGCCTTGAGAAGATCATGGACGAATACGTCGGCGGAATCGGGGCGAACTACATGACCAACGAACCGCTACTCACTCGGGGGTTGGAGTTGCTGGAGATGCTCAAGGAGGATCTCAGTCAACTGGGGGCCGAAGACCTCCACCAGCTTCAGCGGGCGTGGGAGTTGCACCACCGCGTCGTCGCCTCCGAATCCGTGACGCATCATACGATGTTCCGCACCGAGACCCGGTGGCCGGGGTATTACTATCGGGGCGATCATCCCAAGCTGAACGATGCCGATTGGCATTGCTTCACCTTGTCCCGCTACGACCGGGACTCAGACAAATGGGAAATGGAAACGGCTCCCGTGCATCACATCATCGACTAGGCAGACCATCGAAGGGGGCTGACCAGGTAGTCCAGCGAAGGGCACCGTGTCCTCGACCTGACCGCAATGCATCGGGGCGCATTCAGGCGTCTTCGCGCAACACCGGTTTCCTGGCGTGCACGAGCTGGTACAGCGCCGGCAGCACCACCAGCGTGAGCAGCGTCGACGATACGATCCCGCCGATGACCACCGTTGCCAGCGGCCGCTGGACTTCCGAGCCGATCCCGGTGTTCAGCGCCATGGGCACGAATCCCAGGGATGCGACCAGCGCCGTCATCAGTACCGGGCGCAGGCGCGTCAGCGCGCCCTCCACGATCGCTTCCGTCAGCGGGTGCCCGTCCGCGCGGAGCCTGCGAATGAACGTCACCATCACCAGGCCGTTGAGCACGGCTATCCCCGACAGGGCGATGAAACCCACCGCGGCCGAGATGGAGAACGGTATGCCGCGCAGCGACAGGGCAGCGACGCCCCCGGTGAATGCCAGCGGCACCCCGGAGAAGATAATGGCCGCATCGACGATCGAGCCCAGCGCCATGGTCAGCAGCACGGCAATGATGAGCAGGGTGACCGGAACGACGACGGCGAGCCGATTGGTTGCCGATTCCAGGTGTTCGTAGGTGCCGTCGTATGCGACCCAATAGCCTGCCGGAATCTCCACTTGCCGGCCGACGGCGGCCTGGACATCGGCGACGAATGAGCCCAGGTCCCTGCCGCGCACGTTGGCCGTCACCACGACCCGCCGTTTGCCGTTCTCCCGCAGGATCTGGTTATAGCCGGTGATTACGCTCAAGTCGGCGACCTCGCCCAGGGGGACGAAGCTGCCGCCCGGCAAAGGTATCGGCAGGGATGCCAGACGATCGGGGTCCGACCGCAACTCTTCCGGGAGTCGAACGACGATGTCCACACGGCGGTCACCTTCATAGAATTCCCCGGCGGTGGCGCCGCCCAGGGCCGTGGAGACCACATCCTGAAGGTCCATGATCGTCAGGCCCAGGCGCGCCAGCATGCTGCGCCTTGGTTCCACCGTGAGGACCGGTAACCCGGTCGCCTGCTCTACCGCCACGTCCGCCGCGCCGGGAACGGCGCCGATGGCCTGTTGGAGCTCGTCTCCAAGGCGGATCAGTTCATCGAAATCGTCGCCGAATACCTTGACGGCCAGTTCGGCGCGCACGCCGGCGATGAGTTCGTTAAACCGCATCTGGATCGGTTGGAGGAATTCATACCGGTTACCCGGAATGGGTGTCACCAGTTCCTCCAGGTCTGCCACAACCTCGGCCTTCGGCTTTCCGGGATCGGGCCACATCTGACGGGGTTTGAGCATGATGAAATTGTCGGCCACGCTGGGGGGCATCGGATCCGTCGCCAGTTCGCCGCTGCCGATCTTGGAGAACACGCGCTCCACCTCCGGCATTTCCCGGATGCTCGCTTCCAGTTGTTCCTGCAACTCGACGGCCTGCTGCAGCGATGTCCCCGGGATGCGCAACGCGTGCATCACGATGTCGCCTTCGTCCAGGATCGGCAGGAATTCGGCGCCCAGCCGGGTTGCCTGCAGGCCGCCGGCAATGACCAGGGCCAGGGCCGCGCCGACGCTCAGCCAGCGGAAGCGCAGCGCCGCCGCAAGCAGCGGACGGTAGGCGAAGCGGACGCCTTCGACGAGAGGATTCCTTCGTTCCCGGACCGGCTTGCGGAACAGTATCGCGACGCAGGCCGGTACGAACGTGATCGACAGCACCATGGCGCTCAGCAGCGCGATCACCACGGTCGTGGCCATGGGATGAAACATCTTGCCCTCGACGCCCGTCAGGGCAAAGATGGGAATGTAGACGGCCGTGATGATGCCGACGCCGAAGAGCGCCGGCCGGATGACCTCGCCGGTGGCTTTCCGGACGGTCTCAAGCCGTTCTTTCAGGGGTTGCAGGCCGCCGGCTCCAGCCTCGCTCAGACGCCTGAGGCAGTTCTCTACAATGATCACCGCGCCGTCCACGATCAATCCGAAGTCCAGCGCGCCCAGGCTCATCAGGTTTGCGCTGACCCGGCTCTGCACCATGCCGGTGATGGTCATCAGCATGGCCAGCGGGATGACCGCGGCGGTGAGCAGGGCGGCCCGCGCGTTGCCCAACAACAGGAAGAGCACGACGATCACGAGCAGCGCCCCCTCCAGCAGGTTGGTGCGCACGGTGACCAGCGTCTGGTCCACCAGCTCGGTGCGGTCGTAGACGGCCGTGGCCACGATTCCGGGTGGCAGGCTTGGCTGGATTTCCTCCAGTCTGTCGGCCACGGCGCTTGCGACGGTGCGACTGTTCTCTCCGATAAGCATGAACACCGTGCTCATCACGACCTCGCGGCCGTTCTGGGTCGCTGCGCCCACCCGAAGTTCGCTGCCGACCCCGACGGTGGCGACGTCGGCGATCCTTACCGGCACACCGTCGCGTTCGCTGATGACCACTTCGGCAACGTCCTGCATGTCCTCCGCGCGGCCCGGGACTCGCAGCAGCCACTGCGCGCCGTTGTATTCGATGAACCCGGCGCCGCGGTTGTCGTTGTTCTGTCTCAGTCGGTCGAGCACGTCTGCGTAGGTCACGCCGAAGGCCAGGAGTTTGGCCGGGTCCGGCGCCACCAGGATCTGTTTCTTGAAGCCGCCGACGGGATTGACCTCGACAACACCCGGAACGCGCAGGAGTTGCGGGCGGATGATCCAGTCGTGGACGGTTCTCAGGTCCGTGGGAGTTACCGGTGTGCCGTCCGAATTGAGCGCGCCGGGCTCGGAATCGACGGTGAACATGAAAATCTCGCCCAGTCCCGTCGCAATGGGCCCCAGGGTGGGTTCGAGCCCCGCCGGGAGTGCCGACCTCGCCGCGTTCAAGCGTTCCCCCACCTGTTGCCGCGCGAAGTAGATGTCGGTGCCTTCCAGGAAGACAACCGTGATCTGGGAAAGTCCGTAACGGGACAGGGATCGCGTGTAGTCGAGCCTGGGTAGCCCGGCCATGGCGTTCTCGATGAGAAAAGTGACCCGTTGTTCGACCTCAAGCGGGGTATGGCCCGGCGCGGTCGTATTGATGGTGACCTGTACGTTGGTGATATCCGGTACGGCGTCGATGGGAAGGCGGGTGAAGTTCCACGCGCCCAGAATGCCTGCCAGCAGTACCAGAATCAGCACCAGCCCGCGTTGTGCGATCGAGAGGCGAAGAATCGATTCAAGCATGGTCCGGTTACCGCTCAGTGATCGTGGGTTGCGCCGGATTTTTCGATATCGGCCTTGAGGACGTAGCTGTTCTCGGTCACGTAACGGGTCCCGGGATCGAGACCGCCGAGGACCTCTGCCCAATCGCCCGAGGCGCGGCCCAGCTCCAGCATGCGGACCTCGTACTCGTCGCCGATCCGTGCGTAGACCACCGTGAAGTCGCGGAAGGTCTGCAGGGCGCTTCGCCTGACGGCAAGCGGTACCTGGTGGTCGGCGACCTTGACGACCGCCGTCACGAAGGTTCCGGGGATCAGCGAGCCGTCGCTGTTTTCGAAAACGACACGGGCCGAAACCGACTGGTTGGCTGCGGAGAATACGTCAAGATACGAGACTGTGCCCTCCATGGGAGCGCCGCCCGAGGCCGGTGTCACGGTCACTTGCGAGCCCAGTTGGACGCGGTCCCGGTCGCCCGGGAACACCGCCAGCTCGGCCCACACGGAAGACGTATCGACGATGGTGAACAGCCGCCGTCCCGCCGTTTGCTCGCCGGGATTGGCGATTCGCTCGGTAACCGCTCCCGAGATCGGCGCGTCGATGGGGTACGACTGCAGGCTCTCGTTGCTTTCCACCGTGGCCAGAAGCTGGCCCTCGGTGACCGTCTCCCCCGGCATTACGTGGACCGAGCGGATCGCGCCGTCGAACCGTGCACTTACCGCCCGCACCCGATCCGTATCGGGCACGACTCGCCCGTAGAGCGTGACGACCTCCTCGATCGCGGCAGGTCCGGCGATTCCGGTTCCGAGCCCGAACGCCTCAGCCATCTCAAGACTGATTCGGGTGCGTCCCTCGAAGCTGTCATACTCCCAGCGGTAGGCGCGTCGGTCGTGCGCCGCATCCACGCTGACGGCGAACGAGTGCGGCTCGTAGACAAGGGAATTTCCACGCAGGAAGTCGTCCTGGGCCAGAAAATCGTGTCCGTCGACGCGGTTGCCAAGGCGGGTCAGCGTGACGCTCAAATCCACATCGCGGGGGTCGACCGCCTGGCCGCCATCGGTGGCCCAGGCGCGAAACTCGGGAGGGACCCCTGCCTCGAAGACGGCGAGTTCGATGGCGAAGTCCCCGTCCCTGAGCATGCGGCCGTTGTTGGGACCGCGTTCGAAGGCTTCGGCCTCCGCTGCCGCGCCCATGTCCTCGGGCGGTGCGCCGCCACAGGCCGCCAGCATCGGGAGCAAAATTCCGGGCAGACTGAATCTCATGTTCATGGTTGACCTCACTGCGCTTCGGCGGGGGCCAGGAAAGGCACCCCGGTCAGACGTTCTATTTCGATGACGAATCCATGGGTATCAACGCTGGTTTCCAGAAGTTCGTTGTTGGCTTGCAGAAGTTCCGACTGTATCGAGCTCAATTCGAAGTAGCTGCTGCGCCCCAGTTCGTAGGCCCTGCGCGTGTCGTCGAGCGCGCTCTGCAGGAGCGGGATTAATTGCCCGCGCAGGGTCGCCGCGACGTCTACATCATGAAGAAGTTCTTGGTAGAGCACGAACAGGGCGGTTTCAATGCGCACGCGGTTTGTCTGCGCCTCTCCCAGCGCGCGGGCCATGTCGGCGCGTGTCTCGGCGATGCGCCCCAAGTTGCGGTCGCGCGTTCCGAACGGCACGGTGATCTCGCCTACCAGCGCAAGGTCATCGGTGGCCTCAAACCGGCGGATGCCGGATCGCACCTGCCAATCCGGCCGGCTGCGTGCCTCGGCAATGTGCAGTTCGGCTTCGGACAGCCGCCGCTGGGACATGAAGACGGCAAGATCGGGATTCCCTTCCACCCGGGACAATAGCGCCTCCAGCGGCTCGACCGTCGGCAGCGCCTGGACATTTCCCGCGACCCGGTTGAAATCCGGTTCCGTATCGCCCCACTGCGCGCTCAGGCGGTGATAGGCGGCGAGGAGTTCATGGGTGTAGTCCTCCTCCAGCAGTCGGGCACGTACCAATCCCGCCTCGGCTCGCGATAACTCGGCCTGGGTCGCGCCGCCCGCGGCAACACGGGCACGAACCGCATCGACCGTTTCCTCGGCGACGCGGATTGCCTCTGCGGCATTGACCAGGCGCGCCTGGTAGGCCAGACAGGCGAGGAAACGCCGAGCTGTTTCGGCGGCGGCGTCCAGTCGCATGATCCGGGCTTCAAGCTCGTGGAGCGAGACATCGACGAGGGCGGCGTCCACCTGCCGACGGCGGATTCCGCGTTCCAGCACCCAGATGATGGACACCGTGGTTTCGGCGTTTCTCACGCCACGGAAGTCATCGGTACCCAGTGAATCGTTGATGGCGAGATCGAGTACCGGGTTGGGACCGATATTCGCCTGCTGGAGCCGGCCCATGGCCGCGTCGATCTGGAAGCCGAAAGCGGCGAGCGCCGGGTTCCCGGCGATCGTCCGCGCCAGCGCCTCGTCCAGCGCAATGGCCGACGGCGTTTGCGGGGGGGCGGTCTGCGCAGCCGCGATGGCTGTAAACCACCAAAGTACAAGGCACGCCCACCAATGGCGCGCGATTCGATCCGACATCGAAGGATCTCCCAGTTTCATACAGACTCACGCGTCGCACGGCACGTGAAGAAATCAAGCCAGATGCAGTCAGGAAACGGGGGGAGGGGCGCGCAGGGGTGGCCGCCAGCGGGACTTGCGGACCGCCGGCCGCGGATGGGAACGCGCCGGCCGAACCTGTTCGACCTGAACCCGGGCGATCAGCAAGCCACGATGCGGGATGAGATTGAAATCCGAGAGATTCCATTTGCCGGCGCTCATCTCCGTCATGGAAATGTCGTTGTCGCCGGCATGTTCCGTGTCGCCCGGATGTTCGTGATCGTTCGAATGCAAGTGATCGGCCGCGCTCGGGCGGTGGATATCGGTTACATCTCCGTGGCTGTGAAGCATCGGGGTGTGGAGATGTATGCCTCGAGGTCCGCCGACATTGCCGTCAGCGTCCACATGCATGTGGAGGCCGCCGAGCTGAACGGCAAGGAGGCTCACGCAAGCGGTGACAAGCGCAGAGGTTCTCAGACAGCGCATAGCCAAAATTGTAGCATCTCCATTGAAGATTGTTACTGTGCCGCAAAACCTCCAGGCGAAATGCTGCACGATGTCGATCGGTTGACACGGAGTCCGCGTCAGCATGATCGATCCCAAGTTGTCTATACAAGCGATGACAAGTATAGTCTACGCACGGGAAGGATCGGTCTTGATGCCATCTTGACTCGAACGCGTCACCGAGGAGACGAAAATGAAAAAACTCAATGCAGCGAAACGTCCCAGACAAGTACACCGCGATCAACGCAAGTGGCCCGCAACGCTGACGCTCTTGGCCGCGACGATTGTTTTGATCGGTGGCTTCGCCGTTGCGGACGAAATTGTGTCGCCACCTGGCCTGGCGGGCGATACGGCCAATCGAATCCACGAGAGTAAATTCAGACAGGAAATGGTAAGTATTTCCCTCGCGCCGGGCGAGCAAATGGAATATGTGCTCGACATGAGACAAGGGGATCCGCTTCTGTACTCGTGGAGTTCGGAAGAGGGCCCGATCTACAGTGATTTTCACGGCGCCCCCGAGGATGGGGACGAGTATCCGGACAATTACTGGATTCGTTACGAGGAAAGTGAAGACCTCGGCGCCAATGGCGCCCTGGTCGCCCCGTTCGACGGACATACGGCGTGGTATTGGGTCAACGGGAATGATCATCCGGTTACGCTGAGCCTGGAACTCGTCGGATACTTCACCGCCAACGAAATAGCCTTCCGAGAATTGCCTGAGTAGGCTTCCATGTAGAAATGGCATCGTGGAATCGGCTTGCCGTTGCCAGCAGTATCTGGTTGCATGAGGACGGGTAAATTGCGAGTTGCGGCATGCTTTCGCGAACCATCCTGCTTGGTGCATTGTGTTGGTTTCTGACTGGATCGGCGGTCGCCCAATCGGAAAACGTCGGTAACGGCGAACGTCGGAAATCTGTGACGGCCGTTCGTGCTCTCGTGGCGCCGAGCATAGATGGAAATTTGGACGACGTTGCATGGACGAACGCAGCGCTGGTCGACAGCCTGCATATGGTCAAACCCGACGAATTCGGAATGCCGACCGAGCATTCGCGGTTCTTCATCGTCTACGACGATGACACGCTTTATATCGCCGCACGGTTTTTCGACCACGATCCAGCGGAAATCACTGCGAAGTCCATGCGACATGGCAGCGTCGCGTTGAGTGACGATCTTCTGTCGGTAATAATCGACCCGTTCGAGCGTGGCGATGGCGCCTATCAGTTTGAACTCAATCCCAATGGTGTGCGTACCGAGGCTGTCTATACGACGCCTACAAACCGCAACTACAATTGGAAGGGACTTTGGAACGGTGCTGCCCGCGTGGACGCCCTGGGGTGGACCGCGGAACTGGCGATTCCGTTCAAGACTATTTCGTTTGACACGGACGCCGAGTCGTGGGGAATCAATTTCAGTCGCTGGATCGGTCGCAAGAGCGAGCAATCCGGTTGGGTATCGCGAAATCGAGCAATAGAGCCAACGTATTTGGGCCGGCTTTACGGCATGGAAGGAATAACTCAAGGAAAAGGTATCGACGTCGTCCCGTCGATTACGGTGGACGCAACCAGCACTCATGTCGACAGGAGAACGGACTCACATGTAGAACCTTCGCTTGACGTAATCTACCGAATTGTGCCATCGCTCGTGGCGGCTGTGACAATCAACACTGATTTCACCGGTACGAACGTGGACGTACGCCAGATCAATTTCACACGATTCGCATTATTCAGATCCGAACAGAGAGAATTCTTTTTACAAGACGCAGATCTGTTCGAATTCGGGAGTATCGGTGATACGGACGGGCGAGGCACACTCGACAGAGTAGCGGGGCAGAGCGGCAGACCCTATTTTTCGCGTCGAATCGGGTTGAGCCCGACACGCGAGCCCGTAGATATTGTCGCCGGCGCCAAGCTGACTGGCCGCTTCGGCAAGTGGGATACAGGACTTCTGAACGTCCGGCAGGACGCGTACGCCGATATTGATCGCAAAAACCTTTTCGTCGCTCGAGCCTCGCTGCATGTGTTGGACGAGTCGCGCGCGGGCATCATTCTGACGCATGGCGATTCGGCATCGAACGCCAACAATGCGCTGGTTGGGGTTGACTTCAATTACCGGAATACGCGACTTGCCGAAGGTCGATCCTTGCTCGGGTCGCTCTGGGTGCAGAAGTCGGCGACACAAGGAATGTCGGGTGACGACCTGGCGTACGGCGGCAGTCTGAGCGCTCGGAACAACACCGGCTTCCGGTGGGAGGTGCGGGCGAAAGCTTTCGGCAGCAACTTCAACCCCGGTGTCGGATTTGTCAGTCGTAGCAATGTCGAAGATCTCGCGGCGGAGATTGGATACACGTGGCGGCCCGCCGACGGCAAATTCAGAAGCGTGTATGCGGGGTTCAGCGCCGAGCGAATTGAGAATATCAATGGTGGCCTGGAATCGGAGCGCCTCTTCATCAGGACCCTCGAGCTGGAAAATCGGCATACCGACAGGCTGTTTACCTGGTACTTGGTGCAGAAGGAAAATGTTGCCGAACCCTTTGAGGTCCTGCCGGGGTTGATTATCGAGCCGGGCCTGTATTCGTTCGGGTCAGCCTGTACAAGCCTGTCAACCGGTGCTCAGCGCGATCTGTCAGCGAATGTTTCCGGATGTACCGGGGATTTTTACAACGGCAAGCGCGACTGGGCCGGCGTCGACGTTAGCTGGCGTCCTAACGAACATCTCGGGCTCGCCGCAAGCTACGAGGAGAACAAAGTGCGGTTGTCGGGGGTCAGCCCCAGAACCACGCTCGCGACAGTACGCTTTGATGTCTCGTTCAACATTAAATGGTCCTGGGAAACATTTCTGCAGTACGACAATGTAAGTGACGTTGCCGCGGCCAACAGCATTCTGCGCTGGGTTCCGGCCGCCGGTCGAGAATTGGTGCTGGTGCTCAATCACGAACAGGATGTATCTCCATTCAGCGGAACCGCGGAATCGACTTCATCGAACATTGCACTGAAGTGGAGACAGACGATTCGCCCCTAGGAGCCTGCGCCGTTACTCAGTTTGACAGCCTCCGCAACCTGCACTATCCTGTATATACAGGTTCAAGTGCCTGATTCGGTCTAGGGGGGTCAAAATGAAAATAATATTTCTCAGTGCTATCAGTAGCTTGGGTGCGCTCGCGCTTTTGGTTTTGCCGGCGCATGCCCAGAATACACCAGGCGGTCCGGTGGACGAAATCGTGGTCTTCGGAGAGTTTCTCGAAGACACGATCCCGCTTGAAATTAGCCGCTATGGCAGCCGGGTCGAGATTATTTCGGGAGAGCAGCTTCGCGACCTTGGTGTCAATGACATTGCGGAATCCCTGCAGATGCTCGTCCCCGGCATCTTCATCGCACCAAAAAACGGGCCATTCGACTATTTTGTCGGTTCGCTACAAGGTTCCCGCAGCGAGGACATTTTGTGGTTGATCGACGGTGTTCGCATAAACAACCGCCTTTACAACGGTACTACGCCCCTGGATACCGTGCCCGCACACATGGTGGAACGTATAGAGGTCCTGATGGGTGGACAAGGCATTTTCTACGGAACCCAATCGGTAAGCGGCGTGATCAATGTCGTGACGAAAGCCCTTTCATCCGGACGGGAGGGCAGCGTCGGAGCGGCCGTGCACACGAATGACGGCTACAACGTCAATTTCTCGTTCAGCGACAACGCCGGCAACAACGAGTTCGTTTTGTTCGGTTCCAACAACGATGCGGACGGTTTTCAACCGTTCAAGGACTCCGACATTCAACCGAGTACGACAGACCGCAACCGCAGCTATGACGTTCTGACTCTGGGAGCAAAATATGGTTACAACTTCAGCGATCTCTCTCGACTGTCGCTAAGTTACCAGTATACGGATAATCAGGTTGATTGGTCTTATCCTGCGCAATACCGTACGGGTTATAACGATCGGGAGGAAGACATCGCAATCCTGAAATGGGACTACTCTCCTTCCGACCGCGTGTCCGCGCTCGTGAAGGCCTACTATCACAATTGGGACAGCCTCTATACCAGAATAAACAACGATCCCGCCAATCCTGAGCAGACCATCGTCAGTTCCGACGCCGAGTTCTGGGGTTACCAGGATTACGGTCTCAATGCTCTTGTCCGCTTCGATACGGATCATGGTCTGCAATACGTCGTCGGATACGATCGCCAGAGTTATTCGGGCAGCGACCAGGTTCTGTTGATTGCCGACCAGCAAGAAACCGTCAACGCGGCTTTTGCGCAGGTGCGTTCCGAAGATTTATTTGAGAATACCCAGTTCGCTGTGGGCGCCCGATTCAATTCGCGGTCGGACGCCGACAGCACGACGGTTTGGAACGCGACCGGCAAGCACAACTTCGGCGGGTCGAGTACCTATATTCGCGGCAATGTCGGCACATCATTCCGGCTGCCCGACGCCTGGCAGCTTTTCGGTAATGATCCTTGCTGCACGCAAGGTAACCCTGCGCTCGAGCCCGAGGAAAGTTTCAATATCGAGATTGGCGTTGGAGGCGAGAATGCCGGTGTGCGCGGCACGTTAAACTGGGAACTGACCGGATTTCGTCGGGTTGTAGACAATCTGATTGCGAGTTCGGGCGGCATGCGTATCAATAGCGATGCGGAAGTCGAGATCAGCGGCGTGGAGTTGAGTGCGTCCGTCGCACTAAGCGACAACTGGTCAATTTCCGGCGACATAACATCGACCGATGCAGAAGGTAACGATGGCCGCCAGATTCCGAATATTCCCGTGCTTGCCACCAAGCTCCACTTGCAATATACGGATGCGAACCGGCCGTTTTCAGGAAGCATCGCGATCTCCAATGTCGGTGACATCTTCTCCGACGTTGGTGGGTTCTTTGCGACAGGAGAACACGTCGAGCATGGAAACTATGCGGTCGTAAACGCATCGGGCACGTACCGGTTCGGTGAGGACGACCGCTACACGCTTGGCGTCAGGATCGAGAATCTGTTCGACGACGAGTACGCAACCCGTGTATCCAGGGCGACCTCAGATACCGGTACCGCCTACCTATACGACAACCTCGGCGTACCTCGGACCGGCCATATTTCACTTCGTTACGATTTTTGAAGCTCGGGATGAAACCTGGGACATCCGTATCGGTATCTGCCTGGGGACCGGCGCCGGTCCCCAGGCAGCATCCCGCGCGAGGCAGTGAGTCAAGAGCGCCGCAACAATAGCGTTGCGCAGGTATCATGAGCGCTTCAGGTAGGATGCGGAGATGACGTCGACAACGCCAGGAACTCTCGGGAAACGCCCTGAAAAACCGATCTTCGTTCGAGTAAGGCCATACCTAACGGCGACACACCGGTGGATTGGTGTGGTTGTGTGCCTCTATTTCGTCATCTGGTTCATCTCGGGCCTCGTTCTCATGTATGTGCGATTTCCGGCTATGAGCGTCGAAGACAAACAGGCGACGCTGACGCCGATCAACTGGAGCCAGGTGGTCATTGGACCCGGCGAGATCTTGCGCCGTGCAAGTCTGTCTGATTACCCACGGGAGATTTGGCTGGAGATGTCGTCGGGCGAGCCCATCTACCGGCTTGTCGACTGGGAAGACGAGCGATTCGGGTACTCGGCGTTAACTGGCGAAAAGATTACAGGAGTAAGCGCCGAACAGGCATTGATAGTCGTTCAATCGAATCTCGGCACCCCAGGCGCTACGATCGATCACGCCAATATTGACAGCGATCAATGGACGGTTACCGGATACTGGGACAAAAAGCGCCCATTCCACCGCATTGCTGTCAATGACGATCAGGGCTCTGAATACTATGTGTCCGTCGCCACCGGTGAAATTGTTCTGGACACTCGCCGTTGGGAACGGTTTTGGAACTATCTCGGCGCCATACCGCATTGGATCTATTTTGCATTTGTTCGTGCCGACACTGTGTTGTGGTTTTGGGTGGTCATCGCGCTGTCGGGTGTCGGAATCGTCAGCGCGACCAGCGGCCTGATTCTCGGCATTTCCAGATTGCGCGTCCGTAATCGCTACGGCGGAACCCGGATTTCGCCATTCGTCGGTTGGATGAAATGGCATCATGTTGCGGGAATAACGGGCGGAGTGTTCCTGTTCCTGTGGATCGTCACGGGCCTGCTGTCGATGTATCCGGGAGGATTTCTTGAGCAGCGTGTAATAACGCGTGCCGAGCACGAAAACTACGCCGATCACACGGCCCCGGATTTCCCGACGGTTCGCTTCGACGAACTAACAAGGCGCGAAATCGATGCGCGGACATTACACTTCGTCTGGCTGGGGGGGGCGCCTTGGATCGTGACGGATCAGGGCATGCACGGCGCGAATTTCCTCAACCCGGAAACCGGCGCAGCCGACGTGGTTCCGGACAAGCACCTGTTTGCGGCCGGAAGCAGCATCATGCCGGACGCCGAACTCGTTTTCTCGGAGCGGCTGCCCGAAGGTGATGAGTACTGGCACACGGCCTTTACCGTAAAAAAGGTGCCAGTATTGCGAGTCGGATTTGATGACCCAGCCGATACCTGGTTTCATATTGACCCGGACTCGGGGCAACTGATCGGAATTCTGGACAAAATAGGTCGGGTCGATCGTTGGGCAAATGTTGGTATACATGATGTCGACCTGCATTTCCTGCACAAGCATCGCCCGCTTTGGGACATAGTGGTCTGGATCATGATGCTTGCTGGCTTGTTCATTTCGGCAAGTGCGGTTTTTCTGGGTGTCAAACGGCTGCTGTTTACGTCGCGGAAGATCCAAAGACACCGAGAAATCGAAATTCGCCGAATGGATGGCGGCTCGGCAGCGAGCGCAGCGGGTCATGCCGGTCGATAATCGACTGGCGGAATGAATCAGGTTGGGCGCGCAACCGCCCCTCAGGAACCGCATTCCGCAAACGATTCACTTGTCTTGATTGTCGTCCAAACGCGCGTTCAGGTTTAGCGTTGCCGGACGAGCTGCCGACTCGACTTGCTGATTTGCTACTTTTCCAGGAATACGCATACGGGCCTGAAGTCTATTTCAGGAAAGAAGTGCTCGCCTAGCCAAAGTTTACCAACCCCAAGATTAATTGTATGCGTCTCAATAACTTACGCGGTCGAAATCGCGCGTAGGGCACTACAGGCCCGCGCTCGTCCAGCGTCTTGCGGATGACCTGCACGAGCTGGTAGGCGATGCCCCGATCCATGACCACCCGCGCTGCCCATGCCGCGCTCAATTACCCACGCGATCGACACCGTGGTCTCGGCATTCCTCACGGCGCGAAAATCGCCGCTGCCCACGGCATCGTTGACGGTGATGGCGAGCTCCGGGTTCGGCCCGATGCCGGCCTGCTGAAGCCGGCCTTCCGCAGATTCGATCCGGTAACCGAAGGCGACCAGCGCCGGGTTCCGGGCCATGGTTCTGGCCAACGCCTCGTTCAGCGCGATGGGCGGACCCGCCGGGGGCAGGTCATGGTCTTCGGCGGTGGGTCCCGACTGCGCTGAGGCGGATGCGGCGGCAAACCACATCGCAAGGCACGTGCACACGTTACGTGCGGATCGATCCAACATAGGAAGAAGCTCTCAAGTCCAAACAGGCTCACACACCGCGCGGCGCGTGATCGAATCAAGCCAGGTGCGGTCAGGAGATGTCGCTGTCGCCGGCGTGTTCGTTCTCGCCCGCGTCCGAACGGTGCACGTGCGCGTCATCTCCGTGGCTGTGGAGCCCTTGGGTGTGGAGATGGACGCCCCGCGGACCGCCGACGTTGCCATCGGCGTCAACGTGCATGTGCAGACCGCCGAGTTGTACCGCGAGGAGACTCAGGCAAGCGGTCAGCAAAACGGGCGATTTGAGCCGGCGCATGGGCCGGATTGTAGCACCGCTTGCTACCAGCGCATCTCCCCGCGCAGTTGGAGCGTGTTGTCCGGCCGCCCGCCCGGCTGCATGCGGCGACCTATCTCAAGCGCCATCTCGACGTTCGTGCCCGAGGTGAGCTTGAGGCCCATCCGCACCGACTGCGCTTCGCCATCAGCGGTCCAGGCGCCGAGGAACGGGTACCACAGTCCGCGGCCCCGGGGGCCGATCAGCCCATAGCCGAGCTCTGCCTGGAACCGCTGTGCCGTATCCACTGCGGCGCGGTCTGCGAGCCCGGACGCGTTGTGCCCGTTCCACAATGCATCCACCCCGCTTTGCGTCACGCCCCATGACGAGCCCGCGTTCATGGACCAACCGCGTCCGTCCTCGGCCGGTTGCCACCTCAGCGAGCCGCTGAATCCCCATTCCTCGTACGCCGTGTCTTCATGGGCGAGAAGCCTGCGCGCATCGACCTCCAGCGAGAGCCTTCCGACGTCGTATGCCAATCCGCCTCCGATCTCGACGCCGGCGCCGTTCTCCGCATCGCCACGGTCATACCTCAGTCCGGTTTCCAGCGTTGGCCGCAGCACGCCGCCCGTGGCCAGGTGCATCGTCCCGGACCCTTCCAGCATCAGCCGCACGCGGCTTGCTTCGCCCTCGGCGCCCAGCAGGCCCGCGGTTGCCTCTGATACCGTATTGGTCAGCAGTGCATCGGAGATCACGGCCAACTCAAATCCGCCTGAGTGCCGGCGCAGCAGTCCACGCCCGCCGAACGCCGCCATCGTCGACGTCAGCCCGGTGACGATTGCCGGTTCGGCACCGTCGCTGCTCAGCGTCAGCTCGCCGACCCCGTATCCCAACACGCCCCACAGGCTCAAGCGCTCGCTGACATTGAAGTTCGCATAGGGGTGAAGGCTTGCGAGGGTGCTTTTCAAAACACCTCCAGTGGCCGTTTCGTGGGTATAGGCGCCCTTGCCTTCACTGTAGGAGATCGCCGCGCCCGTGAGCCATCGGCCCCATTGGGCGTCGGCGCCCAGCGTCGCCGTGGTCACCTCGCCGTTAAGCGACAACTCGCCCTCCGCGCCGCTGAACCGTGTTTGTGTGCCCTGGCCCCACGCCGACCACGTCCCAGGGCTACCCGGTTCTGCGGTGATCCCGCCCAGGCCGTCCAGCGGTCTGGAGTAGATGATCGAACTCCCCGTGAGCTCGCCGCGCAGCCGATCGCCGATCGCCTCCACCGCATTGTCCGCGGCTGTCCTGCCGAACCGCGCCAGCCACGCCCGAGGCAGCGGATCGGAGTTCACGATCCGGCCTGTCGCGTTGCCGTCGGCGATCTGCGCGCCCCGGGCATTGGATAGCACCAGGGTCAGTGTTTCCTCGCCCTCGTCGTGAGCGTCGTCGAGCGTGGTCACGGATACGGTCTTTGCGGTCTCTCCCGGCGCGAACGAGAGCGTTCCGGAGGCCGCCACGTAGTCGGCGCCTGCGGTCGCCGTTCCGTCCGCGGTACGGTAATCCACCGCAACGGAATTGCTCGCCGACCGGCTCAGCGAGACCTCGAACACAACAGGCGAGCCCTCCTGCGCCGTCGCGTCCGACACGCTCAACTGCGCCGATTGAAGGAACCGTTCGATTGGCTCAGCGGCCGACCCGTGCCCCAGTAGGGCGTCCAGGCCCTGCGCGTTGCGGATCGTCCCGCCGTTTGTCGCCAGACTGTCCCGCGCCACCTCCAGCACTTCGAATTCCCCGTCCGCTGCAACGACCCGGTACTCGAACCCGAGCCGCTTCGTGCCGGAGCCATCCAAATACGGCGCCGCACGGCTGACGAACTCCCTGCCGTCGCCCAGATTGAGGCCGATCGTCGGCGTACCTCCCGAGGAGTCCACCACCACTGCTTCGTTGAACGTGACCGCTACGCGGACCCTGTCGCCGGGCTCGTAGTATCCGTCCGCGCCCGGCTCCGTCACTTCCAGTTGGTACGCGACGTGGGGCTTGAGCGGGTCGCCTTCGGCCATGCAGCGTACCCCCACAACCTCCGTGACCCTGCAATTGTGGTCACCGATTGCGTCTCGTGCCTGCCGGCCGCCCGCGACCAGGCAGTCGAGCAGGCTCGTCTCGTCGCCGTCGCACAACAGGTCGTCGAGCCAGATGGGACCGTTGCCGGCTCCGAAATGAGATTCCCTGAACCGCCCCGCGCGGGGTTCCGAGCGCTCGTAATCGAGTGCCTTGCAGACCACGTCCGCGTCGTCGTTGGTCCAGTAGTCGTCGCAGACCACACCCCAGCGGGCGGGGGTGGGGTCGCTGGTGTCGTCGTCGGCGCAAACCTCCACGCGACCCTCCTTCGCCTCATTGCCGTCAACCAGCCGCAGCGACCCCACGGCACCGGCGCATCGCTCGCCGGGCCTGGTGTTGTTGGTCACTGGGTGGTCGGTCAGCGATTGAACCTCGTTGCCGGCCGCGTCCTGGATAGGCCTGCCGTTTGCAGGGGCGGGTGCCGTGTAGCTGAGCGTTACCGTATCGCTTGCAGTCACGGCGGAAGTCAGGGCAAGGACGACATCTGTGCCGCCCACAGCAACGGCCATCAGGCCGGATCGGACGACACCGTTAACCGATATCGAGAAGGCGCTCGGCGGTACGCCGTTCTCGCCCAGTGTCTCGTCGTAGGTCAGCGTCAGCCTGTCCTCGTCTAACGTCACCGAGTCCAGCTTCGGCGCCGTCAGATCCACCTTCAGCATGCGCGTCACCTCCGGGGCCACCGTCGAGTGCATTCCGCTCGCATTCACCGTCACCGTCACGTTCGGCTTGCTGATGTAAGGCGCATCGGGCGGGATGCTTACCGACCAGAGCCCGGCGCTGTCCGAGGTCGCGGTCAGTGTTTCGCCGCCGATGACCACGGTCACCGACGCCGCCGGTACGCCTCCCATTTCCTCGCTCTGAGCGTCGCCGCTTACCGTGAATCCGTCCGCCTTGTCCCGGATATTCACCACGTCGTCACCGGCAATGGCGTCCACGGTCAATGAGAATGGCGGGCCTTGTCGCATCACGCTCGCCGAGTAGATCTGCTTGGCTCCGTTTTCAGCCTCGACTTGTACCTTGGTGACGGTCGTACCCACCATCACACCGACCTGGAACCCATCGGTGTCCAGGTCCATGTCAGAGAGCATTCCTTCCTTTCCGTTCATGTACTTCAGCGTCGCGCCGGAATGGTTGGCAGTCGCCTCCAGCGTGATGGTCTGTACGCCGGCCGCGACCTCTGCGGCGTACTCCAGGACATCGCGCGCAAAGGATGGGTCGAGTCCGATAGCGTTGCCGGTGTCGGTGTCTGTCAGCTTCAGCACGCTCAGGGTCGCATCATCGCTGGGCAGCGGATCGGCGATGGTCAACACCGCAGCGATGAAACTGTTTCCGGCGAGCGGTACGATGCTGCCGCCGCTCGTCAGGTCCGGAATGTTGGACCGCGTCGCAGGAGCGGCAATGTCCGGTGCGGTCGCGGCGGAAAATCCCAATTTGAGGGTCAGACGCTCGTTACCCTCGGCGTCCGTGTCGCTCATCGTGCGGATCGACGGCAGCGCCTTGCGCGCCTCGTAGCCGCCGTTGCCGTCTGCCCCGAAGTCGGATGCGGAGATCCGAATCTCCGACGAAATCACCGCGTAGTCACCCGGAGACGCTGCCTCGACTGAGTCCGATAACCAAGTCAACGGATAGGGTCGAGTTTGCCCGGGGGCGAATCCACTTCGTGCGCGCAGCACGCGCGCCACGTCCCCCGCTTCCGTAAACGCGGTGCTATCCAGGGTACGCATCACGGCATGGAATTGTGCAACCTCACCCTCGACCACCGCCATGTCCAGCGGATCGACGCTGAACTCCATGCGATTGTCGTCGTCGCGCACCACGACCGCCGCGGTGGAGCGCGCGGTGTCCACCTCGTAGCCGGTACCGGCCGCGAGCGCCACCGTCACGGTGCCGTGGCTTTCCTTCGTCCCATGGTCCTGGATCGGCCGGTACTGCGCCGTCGTCTCGCCGTTGGTGAAGGTTACGGTCTGAGCGCCTTCATTCCCGGCCGGCACGAAGTCGCTGCCGTTCTCCGACACCGTCACGTTCACGGCCAGTGCGCCGACGCCGTCTCCCGTGCGAGTCAGTACCCAGGCGCCGCCTGTTATCTGTCCGCTGCTTATCGGGGCGCCCTCGATCTCGAACAGGTGGCCGCCGGTGCCCGCCGCCAGCGCCGGTGCCGGTGCCGCAATCGACACCACCTGCTGGTCGTTCTGCGCCCGTGCCGTCGCAGCGGCGCCAAGGATTGACACCGCACAGACCAGTAAGGCCGCTGCGCGGTGCGGGAGACCACGCGCGGGCCCGCCCACGCCATGTTCAGAGCAGATGTTGGGTGAACGAGCGGACAGTAAGACCGGACATGAGTGGTGCCGGGACCAGGAAGTCGTCTCGGCTTTGTGACCTCGTCTCCAAAAAAAACGGGCCTTTAGCAGGCCCGCGTTGAGTTGCTTAAGCAGATTGTAGGAGGGATCTCTCATGGCGTTCACCCTTTGGCGGTTGCCTGTAGGGACTTCGACAGCGAATTGTCGATTTGATTCCCGGAGTTCGCGCGATACCTGATCGAGACGCGCGAGGCGGACAGTCTTACGAGTTATGAATCCGTCTCTTCATGACCTGCTCGGCCTTGAGCGGATAGTGCTCCGCGAGCCGTTAGGTAAAGAGGTCTTTCACCATTCGACAGCGAACCGCGTCCCTCGATGAGGCGTTTTTCGTCCACGGGGACACACTATCCGTACCTGTATTCCACATCGAGGCTGCTGGGTTTGCGGCCAAGGTGGGCGGTCTGGAATAGCATCATATGATGTACAATTTGATGCCAACATTCTTGGCGTCCGAGGTGCGGCCATGAGAACCACAGTCAACATCGACGACCGGTTATTGGCGGAGGCGCGACGTGTGAGCGGCGTGCAAAAAAATGCGGTGTTGTTGCGTGAGGCGCTTAGGGCGCTTATCGAACGCGAAAGCGCCCGGCGGCTGGCCAGGTTGGGTGCCTCCGAGCCGGAATTGAAACCCGTCCCCCGCAGACGTTCCGGGAAGGCATGATACTGGTCGACACCTCCGTCTGGATCGACTTTCTGCGAGTTGGGAACGACAAGCTCGCCGGTCTGCTCAGTGCCAACCAGGTACTGATCCACCCTTTAATTATCGGCGAACTGGCTTGCGGCACCCTGCGCAACAGAACAGAAGTATTGTCGCTGCTGGCGGCTTTGCCCCAGACGGCGGCGGCAACCGATGCCGAGGTTCTTTTCCTCATCGAGCGGCGCCGGCTGATGGGACGAGGCATTGGCTATATCGACGCTCATCTGCTCGCATCCGCCACTCTTTCAAGCCCCGCCAGGATTTGGACCCGGGACAAGCGATTGGCTGCGCTGGCGGCTGATTTGGGTGTGGCGTATCGGTCGTGACGCGGTTGTGAAAATTTCCGCGGAAACTTTCTCCGGCGGCGAGGCCAATAGTGGAAGTCGGTGAGATTTGCGGGCTCAGTCCAGCATGTGCGTGAGCAGGCCGTCCGCCAGTTTCGGTTCGAACCAGGTTGACTTGGGCGGCATGACCATGCCGGCGTCGGCAACCGCCATGAGCTGCTCCATGCTGGTGGGGTACAGCGAAAATGCGATGGCCGCATCGCCCTCGCGAACGCGGCGCTCGAGTTCCTCGGGCCCGCGAATGCCGCCGACGAAATCGACGCGGGAGTCGGTGCGCGGATCCCCCACGTTCAGGAGTGGCCCGAGGATTCGGTCGTGCAGCAGGCTGACATCCAGCGATGCCACCGGATCTCCGTCGGGCAGCGACGGCGCGGGCACGGCGAGCCGGTACCACTGCCCGTTCACGAATACGCCGAACGTCGCCGGTGTCTCCGGGGTGACCGGTGCCGGTACGGCCTCGACCCCGAACCTGTCGGCCAATCGGGACAGGAAATCGGCTGCGCCCAGTCCGTTCAGGTCCGCGACCACGCGGTTGTAGCCGAGTATCCGCAACTCGTCGTGGGGAAAAGCGATACTCAGTATGTAGTCGGCGTTCTTCGTGACCGAGCGGTTCGTTCCGCGCAGTTCCGCGGCCACCCGGGCGCCCGCCGCCGAGCGGTGATGCCCGTCGGCGATGTAGATGGCATCCATGCCGTTGAACGCGTCCGACACGGTACGGACCTGTTCGGCTGCGGCAATACGCCACACGGTGTGTTTCACCTGGTGCTGGCCGATGACTTCGAACAACTCGGGGCGCGTGGTCACCTCGCCGAACAATTCCTTCAACTCCTCACGGGCGCGGTATGCGCTGAGTACGGGCCCGGTCTGCGCCCTAAGAGCGAGCATGTTGCGAACGCGGTCGGTTTCCTTGTCGGGCCGGGTCAGTTCGTGCTTCCTGAACCGGTTCGCGTGGTAGGCATCGGCCGACACGGTAAGGGCTATACCCGTCTGCCGATGATCGCCCATCTGCATGCGGTAGACGTAGTAGCCGGGCGCATCGTCCCTGATGAGCAGCCCGAGCGCCTTGAGCCTTTCCAGATTCTCCGCGGCCTTCGCGTGAACGGCGTCACTGTAGGGATCCGTACCCGGCGGTAACCCTATTTCGGGGCGGGAAATGTGCAGAAAACTGTTTGGCTGGCCGTCTGTGAGCCGGCGCGCCTCTTCCGTGCTGAGGACGTCATAGGGCGGTGCCACCACAGCCATGGCGTGCTCGGCTTCGGGCCGCAACGCGGCGAAGGGTTTGACGAAGTTTGGCATTGGCGAATGATAAAGGAGCAAGGCCTGACAGTGAACGCCTCGGCCGAAGAACCTTGCTCTCGCATAAGCGCGTGCGGTTCGCTATGCTCTCGTGCCCGCGCAATCATGACGCGGTCCGCAGGTTTGGTGACCGCCGCGCAGTGGAGATGGGAATGCCAGGAACGATGACGAGGGAACGGCTGTTCGATTTGGTCGGGCAGGATCTGGGCACGTCGGAGTGGTTCCGGGTGGGGCAGGACCGCATCGTCCAGTTCGCCGAGGTCACCGAAGACCGGCAGTTCATTCATGTGGACCCGGTGAGGGCGGCGGAGTCTCCATTCGGCGGAACCATCGCCCACGGGATGTTGACCCTGTCAATGATCGTATACCTCTGCTCGGACTTCGTGCCCGCGGTGGAGGGTGTGCGCATGGTGGTCAACTACGGCTTCGACCGCGTCCGGTTTGCCGCACCCGTGAAGTCCGGCAGGCGTATCCGTGCCGTGGTCAGACTTCTGGATGCCAAGGAACGGTCGGGCCAGATCCTGGTCAAGGTCAAGGTCACCATCCAGGTGGAGGACGAAACCAAACCGGCGCTGGTGGCGGAATGGCTGACGATGCACTTTTCCTGACGAATCCGAGCCCGTGAACGCTATCCTGGGCGTTACCGGTCCCTACAGCGTCGGCGACGAAACCCTGGACCATAGCGTCTCGGACAATTCCTCCACATGCTGCCATTGGCCCCCGTGGATCCAATCCGCCACCTCCGCAAGGACATCCGGATAATTGGCGGGTGCAGGATTGGGTTGTTCGGCCCAATCCGATACGGCCCCGGCCGTCAGACGGGTCACTACGGACGCCAGACCCAGTTTTTTCAGCGCCAGCGCGTTGGATTCCTGCTCGGTCTGCTGGGCGAGCGGTTTGGTGAGTATTTTCTTGCCGACGTGGAGCGCTTCGCTGATCAGGGTAAACCCGGTGTTTGCGATGACTCCGCGGCAGCCGACCAGGTCCGCAACGAAGGCCTTCCGGTTAAGCGGCCTGAGTTCCACGTTGCCTTCCTCCCCTGGCGTGCTGACCCGGCAATAGAATCTGAAGCGATGGCCCGCGACCGCGTTCAGGGTGCGAACCACGTCCGTGACGGACTCGAACGGCATGTAGACCAGGAGGTGCTCGCCATCGCTCAAGGGTTGCCTGAATTCTTCCAGGCTCACTGTGGGGGGCAGGATGGGCCGGTCGAAGTGGTGCCAGTGCAGGCCCAACGGGATCGTGGCGGGAGCAAAACACTTCATCACCATGCGGTTGAACAGGTTCAGGCCCGCCACCGGCACGGCCCGGTGCGCGAACGCATAGAGATGGCCGATGCCGATACAGGGAATGTCACGCAGCCAGCCGATCCGCGCCGTAATGGGCTCGTAGTCGGTGACGATCAGATCCAGCCCGGTCGTGTCGAAGGCGTAGATATCCCGCTCCATTTCGCCGAAGCGCAACTGAAGCGCCGTCGCCAGATGGTGGATTCGGCCGCGCTCGGTGACAAAGGTCAGCCCTCGCCGAGTGGTGTAGGGCGTGAACACGGGATCCAGCCATTCGGGATCCAGTGGCGGGCCGCTGAACAGGATGTGCACATCGTGGCCGCGCTCCTTGAGCGCCGCCACCATGGGTCTGGCCCTGGTGATATGTCCGCGGCCGGTGGTCTGGACGCCGTAGAGTATCCGCATCAGCCGCTGGCGGCCCGGCGATCCTCGCTGTGCTCAGCGCCTTGCGGTGTCCGGCTGCCCTCCCGGTCGAGACGTTGCTCCCTGGTCCACCTGGAGGTTGCGTAAATCTTGCTCCGGTCGCAGCGACTCTTGTGGCGTTCGGCAATCTCGACGATCTCCGTCAGCAGGCCGTCGTCCAGCGTAGTGGGATTCAACCCCAGTTCAAGGAACTTGCGGTTGCGTATTCTCAACGTGTTCTCGGCCTGTTCCTTCCTCGGATTGGAGTAGAAGCGAATGTCGGCCCCGGTCAGTCCGGCCACCTTTTCGGCCAACTCCAGCAACGAACGCGTCTCGGTGGCCTGGTTGAAGATCTCCACCCGTTCGCCGAGTGCAGGGGGATGTTCGATGGCAAGCTGGATGCATCGTACCGTGTCGCGAATGTGGATGAACGCACGCGTCTGGCCGCCCGTGCCGTAAATGGTCAGCGGATGGCCGATGGCGGCCTGCATCAGGAAGCGGTTGAGCACGGTACCGTAGTCGCCGTCATAGTCGAAACGGTTGACAAGTTCATCGTCCAATTCCGTCTCGGGCGTCTGCGTGCCCCAGACAATGCCCTGGTGCAGATCGGTGATGCGCACGCTGTCGTTGCGGTTATAGAAATAGAAAAGCAGCGCGTCGAGCGTCTTGGTGGTGTGATAAACGCTTCCCGGATGCGCAGGGTAGAGTATTTCGAACTCTTTCTGCCGATCCGGCCCCACATCCACCTTGACGTTCAGGTAGCCCTCGGGCACCGTGATTCCCGCTGTTCCGTATCCGTAGACGCCCATGGTTCCCAGGTGCACTAGGTGGATGTCCAGGCCCGATTCGACAATGGCGCAGAGCACGTTGTGGGTGCCCGGCACATTGTTTTCCACGGTATATCGCTTCTTTTCGGCCGACTTCATGGAATAGGGCGCGGCCCGCTGTTCCGCGAAGTGCACGATGGCGCGCGGCCGCTTCTCTTCGATCAGGTCGAGCAGAGCCTGGAACTCGGTGGCGATATTGATGGAATGAAAGTCCATTTGCCGCCCGGTTACCCGTTCCCAGGCGGTAATGCGCTCGTCAATGGATCGGATGGGGGTCAGCGATTCGCATCCCAACTCTTTGTCGATTTGCCGCCGGGAGAGATTGTCGACGATGCTTACGCGGTAGCCCGCTGCCGACAATCGCAGCGCCGTCGGCCAACCGCAGAAACCATCCCCTCCGAGGACCAGAACGTTATCAGACACCAGGATGTACTCCTTCTTTCAGGCAACTGGCAAGCATAATTGCTAAAAGTGCCATTAAAATGTCATCGGCACAACGCTGAGTCTGGTTTTCGATGGGATTGATTCTCGATTTCGGCTATCTGCTCGGCGTTCTGGCGGCGATGCCCTGGTTTCTCTACCGAATTACCACCAGGGGAGACTGGCGCAGTATTCCGCGAAGGCTGGGCATGGGCCTGCCGCCGCCGGCACGGGGCAGCATCTGGCTGCACGGATCTTCCGCCGGCGAGATATCGCTCCTGCGGCCTTTTATCCGGCGCCTGACGGACGAGATCCCCGGGGCGCCCATCGTTATTTCCGCCTACTCATCCACCGGATTCGCAGCTGCGCAGAAGATCTTTCCGGACGCACGCGTGATCTTCTTCCCCGTGGACCTGAGTTTCGTGGTGCGCCGCTTCCTGCGCCGCTACGATCCGCGGCTCGTGGTCATCGTGGAGTCGGACTTCTGGCCGAATTTCCTGCGCGTAGCGCACTCTCGTGCCATTCCCATCACGGTCATCAACGGCAAGATGTCGCCCAGGACCTACCGCATCCATGCCAGAACACGATTGATCCCGAGGCTGCTGCGAGGTTTCTCCCTCGTCGCGGTGCAAAGCGACGCGCATGCTTCCCGGTACCGACGGCTGGGCGTCCCCGCGGAGCGCGTCTCGGTGACCGGGAACATGAAGTATGACCTGTCGGTGTCTGACGGGACGCCGGCGGCCGACTTGCGCCGGGCCCTGGCTTACTCGCCGCTCGACCTCGTCATCATCGGCGGGAGCCTGCGCGACGGTGAGAACAGGGTCCTGGCCGAATGTTATCGAACGATACTCCAGGATCGTCCGCGGGTCGGGCTCATCATGGTGCCGCGCTATCCCACGGAAGCTGGCCGCATTCAGGCGGATCTCGAAGCAAAGGTGCTGAAGGTCGTGCGCAAGTCGGAAGTTGATGCCGGACGAGCGAATGCGCCCGGCTGCGACGGCGTGCTGCTGGTGGATACGGTGGGCGAGTTGAGATCCCTCTACGGTGTTGCCGACATGGCTTATGTCGGTGGCAGCCTGTTCCCCCGGGGCGCCACCAAGGGCGGCCACAACGTGATCGAGCCTGCCATCCAGGGCGTCCCGGTGCTTTTCGGCCCCCACCACTTCAGCTTCAGCGACACGGTCGACGATCTGTTGGCGGCGGAGGCTGGTATTCAGGTTGGCAGCGCCGAGAAATTGCGCAAGGCGCTTGAGCGGCTGCTGGCAGATGAGCCCCTTCGCCGCCGGATGGGCCGCCGCGCCCGGGAAGTCATCCTGCGCCGACAGGGTGCCACCGCAGGCAACTACGAATTGCTGGCCACGCATCTTCAAGCACTGACCGAGCGGCGGGCGTCGCCGCCGCCCGCGCTTTGGTCGTTGGCCGTCTATTTCCTGCTTCCCTATGCGCTGTTCAACCTGGTAAGGCGTGGCCTGCGGTATCCGGCGTATTGGTCCCGCTGGCCGGAACGATTCGGCTACGGTGAATCCGTCGAAGGAACCAGGAGCATCTGGATCCACGCCGTTTCGGTGGGGGAAGTGCGTTCCGCCGCGCAACTCGTGCACGAATTGGGCCGCCGCTTTACCGACTATCGCCTGATGGTGACCACGGCGACGCCCACCGGGTCTGAGCAGGTCAGGGAGTTGTTTGCGGATCGCGTCAGCCACTCCTATGTGCCCTGGGATCTCCCCGGGGCGGTGCGCCGCTTCATGGACAGGGTGAAACCGGAATTCGCCATCGTTGCCGAAACGGAGTTCTGGCCCAACCTGTTCGGCGAATGCGGCAAGCGGGGGATTCCGCTGTTCCTGGTCAACGTAAACATCTCTCCGGACTCGCTGTGGCGGTACAAGCGCGTTCCGGTGGCCACCAACGCCATGTTGGCGAACGCGGACCTGCTATGCGCCCAGACCCGCCGGGATGCGCGGCAGCTTGAGGATCTCGGTGTTTCCAGGCACCTGATCCACGTGACCGGCAACCTGAAGTTCGACGCGCCGGTGGAGGAATCGGTGCTGGCCGAAGGCGTGCAATTGCGTGGGCAATGGGGACGCGATCGCTTTGTGCTGATCGCCGCGAGCACCCACCCGGGCGAAGAGCGGCGCATTCTTGCGGCATTCGGCAGGCTGAAGGCGACTCGCCCGGATATCCTGCTGGTCCTGGTTCCGCGGCATCCGGAACGATTCTCCGGCGTCGTCAGGCTCTGCCGGCGTCGGGGGCATAACGTCGTGCGCCGTACCGGGCACGTCGGGAAGTTGGCGTCGGATGTGGACGTCGTGGTCGGCGACACCATGGGCGAATTGCAGAAACTCTACGCGGCCTCCGATGTTGCCTTCGTCGGCGGCAGCCTGGTCGAAGTGGGCGGTCACAATATTCTGGAAGCCTGCGCCGTGGGAATCCCGGTCATCTTCGGTCCGCACATGTTTCAGGCCGAGGAGATCGGCACCATGGCGCTTAAACGTGGGGTGGCATGCCGCATACAGGGTGTGTCCGACCTGGTTGATGCGGTCAGGACTTATATCGAGCGGCCCAAGCATCGCAAGGCGGCCGGTGAAGCTGCACGTGCGCTGGTGGAGGACAATCGCGGCGCGTTGGAGCGAACACTGAAGCGTATCGAGCGCGCGCTGGCAGAGCGAGGGCAGGCTGAGGCACGCTGATCGTCGTGTATTGGGGGAGCCGGGGTGTTTGCCCCATCGGTGACCGATGCAGGTTTGGTGCTATCGTAATGACGATGATGGATCGACGATTGCTCTTGCGGATGCTGCCCGCGTTGTTGCCGGTGCTGATGGCGCCGGGGGGCGCGTACGGCTTCGGCGCCGATGGCCATCGGATAGCCGGCATCGTGGCCATGGAACGACTCTGCCCGGCGGCAGAGAGCGAAGTCCCGGCCTTGGGCGAGGGCCTCGGTCTCGACGAACTGGGGCTTTGGGCGGACTGGATTCGGGGGGAACCCCAGTGGCGGCATTCGGCTCCCTGGCACTACATGAATATTCCCGACGGCGCGTCTCTGGAGGACTACCGACATCCGCCGGAAGGTGACATTCTCTGGGCGATCGAGCGTTTTGCCGGTGTACTGAACGATACCGACAGGCCTGATGACGAGCGTCGCGACGCACTCAGGTTTCTCACCCACTTCGTGGTCGATCTCCACCAGCCGCTGCACGTGGGGCGCGAATCGGACCGGGGAGGGAACAGGGTCGAGGTCGATCCGGGGACCGGCAATTCGGTCAACCTGCATCGTTTCTGGGACACCGAAGCCGTCGACCTGTCCGGGTTCTCTCCCGAAGAGTACGCACGCGGCCTGTCCGGCTTGGTCGATGAGAACTCCGAAGCGTGGGCGCAGGACACGCTCATGGAATGGGCACGCGAGAGTCAGGCATTGCGTCCCGATGTCTACAATCTGGTCGGCGCCGATAATCTGCTGACTCGGGACTACCTGGACCGGGCGGAAGACATCACCCGGTTGAGACTTGCCCAGGCCGGCGTCCGTTTGGCGGCAGAGCTTAACCGGGCATTGTGCGGCGGACCATTGAGGGCATATCGAGAGACACAGGGCTAGGCATCGCATGCGTTTCCAAGCAGCTTGAGCTGCATCGGCCCGAAGTCCGCCGGGCGGCATGAGATCGGGCGATCCGATCACCCGGTCAAGACCATTCATGGTGATCGGCGATGGCGACCGCTCGGGCATGACGAGTTCATCCGCGGTCATCGATTGAACTCACCCCGGAACAGCACCAGAAGCCTAAGGCCTCGGCAGCGCTGCAAGGCAATTCGATCAAGGATTGTGTCCTGGAGCGGACTCTGCCGGATACGGACCAGGCAGCCGCCGTGAGAGAACTCGAAGAATTCCTGAAACCACGGTTTGAAGCCGCCAGGCTTTTGCCACGGGCTGCTAGCGGCGCCTTTCCAATCATTGCAGTCTGGTGGGCTATTGGGCGTCGTCGATCATACGAAACGCCATATGGAACCGATAACGAGGGATCATAGGCGGCGGGCATATACAATACAGATCGTCCAGGAACTCCTGGACGCCGGCTTCGAACTTGTCGATTGTTCGGATCTGCAATACCGACCGCATGATGAGCCTGGTTTTGAGGTGGGTAGGAACACAATGACCGGTAATGTCGATCGGTTTACGTTGTTATTCCGCAAACCCCAAGAATGACGTGCGCTTAAACGCAACTACCAGTTCATGCCGGAATTGAAGTGGTGAGCCTCGGTCGTCGCATGGACTGCCGCTGTGCAAACAATTAAATTGGTGCTTGGGCGCCCTCTATCAGGAGAATCAGAAATGAAGGCTGGAAGAATATTCGGGTACCTGACTATCTTGTTTCTACCGCATGCGGAGTTGGCCATTTCCCAGGAGCAGCAGTTTGGCGACATCTCTTTCCCAAATTCCGGCGCCCGCGAAGCGCAGTCCGCCTTTCTGACGGGAGTGACCGCACTGCACAGCTTCGAATACGGTCCGGCGCGAATCGCGTTTGAAGAAGCGCAGGAAATCGATCCCTCATTCGCGCTTGCGTATTGGGGACAGGCGATGAGCGACAATCATCCGCTGTGGGTGGAACAGGACCTGGATGCGGCGACGGCCGCGCTCAATCGATTGGCACCGGATTTTCAGGGCCGGCTGAACAAGGCGCCGACCGAAAAGGAAAAGGCCTATCTGACTGGCGCCGAGATCCTCTACTTCTCACCGGGCGACAAGCTGCAACGGGATTTCGCCTACGCAGAACATAAGGCGCGCATGCACGAACGTTGGCCGGACGACCATGAGATTTCGATCTTCTACGCGCTGTCGCTCCTGGGCACCGTTCGAGGCGGGGACCAGGGATTCCGACGGCAGGCGCTGGCTGCGGCACTCAGCCAGGAAGTCTTTGCGGAAAACGAGAATCACCCGGGCGCAGCTCACCTGATCATTCATTCGTTCGATGACCCGGATCATGCGATTCTCGCGCTGCCCGCGGCGCGAGTGTACGCAGACGTCGCGCCGGCGGCCGGACATGCGCTGCACATGCCTTCGCACATATTCCTGCAGCTTGGAATGTGGCAGGAGGTCGTCAACTCGAATATCGACTCGTATAACGTTCTGGTCGCCACAAATGAACAGTATGGTCTTCCGGAAGGTCGCGAGGATTTTCACGCGTTGTCGTGGCTGGCGTACGGTTATCTGATGCTTGGTCAGTACGATCGGGCAAACGAAAATCTTGGCGAGGCGCTGGCAGCCGTCGAGCGGAATCCAGGCGACGAGCGCACGCTTGCCGGTTATCTTCTGATGCGCGGTCGACACATGATCGAGACGGGCCAGTGGGAAGATGTCGCGCTCGATGCACCGGATACCGTTGCGGGCGGCAATGCGCACTGGGTGTACGTCGTTGGCATGAGTGCGGCTCATCGCGGTGACCTGGAAACTGCGGCGGCGGCGATCGCCAGACTCGCGTCCATGCGCGAACGGGCGGACGCGGCTGGCAACGACTACGATGCTCTGCAAATTGCCATTCTCGAACAAGAGGTGATCGCGCTCAGCAGTCTTCGCAGCGGCGACACGCAGCGTGCGATCGATATCGCGCGCGAAACCGCGGAACTGGAGATGCGGGAAACAAGCGCGCCGTCGGGACCGCCGTTGCCGATGAAACCGGCGATCGAGCTTTACGGCGATGTGTTGTTGGCCGCGGGCCGGCCGGGAGAGGCATCCGCCGCCTACGAACGGTCATTGCAGTGGATACCGCAGCGCACGCCTTCAATGCTGGGCCTTGCGAAGGCGGCACGTGCCGCCGGCGATGAGGAAACGGCCGATGAGATGTTGTTGAAGGTGAACGAATTGCCCGGCGTAAACCCGTCAATCGAATAGGCAGCGTAGTCCCGCCAATCCAGGAAGCAGATTGGCGAAGGTGCAGGCGCCTCGCATTGTGTGCGAGGCGCCGTTTTCAATCAGTCTTCAGCCAATAGCGGCTACTCCGGGTTGTATGTGAGCCGAGCATAGAGGAACTGGCCGGGGAACGGATAAATCGTGCCATCGAAACCGTTGATCCTGCAGGACCGGCATACGGGCGTCTCTTCATCGAACAAATTACGCAGGCCCAGGGAAATCGACGTGGAATCGTTCATCCCGGGCGGCCGGAACGAAACTTGAAGATCGGCATAGAGCTTGGCTTCGATGGTATTCGTCCCAAGAGGTGAGGGATACGTGCCAGGATCGGAGCACAGCGCCAGGACAGTTGGATTCCAGGCAAAACTTGCGGTAAGCCCTCCGCAGTCCTCGAGGAGTTCGTCGATGTACGTCATCGTGATTCCGGCCGACCACGCGTCTCGTTGCCAGTTCACCAGGAACGAAGACTTCAATTCGGGGTATCCGCGGCCCGAACCCGGCTCGCCCAGTTCCGTACCTTCACGAGACGTCGAAATGATTTCGCCATTCGGACCGTAGTCGAGTTCCGTGTATTCGAACATGAAATTGCTGGTCCAGTTGAAAGAGAACTGGCCAATGGGAAATTCTCGTGTCGTCAGGCTGACTCCCAGGTCGAGACCGCTAGTCTCGATGCCGGCTATGTTTCGCAGCAATCCGCTGACCAGCTCGATTTCGCCGTTCGATGCGCGCGGCACCAGGTCGCAGAAGAAGGGATCCGCCGTTCTGACGCAAGCACTCAGAATATCGGCGGCACGGGGTGACTGCACGGCATCCGAAACGCTGATGTCATAGAAGTTTGCTTCAGCTATAAAGCTCTCAACGCCCATACTGCCGTCAAAAAGGCTTGATGCGTCAAAGGTAAAACCCGCTGTCAGGTTCTCGGACCGCTCGGGCGACAGGTTCACACTGCCGCCGCTCAACACGAACGGCCGATCGATCTGGGTGACAAATCCCGGCGGGACGCCCAGCGTCGCGCAATTCTGTGCAATCGTCCCCATCGCTTGGGAGCATGGATCGGCAACAGGGGAAGGCGCCTCGAAGGGAAGATTGAAGAGCTCGCCGATATTCGGGGCCCGGAACCCCTCGGAGTAACTCGCGCGTATGGTGAACGTATCGACAGGGCTCAACTTTGCCCCGACCTTGTATACGGACTCGGTATCGAACAAGTCGTAATCGGACCCGCGAACGGCTGCGTTCAGATCGAATCGAGAGACAACCGGTATGACTGCCTCGGCATAGTATTCGAGCGCATTGAAGCCCCCGTCCGAGGCGTGTCTGGGGCCGACCGCCGTTTCCCTGGCGACCACAACGGCGTCCGGCAGGAAGTATCCGTCTTCCTCGCGATATGTAATCCCCGCGGCAACGCCGAGCGGCCCCGCCGGCAGATCGAAGAGCGAACCGGAAAGGTTGGCGGAGGCATCCAGCACCTGGTGCCTGCTTTCATCCTGCTGCACGTAAGTGATGAACTCGAGCATTTCCGGTGTCAGCCCGCCGGATCCGTCTCCCTGCCCGCCGAACAGGTTGACCGGTACGCATCGCGCTACCGCGGCGCATGCCTCGGCGGGACCGGCCGCCAGGGCGATGTTCCTGCCGTTGAACCCCCCCCGCTTCTGCTGGCTCGCCAGACTTTGGGAAAAACCCGCGGTTACGTCCCAGAACCAGTCATTGCCGGCCACATCGAATGAGCCGTCCAGACCGCCGGACACGTGCCAGGTATCGACGTTCTGTTTGAACTGGCGCGGCATGAATTCAACCGGCCTCAGGCCAATGAAGAATGAACCGGCTTGATTATCCGGTCCGCCAAAATTGATGCCGAACGGGTTGTATTCCTGGTCCGCGGGAATGAAGATGCTGCGAAGATATCCGCTGCCGGCTCTTGGCCCCATAAACAGGGGCTCGGGGGCAGCCTGACTGGCCGACTTGCGATTTGTGAATACGGCGAATATCCGCGCGGTCAATTGATCGGAAAGATCGTACTCGCCCTTGACCAGGAGATTCGCCCGCTCGTTGGGAGTCAATGCGTAGTTGGGCGGTTGCCAGTTGTATCGGTCTGAAAACGCCAAGAAATGAAAGTCGCCACCGGCTGGGTCGGCCGGGTCGAATCTTGGCAATCCCCCGTTACTGCGCCCCGAATTGACTACTCCGTCATTCAGTGTCAGATATGCGCGATTTCTGCGTGCATTTATGAGTTCATTTGTAAAATCCCAATATCCTTGGGGAGTAGATGAACTCAGTCCGGACTCGAACCCCGGGATTGCCCAACGGGCAATTTCCCGGTCGGCCGACGACACCAGGCCCTGATCGGTGTAACTGAGAGCGACCAGTGAGCGGCTGCGCTCGGAATTCGATCCGAACGAGACATTGACATTGGTACTGGCGCCGTCTCCTTCTCCATATTGCCCGGTGTACGCGGAGACGCGAAATCCTTCGTAATCGGTTCGCGTGATGATATTGATGACCCCTCCGATCGCGTCGGAGCCGTATACGGTGGATGCACCGTCCAGGAGTACTTCAATGGACTGTACCGCGTTCGTGGGAATCGTATTCAGATCGACGGCGCTGGTTACGCCGCTGGCGGAAGAGTTACCGACCCAGCGGCGTCCGTCCACGAGCACCAGCGTTCGTCTGGGAGACAAGTAGCGAAGATCCATCTCCAGGGCGCCCTGACCGACCCCCTGCCCGTCGGGCGGATTGCCCAGATTGCCGGAGGCATTGTTGGTCCTGTTGATGGCGGAACCGTGCGCCGGCAATCGCTGGAGGAACTCACCGATGCTGACGTCGCCCGATTGCTCGAAGTCCTCGAAAGTCAGAATCTGGACCGGATCCCTGGCGTCAAGCGGATTTTGTCGCACGCGGGAACCCGTGACCAGAACTTCCTCGATCGTTGCCTGATCCGAGGCTTCGGTTGCTGCTGTGGATGGCTGCTGAGCTGGAGCACCTGCGGATAACAGAATTGTCAATGGTGCTACATATGCCAGACGATAAAGATAGCTGGCTTTCGTCTTGATAATCATCGATCTCTCCCCTTTTTTTTCATCTCGATTGATCTGACTAATGACTACATTAACACTCTCCTGAGCAAACTGAAGTTGTACCAAATATGCCTGGTTCTGAAAGAGCTGCCCGAAATCAAATGAAAGGGGCGCGTCTGACTTCAGACCAAGTAGCTATTTTGCCACTCATCTTAATGGTGTACGGTGTTTCCGCAAGGTTGCAACCGGCACTATGGCGGCGGCGAAATATGCGGTACCGCATTGTCTCTTGCCCACCGGTTAACAGCGGCGATATCCGACATCGCAATGGCTGCGAGTTCGGTACGCAAGCTTGCCCACACCGATTGGAGGTCGGCAAGGCGCTCGAGCGCGCCGGCACCCACCGGCGGTCCGACCGCATCGATGGCGTTGAGCAAGTGGCGGGCCTGATGGATCAGCTTGCTTGGCAACCGGCCTACCTCTTCATACGTCTCGTACTCGACCTGGTACACCTGCCGTTCCCATTCATCCAGACGCTCGATGGCGCGGCTGCCAGCCTCATTCAGCAGAGCAGCATCGGGATGGTCCTCGAGCATTTCCCTGAGATCGGTGCGTGACCCGCGTGCCGCGGCTAACGCGTCGATCATTTCGTTCAACAGTTGCGTTATGGCAACAATGTTCGACTCAATCTGATCGAACTGATCCCGACCGGTGTCGATACGGCGGTCAGGCCTGAGCGTCAGATCGATCGTCTCGCCGAAGTCGCCGATCGACACCTTGACCTGGTAGTTGCCTGACTTCACGTAGGCACCGCCGAATCCCTCGAATATCTTGATGTCATCGATACAGTGCAGATTGTCGCGACGCATGTCCCAGACCCACCGATTTGCTCCCTGACCGGTCGTCGGGTATTCCACCTCGAACGGCAGCCGTTGATCCATGTTGCCGATGATGCAGCGCTCGAAGTCGCCTTCCTCGCTGGAGTAGCGGCGCACGAGATTGCCATCGCTGTCGCTGATTTCGATCGTAAGCGGTACGTCAAGCTCATCTCGAATATGATATTTGAGCACGGCACCTCGCGGCGGATTCGCCCCCTCCAAGTCGCGCCCACCGCCGCCGGGACGAATCATCTCGACCGGGCCGGGCGTAAACACATGCAGCGGTTTCTCCACAAGTTCCGGGCTTGCCTCACGCAATGGACCGAGATCGTCGAGCACCCAGATGCCGCGTCCCTGCGTTGCCGCGACGAGGTCGCCCTGGCGAATCATCAGGTCGGTGACAGGCATCGGAGGTAAATTGACGTCGAGGTCCTGCCAGTGCTCCCCATCGTCGAATGATACGTACATGCCGCCCTCGCCACCGGCGTAGAGCAGGCCTGGGCGCTCCGGGTCTTCGCGAACGACGCGAATGAAATTGTCGTCGGGCAAATCCCGGTCGAGTCGCGTCGAACGCTGGCCGTAGTCCGTGAATTTATATATGTAGGGCCGAAAATCGTTCAGTTTGTAACCGGCGACAGCGACGTAGGCCGTGCCGGGCTCATGCAGGCTCACATCGATCGAATTGACCATCGCTTCACCAAGATTCCCGGGCGTGACGTCTTGCCAGCTCTCGCCGTCATTCCGCGTAACGTGTACCAACCCATCGTCGCTACCGACCCAGAGCGTGCCGTAGTCGTGCGGCGATGCCGTTATCGTGAGGATGGTGCCGTAGAACTCCCCGCCATAATTTTCTGCCGTAAATGGCCCACCATTGACTCCCTGCTTGTCCTCCTCATTCCTTGTCAGATCGGGACTGATCTCCGTGAACGTTGCTCCCCTGTCCCTGGTCTGCAGCACCTTTTCGGTACCGTAATAAATGACCGCCGGGTCCTGAGGCGATGCCGTCACGGGCGCGTTCCAGTTCGTGCGGTAGCGCAGGTTCCGGGATTCATTTCCAAACAGATACTCGGGGTACGGACTGATCCTGCGCACGCGCTCCGTGTTCGCGTTGTACTCGGTCAGTGTGCCGTTGACCGAGGTCCCGTATACGAGCGTTGGATCGTCGGGGTCGAACGCAAAGTGCGCGCTCTCGCCACCACCAACTTGATGGTAGTCGTCGTGACCGATTCCCGAGTCATAGGTTTCGCTCAGGATCGCCAGGCTCCAATTGTCTTGCTGGCCGGAATAAATGCGGTACGGGAACAGATTGTCGGTGTTGACACGGTAAATCTGCGCCGTCGGCTGATTCATGATGCTCGACCACGAATCCCCCCCGTCGAATGTCACCGTTGCGCCACCATCGTTTCCGTTGATCATGTTCTTGTTGTTGTACGGATTGATCCAGTGGTCGTGATGATCACCGTGCGGAGTGCGCTGTATCTCGAACGTGACGCCTCCGTCGATGGATTTCATGAATGGGGCATTAAGCACGTAGACAATGTCCTCGTTGACCGGGTCGGCGGCAATATGCATGTAGTACCAGGAACGCCCCCAGAGGATACGCGTGCCGTTCTTGAGCTCCCAGGTCTCGCCCCGGTCGTCGCTGCGATAAAGGCCGCCCTCTCCGGGCGACGCCTCGACGATGGCGTAAAGGCGGTCGGGATTGCTGGCCGATACGTCCACGCCGACCTTTCCGATGAACTCGGGCAATCCGTTGGTCAGCTTGTTCCAGGTGTCGCCGCCGTCGGCCGATTTGAAGATCCCGCCGGCCCGGCCCCCAGACAATACGAACCAGGGTGTGCGGCCGTGCTCCCACATCGAGGCGTACAGGATGTGCGGGTTCGTCGGGTCCATCCGCAAATCGGTGGCGCCCGTTTGCGCATCGACGCTGAGCACCTGCTCCCAGGACTCACCGCCGTCCATCGTGCGGTAAACGCCCCGTTCCTCACTGGGACCCCAGATCTGCCCCTGCACGCCGATGTAGGCAATATCGTGATCTTGCGGGTGGATCCCGATGCGCGATATCTGGCCCGCGTTCGGCAAGCCGATGTGGGTCCAGGTGTCACCGGCGTCGGTCGACTTGTAGACGCCGTCGCCGTGACTCGTCGTCACGCCGCGAATCGATTTTTCACCCGTCCCGACGTAAATGACGTTGGTGTCGGACTCGGCGACCGCGATGGCGCCGATCGTGCCAACATTGAAGTACCCGTCCGAGATGTTTTCCCAACTGATTCCTGCGTTTTCGGTTTTCCAGAGGCCGCCGCCCGTGGCGCCCATGTAATAGAGTTGCGGGTTCTCGGGCACGCCAGTCACGGTCGTCACTCGCCCGCCGCGATAGGGCCCGACCATCCGCCACTCCATGACGTCGAGGAGGCTTGCGTCGACAGTCTCGGTCGCCTGACTGACTGGCAGCAACCCCAGAAGCGTTGCCACGGACGCAAACGCAAGTTTGGTTGTCATTTTATTTCACTACTATCCGGTTAACTTTGGGCGCATGAACAATAATCATTTCCACCCATGTGTCGGGGAAGAACCGCGCCCTGTTCCAGGCCATGCTGATGCTTTCGAGTTGTTGGTGGCCGCGTTCATGGAAAAGCGCAGGCCAAGGAACAGCGCCAACTCCAGTATACCTGCCTCCCAGACCGCCAGGGACGAGACGGGCGTCGCCCACCCGGACGCCAAAAGGGCAAGGGCCCGGTGCAACGGTGACGTGGCTCCAGGCGGAACTACTCGGCGGACGTTGGGCCATGTTTTCGGTGAGCTAGTCGGGCTGGCAGTCGCGTTACTCTCTTCCCTCTAAATTATTCATTTGGCTCATATTGCCACTTTTGAATTGTTCTTGTTGTTTGATTGACCACAAAGATTGAACCGTCGGCTGCAACATCAATACCGCCAATGGTTCCGAACTCGTCCACACCTGTCGCGCCAAACGCCGTAATAAACACTCCCTCTTCGTTAAAAACCTGAATACGTTTGTTGCTGGCATCTCCAACGTAAATTTTACCGATCTGGTCAATCGCGAGCGATTTTGGGTCAGAAAACCATCCTTCAAATGGAAACCAATGAAAATAAGTGATAAAAATATTGTAACCGAACGGACCGCCCCACTTGTATTTATAGTCGCCGTCCGAACCATATACTTTGACCCGTTCATTGCCACTATCGAGCACATAGACAAATTCACCGTCGTTGCTGGTAATTACATCAAGTGGGTAATTAAAACGGTCATTGCTGGCGCCAACCTCATCTGCCACTCCCCACGCAGATATAAATTCCCCCTGGGCATCATGACGTACTACGCGATGATTATAGAAGTCAGCAATGACGATGTTTCCACGGCCGTCAATTGTCAGCGCCGTCGGGCCTTCCATTTCGCCCTCTCCAGTTCCCAAACTTCCGAACGAACGCTTAAAGGTTCCATCAGGGTTAAGAACATCAATTCGGTTATTGGCATACGCTGCAACATAAAGCTCGTTGTTATGGAAATAGATGTTCCATGGGCGCTTGAACTCTCCCGGCCCCTCTCCTTCAGTTCCAAAAGCGCGGCGATAATTTCCATCTAAATCGAACACTTGTATTTTATGACCGCCTACATCAACCACATATACTTCATCTTGATAAACCTTTAGACCGGCGGGCAAAACGAATTTACCGGCTCCCTCACCAGGACCACCCCAAATGGTCACGAGTAGATAGTTTGTATCTAGTTCTTTAGTAAGAAAGGCTGACGCACTGAGGATTGCGAGAAACACAAAAACAAGTAAAACCGTACCAAGCAAAGAGATGACTATTTTCCTCATTATGCCCTCAATTGTTGTGGGATCAACGGTAAGTCGTTCATGGAATAGGCGTAATCGTTCGGTCGTAGGGTGATTTTAACAGTTGAGAGTCTGCTTCCGATATCTCTTGAGGAGGCGGAGCCAGATGTTCATTCTCGGTTCTTCGCACGTTGTCGTGCGTTGTACGCAAGGGCTGTCCGCACGCACCCAGGAGGAGTGTGCCAAGGGCCGTCAATCGGCGAGATACTTCTCCGCATCCAGCGCCGCCATGCAGCCGGTTCCTGCCGAGGTGACGGCCTGCCTGTAGATGGGATCGGCCACGTCGCCCGCGGCGAACACCCCCTCCACGCTGGTGGCCGTCGCCATGCCCGACGCTTCCGGATGCAGGACGATGTAGCCGCCCTCCATGTCCAGTTGCCCGTCGAAGATCCCCGTATTGGGCGTGTGGCCGATGGCGATGAATACGCCCTGGGCCTCGACCTCCGTCGTTCCATGATTCCCGACATGTTTGAGGTTGACGCCGGTGACGCCGTTGCCGTCACCGAGCACCTCCTCGAGCACGTGGTCCCATAGAATCGTGACGTTTTCGTTTTCGGTCTTGGCGATCAGCCGGTTGGCGAGGATTTTCTCGGCCCGGAATTGATCGCGCCGGTGTACGACGCTGACGTGGGAGGCGATGTTGGAGAGGTATAGCGCCTCCTCCACAGCGGTATTGCCGCCGCCGATCACGGCCACCGGCTGGTTCCTGAAGAAAAAGCCGTCACAGGTGGCGCACGCCGATACGCCCTTGCCCTTGTAGGCTTCTTCCGACGGCAGGCCCAGGTACTTTGCCGATGCTCCCGTGGCGATGATCAGGGCGTCGCAGGAGTATTCGCCGGTCTCGCCGATCAGCCGGAACGGGCGTTGCGCGAGTTCCACGGCGGTGACCTGATCGTAGATGAGCCGCGTGCCGAAGCGTTCCGCATGCAGCCGCATGCGTTCCATCAGCTCAGGCCCCTGCACACCGTCATTGTCGCCCGGCCAGTTGTCCACGTCCGTGGTGGTTGTCATCTGGCCGCCGACTTCGATCCCGGTGATGATGACGGGTTCGAGCGCGGCGCGGGCCGCGTAGACGGCTGCGGTATAGCCGGCGGGCCCTGAACCCAGAATGATCAGTTGGTGATGTTCGGTGGTCATTGTTGCTCCTGAACCGGGGGCGCCGGGGAGACGCTATGGTAATGGAGCGGTTCGTCCAAGTCTTGCGGTTGCGACATCGATTTCGCCCGGATTTCGCCCGGACATTGCCTGGACGGGCACCGCGCCGTACCACGCGGTCTGGGCTGACAGGATCGCGCGGTCTTGGCTGACAGCACCGCCCGGTTTGGTTGCCATGCTCCGCCGATTTCGGCAAGATTGCGCGGCTGATTTCACGGTGCCCTGAGAAATTCACCGACTATCCCTGGCAGGGGAGTCCCAACCATGGCGAGCTATCTGTTTACCTCCGAATCGGTGTCCGAAGGACATCCCGACAAGATGTGCGACCAGATCTCCGATGCGGTCCTGGATGCCGTTCTTCGGGACGACCTGAGCGGTCGCGTGGCCTGCGAGACGCTGACCAAGACGGGCCTCGTCCTGGTGGCAGGGGAGATCACCACCAGTACCTACGTGGACGTGGAGGGCGTCGTACGCAAGACCGTGACGGATATCGGTTACGATAATTCGGACGTGGGATTCGACGGCAATACCTGCGCGGTGATTAACGAACTTGGGGAACAATCGCCCGACATCGCACAGGGCGTAAACCGCACCCGCCCCGAAGACCAGGGCGCCGGCGACCAGGGCCTGATGTTCGGCTACGCGAGCAATGAGACCGGTGCACTGATGCCGGCTCCGATCGTCTATGCCCACCGGCTGATGGCGCGGCAGGCGCAGGTTCGCAAGGAGGCTGCCGGCAAGGCCGGTGCAACCGGTAAGAAGACCCTGCTGCGGCCCGATGCGAAGAGCCAGGTGACGTTCAGGTACGAGGATGGGCGCCCGACAAGCGTGCACACGGTGGTCCTGTCAACCCAGCACACGGATCTGGACGAGTTGGGACTTTCGCTTTCAAATCTGAGAGAGGCGGTGATGGAGACCATCATCAAGCCCGTTCTTCCACGCAAGTGGTTGAACTCGAACACGCGTTACCACATCAATCCCACCGGGCGCTTTGTCACCGGCGGTCCCAAGGGCGACTGCGGCCTGACAGGGCGAAAGATCATCGTCGATACCTACGGGGGCATGGCCCGTCACGGCGGCGGCGCCTTCTCCGGCAAGGATCCTTCCAAGGTGGACCGCTCGGCCGCCTACGCGGCCCGTTACGTGGCCAAGAACGTGGTTGCCGCAGGGTTGGCGGACCGTTGCGAGATTCAGGTCTCCTATGCCATTGGCGTGGCCGAGCCCACCTCGGTCTCGGTCGAGACGTTCGGCACCCACAGGATTTCGGAGGAGAGGATTTCGGCCCTGGTGACGGAGCACTTCGACCTGACGCCCTACGGCATCATGCAGATGCTCGATCTGCTGCGACCGATCTACCGCAAGACCGCGGCCTACGGCCACTTCGGCCGCGACGACCCCGATTTCACCTGGGAGCGAACCGACAGGGCCGAACTCTTGAAGGCCGCCGCCCGATAGCGGGTCCCTCATGCCTGCGTTGATTTGCGGCTCCATCGCTTACGACACCATCATGGTGTTCGACGACTCGTTCAGGAACCACATACTTCCCGATCAGATCCATATCCTCAACGTCGCCTTTCTGGTTCCCGAGCTACGGCGCGAATTCGGCGGCTGTGCCATGAACATCGCCTACAACCTCAAGCTCCTGGGCGAGGAACCCATCCCCATGGGAACTGCGGGACAGGACTTCGAACCCTATCGGGAGTGGCTTCGGTCCCAGGGCATACGCCGGGACCACATCAGGGTTTTCGACGACTTGTACACGGCCCAGATCTACATCACCACGGATCTGGACGACAACCAGATTACCGTCGTCCACCCGGGCGCCATGGAGTACTCCCACTTCAACAGGGTAGCCGATGCGCCGGAAGCGACCATCGGCATTCTTTCCCCCGACGGGCGCGACGGCATGGTGCGGCACGCCGCGCAGTTTTCAGCGGCTTCAGTCCCGTTCATCTTCGATCCCGGCCAGCAACTTCCGCTGTTCTCGGGCGAGGAATTGCGGCAGTTCATCGAACAGGCGAACTGGGTCACCGTGAACGACTACGAATGGCAGTTGCTCAAGAACAGGACCGGCTGGGAAGAAGAGGACGTGATAGCGCGCGTCGATGCGCTCATCGTGACCCGCGGCGGCAAGGGATCGACGATCCGCACGGGCGGCGAGCGGATCGAAATCCCCGCCGTGAAACCACAGAGCATCGCCGATCCGACGGGGTGCGGGGACGCCTATCGGGCGGGCCTGCTGTTCGGACTGCTGCGTGGCTGCGACTGGCTCACCACCGGGCGCGCGGCAAGTCTGATGGGCGCCATTAAGATAGAATGCCACGGTACCCAGAACCATCGATTCACTCTGGATGCGTTCGAGCGACGGTTCCAGGACAGCTTCGGCTGCCCGCTGGCGTAGCGGTCGAGAGCCTCAGGGAGCAAGACAAATGAGCGTAAGCAACCGGTTTGTGGCCATCGGTTCGTCCGACGGCGACTACCAGGTCAAGGACATCCGCCTGGCCGATTTCGGCCGCCGGGAAATCGAGCTGGCGGAGCACGAGATGCCCGGGTTGATGGCGGTCCGCGCGGAATACGGCGAATCGCGGCCGCTGGCGGGCGCGCGAATCACCGGTTCCCTGCACATGACCATCCAGACGGCCGTGTTGATCGAGACCCTGGAAGCGCTAGGCGCAGCGGTGCGCTGGGCAAGTTGCAACATCTTCTCCACCCAGGACCACGCGGCTGCCGCCATCGCCGCGAACGGTACCCCGGTATTTGCCGTCAAGGGAGAGACCCTGGAAGAGTATTGGGAATACGTCGACCGGATCTTTGCCTGGCCGGAGGACGACGGGCCCAATGTCATCCTCGACGACGGCGGCGATGCCACGCTGTTCGTGCACCTGGGTTATCAGGCCGAGGAAGATCGAACGGTGCTGGACAGGACGCCCGAAAGCGAGGAGGAACGCGTGCTGTTCGCCGCGGTGCGCCACTCCGTGGAGCGCGATCCGGACCGCTTTCATCGCATGGTACCGGGCATTCTCGGCGTCAGCGAGGAGACCACCACCGGCGTGCACCGGCTCTACCGGATGCTGGAACGCGGCGAACTGCTGTTCCCGGCCATCAACGTCAACGACTCGGTCACCAAGTCCAAATTCGACAACCTCTACGGCTGCCGGCATTCCCTGGTGGACGGCATCATGCGCGCCACCGACGTCATGCTTGCAGGCAAGGTCGCGGTCGTCGCCGGTTACGGCGATGTGGGCAAGGGCTGTTGCCAGTCGCTGAAGGCCCAGGCGGCACGTGTCATCGTCACGGAAGTCGACCCGATCTGCGCGTTGCAGGCCGCCATGGAAGGCTACGAGGTCATGACCATGGACGACGCCTGCAGGATCGCCGACGTCGTAGTCACGGCCACCGGCTGCGTGGATGTGGTGACCGCAGAGCACATGGAGCAGATGAAGAACAACGCCATCGTCTGCAACATCGGTCACTTCGACAACGAGATCCAGATAGACCGCATCCGCCACAATCAATGGTTTGAGATCAAGCCCCAGGTCCACAAGATCACGTTCCCCCATGGGCGCAGCATCATTCTTCTGGCCGAAGGGCGCCTGGTGAACCTCGGCTGCGCCACGGGCCATCCGAGCTTTGTGATGTCCAACAGCTTCACCAACCAGGTCCTGGCCCAGATCGAGCTGTTCGCCAATCCGGACAAGTACCCCCTGGGGGTCTATACGCTGCCCAAGGAACTGGACGAGAAGGTCGCCCGGCTACACCTGGGCAAGCTCGGCGTCGATCTGGAGGTGCTGTCCCGGCGCCAGGCGGACTACCTCGGCGTTCCAGTGGAAGGCCCGTACAAGCCGGACCACTACAAATATTGATTCCCGATGACAGCGCGCGGACCCGCGGCCGCAAACGCAGATTGGCGAGCGATGTCTAGAGCCTTGCACGCGCGCTCCGCACCGGCATGAAGCGGACCGCGACGCTGGCGGGCCTCTCTGCGGCGATAGCGCTTGGCGTCGGTTTGGCGCTCGCGGGCCAGCCTTCGGCGGTCTGCTGGACGGCCGGCGTCACGCTGCTGTGCGCGGTGTGGTGGATCTCCGAAGCGCTGCCCATGGCGGTCACGGCGCTGGTGCCTTTCGCGATCTTCCCGCTGGTGGGCGTACTCACGCCCGCGCAGGTGGGGCAGGCCTACGGCAGCCCGCTGATCCTGCTCTACCTGGGTGGATTCATGCTGTCCACGGCCATGGCAAAGAGCGGCGCCCACCGGCGCCTGGCGCTGGCCATGGTCAATGCCTTCGGCGCCGCCGGGGACCGCGGCGTGGTGTTCGGGTTCATGGCCGCGGCGGCGCTGCTGAGCATGTGGATTTCAAATACCGCAACCAGCCTGATGCTCCTGCCCATTGCGCTGGCGACCCTGGAGAACGTCGCGGACCGGCGCCTGAAGATCGGTCTGCTGCTGGGCATCGCCTACGCGTGCAACGTCGGCGGCGTCGGCACGCCCATCGGTACGCCCCCGAACCTGATCTTCATGCAGGTCTACACCGACACGACCGGCACCCAGTTGAGTTTTCTCGACTGGATGACCTGGGGGTTGCCGGTGGTTGTCATATTCGTGCCCCTGATCGGATTGTGGGTCACGCGCGGAGTTTCCAGGACACGGACCATCACACTCCCGCAGGTCGGCGCCTGGCGGACGGAGGAAAAGCGAACCCTGGCTATTTTCGCGCTGACCGCGCTGGCGTGGATGACCCGCAGCGACCCCTTCGGCGGCTGGAGCGCCTGGCTCGATCTGCCCCAGGCCAACGACGCCAGCGTGGCGCTCCTGGCCGTGGTGCTCATGTTCCTGCTGCCCAGCGGCAACGGCGGGCGCCTGCTGGACTGGGAAACCGCCATCAAGATCCCCTGGGGCATCCTGATTCTCTTCGCGGGGGGCATCTGCATCGCCAATGCGTTCGTCAGTTCCGGCATCAGCCAGATCGTCGGCGAGGCGCTGGCAGCGTTGAGCGGACTGCATCCGCTGCTGGTGCTGGCGGTCATCTGCCTGTGCGTCACCTTCCTCACCGAAATCACCAGCAATACCGCCACGACCGCGCTGCTGATGCCGATCCTGGCAGCGGCGGGCATCGCCGCCGGCCTCGACCCGCGGCTGCTGATGGTCCCGGCTGCGATGAGCGCCAGTTGCGCCTTCATGCTGCCCGTGGCCACGGGCCCCAACGCGGTGATCTTCGCCTCGGGCCACGTGCCCATTGGGGCCATGGTTCGCGAGGGCTTGATATTGAATTTCATGGGCGCCGCGGTTCTGACCGCGGTCTGTTTCTTCCTGTTGTGACGCCGCCCGTCCTAGCAGCCGGACTTTTTCTACGGGCTGTTGGAGCGATACCGTGAGCATATTTGAAATCGGCGCCTTCCTGATCGGACTCTCGGCGCTGTTCGGCCTCATCAACCACCACTTCGTGCGGGCGCCGCATACCATCGGTTTGGTGCTCATCGCGTTGGCCGCTTCGATGGCGCTGTTGCTCGTGGAGTCCCTGGTGCCGGCGGCGAACGTCGACACGCTGATTGTCGGTGTGTTGGGACGGATCGACTTCCACGAAACGCTGATGCACGGCATGCTGAGTTTCCTGTTGTTCGCCGGCGCCCTGCACGTGGATTTTTCCGCTATGCGCCGCCGGTTTCGCACGATCGGGGTGATGGCGACCGCGGGAACGTTGATCTCCACGTTCGTCATCGGCACCGGCACCTGGCTGCTGGCCGGCTGGGCTGGGCATTCGATCCCCTTCATCTGGGCGCTGGTGTTCGGCGCCCTGATCAGCCCAACCGATCCCGTGGCGGTACTGGCCCTGTTCAGAACCGTCCCGGTGCCGCCCTCATTGAAGATTACGCTGGCCGGAGAGTCCCTGTTCAACGACGGCGTGGGCGTCGTTGTCTTTACCGTCATCCTCGGCATTGCCATCCAGGGCGGCGAACCAGGTTTCCTGCACATCGGCGAGCTGTTCGCCGTGGAGGTGCTCGGTGGGGTGGTGCTCGGGCTGATCGCGGGCTACGTGGGTTACCGCACCATGTACCATCTGGACGAGCCGAATCTCGAGGTCCTGATCACGCTGGCGGTCGTCATGGTGTGCTACGCGGTGGCCATTCGGCTGGGTGCCAGCGGGCCCATCGCCATGGTGGTGGCGGGGCTGTTCATCGGCAACAAGGGGATGAAATACGCGGTGAGTGAGCGCTCCCGGGACTATCTGCAGAAGTTCTGGTCGCTGCTCGACGAGATCCTCAATTCCGTGCTCTTCCTGCTGATCGGCCTGGAAGTCCTGATCATCGCCCGCACCGGGTTCGAATACTGGATGGGTCTCGCGGTCATCCCCGTCGTGTTGGCCGGCCGCTGGCTGAGCGTGTTTCTCTCCATCAGCATGTTGAGCCGCTGGGAAGCGTTTGACAGGGGCGCCGTGACGGTGTTGACCTGGGGCGGATTGCGGGGCGGCATCGCGGTTGCCCTGGCGCTGTCGCTGCCCGCGAACGACTATCGGCCGTTCATTCTCGGCATCACCTATGTGGTGGTGCTGTTCTCCATCATCGTCCAGGGATTGACGGTCACGCGCCTGATCCGCCGTGTTGTTCCAGCGCATCCGGCGGGAGCCGGGTAACCGGACTTGCCCTTGCGACGGCAAATCGTCACGTCCGGCGGAGTGGTACCATGATGAACTGCCATCGTCGGGGGATGCCGGTCTCATGTTGATCGACTCAGCCGTCTTCGCTGCCGGTACCGGCGCAGGAACAATGTCATCGCGCACACCATGTTGCTCGCGGACGGGAGAGAACTCCTCATACGGGGCATGGGCAGCCTTGGACCGAACGTCGGCTCGATCTACAGCGACGTCATCGTGGGAGAAAATTCCGATTGGACAGAGGCAACCGAAGTGCCCGAGGGTGCCGGGATCTTCCTGCCCTGGAGAATCGGCCGGCCCGCGGTTGGGATGAACTGCCGTTGACCGCAGCGGCCGAGTCAATCCAGGCGCAGTGGGACCCTCGCGATAATTGGGTCCTGGACTGTGAGCCGCGCGGTATGCCGGGCACCATGTTCAACCCGTATCCGGTCGAGTTCGCGCAACTGGACGACGGCAACATCCTCCTGAGGATCGAGGAACACGATAACGAGCGGTTGATCCATATTTCCGGCGATATCGATCCGGCGACACGTCCGGCGACACGTCCGGCGAGCCGGCTGGGCTTCTCCGTGGGCCATTGGGAGGACGAGCGGACCCTGGTCGTGAAGACATCCCGAATTTCTTTTGGTTGGTTCAATCAGGACGGCATCCCTCAGAGCGAGGACTCGACGATCGTCGAGCGCTTCGAGCTGAACGAGGCCGGGGACGGGATCGCTTATCGCATTACGCTCACCGACCCGGAGACGTTCACGACGCCTGTTACGGGTCGGGCCCAGTGGGTGGCGGTTCCCGGAATCCGGATCAGGCCGTTCGCGATGTACTGTGAAGACGGTTTCTATGAAGATTGACACGGCATTGCAATCGCGATAGCTGACCAGGGAGAACGAAAATGAACACCTTCGATCCCGTTTGGCCGAGGCGGCATTTCGTCGTTTCCGCAGTAGCAGCCATCCTCGCCGCTACCTGCCATCAAACCGTCGCGGCGCCGAACGTGCTCCTGATCCTCGCCGACGACATGGGGGTCGAAGCGCTGTCGGTGTATGGACTCGGCGAGTCGGCGCCCACCACGGCGGCCCTGGAGGAGATCGCCGCGCAAGGCGTCGTGTTCAGGAACTTCTGGTCGCAGCCGGTGTGCTCTCCCACGCGCGCCACCATCATGACCGGGCGGTATGGATTCAGAACCGGGGTGGGCCGGCCCATCGCCCCGGCGGCGGACCGCGGTGGATCGGGGCCGTTACCGCCGCCCCTGGCCAAGCCGGACGGGGCGCCCTATGAGACCCCGGACATGGGGCGCCGGGTGGAGAACCCCATCAGCCGTGGACTACGGACAGACGAATTCATGCTCCCGCAGGCGTTGGACGTCGGCACCGATGGTGCCTATCGAACCGCGGTCATCGGCAAATGGCACATGGCCGACGCCGACAACGGCTGGCTCGATCATCCCCGGCACGCCGGCATCGATTTCTATTCGGCGATCATGCACGGGGAGGATTCGTACTTCACCTGGCGCAAGAACCTGAACGGGGAGGTCGTCCGAACGACCGACTACGGCGCCATCGATCGCACGGACACGGCGATCCAGTGGATCCGGGAGCAGGGCGATGAGCCCTGGTTCATGTGGCTGAGCTTCATTCTTCCCCACACGCCGCTGCACCTGCCGCCGAGAGAACTGCTGCAGTCCGACTACTCGGACCTGAGCCCGGAGGCGGACACCCGGGACAGCCCGATTCGTTACTTCCACGCCATGATCGAGGCCATGGACACGTCCATCGGCCGGGTTCTCGATTCCATGGATCCGGAGGTGCGCGAAAACACCTACGTGATCTTCATCGGCGACAATGGCACCGGCGGGGGCTCGATCACGGCGCCCTTCCAGTCCGGACGGGCCAAGGGCACGGTCTACCAGGGCGGCGTCAACGTGCCGCTGATCGTGTCGGGACCGGGCGTCGTCGAGGGCGGGGTCTCCGAAGCAATGATCAACTCCGCCGATCTCTACGCGACGATTCTTGAAATGGCCGAAACAGATGTTGCCGAAGCCGTTCCCGGGGGAGTCAACCAGGATTCCGTGAGTTTCTTTCCCTATCTTGCCGAACCCGACATGCCTTCCCGGCGCGATTGGGTCTATGCGGATGTGTTCTCCGGCAGCTTCGCCGGCGTCGCGGACGCGAACTACACCATGCGCAACGATCATTACAAGCTGTTGCGCCATCAGGGCCAGGAAGAGTTCTACGATCTGGTCGCGGATCCCTACGAGCACGTCAACCTGCTCGAAGGATCGTTGTCGGTGGATCAGCAGGCGCAGTACCGGCTGCTCAGGGCTCAGATAGCCGGGTTACGAGCCAGTGCGGCGTCCGAGGGGCGCTACACGGTTGAACAATAGCGAATTCGACGCCCTATTCCTCGGGATTTGAGTGCGGTATCTTGCCCGTATGACAAAACCACGTGTGTATGTTGAGACCACGATCCCCAGCTTTTACCACGACGAGCGCACCGCCCCTAGCATCGTGACGCGCTGCACTTGGCGCTTGCGGCTTATCACAAGTGCGACTTTCTGATAACTTGGAATTGCCGACACCTTGCAAACGCGAACAAGTTCGGACACATCCGCCGTGTGAATGCCATGCTCGGTCTTTTCGTCCCGGCTTTGGTGACACCCCTGGAACTACTTGGAGGTAGCGATGAAGCAGAATCTGAGTGATGCGGTAATCGACGAGATACGGGAAGTGCGGCACCGCATCTCGGCGCGCTATGGTCATGATCCCACACGGCTCGTGGCCTTCTACATTGAGTTGCAGAAGCAGTACCAAGACCGACTGATTGAGACCGAAAGGAGTATTGAACGCCTTGACCAGCCAGCCGCCTAACACGGCGCTTAAGCCGACGGTCAACCCGCTACGCGGCTTGTCAGAGGCAGAGCTTGGACATCGGCCGAATGAGGGCGGAGATGGGTGATCAACTTTGGCACTTGCATGGAACAACCGCGCGAATTGCGCGCCAGTTCCCAACGCGTCAGCGCGGTGAGCCCGACCGCGAAAACTGCTAGGGCGTAGGGTCGACCGCAAAACAATAGAACATCCCGACGCCATGAGTCATGGCCAGGGCGGTCTGGCTGCAGCCACGCGTGCCGTGGGATGAATTCCAGGAGCCGTCGCCGCCGCCGTTACGGTCGGGGAACCCGATCTGTGCATTCGGGCGACCCGGATAGAGCCCCATACCCATACCGCCCGGGTTCAGCCCTTCCTCGGGATCTGAGTTGCTGGTCCAGTTGTTGCACGTGTAATCGAACTCCGGCGGAAACGCCGTTCCGCCAGGCTGTGAGCCGGTCAGCATCTCGTGCCGGTTGGTGTAGGGCGTCGTCCTGACGTATTCCCAGACGTCATCCTGTGGATGTTTGTAGTCGTTCAACCCGGGGACTATCTGGCCTTTCTCGGTCAGGCCCGATCGCTTGTGGAGATTGTTGCCGAGTCGAGCGAGCTCCAGCGTATCGCCATGCAAGTGTGCGACATCGCGGGCGATCATCACGCCGTCGTAGTTGTACCAAGGGCCCGTGCCGATGCGATCGCGGGCGTTGATGGCCGGCTGGCCGGGGCGAGCCTGCGTGCTGAGATAAGCGTGCCAGGTCCTGTCTCCGGTGCCGGCGGCTTCGGCGAGATTCCGACAGTGCGCGTCGGCACCGGCCAGTCCGCCCAGATTCCCGCCGTTGCCGATGGGCTCGCTGGTGACGAAAAACGTCATCGGCGTGCCGCCCGGCATACCATGCTGCGCCAACGTCGCCGCAGGACCTGCGATTGCCAGCAGTACGACGGATGTCGATCTCAGGAGCATGGTTCCCGCCGCTGCCCTTGCGGCAACCGTCAAGAATTCTCTAGGCTTCATCCTATGGCTTTCCTCGGATTTTTCTGAGATTCTACCCGAAGAGGCAAGGTGATTTGTTGAACGGAAATACAGCGCTTTCCTTCGCGCTACTCTGCATCGGGCTCGCGACACTCTGGATGCCGCGTTCACCGGACGCGCAAACGGCTGACGTGGAAAATATCATTCTGGGTCGCCCGACGGACGACTCGATCACCGTGCACGTTCTCGGCGCGCAGGAAACGGAGATCTTCGCCGAGTACGGGGAGAGCCCCGGAATTTATTCGGGCCGAACGTCCGTCGTCGAACCCTCGGTGGACGGCGTTGCCGAGATCGAGGTGGAGGGGCTCGAGGCCGATACCCGGTATTTTTACCGTGTGAGCTACCGAGGGCCCGATGACTCGGACTATCGGGCCGGCGGCGAACACTCCTTCCACACCCGGCGCTCCAGGGGCAGCACGTTCACTTTTGGCGTGCAGGGCGACTCACATCCGGAACGCAGCAACATCATGTATCACCCCGATCTTTATGTGCGAACCATGGAGCAGGTGGCGAGCGCCCGGCCCGATCTCTACTTCATGCTCGGCGATGATTTCAGCATCTCCAACCCGATGGCGGATTTTTTCCAGGGCAATAGCGAGGCCCTGAACCAGCGCGTCGTCGATGACGTCTATCTGAATCAGCGCCGGTTTCTGGGGCTGATGGCGAGCTCGACGGCCCTGTTTGCCGTGAACGGCAACCACGAGGAAGCGCGGCGGCATTTCCTGGGCACGCCCCTGCACGATGTTTCGATTTTCGCGGGCCGAGCCCGCACCCGTTTCCTTCCCTTGCCCGCGCCGAATGACTTCTACACCGGAAACCCGGAGCCCGTGGAGGGCATCGGTCTGCTGAGGGACTATTTCGCCTTCGAGTGGGGCGATGCGCTTTTTGTGATGATCGACCCCTACTGGCATTCGCCGGTCCCGGTCGGCAACTCCGGCGGGATGAGTGCGGGACTCAGCGAGGAGTGGGATCGACTGACACGCCGAGCACCGGACCGCTGGGACTCGACCATGGGCGATGCGCAGTACGAGTGGTTCAGGAGGACGCTGGCGGAGAGTGACGCCCGATACAAGTTCGTATTCACCCACCATGTCCTCGGCGTGGGCCGTGGAGGCATCGAGCGCGCGAGCGATTACGAGTGGGGCGGCCATGGGGCCGACGGGACCTGGGAGTTCGACGAGCGCAGACCGGCCTGGGAGCTACCGGTGCATCCATTGATGGTGAAATACGGCGTCACCATTTTCTTCCAGGCCCACGACCACATTTTTGCCCGCCAGGAACTCGACGGTGTCATCTATCAGTCCGTGCCCAATCCCGCCGACGACACGTATACCGCCCGCAACCGGAATGCCTATCTCTCCGGCGATGTGCTCGATAACTCGGGTTACCTGAAGGTCACGGTGTCGCCGGAACGGCTTCAGGTGGACTACATCCGATCCTACTTGCCGAAAGACGAGGTGGACGGTCGCCGCCACGGCGAGACCGCCTTCTCCTACACCCTCGAATAATGGTCAGGCGGCCATCACCGAGGACCTCGACACCGGAGTCGGCGTGCTTTTCGGGTAACAGGCGAAATCCGGACAGGTTCTTCCCGCACGATGACACCATCGACGTAAAGAGGTTGTATTTCCCGGACTAGTCAGCTCCCGCCTTGATCGTGTAGCTGTCGGCCACCATGCCGTCCCTGTGCGTCTCGTCTTCTTCGCTGGGCAGGTACGTCTGGACGTAATCCACATTCACTTCTTCCGGCGACACGCGCACCCGAAGGTAGCCGCTGCCGCCCAGCACCGTGCCATGGTTGTAATTGAAGTTCCTGGCTGAATTGGTCGCATCGTACAGTCCGCTGCGCGCGGGGACCGGACCTTCCTGGTAGACGATGCCATCGAGATCCTGCTTGACGTAGAGGTGATCGTGCCCGTGGAAATAGATCGTCGCGTTGTGGGCAACCAATAGCTGGTGAATTGGCATGGCCCAGCCAGGCCGGGCCTCATCGAACCCCCAGGTGCCGTCCAGGTTGTAGCCGCCCATCTCGAGATACTTCACGGTTTCGATTCCGCCGCGCATTTGCCCGCGCATGTTCAGACCGCCGATCAGGTTGTGCGAGAAGACGAACTTGAACGTGGCTGTGCTGGTTTCCAGCGTCTCCTTCAGCCATTCGTATTGTTCCCGTCCAAGTGTCAACCGCCAGTCCCCCGCCATCTCGGGCGGCTCTGGTTGGTACCAGTACGGATCCAGCGCGATGAACAGCGCATCGCCCCAATGCCACGCATAGTAGGACTGACGCAGCCCGACGAAGGGCTCCTCCCGGCTGCTGCCCGAATAGAAGCCGTTAGGCTCCGGGTTGGGGAAATACGCCTTGCGCCCCAACGTACCGAGGACTGCAACGTTGTTCGCCGTGCCATCCAGGTTCCGGCCCCACTCCCCCTCATGGTTGCCGTTGACCAGGAACAAGGGCACCGAGTGGTTGATCAGATCGAAATAGGAACGCAGGAGTTGAACGCGGTCGGTGATCTGTTCCGACGTGATCGGTCCCAGCCGCAGGTATCGGTCGATGAAGAAGGTGTCGCCCAGATCGAGCATGAAGTCGGGATTGTCGGCGAGCATCTTCGCAAGGCTCAATTTGAAGGCCTCCGGATCGTTGGTCTCCATCATGTGCGGATCGAACTCGACGACGAAGGTGAATGAGCTGCCGGGTGGCCGTGCCGTGTGGAACGAGCGCTTGGCGCGCGCCTCGAAGCTCGCCGCGCCCGGTTCCCTGTAGCGCATGCGGTAGTAGTATCGGGAGTTCGGCTCGAGATCCCCGATGAGAGCGTGCACGGGCTCACCCGCGGGCAGCCGGACCGATGCCGTCCGGCCGCTGTAGGACCCCGGATCGGTACCGTATTCGTAGTACGCCTCCAGATCCTTCACAGCCGCCGCGTTGACGGTTACGGTGGTGTCCGTGGGCCGCCCCAGCAGTTCCTGGGCAACGAAGAGCGCGTCATTCGTACCCCGTGGATGATCCCCGTACATGACGGTCGACCTTTGGGTCACGATAACAGCCCCGGTGTCCGTCACGGCTTCGTCAAAGGGAAAGCTGCGGGGATCCCCGTTCTGCTGCTGGGCGACCGCAACCGTCGCCCAGAATGCCAATGCCCCAATTATCCAACGACTGAATGTGATCACTTCACGGCTCCCTGCAATTGCACCCTGCCAGGTAAACACTCCACCGGGCGCGCCGATTAGCCGCAGACACCAAACCTGACTTGAAAGGCAAGTTCCAGATTCTCGCGGAGTGTTCCGATGTGTCCGCCAAGGACCTGCAACGATAACAGTTATTGGGAGAGGCCAAAAATGTTACGGTGGTTACAATCGACGCGCGTAAGATACCGAGAGATTGCTGTCGGAGAATCCTGATGAAGACTCGATTCGGCGTCATCGTGGCGATGGTCGGTTTGCTTCCGCTGCTTGCCGGCGCCGCCGAGTATGCCACGGAGTCCTACAAGACGGTCGGCGATCGAGAGCTGCGCATGCATATTGTCAGTCCCGACGGGCATTCCGCAAGCGCGCGCTCTCCGGCCGTCGTGTACTTTCACGGCGGCGGTTGGCGCCGGGGCTCGCCCGAATCGGGGTTTCTCTACGCCGAGGCCCTTGCAGCACATGGCATCGTGACTCTGGCGGTGGAATATCGTTTCGTGGATTCCGCGACGCTCGACGAGATCATCAGGGACGCGAGCGCGGCGGTCCGCTGGACCCGCGAGCGGGCGCGCAGACTGGGCATTAACCCCGGGGAAATCATCGCCCTGGGGCACTCCGCGGGCGGGCATCTGGCGGCATCCGCGGCCACGCTTGGACGCTTCGACGAAGCGGATGCCTACACGCAAGCCAGTGCGAGACCCAATGCCCTGGCGCTGATGGCGCCCTATGCGGCCACCGAGGAAAGCGCCGGTTAATACCTTCCACCGGGTGCGGATATCGTCAACTATGAACCGCGGCAAAACCTGAACAGGCGCGTGCCGCCGACGCTCATTATCCAGGGCAATGAGGATACGCTTGTCGTGCCTGCCGAGTCTTCGGCCTATCACGACGCGTTGATCGCTGCCGGCGTGGATTCAACGCTATTCGAGATGGACGGTGTTGGACATGGGTTTCAAGAGAATGGCGCCAAGGCGGCCGTGAGCGAACGCCTTGTTCAATTCGCCCGGGATCTCGGGTTCCTTGAGTAAAGAGAATATGCAAATGAACCACTTCAAATTTGGTTTGATCTCGGCCACGATTCTATTTGCCGCACCTGTCCCCGCCCATCACAGCGACGCCGGGATGGACATGGAGTCGGTGGTGGCCTTCCAGGGAACGGTCAGGGAGTTCGTTTGGCGGAACCCCCATGTCTACGTCATCGTCGAGACCGAGCAGAGCGGGGAAGCGGTGGAGTGGGAACTGCAGCTTGGCCCCGTCAATGTCATTTCGAGAAGGGGTTGGACGCGCGATGCGTTGTCGCCCGGCGATCGGGTGACCGTCCGAGCCAACCCGATGGAGGGCGGGCGTCCTTATGGAATCTTGCGGTCGGTCGACAAGGAGGGTGGATTTTCCCTGAACGCGGCCGTCCAGGCGCCCGAGGTGACCCCGCCCGCCACGAGCCTGGCGGGCACGTGGCTGACGGACCGCTCCACGGTACAGAGCTATCCTGGCGGATTCGACGGTTTTTTCCATGCTCTGCTGACATTGAACGAGAACGGACGAGCGGCCCAGGCGGCCTACGATGCGCTGTCGAACGAGAATCCGGAGGCGACCTGCGTGGGACGCCCGACACCGGCGGCGCTGGTCTCCACCGGTCTGTACCTGATGGAAATCGACCTGTCGCAACAGGAGGAGATAATCGTATTTCGAAGCGAGTGGTTCGACGAGGTGCGGACGATCTACATGGATGGCCGGCAGCATCCCGACCCCGACGAGCGCCTCACGACGGGTCACTCCATTGGCTGGTGGGAAGGGGATACCCTGGTAGTCGATACCGCGAATTTCGAGGATCACCGTTCGCCCTACCAGATTGGCGTGCCCTCGGGTGGGCAAAAGCATGTCGTGGAGCGCTGGCGTCTCACCGGGGACGGCACCCACATCGATCTCGAATTCACGCTGGAAGACCCGGAATTCCTGGCCGAGCCCATGGTTCACAGCCGGCAACTGATCCACTCGCCGCACCTGGAGATGCTGCATGGCGAATGCGATCCGCAAGCGACGAGTCGATGGGTGCGGGATTAGCTATCGCGCGCAGAAGAGTTAGCGGAGGCGGACGACGATCCCGGCTAGCGGGACTTACGCCACGGGCTGCTAGTCGTTCTCCCAGGAATACCCGCTGCCGGGAGAGGGCTGGCAGTTGTACGAATTCAGGAACTGTAAGTCGGCGGGCCGATTGTACCGCTGCCAGCTCACCGGCCCCGTAAATGTCGCCGGATCCTCTACCGTGTAAGTCACCTCAAGCCGCCCGTCTTCCGTGACGCGATAGCGTTCCGTGACCTCAAGCGCGGCGCTGTGCGGCGGTCCGCCACCGGTCAAGTTCCAGCCGGCCGTAATGTGGGTGGTCTCGATGACCAGAGTGTCGCCATCGAATCGGCCGACGGAATAGCCGTTGATCGAGTGAGGCGTTGCCGGCGGCGGCGCCCGGCCGTCCATGTAAATCGTGCGCACCGTATCCCAGCGCTCCGCCTCCAGCCTGATGTGCTCGCCCTCCTGGGTAAACCGCACCGGATTCGGACTGATCATCGACACCAGGAGTGTCGGCTTGATACAGCGCAACGTGGGGTTCTGCAAAGGGTCCTGATCCGCCAGGGCGCGGCGTGCTTCCGCCGTCAACGGTGCGTCTCTGAAATCCATCCGTGGGGCCGCAATATCCCGTGGATCGTCGGAGGTTCCACTGTTCGGGCCCCACACCACGTCCAGTCCCGCCCATTGCCCATCGGTTCTCGGCGGCGGATGGAACGGTGTTGGAGCGGCGGGAAGACTTGCAGCCAAGCCCGGAGGAGGTGTCGGATCGCGGCGCCTGCCGGTCGTTGGGTCATTGAATAGATGACGCGTCCAGCCATCCGGCATGACGATGTCGTCGGCGCGAATGAGCGTCTCGTCCCCCGTACTCGCGGGCGCCCCGACGATCGTGATCGGGTCCCCGGGCTTGAGGTCGTCGGCCGTCCATCCACGACCGCGGCTCAACCCCACCCAACCGGGCATCTCCGCGCGCCATTGTTCCGTCTCACCCGCGTCGTCAACGACATTGAAAACAATGTAACCATGTGGATTCTGTGCCAGGAACCGCTCAACGACGCCTTCCAGCCGAATCCGTTCATCTATCTGAAAAAACGCATTGTAGGAGTGATGAGCCTGCGCCGTTCCGGCCAACACCAGCAACGAGCTCAGAACAAACTTCGAGACTCTTTCCATCGTATAGCTCCACGCTGCGTATCCGCACGCCCGAAGGTCGTTTACTCCGTCACGACCCAGGGATTGTATTCGCAGCTCATGTCAAATGGCCTGACCTGGATGCCCGGAACCGCCACCCACTCCGAGGTCCGCCTTGTCGGCGTCGTGAACGTCGCCGGATCGGTCACGATGATCTCATGATTCAGCCGCAGTTCGTTCTCGCTCAGCGTGAACCGCTCGACAATGGAAGCGTCGTCGCTTAGCGGTACGCCCGAGGTGTTGTACCAGCCGGAAGACACACGGCTCGTCGCAACGACCAGCGTACGCTCATCCTCCCAATGGGCCACCGAGAATCCCATCGGCGACGCCAGCTGCGTCTCGGGATCGACGTCGGTCGACAGGTGGAACACGCGCACGGCATCGAACTCCTCGTTCTTGAAAACGATCCGGCCGACCTCCTGGATGAACTCCCTGGGATACGGGCCACCCATCGTCGACGGCATTCCGCGCGGTTCGCACCTCACCACCCAGTTATCGCCCACATCCCAGGTTGCCTGAATGGCTTCGGCCTCTGGAGTGAGGGAGAGCGGGTCCGCGCTGCCGCTGTTCCTCACGGCTCTCCAGACCGTAAACAGTCCGTTGGGCTCGGCCTTCGCGTGCTCCTCGGCGCCCCAGGAATCTCCCTTGCCGTTTCCCAGCAGTTCTGCCTGCGGCCAGTGCCGCTCCAGGTGGCGGAGCAACACCTCGGTATTCCCGTCTACCAGGATACTGTCGACGTTCATGTTGCGCGGGCGGCGGGTTGACGGCGAACCGATGAAGCGAATGGTGTCGCCGACCTCGACCGGCGCCCCCTCAACGCCCTGACGAACCAGGTGACTCACGGAATTGCCGTTGAGATTCCAGATCTCTTGCCCGCCGGCGGCCGTCGGCACCTCCACGGACAGCCGAACGTGGGGATTGCGCCAGACGACATTGACGACTTCCCCCTCGAATTCCCGTTTGACGTTGGGATCCCATTCGGCGTTGGAGTGATGGGCGGATGCCGACATGGGCAGACACCCGGCAATAAGGATCAGCACAAGCTTGTCGGCTAACCTCGTCATTTCATGCTCCCTCACGGCACCTCAACTCCAGGGAGCCGTTCAAATGACGCATATGAACGCTCACAATCGATACCTGAGCCGAAACCCATACTCCCAGGGTGTACGCAATCTGAAAACGACGTTGTATTCATTACATCCGCTATCTTAGCCGCAAATCCGGGCGTACGCGTTGTTCATCCTTTTTCCAGGAAGGGGTCGGTTTCGGACGCCGATCGACGCTCAGGAACCAGGCCGAGCAACGCGGTCAGCCAGGATGCATCGTCGGTCGAATGCAGCGGGACTTTTGCCATGGGCTGCCAGGCTTGTAAATCGAACCTTAAGGTACGAGCATTACGACAAGAACAGGACGGAATTTCTCAAGCGATTGAACGCATACGCCAAGATGAAAACAAACTCGCCTACTCATTCGACCCGAGCCATGGCAAAGGTAGCCACGGGCGCGTGACGGTCGGCAAGAAATATACCACTGTAAAAAAGGGCGAGTTCGGTCCTGGGCTATACCGCAAGATGTTGAGTGACCTGGGCATCGACAAAGAGGAGTTTTGAGTCATGCGTTACGCTTATCCCTGTACCCTGACCCTGGACGAAGAAGGCTGGCTGACCGCGATCTTCCCCGATGTGCCCGAGGCCGGAACGGACGGAAAAACCCGGGACGAGGCACTTGCTCTCGCAGAGGACGCCTTGGGCGTCGCCTTGGCCGGATACGTTCATGCCCGACGCGACATTCCCGCGCCAAGCCCTCTCGCCAAAGGACAATATCTGGTGCCTCTGACCCCTATTGTTGCCGCCAAGCTGGCGCTGTATTCTGCCATGCGCGTGCAAAGCGTGACCAAGGTGGCATTGGGCATCCAGCTTGGCATCTCGGAAGCCGCTGTCCGCAAACTTGTGAACCCGGACCATCGTTCTCACATCGGCCACGTTGAAAATGCGCTCAAGGCTCTGGGCAGAAGCTTGGTGGTTGAAGATAAGGCGGCATAACAGCGAAGCTGATCGCGCTCCGCCGCAAACAGCGAATTGCGGCACACCATCAGCCGCTCGCACCGAGCCCGAGCGTCTCGGCGATCCCCTATCTCTGAATCGCCAGCATTTTACCGACTGCGAGGCGGCTCGCGCATGAAGCGCGTCGCTTGCCCGGAGTCGCAGGCGAACGGCGAGAAATCCAGGTGGGACGCATGGTGCCAGACCAGCGTACCCGAAAAGGGCTCCGCCAGGAATTCAGTGTCCTCCAGGGTGAAGTCGATCACGATGCGTGTGCCGTCCTCGCTCAGTGCGTACCGTTCCAGCACGCGCTTTTCGGTGTCTGAGGGGAGGCCGGAACCCGGGAAAGTGGAGCGATGGTCGGCGAATAGCGCCGTATCGACGACGAGCACGTTCTCGGCCTCCCAGCGGCCGATGGAATGGCCCTGGACAGTCCGCTCGCCGGACTCGGGATGGCTGCGTCCATCCGTGTACACGACGCGTTCCACACCGTAGAACTCCATGCGGAAGATCACCCGATCGTCGAGGATTTCGATCTCGTTGACATACTGGGGCAGGCCGACGATGACCGGCGGCGGGTAGGGGATGCACCGGGCCATGGGATTATCGGTGCGAATGTCGTACCCGGCCCTTGCGGCGGCGCCCTCGTCCGTCACGGCAATCGTCGGCACGCTCGCGTTGAGTTGGGCAAAACTCTCGAAGCGCTGTTCCCAGTGTCCGGCCAAGCTCGTTGCCGCGGAGTCGGGCAGCGCTCCGCCGGGCAGCCCACCGGTCGGGCTCAATATCGTGCCGTCCGCTTTCTCGATCTCGACCAGTAGCCCGTGCGCTCGCGCCGCCATTCGGTCTGGATTGGCCCTTGCCGATACCCGGTCCCCGGGCTGCAGCGACTCCCGGGTCCACCCGTTTCGCAGGAGAATCGGAGTCGCATCGGTCTCCAGTTGCCACTCGACCACGTCGCCCGTCGGGCCGCTACCCTCGACGAACACATAAACGTGCGGGTTCGTCCAGTCGAAACGGCTGATCGTCCCCTGGATGCCGATCACGCTGTCCTGGTCGAAGATGATCGGAGAATGGTGTCCGGACGCCGATGACGCGCCGATGACAGCCGCCACGCCGACCATGAGGTCAACCCTGGTCACGGTGCTACGGTCTCCCGGTCCGGCGCAAGATCATTGAGCTTCGATGGGCCCCATCGGCGTCAGCGTCCGGCCCTCGAATGCCGGGTGCGACGCGCTGTAGCGATACGCCCTGAATACCGGGTTGTGCATCGGCGGCGCGTCGATCATCTCGGCCACGATCTCGCCGTCGGTGGTCACGGGGTTGATGTACTCCCAGACCAGGTCGCCGTCGGCGGTCACCTCGAAGATATGCCCTTCCGTATCCGCACAGATCAGCGTGTTGCCGTTGGGCAGCCGCTGAGCGCCCGAACCGATGTGACTGAAGAAGTTCTGCCCGCTCCTCGAGCCGTACATCCACACGATCTGGTTGGAGACGTTCTTCGGTAACTTGTGAGTGTTCCGCGGATCGTCCGATACCCACACCGTATAGCCGGCGTCGGGGGGATTTACGTACTCCCCGGTGTCGTTGCCGTTGGCGTCGAGATAGGGGTTGATCTCGTAGACATAGGACTGGGGCATCCGTTCGAACAGGTATTGGGCATTGTTGAACAGCAGGATATTGCCCGCGCCGGGTAGACCTTCATCGATCCACTGGATGTCATGGATGCCGCCGATCTGCTTGTGCCCGGGGCTCGACGTCGTCCAGTCCTCGTTGATCGAGGGCGGATCGCCCTGACCATAACGGGCGGGATCGCCGAAGCGCCACTGGAGGTCGCCCGCGGGGCCCTCGGCCAACGCAATGCTCGCTTGCGGATTGCCGGGCACGAACGTGTTGCCGTGATCGACGATGTAGACCTCCCCCTGGACGGTATCGAACATCACCCGGTCGAGCTCGGAGTTGTAGTCCATGGCGTTGAGATGCAGCCAGTCCCGACGCACGGGGCGACCCGGGAGATTGACGTTCAACCGGCCGGGATAATCGGCGATGGTCTTGCCCTCGCCCACGTAATTGGCCTTGCTTGGGTATCGGTCCTGAACCAGGTGATCGACAAAACGCCATTCCCAGATAATCTCGCCATCCATGTCGACCTCGACGATGGTGTCGATCTGGGCACCGGTATAGTCATTCGCCGGATCGCACCCAAGAGAGATACATTCCTCCTGACTCACGTCCCGATTGGCGATGTAAAACGTCGTCATCTCGCCGAGCTTCGGGTTGTAGCTGCGGACGTAGTCATGGTGCGACGTGTAGTTCGGACGCGTCTCCCCGTAGCTCCAGACGATGTTGCCGTCCCAATCCACCTCGTGGAAACCCTCGTTGTCCCGCGCGAACAGATTGCCGTTATCCAGCAGCCGGGGGTTCCCCGAGATGGGCCAACTGTGCACGACATTCCCCTCCATATCGAGGAGATAGGTGGTCGCGTTCCCCTGCGCCCCGAACAACGTATAGCCTTCGTAAGCGCGCTGCTGGTCCCAGTAGCTGAGTCCGGTCACCTTGCGCAGCGTTTCCGCCTGGGATACCGACGCGCCGAAGATCACGGCCGCCAGGCCCGCAAAGCCCGTCCATACTTTTGCATTCATGTTTTCTATTCCCCGTTTTTTTCTAAATTAAACGTTCGCTGCAACATCCGCCAGAAGCGCCCCGGCGCCCGGGGCATCACCGAATGACGTACGAGCGCGCGATCTCGCCATTCTCGTGGCCGTCGAGTTCCACCGCGACATCGTCCCACAAGACGAACCCTTCCGGCAGGTAGGACTTGACGTAGTCCACCCGGACCTCCTCCGGAGATACCGTCACCTTGAGGTAACCAGAGTTCGGAAGGAGATCGCCGGACAGGTAGTTTTCATGGAAACAGGAATTGCAGAACACCTCGCCGGGCGTCGGATCCCCGGGATTGGGGACTTCCTGGTAGATCAGGCCGTCCAGTTCCTGGCGGGCATACAGGTGATCGTGTCCCTGGAAGAAAATCGTCACGCCGTTCTCGACCATGAGCTGGTGAATCGGCAACTCCCAATCCGGGCGCCTCTCGTCGAACTCCCAGGCGCCGTCGGGATTGCGCCCGCCCCACTCGTAGAGGCCCGCCATCTCGACCGCGCCGCGACCGGTTCCGAGCACGTGGTGCGCGAATACGAACTTGTACTTGGCCTCACTCTCCTCGAGCGTGCGCTTCAGCCACCGGTATTGCGCGTCGCCGATGGTCGATTCCCAGGGATCCTCGGGCGGCGACACCAGCGCTTCCCATTCGTCCTGGATCTCGCTCCAGGGCGGTTCCGCCAGCGAACCCATACCCATGCCGGAAGACATCCCGACCGGTGCCGGCGACTGCCAGTACGGGTCGATCGCGACGAACAACGCATCTCCCCACTCGAACGCGTAGTAGTCCCGGAGCAGGCCGACCCCGGGGACCGGCTCGGGATCGCCGGTGTAGAAATCGTCGGGCGCGGGCAACGGAAAGATCCGGGTCCGCGCGTTACCCGCAAAGATCGACACGTCATGCAACGGCGTACCGAGTAAGTGGCGTCGGGCCTCCTCGTGATTGCCGTTGACCAGAAACAGCGATGTGGAATGGGCCATGACCCCGAAATAATTCCTCTGATTGAGGTACACGGCATCCACCGTCGCCTGGGTCATGGCGTTTCGGTCGCCCTGGAAGAAGTCGTACATCTGGTTCGAGATGCTGAAGTCATCCCCCAGCGTGAAATACAGGTCCGGCTGGTCGGCCGCGACGTTTTCCATGGTCCGAGTGTATAGATCGGTGTGGAACATGCGTCCGGGTCCGGGGCGCTCCGGATGCGAATCGCTCTGTACGCCGAAACTGAACGTGCTGCCCCGGGGTCTGCCGGTATGGAACGAATACTCCTGGCCTGTCTCATGCCCGGAAGCTCCGGGGCGCCGGTAGCTGACGCGGTAGAAGTAGCGCGTATTCGGCTGGAGTCCGTCCAGCGACAACTCCATCAGGTTGTCCGCAGACGTATGCGCCGCGGCGGTTCTGCCCGTATAGGCCCCGGGCGAGGCGCCGGGCGTTTGCCCGTACTCGGCGAACACTTCGGTACCCTCCGCAGCCCGGACGTGAACTGCGATGGCGTCGGCGGCGGGACGGCCCAGGATGATGTTCTCGGGCTCATACGTCTGCGCAAATGCCGACGAGAAGCCAAGAACGATGAAGATTCCCACCGAATCGACTGCGACATGCAGCCGTGCCCGGAACGTTCCCGCAGCCACTGATCCGAAGGTATCAGGTGATTCCACCACTAGAGTCCCATCCCCATGCCGCTTGGCTGTTCGTAGCGAGTCGGATTGCCGCCACCCGTCGGCCGTGGGCCGGTCCGCGAGTAGCTTTCATTCTCGACGTTGCCGTCGCCGTCAATGAACTCGTAGTAGATGTCGGTGTCGCCCACCAACCAGTTAACGTATCGAGTCTCCGCACCGATTGTATACACCAGTGAGTAATAGTTCTCGCGAGGCGACGTGAATCCGACAATCGTCGCGCCGCGCAGCGGCCGCGTCGCCGGCCGCGATGGCGCCGCGGAAGAAGTGCTCCTTTGCCGACAGCCGGGCTTCGGTCGGAACCGGATGCTCGTGGACAATGGCGTCAACGTCGTCTTTCACGGGCATGATCACGTCTACGTGAAGGAAGTTCATCGCGACGGGATCATCTATCAAGCGGTTGCTCAGCCCTCCCGAAAGGCGGAATAACGTTTCATCGGGACTCATTGGCTGGGCGGGAGCGGCAGCCGGCAGTCGACTTCGATGAAGTCATACGGTTGGGCCGTATAGATCTTGCGCCAGCGGACGTTCCACGGCTGGGTCAGATGCCCGGGGTCGGTAATCGCCATGCTCATCTCGATCACCGGGCCGAGTTCGGGATCGTCGGCGCGCCGATAGATCTCCACATTAGTGGTCCGATCGCTCAGCGCGTTGCCGCCACCGCTGGCGAGATTCGGCAGCAACTGGCTCGATTCGATGATCAGTCTGTCGCCGTCATATCGGGCCACATGATGGCCGAAACGTGAATGCTCGGTTGTCTCCGGGCCGCGCCCGTCGAGATGGATGACACGGCGGCCGCCGTGCTCCTCATACTCGAATACGACGCGGTCGTCGTACTGCATCACCCGCATCGGGTGGGGTGTGAAGGCTACCTGACGCACCAGGCCGGGATCCGAGCACGTCGCGAAAGCGGGATCGTCCAGTGCATCGAACCGATCCTGAAGCGCTGCACCCACCGCGTTGAACGGCGCCGGCGGCCTCCCGTCGCGTGGTCCACCGAGCCACGTGCCCGTGAAATTCGGCCGGCCGTCTGCAAGTGTCAGCGGCAGGGAAGCGAGTTGCGTCGGTTCCGAATTTTCCGCGACGGTTCCCACGATGGCGCGAACGACGGAGCCATCGGACGGATCGAGTTCGAGGAACCTGCCCGCCTGAATATCATCCCCCACCAACACGATCATGGGGGCGCCAGTGCGGCTCGTTCTACCTCTGAGGCGGACGTACTGTCCGACTTCGACGGTGTCCTCCGACCAGCCCCAGCGTCGAAAAGGGGGCGCGGCCGGCCCGGTCGCCATCCACTGCGTCTCGACGCCGTCGTTGTCGGTCACCGACAACATGATGTTTACGTGAGGATTCTTGAAGTTGTACTCGGTCACGTAGCCTTCGATCTCCATGTATTCGTCCGTGAATACGGCCGCCCACGCATGATGCGCATGAGCCGGTGCGGAGCCGAGAAGCACACCGATACCGATGAATAGCATTGCGCGAGAAGTCATTGTGCTCTCCAGGGTTTCCACGGTTACACTCCACCGAATGGGACGATTATGCCGAGACCGCGGCTGAATCGCACGAAGCGGCGATGTAGCGCCGAAGTGGGGGCGGTTGGAATCCGCCGCGCACGCCCGGGCAACCCGGAAACCGCGCGATGTACGGCATAGCGGTACAATCACTGTGATGAAATCACGCTTGTTTCCCGGCTCATTCCTCGCTGCAGTCATGGGGCTGGGAGCTGTCTGCGCGGTTCTCTCCGTGGCCCAGACCGGCGACGGCGAAAACATCATTCTCGGTCGGCCCACGGATACTTCGGTTGCGGTACACGCGCTGGCGGATGAGGGTACGACGGTATTCGCCGAGTACGGTGAGATTCCGGGACAATTTACGAGCAGGACCAACGAGATAGAGTCGTCGCCGGACGGCACCGCCGTCGTACCGATCGAAGGCCTGCAAGCCGATACGCGATATTCTTACCAGGTGTCCTACCGCGATCCAGGGGCATCGGAGCCCCGCGTGGGCGAGGTGCATTCGTTTCATACCCAGAGGCCGAGGGGCGCAAGTTTCAGCTTCGGCGTGCAGGGGGATTCGCACCCGGAGCGCCTCGGCCGGATGTACAGCCCCGACCTTTACGCTCTAACCATGGAGAGGGTTGCCGAGGATCAGCCCGATCTGTACTTCATGTTGGGCGACGACTTCAGCATATCGAATCAATTGCCGAACTACTTTCAGGGGGACAGGAGCACGTTGACCCAGGGTTTTGTGGACGACGTTTACATCAACCAGCGCCGGTTCCTGGGCGTCATGGCGAATTCGACGGCGCTCTTCCCCGTCAACGGCAATCACGAGGAAGCCCGCCGCAGCCTGCTCGGTACGCCCCTGCACGATGTTGCCATCTTTGCCGGGAGGGCTCGGAGCCGCTACTTCCCGGTGCCAACGCCGAACGATTTCTACACCGGCAACCCGGAGCCCGTGCAGGGAATCGGGTTACTCGGCGACTTCTTTGCCTTCGAATGGGGCGATGCGCTGTTCATTTCCCTCGACCCCTACTGGCATTCGACCCGGGTAACAGAGAGGATCGGCGGCATGGGCAGCGGCATGGGAGGCGATCCGCCGTGGGAAGAGATCGTTGACGCGTGGAATGAGCTGACCCAGCCCACCGGAAATCTGTGGCATGCAACCATCGGCGATGCGCAATACCAATGGTTGAAAACCACGCTGGAAGATAGCGATGCGAAGTACAAATTCGTTTTCACCCATCACGTTCTTGGCACCGGACGGGGTGGGATCGAGCGCGCAACCCGCTACGAATGGGGCGGCTACAACGATGACGGTGTCTGGGAATTCGACCGCGAGCGGCCCGATTGGGAACTGCCGATACACCAGCTGATGGTGGCGAACGGCGTCACCATATTGTTCCAGGCCCACGACCATATCTTTGCGCGCCAGGAGTTGGATGGAATCGTCTATCAATCCGTGGCCAATCCGGCCGACGACACGTACTCGGCCCGAAACAGGAATGCCTACCTGACCGGCGACATTCTCGACAACTCCGGCTACCTGAACGTCACCGTGTCGCCCGAGCAGGTCAAGGTCGATTACATCCGGTCCTACCTGCCGGAGCATGAGTCGGACGGCCGCCGGCACGGGGCAGTCGCTTATACATACACGGTTCCCTAGCAAGGGCCATCACGCGGGCGGAGATCGGCAAGTGTCCCGTAAAGGCCGTGTTGGATCCGTACGATCCCACCGGCTCAACGTGTAACGTCCGCTTCACCACATCGAAGACCGATCGATGGCGGACCGATCCACGCTATTGCCACATCAACTGAGTTATCCTCGACAGCGGCTGGGAAGGAGAATTTTGCCGCGTGGCCGAATCGCATCCCCGGGTAAGGGCGTACGCCAAGGAGAAGAAGGCCACCATGGACACGTATTGGGTGCCCGGCGTGAACAATCACGGCGGTTACGGCCGCTGGGCGTTTGCCGAGTTCACGGATGGTTACACGATACCGTCGGACTTCAAGGCTGAGGTGGAATCCGCATTCGGCGAGATGATCGAAAAAGCTGCAACGCGATGATCAGCCAGTACACCAGATCGTGCGGTTCATCGAGATGATCGGAAAGTCGGCGCTATTGGAATACGATCCGCCTGCGTCGCAAAGGAAGAACCGATGAACAGAGATGAAGTCCTGAGCGTCCTACGAGCGCACAAGGCCACGCTTGCACAGCGCTTTGGGGTCGCGGAACTCGCAGTGTTCGGTTCCTTCGCCCGCGACCGGGCCACGGACGACAGCGATCTGGATGTCCTGGTCCGTTTCGACGGCCCCATTCACTGGGAGCGGTATTTCGGCGCTCAGTTCTATCTGGAGGATCTTCTGGGCCGCCCGGTGGATCTGGTAACCGAAAAAGACTTGCGGCCCGAAGTGTGGCGCTATGTGGAGCGTGAGGTCGTCAATGTCTGATACCGGCCAAGAAGGCTGGGCGTGGCGCCACTACGTGCAGGACATGATCGATTTCGCGCGTAAGGCGGTAGCGTATACGCAGGGGAAGACGCAAGCGGATTTCGTTGCCGATGAGCTCACGTACGATGCCACCCTGCGTAATCTTGAATTGATCGGCGAGGGAGCTACCCATATTCCGAACAGGGTCCGCGCGGCCCACCCGGAGATTCCCTGGCGCGCGATAATCGGAGCGCGAAACCGCTTGGCGCATGGTTATCTGAGCATGAATGACGATCTGGTCTGGAGCATGATCCAGGATGCCATTCCGAAACTGCTCCCGGCATTGCAGCATTTGTTGGATACGACAGGCAAGGATTCCCCGTAGATGGCGAAACGAAGATCGCCCAAGACCATCGAGACGCTGACCCACGCCAAGGCATCGCGAAAGAACATTCCCACGGCCGAGTATCAGGCCGTGATGGAGGATTCCGACCTTGAGGAGGTCTACGACACGGAACGACACTTGCTATACGTCGCGTGCACGCGTGCTCGGGACCACCTTCTGGTTACCGGCGTCGCACCGGCGTCGGAATTTGTCGATGACCTGTTGGGCTGATTCTCCGGCCCCGCCTTCGATCCACGGGCTGGGTGGGCCGCTTGGGCTCGCGGACCGTCGGTCAGCCGTGCGGCATGCCGTATCCCAGCGCGTGAATCGCCCGCCGGAAGGCATCCGCTTTCCCCGCGTATACCGTCAGATGGCGTTCACCGGTGCGCAGGCATAGCCGTGCGGCCCGCTTGTCGGCCGCAACCCGGTCGGCGATTTCCGCATTCGCGCATTCGATCAGCAGTGCCGGGCCGACCTGGGTGAGCGCACGTGCGTCGCGTTCGATTCCGCGCAGAACCCCCTCCACCTTCTCGGGCAGCGGCTGGTCGTCGCGGGCGGCGAGGAACTCGCGCAGCGCATCCACGTCGTGACCGCTTTCGATGGCCGAGAAGATCTTCTTTTGGTCGAGACGCCAGATCCCGCCGGATTCGTCGGCGGCCCACATTTCGAGCAACAGCCGCTCGTCCGCCGATAACGGACCGTTCCACCGCATGCGAAGATCGGGGTATACGGTCACGGAGCCGGTGGGCGGCGGCGCGGCCGGAACGTATTCGTCCGCCATGTCCAGGCACCAGGCGCCGAGCGGATTGATCCGGAAGTACTGCAGGCCGTCGTAGCGGCTCAGAAAGACGAGCGCGTCAGCGCTCCCGATTCCAGTAAAGTCCAGCCGCGCCCCGTTCGGGTGCGTATAGGCTACGTCGATCATCCCGAGCGTGGCGGCGTACTCGAACAGCAGGCACATGACGTAGCGGCCCTGCAGGATGTCCCAGTCGTGGTTACCCGCGTACCCGAGACTGCCGTGCCGGCTGTCCCCGATGTACAGGCGCCAAGGGTCGTGGGTGACGCTGAAGTCGAACGGCTTCACGTACATGAATTGCGAGAAATCGTCGAACCGCATCCAACGGCCCACCGGGCATTCCATCAGCGCATCCTCAACCGCGATCCGGCGGTCCACCGGCGCGGTCATGCCGCGCCTGCCCTTGCCCCGTGTCTGTCCCTTGATGGCGTCGATGCGAATGAATTCGTCGAGCAGTTTGTTGTTCATCCACCGCCGCCACAGGTCGCGTAGCGTGTTCGCCGGGGGATTGCGCAAGGCCGTGCGGCCCGCCTTGGTCAACGCCAGCTTCGAACCGTGCAGTTGGGCCAGTCGGCCGCTCTGCAGTAGCAGCGGCCAGGCGAACGGCCGGACGGGCCCAGCCACCTGGCTCCAGCGATGTTTCTTCTTTTCCGTGGGGTCGAAAAAATCGCCACCCGTCAGCACATCGGCGATGCGCAGCATGGCGGCGGCCGATGCGCGCCGGGTCTTGGCGCTGACCGCGACGCGGCCCTGGTCGACCAGCCGCAACACGGCGAGCAGGTCGTATGCCGCCGCCTGTTCCATGTCCCGGCGCAGGAGGGTCGCGGACGTGTACTTGTCTTGTCCCTTCGGGACGTACCGGCGTTCCTGCCGGATTTCGCCGGGCAGTTCGTCGATGGTGGCGAGCGTCGCTTCGGGGGGCTTCGGCACGAACTCCAACAGGCGTTTCCGCAAGTCCTGCGGAATCGCCGTCGGCGAGCTGTGGCGGTCCATGGGGTAGAGAAAGAGGCGCAGAAGCGACGACTTGCGGTAACCGGGCGACTTGTAGCCGGAAGGCAACTTGCCGTATCGGGCCCGAAACCGGTCGGCGTCGAAAGCGCGCTCGGGGCCGTGCAGCGTTTCCCGTACCGCCAGTTGCTGGGTCTCATCGAGGCGGCCCCACAGCGCCTGCAAGCGAGGGCCGGAAAGGTGGCCGGCGATGGTCAGGATCATCTCCGCCTTGCGCGTGGGATAGGGTTTCGGGATGGGCAGCAGCGGCAGCATGGGCCGGAGTTCGTCGGCGTTGATGAGCATCAGCGCGTCGGATACCGTGGCGGGCGGAAGTTGGAAATTTCTCATGATGCGGTCATGCCTCTCGTATGGAACATGGGGCGACCCACTACTGTCGCGGCAGGCGAATGTTCGGGATCGTGGACTCGAAGTTGCTGCGGAATGGGTTGATGTCGAGCCCGCCGCGGCGCAGGTAGCGGGCATAGACCGTCAGTGACCGGGGCCGGCAATAGCGCTTGAGATCCACGAACATGCGTTCCACGCATTGCTCGTGGAACTCCGCGTGGTTGCGGTAGGAGACGAGGTAGGCGAGAAGCTTGCGGCGGCGGATTCTTGGGCCGCGGTAGCGGATCAGGATGGTGGCCCAGTCGGGTTGTCCGGTGACCGGGCAGTTGGTCTTCAACAGGTTTGAATAGAGCGATTCCGCGACCTCCGTTCGCTGGTCGGCGCCGTGCAGCAGCAGCTGCGGATCGAGATCGTAGCTCGGAGCGGGTAGATCCGCGGAGTCGATGCACTGGCCCGATGGTTCGTTTTGGCCGAGCGGATTGCCCGAGTCCAGTGGGCGGAGCCACACGCGAACACCCGCGCCGCAGACCCGGCCAAGGTCGTCGGCGACGGTGCGGCGAACCGTCTCCGGCGAATCGAAACGGCAGGCATTCAGGGAATTGAGGTAAAACTTCAGCGATTTCGACTCGACGATGTGCGGCGAGTCGGCCGGGAACCGGAATTCGCCCGTGGCCACCACTGGCTTGCCGTTCGGATCGAGCCAGCTCAACTCGTAGGCATTCCAGATGTCTTCGCCCGAGAACGGCAGCGTGTCGGCTATTCCCAACCGGCGGCGGGCTTCGCCGCGCGGTATCGGGCGCAGGAGTTGCGGCGAATACTCGCTCGGGTGTCCGGAAAGAAGCGTGTCCGTGTACGTCTCCATCTGGTGCCCTGTTCGCCAGGTTCTAGGGAGATGCTCCGGCATTCAGTTGCTCCAGTAGCGCTTGTGCAGTGGAGTCCGACGGCGACAGTTGGAGCAATCGCTCGGCGTACACGCGCGCCTCGGCGAAGTTACCGCCGTCCCGATGGATCGTTGCCAGGGCGACGATCGTGTCGCGATGGCCGGGGAAGCGGGCATGGGCTGCGCGCAGCCGTTCCAGCGCGGCCGTCGTTTCCCCCGTCGAGTTCAGGGCGATACCGATCACGTATTGGTAATAGGGCTCGTCCGGGGCCAGCGCGGCGGCCTCTTCCAGCGCTTCCATGGCCGGCGCCAGTTGCCCGGAGCGCACCAGGGACAATCCCAGCGCGAAGTGTCCGCTCGGATCCTCGCCATTGTTCTCGGTGGCCTGGTGCAGAAGTGCCTCGGCCTGGTCTTCCCGGCCGGAGAGGCGCAGCAGGTCCGCGAGATTGATATAGGCGGCCGTGAACCAGGGCGTTCGGGCGATGACCGCCTCAAGCGCCGCCGTCGCCTCGTCCATCCGTCCGAGTTGAGCGAGCGTGCTGCCCGTATTGAATAGCCCCTCCGCCCGGTCGGCGTTGAATCGCTGTGCCGCCCAGTACTCCTCCATCGCGGCGTCCAGGTCGCTGCGCCGCCGTTCGCTGAGTTGCGCCCGCGACCCGAGCAAGATCCTCGCCGCCGCCAACCGCAGCGCGCGCAAGGGGTGATCCAGAAAGCGCTGCGCGAAACCGGCCCGCGCTTCGGGCTGCACATTCTCCAGCAGGTCCACGGCAGCCAGTTGCACCAGCGGATCGTCCTCCTGGAAGACCGCCTCGACGGCTTGCAGCGCCCGGTCGTCCAACTGGGCGGACAGCATACTCACCGCGGTGGCTCGCACGATGGCCGGCGCCGCCGGATCGTTCACCAGCTCCGTCAGCCGGGTTCCCCGGTCGCCGGCCCAGGTGCGGGCGGCGTGCAGGGCCTCAGCGTAGTGGGGCATGCCGGAGCGGCCCTCTGGAAACCACGCGGTGACGGTATCGGCGGCCCACCGGGGCCCTTCGTCCCGATGGCATCCACCGCAGGCATTGGGCGTGCCCAGGGTCACCGACAGATCGGGCCGCGGCACGCGGAAACTGTGGTCCCGGCGCGGGTCCACCACCATGTAGGTTTCGGCGGGCATGTGGCAGTCCACGCAGGCCGTGCCCGGGCCATTCCCCTCGTGGTGGTGATGTTGCGGACCGGAATAGGCGCTCACCTGATGGCACTGGCTGCAAAGGGCGTCGCCCTGCACGTGCAACTGGGCGCTGTGCGGGTTGTGGCAATCGCTGCAGGTGACTCCGGTGGCGTACATTCGGCTCTGCAGGAAGGAGCCGTAGACGTAGACCTCATCCTGGATCTGGCCATCCGCGTGGTAGAGGCCCTCTTCCAGCAGCGCGGGCCTGAAAGCGTCCAGCAGCGGATCGCCCGGATGGTGGTCGTCGCTGAATTGGCTGCGGCGAGCGTGGCATTGGGCGCAGGTTTCAAGCTCCGTGCGATCGCCCAGCGCCGGAACGCGCTGGGCGATGGTTGCGCCATCGACAAACTGCCATTGCCCGGTAGCGCCCGCCAGGCCCATCGGGACTTCCAGGGGCGCCTGCACGTGTTGCGAACGCGGACCGTGGCAGGCTTCGCAATCCACGTCGATGCTCGAGTAGGTGGTTTCGTACCGCTGTTGCTCGGGGGAATAGTTCTTCTGCAGGTTGGTCGAGTGACATTCCGCGCAGGTGCTGTTCCAGTTGTAGAACGATCCGGTCCAGTGGAGCGGATCCTCGTGGTCCACCACCTCTTCGGGGTAGAGGTGAAACCAGCGTTGCCCGCCCTGGTCCCGCGGCCGGGAGTCCCATGCAATGCTCAGGACCTGGTAGCGGCCATCGGGAAACTCCGTGAGGTATTGCTGCAGCGGTTCGGTTCCGAACGCGTGGGTGATTTCATACTCGGCGAGCGCCCCGTCGGGGCCGTCGGTGCGCACACGGTAGGCGCCGTCGCGGATGAAGAATTCGGTGGTTGCGCCTTCGTGGGTGAACCGTGCATCGTTGAAATCGCCGCTGACAGAGGCCGGACTCGCAGCGGCCATCGCCAGGTCGTGGTGCGAGCCCCGCCAGAGTTCGGCTTCGGCCATATGGCAGGCGGCGCACCGTTCACCGCCGACGTAGTCGTCTTGCACCTCAGCGGTGAATTCGCCGTCGGGCGGCTGCGTGTCCGTTTCGCAGCCCAACAGCAGGGCTGCCAACAGCAGGGCTACCGCCGCGAGCGGTCGGGCAGTCGTAACCGGAGGAACGCTGGATGCGCGGGTTGCCGGCATATCGGCGGCTTTCACCACGGGCTGCCGGAGCGCATCAGAGCGGCGGGCCCTGACGTCGCTTGAAGAAGTCGTAGACGTAGCCGGCGATGCCGACTGCGGCAATCACGTTGCCAATCTGGGAACCGGCCGTCGCGAACTCGACGATTACGCCGACGACGATGATGGCGAGGCTGATGACTCTCAAATTCAAGGCCTGTCTCCCGGACCGCGCCTGGCCGATCCGATTCGCCGACCCTTGCAGCCCCTGTTGCATCAGCTACGTTTCTAACAGACCCTAGTGTAGTGCTCAAGGCTCGCGTTCAACTGATCGTCGGCGCACTGCTGTTTTCAACGGGTGGCGTGGCCATCAAGGCGGCGACGCTGACCGGCTGGCAGGTGTCCTGTTTTCGCAGCCTGCTGGCAGCGCTTGTCATGCTCGCGCTGATCCCTCGGGCGCGTCGCGGCTGGACGTGGCGATCGCTGGTCGTGGCCGTTCCATTCGCCGCAACCTTTACGTTTTTCACCCTGGCCAACAAGCTGACGACGGCGGCCAACGCGATGTTCCTGCAGGAAACGGCGCCGTTCTACGTGCTGTTGTTGGGGCCGCTGCTGTTGGGCGAACGAATCGTCCGGCGTGACCTGGCGTTCATGGCGGCCCTGGTTGCGGGACTGGTGCTGATCCTCGGTTCCGTTCGCGAGCCGCTCGACACGGCACCCAATCCACAGTTGGGTAACCTGCTTGGTGCGTGTACCGGCGTCGCGTGGGCACTCACCCTGACGGGGCTGCGCTGGCTCGCATCCCGCTCCGGATCCGGCAGGGATCAGCCGGAAACGGCGGTGGTGGCAGGATGTTTTCTCGCCGCCGCTTTAGCCGGTTTCTTCGTTTTTCCGCTCGGCAACGCCAGCAGCCTTGACTGGCTTGTCATCGCCTATCTGGGAGTCTTCCAAATCGGCTTGGCGTACTTCTTTGTCACCCAGAGCATGAGGCGGTTGCCGGTGATCGAGACATCGCTGTTGCTCTTGGTGCAACCCGCATTCACGCCGGTGTGGGCGTGGCTGCTATTGGCCGAGAACCCCGGCGCGTTGGCCATCACGGGCGGAGCGGTGATCATTCTTGCGACCGGTATCTACACACTGCGCACTCGAGGCGATTTCAAATAGAATGGCAAAACCAGACTGGCCATGCCAAAAACCGGAGGCTGAAATGAGACTCAGACACTTTATCGCCCTGCCAGGACTTCTGCTGCTGCCGGCAACCCACTCGCTGGGCCAGGAATTTCCTCCGGGCTTCCTGGATCCGGAGCCCATACTGCAGGCGGCGGAGGCGGCCATCGGCGCCGACAGACTGAGCTGCGTAAGCGTCACCGGTTCAGGTTATAGCGGCATGGTGGGGCAGCAGCGGCTCAACGGTTATAACGTCGACTGGCCCCGCGGAGAGTTGAACAACTACACCCGGATGATGAACTGGGAAACCGGCGTCATGATGGAGACGTTCGACCGGCCGCCCGGCCAAAACCCCGCTTCCTGGAAGTACGGTCTGGGCTGGGTCGGGGGGACCCCCGTCCAGCAGAATTCCCGGCAACGATTCATGGTCAATGGCGAGTACGGCTGGCACCAGGATGGCCCCGAAGCCCAACCGGTCGCCGCCAGTCCCGAAGACGCGGCGCGCTGGCAACTGGACATGTGGCTCAACCCTCACGGTTTCCTGAAGGCCGCGCGGCTGCCGGGCGCCAACCCCGTCGCGACCTGGCGCTGGGAGCTGGGAGAGATGGGCCGCGATGGTCCCACCACGACGCCGGAAAAGGTCAGGATCGTCTCCATCGCGGTCCTCGGAAAGTATCGGGTCGATGCGACCGTCAACAGCGAAAACTTGCTGCAGCGCATCCACACCTGGGTGCCCGATCCGGTGCTTGGCGACTTCAACTACGAACACGAATTCTCCAACGACAGTTATGCCGACCTGGGCGACGGCATTCGCTTCCCGATCCTTTGGCACTCCCATCAGGGCTGGGACGACAACTACCAGGTCCAGAGCATCAACGCCGGACACAATGCCTTCGGCGGTGAATTTGAAGAAATTCAGGCGAATCTTTGCCCGGATCCGGTCACGGTCCCCGACTCATTGGGCGAGGCCGGATTGGATATGACCGTTGAGACTGAAGAGATTGCAGACGGCGTGTATTTGCTGGGCGGTTCCTCCCACAACAGCGTCGCGGTGGAGTTCGAGAACTTCATCGCGATCGTCGAGGCGCCATTGAACGAAGAGCGCAGCCTGGCCGTCATCGAAGAGGTGGTCAGACTCGTCCCCGACAAACCGATCCGGTTCCTGGTCAATACGCACCAGCACCATGATCACATCGGCGGCTTGCGAGCCTACATGCATATCGGCGCTACGATCGTCACGCACAGGTTGAATTACGAATACTACACGCGCGATGTGCTCAACTACGCTCAGCGCACCCTGCTCCCGGACATGGTCTCGTTATGGCCGCCGACCGAGTTGGCGGAAGGCTACTACTACGAGCGCTACACGGAAAACTACGTGATCAGCGATGGCGAGCGCAACCTGAATCTCTCCTATGTGCACCCGCTTGCGCATGCAGACGGCATGACGATTGCATTCCTGCCTGACGAAGGGATTCTGATCGAGGCGGACCTGTTCGATACGCACGTGCCGCTGCCGGCGGAGGCCACCGGCGCCAACAGGAGCCTGTTCAACCAGGTTCAGCGGCTGGGTCTGGACGTGGCGACGATCGTGCCCATTCACGGCCGACCCGCGGCGTGGAGCGACTTTCTGGAGATTCCGGGTTTGGCGGAGTAGGGCCTGTAGGCGCCATACGAGGCAACATTGCAGTCTCGGGTAGCACGAACCCGGGTTTTTCAAACCCCGGGCAAATGACCTGCGAGCCTGGCAACGATGGGTGGGGTCACGCGCAGCACTAGTGGCCCTATCATTGGATACCCTGTAGGGCATATTGATTTTTTATACCCTAAGAGGTATATTCAAAAAATATACCCTATAGGGATGTCGATGAATACCACGGCGTACACGCCCAAACAGCTCGGGCAAGTCCTCAAAGGACAGCGACAGTCTCAGCAACTTACCCAAAAGGAGGCTGCCGGCGTCGTCGGACTCCTGCCAAAAACCATATCGAGGCTGGAGCTTGCTACCGAAACCGCGTCGATAAACAGCCTCTTCAGGCTGCTGTCAGCGCTGCAATTGGAGCTTGTGGTGCGGTCAAAGTCACAAGAATCGCCAAGCACGGAATGGTAAATGGCGCCGCGCCGCACCAAATCCAAACACCTCGCCGCATGGATGAACGGAGAAAAGGTCGGCGACTGGAGCATAGACGCCCGAGGCCAACACGAGTTCCGCTATGAGCAGGGGTGGGTCGATGCCGCGGAAGCGCGCCCCATATCGCTATCCATGCCGATGCGGCTGCCAACAGCCCCATACCGTGGCTCCATCGTCGAATCGTTCTTTGAAAACCTGCTCCCGGACAGCGCGGACATTCGCCGTCGCGCGCAAATCAAATTCGGTGCCGAATCGACGTCTGCGTTTGATTTGCTGGTCGAGATCGGACGTGACTGCGCCGGCGCAATCCAGTTACTTCCCCCCGGCCAACCATCCGAAAACGTCAGACAGATCGATGCGACCCCGCTGGATGAAGAAAATGTCGCCGCGCTACTGCGATCGACCACGTCCCCCACGCCCCTGGGGCAACGCGACAATGACGCGTTTCGCATATCGATAGCCGGCGCGCAGGAAAAAACCGCGTTGCTGTGGCAGGAAGAACAATGGCATCGGCCTTCAGGCGCAACCCCGACGACGCACATATTCAAGTTGCCGTTGGGCAGGGCAGGAAACATGCAGGCCGATCTGTCGACCTCGGTGGAAAACGAGTGGCTATGTGCGCAAATCGTGCGCGAATTCGGATTTCCCGTTGCCAACTGCAACATCGCGGATTTCTCCGATCAACATGTTCTGGTCGTGGAGCGGTTCGACCGACGGCTTTCACGCGATCGACGGTGGTGGATACGTCTCCCTCAGGAAGACTTCTGTCAGGCCACCGGAACACCGCCCGCAAGGCGTTACGAGTCGGACGGGGGTCCTGGGATCGCCGATATCAGTTCTGTATTGCTTGGGTCGCGAGAGGCGGCAAGAGACAGAAGAAGATTCCTCAGGGCACAGATACTCTTCTGGATGTTGTGCGCCACGGACGGGCACGCCAAGAATTTCAGCGTGTTCATTGAACCCTACGGCCGGTTCTCGCTGACGCCAATGTATGACGTTATTTCCGCATATCCGATCCTGGGGCACGGAAAAAACCTGCTTGCGCCGCAAAAGGCCAGGATGGCGATGGCCGCAAGCGGCAAGAACAGGCACTATAAATGGGCGGAAATTCAGGCTCGCCATTGGATTTCAACCGCGGCTAAGGTGGGACTGGAATCGACGGCAGAGAAAGATATTCTCTGTCTGTCGGAGCAGACGCCGAGTGTGGTTGAACGGGTGTCGGCGTTGTTGCCGACGGGCTTTCCCGAATCTGTCTCCGGCCCGATATTCGATGGGATCCTGCGAGCGGCAGAGCGACTGGCTGAAATGAAGAGCTAACAGCCGGACTTTTGCCACGGGCTGCCAGCAGTTCCTTCGGGGGTCTCATCGGTTCTTTTCCTCTCCAGAGTGGTAGCCGAGCGCGAATTGAATCGGGTGGCCGTACCCCCTCCCGCCATGTCCGTCGGAATCGTTTCCGGTATTATCCGCCGCCTATTCGTACGGAGGCGCCAAATGGGCTTCACGACCAAACAGATTCACGCTGGAGTCGAGCCGGATGCGGAAACCGGTGCGATCCTCACGCCGGTCTACCAGTCGACGACCTTCGTTCAGCCGTCCGTGGACGAGTACCTTTCCAAGGGCTATTCCTACTCCCGCAGCGGCAACCCCACGGTGCGCGCGCTGGAAACCAAGCTCAACGTGCTGGAGGAGGGTTTCGACTGCACCTGTTATGCCACTGGTATGGCCGCCATCCAGGTGGTTCTCCAAGCCTGCCTCAACGCCGGCGATCATGCCATCGTTTCCGACGTCGCCTACGGCGGCACATATCGCCTGTGCACCAAGGTTTTCAGTCGTTTCGGCGTGGAGTTCAGCTTCGTGAACACCGCCGACGCCGCCGAAGTGGAAGCGGCGGTCAAGCCAAATACACGCCTGATTCTCACCGAGACGCCCGCCAATCCGACGTTGAAGCTTACCGACATCCAGGCGGTATCGGAGATCGCCCGGGCCCGGGATATTCCCCACGCGGTGGACAATACGTTTCTTACGCCGTACTACCAGCGGCCGCTGGAACTGGGCGCGGACATCTCCATCCACAGCACCACCAAGTACTTCGACGGCCACAACGCCACCGTGGGTGGCGCGGTGATTGCGGCCACCGAAGCCCTGGACGAAGCCATCCGGTTCATCCAGAACGCCAGCGGGGTGATCATGTCGCCATGGGTGGCCTGGCTGACCCTTCAGGGCATCAAGACGCTGTCCATCCGCATGGAGCGGCAGTCGGCCAACGCGCTGGCCATTGCCCGGTTCCTGGAGTCCCACCCGAAGGTGCAACAGGTCGCCTATCCGGGCCTGCCGTCGTTTGCTCAGCACGATCTGGCCGGGAGGCAGGCGAGCGGCTTTGGCGCCATGCTCTGGTTCGAGGTTCGGGGCGGCGCCGGGGCAGGCAAACGGCTGATGGACTTCGTGCGCCTTTGTACCCTTGCGGAAAACCTCGGGTCCGTGGAAACGCTCGTCACCCACCCGGTAACCATGACCCACGCCGACGTGGAGAAAGAGGAACGTGAACGGGTCGGCATCAGCGACGGCCTGGTGCGGCTTTCCGTTGGCCTGGAGGATGTGGAAGATCTGATCGACGATCTCGACCAGGCGCTGGACCGCGTGTAGGAACCGGCCATGCAACTGGCCGAGATCAGGCTCTATCCCATCAAGTCCTGTGCGGGGATCTCGGTCGACAGCGCGCTCCTTGAGCCGCGAGGGTTTGCCGGCGACCGGCGCTACATGCTGGTGGATGAGCGCGGCCGGTTCCTGACCCAGCGGGTGCACCCGCAGATGTCGAGAATTCGTGTAAGCCAAGCCGACGGCGGCTGGGCCGTGGAGGCGCCGGGGCAGGAAACACGCCTGTTGCCCGCCAGTTTGCCAGCGGGGCCTCAGCGAGCCGCCACCGTTTGGGGCGACACGCTGAAGTTGACCGAGGCGGACCCTTCCGTTAATCGCTGGTTCAGCGCCGCGCTGGATATGCCGTGCCGATTGGTCAACATGACCGAAGGGCACTTGCGCCGTCTCAAGCCCGGCCGCGGCAGGAACACGGATCAGGTGAGTCTCGCCGACGGGGCGCCCGTGCTGTTGACGGCCACGGCATCGTTGGCGCAACTCAACGAGCGGTTACCCCGGCCCGTGGGAATGGTGAACTTTCGACCTAACCTGGTCGCCGCAACCACCACGGCTTTCGAGGAAGATGAGTGGCACCGGATTCGAATCGGTTCCGCAGAGTTCGATGTGGCGTGGGCCTGTACCCGCTGCGTGCTGACCACGATCGATCCCGAGACAGCAAAAAAGGACCCTGACGGCGAGCCCATTCGCACCCTGAAGACGTTTCGCCGGGGCCCGGAGGGCGTGATGTTCGGTCAGAACGTGATTCCTCGCAGGCTGGGTACGGTGAGCGTCGGAGATCCCATCGATATACTCTCGCGGGATAACGAGGACCAGGTCAAATGAAAAAGGATACCCTTCTCACGCATCATCCGCGCGTCAGGAAGCCCGCGGGCAACGAGTCCCTGGTCGAGCCCGTCTACCGCTCGGTGAAGTTCACGTTCGAGGATATAGCCTCGTCGCTGACGCCCGAGGCCCGCGGAGATGGATTCGAATACACCCGCGATGCCAATCCCACCACGCGGCAGTTGGAGCAGTTGGCGGCGGAACTGCAGGGACGCGATGATGCCGTCTGCGTATCCACAGGAATGGCCGCGGCCTGGCTGGCCGTGCTCGGCAACGTTGGCGCCGGAGATCGCGTCGTTTGCTTTCTTGAATCCTACCGGCCCATCCGTGTCATGGTCAGACAGCGGTTGCCCCGTCTGGGCATCGATTTTTCCCTGTTGAGCGTGCACGACCTGCGCGGAATGGAGGAGGTTTTCTCGGCCGAAGAAACCAAACTGCTGATTTTCGAGGCACCCACCAATCCGATGCTGCAGGTGCCGGACATCGCCGCGATCACGGCGCTGGCTCGTGCGCACGGCGTGGTCACCGTGCTCGACAACACCTTCGGGGGCCTGCACAACCACGGACAGTTCCAGATCGACTGCTACGTCCACAGCCTGACCAAGTACGCCAGCGGTCATGGGGACGTGATGGGCGGTGTGGTGATCGCCGATCGGGCGCGGATGAGGGAACTCAAGCCGCTGGCCACCAATATGGGCGCGACGCTCGATCCCGGTGCGGCCTTTCTCATTCTCCGCGGTCTGCGGACCTACGCATTGCGTTATCGACGCCACTCGGAAAGCGCGCTGGAAGTGGCCGAATTCCTGCGTGCGCATCCCCGGGTTGAGCAGGTTTATTACCCGGGATTGACGGGCGACCCGGGTCACGAGTTGGCCGTGGCGCAGATGGACGGCTTTGGCGGCGTCCTGAGTTTCGACCTTCGAGGCGACGGGCAACAGGCCTGGAAGTTCATCGACGCGCTGCAGTTGTTCGCGACGGTAGCAAGCATCGGGTCCACGGAGTCGCTGGTCGCCCCGGTCAAACTGTACTTCGCGGGCGACCTGAGCGACGAAGAGTGCACGCGGGCCGGCATAGGCGACCATACCGTTCGGCTGGCGGTCGGCCTGGAAGACTCCGGCGATCTCATTGCCGACCTGGAGCAGGCGTTCGCGGCGGTCTTTGACTAACGCGGACAGCCTGCCGACGCGCGCACGCGCTGTCCGCACGCACCCTCGCGGCGCTCCATGCCTTCGCGATGCACGTCGGCGGGATGAGTGCGGCGGAGCCCGCGTGATGGGTGCGAAATGCGGCCGTGCTATTCTCTCGGAGCCCGTTGAGCGGGTGCATGCGTCCACCGATAATTGCAGATCATGAAATCGAAATTGCGTCCAGGGACTGCCGTCCTAACGGGAATTCTCGTTACGCTGCTGGCCACGACAGACGCCAATGCGCAGTTCGGCCGGCGCTATCGAATCGAACAGAACATTCCCCCTGCCACCGAGTTGATCGTCGCCCGCTGGCGGTTCGGCACCAACGGCGCGATCGGCCACATGGGCTGGTCCCACAACTATCCCAGCTCCGACGAGAACTTCAACGAATTCATCGAGCAGTCCACGGGCATCGACATCCAGGTGCCGTCGTACCTGATCGTGGATTTGGGGAGCGAGGAGGTCTTCGACTACCCGTTCGCCTATGTTTCCGAGCCGGGTGAAATGGAGCTGACGGACCAGGAGGTCGTCAATCTCAGGCAGTTTATCGAACGGGGGGGATTCGTGCTGATGGACGACTTCGACGGCCTGTGGCAACTTCAGACCATGCGATCTCAGGTCGCACGCGCCTTTCCCGACCGTCCCTTCATACGGCTGGAGCCGAATCACCCCCTCTTCAAGACGCATTTCGACCTCTACGACCTGAATGGCATGTCGCCCTACGTGCCGGGCGGCAACATCACCTACTACGGGATACTGAACGATGCCGGTGATGTCGCCCTTGCCGCAGGCCATAACAATGACCTGGCGAACTTCTGGGATTGGTACGACCAGGCGCGTATGCCCCTGGAACCCGCCGCGGACGCGTTTCGCCTGGGGATCAATTTCGTCGTCTGGTCCATGACGCACTGATACGGGAGGCCGGCCCTCCGTGTCCGCCACTCCTCGACCGCGAATATTTTCTCGCGCCTTGCTTGCCGGGGCTCTCGGCAATGGCTTTTCCGTCCCGGTAGTGGCGCAAATCGAAGAGGTCGTGGTCGTCGGTGACCTGGGCAGTTTACCCGACGACGACGTGCAATCCGTCTTCGGCTTCGGCAAGTCGCTGCTGTATACGCCGAGATCGGCCTCCACCGTCAGCGAGGAAATGATGGCCCGCTTCGACATGCGTGACATCGACGAATTGATCGCGGTCGCACCGGGCTCGTTCACCCAGTCGTTCTTCGGTGTGGCGGGCTCGCTGGATATCCGCGGCACGCCGGGAGAAACCTACTTCCGGGGCGTTCGCCGGCTCGACAACCCGGGCAACTACCCCACGCCCATCGGCGCACCCGATCGCATCGACATCGTCCGCGGCCCGGCATCGCCCATCTACGGGCCGGCCAAGATCGGCGGTTATCTCAACTTCAACCCCAAGTCCGCCAGGATCGAGGAAACCGGCGAGTTCATCGAAGCGACCAACGGCGCCGTGGGCCTCGGCACGGGCACCTGGAACAAGCGTATTCGGGTGCAGGCCCGCGTTGCTGGGGTTGGTCAACGTCGGCCGTGCCACGCTCGATGGCAGCCAGGTGCTGGTCGCTCCGGAAGATTATCTGCAGAACGATGTCACCAGGCTTTACTTCGACATAATCCTGCACCCCGATGGGCGCGCCTGGGAATGGAAGAATCAGTTGTTCTACGAGGCTTACGAGAACGTCAACGAAAACGCCTACGGGTTCTCGCAGTTTCACGACACGTGGGTGATCGAGGACAAACTGGTGGCGGCCAACGAGTTCCGGACCGGCGGCGCGACGATCTCGGTGCAGGTCTCGCCGTCGGTGCGCTACACGAACTTCGAACACGGCGACGACTACACCAACGAGTATTTCGACCGGCGCGACCTGACCGGTCCCGCCGGGCCCCTCGCAACGCGGCTCCTGTCCACCCGGATCGACGACGACTACACGGAGTACTACATCGGCGACTACCTGGATCTGGGGTTGGCCGCGCTGGCGGACTTCACCTGGGATAGCGGCTTCAGCGCGCTTGCGGGCATTCGCTACGACAGCATCGACATGGAGAGCCGTCAGCCGGTGGAGAACCTGTTGCTGGCGAGCGCCAACAATTTCTGCGTTCCCCCGGAGGCTGCCTGCGTGGAGGCGGAGGCAGCGGAACGATTCGGCGGCGTTTCGTGGACGCTCAGCCTCAGCTACGCCAGCCGGCTCGGGCTGATCCCCTATGCCACGTTCTCCAGGCAGTCCACGGTCATTGCCGGCCAGGGCGCGGAAATCACCACGGGCAACATCTTCAGCGGCGGCGCATTCGATACCTCCAGTCTCAAAGAAATCGGCCTCAAGGGCAGCCTGCTGGACAGCTCGCTGTACTTCGCGCTGTCTATCTATGAGCAGCAACGGACCGACTTCTCGGCGCAGGCTACGGTGACGAATCAGGCCTCGGAGACGACCGGCGCCGAATTCGAGTTGCGCTGGGTCGCCAGCGAGAAACTGTTGCTGACCCTGGGGTATTCCGACATGGAGGTCGTCAACCTCAACACGCTGGAGGAAGGGGGGCGCTTCAGCTTCATCGGCGCTGACGACATTCCCGGCATCGCGCCGGAAGCCCTCTACGGCGGCGGCCTGGCCGGCGCGGTGATCCGGCCCGGGCGGCGTGGCGCCCGCCGGGCCGGTGTACCGAGGAACATCGGTTCGCTAACCGCGACGTATGACTTTGGCAGTGGCGTCGCCGTCAGTGCGAGCGCCGTCGATGTGGACGCCGTGCATTCGGGAAAACAGTTGCCGCGCGATGCAACCTAATCGAAGTTGAACGACAACCCGGCGCCGAACTCCTGCCGCGGGCCAAGCTGGGCCAGAAACAGACCGCCTGCACGGCCGATGAAGCCCGAATTCCAAAACCGTACGTTGCCCAGGTTCGAGCCATAGGCGTAGGCCGACCATTGTTGCGAAGCCGGTTCATAGGTAAGGCGGGCGCTGCTGATGCCGAACCCCGGTTGCAGGAGCTGGGCGCTGGCGCGCGGGTGCATCACGTAGTCGTCCATGTAGCGGTAGTCGCCCCTGAGGCTCACCTGGCCGCCGCCCGGGAGATTCCAGTCGTACTGCGCAGCCAGGGTGTAACTGGAATCCGGTGCGTTCGGGAATCGCTGGCCTTCGTTGACCGGGACCCCCGGAATCAGCTCCTTGTACTGGGTATCCAGGAGACCGAGCGCGGCGCTGACGTACCAACTGTCGGTAGGACGCCAGATGAGCTCCGCATCCAGACCCGAGGCCTCGCCGTTGCCGCCGGTAATGGTAATCGCCGTGGGGATCACATCCCCCGTGATCGGATCGATCGGGTTGATGGAGGTGCGGATGTTCGCCCAGTCGGTAAAGAAAACGCTGCCGTTGAATCGCAGCCGCCCATCCATCCAGTCCGAATGAATGCCCAACTCGATGGTCTCCACCGTCTCGGGATCAATCTCGACGATGCCCGCCGTTGAAGATACCGTGACCTCGGCCGAGGTGAACCCTTCGGCGTAGCTGCCATAAACCATGACGTCGTCGGTCCACCGGTAGTCCAGGGAAACCCTGGGCGTGAACCAGGCGGAGGTGTCGGGCTCGTCCGTCACCCTGAGGATGTTCGCGGCCCAGATGTCGCCGACGATGGGGCCGGGGACGGGCGGTTCCCGGCACGCCGGCATAGTTCTTGAACCCGACATCCCAGTTGGCGGGATCCCTCACGTAGTTTTGAACCGCAGTGATGACACCGGGACGGCACCCCGGGCCGGGCGCATCCACCGATCGGGCCCAGGGTACAGGCCAGCGGTAGTTGATACCCCAGTCGTCGTAGTCCTGATACCAGAGGCCCGCGAGCCTTGAGGCGATCGTCAAGCGCTACGCCCGTCAAGTGAAATTCCTGGGACCAGACTTCGTCGAGGGTATACTGATCGTCCTCGACCCCTTCGATGACCTCGGCGCCGCGAATGTCGCGGTAGGTGCGTCCGCTCTTCTCCCACCAGGCGGAGATGCTTTCCAGCGAGATATTGTCGTTGATGTCCCAGTTCATCGTGACGGTCAGCGCATCGTAGTCAGTCGTGATGCCGTTCTCCGGCCCGTCACCCTTGGTCTCCCATGCGCCTACCTCTCCGCCGGGGAAACCGGGCTCATGGGTCCGCGGCGTGTATTCCGTGATGGGCAGGAACGCATCGCTGCGGAAAGCCGGGTTCTGCGCCGCGATGTTCAACGCCGCGATGTGCACATCGTTTTCGTTGCTGAAGACTACCGCCTTGCGGCCGCTGCTCTCCTGCCTCTGGTAGTCGTAGGCGACTCGGAGGTTGAAGTTCTCGCTGGGCGTCCAGAGAAAGTCGGCGCGAAACAGCTCGTCGTCCTTGCCGCCGTAGCAGGCCGGCACGGTCAGGCTGCACACCTGGCCGTCCTGGGTGAACGCCCCGGCGGTGATCTTGCTGAGCAACGTGTCGCTCAGGGGCAGATCCACCGAGGCCGAGAGGTCCTGGCGGCTGTACTCGCCGAGTTCGGTCTTCACACGAGCGCCAAACTCCGCCTACGATCCCACGGGCCTGGAGGATCTGGGCAACGTGCCGTCCTCCACCGAGAAACGTGTCGTGGAGAGGTACCGGCGGGAAGGCAGCCGCCTGATACTGGATCTCGAAGTCGAGGATCCCGTGTTCCTGACCGAGCCGACGGGATTCACCTTCCAATGGGAGTTCTCGGAGGAAGAACTGGTGCTGCCCTACGGATGCGATCCCGCCCGCGCCCGAGAACCGCTCAAGTACCTGCTGTCGAGGTGGGAGGCGGAATGATACCGAGGAGGACGTGATGATTGGATGGCGGTTTCTATTCCTTGGGGCCGTTGGCGGTATGCTCATTGCGCCAACATTGGTGGCCCATCATTCGCAGGCGCCGTTCTATGACCTGGAGCGGTTCGTGGAGATTCACGGAGTCGTCACCCGATTCGAATTCATCAATCCGCACCCGCATGCCTATGTGGAAGTGACCGGTGAGCAGGGTGAGACGGTCGAATGGGCTATCCAGTTCGCCAACAGAACGAACATGAAAAAACGCGGCTGGACGGCTGAAACGCTCGAGCCCGGAGACGTACTCACCGCGGTTGGGCATCCATCTTTCGCGCCGGGCACCTACGGCATGCAGGGCGCCACGATCACCATGGCGGACGGTACCGTGCTCATTCGGGGCAGCAGCCAGCCGCCCGAATAGACACGCGACGAACTCTTATTCCTCATTGATGGTCAGTTCTACAAATTCCGCAAGTATTTGTGGACGATTCCGGCGGATTTGCGGCGTTGTCGGCGGCGGCGCGATGGGATTAAGATAGCGTCATGTCCGAAGCGATCGCATTCGATACTCACCGGTTCGTCAAGAATCTGACGGCCCACGGTTTCACCGAATCCCAGGCCGAAGCCTTGGCGGACGAACAGGTGCACCTGCTCAACGGCAACCTGGCCACCAAGACCGACATCCTGGCGCTCAAGGCGAAAATCGAGAAGGTCAGGGCTGACCTGCTGAAGTGGATGGGAGGCGCGCTGATCGCCCAGGCCGGGTTGATCGTGTTCCTGGTCGAGCTGTTATGAGAGCGGCGGCGAACTGCGCGCCACAATACTGTGGTGAGCGAATCAGCCGGCGGAACGGAACAGCAGCCTAGCGTTGGTCGACGACGACGTTCCCGCCCTGGATGACGACCTGAACGTTCAGGAGCTCGAAGATGAGCTCCAGCGGGTCGCCGTTCACGATCACCATGTCGGCGATCTTGCCTGTCTCCAGCGTGCCGAGGTCGTCGCTCATTTCGATGAAGGCCGCCGTGTTGGGGCCCATCATCGTGATGATGTCCCGGGGCGAGAACATCAGGTTCAGGGTCTTCAGCTCGTGGTAGAGCCCGTCGCGGGGGTGGTACCCGGTGTCCGTGCCGAAGCCGTAGGTCACGCCCGCATCCCAGAGGGTACGCCCATTGACGACTTTTTCGCCTGCCTCCCGACCTCGGCCCTGGCCGTTCAGGATGCCTTCGGGCCACGGATTACCGTCGCGGAACGTGGGCACATTGTCGTCGTTGTAAACACCGAACACCGGTACCCCGAATCCCACGGTCGATAGATTCTCGATACCCGCTTCGGCGACCCGGCGGGCGTCTGCCTCGGTCATGAAGCTGCCGTGGGGCGTGTGCACCAGCTTTGCGGCCCCGAGATCGATGGCTGCGATCATGGCCGGAACGCTGGAGGCATGGACCATCACGTCCAGATCGTGGCGCCGAGCCTCTTCGACCACGGCGGCCAACACGGCCTTTTCAACGTCGGTGGGTGCGGACTCGATGCGCACCTTGACGATCTCCACTCCCGCTTCGGCCAGCATTCGCGTGCGTGCGCGGGCTTGCTCGGGCGTCGGGTAACTTCTGGGATCGGCCCGCCCGGACGTAATGATCCGTGGCCCCTGGAGGGTCCCGTCGTCGATTCGCCGTTTCAGCTCCAGTATGCCGGGTACCGGCCCGCCTCCGGACATCAGCGTCGTGAAGCCGGCGCCCAGAAATTCGCGCATTCGATCCGCCGACTGGTCCCGGAACCACTCGTCCGCCTCTCCCCGAATGATGTGGCGGTGTGCGTCGATGAAGCCCGGCAGGACGGTCATGCCCTGAGCGTCGATGGTGCGGACTCCAGCCGAGTCGGCCGTGTCCTTGGAAACGGAAACGGAGACGATGCGCCCGTCCGCGACCACGATGGAACCGCGAGCGATGTCGAGGCCGGTGCCGTCGAGGATCCGGGCGTTGGCGATCACGAGATCCTGGGCCAGGCCGGCGTGCCAGAACAACGCCAGGCACCCCAAGCCGGCCATGGTTTGAACGATGTGCTTCATGTGGCTCCCCGCCGCTGGCCGGGCTCAGCCCTTCGGATAGCGTTGACAGGCCCTAATCCGTCGGATCCACCCGGCCGAGTCTGGAGCCGTCAGGCCGCGTGATGTTTACGTAGGCGGCGCCGGGCCGTCCATCCCTCATGGGGCGTGCGACCACCGTCACCTCGTCGCCCGGCTTGACCGTGCTCCGTGTCCACCCGGCGCGAAACAGCACCACGGGCGCACTGAGCTCAATGCTCCACTCGACCGGCTCGCCGCGCTCGTCCATTGTCTCGACGGTGAAGTAGGCGTGCGGATTACGCCAGGCGAACTCGGTGACCGTACCCTCGAAGGCCACCACCGCGTCCATGTCCAGGGCCGCGTCGCTATGATGGGCGAACACAGGCGCGGCAAGCACGAGGCTCGCTGCCGCGAGGAAACTTGAGCTTCTCATGACCTTCCCCCCCTCAGGCGATGCCCGGGCCCCTGAATACCGACTTGAGTTCCAGCCGCGAAATCTTCCAGCCGTCATTGGTCAGCACGAACTCGGTGTGGTACTCCACGGCGGAGGTGATGCCCTGCATCTGAATGGGCGCATCGCCCGGATTGACCGGACGATCCCCGTTCAGCACGATGGCATAGGCGATCCCCTGAGCCGTCCTCTCGTCCAGCGGGGTGATCTTGACCGTCGTCAAGTGAATCATGTGCGCCACGCCCGGTGTCGGACGCGAGGTGATGTTTTCGCGAATCGGCGATCGTCCGCGGTACGATCCCGAACCCAGTATCAACTCGCCGTTCTCGGCAAACGTATTCGCAAATCCGTCGGCATCCAGATGATCGCGATAGATCGCGTAGTCCGCCAGCAGGCGTTCGCAGGCAATCGCGATGGCTCTGGAATGCTCGGCGTCAAGCTGAGCAACGGAGGATGAGGCCGCCGCCAGCAGACCGATCAGCAACGCGGCGGCGACATACGGATTGCGCATCGAGTGGCTCCTACTCGGGATCCACGAAAAGGGTCGTGTACTCACGCCTGGCGATCTTCCAGCCTTCTTCGGTCAACCGGTAGGTACTGCGCGACTCCGAAGCCACCTGAAATCCGACGATCGTAGCAGGCAGACCCTCGTCCGGGATGGGCGCCTCCAGCACGATCGCATAACTGATACCCGTCGCCGTGGTTTCGTCCACGGGCGTGATCTGAATCGTCGTCTGCAGTTGCAGGTGCGCGTCCGGCGGGTCCCCGGCGCTGGAAGCGATGTACTCGCGGATCGCGTCCCTGCCCTTGAGGACTGTCGTAGGCCGGCCCCATTCACCGTCCTCGGTAAAAATGTTGGCGAAGGCTTCGGCATCTCCCCGATCGCGATAGATCGCGTAATCGTGTTCCAGCCGTTCGCAGGCGGTCACGATCGCGTTGATGGCGTCCAGGCCGGCCGGTACTTGCGCTTGCAGGAAAGCAGGGGCAAGCAGCGCTGCTGCCGCAGGAATCGCCGTCAAAGCGTATATCTGGCGCATGATTTGTGCTCCCCTACCTGTTTCGGCGCAGATCCATTGCGGCGGGTCGCGGCGCGGGACGCAAGGCTTTCGCCACGGGTCTTCAGGGCGCGGCCGTCTGCGGCGGACCGAGGGCAATCGAACGCACGAACTGCAGGATGGCCGCGCTGAGTTGCGTATCCTGAGTACCGATACTCGGGTTCGGCGAGTAATGGTTGTGGCCGATCAACTGGACCACTCGCGGCATGCGGCCCTGCCTGGCGGTCACCTCCGCTACCAACTCCACCATGGATGCCTCGGTTCCGGCGTTATCGAATTCCGAGATGGTGAACATGACCGGAATATCGGTCCGTTCGACGTTGCCGATGGTCGCTATTTCCGGCCATCGCGACAGGTCCTCGCCGAAATAGGCCAGGCGCGCCCCGGAGGCGCGGTCCGGGTCGGCGCCGTAGCCGCCCGAGATCAGGATGACCCCGGCGGCGGCCGGGGTGCCCGGTTTCAGCACGTCCGGCCTGAAAGCGTACGTGGCCGCGTGGGCCGCAGCCGCCGATTTCCCGATGACGAAGATCATGCCGGGGTCGCCGCCGTAATCGGCGATATTGTCCTTGACCCAGGCCACGGCATCGCCGACATCGTTGGCGCCGTCGGGCCACTGCGCATCCGGGACGAGACGGTAGGTGGCATTGACGCCCACCAGGCCCAGGCTCGCAAAGTAGTCGGCCACATTGCGGTTGCCGTCCTTGTTGCCGCGGACGAAACCGCCGCCGTGGAAATACATCACCACCGGCTTCGGGTCGTTGTCGTTGCGCCGCGTATCGATGTGAACGTCGAGCAGGTTTCGCTCGTGAGGTCCATAGGCGATATTGCCGGTGACTTCGATCTCGTCCAATCCGTAGGTCCTCGACTGCTCGGCATAGAGCGCGGACGTCTCCGCGGCTGCCACACCCTGCTCCGTGACGCGCCTGATCGCGGCGGCGAGTTCCGCCGGCATGCGGTCACCGAGTTGATCCGCATCCCGCCGCTTCTGCTCGTCCGTGTGCGCCCAGCGAAACTGCTGCAACGCCAGCGCGGAATCCGCGCAAGGCGCCAATGAGACCGTCCTGCCGTGGTAGACCATCGCCAGCCAACTCGGGCTGTTCGCGAGTCCGCGCTCGTCCGCCATGGTGAGACACAGGTCGGGTCTGGATGACGGTTTCAGTAGTCCGTCCGGCGTCAGGGACCAGGACTGCTCCGGCGCATCGGCGCAGTCCTGTACGAAGAGTTGGCTCCCCTCGTCGATTTGGTCCGCGGCGACGCACAGGCCGTACTCCGGAACGAGCAGCTTGTCCGGCGAACCCCACTCGAAGAGTTGATCCACATAGTTGCGCTCGTACTTGCAGGTGCGTGTACCCAGCGGAGCTTCCCGATTGATGTTTTCGCCGGCACCGACGACATCCAGACAGTAGCCTCTGGACTCGTCGTCCAGGGTATGGAGGTTGCGAAGGAAGGCGCCCTCGGACAGTGCGGCAATGGGCAGGCCCAAGCCAAGAGCGAATACGGCGGCGTTCGCGACCGGCGAGTGACGGTGGGACATGACAGTACCTCTGGGTTTGTTTTCGATGCCTCGCCACCGAAGCGGCGGTGATATCCCCTGAATTCGTTGGGTGGATTGTCAACGGCTCCAGTTTACACGCTAAGCCAGCCAAGGCGGCAGCGGCAAGCCTTTTGAAGCGAGAAACGCGGGGTTGTAGAGCTTCGACTCGTAACGTTGTCCGGAGTCGCAGAGTATGGTGACGATGGTTTTCCCGGGACCCAGGGCGTTGGCGAGCCGGATCGCGCCGGCCACGTTCACACCGCTGGAGCCACCCAGCAGCAATCCCTCTTCCTGGAGCAGGTCGAAGCAGACCGGCAGCATTTCCTCGTCCGGAATACGGAATGCATCGTCGATTTTGGCACCGTCCAGGTTACCGGTCACCCGCCCCTGGCCGATGCCTTCGGTAATCGAGTCTCCTTCCGAGGCCAGTTCGCCGGTCTTGATCCAGCTATGGATTGCCGCCCCCATGGGATCGGCGGCCGCGGTGACGATGTTCCGGTTTTTCCCTTTCAGAAATTCGCTGACACCCGCCAGCGTGCCTCCGGTGCCGACCGCGCAGATAAAGCCGTCGACGGTGCCGTTCGTCTGCTCCCAGATCTCCGGTGCTGTGCTCACGGCGTGCCCTTCGCGGTTGGCGACATTGTCCCACTGGTTGGCATAGAGCACGCCGTGGGGCTCGGTGGCAGCCAGTTCAGCGGCGGTTCGCTCGGCGATGTGAACATAGTTGTTGGGGTTGCGGTACGGTACCGCGGGGACTTCGCGCAGTACCGCGCCGCACAGTCGCAGGGCATCCTTCTTTTCCTGAGTCTGCGTGTCCGGCATCAGGATCAGGGTGCGGTATCCTCGCGAATTCCCCACCAGGGCCAGGCCGATTCCGGTGTTCCCGGCCGTGCCTTCCACGATCAGCCCACCCGGTTCCAGCGCTCCGCGGCGCTCCGCATCGAGCACCATGTACTTGGCGGCCCGGTCCTTGACGGATCCGCCGGGATTCAGGAACTCGGCCTTGCCGAGAATCGTGCAGCCCGTCAGTTCGGATGCCTTGCGAAGCTTGATGAGGGGCGTGTTGCCCACCGAGTCGACGAATCCGTCGCGTATATCCATATGTATTTTCCCCAGGAGTTTCCGGCGACCGGCGCAACAGCGTCAGGATGATCGGCCGCCATTCACGGCGGGCTCCGCCGACCGGATGCGCGGCTGCAGTCCCGGCGGCTGCCGCCGGCAAGCGTGTTCCGCTGACCTATTCGGCGACCGTGACGAAGATGACCTCCGAGACGATGGGCGGCAAGTGCGGCGTATGCAGATGGTCTCCGACCACGAGTTGCAGCGTGTGTTGCCCGGGCTCCATCGAGATGACCGCTTCGGTCTGGCCGAGCCCGAAATGCACGACCTGGTCCGTGGTCGGCAGGGGCAGATCGAAGGATGGCATGTCGTCCTCGCCCACATCGATGAGCACGTGGTGGTGCCCCGACTCAGGAAACTGAATGCCGGCGGGGGCAACGCCAAGGCCCCTGAGACCGAATCGTATTGTCACCGGTGAAGTGACCGTCTCGCCGTCGGCGGGAGACTGTATGTAGACTTCTGCTCCCTCCGGCGCCGGGGTGCGCATGCTCTCGGGCGCGTCCTGCGCCATGGTCGCGGACGTGCCCGCCGATAGAAGCAGCCCGGCAATAAGTGGTATGGTTCTCATAAGTTGTTCCTTCAATGCGGTGATGCCGATCTCGATGGTTCGATGAGTCAACGTGCGGTCAACCACATCGTCACCGATTGCGGAATTTTGGCACAATATGAGCAGAATGTGCGTGAAGTGAACTTCCGGTGCCGCAAAGGTACTTAATTGGTACGGAGTTCCATTCGAGCGGGAGAGGTTGATGCGTCTCAAGAACATCGCAATCAAGTTGTTGGTGGTTTGTGCAGGCGCTCTTCTCGTGGGCTGCGCGAGTCAATCGTCCCAGCCGCCGCCGAGTGGCGGAACGCCTTCACCCAGCGGCGGGATGCCCTCACCGAGTGGCGGGACACCCTCGCCCAGCGGCGGGATGCCCTCACCGAGTGGCGGGATGCCCTCGCCCAGCGGCGGGATGCCCTCGCCCAGCGGCGGGATGCCTTCACCGAGCGGCGGGATGCCCTCACCCAGCGGCGGGATGCCCTCACCCAGCGGCGGGATGCCCTCACCGAGTGGCGGGATGCCCTCACCGAGTGGCGGGACACCCTCGCCCAGCGGCGGGATGCCCTCACCGAGTGGCGGGATGCCCTCGCCCAGCGGCGGAATGCCCTCGCCCAGCGGCGGGATGCCTTCACCCAGTGGAGGGCTCCCTTCACCCGGTAGCGGATCTCCCTTCCCGTCCGGCGGTCCGCAGGGATCCCAGGCGGGTGGTCAAGGTGACGGCGCTGCGGGTCAGTCGGGCGGTCAACAGGGCGGTCAACAGGGCGGTTCCCAGGGCCAGGATGGAGACGGTGACGGGCAGGGCGGAGATTCGCGTCAGGCGGGAGGTCAGGACGGAACCGGTGATGGTCAGGGCGGTGATTCGAGTCAGGCCGGTGGCCAGGACGGAGCCGGTGACGGTCAGGGTGGCGATTCCCGTCAGGCGGGAGGTCAGGGCGCAGGCGGCGAGGGTCAGGAAGGTGCTGGACAGGACGGCGCCCAGGCCGGTGGTCAGGGCGAGGACGGCGGCGAGGACGGTGGCGGCCAGGGCGGAGATTCGCGTCAGGCCGGTGGTCAGGAATCCGGCGACGGCGGCCAGGGCGGCGATTCCGATGGCGCCGGAGGCGAGCAGGGCGACTGGCCCGGCAGCGGCGCCGGCGGTACCGGTGCGGCGGGCCGCGTATCCGAAGCTGAGGGTATATTCAACGAGTCCCTGGAAGACTTCGACGAAATCATGGGCGCCGAGCAGGAGGCCATCGCCAGAGGCGGCGTAGGCTCTGCGGCGGATGAGGGCTTCGGCGGTACGGGCGCGGCCGGTGGCGACGGATCCATCCTGGGCGGTGGCGCCGACGGCGGCGGCAACGCGGCCACCGGCGGGTCCGCCGGCGGCGGAGGTGGCAATGACCCCGCCAGCCGGCGGCCGATTCTCGCGCGAGCCGAATTGCCGGAAGAAGCGCCTGACCCCGTCGAGGGATGCGCAGACACGGACAAGGTTGCCCGCCAGCTTTGCGAGGCGGCCACCAAGGAGGAGGATCCGCTGCTGCGGGCGGCCCTCTGGGATGAATACAACGAGTACAAGAAGATCATAGCTCTTCAATAGGTGCGGCAGTCATGAGAAGACTTGCATATTTCGTATTGGGCGTCGGGCTGCTGGCAGGATGCAGCAGCAACCAGGTGCTCATCCCCCATTCCGTACAGTTGGTTGCGGAAACCGAAACCGTTCCGGAAGACGAACTGCTGGACGTGAGTGTCGTGGTTTTCGACCCCGGTGTGCCTGAGGGGGAAATCGAGAGGGAAATACTGGAGGAGTTGCTGAGCGACGGCACCTTTGTCCACATCCGGCGCACCGAAGCGCGCTACTTGGCGGTGCACCTCCGGGATACATTGCAGAACAGCGGACACTGGGGGGCCGTCTGGACCACCCCCGAGGAGTCCGCGGCGGCGGACATCAACGTCACCGGCGAGATTCTGCACTCCGACGGCAGCCAGCTTCGGTTGAAGGTCCGCGCCGTCGATTCGACCGGCGACGTGTGGGTGGAGGGCGATTACTCCATGGAGACGGCTGCCGGCGCGTTCAATCGACAACTGTACCCGGGCCTGGATCCCTATCAGGACGTCTTCAACCGGATCGCCAACGATCTGGCGGCTGCCAAGGGCGAACTGTCACCCGGTGAAAAACGCAATGTCAGGACGGTTTCCCAGCTTCGTTTCGCGGGGGAATTGAGCCCCGACGCGTTCGGTGACTACGTGGCGCAGGAGCGCAATGGGCGGTATTCCGTGAGCCGCTTGCCGGCCGAGGACGATCCGCAGTTCGAGCGGACGCAACTGGTTCGCGACCGCGAGCACCTCTTCGTGGAGACGCTCAACGAACACTATGTGGATTTCTACCAGAGCTCGTTGGAGCCCTACCACGGCTGGCGGGAGTTTGCCCGCGAGGAGTCCCTCGCGATTCGGGAACTGCAGCGATCGAGCCGCTGGCGTACAGGGTTGGGCATCGCCGGCATCCTTGCCTCGGTGGTCTACGGCATAAACAGCGACGGCGACTTTGCGGACCGGGTAGTGCGCGACTCGATCATGTACATGAGCATGGAGATGCTGCAAAGCGGCATGCTTCGGCGACAGGAGAAACAACTGCACAGCTCGGCCCTCGAGGAGCTTTCGGTCGGTTTCGACGAGGAAGTCAAGCCCATGGTGGTGGAGATCGAGGGCGTCCAGCACCGGTTCACGGGAACCGCGCAAGTCCAGTACGAGGACTGGCGGGACCTGCTGCGACAGATCTACTTCGAGGAAACGGGTCTCGGCGCTGTAGATATCTACACAGAGACGTTGCCGGAGGAAGCGGCGGCTGAAGAAGCGGCTGAAGAACTTGAACCGGCTGCGACACCTGCCGGAGCCGCCGAAGACGAGGAAGACACCGCCGCGCTACCCGATGTGGCCGCCGCGATCCCCGCGGGAGCCTGAGACGGGCTTCGTTGGCGCGGTCGCGAACGGGCTCCGCGATCGGACCCTTGAAGGGCTGAGCCTCGGTGCGCTGCTGGGACAGGGTGGCATGTCTCGGGTTCATGAGGCGACCGCTGCTGACGGCAAGCGAGTAGCAGTCAAGCTCCCCTGCGCCGACGCGCCGCCCGCCGCCGGGGCATTGATTCGCCGCGAGTTCGACTTCCTCGGCGCCATGTCGCATCCAAATGTTGTTGCCGTATCGGGTCTTGTCGGAATTCCTCGCCCGGCGCCCTCTGCCGACCATGACCCGGGGATCGTGATGGAGTACGTGGGCGGCGGCGACCTGGTTTCGCTGTCAGGCTCTTCGCCGCGCCGCTGGGTGCCCTTGGCGTCCCAGGTGGCGCGGGCAGTGGACGATCTTCATTGCGCCGGGATCGTCCACCGGGATCTGAAGCCGCGCAACGTGTTGCTGGGACCCGGAGATGTGCCGCGCCTGATCGATTTCGCCCTGGCTGCGCGGATCGGTGGCGCGGCCCCCAGGGGAGGCGGTACGGCGGCCTATCAGCGCGGTGGAAAATTCGAAGCGGCCGAGGTAGCCGACGACGTTTACGCCTTGGCCGTATTGGTCCACGAGCTATGGTTCGGCGCCTTGCCCTTCGGCAGGTATCCGACGCCGCAGGCACGAAGCAACTGGCGCGGTATTTCCGAACCGGGTCCGACCCCGGGGATTCGGGGTCTGCGCCGTCTGGCGGGAATCCTGGCGGATGTGCTTGCGCAGCATCCGGCGGCACTTTCCGCGGGCATCCCACCCTTGCGGCATGCTTTAGAATCAGTGGTATTGAACGACTAGGGACGAAACGATTGGCGTCGCCTGAATCACAGAACCCGGGACACGACGAAACCATCGTCCCGGTCGAGCCCGCCTTCAGAAAGACCGGATCGACCGCCCGGAGGCAGCCGCGGAAGCGTGGGGTATCCATGCCCCTTCGACTCGCTGCGCTGGCCGCACTGGTAGTGGCGGGGGTCGTGGTATTCGTGGTGTTGCCCCGCTGGGTAGATGGGCAACAGGACCAGGAGCCGGTTGTGGAGGAGGCACTGCCGCCCGAGCCCCCCGAGGAACAGGGCCCGGTGTATTCCGAGGCGGAACTGGAAGCATTTCAGGCAGAGGCCGACAGCTTGCTGGCGCGCCAGTTGAACCAGCAGTCTCAACTGAACCGGCGATCGGTATCCGAGTGGGGTGGCGACGATTACCAGACATATCAGGAGTTCTCACGAGCCGGAGACGACGCGTATCTCGCGGATGCTTACTTCGACTCCGTGGATGCCTATGGCGAGGCCCTGGACTTGGGCGAGGTGCTGCTGGAGCGCTCCGTGGGACTCATTGATGCAGCTCTGGAGGCGGCCCGCGCAGCACTTGAAGCCGGCAACGCGACCGTGGCGGGCGAGCAATACTCCCTGGTGCTGAGCATCGAGCCGGAGAATGCGATTGCCCAGGCCGGTCTGCTCCGCGCCCAGCGGCTCCCCGAAGTACTTGCGCTGGTGCGGGAAGGCGATGAGCTGGAACGATCCGGTGACCTGGAGGACGCCGTGCGCGCCTATCGCGAGGCGGTGGCGATCGACGGACTCTGGGTGCCGGCCCGTTCGGCGCTCGACTCGCTTGAGGCGCGAATGAGGGCCCAGCGGTTCGATGCGCTGATGTCCGAAGGGCTGAACGCCATGGCGGCAGAGGAATTCGGGGAGGCCTACGAGTTGTTTGCCCAGGCGCTCGCACTGCGCCCGAATTCCCAGGATGCGCTGAACGCTCGCATGCAGGCCGAGCAGGGCGGCCACCTGGAGCAAATCGCGCTGGTTGAAGCGCGAGCCCTGGCATTCGAGATGCGGGAGCGCTGGGAGGACGCCGTAAACCAGTATCGTGACGCCCTGGAGACCGACTCGACACTGGCATTTGCGCAGGAAGGCGTTGAGAGGTCCACTTACCGGGTGGACCTCGATCTGAAGCTGAGCAACCTCATCGACAACCCCAATCTGCTTTTCGACGATGACGTCCTTCGCGATGCAGAACTGCTGGCGGCCGAAGCAGCAGCCGTGACTCCGGCAGGTCCGCGTCTCGGCGAGCAGGTGGAGGCGCTACAGACGCTGCTGCGGCTGGCTTCAACGCCGCTTCCGGTTCAATTGCAATCCGATGAACAAACCGAAGTAACGCTCTATCGGGTGGGCCGCCTCGGGCAGTTCCTGGTCAGGGATGTGGAGCTTCGACCCGGCGAGTACACTGCTGTTGGCAGCCGGGCCGGGTATCGTGACGTTCGCAGGAGGTTTACGGTACTGCCGGGCCAGCCGCTTGACCCCATACGGGTGGAGTGCGTGGAGCGTATCCAATGACGGAATTCGAACGCTGGGTATTGACCGCACGGGTAGGCGGGCAATTGCGTCGGTTTACGGCCGCCGAGTTGCCGTTGCTCGTCGGCGGAGGACCGGAGTGCGACATTCGGTTGCACGGAATCTCGGGCTCCCTGCAGATCGGGATGTTGGACGGCGCCTATTTCGTGCAGCCGGGCAGGGATACCCGCGGCCTGCGGGTGGAAGGCGAACTGGTCACGGGGTCCCGCTGGCTTCAGGACCGTCAGACCGTTGCCCTGGATACCGCGCGGATTCGCTGCAGCCTCCAGGGCGGCCTGCTCGATCTCTCCATCGAGGGTCAGCTCACCGGTGGCGACACGGCACCCCCGGATCTCGAGGAATTGGCCCGGGAAATGGGCGAAGCCGATGAGGTTGCGGTCGAACCCATCGCGTTTCGGCCAGGAATGAGCGAGTCGGCGAGTGACGCCGACGCCGGGCCGAGCCGTACCAGAATCATTGTGGGCACGGCCTTCGGCGTGTTGATATTGCTCGGCTGGTTTGCCTTCACTGCAAAGTCCGTGCAACTGGTGACGGTTCCGCAGGCGGACGAAATCGACTTGCCCGGTACCTTGTTCAAGCTCCAAATCGGCGACCGGTTCCTGCTGCGATCCGGGTCCCATCGCGTGGTCGCGCAACGGGCCGGCTACCATCTTCTGGATAGTTTCATCGAGGTCGGCCAGTCGCCCGCACAGACGGTGGAACTGGAGTTGGTCAAGCTTCCGGGCATCATTACGTTCACCACCGAACCCGACGTGTCGGCAGACGTTCAGGTTGACGGCGCATCCATCGGGTCGGCGCCGCTGATCGATGTGGAGGTGGAGCCGGGCCGGCATCGCGTGGAGTTCGTGGCCGACAGGTACCTGTCAGAGGTACTTGAGCTGGATGTGACGGGGGAGGGGCAGCGTCAGCAGCTCTCCGCCGAACTGACGCCCAACTGGGCGCCCGTCAGCGTGAGCAGCCGGCCGGGGGGCGCCGAGGTGCTCGTGGACGGAACGCCGGTGGGGAGGACTCCGGCGGACCTGGAAGTGGAGGCGGGAGAGCGGCTGCTGGAATTGCGGCTGCCGGGCTATAACGCCTGGCGGGAGGCGATCGCGGTGCTCGCCGATCAACCCCTTGACCTGCCTGAGGTCACCATGGTGCAGGCGGATGGTCGTGTGGAGTTGGTGACCGATCCGTCCGGCGCGGCAGTCAGCGTGAACGGTGAATTCCAGGGATCGACGCCATTGACCCTGCGGCTCCGCCCGGGACGCTCGCACGCCATCGCGATGTCCAAACCGGGCTACGAAACCGTGACTCAGGATCTCTCGGTGGCGGCGGACAGCGGCCGGCGGCTTGAGATTTCGCTGGTTGGGCAGTACGGCGCAATCGAAATTGTGAGCGATCCACCGGCTGCGGAAGTCCTGGTCGACGGCGAACCTGGCGGAGTGACGCCGGTGCAGCTTGACCTGCTTGCCGTGCCACACGAATTGGAAGTCAGGCTCGACGGGCACGCTTCCCAATCCACAACGGTGACGCCGCGGACCGGCTTTTCCCAGCGTTGGGAAACGGTACTGGTAGCCCTGGATACGATTACAGGCGCCGGGTATTCGCAAGTCGTCCACACCGGCCTCGGCCAGGAGCTGCGTTTGGTGCTGCCGGGCGAATTCACCATGGGCTCATCGCGCCGCGAGCAGGGGCGCCGATCCAACGAGGCGCTACGCGCCGTAAGGCTCACCGAAGGGTTTTATCTCGGGATCAAGGAAGTCAGCAACGCCGAGTTTCGGCAGTTCGACCCCGAACATGATTCGGGCTCGTTTTCGGGTGAATCGCTGGATGGGGACGAACAACCGGCGGTGAGGATTACCTGGGAGCAGGTGGCACAGTTCATGAACTGGTTGAGCATCAGGGACTCGCTGCAGCCCGTTTACGAAGAGGCCGACGGGACATGGCTGCCGGTGCGGCCGCTGCGCAACGGCTACCGCCTGCCGACCGAAGCCGAATGGGCGTGGGCGGCGCGCTTTGCCGGCCGCGAGGAGCCTCTGATATTTGCCTGGGGTGCGGTATTGCCACCGCCCGACCGGGTCGGCAATTTCGCCGACATTTCCGCCAGACAGTTGCTGCCGACAACACTGGTCACCTATAACGACGGTTTCAGCGTATCGGCGCCATCGGGAAGCTTTGCGGCCAATCCGCTGGGAATTTTCGACCTCGGCGGTAATGTTTCCGAATGGGTTCAGGACTACTATGAAGTCGGCCGGACCGAGACCGAAGCTGTCGTCGAGGATCCCCTTGGACCCGTGAGCGGGCGGTTCCGAGTGGTCAGGGGGCCCAGTTGGCGGGGCTTGACGGTCACCGACCTGCGTATGGCGTCCCGGAATTTCAGCGCCGACGGAGACGAATGGATCGGTTTCCGGATCGCGCGAAACCTGGAATGATTTGAGCGAAGCATGGTCAAATGTGTTTTAGCGGTCGATCGTTCAACTGCGGAGGTGTCATTGTGACCAGGGTGCGACGTGCTTGTGTTGCCTTGTCGCTGGGGCTGTGGGCGGTCGTCTGCGCGGCGCAGGAGACGGTGGAGGAGACGGTGCAGGATACGGCGGAGGACGTCGCGGCGGAATCGGCAGTGCCGCTGGAAACCGCATCCGACGACGGTTCCACTGCCGTAGACGGTGCGCTGGATGAGAATGCCGAGGAGCAGGACGAAACCACGGCGGAAGGCGGTGCAACGGAGGCCGGAGCGGCCGATGCCGCTCAGGTGATTCCGGAAATCGCTCCGCTGGATGAACTCTTCGTCCCGAGTCTAGGCCTCCGCGCGGACGAAGAGTGGGATGATATGCCAGTTGATTTTTAGGCGAACCTAGGATTCATATGAACCGAAGTTTTTCCGGCGAGTTTCTCTACCAGGTCTTTGCGCTGATCATCGCGGTGATCATCGTACACGCCGTGTATGTGACGCTGGTTCGCCCCCAGGCCAACGCGATCCTGGCCGAGCAGGCCCAGCTCATCGCCGAAGACGAGACCTACACGCCCGAGCGCTCCCTGTACGTTCTGATTCGCGACTTCGAGCAGGAGTCATGCCTCGTGCTCATGCTGTGGGCATTTTCGATCATGGGCTTCAAGGCGATCAGGGCAGTGGGCGAACGCAAACTGCTTCAGGAGGAACTGGTGCTCGTTCCGGAGGGCGTTCGCATATTGCCCGAAGATACGCGCGAGTACGCGCGCACCCTGCAATCCCTGCCGGACCGGGTGCGCAGAATGCTTTTGCCTCGTGTGTTGCTGTCCGCCCTGGAGCGCTTCGGGTCCACGCGAAACGTTCAGGATGTCTCTTCGGTCGCCAACACCCTGTGCGAATCGGAGGGCGAACGCCTGGAGTCGGAACTGTCAATGATCCGCTACATCGCCTGGGCCATCCCGTCTGTCGGGTTCATCGGCACCGTGCGCGGAATCGGTGAGGCCCTGAGCCAGGCCCACCGCGCCGTGGACGGCGACATCGCCGGGGTGACCGAGAGCCTCGGCACCGCTTTCAACAGCACGTTCGTGGCGCTGTTGATCTCCATCGTGGTCATGTTTCTGGTGCACCAGTTGCAGCTTCTACAGGAACGGCAGGTCTTCGACGCCCAGACGTACATCGACCACAACCTCATCAGGCATATGCAGGCGCGCGGGGGCAATTGACGAGCGGCGCGACAGTGACGACATCCGGAAGTAGGGAACAGTGAACACGCTGGCCATTGAGATCAATGATGCAGGGCTGACGGTTGCCGACGATACCGGCGTGCTGGCCGTGGAACCCGGTTACGCTGCGCTTGCGCGTGGCGGGTTTCTGATCGGCGCCAAGGCATATGCCCAGGCGCGACTGCGCCCTCGGCAAACCAGCAATCGCTATTGGGAGAACCTGAGCCTCGACCCCGAAAGCGCGGGAATCGAAGGGGTCGGTAGCTCCGCGGATCTCGCCTTCAGGCAACTGGACGCGCTGTGGAGGCGGGTCGGCGGCTCAGGCAAGGATGCCGTGCTCGTCGTTCCCGGCCACTACACTCGGGAGCAACTGGGCTTGCTGCTCGGGCTCGTACAGGAGTGCAAGATGCCGGTTCGGGCGATGGTCAACGCGGCCGCTGCGGCCAGTGCCCGCCCATGGCCGGGACGCCAGTTGGTGTACCTGGATGTTCATTTGCACCGGTTCTCGGCAACCAGGCTTCGGCAGGGCAATGCCGTTGCTGCCGACCCGGAGAACGCCCTGAACGGCGTTGGGCTCGTCTCGCTGATGGACCTCTGGGCCAAGCGCGTGGCGGAGGTTTTCGTGCTGCAAACGCGCTTCGATCCGTTTCACCGCGCCGAGTCCGAGCAACTCGTCTACGATCGGTTGCCGGAGTCGTTGGGTGCGCTGCACATCGACGACGACATCGAACTCGGTTTGACGTTCGGTGGAGAGGAGCGTATCGCCCGGTTGAGCCGCAAGCAATTGCTCGGTGTTGCTGCCGGCGCATATCGCGCGGTTATTCAGTTCGTGGCGCAACAGAGGGAGCCGGGCGCAAGCCTCGCGCTTCAGGTGTCCCACCGTGTCGGACATCTGCCGGGGCTGGAATCCGAGTTGATGCGCCTGGATGATACCCGGATCGTGACCCTGCCTCGCGGAGCGGCGGCGATGGGGGCGCTCGCGTGCATGGAGGGGCTCGATCCAGGCTCGGGACAGGTCAAGCTGCTCAAGAAACTGCCGTGGCGACTCGAACCCGAGCAGGGCGGACCCGCTACGGTCGAGACGGTCGAACCCGTGGACGCACCTGCGCCGGATGCCGAAGCCTTCGCTACCCACGTGGTGCATCGCGGAGTCGCGCTTGCAGTGGGACAAACTGCGCTGCACATTGGCCGTGAAGCCGTCAACGGACGCCGCACGATCATCATTGACGATCTGCACCAGGCGGTGTCCCGATCCCACTGCGAAGTCATGCGCCGGGATGGCGAACTGCTTCTGAAGGACATCAGCCGTTTCGGGACATTCGTGAACGAGAAGCGGGTCAGCGGCGAGGCGGTTCTGCATCCCGCGGACATCATCCGGGTGGGTTCGCCCGGCGAGGAACTGCAGGTCATCACGGTTGAGGCGCACAATGGCACGTAAACCGATAAACGTGTTTTCGCTGTCATTTCTCGACGCGATGACCTGCGGTTTCGGGGCGGTGATCCTGTTCTTCATGATCATCAACGCCAACATCGACCTTCGGCGCGAGGAGACGCTGGTCGACCTGGCCAGCGAAGTGGACCGGATGGAGCTCAAGGTGCTCACCGGGCGCAGGAACCTCGTGGAGTTGAAGGAGGCTCTGGTCCGGCTGATCGAGCAATGGTCCATATTGAGGGACCGGCGCGAGGATATCGTCGAGGAAATCCGGGCTATCGAAGAGGAATCCGACGCCATCAATCTGGACAGCTCCACGCGCGAGGAAATCATCGAGCGGCTGCGCGCGGAACTGGAAGAACTGGAGGCCGAAACCGAGCGCCTGGCCGACGCCCAGACGCCGCAGATTGCGGGTGATCGCCTGCGAGGATTCACCGGCGACGGCAATCGTCAGTACCTGACTGGCCTTAGAATGGGCGGAGAGCGGGTGGTCATTCTTGTGGACGCATCTACCAGCATGTTGGCCCGCACGGTCGTCAACATCTATCGGCGCCGCAACATGACCGACGAACAACGGCTTCAGTCGTCCAAGTGGCGCCAGGTGGTGGATACCGTGGATTGGTTGACCACCCAGATAACCCCCGGTACGCAGATCCAGATCTTCGCCTTCAACGACACTGCCTGGTCGCTGCTCGATGGACCCGATGGGGAGTGGCAGACCGTGGTGGGCGGCAGCCAACTGGACGAAGCAGTGGCCAAGCTCGGTGCCACGGTACCGCAGGGTCCCACTAGCCTGCATGCGGCATTCGCGGCAATGCGTCCATTGGATCCCAGACCCGACAACATTTACCTACTGGTGGACGGGCTGCCAACCATGGGTGAAGTTCCGCCCAACAGGCCTACTGTAACCGGCGATCAACGGTTGAGGCATTTTGAGCGAGCCGAGCGGGCGCTGCCCTTCAACGTGCCGGTGAACATTATCCTGTACGCCATGGAAGGCGACCCATTTGCTGCCCCCGCCTATTGGCTGATGGCGCTGAACACGGGCGGATCGATGATGGCGCCCTCGGAGGATTGGCCATGAGAAAGGCCCGACGCGATATTGAAACCGGGAGCCTGTCGTTCCTGGACGTGATTTGCTGCGGATTTGGCGCAGTCGTTCTGTTGCTGGTGATCGCCAAGATCTTCGAGCCGATTCGCCTGGAAGAGAGCCACGTCGAGTTGGAGGGTTTGATCGCCAAGTACGAGGAGGAACTGGAAGAGATACTCGGCGAGACCGAGGAGGTCACGCGCGAACGCCTCGCCACGGTCGAGCAAGTCGATGTCGACGAGGACGAAATCGCGCAGCTTGCGGATGAACTCGAGCGGATCCGCGCCGAATTCCTGGCCACCCTGGACAACGTGGAATTGACCGACGAGATCCAGAACGAGCTGGTGCTGGCGAGACAGCAGCTCACCGAGGAGATGCAGCTCTTGCTCGCCGACTACCGGCCCGATCCGGACGAGTACATGGTGGGCGGTATCCCGGTGGACAGCGAGTACATCATCTTCGTCATCGATACGTCCGGGAGCATGCAGCAGTACGCCTGGGGTCGCGTGCAGCAGCAGATTCGGGAAACCCTGGAGGTCTATCCCCAGGTCAGGGGGATCCAGGTCTTCAACGACATGGGCAACTACATGTTCAGGAGTTACCGTAACGAGTGGATCCCGGATACTCCGACGATTCGCGAATCGATTATCGATGCGCTACGCAACTGGCGCGTATTCTCGAACTCGAGTCCCCGCGAAGGCATTCTCGAGGCGATCGATGCCTTTTATGACCCGACCAAGAAGATCAGCCTGTACGTGTACAGCGACGATTTCGCATCGGGGTCCATCGATGCGGTGGTTCGGGAGGTGGACCGCCGAAACCGGGTCACCGACGACGGCAGCCGCCGGGTGCGTATCCACGCCGTGGCGTTCCCGGTCTACTACGAGGCATTCGACGGCAATTTGGGAACGTCCGCCCGCTACGCGATCCTGATGCGGGAGCTTTGCCAGCGCAACGGCGGCACCTTTGTGGCGTTGCCGACGCTGCGGCGGGGTTGAGCCCGGACGGGGAATCCGGTCAGGCCGTGAGCGTGCGGACGCCGTAAAGAGGAATGCGGGCGTCCCGGGTAACGAGGATCAGACCTTCGGCCTGGGCCTGGGCGACCAGAAACCGGTCGAATGGGTCCCGGTGATGCATGGGGAGATTCCCCGCTTGCTCCGCGTGATGAAAGGTCAGGGGCAGATGAGTGAATCCCCGTTCGTCAACCAGCGCCGCCAGGTTGTCAGGGGCCTTGATGCGCCCTTTTGCGCGCTTGACGCCGATTTCCCATCCGGTAATGGCGCTGACGAAGACATCGTTGCGCGGGTCGGCGATGGCGGCGCGTGCATTTTCAGCCAATTCCGCAACGTTGGAAAGCGACCACAAGAACACATGAGAATCGAGCAACAGGCGTTGCACGATCAATTCTCATCCGGGAAGATTTTCGATTTTTCGATCGCCTCGATGAGTTCCTCATCCTCGTCGTCGAAGTTCGGAGACATCCAGATTTGGCTTTCCAGTCCACCGAGTATTCGTTCTTTCAGACGTTTTCGATAGGGTGTCAGGCGCAGCCACGGCTCGCCCGACCTGGCGATCACGATTTCTTCCCCATCCCAGGCCAGTTTTCCCAGCCTGGAGAGTTGAGACTTTGCTTCGTGCATGTTCACCTTCATTGATCCGTCCCAGAATAGCTAAGTCTAGCTAAGTCTGGTAAAGAAACAGACACGTGTCAAACCTTCTCCGACTCCCGTGAGGCAGCCCCCGCCTGAAAGAGCAGAGTACTGGAATGCTCGAAAGCGTCGAAAACCCTCACAAGCCTGCTGCCGAAATGGGCGTCGCCGAATCTTGCGACCGCGTCGGTGCTGTTGCCGTCAAACTCGATCCGCGCGGCCTCGCTGTCCATGATTGTGAAGTGGAATGGCTCTCCCAGGATGATTATCGAAAGACTGGAATCCTTCTTGCGCACCGAGTCCAGCAAAAAAAGAAGATACATGTCTTGGCGCTACTTCACTGTCGATTGATCCTCCCGCAGGAGGGCAGCGGCACATGAGGATCATCCGCCCGGACGCTTCGGTCCAGTACCAAATCTGTCCAAAGCGCTTGTTTTCAGCCACGAGTCGCTTGGCTGCCGTTGTCACAATTCATCATTTTTGCCACGTTCGTTGCCCCGATCCATCACGGCGCTGACCGTGGTGTGAGCTTCAATGTCGGTGTGCACCAAGGCACGGGCAGGCAACAGAGGAGCAACGCCATGATCAGATACGCGATCGTCCTATTGGTAACCGCCGCGTTCTCGACCGCGGGTTGGGCGGCAGACGAGAGTCAGGCATCGAAGTTTGAAACCATCGGCCTGGGCAGCGGAGGTGCCGTCGGCGCCGCGGCCGGCGGCCCCGTGGGATTTATCGTGGGCGCTGCAGTGGGCGCCTGGCTGGGGGACCGGTTCAACCGGCAGCAACGGGCGCGGGATGAATTCGAGCAGAACTGGATGGCATCGGAGACCCGGGCGACGGAACTCGACGATTTGCTGAATGACGCCGAGCAGCAGGCTTCGTCCATGGAATCCCAGGTATCCGCGCTGGAGTCTCGTCTGCGCCGGGAGACCCAGCAGTTGCGGACGGTCGTTCGCGACGCGCTGGATGTCCAGGTGCTTTTCAGGACGGACGAGGACACGCTACCCGACGGGACCCAGCAGCGGTTGGTACGGCTGGCCGGTGCGCTCGCGAGCCTGGACGACATGCTGGTGCGGATCGAAGGCCACGCGGACGCCCGCGGTGAAACCGACCACAACGAGCAGCTTTCCGCGAAGCGAGCGGCCGCGGTCATGGGGACGTTGATACGCGCCGGAGTGCCGGTCGGGCGAATCAGCATGGATCACTATGGCGAACAGCAGTCATCGGCGGCCGAGAACGACCTCGATGGGCTCGCGATGGAACGTCGGGTCCGTTTGACGGTCTTACCCAGGGACGACGACACGCGCGTGACGCGCAAATCGATAGCAGCGGCAACCGATCAGTAAGGACCGCGGCCTGGCTGGGGGCGCCTTTTTGGCGCCCCTTTTTTCTGACTGGCGTGCTACGCGCGCTGCAGGAACGGATCAAGCAGCGGGAGCAGGTCCGGCGCGCTCTCCGGAGCGCTCTCCGGCGCGTCAAGGCGCTTGACCACACGGATCGGTACATCCGCCACGAACCGTGCGAGCACGTCCGCGGTCTCCTCGGGGGCGACCGGCTGTGCTTCGGACTCGTTGACGATGATGCCGGCGAGTTTCACTTTCCGCGCCTGCAGCATGCCCGCTGCGGTCAGCGTATGACTGAGCGTGCCAAGATAGCTGCCGGTGACCATCAGCGCGGGCACTTCAAGCGCCGCAATCCAGTCAAGCACGGTATGGTGCCGGTCCAGGGGTACCATGACTCCTCCAATCCCTTCGATCAGGGTGACATCTACCCCGGTGTCGGCACGGCAGTAGGCGACCAGGTCATCGAACGGTATGGAACGGTTCTCGCGCTCGGCCGCCATGTCGGGGGAGAGCGGCTCCTTGAATCGCCACGGCGATACGGCGGCGACTTGCCCCGCATCGATGGGTCGTCCCAGCGCCTTCAACAGAACCCCGCTGTCGGTGGAATCCAGCGCGTCCTCGGTCACCCCCGTGGCCACGGGTTTCAGTGCCGCTACACGATAGCCATTCTGCTGCAATTGATGGACAAGTGCGCAAGTGACGAACGTCTTGCCGATCTCGGTGCCGGACGCGGTGACGAAAATCGTGGTCATCGGCAGGGTGCGATTTTGTTGACCGCCGTCGCCAGACGGTCGACTTCATCCTCGCCATGTTCGGCCGAGAATGTCAGGCGCAGCCGGGCCGTTCCCTCCGGAACCGTCGGCGGCCGGATGGCGGCCACCAGAAATCCGCGTTCCCGCAACGCTTCGGCGGCCCTCGAGGTGCGGAGAGAATCGCCGAGGACGATCGGCACGATCGGGCTCTCGGGAACCTCCAGGTCCAGTTGGGCGGCGAAGCGCCGCGCCCGCCGCAAGGGTTTCCTGACCAACTCATTGTCCGTCGCAATGAGTTCCAGCGCGGCAGTCGCTGCCGCCAGCGTGCCTGGGGGCAGCCCGGTGGTGTAATGCAGGCTCCTGGCGCGGTTGCGGATCAAGTCCGCCACTTCCCTGCTTGTACACAGGTACCCTCCGTAGGCGCCGACGGCCTTGGACAGCGTACCCATCTGCAATGGCACCGGCACCGCACGGCCATCGACGAAACCGGATCCGCGGCCGTTCTCGATGACGCCGAGGCCGTGGGCATCGTCGGTCATGAGCCACGCATCGTGGGCTTCGCATATCTGCAGCAGTTCGTCCACCGGGGCACGGTCGCCGTCCATGCTGAATATGCCGTCAGTGAGCACCAGGCAGTGGCGATGAGCCGATCTGTGCTCGTCCAGAAGTCCGGATAGCTGGCCCGTATCCTTGTGCCGATAGCGAATTGACCGGCAGCGTGCGAGGGTCGCACCGGCGAAAAGGCACGCGTGGCACAACTCGTCCATGAGGATCAGGTCGTGCCGCGCTGCCAGAGTCGGGATGACACCGACATTCGCGAGGTAACCGCTGCCGAAGACAACCGCGTCCTCGGTGTCCTTGATCTTCGCCAGCGCTGTTTCCAGATCCGCGTAGAGTGGGTTGTTTCCGGTGATCAGGCGGGACGCGCCTGCGCCTGCGCCATAGGTACGCGTGGCCTCGCGGCTGGCCTCGATTACCGACGGATGATGGGACAGGCCGAGATAGTCGTTGCACGCAAAGGAGACAAGGTCTTTGGACTGTTGGCGAGTTCGGCTCCGGGGGCGACGCTCCGTAGCGATCAGGGTCCGCAGGAGGTGCCGGTCCTGTAGCGCTTCCAGCTGTTCGCGCGCGAATCCTTTCAAACTCTCTTCACTCAATGACTTGATTTCCGTTTAGCCTGACGTCGCACTACCCGGAGATGTGCTCCAGCAGCTCGGCGGTGCGTGCCTGCATCAGCGCCGCGTCACCGCGACTCTCCACGTTGAGCCGCAGCAGCGGTTCGGTATTCGATGCGCGCAGGTTGAAGCGCCAGTGGGCAAACTCCATGCTGAGGCCGTCCACATGTTCCACTCGTTCGGCGTCGCCCGCATAGATGCGCTCGATCCGCGCAAGCACTTCGGTGGCATCGTCCACGGTGCGGTTGATCTCTCCGCTGGCCGGAAACAGTGCCATTCGCTCATCCACGAGCGCCGACAGCGGCAACCCGCGCTCACTCATCATCCGGGTGACGAGCAGCCAGGGAATCATGCCGCTATCGGCGTAGGCAAACGAGCGAAAGTAGTGGTGCGCGCTCATTTCCCCGCCGTAGAGGGCATCCTCGTCGCGCATGACCTGCTTCATGAAGGCGTGTCCCGACACACTCTGGACCGCTGTACCGCCGCAATTCTCAACCACTTCCAGGGTGTTCCAGGTGAGCCTCGGATCGTGGACGATCCGCGCTCCTGGCGACTTGGCCAGGAAGGACTGCGCCAGCAATCCGACGACGTAATAGCCGTCGATGAATCGGCCGTTCTCGTCGAAGAAGAAACAGCGGTCGAAATCGCCGTCCCAGGCGATCCCTGCATCCGCACCTTCCCGCAACACGGTTTCGGCCGTCACACGCCGGTTCTCCTCCAGCATGGGATTTGGAACGCCGTTGGGAAACGTTCCGTCCGGTCGATGGTGAACTTTGATGAATTCGAACGGCAGATGCGGCTCCAGGAGGTCGACGATGGGTCCGGCGCCGCCGTTGCCGGCGTTGACCACCACCCTCAGCGGACGAAGCCCGTTCGGTTCCACATAGCTGAGCAGGTGATCGATGTAGTCGGCTCGTACGTCGACCCGCGTGACTTTCCCGGGCGCGGGCGCATCGGCAAAACGCGAACGCTCGGCCAGCAACCGGATCTCTCCAAGCCCGGTGTCCGCACTGATGGGCCGCGCCGCCTCCCGGACAAACTTCATGCCATTGTAGTTGGGCGGGTTGTGACTGGCTGTCACCATGATCCCGCCGTCGAGATCGCGGGAAAAGGTGGCGAAGTAAACCATCTCCGTCCCGCCAACCTCTATGTCGATCACATCCACGCCGGCGTCGATCAGGCTGGTTGTCAGGACCTCCGTCAAAGTACTGCTTGACAGCCGGATGTCCCGACCTACGGCTACGCGGCGGGGGTTGAGGAATGCCGCATAGGCGCGGCCGATCCGGTAGACCACATCCTCGTTCAGTTCTTCGGGGACGCGGCCGCGGACATCGTAGGCCTTGAAGCAGGTGATGGGGGTCATATCGCGTACCGGCGAGTTGGCAGAGAGTTCTACGTGCTCGGGAGAGGGTCGGGTGAAACAGGCTGGCTGGCGATCGCTACGGCGTCAGTATCGGGATCGTAGGTAATGGCAACGAGATCGTGCCAATTGGGCTTACTGATCGCCGCTCGCGCGAATATCGGCAAATTTGTTCCGTCACACCGCGCGGACGGCGTTACCAAACCATCCAGTCCTGAGCGTTTGGCTTCGGCGCCAAGTTGGTTGCAGAATGTATAGTCGCTTTTGTGCACCAGGTCGGGCCACTCGGCGATCTTGGGGCGAAGGTCCTTCTCAAGACCTTCAAACGTGCAACTGAACCGCAGATAGTGCGCGGTTCGACGAGTTCGCGGCCGCCCGATGTAGTATGGAAGCCAATGGCACACCTCTGCCTCGACGGTGGCGGGGTCCAGAGCACTATAGAATACGGGGAACGAACCATCCGAAAAACGGGTCCGCCTGCGAAATCGTCGCTTTAACCGGAATGGCCCATCGCACAGATTATCCAATCCCATACCATGTCCACTGGAGGCCAATAAATTTCGCAACTCGTCCCTGCCTTGGGAATCGAGTGCGAGCTCTTCCAGAAATCCATCTTCCGACGGGATACTTGCCAGCCGAAATACCTGGCGACGACTTTTTCGCCCAGTTAGTGCGCCAAGCACGTCTAGTGACCTGCGACGGCATCTACATACTCCCTTGCCAACAAGAGATCTTCCATCGAACCGCCCAGCAGCAACGACATAGGCGCCTTGCCGTCCAACAATTCATGAGGGTCTCGCAACCACGCATTTTCGACTTCCATGTCTTGAAATAGCGACCGGAGCGTCCTGCGGATCGAATACAGATGCGAAATCCTGTCGCGGACATCGCGGCCGCGGAGTTGCTCTCGTCCATCCAGGATGGCGGCAACATGGCCCGCATCGGACTGATCGAACCCAAGCAGGGCGACGGCATCGTTCCTCTCCAGGCACCACAGTTCCAACAGTTTCAGGACGAATTGAATCGGTCCCGTCAGTCGTTCTGCCGTTGCCCTGGATTGTTGACGCGACCCTGCGGTCGCGGGTGAGTCAGTCAGGGCCAGTCCAGGCGAGGTTTTCCCGATCTCGGTTCTGGACTCGCCTGGAAGAAGGCCGAAACTCTCACGCCCATACCGTGCTGTACGGGTGGCTGTGTCAGGGTTCCACTCCAGGATATCCGAGTCTGGTTTCGCGAGACTTCCGATTCCGAAAGCAACCAAACGCTCCAGTTCGATCTGCTCCGGATGCCCACTAGGTCCTGGTTCGCCGTGCATTGCCCGCATTAGTTGTTCCCATGCGTTTCAAATAGCGGGACAAACAGAACAGACCCGCTGATTCCCTTGGAGCCTTCCATACCGGTTTTGTATCCTTTGCCGCCGCCTCCGCCCCCACCGCCGTCGCCGACGGTGACCTGAAAAAGGTCTCCGATCGACAGTTGCGAAAGAGGCACAACAAGAGTTTCTCCAGGGAACCCTCGACCGCCGTTTCCGCCGTCGGACACCATCCGTTCCGTGGCGTCGGGCACGGTTGCACCTCGCCCGCCGCTTCCACCATCTCCAAAGCGGCACGCGACGCCATCCTTTCCCATTACTGCTTTTCCGTTAAGCATGCCGCCTCCGCCTCCGCCGCCGCCGCCGTTTCCGCCGGAGCCTTGGAATACACGCTCGCCGAGGGTTAGTGTGGTTACGCCACCCCCGCCACCACCCCCGCCGCCGCATCCGACATGGACGTTTACGCCTTCAATGCAAAACGCACCGCCGCCGCCTCCTCCACCCCCGGCAGCACCCGTGATGATGGCCAAACCCTGCGCGGTGGGCCACTGCCACTCAAAGGTTCCGCTTTCGACAACTTTTCTTGGTCCCTTGTTCGGCATGTCTTGGTTCCGACGTGATGAGTGCTGGCCGCGCCGCTTATGGGTAGGCTGCACAAGCAAATTTCCAGGTAATCGTGCGCGCTCGCACCTGACTGGTCTGTCGATTGCGAATTTCCTTAGTCTGTCTGTGACAGATGCCGATTTCAAGAGCCCAAATTTCTTCTTGACTTTCGTGCTGTCGTTCGCATCCTACGGATTTCGTACGTGCTTGCCATGCCCATATCTGTCTGGAGTGAGACGTTATCGCAAGTTGTTCGCATAGAATCGACAATAGATCAAAGCCATATTCGAGGCTCGCGCGGTGAACCTGGATCAACTCTGGCTGCCCTACTGCCAGATGCAGACGGCGCCATCCCCGCATGTCGCGACGCGCACCGAAGGGGTTCGAATCCACCTGAAGGATGGGCGTTGCCTCATCGACGGTACCGCTTCATGGTGGACCGCCTGCCATGGATACAACCACCCGCATATTCGCAATGCCGTTGGCCGCCAGCTTGAGACCATGCCCCATGTCATGCTCGGCGGGTTGGTGCACGATTCGGTCATCACGCTAACGGAAAGGCTGACCCAACTCCTGCCTGGCCCCTTGAACCACGTGTTCTATTCGGAATCGGGATCCGTCTCTGTCGAGATCGCCATGAAGATGGCACTCCAGTACTGGATCAATCAGGGCATTTCAGGCCGTACGCGATTCCTCAGCTTCCGTGACGGCTATCACGGCGATACGTTTGCGGCCATGTCGGTCTGCGATCCGGAGGACGGCATGCACCGCCTGTTCAAGGGCGCGCTCGCGGAGCAGGTCATCGTTGATCTGCCGCGTACCGCGGATCAGGCTGCCGCCCTTGAGCGGACGCTGGATCGGCACGCAGGGCAACTCGCCGCAGTGGTCGTGGAGCCACTGGTGCAGGCCGCGGCAGGTATGAAGATCCATGAACCCGAGGTACTTGCCCGGGTGGCGGCCGAGGCGAAACGCAATGATCTGCTGCTGATCCTGGACGAGATCGCCACCGGATTCGGCCGAACCGGAACGATGTTCGCCTGTGAACAGGCCGGTGTAACGCCGGATATCGTGACGCTTTCCAAGGCGTTGACTGGCGGCACAATGCCGCTGGCGGTCACCGTGGCAACGGAAGCCGTTTACCGGGCGTTTCTGTCCGAATCCCCCGAGCAGGCGCTGATGCACGGGCCGACATATTGCGGCAATCCCCTGGGCTGCGCGGCCGCCAACGCTTCGCTGGACCTTTTCGAAACAGAACCACGGTTGGTACAGGTGGCGGAGATCGAGACGCAACTCAAGGATGAACTTGCAGACTGCGCGGGCGTGCCCGGTGTCGCCGATGTGCGTGTCAAGGGCGCAGTCGGCGTGGTGGAACTGGAGGGCCACCCGAATGTCAGCCGGTTGCGGGAGCAGTTCGTCGAGGAAGGCGTGTGGGTGCGACCGTTCGGAAACGTGGTCTACCTCATGCCTGCCCTGGTCATTGAACCGGAGGACCTGGGCACGTTGACCCGCGCCGTATACCGCGTGGTGTCAGGAGCGACCTGACCGGTCTCCGTGCGACGCATCTTGCTACAGGCCCCGTGGGAGGGGTTGAAATTTCAGGAGCGTACGGAACAGGACGCTAGAACAGCTCCGAGGCGTCCGGTTCAGCCGCGTCGCGTCCCTCGTGGCGGTTGGGGATGAAGTCGCCCGTGAGCATGTCCCGATAGGACGTGCCCGGCGGGACCATGGGATAGACGCCCGCTTCCGGATCGATGATCACCTCCAGGAAGGCCGGCCCTTCGAACTGAAGGAATTCTCGCAAGACTTGAGGCACATCTTCCTTGCGATCCAGCTTCTCGGCGTACTCGAAACCGTCGGCCTGCGCCGACTTGACGAAGTCCTTCTTGCGCAACGACTTGTCGCTGGCGGACAGTCGGCCCCTGAAGAACAGCCGCTGCCACTGCATGACCATGCCATCGCCGTAGTTGTTCAGCACCAGGACCTTGATGGGCAGTCCGTACGTGGTCACGGTCTCCAGTTCGCCCACGTTCATGCGGATGCTGGCGTCGCCGTCCACATCGATCACCAGTCTGTCGGGCCGGCCGAATTGCGCGCCGATCGCGGCGGGCAGTCCGAAGCCCATGGTCCCCATGCTGCCGGAAGTCAGCCAGAGCCTGGGTTCGCTGAAGTCGAAGTATTGCGCCGCCCACATCTGGTGCTGCCCGACGCCGGTGGAAATGATGGCCTTGCCGCGGGTGATCTTGTTGATGGATTCAATCACGTAGTTGGGTTGAATGAGCTCGCTGTCGCGGTCGTAATTAAGGGCGTAGGTGGTCTTCAATTCCTGCAACTCGTCGTGCCAACCGGAAAAGTCATTCGCAAATCCCGTGCGCCGGCCGTATCGGGTCAGCGTCTCCAGGGCATCGGGCAGCAGGCCGACGTGATACCAGTCCGCTCGCTTGACCTTGTGAATTTCCGACGGATCGATGTCGAAGTGCAGCACGCGCCTGGCGTTTCGCGCGAACTTGGGCGGGTCACCGGCAACCCGGTCGTCAAAGCGCGCGCCGACCGCGATCAGCAGGTCGCAGTCGTCGACAGCGTAGTTGGCGTAGGCCGTGCCGTGCATGCCCAGCATGTGCAGCGCCAGCGGGTGCCGGGTATCGAAGCTTCCCAGACCCATGAGCGTGGTGGTAACCGGTATCTGGAAGGCCAGGGCAAGCCCGCGCAGGGCGGGGGCCGCATTGGCGTTGATCACGCCGCCGCCGGCGTAGATCAGCGGCCGGCGGCTCTCGCCCAGCAGCGCGAAAAATTCCCGGCAGCGCTCTTCGGTCATGACGTTTTCGCGAATCGTCTGGATTCGATGGCGATAGCCGGGGACCGGCAGCAGGCCCTCGCCCCGGTAGGGCCCCACCCAGTTCTGCACATCCTTGGGGATATCCACGACCACCGGGCCGGGCCGGCCGGATTGGGCGATCTCCAACGCGGACCTGACCGTCGATTCCAGCCGTTCGGGATCGGTGATCAGGAAAACGTGCTTGGCGACGGAACCCATGACGCCGGTCACCGGCGCTTCCTGGAAGGCATCGGTGCCGATAGCCGATGTGGCCACTTGCCCGCAGATTACCACGATGGGGATCGAATCGGCGATGCAGTCGCGTACCGGCGTCACGCAGTTGGTTGCGCCCGGTCCGGAAGTCACGATCACCACGCCCGGGCGTCCGGTCGCGCGGGCATATCCGGCCGCCATGAAACAGGCTCCCTGTTCGTTGGCGGGAACGATCAACGACATCGCGTCCCGGCCGTCGCGCCCGTGTTCGTCGTTGTAGCGGAACACCGCGTCGTAGGTCGGGAGAATGGCCCCGCCGCTGTAGCCGAATAAGGTGTCCACGTCCTGGTCCGCAAGCACCTGGACGATCATCTCGGCGCCGCTCATCCTGGTGCCCGCCAACGGGTGGGAACTGGTCGGCCTGGTTTGTGTTCCGGTGGTCATCGCTCTTCTGTTCGAATCCGCTACGGACGCCGATACCCCTGCAATCTCCAGCGGCGCCCGATTACGGGGCGAGTGTTGATGAAAAAATCCTGTATTGCAATAGTCGTTGCACTAAGCCAACATTCGCGGCGATATCGGGCAGGCGGCGCTCTCCAGTTGACGGACACCGTGAGACATACTGTTTCAATATTGCTTCAGAACGAGGCGGGCGCGCTGGCGCGCGTGGCCAACCTGTTCTCCACCCGCGGCTACAACATCGAGAGCCTGAATGTTGCGCCAACGCATGACGACACCGTTTCTCGGCTGACCCTGGTCACCGACGGATCTGAAACCGTCATGGATCAGATCATCAAGCAACTCGGCAAACTGGTGGATGTGGTCAATATCATCGACATGACCGACGACGACCACATCGAGCGCGAACTGGCGCTGTTCAAGATCCAGATGCCCGGGGATGACTGGGAACCCATTTCCAGAACGGCGAGGGAATTCGGCGCCACGGTACTGGATGATCGTGAAGGCCACTTCACGATTGAACTGACGGCCGGGAGCGGCGAAATCGACCGATTCGTCGCCGCGATATCGGCGCGTGCGCGGATGCTGACGGTGGTGCGAAGCGGCGCCATGGCGATGGCGCGGGGCGCGCCCATCCTGACGCCGACCTGATCGGCGCGCCGCGTCGACCGCACGGTTTCTCGGGGGCTCCGATGGACTCGCATACGCAAAATGCCGAACGCCTGGCCGAGGCGAAGCGTTGCGTTGTGAAAATCGGCTCGACGCTGTTTGTCGATGCCGCTACCGGCAACCTGCAGCGCGGTTGGCTCGAGGCCGTATGCGCCGATGTCGCCGCCATGCGCGCCCGGGGCCAGGAGATCGTGATTGTATCGTCCGGAGCCATTGCGCTGGGCGCCGAGCCGTTGGGAATCGACCCGCTGACGCACCGCCTGCAGGAAAGCCAGGCCGCAGCGGCGGCCGGCCAGATCAAACTGGCCCATGCGTACCAGGAAATCCTCGCCGCACAGGGGATCGCAGCGGCTCAGGTGCTGTTGACGCTGGACGACAGCGAGAACCGTCGCCGTTACCTGAACGCCGCGAATACGCTCTTCACTCTGCTGAAGCGTGGAGCGGTACCCGTGGTCAACGAAAACGACACGGTGGCGACAGAAGAAATCCGCTACGGGGATAACGACCGGCTCGCTGCACGTGTGGCACAAATGGTCAGCGCCGACTGCCTGATTCTGCTATCGGACGTGGACGGCTTTTATACGGCTGATCCCAATGTCGATCCGGGCGCTGAACATATCGCGGAGATTTCGGCGTTGACGGACGCTCACCTGAAGATGGCGGGCGGCGCCGGTTCCGCCTACGGCTCCGGCGGCATGCGCACCAAGCTCGACGCGGCCCGCATCGCCATGGGCGCCGGGTGCCGCATGGCGATCGCGTCGGGACATGTACAGCATCCGCTGCGGGCGTTGCGGGAGGGCGCCAGGGCCACGTGGTTCCTGCCCGGTTCCACGCCGAGGGCATCGAGGAAACAGTGGATCGCCGGAGCGCTCAAACCCCGTGGCACGGTGACCGTGGATGACGGGGCCAGGCGCGCCCTGGAGTCGGGGCGAAGCTTGCTGCCGGCGGGTGTCACCGATGTCAGCGGTCGCTTCGAGCGCGGCGACGCGGTACGCGTACTCGATCCGACCGGGCTTGAACTGGGGCGTGGCCTCATCGCCTACGCGGCGGAGGATGCCCGCGCCATTGCCGGGCGCCGCTCGGATGCGATCGAAGGGATTTTGGGCTATCGTGGCCGCGACGAAATGATCCACCGGGACGATCTGGCACTCTCGGTCAGCGAGGTACGGAAATGATTGCCGTTGAAAAAGACGCCGCGATGGATCTGCGGCAGCAAATGATGAGCATGGGTGCGGCCGCGCGGAAGGCTGCGCGAAAATTGGCCCGCGTGGATGCCGGACTCAAGGCACAGGCATTGCGGGCGGCGGCCGAGGCCATGCGGGCGCGCGCACCGGAGATTCTTGAAGCCAATGGCAAGGACATGGAGGCGGGCCGGCGCAAGCAGTTGACGGCCGCGCTGCTGGACCGCCTTGCCCTGAACGAACAGCGGGTCGAAGCGACGGCCCGGGGCGTGGAGAGCATCGCGGATTTCGAAGATCCCGTGGGCGGCGTGATCGGCGAATGGGAGCGTCCCAACGGGTTGAGGATTCAGCGCGTGCGGGTTCCGCTCGGAGTAATCGGCATCATCTACGAGAGTCGTCCAAACGTGACCGCCGATGCCGGTGCGCTATGTCTGAAGAGCGGCAACGCCGTAATCCTGCGTGGCGGTACCGAGGCCGCGCACTCCAACGCCGCGATTCACGCTTGCCTGGTGGAGGGGCTGGAGGCAGCGGGGCTGCCGGGCGCGGCCGTGCAGCGCGTTCCGACTCAGGATCGCGTGGCCGTAGGCATCCTGCTGCGGGAGATGGGCGAATTCCTGGACGTGATCGTGCCTCGGGGCGGCAAGGGCCTCATCGCCCGGGTCCAGCAGGATGCCCGGGTGCCGGTCATGGGGCACCTGGAGGGTATCTGCCATACTTACGTGCACGAATCTGCCGATCTCGACAAGGCGAGAAGGGTGGTCGTCAACGCCAAGATGCGGCGGACGGGCATCTGCGGCGCCACCGAGACGTTGCTCGTGGACCGAAGCGCATCGGCGGCAACGCTCGCTGCGCTCGTCGATGACCTGATCGCCGCCGGCTGCGAAGTGCGCGGCGACGCGGCGGCACAGCGCAGCGATTCACGCGTCAAGGCGGCCGCCGATTCGGACTGGGGCAAGGAGTATCTGGATGCGATCATCGCGCTGCGCGTGGTGGACGATATCGATGAGGCCATGGCGCACATTCGCCGCTATGGATCGGGTCATACCGAGGCCATCATCGCGGAGGATAGCGGCGCGGCCGAGCGGTTCCTGAACGAGCTGGACAGTTCCATCCTGCTGCACAACGCCTCGACCCAGTTCGCGGACGGCGGAGAGTTCGGTATGGGTGCCGAGATCGGGATCGCAACCGGCCGGATTCACGCCCGCGGACCCGTGGGCGCCGAGCAGTTGACGAGCTACAAGTACGTCGTTCGGGGAGACGGTCAGGCGCGGCCTTGACCGGTCAAACTCGCCCCGGGTGGGATATCGATCTCTGCGACTGACCCGCGTTCAGCCACCCCAGGGCGTGATCGATTCCTTCAGCAGCGCGTAACCCTTGAGGAATCCGGGGCGCTCTCCGGAGTAGATTCGGTCGAAAGTCTCCAGCGCGCCGTCCAGCCAGGCGTGCAGTTCGTGGTGATCGGGATTGGCGTCCCGGTAGGCATCGCGGATCAACACGTAGTGAATTCGTGGATCGTAGGGTTTCTTGATGCCGCCCATGGACTCGTCGCCGTCCAGCAGCCGCAGCAGCATCGCATCGGCGGAACCCAGGGTTTGCTCGTGGATCGGGGGGCCCTCCATGCGGTACATCACCGAGGTCATGTCACGGCCGTTGCCGGTGGTGTAGCCCATGTCCTCCCAGATGTTGTCGGCGCTGGCGCCGACGTGATCGAGCACCTTGCCGGCGAAGAAGCGCAGCGGGTCGGATACGTCGGCGAGCAGGTCGGTGAGGCGGTCCCCGTCCAGGTCCGTGGCGAGGATGATGGTGTCCTGTTTCTGGATCAGGTCCCACAGCAGGATCCCGTAGTTGGTATCGGCGATGTGCTGTTCGATACGCCCGCCCCAGTTCTCCATGCCGTCCTTGAAGCCCTCCGGAAGGAGGTTGACGATCCGGTCGACCAGTTCACGATGCTCGACATAGCCATCCACGGCGTAGCGTCGACCGACCTGGAATTTCGTACCCTGCAGCATCCAGGAGAGAATGCCGGCGTTGACTCCGTCCTCCTGGGCCTGGGTCGGCTTGTAGGCCACCCTTCCCACCGTGCCGCTCTCGTGCACCATTTGCAGAAAGCGCCGCACCGCGTACGCCATCTGGATGCCGGGCGTGTTCATCTCACAGTGGATGATTCCGGTCCCGGGGTCCACGTCGAAAACCGACTTGTCCTGGGAATAGGGCAGGCACGGCATGCAGCGGACCACGGTGATCGGACCGTAGGGCCGCACGTTGCAGTAGACACCCGCCTGGGTACGAAGCGGCGCGTTACCCGACTTGCCCATGACAACGACCCGTTCGCCGCCGTCTCCGTTGACGTAGGCATCTCCCGCCGTGGACCACTTGATCGAAATGCAGGGCATGTTCCCGAACCAGCTCAACGGCGCCAGTCTCGTGTCGTGACGGTACTGCGCCCACATGGGGACCGCGTAGAAGGGCAGTCCGAGAATGTCGATGGCGGCCACGGTGCCCAGCAGCGCGTAGGCGTCGGTGAGCGAGTGGGCGACGGGCTGGACCGAGCCGTCGTGGTGCCCACCCTGCCAGATGACAGCGTCAGGATGTCCTGTGGGCCGCAGTCCGGCCGGTTCGTAGTGGGACTCCAGAAGGCCGAAGAGATCCCCAGCGGCTGCTTCCGTGCGAGCGATTTTCATCAGGTCGAGCATGATCGTATATTCCCGGCGGTTGATGCCGGGAAGGGTGCCCAGCGGCGGCGTCCCGGCTCGGAGGGCGGCTATTATACGAAAGGATCGTTCGGTGTGCCGGGCGCCTGCACGGCTTCGTGGATCAGGTGCGGGCGGTCGCCCTGACGCGAGTAGCGGTGCTCGCTGGCCATGTCCTTTAGCGCTGCGTCGCGCTCCGCACGGCTCGCAAACCAGTGGAGCTGCTGCCAATCCGCGCCCAGGAGGCGGCCGAAGGTATCTCCGACGGGCAGCCTGACGCGAATGCCATAGGGCTTTTCCGAGCTCGATTGCCGATTAAGGTTGTGTGGGTGGCAGATATCCATTTCCGGGATTCCTTCGAGGTCCAGCGCACCAAGCACGGCAGGGATTGCCTGCTACAATCTTAACCCGGATATCCCGCCGGCGTACGGGTAGACCCGGGCCGGTCATCGGTGAGTGTCGATGCGCCGGAATAAAACGGTGCGCCCCAGAATGCAAACCCCGGCGTGAGCGTCGATCAGGAGCGAAAGGTTTGTCCAGGGTCTCTCAAACAGGCCAGTTCTTCGCTGTAGGCGGTGCGGTTCAGGCGGACCGGCCATGCTATATGGAGAGACCTGCCGACGAGGCGCTCGTGCGGGGCATTCGCGATCGGCAGTTCTGCTATACCCTGGCTCCCAAGGCCAGCGGCAAATCCAGTCTGATGGCCCGCACGGTCCGCGGCCTGCGCGCCGAGGGCCAGTTGGTGGCCGTCGTGGATCTGGCCCAGATCGGTATGGGCGGCGAACGCGCCGGCGGCGCGGAAGCGGGCCGTTGGTCCTACAGTATCGCCTACCGGGTGTTGCGTGAACTTCGGCTCAAGGTGGACCTGCAGTCCTGGTGGCAGACCAAGAGCGCGCTGGCGGGCGAGCAAAGGCTCGCGGAATTCTTTTGGGAGGTCGTACTTCCCAACACTTCTGAACCCGTCACAGTGTTCCTGGACGAAATCGAACGCGCCATCGGGCTTCCGTTTGCGAAGGAGTTGTTCGGCGGCATCCGGTCCTGTTACAGCGGCCGCACAACCGAACCCGAACTGGAGCGGCTGAACTTTGTCGCCCTCGGCGTGGCGGCGCCGCGGCAGCTTTGTCCGGATGTCACGATCTCTCCGTTCGTCGAAGGCCGCCGCATTGAGTTGCACGACTTCAGCCTTGAAGAGACTTACGGGCTGGCGCCGGGTTTCGGGGACACTCGGCACGGACGCGTGGCGCTCCGGGAGATTTTCTCCTGGGCGTCGGGTCAACCCTATCTCACCCAGAAAATAGCGCGGGGGCTGGCGCGTCGCGGCGGCATGCCCAGCAAACTCGATCGTGTGCTCAACGACCAGTTCCTGGGCCCGGGTACGCGACGCAACGAGGCTCTCCTCAGCCACATTCGCACGTTTCTGACCGGTCGTACGCGTACCCAGCAACAGGCGCTGGCGCTTCTGGCGCGAGTGGTCAAGGGCGAAATGCTTCTTTATGACCCTGGCTCGCTTGCATATCGGCTATTGATCCTGTCGGGTGTGATCGGGGTCGGTGTAGAAGGCCAACTGGCGTTTCGAAACAAGCTGTTCGAGCGAGTCTTCGGCAGGAAATGGATCACGTCCGCGATGCCGTTCAACTGGCGCAGGTGGTCCGTTGCCGTGACTCTGGTTGCCGCGCTGATCGGCGGTTCCACCTGGTACGTTCGCTACGTCCCTCGCCCTCACATCGAAACCCTCTCGGCTGCCACGGCGGATCTGGGCGCCGAATTGCAGGCCCACGACAGGCTCAGCCGACTGCCCGGGTTTGCCGGCGTCGCCGATCGGCTGTTGGCCGCCGTGATGAGCCGGCGCAGCCGTGACGCGGAGACGTTCGAGGATGCCGAGAGCATGGATGCCGTGCTGCGCGGACTGGAGGGCTATGGAGATCTGGCCGACCAGCTCATGGACGAGTACTGGGTTCGACGGGCCGAGGACGCGGTCCGTCGGGAACGTCGCGACGAGGCGTTACTTCTCAGCGCCCGCGCGGCTTCCCCAACGGACGAATACGCTCGCCGGCTGGCCGCGGAGCTGATCGGCCACGATTACCGCTCCCTTGTGCGTAGTTTCAGGCTCACCGAAGCGCCGGCCCGCTGGGAGGTGGATTGGCAGTCCGAGGAATTGGCGCTGGTCGACCTGGACCACCAGGTACGCCGGCTGCGCCTCAACAGTTTCGGCAAGATGAACTTCGAGAATCGGCTCACTGCGCTGCAGCACCTGCCGGTGAGCCGGGAAATCACCGTGAACGAACCGGGATCGGCCGGTGCGTTTCAACTGCGCCTGACCCTGGATCATCCCGCCCCGGAGGAACTGTTTGCTACGTTACAGGCCCCGAGCGGTGCCCAGGTGAGTTTTGCTCCGCGCGCCGATAGCTCCGGCACCTTCGCAATCGCCGCCAGCGGCCGATCTCCACTGGCGATATTGGCCGATGAGAATCGGCGCGGCGTGTGGCGCTTGACGCTGGTGGATCGAGGCGTGGATTCCGCCGGACAGTTGATCCGCTGGGGCCTCTACTTCGCGGAGGAAGTGCGTGGTTGGGAAGACCAGCCCCAGGGCCTCGCCCTTTCCGACCCGCTGCGTACGGACCAGGTGGACGTCGAACTCAGCGTCGACGGCCGGTTGGCCATTGCACGCCCGTCGCGGCAGAGCGTCGTGGGTGCGGTGTCGCTATGGGATCTGCGGACCAACTCGCTGGTGGGTGACGTTCAACTGGATGCGGAACCCCAGTACGTTGCGCTGACCGGAGACTCCTCCAGGATTCTTGCCGTTGCGGGAGACCAATTGGAGCTTTGGGACGCGCGAACCGGCGCCCTGGTATCGCGCGTGGGAACGCAGACGGGATTCATGCTGCCTCCGGCGCTCACCGACAGCGGCGGACACGTCGTGATTGCCGAACAGCTTGACGAGCAGGACTCTCTGTACAGCCTGTTGCGAACGGCGGATGGCGAACTACTGTCAAGCGTTGCCGGTTTGGTTGGCGTGACCGACTGGATGCTGGGACCCGACGCCCGATACCTGGTGTTGATCGGGCCGTCCCGACTGGTGCGCGTCATGGATCCCCGCAGCGGTGAAGTGCTGCGGGAGCTGCCCCACCGGCGCGATCCGGTACGCCTGGTGGCCGCTGCGACGGGCGATCTGTTGCTGACCATAGACGACATCGGCGATATGTTCGTCTGGCATCTGAACGGGGCGGCACGGGAACCCGACCAGGGTGTGCGCCTTGGGCAGACCAGCGCGCCGGAGAGCGTGAGCATCGCTGCCGACGCCTCAAGGGTGGCCTATCAGGCCCTGGCGGGTCAGGTCCTCGTCCGGAGCCTGACGGGACGATCGGTACCCACGAGCTTCAGGGTGAGTCAGGAGGGGGCGCCGATCCGAACCCGGCTGGCGCCGGATGGCAGCCGGCTGCTTACGTACAACGAACAACTGTTTCAACTCTGGCACCTGGCCGACTCCAGGCCTGCAGCGGTTGCGGATTCCGAACTTACGGCGATCGGTCTGGATCCGCTGGAAGGTATCGCGGTGCTGGGGTTTCTGGATGGCCACGTCGGGGTGATTCGAGAAGATCAGGCAGATATTCCCGTTTCCGCCGACCAGGCAGTCAACTACATCGGGCATCAGGGCAGCATCACCCGTATCGCCGTCAATGCCACAAGCGATGTAATCGCCAGCGGCGGAAGCGATGGCCTGGTAAGGACATGGCAACTGGGCTCCGGGGCGCCCACCGCGCCGTTCATGCGCCATCCCCAGGGGCCGGTTCATGTCGTGACCATCAGCAGCGATGGCCGGTGGTTGGCGAGTGGTGCCGAGTTCACTGCGAGAGTCTGGCGTGCCACGGATGGCGACCTGGTACGCGAGGTGCCTGTCAGCGGACGCGTAGTGTCCATTGCAGTTGATGACTACTCCAGTTTGCTCAGCGTGGGTGACCAGGACGGTAACGTTTTCCTGACAGGGGTGGAATCGGTAGAACCGCCGGACTCGGTGCGTGTCGGTGCTGCGGCAACGGCCCTCGCCTTCGGCGTAGGCGGAACGCGGCTGGTCACCGGCGACGCGGGGGGCAATGTGCAGCTATGGGAAGTGGAGAGCCTGGCCGCATTGGGTGAACCGCACAACTTTGTCCACCCCGTGCAATGGCTTGGTTTCAGTCGCGACAGCCAGTTCCTGCTGGCCCAGACCGATCACTGGATGCACCGGTTCTCGGTAAGCGACGACGTCCTTGTGCTGACTGGCAGCCGCCTGCTGGACGCCGGAATGGAGGCGGGTGCCGCGTTACTGGTGCCCGACGGCAGCCGCCTGCGGATGATCGGCGGGCGTGGGTCCGGTGAGCCGCAGTTCCGCGAGATGGACATGGTGCGATTGGGCACCGAGCCGCTACCCCCGGATTCGGTTCTGCTGAGCCGCAATTGGTCTCGTATCCTGGGTCTTCGGGTGGGAGACAGCGGCGAGATCGTACCGGTTACCCACTGACGGGCCTGTTTGGCCAGGAGGATCCAGATGGTGAGATTTGCGACGCTGGCTGTCGGATTGATCGGTCTCGCGCCGGCCTTCGATATTGCCGCTCAGGATGATGAAGCGCCGGTTCTGACTGGATTGAAGGCAGAGGCCGTGGACCTGGTGGACGGCCAGCGCAAGCTCGTTCAGGAAATCGTCGACAGTCTGTTTTCGTTTTCCGAACTTGGGTTTCAGGAATTTGAAACCAGGCGCTACCTGACGGAAATGCTCGAAGCAAACGGTTTTGTTATCGATAACGAGGTCTCCGGCATCCCCAGCGCCTGGTGGGCGACCTGGGGCGAAGGCGACCCCGTGATCGCGCTGGGCTCGGACGTCGACGGCATTCCCCGGTCGTCGCAGCTACCGGGCGCCATCTACCGCAAACCGATCATCGACGGCGCGCCGGGACACGGCGAGGGTCACAATTCCGGGCAGGCCGTCGTGATTGCGGCCGCGCTCGCCGTCAAGTCGATCATGGAGCGCGAGGGGATTGGCGGGACGCTGGTCATCTGGCCTGGCGTGGCCGAGGAACTGCTCGCCACCAAGGCCTGGTTCACCCGAGACGGTCGCTTCGAGGACGTCGACGCGGTGATCTTCACCCATGTGGATGACTCCATGGCCGTGAATTGGGGGCAGCCTCGGGGCACCGGCCTCGTATCCGTGGAATACACCTTCGAAGGCGTGGCCGCACATGGAGCCGGCGACCCCTGGCGGGGCCGAAGCGCGCTCGACGCGGTGGAGATCATGAACGTGGCATGGAATTTTCGCCGCGAGCATCTGCGGCCCCTGCAGCGCTCCCACTACGTGATCGTCGACGGTGGGGATCAGCCCAACGTGGTGCCGCCCACCGCAACGGTGTGGTACTTCGTCCGGGAGATGACGGGAGAGCGAATCCGGGAGAACTTCGACGCCCTGCAACGCACCGCCGAGGGCGCCACGCTGATGACCGACACCAGGGTATCGCGCCGGATCGTCGGCACTGCCTATCCCCGGCACTTCAACCGGCCCATTGCCGAGGCCATGTTCGAGAACATCCGCGCGGTCGGCATGCCGGACTGGTCGGAGGACGACCAGGCCTTTGCTCGCGCGTTTCAGGAGTTCATGGAGGCCGAAGAAATCACCGGACTCAAGACCGGGATCGACGAACTCGGCGCACCATCGGAGACCCCGCAGTCGGGTGGTTCAGACGATATCGGCGACATCTCCTGGGTCGTGCCCACGGTGACGCTGCGTTTCCCGTCCAATATCGATGGCCGACAGGGCCACCATTGGTCCAGCGCCATCGCCATGGCCACTCCGGTGGCGCACAAGGGCGCGGTCGCCGGAGCAAAGGTGGTTGCGGCGACGCTGCTGGACCTGCTGCGGGATCCTTCCCTGGTCGAATCGGCGTGGGAGTACTTCAGGGAGGAACAGACCGCGACCGAAAGCTACGCACCGTTCATTGACGAAAACGACGCGCCGGCGATCGAGAAGAACACCGGGATCATGGCGCAGTTCAAGGAACGGCTCGAAGAGTACTACTACGACCCATCTCGATTCGACACCTACCTGGAACAGCTCGGTGTCCGTTACCCGGAACTTGAAGCGCCGGGCGGGGAGTGAGCGGCGCACCGGCTACGGACGCGATTTCACCCAATTTCGCTGCAGGACGCTCCCAGCGCGAAGCAGGTGTGGCAACGGTGATGGCGCAGGTAGATGCGCTTGGCCAATGTCTCGGACAACGTCCCGCCCAGGTCGTAAGACTCGTCGTCGTCCACCAGCGTGCACGCGTAGACGCGCATACTGCCATCCTTCTTCACCACCATTTTCGAAAAATGGCACATGAAGTTGCGGCGTGACTCGGCGGTGTGATACGCGGTCATGCAGTGTTCGGTAATGGCGGTAACCGGGGGTCTGGCGCCCGGCGTGAGGAATTCCGGGAAGGCCACGATGCGCGTATCGGCGGGCAGGCCATTCTGTCTGAAAAGCCTCCGATAGGTTGCCTCGACTGCGTCGGCATTCTCGTCGGCGCCTTGCTGCCGGGCCACCGAGACCCTGAACCCGCGTGTGTGCAACTCGTGCAGGCTGCGCCAGGACTTGGCATAACTGCCGCAGCCTCGCGAGGCGTCGTGGCGCGCTTCGTCGGCGTAGTCGATGCTGATGCGAAAAGCGACAGGACAAGGTTGTGCCGTCAGGGTTTCGATCTGCTGCAACCGCTTCAGGACCGGGTCGGTGCCGTTGGTCAGCACCAGGCATGGCTTGAGCGTCGACGCATGGTGCAGGATGTTGACGAAGTCCTTGACGATGAACGGTTCACCGCCGGTAAAGGAGAACTGCAGCACGCCCAGCGCAACGGCCTCGTCCATCAAGGGCCGCACATCGGCCAGCGTGATCCGCTGCAGCCGGCCGTCACCGGGCATCGAGCCTTCCAGACAGAACGGGCAGGCAAGGTTACAGGCCGTCCCGGTATGAAACCACAATTCCCTCAGGGCTCCGGGTTGGATATAACCGGTGGGCTCCGGGGGCGGCAGGAGATGTGCGGGAACCGCGTTCACGGGCGGGGACCTCCGTCGACCATGTCTGCCTGAATCGGGGCTGGCGGGTCGTATCGGTACACGAGGCGGTGCGCGGTCTGCCCGCACGCGTAGGCCAGCGCCAGACGGCGGTTGTTCACGCACCGGCGAAACCATCCATCCTGTTCCCAGCGTCGGGGCGATACCCCCATGGGCGTCGCGAGGGCTCGGAACCATCCGCGTAACCGAAGCCGGCGCACCAGTGCAACCTCTTCAAACAACGGCTGGTGAGGGAACCCGCCGCACTTGAGGTAGATGTCCCTGCGAACGAAGATTCCCTGATCGCCGTACGGGATGCCGCCGAACTTGACGCGAAGGTTGGTCAGCCATTCGATTGTTGTCTTGCGGTACGTCGGGATCCCGGAGAACCTGAACCTGAAGTGGCCGCCTTCGGCTCCGTCTGCCATGGCTCGGGCGATGTCGCCGAGACTTGATGAGTTGGGCGTTGCGTCCGCATGGAGGAACCACAGTACGTCGGCCTGGGCGGTCCTGGCGCCCAGATCCTGTTGTCTTCCGCGACAAGCTTCCGAGGTGAGAAAGCGACACCCACGATCCTCGCAGAGCGCGCTCAACTGCGTGTAGGCATCGGCCGCGACGACGATTATCTCGCGGGGCTTGCGCTTCCAGGCGGCGATCAGGTCCAGCAGTGCGCGGAGCGGGGCGGAGTCGCCCAGCACCGGAATGACGATGGCGATGTCGGCAGTCGTGTTTTGGTGGTCGTCAGCGGGCGGCATAGCGTAACCAGGCGCCCATCAGGGCTTGCGCGAGCGGCGTAAGGCGTGTCCGATTGTAAGCGTCGGCGAGGCGCCGCATATACTCGCCGCGGGTCGGGTAGGGCAGCATGGTTTTTCCCAGTTTGCCGAGCCCGAGGCCATTGTTCATGGCGAGGCAGATGCCGGCGATCTGTTCGCCTGCGTCCTCGCCCACAATGGTTCCTCCCAGAATCTTATCCTGACCCCTGACCGTAGTCACCTCTACAAAACCATGCCGATCGCCTGCGGCCTTGCCTCGGTCCAGGTCCGCAAACTCCAGACGGTAGCTGTCGCAGGCGGTTCCCGCCAGATCGAGTTCCTCCTGGGTCGGACCCACCTGGGCCACCTCCGGCTCGGTGTAGGTACACCTGGGCACGACCAGGGACGACGTGGTTGCCGTGGGTGCAAACAGTGCGTTCTGGACGACAATTCTTGCATGCGCGTCGGCGTGATGAGTGAACTGGAGCCTGGAGCAGACATCGCCCGCCGCGTAGATTTTCCGATTGGTGGTTCTCAATTTGTTGTCCACCACGATCAGTCGGTCGCGGACTTCCACGCCGGCCTTGTGGAGTTGCAATCCTTCCAGGTTTGCACGGCGTCCCGCGGCGACGAGGACTGTCCCGGCGGCGATGTTGATCCCGTCGGTGTGCAGGATTGGCCCGTCGTCGCCCATGGTGACGTCCGAGACGAGAGACCCCAGGTGAAGCGTCACCCCGTCGGCTTCAAGCGCTGGCCCCAGCACGTGTCCGGCGCCGGCCGACTCACCCGGCAGCACCCTGTCCGCCAGTTCGAACAGGTGAACGTCGACACCCAGACGAGCCATGGCCTGGGCCATTTCGCAACCGATGGGTCCTGCACCGAGTATTGCCAGTCGTTGCGGCGGTTCGGCCAGATCGAAGATCGATTCGTTGGTCAGGGGATTGCACGACGCCAGGCCCGGAATCGGCGGCATGGCGGCCCGCGCGCCGGTCGCGATTACAAACCGCCTTCCATGGAGCCGGTGCTCCTCTACCGCAACGCTGTCACGATCGAGAAAATGCGCCGTCCCCAGAAAGACATCCACCCCATGCTCACGGTAGCGTTCCACTGAATCGTGGCGGGCGATTTCCGCCCGGACCTGTCTTAGCCAGGCGAAGGCCTCGTCCGCTTCGCAGCCGGGATTCCGCCGGGTGAATTCCAGCAGCGCCTTGGAGGGGACGCAGCCCACGTTGAGACAATCCCCGCCCATTGCCTGACGCTCAACCAGTGCGACCCGTGCCCCCAGACCTGCCGCGGCGATCGCGGTCACCAGGCCCGCGGGACCCGCGCCGATCACCACCAGGTGGTACCGCGAGCGGGGGGAGGGATTGCGGTAATCCCGCGGGAACACCAGTTCTCGCCAGTCACGGTCGTAACGCTCGCCAGGGTACTCGTCCAGCATGCGGAGCGGGTTCACGATGTTTCTCCCCTTTGAGCTTCATCCGAGCCGGCAGGAAGGTGCGCCGACAGCGAGCCGTAATGGGTGCTCAACCATTCGGCCAGGATACGCCGCGCAGGCCGCCCGTCATCCGAGACCTGGTCTCCGGTCTCGAGCAGGTCATGCAGGGTGTCGACGTCCGCGCGAACGTCAAGCGTTGCCATGCTCCATCCGGCTTCGTGGCAAAGCTTCTGGAGTTCCGCACAGAGGCCATGCGTACTCCAACCCAGCCCGCTCAAGTCCGGCCAGGGGCGGCGTGCCCCCATGAGGACTACACCGCCGTCTCCGGCAGGACCGAGAACTGCGTCCGCGTTACGGAGACTGGAAGCGGCCTGCTCGAGGTAGGCCGAATCGAGGCCCGGGCAGTCCGTGCCCAGGAATATGAGTCTCCTGGCCCCTCTGCGGCGCAGTTCGCCATCGACGTAGTTGATGCGTTCGCCCAGGTTCTCGCCCTGCTGATGGACCAGCCCGCAAATTGCACCGCGCTGCGTCTTGCGGGCGTCGGACTGACTGGCGTTCCCATCCGTTGTTGGGCGAGGCGTCCGGGCCGGTGCGGATTCTGCATCTACTTCGGACAGGACCCAGTCCCAGTCACGCGGATTCGCCGGTGACAGCCAGGTGGGTCCAGGCCAGGCGAGCACGTCTTCCAGCGCGCAGCCCAGGAGGTGGGCGGCGGCTTCGCCCGCAAGATCGCCGACCTCGGCGGCAATCCTGCGTTTGGCATTCGCCGGCGCCTTCAACATGAGCACGAGGTGTGTTTTGACGGGCCCGTCTGCGCTGTCGACGATCTGCATGCTTATACCTGAAGTGTGCCGGCACGGGCCGGTTATGCTGCGGTCGCAACAGTAGTATAGTGCCCGCTTCCACAGCATCCAGAGGCGGATCGGATGGCGAAGTTGGCGGTGACCGATCGCGAGGGCCGGCAAGTCGAAGTTGATGGCCAGACTGGCATGACCGTGATGGAGAACATCCGGGATCTGGATGACAGCGTGGATGCCATTTGTGGTGGTCTGTGTTCCTGCGCCACCTGCCATGTCCATATGGACCCCGACTGGTTGGCAAAGTTGCCGCCCCGGCACGACGAGGAGGATCTCCTGGTCAGCGAATCGATGTACTTCGATCCCGAGCGTTCCCGCCTGAGTTGCCAGATCATGCTCACCGACGAACTGGATGGCCTGACGCTGACCGTCGCGCCGGAAGAGTTCTAGCCAATTTCCCCCCCCGCTTCCGTCTGCTAGGCCATCTCGGGCCAGAGCCAGGCGAACGCGCCGCCGGTCAACAGGGCGAAGATCAGCGCCGAGGCGACCCACACCAGAGCGGCGGATAACAGGACGGCAAGAATCAGGGAAGCAGTCGTCACCATGGCAGGTTTCCTTCAGCGAGTTTGAGAACGGTTCAGATCATAGCCCGTGTCGCGGCCGACCGGAAGCTACCGCGCCGTTCTGGTGCCGGGCCTGTCCCACAGTGGTGCGCCTGCCGTGCCGAAGGGGCTGAGTGAATTTTCAATCTATTGATATTTATACAAAAAGCTATTTCTGGCACAGATAGTGCATCACTTGCGAGTCATTTCGAAAGACAACACCCAGGAGGACATTGCAATGACGATTGCACGATCATTGATTTTGCTCGCGTTCACGGCCGTGCCGACCGTGTCCATGGCTCAGGTCTCAGCCAATTTCGGCATGGTCAGCGACTACATTTACCGGGGCATCTTCCAGTCGAGTTCATCGGCCTCCGCGGGGCTCGATTACGAGCACGAGAGCGGGTTTTACGTCGGAACCTGGGGCGCGGATGTCGGCCAGGGAATCGAGACGGACCTGTACTTCGGTATTGGCGGCTCGGCGGGCGATCTCGGTTGGGGGGTCGGCTATACGGGCTACTACTACACCGACGACTGGGATGACACCTACGAGGAATTCAATCTCGGGTTTAGCTACGGCGGCCTTTCGCTGGATGTGGCTGTCGGGGAATGGGGCGGATTCGGCGCTCCCGAAGACTATTCCTTCGTTTCCGTCGGCTACGGGTTCGAGGGCGGCGCCTACATCACGTTCGGCAGTTTCGGCCAGGACTTCGACGGCAGTTACGGCGAGCTCGGCTACGGCTTCGACTTCATGGGCCTCGATCTGTCCATGGCGTTGGTGGCCAGCAGCGATCTGAGCCCGAGCCAGGACGGCGGCGACGTCGCCTTGGTCTTCGGAGTGACCAGGGGCATCTCGTTCGGTGAATGAGACGGATTTTTCAATACATCAGAGACAAGAGAAGGTGACGCTATGAAACTCATTACGTCAGTGATCAAGCCCTTCAAACTCGAGGATGTCCGCCAGGCGCTCGCCGAAGCGGGCGTTCAGGGGATGACCGTGACCGAGGTCAAGGGCTTCGGTCGGCAGAAGGGACACACGGAGCTTTACCGGGGTGCTGAATACTCGGTGGACTTCGTGCCGAAGACGAAGATCGAAGCGGCGGTGGCCGATGAACTGCTGGATGCCGCGGTGGAGGCGATCGTCGCTTCCGCGAGCACCGGTTCAATCGGCGATGGCAAGGTCTTCGTCTCCGAATTGATACAAGCCACCCGGATTCGCACCGGTGAGACCGGCGATCAGGCGCTGTAAGCAGGAGGAAAAATCACATGGAAATTGCAGAACTCAGCTACGCGCTGGATACATTTTATTTCCTCGTCATGGGTGCGCTGGTCATGTGGATGGCCGCCGGATTCACCATGCTCGAGGCAGGGTTGGTTCGGGCGAAGAACACGGCAGAGATTCTCACCAAGAATGTCGGCCTGTATTCCATCGCCTGCATCATGTACATGCTGTGCGGCTACGGGATCATGTACGGCGACGGCAATGGCGTGATTCCGGGCATCAGCATGCTCACGTCGGCGGACAATTCGGCCGCGGACGTCATCGCCGGCGGCGACGGCGCGCCGTATTACTCGGGGTTGTCGGACTTCTTCTTCCAGGTCGTCTTCGTGGCGACCGCCATGTCCATCGTCTCCGGCGCCGTGGCGGAACGCATGAAGCTCTTCTCGTTCTTCGCCTTCGCCGTGGTTCTCACCGGATTCATCTATCCGGTCCAGGGTTACTGGAAGTGGGGCGGCGGCTGGTTGAATGAGGCCGGATTCCTGGATTTTGCCGGTTCCGGCGTGGTGCACATGTGCGGTGGGGCTGCGGCACTGGCCGGTGTCCTCCTCCTGGGGGCACGCAAGGGCAAGTACGGTCCCTCGGGCGAAGTCCGGGCGATACCCGGTGCCAATCTGCCGCTCTCGGCCCTGGGAACGCTGATCCTGTGGCTCGGGTGGTTCGGATTCAATGGCGGATCGGAGCTCATAATCTCCAACGTTGCTGAAGCCAACGCGGTTTCCCTGGTCATCGTCAATACGAACATGGCGGCGGCGGGCGGGCTGGTAGCAGCCCTTCTGTTGGCGCGGGCCTGGTTCGGCAAGGCGGACCTGACCATGGCGCTCAACGGCGCGTTGGCGGGATTGGTGTCGATTACGGCGGAGCCACTGACGTCATCACCGCTGGTTGCCACGTTCATCGGCGCCGTCGGCGGCGCTATCGTCGTGTTCGCCATCGTCATGCTTGACCGGAAGTTCAGGATCGACGATCCCGTCGGCGCCATCTCAGTACACGGCGTGGTAGGCATCTGGGGGCTATTGGCGGTGGTGCTGACCAATCCCGATGCATCGATTGGCGCTCAATTGCTCGGCATCGTCACGATCTTCGTATGGGTATTCGCGACCAGCTTTGCGGTCTGGTACGTATTGTCCAAGGTCATGGGAATCCGCGTCTCCGAGCAGGAGGAGTACGAGGGCGTGGATATCGGCGAGTGCGGTGTGGAAGCCTATCCCGAATTCGTCGAAGCTCCCGAATAATCGTTATCGGAACTTGTTCATTGATTGCCGCAGCCCTTCGGGGTTGCGGCTTTTTTTTGGCCAGGGCAGGGAGGAGTGCCTCGGTTCGAGCCGGAACGGCCCGGCGTCGCGGGGCTAAAGACGTGCCGCGCCGTCGATCTCCAGCACGCGGCCGTTCATGTAGTCGTTCTCCAGCAGGTAGATTGCCGCGTGGGCGATCTCTTCGGGTTCGCAGAGTCGCCCGGCGGGAATCCCCGCGGCGATTTTCTCCAGGACCTCCGGCCGCATGCTGGCGACCATTTCCGTCTTGACGAACCCTGGCGCGATGGCGTTGACTCGAATGCCGTGCCGTGCCAATTCCTTGGCCCAGACTACGGTCAATGCTGCGACACCGGCCTTTGAAGCGGAATAATTGCTTTGCCCGAAGTTGCCTGCCCTGGAGACGCTGGACATGTTGACGATGCAGCCGCGGCTCTTGAGGCGGATCATGTGGGCGGCGGCCTCCCGGCCGCAAAGGAATACGCCCGTCAGGTTGACGTCGATGACGGCCTGCCACTGCTCCAGGCTCAGTTTGTCGACGATCTCTCCCTCCCTGGCCTTCACCAGCAGGCCGTCGCGGAGAATGCCCGCGTTGTTGATCAGCGCGTCCAGCCGACCGAAGTCCCGGACCACTCGCTCGAACAATCGTTCGACCTCCGTTTCCCTGCTGACATCGGCCGCGTAGCAACCGACTTCGGCGCCCAGTGCCGCGCACGCCCGCCGCGTCTTGTCGAGGCTCGCCTCATCGAGATCCACCAATATCGGGCGCGCTCCGCGCGCGGCGACGCCCCGGGCCATCGCCGCGCCGAGCCCCCGGGCCGCGCCGGTGATCAGAATGACGCTGCTTTCGAGTTTCATGCCTGGGTTCTCCGTCGCTCATGCGAATCGTGTTCCGGAGCATTCAAGACGCTCGATCCGACGATCCTGCCGTCCATCAGCTCCAATAGCCGGTTGAATGGTGCGGGCGTGTCGGTCAGGTGGCTGGCCGACACCAGATGCGTGCCGCGCGCGATGATCTGCTCCAATTCGCGGTTTACCAGGTTCCGGTTGTCCGAGTCCAGACCCTCCCACGGCTCGTCCAGCAGCAGCACCCTGGGCTCGTGCACCACTGCGCGGGCAATCAGCACGCGGCGGAACTGCCCGTAGGACAGCGTCCTGATGTTGCGGTCCGCGAGGTCGGCTAGCTTGAACTGCTCCAGCAGTTCGTCCACCAGCGTGCTCTCGGAAGCCGTCATTCGCCGCGTCTGGCCGATGCTCGAGTCGAAGCCCGAATAGATGCACTGCCGCGCCGTGGACGGGTACCAGTAGCCGGCCTGCAATTCCGGCGACACCCAGGCGACCTGCTTGCGCAGTTCCCACACGTTTTCCGGGTTTTCGATACCCGGGAAGCGAAGCGAACCGCCGAGCGCGGGCCGCAACTGTCCGTGCAGCAGGCGCAGGAACGTGCTCTTGCCGGCGCCGTTGGGTCCGCGAACCAGCCAGTGCTCGCCGCGCGCCAGGCGCCAATAGATGCCCGACAACGCCAGCCGCTCGTCCAGCCATACGTCGCCTTGTTCGATTTCGATGATGACGTCCGAATCCGTCGTCGCTGGTGCGTGGCTCGCCACTGCAGCCTGGTTGGCGACGGTCGACTCCGGGCTGACCAAGGGGGTGGAACCGGACGCGACCGCACGGGACTCGATGACGCGGCCATTTTCCAGGCGCAGCATTCGGTTGATGGAGCCGGGAAGGTCCGATGCATCGTGAAACGAGCACATGACCGTCGTATGAGCGCTGATGCCGTCGATGGTCTCCTTGAGCCGCTGGCGCGCCCGCCTGTCCAGGCCCGCCGCGGGTTCGTCCAGAATCAGAACCTCGGGCTCGAATCCCAGGCCGCGCGCAATGAGAACGCGACGCTGCTCTCCCCGGGACAGCTCCAGGAACGGCCGCTCGGCCAGGTGCGTCATGCCGAGTTCATCCAGGGTGTGCGCGGCACGTTCAAGCTCGCCGGGTTCAGGGTCGCGTCGCGGGACATCCGTGCGGAAGATCCCTGAAAGCACGACTTCCCGGGCGAGAAAATTCCATTTCAATTGCGTATAGCGGTCCTGGAGTTCGTGACCCACCAGGGTGATACGGCCGAGCGCCTGAACGGCGTCGACCTGCAGTTCTCCGCCAAAATCGTAGCGGCGGGTACCCCGGCCCGCGGTGGGCCACAATTGGCCCGCGACAAGCCTCAGAAAACTTGTCTTGCCACTGCCGTTGGCGCCGGTCACAGCCCAATGCTCGCCCGGAACGAGCTCCCAGTTGATATGCTGAAGCACGGTACGGCCCAGCAACTTCACGTCCACGTCTTTTAGTTGGACGATGGCACGTTGACGAGTCGGTCTCGGAGAATCGACGCCTGGCGACGGGCTGATCATCGCGCGGATTATACGGGGAAATAACGGAGCATTCGGTGGCTTCAGGGGCGGCTGGGCTTCACTCCGAGCGTGGTCGGGGATACGCTTTGTGTCTACGGTCCACGCGTGGATAGCCGAATATGACCGATGTACTGCCGACCGCGGACGACGTGAAGGAAGCCTCGACTCGGCTGCAATCGTGGATCAAGCCCTCCCCGGTACTGGAATCGGAGGAATTGAACCGCCGCGCCGGATGCCGCGTCCTGGTAAAGGCCGAGTCCCTGCAGTACGGCGGCAGCTTCAAGATCCGGGGCGCCCTCAACGGTCTTCTGGGTCTCAGCGAATCTCAACGATGCGTCGGGGTGGTTACGTTCTCCTCCGGAAATCACGCGCAGGGTGTTGCACTGGCCGCCAAATGGCTGGGTGTGCAGGCGACCATCGTCATGCCCCGGGATGCACCGCGGATCAAGAAGCTTGCCACGGAGCGAGCGGGCGCCCGAGTCGTTCTGTATGACCGGCACACGGAGGACAGGGAGCGCATTGGCGCGGACCTGGCGGATCGCAGCGGCGCCGTGCTGCTACCGCCCTTCGATCACCCCGACATCATCGCCGGACAAGGCACGGTGGGTCTGGAAATTGCCCGATTCGCCCGCGACATCGAGGTCGAATTGGACGCACTCTACTGTCCTTGCGGAGGCGGTGGCCTGATTGCCGGGTGCGCATTGGCCATGGAGAGGATCTTTCCCGAGTGCGACATCTATGCGGTGGAGCCACAGGGATATGCCGAGACCAAGCGCTCACTGGAAACCGGCTGCCGGCAGCGGGTCCACGGCAATCCGCCCACGCTCTGCGATGCGCTAATGGCACCCACTCCCGGTGCGGTCACCTTTGCCATCAATCGGGGGCGGCTGGCCGGCGGCCTTGAGGTCACGGACGCTCAGGCGGCACGAAGCGTCGCATTCGCCGCGAGATACCTCAAGTTGGTCCTGGAACCATCCGGTGCCGTCGCACTCGGCGCGCTGCTGGACGGCGCGGCCGCGAACCGTCAATGCGTGGCTGTAGTCTTGAGCGGCGCCAACATCGATCCGGAGCGACTGAGCAAAATCATCGCCGAGTACCCGGAGCCGTGAGACGGACGGGCAGGCAGAGGGAAATCAACGCGAACGTTGAATTCGGGATAAGATTAGCCTGCAGTCCGGCGGCGGGATTATTGCCGCGGGCTGCCTGGATTGACTTCGCTTTGAGTATGGGCAAATCAGCCTTTGCAGTAATTTGGTCCGCCATGTGGTCTAACCATTCGACGTCGAAAACCCAGGTCAGTTGAAAGCGGCGCCATGAGATTGCGACAGATCGACCGACTCGACCAGCGATACAGCGCAGGGACGGACACGTTCTATCTCACCGGCCTTCAGGCCCTGGTCAAGCTGTTGCTGCTTCAGAGCGAAAGCGATGCCCGGTCCGGTCTGAAGACCGCAGGGTTCGTTTCCGGATACCGGGGTTCGCCCCTTGCCGGACTGGATCAGGAGCTCTGGCGCGCGAAGCCGTTCCTGGAACAGGCCCGGATTCAATTCCAGCCGGGGCTTAACGAAGACCTGGCAGCCACCTCCATCTGGGGTACGCAGCAGGTCAAACTCTTTCCCGGCAGCCGGTACGACGGGGTATTCGGGCTCTGGTACGGCAAGGGCCCGGGCGTGGACCGCAGCGGCGATGTGTTCAAGCACGCCAACAACGCTGGAACTTCCAGGCACGGAGGCGTTCTCGTGGTGGCCGGTGATGACCACATCTGTAAATCATCCACGCTTCCGCACCAGAGCGAATACAGCTTCATGGATGCGAGGATCCCGGTGCTCAACCCGAGCGATCTCGGGGACGTTCTGGAGTTGGGACTCAAGGGATATGCGCTTTCCCGGTACAGCGGCTGCTGGATCGCGCTCAAGCTGACCGAGGAGCATGCCGATGGTTCGCAAACGGTCCGAATTCCGGATATTCCCCGGATCGTACAGCCCGAGTTCGAACTACCGGGCGGGGGCGTGCATATACGCTGGCCGGATGCGCCCATGGATCAGGAAATCCGCCTGCAGAATCACAAGATTCCCGCCGCGCTGGCATTCACTCGGGCCAACGGGCTGAATCGGCTGGTCTTCGATAGTCCGAATCCTCGGCTGGGCATCGTCTCCGCCGGCAAGGCCTACCTGGACGTTCGCCAGGCCCTCGACGAGTTGGGAATCGACCGGCGGCGAGCATCCGAATTGGGCATCAAGGTGTTCAAGGTGGGCATGAGTTGGCCTCTGGAACGCGAGCAGATAGGCGAATTTGCCGCGGGGCTTGCAGAGGTGCTCATCGTTGAGGAAAAACGGGGTGTCATCGAGAGCCAGCTCAAGGAGCAGTTGTACAATCGGAGCGGTTTCGACCGGCCCAGAATTCTGGGCAAGTTCGATGAGCACGGTAAACCGTTCCTGTCCGCAGTCGACGAATTTACGCCGGCTTCGGTCGCCGCGGTCATCGCCCGCCGACTGTTGCGACTCGGGCCGGATGAAGAGATTGCCGGGCGCTTGCCTCGGCTCGAGCGCGAGGCCCGGGCACTACAGGCTGAGGCCGCCGCACCCTTGAGGCCGCCGCATTTCTGCTCAGGATGTCCCCATAACACCTCCACCCGCGTTCCCGAGGGCAGCGTTGCCGTTGCCGGTATCGGCTGCCACTACATGGCGACGTGGATGGACGGCCGGGAAACGAAGACGTTTACGCAGATGGGCGGCGAGGGTGCGACCTGGATCGGGCAGGCTCCGTTTACGGAGACGTCTCACGTATTTCAGAATCTTGGCGACGGCACCTACGCGCACTCCGGCCTGCTCGCCGTTCGCGCCGCGATCGCCGCCGGGGTCAACATGACCTACAAGATTCTCTACAACGACGCCGTGGCGATGACCGGCGGTCAGCCTGTGGAGGGGGCCATGACGGTTGACCGTATTGCCCATCAGTTGGCTGCCGAAGGCGTCAAGCGGATTGTCGTGGTCACCGATGAGACGCGCGGCTATCCGCGGCGTCGATTGCCCGCCGGCGTGCCAGTGCACCATCGCCGGGAACTGGACCGGGTCCAGCGGGATCTGCGGGAGCATCGCGGCGTTTCCGCCCTGATTTACGACCAGACGTGCGCCGCCGAGTTGCGGCGCAGGCGCCGGCGTGGCGAAGTGGCGGATCCCGACCGGTGGGTCGCCATCAACCCGTTGGTCTGCGAAGGATGCGGGGACTGCAACGCCGTCTCCAACTGTCTGTCCGTGATTCCGCTTGAGACGGAGTTCGGCCGCAAGCGCACCATCAACCAGTCTGCGTGCAACAAGGACTTCAGTTGCGTTGATGGTTTCTGCCCCAGCTTCGTGACCCTTGAGGGTGTGAGGCCAAAAAAACCGTCGCCGGAGCTTGATTCGATGCCCGAATTGCCGGTGCCGGTTCGTGCCGAGAAGTCGCCATACAACGTGCTCATGACTGGCGTAGGCGGCACAGGGGTCGGCACCGCTGCAGCCATCCTGGGGATGGCTGCCCATCTGGAGGGCCGTCGGGTGATGGCGCTGGACCAGACGGGTCTTGCCCAGAAGTTCGGCTCTGTCGTCTCCCACGTGCGCATCGGTACGTCCGCGGACAACCTGCGCTGCGCCCAGATTCCCGCCGGCAAGGTCGATCTGCTGTTGGGCGCGGACCTGATCGTCGCGAGCGGCCAGGATGTCCTGGCTCGTCTGAACGCCGATCGAACCCGCGTCGTTGTCAATACGCACGAGGAAATGCCGGCCGCGTTCATCCACAACCCCGATTTTGAATTCGTGGAATCCACGATGCTGGCATCGTTGGCAAAAGCGACGCGTTCGTCGGACCCCGTCGTGGTCGATGCGACGGGGTTGGCGACCGCACTGCTTGGCGACTCGATCGCGGCCAACCTGTTTCTGCTCGGAGTCGCATTTCAGCGGGGCCTGTTGCCCGTATCGGAGGCCGCGATCATTCGCGCCATCGAACTGAGTGGCGTTGCGGTGGATCAAAACGTTCGCGCCTTCGCCTGGGGCCGTCACGCGGCTGTGGATCCGGATGCCGTGCGGCGCCGTGCCGGGCCGGCCGGGGGGCCGGAGCCGTTGTCTTCGAATCTCGACGACATCATCGAGCGTCGCGTGACGTTCCTTACCGAGTACCAGAATGCCGCTCTTGCCGAGCGATATCGGGAGTGGGTGGAGCGGGTCAGGGGCGCGGAGCGCGGCATCCGTGGGGAAAGCACCGGGCTGACGGAGAGTGTTGCGCGCAACTACTTCAAACTGCTGGCCTACAAGGATGAATACGAAGTCGCGCGGCTGTTCGCGCAGACCGGGTTTCTCTCCGAAACCAGGGGGAAATTCGAAGGCTCGGCCAGGCTCACCTTCCATCTTTCGCCCCCGTTGATTGCGCGGGTGGATCCCGCCACCGGCCGCCCCCGCAAGTACGCCCTTGGCGCCTGGGTGTTGCCTCTGTTCCGGGTGCTTGCCCGACTCAAGTGGCTGCGGGGCACGCCGCTGGATGTGTTCGGATATTCCAGCGAAAGGCGTGCCGAGCGGCGGTTGATCGTCGAATACGAGGCGCTGTTGTCGCGGATCGTCGCGGAACTGGACGAGTCGCGGCTGGACCTCGCCGTGGAACTGGCTGGACTGCCGGAGAGGATCCGCGGTTATGGTCCCGTCAAGGCGGAATCCATCGAGAGAGCCAGGGCCCTCAAAACCGGGCTTCTGAGGGCCTGGACGACTCACACGCCGGTGCCCGGAGACCGCCCCCGTTCCGAGGCTGCCTGACGAACTGCCCGGGTCGTACGATCGCGACCCGAAACAGAACAAGAATCAGGGAGGAGGAAACAGGGGATGCTGAACAGCTTCTTCAAGCTTGAACAGCACGGTACGACGGTACGTCGCGAAATTGCCGCGGGCGTCACCACCTTTCTGACGATGGCCTACGTGGTGTTCGTCAACCCGGCGATTCTGTCGGAGGCCGGGATGGATCCGGGCGGCGTTTTCGTTGCCACGTGCCTGGCGGCGGCCGTCGGAACGTCGATCATGGGCCTGTGGGCGAATTACCCGATCGCCATGGCGCCAGGCATGGGGCTCAACGCGTTCTTCACGCACGGGGTCGTGCTGGGCATGGGGTATCCGTGGGAGGTCGCGTTGGGCGCGGTTTTCCTGTCCGGCGTTCTGTTCGTGATCATTTCCGTGTTTCGGGTGCGCGAGTGGATCATCAATGCCATTCCGCACTCGCTGAAGATGGGGACAGTGGCCGGTATAGGGCTTTTTCTCGGCATCATCGCCATGGAGAATGCGGGCCTGGTGGTGGATAACCCGGCCACGCTCGTCGGTATCGGCGATGTCGGGCAGTGGAGCGTCGTACTGGCTGCGCTGGGCTTCGCGGGAATCGTCGCGCTCGATCGGCTGAGGGTGCCCGGCGCCATCATCATCGGGATTCTTGGTGTGACGGTCGCCGGCGTCGGCCTCGGTGTCAGCGACTTCAATGGCATCGTGGACGTCCCGCCCGATCCGAGCACGGTGATGTTCAGGCTGGATATCCGCGCCGCACTCGATCTGGCACTGGTCGGAGTCATCTTCGCGTTCCTGTTTACCGACCTGTTCGATACCTCCGGGACATTGATCGCGGTGGCTCATCGTGCCGGGCTGCTCGACGAACAGGGCCGACTGCCGCGGCTTCGGCGGGCGCTGGTTGCCGATTCGCTGGCGACCGTCTTCGGCGCGGCCGCGGGGACCTCGTCGGTCACCTGCTACATCGAGAGTGCGTCCGGCGTGCGCGCCGGCGGTCGCACGGGCTTGACCGCCGTGGTCGTCGCGTTGCTCTTCGTGGCGGCGTTGCTGCTGTCACCGCTTGCCGCGACGGTTCCCACCTACGCCACCGCGCCGGCGCTGTTGTTCGTGGCTTGCCTGATGATGCGAAGCTTTGTCGAGATCGATTGGAACGACGTCACGGAATATGTGCCGGCGACGGCGCTGGCCATGACGATGCCATTCACGTTCTCCATTGCCAACGGGCTTGCGATCGGGTTTGTCAGCTACGCGGCCGTCAAGCTGTTGAGCGGCCGACACGCGTCCGTCAAGCCGGCGGTCGGCGTGCTGGCGGTGTTGTTCATCTGCAAGTTCGTCTGGCTCGGGTAGCGCTAGCGTAAAGCCCTGGCCTCCGCAGCCGTCGCGCACCGAATGCAGCGATCGGCGAACGGGTAGGCCTGTAACCGCGCCACCGGAATGTCCTCGCTGCAGTCAACACAGATTCCGTAGGTCTCGGCGTCTATCTGGGCCAGGGCGCTGGCGACCTTGCTCAACTCGCGCCGCGTTTCGTTGCCGAGAGCATCGACCACCTCGGCGTTTTCGAGTTCCTGAGCCTGTTCTTCGGAGTCCGCGCTGTGCCCGGCAGTGATGTTCTGCTTGATGCGCTCCAGCCGGCTTGCCAATTCCTCGCGCTTGGCAATCAGCACCCGTCGTGTTTCCGCGTAGTCCAGGTTCAAGTCGTACTCCTGTGACCCGGTTGGCGTTTCCCGTCGGCATTGACGATTGATCGAACCATCCGCTACCCAGCCGGGTTGCGTGTCGCCGTAGCGCCAAATTGTATTGTCCCCTACCGAGTACTATAGTCCCGTGACTGCGCGTAAGGCTATCCAGCGGTGAAGAAAATGACCCACACCCACTCCCTACGGCAGGCTCTGTTCCCGCCCTGCCTTGCAGTTCTGATTGTCCTCTCGGCATCGCTTCCCGCGCATTCGCAGAGCCCCGGCGCCGAGGAAATCGGGCTGCAGATCGCCACCGAAGCGCGTGAACGGGGCACGGGGTTCGGCAATTTCACGGCTCGTCAAACCATGGTTCTTCGCAACAGGCAGGGACAGCAGAGCCAGCGTCAACTGCGCGTCAAGGTGCTGGAGGTTGAAGGCGACGGCAACCGAAGCCTGTTCGTTTTCGATGAACCGCGCGATGTTGCCGGGACGGCAATGCTCGTCCACGGTCACATGGAGGCGGCCGACGATCAGTGGCTCTATCTTCCCGCACTGACGCGGGTCAAGCGCATCAGTTCGTCGAACCAGTCGGGGTCCTTCATGGGCAGCGAGTTTGCCTACGAGGACATGAGCGTTCCGGAAGTGGAGAAATTTACCTACCGGTATCTTCGGGACGAGCCCTGCGGTGAATTGACCTGCACGGTTACCGAACGCTTTCCGACCGACGAGCGCTCGGGCTACCTCCGCCAGGTGGTGTGGCGTGACAAGGACGAGCTTCGCGTATGGAAAGTGGATTACCATGACCGCAAGGATGCGCATCTGAAGACGCTCACTTTGGACAACTACGAGCTGTACGTGGATCGATACTGGCAGGCGAGCGAGTTGACCATGATCAATCACCTCACCGGAAAGAGCACGGTATTGACCTGGTCGGACTACCAGTTTCAAACCGAGATCGACGATGCGGAATTCACCCAGACGGGGCTGAGACGAGTGCGGTGATCCTGGCGCGCGCGGCCCGCCGGGCCACGCTTGGAGGGGCAGAGACAATGATTCAGGTCCCCACAGCCTACGCCGAGCCTTATGCGAAGGCGCGAAGCCACGATGAGGCGCTTGCCGACATCTACATCAAGCACACCACCCTGGGCGACCCTGAGCTCGATCCGGTGATGGAGGAACTCGCCGCGTTACCTCCCGGGGACCTCCACCGGTTCATCAGGGCCGGCGTCGAAGAGCAGGACGAGGTGTTGCGCAAGGCGCCGCAGCCGCTGCGCGAATTCTTCAACAACCTTGAGGAGCCCGAGTGGCTCGACTACGAAGCATTTCGTCCGGGGATTCGCGCGTTCCACGCCAACGTGGACCTCATGCTCGTCGCGTTCGTCACCGGCGTGCTGGTGGAAGGCTTCAGCGTTTTCCAATACCGAAATGAGCCTGAAGCGATAGGTTGACTGGGCTGTAGGCGGAGTTGGGATTGTTATTGAATGGACCGTCATCCTGAGGCACAGGCGGTGGGCAACGCTTTGGCGTTGTCCACGGGCTGTCCCCACGGCCCGCAGGGCGCGGGCCGGTCCGAAGGACTCGTCCACAACTGCACGGGACGGGGCTTGGGCGTCGGGCGAGGCTCAGGCGGCGACCGATCCCTCTTGTCCGATGCGCCGGAACAGCTCCCGGCGGGCCCGGTTCAACGCCTCGGCGGCCTGGAAGTCGCTGACGGCGTGGGCCTGGGCGTCGAGCGTCTCGAAGCTCAGACCCTCCACCAGATACCGTTCGGCGCCGGGCAGGGACTTGAACTTCTCGTACGGGGTCATCGTGTCGGCGTCGCGGTAGCGCTTGCGCACCCGGCCCTTGGCGTCGACGGTGTCGGTGGGGAACAGGCACGGGCGGTGGAAGTTCAGAAACGGCGAGAGCCAGTCCCGGTTGAAGGCGTGGACGTCGGCGGCGAAGCGCGCCGGGATGTGCCCGTGGCCGAGCCACTTGCGCACCACGGAGCCGTTCTTGCCCTCGACCAGGGCGTTGTCGTTGCTGTGCCGGGCGCGGGACTTGGTGAACGTCCCCACATGCAGCTTCGTCAACAGCGCCGCGACCCGGTGGTTGATGTACTCGGAGCCGTTGTCGGCATGGAAACCGTTGATCCTGAAGGGAAAGGACCCCAGCAGCGCCTGAAGTACCGGGATCGGGAAGGCTTCGGAGATCGCCTCCACCGTGCCGATCTGCTGCCACTGCGTGACCTCGTCCACCGCGTTGATGTGGTACACCCCCTTGACCCCGTCCAGGTCGCCCTGGTGGACCGTGTCCACGCGCAAGTGCCCCGGCGCGCCCCCCGGATCGGGCCGCCGACGCACCCCGATGGCCACCGATGTGGGTCGCGTGCGGTCCACGACCCGGCGCACGTTGCGGTAGGTCCGGGACTTGCGCAGGTTGTACAGATGCCCGTTGGACAGCCCCGACAGGCGCTCGAACCGGGCGTCGCCGAACACCTCCCATTGACGACGCAGCACCGCGCGCGTGGCCGGCCCCGACATCTGCCCCAACTCCGTGTCCAACCGCGCCAGCAGCCGGATGTCCAGGCGCGTGTAACGGCGCTCGAACGGCTTCGCCGGCGGCCCGCCGCGGCGGTTCTCGATCCGGCCCGTCCGACGGTGCCGCCCGATCAGACGCGTCAACTGCGCCCGCGACAAACCCGTCACCTTCGCCAAATACCGCCTCACCAGCCCCTTGTCCGGCTTGCCCAGGCGGTGATAGTCCAACCGCACCAGCGTGCGCCGGACCAACGCGTAAATCCCTTCGCGCCCGGCGCCGACAAAGTCCACCGGTTCGCTGCCCTCCACAAAGGCGCGCACCTGCTCCAGCGTCCGCACCCGCTCGGTCTGTAACGTCACGATCATCCTCCGATGATCCCAGACGCCGACCTACAGGCTCATGTCTCGTTGGATTACCGCTTCCCGTTCAGGCTCATGTCTCGTTGGACAACTCTGCTTCTCGACGATGATCGCCAAGTCGTTCAATATCACCGGGCGCGTGGCGTCGACCAAGCGGCGGCTGCAGCAGAATAACCGCCACATGATGGATATCTTCTTTCCCGGCGGTCTGTACCGAAACGGCGACGGGTGGAAGCTGTCGATGCGGATCCGGATCATCCACAGCCGGATCAGGGCTCTGCTGAACAAGTCCGAGGAATGGAACCATGAGGCGTGGCGCGCGCCGGTCAGCGCGGCGCACCTCGGTCTGGCCATTGCCGTCTTTTCCAAGCGCCTGCTGGAATACTCGCTGAAGGTCGGCGCGAATTTCACCGAGGAGGAAAAAGACAGCGTTCTCGACGTTTGGCGCTACACAGGCTTCGTCATGGGGATTCCCGAAACCATCCTCTATACCGACGCCGAGGCGGCGACAAGAATCTACAAGGTCGGCTACCTGTGCGAACCGCCGCCGGACCCCGATTCGGTCGCCGTGGCGAACATGCTGATCCAGGCCATTCCGACGGTGGCGGACATAACGGACCCGAAGGAACAAGCGGAATTGACCACTTTGGCCTACCGTCTTTCGCGCGCGCTCATCGGGCGAGAACGCGCCGAGCAGTTCGAGTTTCCGAAGACCCCCGTCCTCGGAACACTGTTCCTGTACCGGATGAAACAGCGCTATCAGCGGTTGATGAAGAACTCGCAGTTGGTCCGATCGGAGAATTTTACCCAGCTCCTGCAGATCTCCGTTTACGACGAGGATGGACTGAGTTACAGAATGCCGAACCACGTCCATACGTCCGAGTCGATCGAATGGTGAACGGGCGGCGATGAGCGCGGCGTCGAAACCGGCGCGACTCGACCGTATCGTCGATCTGATCCTGGGACGCCGGTGGTCGACGGTGGCGCTGGCAACGGCGGTCATGCTGCTGATGACCGGCGGTGCTCGCTTCATTACCACGACGAACGACTATCGGATGATGTTCAGCGAGGACAACCCGGAGTTGGTTGCCTTCGACGCGCTGGAACAAACCTACTCCGAATCCAACAAGGCGCTGATCGCCATCGCACCCGGGGACGGCACCGTGTTTTCCCGGGAGGCACTCGGTGCCATAGAGCAACTGACCGAGGCGGCGTGGCAGGCGCCTTACTCGAGTCGCGTCGATTCGCTGACAAACTATTCCCACAGCGAGGCAGTCGGCGATGATCTGACCGTTGAACCGCTCGTCGACGGCGCCGGCGCGTTGAGCGATGCTGAACTTGCGAACGTCGAAGCCATTGCGCTCGACTCCATCGAGACGGCCGGCAGGCTGGTCTCCGAAGACGGCCGTGTCGGTGCCGTGTCGATCAACTTCTTCCTGCCCGACGAACTCGACGCCGCGGTGGTCGAGATCACCGACTACCTGAACGCCACGCTGGACGGTGGTCGAGATCACCGACTACCTGAACGCCACGCTGGACGAGGCTCGCGCCAACCATCCGGACATCGACTACTACCTGACCGGCGACGTGGTCATGAACCGCGCCTTTGCCGACGCGACCCAGGACGACCTGCGCCGGCTCATGCCGATCGTCTTCGTCGTAATCGTCGCGGCACAATGCCACTCCCGTGTTCCTGACCTCGCTGACCACGGCGATCGGATTCCTGAGCCTGAACGCATCCGATTCTCCCCCGTTCCACGTGCTGGGCAATCTGGTGGCGTTCGGCGTGTTCTGCGCCTTCTGCTACTGCATGATCCTGCTGCCGGCGATCCTCTCGCTGCTGCCGCTCAGGGCGCCTCCCCTGCGCGAGGGCAAATCGCTCTTCTTCGACCGCCTGGCAACTTTCGTGATTGGCCGCCGCACGCTCCTGCTTTGGTCGGTCGGCGCCGTTGCGGTCGTTCTGATCATGGGCATTCCCCGCAACGAGATAAGTGAAACCTGGACGCGTTACTTCGATGACCGCTACGAATTCCGACGCCATACGGATTTCGTCATCGAGAACCTGACGGGGCTGGACTCACTGGAATACTCGCTGAGTGCGGGCCGCGAGGGCGGGATCACCGACCCGGAGTACCTGAGTACGGTGGATGCCTTCGCCGAATGGTTCCGGGAGCAACCCGAAGTGACGCACGTGCAGGCGTTTCCCGACATCATGAAGCGCCTCAACCGGAACATGAACGGCGACGATCCTGCCTTTCACCGGTTGCCCGAAGACTCGCAACTGGCGGCCCAGTACCTGCTCCTGTATGAATTCTCACTGCCGTTCGGCATCGACCTGAACGATCGAATCGATGTCTCCAAGTCCGCCACGCGCATGACCGCCGTCGCCGCGGACCTGTCGGGCGGTGAACTGCGCGCGCTGGACGAGCGCGCCCAGGCGTGGCTCCAGGCCAACGCGCCGGACATGGCCACCGCTGCATCGGGAATCACCATGATCTTCGCCCACCTGTCTCAGAGGAATATCGAGAGCATGCTGCGAGGCACGATCATCGCCATGAGCCTGATCTCGTTGATATTGATCCTGGTCCTCAGGAACATTCGCATCGGGCTGATCAGCCTGTTGCCGAACTTCATTCCGGCGGCCGTTAGTTTCGGCTTGTGGGGCTACCTCGTCGGAAGGGTGGGTATGGCTGCGTCGGTGGTGACCGTGGTCGCGTTCGGGATCATCGTCGACGACACGATTCATTTCCTTACCAAGTACCTCAAGGCTCGCAGGCAGGGTCTGCCGGCGCCGGAGGCGGTGCGCTACACCTTCGGCGCCGTTGGTCACGCATTGACTACGACCACCGTCGTGCTTTCATTGGGGTTCCTGGTATTTACGGCATCCGGATTCGAACTGAGTTGGGCGCTCGGGATTCTGGTATCGATGACGATCGTCATCGCGCTGCTCACCGATTTCCTGCTGCTGCCGACGCTGCTGATGGCCATTGACAGGGGCAAGTAGGCGAACGCCATGCGCATCCCTGGCGCGCCAGGACGGTTTCTTGTAGGTGATCGTGCGTTCGTTCTACCAAGGGCCGGTATGCTTCCCCGGTACTGTTTAGTCAGATAACTCGTCGCGTTCGTTTCTCAGGTCTCTGAAGCTCGCGAAATGGTGCAGGGCCGCCTGGCGATCGCCTTGCTGTTCGTAGAGCCGGGCAAGGTTGTAGTGCACATCGGGTAGGGCCGGGTCCACCGACAGGGCATGGCGATAGGTGTCCAGGGCTTCCTGGAGCGCGCCCTGATCTTCCAGTACCACGCCAAGATTGAACGCCGCGATGGCATTGGCGGGGTCGATTCTCAGCGCATCGCGATACAGTTCCTCTGCCTGGCCGTAGGCGCGCACATTGTGAAGCAGACGGCCCAGATTGATGCGGGCGTTGACGTGAGTGCCGTCGAGGGAGATGGCTTCCCGATAGGCGGCGGTCGCATCCTCTCTCGCGCCCACATGATCGAATTCGAGCGCCAGTTCGAACCATTCGTCGCTGGTGTTCGCGTGAGCACGGGCCTGGGCCGCGGCCGCCATCACCAGCGGCGCGACCTTTGCCGCGAGATCTTCGACCGCAAAGGCGAGAATGGTCTGGCCCGATTCCGGTTCCCAGGCTGTGTCGCGTTCCTGGATCAGCACTCGCTGGCCGTCAGCCAGCACGCGAACCGAACTCAGCGGCTGACCTGCCGGCAGACGGTCGCGAACCGCCCGCAGCGCGCGCCATACACGGCGGGGTTGTACGCCGGCTTCGAGCAGGCCGCTCGCGGTGCGCAGAAGCACCAGGTCCTGAAAGGAAAACCGAAGTTGTCCGTGCTCGTTACGGCTGGGCGTGAGGAACTCTCGCTGTGCGAGGGACCGAACACGCGCGGGCGGAATCCCGAGTAGTTCGGCGACCTGCCGGGTGGAATAGGGCCGCACCGGTCTACCCGCCTGGCGACTCGTCGGCCTGCGACGAAGGAACACATACAGCCATGGCGCGATAGTATATGTCGATGCCGGTTCCAGTCACCCACTCGCTTCAGGGTGATTGGCCGAGTTTTCAGGATCAGCTTCCCTTTCGACAGCGAATCGCTCGCAATAGTGTGCGAAGCGCTGTGCCTCCTGCGCGGCGTCAAGTCCGAAGGCTTGCAGTGAGTACCGGTGCACTCCGCGGGCGTCCCTGGGATTCGCCGTCAGGTAGTCACGCATGGACGCCCTCGCAGTAGCCGGAAAAGGCCAGCCCAGATGATCGTAAATGCGTTCCACAGTGGCTAGGGGTGATGAGGTTAGTTCGGCATACGCTACGTCCATGATCCGGTCCGGAGGAAGCGAATCGCGCCGGCGCAGAAATCGTTGCAACGCTCCGCTCAACCGCAAGGCGCAATCCCGGCCAATCTCCCCGGGATCCGCCTGCCTGCTGAACGCGCGGCGCACAGTGGTACTCAGGCTGGCGATAGAGGGTATTGCCCGCAGCGGGTCCCGATGGGTCTGTATCAGCCGCGCGTCGGGGTAGCGCCGCAGCACCGCCCCCAGGCTGAAAAGATGCGCGGGCCCCTTCAGGACCCAGCGCCTCGTACCCCGTCGGAACTGCAGTTGCTGCAGCGTGCGGTAGTGCAAATCAAACCCCGGGGTCTGGAGATCCGATTCGAACCAGTCCTGGTAAGACGGTACGCGGTACAGGGTATGGAACAGCGCGCTCGTGAATCCTGGCGCCATCAGCGCCACACACTCCTCGGGCCGGTCGACCCCCAGTGGATGGATTCGCTGGAAATCAGGGGCAATACAACTTGCCAGCGCAAGCCGTGCGGCAGCCTTCGCTCTTGTCCTTCGCAGCGCTGACGGCGATTCCGGGTAACCAGCGGGAAACATTGTCTCCCAGGTCAGCGGGGTCCGGGTAGCCGGATCCAGCGCGAGCAGATTGTGCAGCAGTGTCGTGCCGGTCCTCGGCAACCCCACGATGAAAACCGGCGCGACTATCCGCTGCTCCCTGACCGCGGGCGACGAGGTGCGATCCTGCTGAAGCAGGAGGGCGGTCTCGATGAGGTTCACCAGGTGGCGGCGGGTCGTGAGGCGGCCGAACGGGGTCAGGTTCGCTTCTCGCTCAAGAGCGTCCACCAGGCACTCCAACGGGCCAAGAATGGACTGCACGCCCACGTCGGTCAGTCCGGTGTGTCGCCTGGCGCTCCTCAGCAGTTGTTGAGGACTGAGTTTCGGTGGACTGCGCCCGATTCCTCGCAGCGCCCGATCGCTCCGATTGAAGGCGCGCACCGCCGTGGAAAGGCATGCATCGGCAACTCTCATCGATGAACGATTGCAGGCCTGGTGCTCAATCCAACCGATACGCAATTATCAGTTGGATTGAGCACTGGCATTCATCGCGGCTACCGCGAGCGGTTGACGATGAAATCGGCGATCCAGCGCAACCCGCAGGTACCGTCACCGAGCCTGTCCAGTGCGGTCATGGCGGCGCCGTACACTTCACCGGCCCGACGGCGGGCGCCGTCCGCGCCAAGGATCGACGGGTAAGTGGACTTTTTGTTCCGTTCATCGGAGCCGGCGCTCTTGCCGATGGCAGCCGTGTCCGATTCAACCTCCAGCAGATCGTCCCTGATTTGAAACGCCAGACCGATATTGCCGGCGAACTGATCCAACAGGCGAACGGTCTCCGGGACGGTATCGGCCAGTTCGCTGGGCAACATGATGGCGGCACGAATCAGTTCGCCCGTTTTCCTGCGGTGAATGTTCGCAAGTTCGGCCTCGTCCACGCGCCGCCCTTCAGCTTGAAGATCGAGAACCTGCCCCCCGACCATCCCTGCCGGTCCCGCCGCTCCGGCGAGCCACCCGATCACCCGGGTGCCTGTTGTCCCGAGTCCCGCCAGGTCCCGGCACAGGATCTCGAAGGCCCGTGCCTGCAGCGCATCCCCCGCGAGAATCGCCATGGCCTCGCCAAACTTCCTGTGCGTGGTCTGGCGGCCGCGACGAACGTCGTCATCGTCCATGGCAGGCAGGTCGTCGTGGATAAGCGAGTAGGCGTGCACCAATTCCACTGCGACCGCGATAGAGTCAACCCGTTCGGCGGCCAATCCGAACAGTTCCCCACTGGCGTAGCTGAGCAGCGGGCGAACTCTTTTGCCGGGCCCCAACACCGAATAGCGCATCGCATCGACGAGTTGTGCGGGAACGCCGCGATGGCTGGTCAGGGACTGTTCCAGACGGGAATTGACGCGGCTCACGTAGTGCCGGGCCCGGTGCTCGAATCCTTGTTCTGGTGCCTGTGATACCATCGTTTGCAATCGTACCATTGGTCAGCTCCCACGGACGCGTCATGCTGGTCAAACACACATCGAACCGAGCGATATCCGAGTACCTGGTGGACCGCAACTACCAGGACTTCATCCTTCCGGGCGTCTCACGGACGTTCGCGCTGACGATACCCGTGTTGCCTGCCCGGCTGGCCGAAGTCGTCACCAATGCCTATCTGCTGTGCCGAATAGCCGACACGATCGAGGACGATCCCGGACTGGATGAGCGCCGGAAGGAAGCGTTTCATCGGCGCTTTCTGTCCGTAATCAAGGGAACGCAAGACGCCGGGGAATTCGCTGCCGCACTGGTGCTGCAGTTGTCCCGGCAGGTATTGCCCGACGAAAGGGATCTGGTGCGCAATGCGGCCAAGGTAATCCGCGTAACGCACGGATTCACCGACAAGGAGCAGGAGGCGCTGACACGTTGTCTCACCATCATGTGCACGGGGATGCCGAAGTTTCAGCGCAACAGGAGTCTCCGGGGATTGAGGGATCTGACGGAACTTGGCGCCTACTGCTACGTGGTTGCCGGCGTGGTGGGCGAGATGCTCACCGATCTGTTTTGCATTCACTGCCCGGAACTGGTGAAGAAGCGGGTTGAACTCCGGCGCCTGGCCGTTTCCTTCGGTCAGGGCCTGCAGATGACGAACATTCTCAAGGATATCTGGGACGATCGCCGCGGCGGACGCTGCTGGCTGCCGCGATCCATGTTCGCGGACCGCCGGTTACAGGTTGATCGGCTGGAGGAATTTCACCGAACTCGCGCTTTTGTGACGGGCATGAACTCGTTGATCGCCGTCACCCATCGGCACCTTCAGAACGCTCTGGAATACACTTGCCATATCCCCGCGCGAGAGGCGGGTATACGCCGATTCTGCCTGTGGGCGCTCGGGCTCGCGGTCATGACCCTGCAGAAGCTTCATCAGAACCCTCAATTCACATCCGGGGATCAGGTGAAGGTTTCCCGTCGTACGGTCAGGGCGACCATTCTTGCGACCAATCTCATGCTCTCCAGCAACCGGGGCCTGCGATGGCTCTTCAGGGTGGCCGCGAGCGGTTTGCCCTTGTGGCCGGCGGATCCTGCCACCTGGGCGCGCACGGTGGGCCCGAAGGGCAGACTGGGCGCCCATCGGGGATGACCCGCGCTTCATGAAGGCGGCAGCGCGGGCGCGCGCCAACATTGCGCTTGTCAAGTATTGGGGCAAGGCGGACGACGGACCGCTGAATATTCCTGCCGTCGGGTCCGTTTCGATCACGCTGGACGCACTGTGGTCGGAAACCGAAGTCCATTTTGACGGATCGCTGGCTGCGGACGAGTTGTCGTTGAATGGTCAGCATCGCCCCGAACAACTGGAGCGGGTGCGACGTTGCCTGGATTTGCTTCGCGCGAGGGCAGGATTGGAGCACGCGGCTCGCATTGTCAGCCGTAACAACTTTCCCACCGGGGCCGGACTGGCATCCTCGGCGTCGGGATACGCCGCTCTGACGGCGGCCGCCGCGCGGGCGATGAACCTGACAATGACCGCGAGAGAGTTGAGCATCGTCGCGCGCCAGGGATCGGGGTCGGCGGCCCGGTCCATTTTCGGCGGCTTCGTCGAGATGCACGCCGGCACCCTGGAGGACGGCTCGGACAGCTACGCCGAACCGCTGATGCCGGCCGCCGCGTGGCCATTGGAATTGGTCGTTGCCGTGACGGCGCGGGAAGAAAAGCAGGTCAGTTCTCGCGCCGGAATGGCTCGTTCGGCTGCCACTTCGCCTTACTACCCGGCGTGGGTCGCAAGCAGCCCGGCGGACCTTGAGCAAGGGCGGGCGGCGATCCTCAACAGGGACTTCGAGTCGCTGGCGGACGTGGCCGAACGCAATTGTCTCGGCATGCACGGCGCCGCCATGGCGGCGCGGCCGCCGCTGATCTATTGGAATGCCGCGACAATAGCCTGCCTTGAAACCGTGCGGGAACTGCGCCGGGCGGCGGTGCCGGTGTTCTTTACCATCGATGCCGGACCCCAATTGAAGGCGGTCTGCGCGCCGGGCGCGTCGGCAACCGTGCGCAACGCATTGTCGGGCGTTCCCGGTGTTGTGGATGTGCTGGAGAGCGGTCTGGGTCGCGGAATCGAAGCAGCCTGAGCTGTGCAGATGGTCCGCGCAGTCGCTTCCGCGCCCGGCAAACTGGTTGTCCTGGGGGAGTACGCTGTCCTGGCAAACGCGCCTGCCCTGGTCATGGCCGTCGACCGGCGGTGCCGCGCGGCAATCCGTTCCAGCGACAACGCAGTTTGTCGGCTGCGGTCGATGGCCGAAGAGGAGCGGCAAGTCATATTCCGCCAACGGACGCGCAGCGGCCTGGCACTCGTGGATCGTGTTGCCGAGGCCTTCCCGGCCTCCAGCGACGCCGGATGGCGCGGTGTCCTGGACTCCAGCGGCCTCTGTCGCGAGGGCAGGAAAATGGGATTGGGTTCAAGCGCCGCGGCCCTGACCGCCTGGAGCGGGGCGTGGCTGGCGTGGACAGGGCAGGGAATTGCGGAGGCAAATGGGGACGCACTGCAGAGCTTCATCGAGGAGCACAAGGCTTGGCAGGGCGGCGCAGGCAGCGGTCTGGACGTGGCCGCGAGCCTCCATGGCGGGGTGATTCGATTCCAGTTGGAAGAGGGATCCGGTCCACGGGTCGAAAGAGCGAAGTTGCCCGACGGCGTGGATTTTGTCAGCGTGTTTGTACGGACATCGGCCTCCACGCGGAAACATGTGGCGCAATTCCGGGCCCGCGCAGCGGAGTCCCCGGCTTCGGCCGCGTTCTGGATGGACTCGCTGGATCGCCTGGCCAAAACCGGAATCGACCGGGCCGCGGCTGACGATTCGGATGGATTTCTCGATACGATTCGGGACTATGCCGGCGGGCTTCAGGCGCTGGGTGAGTGGATGGGTGCGGCGATCTTCACGCCCGAACACCTGCAAATTCTGAAGCTGGCGGAGCGATTCGATCTGGCTTACAAGGTCAGTGGCGCGGGCGGCGGCGACCTGGGCCTGGCCTTCGGCACCGACCCCGAAGCGCTGGCTCGGTTCAGAAAAGCGGCCGATGAGCACTATGATACGATCGAACTGGCCGTTGACCCCCAAGGTCTGGACGTAGAGATAGTGGGCGAATGACTGACGATCGACGCAGGATTCCCGAGTTCTACAAGCTGAGCGTCGCCGAACGCGTGCGTGCAGTGCACGAGCGCGGGATCGTCACCGGGCGCGACTTCCGGGCGCTGGCAAGCGGCCGGCATACGCTGGATCTCGCCTCCGCCGACAAGATGGTGGAGAACGTGGTCGGTGTCATCGGCTTGCCGCTGGGCCTGGGGATGAACCTCAGGGTCAACGGCAAGGGGTATGTCGTGCCCATGGCGGTCGAGGAGCCGTCCGTGATCGCTGCGCTGGGGTCCGCGTCAAAACTGATCGGTGAGCACGGCGGCTTCGTTGCCGAGGCGACCGATCCGATATTGATAGGGCAGATCCAGATCGTCGATCTCGCCGACATCGAGGCGGCAAAATCCGCGCTGATGGAACGCAGGCAGGAGATCCTCAACCTGGCAAACAGCTTTCATCCGAACATGGTTGCCCGCGGCGGCGGCGCCAGGGATATCGAACTGCACGCTCATTCGTTGCCTTCAAGCGGCAAGACCACGCTGGTTGTCCATTTGCTCGTGGATACCCGCGATGCCATGGGCGCCAATCTCACCAACGGAATGTGCGAAGGCGTCGCCCCGCTGATCGAGTCCATCACCGGCGGGCAGGTCTTCCTGCGGATTCTCTCCAACCTGACGGACCGCTCGCTCGCCCGGGCCCGGTGCACGATTCCACACTCGGCATTGGGTGGAAATGACTACACCGGAGAGCAGGTCCGCGACGGGATCATCATAGCGACTGATTTTGCGGTGGTGGATCCGTACCGGGCGGCCACCCACAACAAGGGGATCATGAACGGCATCGATCCCGTCGTCATCGCCACCGGCAACGATTGGCGTGCCATCGAAGCCGGGGCCCACGCCTTTGCGGCCCGCGGAGGCCGCTACACTTCGCTCACACAGTGGTGGACCGACAAGGAGGGCAACCTCTGCGGCAGCATCGAGGTGCCGATCAAGGTGGGCACCGTTGGCGCACCCCTGGAATCCAATCCAACCGCGGCGCTGAACATGCGCCTGCTGGGTGTGGAGTCCGCCACTCAACTGGCTCAGGTCATGGCGTCCGTCGGCCTTGCCCAGAACTTTGCAGCGCTTCGCGCCCTTGCCACCGAAGGCATTCAGAAAGGGCATATGACGCTGCATGCCCGAAGTGTCGTCACCGCTGCCGGTGTACCGGAGGCGCTGTTCGACGATGTCCTGGACCGCCTCGTACTGAGCAACGAAATCAAGGTCTGGAAGGCCAGGGAAATCGCCGCCGAGCTGAAGCAGGATCCTGACCGTCAGCACCTGCATGTCGCGCGAAAGGGCGTTGAAGCGGATGCCATGGGAGTCGGCTATGGAAAGGTCGTGCTTCTGGGTGAGCATGCCGTCGTCTATGGCCGGCATGCCATCGGCGCGCCCGTACCCATGACCGTGACTGCGGTGATTGAGGACTGCGACGAGGGGATTCACCTGATCATTCCCCGCTGGGGAGTGGAGTACCAGTTGGCCCGGAATCCCAAGGATCGCCGTTCGTTCGAGCGGACCGCCGGCGTGATACTGGACGAACTCGGACTGAACGGCCGGGCGATGCGGATCGAGGTTTTTTCCGAGGTGCCCCGCAGCATGGGGCTGGGGGGCTCGGCGGCCATGGCAGTGGCCATCGTGCGTGCGTTGGACAAGCACTTCCGTCTGGGCCTGTCTGACGAGGAAGTCAATCGGCTGGCCTTCGAATACGAAACCGTAGCCCACGGTACGCCAAGCGGCCTGGACAACGCGCTTGCCTGCTACGGGCGGCCGTTGATATTCCGGCCGGGCAAGCCGCCACTGGTCGAGCCACTCGACATCAAGACACCGATTCCGGCGGTCATCGGCATGACGGGATACGAGGGACTGACGGCCAAGACGGTGGGCCGCGTGAGAGCGGGCTGGAAACAGGAACAAAAGCTCTACGAGCATATTTTCGATCAGATAGATGCCCTGGTGTTGCGGGGCGTGCAGGCTATCCGGGACGAAGACCTGGTGTCCCTGGGAAACCTGATGAATATCTGTCACGGGATGCTGAATGCTCTGCAGGTCTCTACGCCGGAGCTTGAGCAACTGGTGGATATTGCCCGCGAAAGCGGTGCGCTCGGAGCAAAATTGACGGGCGGCGGGGGCGGTGGATCGATTATCGCGATATGCGACGGGGACACTGAGCCGGTGGTTTCGGCGATCCGTTCCGCGGGTTGTCAGGCTGTTCCGGTCAACCTGGGAGCACCCCTGAATGGCGCGTAGGGAAGACGTCTCCAGCTCGAGCGAGGAACTCATCCTGGTAGATGAACTGGACCGGGAGATCGGGCGCCGCGCCAAGAGTGAGTGCCACCAGGGCAACGGCGTCCTGCATCGCGCGTTCTCCATTTTCATATTCAACGACAGCGATGAACTGTTGTTGCAGAAGCGCAGCGTCCAGAAACCGCTTTGGCCGGGGTATTGGTCCAATACCTGCTGCTCGCATCCCCGGGCCGGAGAATCCATGGAGGTCGCCGTTTCCAGGCGGCTGCGGCAGGAGTTGGGCTTCGAGTGTCCGCTGACGTTCCTGTACAAGTTCAAGTATCACGCCCAGTACGGTGCGGTCGGCGCGGAACACGAGTACTGCTGGGTCTATCACGGCCGCTATTCGGGTGCGGTCAACGTGAATCTGAATGAAATCGAGGACTGGCGCTTCGTCGGCATCGACGCTCTGGAAGCCGAGCTTGAATCAATGCCCGAGCGTTTCACTCCCTGGTTCAAGATGGAATGGGCCGAGATCAGCCATAACCATTTCAAGAGCATTCTCTCGCTCGCCTGATCAGGCAGCGGGGATCATTGCAGTCACGGCCATGGCGGATTCGGATCGAAACAGGACACGCAAGCGGGGCATCTATCTGCTGCCCAACCTGCTCACCACCGGAGCGCTGTTTGCGGGGTTTTATTCGATCATCGCGGCCATCGACCAGAATTTTCTCGGCGCGGTCTGGGCCATCTACATCGCCATGTTTCTTGACGGCCTCGACGGCCGCGTCGCCCGGATGACCAGTACCGAGAGCGATTTCGGGAAGGAATACGACAGCCTGGCCGACATGGTGTCCTTTGGGCTGGCGCCGGCGATCGTCACCTACCAGTGGGGCGTTGTGCGGCTCTCGGAGTACGGGCCACTGTGGGGAAGGCTCGGCTGGTTGGCGGCGTTTCTTTACGCGGTGTCCGCAGCGCTCCGCCTGGCCCGCTTCAACACCAGCGGTTCCAGCAACAAGCGGTTCTTCCGCGGCTTGCCCAGTCCGCCCGCCGCCGCGGGTATCGCGGCGATGGTCTGGGGCAGCATCGAGTACGAAATCGGCGGGTTGACCGCGCTGGTGGCGGGCGTGGCAATCACCGCGCTCACGGGGATTGCCATGATGTCCAACTTTCGCTACCTGAGCTTCAAGGACTTCAACCTGAGCAGCCGAGTCCCGTTCGGAAACCTGATTTTCGTGCTGGGGCTGCTGATCCTGGTGGCGCTGAATCCGCCGGTGGTCATATTCGGCATGTTTGCCGCTTACTCTTGCTCCGCTCCGACGGTCTGGGCCTGGCGGCGGTTTCGCCGCCGTCGGTCCCTGGCCCAGGCTTCAGGTCATTCCACGAAACGGTAGTACTCGATACCCTCGTCGCTGAAAGCGGGATTCGACGCATCCCCAACGGCGTCGATCACGAACCCGTTGTCCGGTTCTGCAAGCCCTTCGGCCACCCCGTCATCGTGCAGGCTTTCGTACTGGGATCGCGTCAGCGGCTGCCAGTGCGCCAGCGCATCCATGAAACCGATGCGTGAGGCGGCGGCCTGCCAGTTGTCTGCGAGTGTCATGGGAATGGCCTCGGCGGCATCGCCGCTGCCATAGCCCACGGCCAGAATGTCCCGATAGGCCAGTTCGACTCCGTCCCGCGCCGCTTCCTCCAGACCCGCCGCCATCCAGGCGGGGAGCGCGGCGCAGTAGACGTTGCCGATGTCCTTCATGGCTTCGGAACCCAGGGACATCTTTGAGGCCACGAGTTCGTTGAAAACGTGGCCCGCACGAAACTCCTTCAACAGCGCCATGCTCAGCGGATATACGTCCTCATTGATGTTGCCCTCGCGCACGAGCTGCAGCACGTCCGGGCTCGTTCTCATCTCTGCGATGACGGCTTCGGTATCGATGCCGGCGCTACGGCAGTAGGCGTTGAGCTCCTCGCGCCCGGTGTTGCTGTCGTGCGCCAGGCCGAACAGGTAACTCAGCGCGAAGGAGGTCAACGGCATGCGGTGGTACGGCCGGTGCATGAACGCCGCACCGAGTCCATGATAGTAGGTCGTGGGATTTGCGTTCAGCCTTCGCAGCATGTCGTTGAGCGCGTGCAGCGTCTCATCCAGATAGCAGGTGGTGGAATACTTGCCGTTGAACACCGGCAGGTCCTGAAAGTGGCGATTGAGCTGGTTGCGGATGAGGTTGCGCAAGACGGGCTTGCGGAAATCCACGGCCCGGTATGACGAGGCGCTGCCGATGCAGCGCAGGTTGACCGACAGCAATTTCGGGTCCCGCTCAAGCAGCATGGCGACGGCGCCGGCGCCTTGCGTGGGCTCTCCGGAGCTGCCCCGGGCATATTCGGCAACGTCTGAACTGATGACCACGGCGCAACGGTCATCGTCTTCCAGCGCCAGGTACCGCAGCGCATACTTCAGGGCGTAGACGGCCCCGAGGCAGGCGTGCTTGACCTCCGGTACTTCACAGTAGCGGTTGACGGGGGGCAGGCTCCGGGCCTTGAGGCCGTCGTCCAGCATGCCCTTGACGATGACGGCGCCGGCGGAATTGTCGGTACTGGATTCCGTACCGAGGCCGAGAAACCCGATCCTTTGAGGATCGATTCCGTAGCGCTCGATCAGGCGCATGGCGGCCGTGCCGGCCATGGTATAGACGCTCTCCTGCGGACCACGCATCCGAAAGCTGTGGCCCACGACTGCGCGCGTCTTGTCCCAGGGCGCACCGGTCCACCGGCACCAGTCTTCCAGGCTGACTCGATACGGCGGCACATAGGCCGCAAATCCACTGATCCCGACGTCTCTTTTCATTTTGAACTCCTTTGGTGCAGGCGCTCATGAATATCGCCCCGTTGTCGGCGCCCGTACCGTTGCCGGCCTGCCATTATATGCAATCGCTCGACGGTCGGCCTGCAAGCCCGGCCGTCCCGGTTTAAATGTTTCGAAACGTGCTGTAAATTCCAAGCGGCTCGTACATTGCGCATACTGCGAACATGAAATTGAGAATTCTTGGAAACTCGGTACGACTCCGCGTGTCCCAGGCGGAGATGTCACAGATCCGCAGCCAGGGGGTGGTACGGGAATACGTGGAGTTCGGACCGCAAAGGCGGCTGGTGTATGAACTGCAGACCGTCACCGGCGGCCGTGTGGGCGCGAGCTTCGACGATGCGTGTGTTCGGGTGATGATCCCGCGCGCAGTGGCGGAGCGTTGGCAGGAGCCTGACCAAGTGTCGATCAGTGGCGAACAGGAACTGCCGGGAGGCGAATATCTGAAAATTCTGGTGGAGAAGGATTTCCAGTGCCTCGTGCCCAGGGACGCCGAGGATCAGTCCGGGTTGTTCCCGAATCCGCAAACGTCCGATTCATAACGGTTGTTTCGCACGGGATGGCCCGCTATCGTTACTGGACTATGGAAAACAAACACATGCATTTGCCGTCGATCCTGTTTGCGGCCGTCGCGCTGACTGCGTTCAATGTCCAGGCACACACCGCGTTGTCCGGCTCCGATCCGGCGGACAACGCCGTGGAAACGGCCGCTCCGGAGACCATCACGCTGTCGTTTTCGACGGAGGTGCGGCTCACCGGGCTGTCGATGGAGGACACCGCCGGTGCCGCGATCGATCTCGGCTCGATCCCGACCGTGACGCAGCAGGAATTCGTTATTCCGGCACCTGAGCTCTTGCCGGGCACATATCGTGTAGCGTGGCGAGCTGTCGGCGCGGATTCCCACGTCGTCTTCGGCGAGTTTCGGTTCGAAGTGGCCGAGTTGCTGTCCAGCGAGTAGTCGTTGCCGCTGGATAGCGCTGTCGTTGTCTTGCGGGCAGCGGCCTTCGCCGCCCTTCTGCAGGCAGCCGGTGCAGCGCTGTTTTTGTTTCTCTTCAGAGATCGCCTGCCGGCGTCCGGCGATTCCGTCCGGCGCCTGGGCGCGGCTGCTGCCGCGGCGGGCGCCGCCCTGGTCATCGCCCGATACCTGATCGAGCCGGCGCGCATGACGGGGGCTCTGTCGGGCGTGCTCGATGGTTCCTTGCACGGGTTCCTGCTGACCTCGAACCTGGGCCTCGCGCAACTCGTCCGCCTGGCCGGTGCCGGGATCGTCGGGTTGGCACTGCTTCGATCCACGCGCTCCCTTGAGCGTCTCGCCCTCGCCGGAGCGTTGCTCATCGCGGGGTCGTTCAGCTTCATGGGGCATACGGCGGCCAGTGACCAGCGCTGGCTTCTCGGCGGGCTGCTCGTGGTGCATGTTTTCGCCGCCGCGTTCTGGTTCGGTTCGCTGATGCCGCTGTACATCGCCTGTGGCCGGGAAAGCCTGAGCGATGCCGGGCCGCTGATTGATCGGTTTTCCTCGATCGCGGTTCGAAGCGTGCCGTCGATCTTCCTGGCCGGACTGGGAATGGCGGTGCTGCTGCTGCCGAGCCTCGGCAGCCTGGGTACGCCGTACGGCTTGCTTCTGATCGCCAAGGTGCTCATCTTTGCCCTGCTGATGGGACTTGCTTGCCTGAACAAGTTCCGGCTCGGACCGGCCGTCGTGTCCGGCCACGCAGAGTCGCTTGTAGCCCTGCGGCGATGCGTTGCCATCGAAACATGGCTCATCGCGTTCATCCTGATTGTGACGGCCATCATGACCACGCTTTATTCACCGGAGCCCTGAGCCGCCTCGCCGGTACTGTCGCTGGTGCAAGAAGAAGTGTCGTAATCGTGTGAGTGTGCACGAGCCTGCGAAGTGCCCTGCGAATGCAGGCTCGGTTAGAATTACCGGTTCAACGTTACCTCGGAGAACCTGTTGAGCACGCAGAGTTCCGGCAACGGCACCGAAGTTCCCGACGCGCTGGTCCGCGAGATCGCCGCTTGTCACGTCGCCCGTCCCGGGGGGCTGTTGCCGGCGCTGCACGCCGTCCAGGACAAACTCGGCTATGTACCGCAGGAGTCGGTGCCCACCCTGGCCGAGGTGTTCAACATCTCCCGTGCCGAGGTGCACGGCGTCATCAGCTTCTACCACCTGTTCAGAACCTCTCCGCCGGGCCGCAGGACGCTGTACCTGTGCCGGGCCGAGGCTTGTCAGGCCATGGGAGCTCGTGGGCTTGAAGAGCACACCAAGCAGCGGCTGGGTATCGGTTTCCACGAGACCACCGCCGATCGGCGGATCAGCCTGGAACCGATCTACTGCCTCGGCAACTGCGCCTGTTCGCCGGCGGTCATGATCGATGACTTCGTGTACGGACGGGTGACTCCGGAACGTCTCGACGCGTTGCTGGAAGAGGGCTGAGGTATGTCGGGAACTGCACACACGGTCTTTGTGCCCCGTGATACCACGGCGCGCTCCATGGGTGCCGACGATGTGGCCGGGGCGATCGCGGCGGAGGCGGCCCGGCGGGGAGAATTCGTCACCGTGGTGCGCAACGGTTCCCGTGGCCTGTACTGGCTGGAACCCATGATCGAGGTCGATACCGGCGGCGTGCGCCACGCTTACGGGCCGGTACAGTCCGCCGATGTTTCGGCACTCTTCGACGCCGGGTTCCTCGCCGCGGGCGGGCATGCCCTCGGATTGGGTCCCACCGAGGAGATACCCTACCTGGCAGAGCAGTCCAGGCTCACATTCGCCCGAGTCGGAATCACCGACCCGCTGTCGCTGGACGATTACCGCGCTCACGGCGGCTACGAGGGGCTTGCGAAGGCGGCAAGCCTGTCGCGGGACGAGATTGTGGAGATCGTCGCTGAATCCGGCCTGCGAGGACGCGGCGGCGCGGCGTTTCCCACCGGCATCAAGTGGCGCACCGTGCTGAACGCGCAAGGCACACAGAAATACGTCACCTGCAACGCGGACGAGGGCGATTCCGGCACCTACGCCGACCGGATGATCATGGAGAGCGATCCGTTCGTGCTGATCGAGGGCATGACCATCGCCGGACTGGCCGTGGGCGCTACCATGGGCTACGTCTACCTGCGCGCCGAATACCCGCTGGCGATCCGTATCATGAACGAGGCCATCGGGATCGCCGAGGCGGCGGGCCTGCTGGGCGAAAGCGTCATGGACAGCGACCAGGCCTTTCACCTGGAGGTTCGCGAAGCTGCCGGCGCCTACATCTGCGGTGAGGAGACCTCCATGCTGGAGAGTCTCGAAGGCAAGCGCGGCATTATCAGATACCGGCCGCCGCTGCCGGCGATCAAGGGCCTGTTCGGGGCGCCGACCATCGTCAACAATGTCATTTCGCTGGCGTCCGTGCCGATCATCCTGGCCGAGGGCGCCGAGTTCTACCGGGACTACGGTATTGGGCGTTCGAGAGGAACGCTGACCGTGCAACTGGCCGGCAACGTCAAGCGCGGCGGGCTGGTTGAGATCGGATTCGGCCGCACGTTGCGTGAACTGCTGGAGGATTTCGGCGGCGGCACGGCCACCGGACGGCCGATCCGGGCGGTGCAGGCGGGCGGGCCGCTGGGTGCCTACATCCACCCTTCGCAGTTCGATGCACCCCTGGACTACGAAGCATTCGCCGAGTTCGGCGGCATGATCGGCCACGGCGGTCTGGTGGTCTTCGACGATACCGTGGACATGGGCGAACAGGCCCGATTCGCCATGGAGTTCTGCGCCATCGAGTCCTGCGGAAAATGTACGCCCTGCCGGATCGGGGCGGTGCGGGGCGTGGAAGTCATCGACCGGATCCTGGGCGGTGTCGATGAGTCCAACAACCTGCTATTGTTACGGGACCTCTGCGATACGATGGTCGCCGGTTCGCTGTGCGCGTTGGGTGGGATGGCCCCGTTTCCCGTGCTGAGCGTTCTGGATCACTTTCCCGAGGATTTGCGGGCGCGCTGATGCCAGCAGCCCGTGGCAAAAGGGTGAATTGATGGAGATGAGTCATGAGTCAAGTCTACGAGGCCTACAGGCGCCCTGAAGACTTGGGCGCGCCGCCCAGCGAGTCCGCGGCGATGGTGCGACTCACCATCGACGGCAAGACGGTGACGGTACCCGAGGGCACCAAGGTCACCCAGCTCTCCGATTGGCAGCAGGAATTTGAGGAGTTCACAGAGACGCAGCTGGAATTCCTTCGCAAGGCGAGGACCCCTGTGTCCGCCTGAACCGCCCTCGGTCCAGATGCAAGTTGCGGGCGACGACGCCGATGAATCCGACCAAGCTGGTGCGCATGGCCAACGATATCGCGGCCAATTTCGACTGCGGCCTCGACCGGGCCAAGGCGGCGGCCGGCGTGGCGGACCATATCGGCCGATTCTGGAGTCCCTACATGCTCGATGCGATGGCTGAACATATGCGGACGGGCGAAACCGGGCTGTCCGACCTGGCCCTGACGGAACTGATCGAAGAGCGGCAAGGCCAATGACGCGCGCGCTCAAGCGCTGTTACAACATCGCGAAATTGCGGGAGCGGGCGTCGAAGCGTCTGCCGGCGCCGATGTTCCACTACATCGATGGCGCGGCGGGCGACGAATGGACCATGCGGCAGAACACGTCCGCCTTCGATCGCTACGAACTGGTGCCGCGCTTCCTGGTGGATGTCAGCGAAATCGACCTTTCCACGACGGTTTTCGGACAGACCATCAGCATGCCCCTGTTCTGCGCACCGACGGCCATGTCCCGGCTGTTTCATCACGAGGGCGAACGCGCCGTGGCGAAGGCGGCCAACCGCGCCGAGACGATGTACTCGCTGTCGTCCATCTCGACGGTCAGCATCGAGGAAGCGGCCGAGGCGACCGATGGACCGAAGCTGTTCCAGGTTTATGTCTTCAAGGATCGCGGGCTCAACCGCGAGTTTATCGCGCGATGCAAGGCGTCGGGATACCACGCCCTCGCGCTGACTGTCGACGTCCCCGTGGCCGGAAACCGCGAGCGAGACCTGGTGACCGGGATGACGATTCCGCCCAGGTTGACCCCGGCGAGCCTGTTCAGTTTTGCGATGCATCCGCGCTGGGTCTGGAACTACTACACCAGCCCGCCCATTGAATTGGCCAGCGTCAAGGACCGCATCAAGGGCGATGTCACGACCCTGGTCAGCTTCTTCAACGACGAGTTGGACCGAACGGTAAGCTGGGACGACGCGGCGTGGATGATCGAGGAATGGGGCGGGCCCTTTGCGATCAAGGGCATCCTTTCGGTTGAGGATGCGCTCCGGGCCGCTGACGTGGGTGCCAGCGCCGTCATCATTTCCAACCATGGCGGCCGTCAGCTCGATACGGCCCCGGCCCCCATCGAGGTCTTGCCGGAGATCGTGGCAGCCGTGGGCGACCGCATGGAGGTGATTCTCGAAGGCGGTGTGCGCCGCGGTGTCCATGTGCTCAAGGCGCTGGCGCTGGGGGCTACGGCGTGCTCTGTCGGGCGGCCGTACCTGTTCGGCCTGGGCGCCGGGGGCGAAGCCGGCGTCGACCGGGCGCTGGAGATTCTTCGCACCGACATCGAGCGCGATATGCGCCTGGTCGGGTGCCGCAATGTGGGCGAGGTCACGCCGAACCGGCTTCGGCGTGTCGAGCGTTGAACGTTGGAGACATCGAAGCGCTGAAAAGCGTCAAGCGATTGCAGATTCAGCGATTCGGCGCGGATGGGGGGGCTTGTGACGATGTGGTCGCGACCGAAGAGCCCCTGGAGATCCGCCTGGCCTACAGGCGCCCGGACGGGCGGCGCACGCAGCAGAGCATTTCCATCACCATGCGTACGCCCGGCAACGACGGCGAACTGGCTGCCGGGTTCCTCTTGACCGAGGGCATCATCGCCAGCGCGGCCCAGGTCGACGCCATCGCACCCTGCGGTCCACCCGCGGCGAACGGGCTGATCAATGTCGTTCGCGTGGATCTGGCCGTCGGCACGGAAGTCGATCTCGAGCGCCTGAAGCGCAACTTCTATACCTCTTCCAGTTGCGGCGTCTGCGGCAAGGCTTCGCTGGAAGCGGTTGCGGTTCAGGGCCGCTACGATCTCCACGGGACTGCGCTGCAGGTCAGTGCCGAAACGCTGGGCGCGCTGCCGGAGCGGTTGCGCGCACTGCAAAGCGTCTTCGAACGTACCGGTGGTCTGCACGCATCGGGGTTGTTCGACACACACGGGCACATCGACGCGATCCGGGAGGACGTGGGCCGGCACAACGCGCTGGACAAGCTCATTGGACAGGCGCTGCTCAAGGGCGAGCTACCTCTGGGTGAGCGCGGTGTCGTGGTCAGCGGCCGGGCGAGCTTCGAACTCATGCAGAAAGCCATGATGGCCGGGATTCCGATGATGGCCGCCGTCGGTGCGCCTTCGTCGTTGGCGGTGGAGTTCGCCGAGGAATTCGGCATGACACTGGTCGGGTTTCTCAAGGTGGACCGGTTCAACGTCTATTCTCGTCCGGACCGGATCCAGTAATCCTTTAGCCTGGATGCCTCACTGTCCCTGCTCGGTTCCGGATTTCGTCGGCAACACGGTCGGTCGCCGTGGCAAATGGTTGGTTATGGGGATATTTGTTGACTCCGTGCTGTCCAAGGAGTAGAAGCCCAGCATGGTCAACAAGCTGTCAAAATTCGGCGAACGCTTCTCCCGGGTGACCGGGGCGGCACAGTTGATGGGCGATCTGGGACGCGCGATCGCCGAGGACCCGACGGCGCTTCTGCTGGGTGGCGGCAATCCCGGGACGATTCCGGAAATGCTCGCGCTGTTCCAGCGGCGTTTGCATGAAATCGCCGACAATCCCGACGAGATTCAGCGCATGCTGGGCAACTACGCCCATCCCAGGGGCGAACTTGGCTTTCGCAAGTCCCTGGCCAAGCTGCTTGCGCGAAAGTACGGTTGGCCGCTGACAGCCGCCAACATTGCGCTCACGTCCGGAAGCCAGACCGGCTTTTTCCAATTGTTCAACATGTTGGCCGGCGAGTTTGCCGACGGCAGCCGCAGGCGAATTCTGTTGCCGATGACACCGGAGTACGCCGGCTACAACGACATAGGCCTGATCGACGACCTTTACGTGGCCCACCGTCCGGAGATCGAGGAACGCCCCGGGGGGTTCTTCAAGTACCGAGTGAATTTCGATGCGCTTCGGATCGACGACGACATCGCCGCCGTCTGCGTTTCCCGCCCGACCAATCCCACCGGCAACGTCATTACCGACAGTGAACTGCATCAACTCGACGCCATGGCGAAGGCGGCGGGCGTGCCTTTTGTCATCGACAACGCGTACGGATTGCCTTTTCCCCGAATCATTTACACGGCCGCGAACCCGATATGGAACGAGAACGTCATTCTCTGCATGAGCCTCTCGAAGCTGGGGTTGCCGGCGATACGCACGGGAATCGTCATCGCCAGGGCGGAACTCATTGAGGCATTGGGCAACATGACGGCGGTTCAGAGCCTGACGATACCGAGCACCGGCGCCGTATTTGTTCAACCGTGGGTAGACAGCGGCGAGATCGAAGACATCAGCCGCCACATTATCCAGTCGTTCTATCAGCGCAAGATGCAGTTCGCCTGCGATGTAGTCCAGCGAGAATTCGAGGGTGTGCCCTACAAGATCCATTCGCCGGAGGGCGCTTTCTTCCTGTGGCTTTGGTTCCCGGGGCTGCCCATTACAAGTGAAGAGTTGTACCGTCGGCTGAAGGCCAGGAACGTCCTGGTCATGTCGGGGCACCGGTTCTTCCCTGGATTGGAGGAGCCGTGGCGTCATGCCGACGAGTGTCTTCGCCTGTCCTACGCCCAGGAGGATCGGGTCGTGGAGGAGGGTATGCGCATCATCGCCGATGAAGTGCGAAAGCTCTATTCCAAACGCGCCACAGCGGGCGGCGCTGCCGCCGTCAGTCCGGCTGGCCGGATCGCAGTTTAAGCGCTTCAATCAGTTCAGGTACGACGGCAAAAAGATAGGCCGCCAAGCCAATATCGGCTAGCGAGAACAACCTATTCAAATTTGTGGTCACGCTGTGGTCTTGAATGGCAGGATGCATGACGGCATACTGGTTCGAGTAACTTGGTAGTCGGGACTGCTCCGAAATGGAACTCGCGTTGCGCGAGGCGAAAGCGCGCCTCTCCGAATTGATCGCTGCGGCCCGTAACGGCGATCGCGTGATCATCACGAAACACGGTCGCCCGGCCGTCGAATTGGTGCGCTGCGACCGACGCGGCGGGATCGACTTCGACAGATTGGAGGCGTCCCGGCGACATCTGGGGATCGAGGGCGACGGGCAACGATGGCCGGAGGAATTCAACGACCCCGACTTCAGCCGCCGTGTATTGGGTCTCGATGACGAGTAGGCGTGCCGGCGATGCGCGTTCTTCTCGACACGTCCTACCTCTACGACTTCATGGAGGCGCCGGGAAAGCTCTTGGAAGCCGAGCGCCGGTTCCTTGCTGCGAGCAAGACGCGGCTTTTCGTAAGCGCGGTCTCGATCTGGGAGATGCGACTGAAGCACAACGCCCGACACGCGTCGGGGCAACGCAAGAGCCGGTTCGATCCGCTTGAAGTTCTCACAATACTGGAAGACCAGGACGTGACATTTCTGCCAATGACACCGGGCCATGCTGCGCGGGCGCTGGAAACTCCGCTCGACCACACGGACCCCTTCGATGAGTTGTTGCTCGTCCAGGCTCAGGAAGAAGGACTCAAGCTCCTCACTGCCGACCGGCGCCTTGCGGGTCATCCGCTTGCGGTCACGCCGAGCGAACTCGCGGCACAATAACTACGCCAGTCCGCCAGTCCGCCAGTCCGCCAGTCCGCTGCAGGGAACGTGATCGTGATCGAACTCGATAACGGCTTGTTCGTAGTGCTCGCACACCTGTAGCTCGGTTCGTTGCGGGTCAGGAACGGTGACGCTGTCCGAAAGGGCGACGCATTGGCCCGGGTCGGAAACTCCGACAACACGACAATGCCGCACCTTCATCTACAGGTTCAAACTCACGTCGACTTGTGGGACCCCGATAACCGATCCGTCCCCTTCGCGTTCGACACCAGCGGACGCGTGCCGGTTCGTAATGACCGTATCGTCCTGTAGTACGGAAGAGCCATTCAGAGCGAAAGGGGATCAGCCAGCCAAGCTACTGCGGTTCCGGACTAATGTCGATCCTTGTCGACGGCTGCGCGTCAGATCCTTCGTGAAAACCCACGACCAGATAGGACCCGGCGGGTAGCAGGAGCGGCAGGGATTCGCCGGGCCACAACATCACGCGGTCGATCGGAACCGCGTCAATCGGCTCATCGAGAAACCTGGCTTCGACGATGGTGCGGCCGCTTTGGCTGACGATGCCATCGGGAATTGCGACTTTGGTGACCGGACCCTCGGCGCGCCACCCGGGTCTGCCGTCGACAAATCTCAGGTCCGGGTGCGCAACCATCAGATCATGCTGCCCCTCCGCATGCCGTGGGCTTGCATTTGTCAATTGGATTTCATCGGGACCGGATCGACAATCCGTCTGGTCGATCGTAAGCGGGTCGATTCCGGTGTATCGCTTCAGCCGAGCGGCCATCCACTCCAACGGATTCCCGTCGGGCCCCCGAATCGGCACTTCCGCTGCATGGGAAAAGCCAGCGTGAATGAGTATCCGGTCGGATTCAGGCAGCTCGGCTATCACCTCGGCTGGCAGGGTCTGCATATGAATCCAATCTTCGGGGCTGAAAGGGTCCGTGGGCTCGTTGGTACCAGCCCGACTGAATATCTCGTTGACGTAATCCGGCCGTGCGAATGTGGCCTGGGGCGTGTCCGACATACTTCCCGGGTCTTCAGTCGTGCATGCGGTCAGCAAGACAAGACAAATGACGAGTGGGCCCGTGCGCTTCAAGGCTGGTTATCCACTGTCAGCGTGGCCGAGGGAGGCACTTCCACGATTGGCTCAGTGCACCCCACCGTCAGAGTTTCCGACGACTCGAAAATGCCAAACCGGATGGTTTCGCCGCTTCGACATGCACGCTCAACGCTGTCGAAAATCTCCCTCATTTCTCCGAGAAGCATCAAGCCGTTAATGCGATCGACCCGCGGGTTTCCGGAAAGCGGGCCACACCTGTCGTCCACATCGAATCCGGTGTCGCCGAGTGTTGGCATGTTCATGACAGTTCATGCGGGAAGTCTTTTCTGGTTGGGCGGCTTGAATGACAATCAGCTTCGTAGACTTTAGCCTTGCGATCAAGCCCCGCAGAGCTTATTGCAGAACGGGTACGAAATATGGTTGCCGCCTCGCCGGACACCGGAGCAGAAATGACAGAACCCAGTGGGCAAAGTCATCGCGTTGTCGTATTGGGCGGCTACGGCCATTTCGGCGGGAGAATCTGCCGCGACCTGGCGAGGGACTGTGACGCAGCGCTCGTCGTTGCCGGTCGAAGCGGAGAGCGCGCCGAGAATTTCGCCCATTCATTGCGGCAAGGGAATCCAACAAAGACCATCCGATCCGCGGTTCTGGATCATTCGGCGCCGGAGTTCGAACGAGACTTGAACGCGCTGCGTGCGACGATCCTCGTGCATGCCGCCGGTCCCTACCAGGGCCAGGACTACCGGGTCGCCGAGGCCTGCCTGGGGCAGGGTGCGCACTATGTGGACCTGGCCGATGGGCGCCGTTTTGTTGCCGAGTTCTCAAGGCTTGACGAGGCCGCCAAGCGTTCCGATGTATTGCTGGTGACCGGCGCGAGCACCTTGCCCGCCGTGTCGTCGGCAGTAGTCGATCATCTCCGTGCGGGTCTTTCGACCATCGAGCGGATTGAAACCGCCATCATGCCGGCGAATCGAACCGAGCGCGGCCGAAGCACCATCGCGGCGGTTTTCAGCTATGTCGGGAAGAGGATTCCGGTGTTGGAGAACGGTGACTGGTCGTCCAGGTACGGATGGCAGGACATGCGCCGGATCAACCATCCCGCGTGCGGCCGCTGGGCGGGAGTTTGCGACGTCCCGGACATGCAGTTGTTCCCCGACTATTATCCCGGTGTGCAGACCGTCACCTTTCACGCCGGACTCGAACTCGCCTGGCAGCAGTGGGGAATGTGGTCGATGGCATGGCTGGCGCGGCTTGGACTCGTTTCCGACTGGTCGAAGTACGCCGGCGGCTTCGCCCGGGTGAGCGAGCGGCTGGTGGGCCTCGGTACCGATGTCGGCGGCATGCAGGTTCGCATCGGCGGCCGCGACAGCACCGGCCGGCGTGTGCGGCGAACGTGGAATCTGACCGCAGGCAGCAATCACGGTCCAGAGATTCCGTGCATTCCGGCCCGGGTCGTGACGATGAAACTGCTCGCAAGTGAACTGCCTCAGCGCGGCGCCATGCCCTGTCTCAGCCTGATGTCACTTGAGGAATTCACGTCTGCGGCGGCGGAGTTTGACATCGACTGGGCTGTCGATGAGCAGATCGCATAGGTCGAAATGCTTTATTTCACCGTCAAACTCATACATATCGTCAGTGCGACGTTGATTCTCGGTACGGGAATCGGCACGGCGTACTTCATGTTGAGCGCATATCGGAGCCGAAACGCGGACGCGATCAGGGTCACCAGTCGACACGTCGTCCTTGCGGACTGGATCTTTATTGCGCCGGCAGTGGTGCTTCAGCTTGTGACGGGGCTGTGGCTGAGTTCATATCTCGGCGTACCGTATGGTTCCGCCTGGTTCATTTCGGTGCTTGGCTTGTTTGCGCTGGTCGGTGCGTGTTGGCTTCCGGTGGTCTGGATCCAGATCAGGCTGAGCCGCCTGATCGGCGCGCGCGAGGACGGGGGGCTTCCGAAGCGGTTCTCGCGGCTGATGCGCGTATGGATAGCGCTCGGTATACCGGGATTCGGTCTGACCGTAGTGCTGTTGTTTCTGATGGTGTTCAGACCGGGGATGAACTGGATCCTCGTTGGGGGACAGTGAACACGGCGGCATTACCACTTCGACGCACGGCTCCGATAGCGATCGGGCGGGATTGGCGTCGATACTGTCAAACCAGGTCCGTGGCCACGACCGCCAGCCGGGGCAATGGCCCCGGCTGGGCAATGGCTCCGCCTCTCCAGGTTCCGTCATGGCCGATCCGCCGCGTAGCGGTCAATCCGTGACAGGCTGTATTCTCGCTGGCAGGCTTGATTCAGCTACAGCGAATTCCTATTCCCACGCGTCGTAGTGGGGCCGACCGATCACGTAGTCCGGATTGGCTCCCTCCCGAGGCACGAATTTCTGCACGCCGCCCTTGTTGTCCACCTGGGCCAGGTACAGGTTGCCTTCCTGGTCCACGCTCATGCCATGGACACCGGCAATGCCTCCAGGGAAATCACCGTAGGTTCCCCAAGCGTAAAGGAAGTTGCCATCCAGATCGTACTTGAGAATCTTGTGGCTGCTGCGGTCTGCGGCCCACAGATGGCCGTCGTCCGTGATGATGAACATGTGGACGTTGGCGGGCCGCTCCCCGACGCTCCATTCGTACAGGTACGTTCCGTTCTCATCGAAGACCTGGATTCGGCGGTTGCCGCGATCGTTCACGAACACTCTCTGGGTCGCCGGATCGACGGCAACGCCGTGCACGTTGTTCCAGTACGCGGGCCGCGTCTCGTTGGGAGGCGTTCCCCGCTCGCCCCAGGAGGTCAGGTAATTGCCGTCGGCGTCGAACTTGACCACACGGGTGCCGTTGTAGCCGTCGGCAACAATGAAGCTGCTGTCCGGGAACCAGGACATGAACGTCGGGCGGTTGAAGTGGGTTTCATCGGCGCCCAGTTCACCGTAGGTGCCGATTGACTGAACCAGCGTGGTGCCGTCATTGGTGAACTTGTGGATGATGTGCTTGTGGTCGTCGATGATCCAGACGTGTTTTTCGGGATCGTAGGGGTTGATGGCGACGTAGTGGGGTCGCTGCATCATGGAATCCCACTGGTCCCATGCTTCCACGACGTTGCCGTCGCGATCGAAAACCAGGATGCAGTATTGCCAGCGGGCATCTATGCCGAAGCGTCCACCGGCTTCCACCCACCCAGTGATGCCTGCCTCGGCCAGTCCGCCGGTTCCGCCGCTGCCCGGAATGCTGACGCGCGTGGCGTTGCGCCAGATGCCGGTGGCCGGAAACGTCAGGCTGGGGCCGATGTCCGGAATCCGCCGGCCACTCGGCGCATCGATTTTCGGCAGCAGGCCGCGTTGCAGGTAAAACACCCGGTCGGGGCTCTCGGCGAAGACGCTCTGCCCCGCACCGAAGGTCCAGCCCTCCGCGCCCGGAAGCGTGGAAATGTCCTGCGGCCAGCCGACGGCCACGTCGTAAGCGCCGAACATGTCCTGTCCGCCCGTCTGGCCCGAAATCGCCGCGTAACTCGTGGATGTGGATTCCTGAGCCACGGCATTCGAGAGCAGGCCAAAGATGAGGCTTGCGGGGATGGTGATAGCGGCGATCGTCAGCTTCTTGAACATGTCGTCCTCCCGGGATGCCGGCGAGGGGTAGGGCGCCGCCGGCCGCGTGCTGTTGTGTTTTGCGTACGTCCGCCTATTCTGCGTCAAAACGCCGCAATCTAAAAGTACCGCGGTTTCCGTCAGTTGCGAATTCATTATCGGTACCGGCGAAACCGTCGATATCCGCGGCATGGGAGGCCCGCTTCGGTGCGGCATGGGAGGCCCGCTGCGGTTACGCTCCGCGGGCGAGCGACCAGCCTCGGTAGGCGTCCATGTTCAGCGGAACGTCGTGAACCCGAATGATGTCCACGCCCTGAGCGCACAGATCAAGCGACACGCCGACCGTCGCCTGATCCCTGGCCTGCATGTTGTCACCCACCAAGGGGCGGAAGAACGACTTGCGCGAATGCCCGACCATCACGCGTAGCCCGTGCCGGCGGAGTTCGTCGGCGCGGCGCAGCAGCTCCAAAGACTGAGCGGCCGTCTTGCCGAAGCCAATTCCGGGGTCGAAGACGATTCGGTTGAGGTCCAGGCCGGCCTTGTCCCAACGCTCGAGGCTCGCAAGCAGCCACCGCTCGACAGCCTCGAAGGGGTCCTGGTCCGGGGGGATCGTCAGGCGCGGGTCCACCGGCAGGGAGAGCTGGTGCATCGCCACCCAGTCCGCACTGCTTTCGCCGGCGAGGTCGATCATGGCCGGCGATGTGAGCCCGCTGACGTCGTTCACCATGTCCACGCCCAGTTCCAGGGCCCGGCACGCGGTTTCCGCGTGGTACGTGTCGATGCTGATGCACGGGCCGAGGGCGCTGCCGGCGCGCAAATCCAGCAGTTGCTCCAGCACCGGGCCGACCCGCGCCCACTCTTCGTTGTGCCCGAGCGGCTGCGCGCCAGGGCGGGTGGATTCGCCACCGACGTCGATGATGTGTACGCCAGCCTCGAGCATTTCCCGCGCCAGGGGTTCGACGGCCGTCCAGTCGGTGAACCGGCCGACGTCGGAGAAGGAGTCCGGCGTAACGTTGACGATGCCCATCCAGAGGGGGATCGGGTCCGCAAGCCGTCGGGAGCATTCCAGGAGGTTTTCGCCGTTCGCGCCCGGCGGCACGAGCCGCGGTTCCAGCGCCACCATGGGTGTTAGCACGAAGTTGCGCTCGCGCAGGCCAGGGTGCGGAATGGTCAGCGATTCGTCAGCCCACAGTTCATCGCCACACAGCAGGATGTCGACGTCCATGGGGCGTGGTGACCAGCGCGGTCCCGGCGTGCGTCCCAGGCGCTGTTCGATATCCTTGCTCCACTGGCGCAGCGTCGGCGGCGACGCCTCGGACTCGCACGCCACGGCGAGGTTCAGGTACGGCCGATTCCATTCCGGCGGGGCCCCGGCCGGCAGCAGCGCCGGCGATTCCACCACCGGGGAGACGCGCTCCACGCGCAACGCACGCTGCTCGAGCAGCTCGAGCGCTTGAGCGAGATTCGTGCGCCGGTCGCCGAGGTTCGATCCCAATCCCAGGTAGGTCCGCATGGCGATAGCTTACAATGGCGACGATGATTCAAGCCGGAAAATCGCGCTGGGCATGGGCGGCAGGTGCAGTCCTCCTGATATGGAGTACCTGGGGCCAAAACCAGGTTCCGGCACGGAGCGATGCGCCGGAGGAAACAGCCCTGTTTGCCGTGACCTGCCCACAGGATGCGGTGCGAGCCGATGCCTGCACTGTGGATCGGCGCACCTTCGTGGGGTGGCAGGTTTTTCACAGGACCTGTGCGGTATGCCATTCGGCCGACGCCGTCGGCAGCAGTTTCGCGCCGAACCTGTTGCCGCGCATTCGCCGAATGGACGGGCGCGAGTTCGCGGCGGCGATGGACACAGGCTACGCCGGCGAGGCCGAAATGGACCCGTGGGGCCGCAACCCGGAGGTGCGCCCCTTCTACCTTGAGTTGTGGGCGTATCTGTCCGCGCGCGCGGCCGGCAAACTGCCGCAGGGCGAACCGCGGCCAGCGCCGGTCTCCTCACCGTGACGAGTTGCTCTCCTCACTACAACATCACGGTGGCGCCAGTCCGACCCAGGCGAAACCGTCAGCGTTGCCTTTCGCGGGGAAGCGGCGGTCACCACCGCCTCGCCCGACGGTCGCTGGGACATCTACACTTGAACCCGCCGGCGCGGGGGGACCTTACGATCTTGCGATCGATGGCGAGAACTCGATCCGGCTGAGCGACATTCTCGTCGGCGACGTATGGGTCGGCTCCGGATACGCGCAAGGACGATGTCGAAGGCGAATGGCGGATTGTAACGCCGGAGACGGCGGGCGAATTTTCGGGTCTCGCGTACTTCTTCGCTCGCCACTTGCACGGCGAACTCGGCGTGCCGTTCGGGATCATTCAATCAGCCTGGGGCACGGCGCCTTCCCCTTCCTCTTCGTGCAACTGCCCAACTTTGCTCGCGTCGCTTCGGGACTGCAGGCGCGTGGCGAACCGCTGGTTGGATTCGAATTGGCGGGATCGGACGGCAAGTTCGTCAAGGCCGAGGCCAGCATCGACGGGAGCTCGGTCATTCTGAGCAGCCCCGCTGTAGAGGCGCCGGTCCAGGCGCGCTATGCCTGGGCGGATGATCCGGAGGGCAATCTGATCAATGGCGCAGGGCTGCCGGCGTCCCCGTTTCGAACGATGAATTGACACGGCTTGTACGTTACGGGGCGCGAGATTGCCCGAATCGAGTCAGTCAGGAGACACGACAATGCGCTGGATATTGCTTTTCGTTCTCATACCGCTTTCCAGCAGCATACAGGCCCAGCAGTCGCGTGCGAATATCGTTTTTCTGTTGGCCGACGATCTGGGCTACAACGAACTCGGCTCCTACGGGCAAGCGATCATTCAGACGCCGGAACTGGACGAGCTGGCGGCGCAGGGCATGCGGTTTACCAGACGGCCTTCGTCGGCAAGTGGCATCTGTACAATCCCGATGACGTCGAAACCTGGGCCTGGGGCCACGATCACGAGTTTTTCGACAGCAACGGAGCACTCAGGGGCGGGAAGCGGGATCTGTACGAAGGCGGTATTCGAGTGCCCCTCATCGCGTATTGGCAGGGAAGCATCGCGGCCGGGACGACGACCGAGCATATTGGCGCGTTTCAGGATTTGATGCCTACCTTTGCCGACATGGCCGGCGCTGAAACGCCGGAACAAACCGATGGCATCTCGTTCTTGCCGCTCTTGCTGGGCGAAGAACAGCGGGAACACGAAGCATTGAACTGGGAAATTCAACTGAGCGGCTGGTTCCAGACGCTGCCCGATGGTGGTTTTCGCCAATCTGCAAGAATGGGTGAATGGAAGGCGGTGCGCTACGGCGCAGGCTCCTGGAAATGCCCAAGGTAACTGCGTGAATCTCGTCGTCGGTCGAATGTAGCGGGACAGCGGCTCGCCCGAAGCAATTACTCGTCGACCGTACAAAGATACGGCTGAATTTCCACACCCGGTATCCATGTCCAATACTTCTCGCGCGTTACAGGCTCGGTGAAGGTGGCAGGGTCTGTAACCGTCACGCGATAATTGAGACGCACTTGATCGCCACTCAGATCGAAACGTTCCTCGACCCGTGCAAATTCGCTCAAGGGGATGTCGGCCGAGAACTGTGGCCCCGGAATAGAGGACGTAGTGACCAGCAAGCTGTCTCCCTCCCAGCGCCCGATTGACAGGCCCAGCGGCGTCGGCTCACCCGGTGCGGGCTCGTTCGTCATGTGAATAACGCGAATCAGGTCGTATTCTTCCATGCGCAATAGCACCCATTCTCCCTCATCGACAAACTCGACCGGGTAGGGCTGACCCATGATGTGCGGCATGCCTTTCGGCGTGCAACCTGGAATCGGGTTATCCGCGATTGGATCGAAATTTTGCCGTGCCAGGCTCGCTGGGGGCGTCAGCGGATACTCGGACAGGCCGATCAGCGCGGCTCGGAGTCGCGCTGGATCAATACCTCTCGACCATCCGGCAGCAGGAAATTCTTTGCCTCCATCGCATAAGCGTCGAACCGTCCGGGCGTACCGGCCACCCGAATCGTTTGTCCAACGCTCAGTATCTCCGCAGTGATCCCGTGGCGCGTGAGAGTTCCCGGTGGGGTTGACTCGATCTCGTAGAGCGCGATTTCCCCCGCGACTTCCGCTTCAAGCCAGAGCCGTATGTGTGGGTTTCGCCAGAAAATTCGAGTGACTTTCCCTTCGACCTCGATCATCGAATTGAGATCGTACAACGCTGCACGCGAATGGTGTGCAGTCGCTACCGGGGTAACAACAAGCAGCGCCAGGACTGATGCAACCGTTGTCGAATTGATCATGATTTTTCTCATATTGCGCGAGATTTTCCATCGATCGGGAACTAGGTCAGCGCTATTCGACAGCGAGTAGCTCGACTTCGAACAGCAACGTCGCGTCCGGCGGTATGGCCCCGCCGGCGCCGCGGCTACCGTAGGCCAGGTCGGGAGGGATGATCAATTCTCGCTTCTCGCCGACCAGCATGCCGGCGACACCCTCGTCCCAGCCCGCGATCACGCGGCCCGCGCCCAGAGCAAACCCGAAGGGCTGACCGCGATCCACCGAGCTGTCGAATTTCGTGCCGCGCCCACCGTCGGTCTCCGGATCGTGGAGCCAACCCGTGTAGTGCACGCTCACTGAGTTGCCGGCCACCGCCTCGGCGCCCGAGCCGGCCTGTGTCGTGGCGATCATCAGCCCTGAATCCGTGGTAGTCATCTCCGAGCCCACCATGTCGACGTCACTACCGCAGGCGCTGACGCCGAGTGACGCCGCCACAAGCAAAAATAGTTTGATATCGTCTTGATAACCGTGTTTCACAAAACTCTCCAGCGACGTTGTAATCCAGGCAGTTTTGAGTATAGCGCGCCGACCGCCTCCACTGGTTTTGGAGCATCTTTCGGGTGCGGGTAGAATCAGAGTCACGACACTTGCGGTCAGCGCATCCAGAAATTGCTTGGGGGGAGGGTAATGAGATCAACAATAACGGGTGCCTTGACGATATTTGCACTCACGGTATTTAACCCTGTGGGATGGGGGCATCACTCCCATACCAACTATGTGCAGGAAGAGTGGCTATTTCTGGAGGGCACGGTCAGGGAGATTCACTGGATGAATCCTCATAGCTGGATCTATCTCGATGTCGTACATTCGGATGGACAGTCGAGAGCCTGGGCGATCGAGGGAGCCAGCGTCACCCAGCTCAGACGAGACGGATGGACCCGGGAAAGCATACAAGTCGGTGACATTCTCACCATGAGGTGCCATCCACTAAAGGATGGATCAAGGGGTTGCCTGCTTGGCTATATCACGCTGGAGGATGGCTCGGAGAAAGAATTCGACTAACGAAACAACCGGATTTCTCGGGAGAAGAATCATGCGTCTGTCAAAAATGAATGCGATTGTGCCACTGGCGCTTGGCCTCGTGTTCCAGGGAACTGCTTGCGCGCAAGGCTGGATCAAGTATATCGATGAAGGAGATCGGTTCGTTGTGAATTTCCCTGGTGAGCCAGAGATTCTGGAGGTTGATTACATCACCGAATCGGGTGTCACCATCCCATCCCGCATCTATAGCGTCGAAAACGGAAATAGCCGCTTTGCGATAACTGTAGTGGACTTCACAGTGGCTGATCAGGCACACGTGGCGCGCTGCCGTCGAATGGAGGCAGAACTCGATATAGTAAGCCCCAATCAGTGCAGGGGCCGCGGTCACCTGGCTGACATCAGAGGCTCGATCGCGTTCGAGGCATGGAACATTCGCCGACGCGATAGCGGCGAGATCACTTACGACGCATTTGGACAAGTAGATGGGGTCCCGGGACACCAGATACAGATACTCCATCCCGATGAGTCTCGATCCTTCATTGGTCTGTATATGCATGATCGCCGCCTCTATGTCCTCGAAGGAACGGTGCCGGGCGACGACCCACCTCCCGGGCTCTTTCAGCAATCCCTGGGAATGCTGGATGAGATGGGAAGACGGGTTCGTTACGAGAGTGACGCCGAGGGCAATTACTCTCGCGTGCAGACTCTCTATGAGTATGTGGGGGAAGAAGACCCGGTTACCGGGGAACCCGTGTCGGATTTTTCTGCGGGCGACGATGGTCGTATCAGGGACGCCGGCGAAAGAACTGGAATCTGGGTACCCGAAGCATCCGGAGATCAGTAGACCGGACCGCCAATTTTCAAATCCAAATCTACGTCAGCAATTCTAAAGTCCATTGAAATACTGGTAATGGCGCCAGGTACTCGGCACGCTATCGGTCTGTTCGCTCAGGCCACTGACGGGCGCGGTGCTCCATGCCTGGACGCGGCCACAGAGCGTCAACTTCGCAACCTGAAATCGCGCCCGGAGCAGAGTCTGGCAATGAGCTTTCCCGTCGAAGCCATCCGTAGTGAGTTTCCGGCACTGTCGCTGAGTGATGCCGGCAAGCCTCGGATCTATTTCGACAATCCCGCGGGCACACAGGTCCCGCAACGGGTCATCGATCGGGTCCGCGAATGTCTGGTCGACAGCAATGCCAATCTGCATGGACATTTTGCGAGCTCCAGAAGCGCAACGGCCATTGTCGACGAGGCACACCAGGCGATGGCGGACCTGCTCAATGCGAACTCCGCGCAGGAGATCGTTTTCGGCCAGAACATGACGTCCCTGACGTTTCAGTTTTCCAGATCGATCGGGAAGCTGCTCAATCCAGGAGACGAGATCATCCTGACCCGGATGGATCACGATGCCAACGTCACGCCCTGGGTGTTGCTGGCGCGGGATATCGGCCTTGAAATCAAGTGGTGGGACTTTGATCACGACGCGTATGAATTCGATATCTATACGCTCGACCCGCTATTGACCGAACACACCAAACTCGTGTGCGTCTGCCACGCGAGCAATCTCCTTGGAACCATTAACGACGTAGCGACCATCACCGAACGTGCACATTCGGTCGGTGCCCTGGTTTACGTCGACGCAGTGCAGTACGCTCCACATGCGCCCATCGACGTACAGGCGCTGGGGTGCGACTTTCTGGTCTGCTCGGCTTACAAGTTCTACGGTCCGCATCAGGGCATCCTGTGGGGCCGCGAGGCCGTACTGGAGCATTTGCCTCCCTACAAGCTCCGCCCGGCGCCGGACAGCCTCCCCGGGCGTTTCGAAACCGGCACGCTGAATCACGAGGCGATGGCCGGCGTCACAGCAGCCGTGGACTATCTGGCCTGGATCGGCGAACGATTTGCCTGTTCACCCAACTCGCGTTTTGCCGCGTTCAAAGGCAGGCGCCGCCACGTGCGCGATGGGCTCGACCTGGCGTTTGCACACGAGACCATCTTGGCGAAACGCCTGATTGAGGGCTTGCTCGAAATTCAGGGCGTACGAATCCATGGAATCACGGATCCTGCGGCACTCGCGCGGCGGGTCCCGACCGTGTCCTTAACCCTGGCCGGTCGCGACCCCGCCCGGATCGCAAAATTTTTGGGACGGGCCAATATTTTCGTCTGGCACGGCCACAATTACGCGGTGGAACCGATCAACGCATTGGGGCTGAATGACACAGGCGGGGTAGTGCGGATCGGCATCGTGCACTACAACACGAAGCAGGAAATCGATGCCTGTCTTGATGTCTTGCGCAACGTCTAGGGCTATAACGATCTCCGGGTTCTTCAGCAAGGAATCGTTCCGTTCAAGTTACCTTGATTCACTGGGCACGGGCGCGTCAAAGTGGGTGCCGCCATGCTCGGGCGTGCACTCGCGCGTCGGCGGAGTAGAACCATCCGCCCGGTGTCTCGCCGTACGCAAGCTCCGTCAATTCGAATCTTGACGGCCGCGGATCGGATTCCGTGCGATGCGTCACTCTGCAGCTTTGTAAACGATCTGACCGCCGGTCCGCCCGGGACGTCGGAGAAATGCCTGCGGCCCGGTATGAAGCCGTTTGTGTTGTTGCAACCATTGGATTACATTGGTTCGCGGAGGCTGTATGCAATGAATGCCCTCGCTGCCATTCGCCGCCGGCACAAGCGCTGGAATCCCAGGCGGGCGGCTCTCCTTACCGTCGCATGGCTCGGCATGCTGTGGCAGCCCTGCGCTATGACCATGGACATGGAGGCCCACGCCGGGCACGAGCAGCAGCACTCCTGTCCCCATTGTCCGCCGCCGCAGCACACCGATTGCGAAGACGGCGCCGATGCGTGCGTATATGTCGATCGGTACGACGCCGATCGGCGGGCCGCAAAGCACAAGGCCGGTGCGGGCGTCGAAGACGTGCAGTTCGTGGCGCTCCCGTCCTGCGTAATCTCGAGGCTGCCGCTCCCGTCATCGGGTTTTGCGGGGTTTGCGGTACATGAAACCGCCCCGCCCATCAGACCACCCCTCAACATCCTGTTCTGTTCCTATCTGAAGTAGCGATCTCCCTGTAGCCGTTTCTTTCCGGTTTCAGACGAGGAGATCGTTATGTCGTTTCCGCGCGGGCAATCGTCCCGCTTCATTTTCCGTTGGCGCACTGTCCGATGTTGCAGCGACCGCGTGTCGCCGCACCGGCAGCGCGCGGGCATCGCCGCCGCTTCTGCGTTGATGTGCCTCGCGACGGCCGGAGGCGCACAGGAAGGCGCCATCGCCGCGCAAGCGGCTGCTGCCGCTACGCAAGTGCGCGAGACGCGCGGACTGGCGCTTGCCGAGGCCGTGGAGATCGCGCTCGCCGCCAATCCCTACTTCGCCTCGACCCTTGCCCATGCCCGGGCGCTACAGGAGATACCGCCCCAGGCCGGCGCCCTTCCGGACCCGATCGTGGGCCTGAACGCCATGAACCTGCCGATCGATTCGTTCAGTCTCGATCGCGAGCCGATGACGCAGCTTCAGGTCACCTTCAGCCAGGCGATTCCCTTTCCCGGCAATCGTCAACTCATGGAAGACGCCGCGCGGTACGAGGCAGATGCCGGCTTCGCCCGGGTGGAAGATACGCGGCTGACGCTTGCGGCACGGGTCCGTGCCACCTGGTGGCGGCTGTTCCAGCAGGACCGCGCGCTGGAGATCGTCGCGCAGAACCAGGCGCTGATGCGGGACTTCATCGAGATTGCGCAGACCAGGTACCGGGTCGGCGACGGCCTGCAGCAGGACGTGCTGCTGGCGCAACTCGAACTCTCTCGCCTGCTGGACCGGGAACTGCGCCTGGCCGGGATGCGCGCGCACACCGAGGCGGCGCTGGCCGCGCTGCTGGACAGCGCGCCCGGGGAAGCGATCCGCTTGCCGCCGATACCCGGCAACGTGACGCTGCCGGATGTGCCGGCGGCAGTCGAGCTGGTGCAGGCCGCCGTGGCCGATCACCCGGCGCTGACGGCCGAGAACGCGCTGGTGGGCGCGGCCCGCGCGCGGCTGAATCTTTCCGAACGATACAACCGGCCGAATTTCTCCCTGGGAGCCGGGTACGGGTACCGTCGGGGCGACGATCCGTTTCGCGGCGGTGAGCGGTCGGACTTCGTGAGCGTGATGTTCAACGTGACCGTGCCGATCTACGCCGAATCGAAGCAGCGCCGCGCCATTGAGCAGCGCAGTCACGAGGTCACCCAGCGAGAGTTCTCGTTCCGCCACGCGCTGGGCTCGATCCAGGCGGCCATAGGCGGCCACCGCGCGGATTACGAGGCTGCCCGCGAACAGGTCTCGCTGATCGAGACCGCGATCATTCCCCAGGCGCAGCAGACGGTGACGTCCATGCTGGCGGCCTACCAGGTCAACCAGGTCGATTTTCTCAACGTCCTGAATACCCAGATCACCCTGTACAACTCCCAGATCGAGTATTGGGAGGCGCTCGGCACGGCCAAGGCGGCCCTGGCGCAACTCGCCGCGTCCGCCGGCATGGAGACGCTCTATGAATAGAATCATCTCGATATCCCTCATCGTCGTTGCGGTCGCGCTTCTGGCGGGCGGCGGCGGGTACTGGCTGGCCGGCCAGCGCATGGAGTCGCCGCCCGTCGTGTCGGCCGGCGGCGAACCCGAGCCGCAGTTCTACCAGCACCCGATGACACCCGAAATCACCTCGCCGGTTCCGGCCAAGGACGATATGGGCATGGACTACATTCCGGTCTACGCCGGCTCGGGTGGCGTCTCCGGGCCGGCCGGGACGGTGCAGATCGACCCGGTGACGGTGCAGCGCATCGGCGTGCGAACGGCGGCCGCCGAGCGGCGCACGCTGTCACGCACGATCCATACGCTCGGGCGCGTCGACTACGACGAGCGGCGCATCGTGCGGCTGCACCCCAAGATCGACGGCTGGATCGACGAACTCTACGTGGAGACGACCGGCGAGCCGATCGACGCGGACGAGATCCTGCTCAGCATCTATTCGCCGCAACTCGTGGGCACGCAACAGGAATACCTGGTGGCGCTGCGCAATCGCGAAACGCTGAGCGCAAGCCCGTTTCCCGATGTCCGTCAGGGCGCCGGTGAGCTGGTGCAGTCGACGCTGGACAGGCTCAGGCTGCTGGACGTGCCGGAACACCAGATCACCGACCTGATCCAAACGGGTGCGGTGCAGGAACAGCTCCACATTCACTCCCCGGCGGCCGGCATCATCACGAATATCGGCGCTCGGGAGGGACAGTACGTTACGCCCCAGACCGAGCTCTACAGCATTGCAGACGTGACCACCGTGTGGGTGCTCGTGGACATCTTCGAGGACGAACTGCCGTGGGTGCGGCCGGGCGACCAGGCCCGCATGACCATCGCCGGTGTGCCGGGACAGATCTTCGAAGGCCGGCTGGCCTACATCTACCCCTATGCGGAGAGCCGGACGCGGACCATCAAGGCGCGGCTGGAATTCGACAATCCGGATTTTCTGCTAAAGCCCGAGATGTTCGCCGACGTGACAATCGAGGCGAGTCCAGAGGCGGATGTAGTGGCGGTGCCTTCCGAAGCCGTGGTTCGCTCGGGCATCCGCGAGCTGGTCTTCGTGGTGCGCGAACCGGGCCGGTTCGAACCGCGGGAGGTGCGGCTGGGCGTCAGCAGCGGCGGCTGGACGCAGATCCTGGACGGGGTGGCGGCGGGGGAGGAAGTGGTCGTCTCCGCGCAGTTCCTGATCGACTCCGAATCGAAGCTGCGCGAAGCGGCGGCCAAGATGCTGGAGGCTCGCGATGATTAGGCGGATCATTTCCGCGTCGCTGGAGAATCGGTTCCTGGTGGTGATTCTCGTCCTGCTCACCGTGGCGGCCGGGATCGGCGCGTTGCGCACGATCCCGCTGGACGCGATCCCGGATCTCTCCGACGTGCAGGTGATCGTACTCACCGAATACCCCGGCCAGGCGCCCCAGGTGGTCGAGGATCAGGTGACCTATCCGCTCACCACGGCCATGCTGGCGGTGCCGTTCGCAGAGGTAGTGCGGGGGTATTCGTTCTTCGGGCTGTCCTTCGTCTACATCATTTTCGAGGACGGCACGGACATGTACTGGGCGCGCTCGCGCGTGCTGGAATACCTGAACTTCGTTAGCGGACGGCTGCCGGAGGGAGTCACGCCGACCCTGGGGCCCGATGCGACCGGTGTCGGCTGGATCTACGAATACGCGCTGGTCGACCGCAGCGGCCGGCACGACCTGGCGGAGTTGAGGTCCATCCAGGACTGGTACCTGCGCTACCCGCTGCAGACCGTCCCCGGCGTTGCGGAGGTCGCCTCCGTAGGCGGCTACGTCAAGCAGTACCAGGTGGAAGTGGACCCCAACGCCCTGCAGGCCTACAACATCCCGATCTCCACGGTCCGGCACGCCATCATGCGCTCCAACCGCGATGTCGGCGGGCGCCTGATCGAGATGTCCGAGACCGAATACATGGTCCGCGGGCTGGGCTATATCCGCTCGATCGCGGATATCGAGGAGATTGCGGTGGGGTCGGATTCGCGCGGAACGCCGATCCGCATCCGCGACATCGCCAGGGTGCAGATCGGGCCGGAGTTGCGCCGCGGCATCGCCGAACTCAACGGCGAGGGTGAGGTGGCCGGCGGCGTGGTGGTGATGCGCTACGGCGAGAACGCGCTGCGTACCATCGAACGCGTCAGGGAGAAGATCGAGGAACTGAAGGCGGGGCTGCCCGAAGGGGTGGAGATCGTGCCCGTCTACGACCGCGGCGACCTGATCGAGAGCGCCGTCGACAACCTGTCGAATACCCTGCTGCTGGAGTTCGTGCTGGTCACGCTTATCTGCGCCGTCTTCCTGCTGCACCTGCGTTCCGCGCTGGTGGTCGCGATCGCGCTGCCCATCGGCATCCTGCTGGCGTTCATCGCCATGCGCCTGCAGGGTATCGACGCCAACATCATGTCGCTGGGCGGCATCGCCATCGCCATCGGCGCCATGGTGGACGGCCCCATCGTGCTGATCGAGAACGCGCACCGGCATCTGGCGCTCGCCGCCGAAGGCCGGACCGGCCCGCTGAGCGCCCGGGAGCGCTGGCGGGTGGTGGCCACGGCGGCGCGGGAAGTGGGTCCGGCGCTGTTCTTTTCGCTGCTGGTCGTGGTGGTGTCGTATTTTGCGATCTTCACGCTCCAGGACCAGGAGGGGCGGCTGTTCAAGCCCCTGGCATTCACCAGCAGCTACTCCATGGCCGGCGCGGCGCTGCTCGCGATCACGGTGGTGCCGATCCTGATCGGTTATTTCGTCCGCGGGCGGATCCGCGGCGATGCCCACAATCCCGTCAGCCGGCTGCTTGCGGCGGTGCACGCCCCGCTGCTCAGGGGGTTGCTGCGCTGGCGTGCGGTGACGCTGGTCATGGCCGTGGGTCTGCTGGCGCTGGCCTGGTACCCGCTGTCACGGTTCGGGACCGAGTTCATGCCGCCGCTCGACGAGGGGGACATTCTCTACATGCCTACGACCTTTCCGGGCGTGTCGATCACCAAGGCCGGGGAACTGCTGCAGCAGACCGACAAGATCCTGAGCACGTTTCCGGAAGTCGAATCCGTGTTCGGCAAGATCGGCCGGGCGGAGACGGCGACCGATCCGGCGCCGCTGTCCATGATCGAGACCATCGCTCGTCTCAAACCGCGCGAGCAATGGCCGGACCCCGGCAAGACCACCGCCGGCCTGATGCGGGAGATGGATGCGGCAATCCGGTTCCCCGGCCTCGCCAACACCTGGACGATGCCCATCCGGACGCGGATCGACATGCTTGCGACAGGCATCAGGACCCCGGTGGGCATCAAGATCGGCGGTCCCGATCTGGTCGTGCTGGAGCGCATCGCCCTGGATGCGGAGCAGGTGATGTTAACGCTGCCCGAAACACTCTCAGCGTACGGCGACCGTGCGGCCGGCGGGTATTTCCTGGACTTCGACATCCTGCGTGTTGAAGCGGCCCGGTACGGCCTGACATCGGGCGACATCCAGGACGTGATCATGTCTGCGGTGGGCGGCGTGCAGGTCACGGAAACGGTGGAGGGCCTCGAGCGGTATCCTGTCAATATCCGCTATCCACGCGAGTTGCGGGACGATCCCGACAGGCTGCGCCGGGTGCTGATCCCCACACCCTCCGGTGCACAGATCCCGCTGGGGCAGGTGGCCGACATCGTGTTGCGCAGGGGGCCACCGATGATCAAGAGCGAGGGCGCCCGGCCCAACGCCTGGGTGTACATTGACCTGGCCACTTCGGATGTCGGCGGTTTCGTCGCCAGGGCCCGGCAGGTGCTGGCGGAGCAGGTCGAGATTCCGCCAGGGTACACGGTCACCTGGTCCGGCCAATACGAGTACCTGGCACGCGCGGTCGAGCGGCTGCGGATCGTCATACCGGCGACGCTGTTTCTCATGTTCCTGCTGCTGTACTTCAACTTCCGCAACGTCTCGGCGCCGCTGACCGTCATGTTGTCCGTACCGTTCGCCCTGCTCGGGGGGTTCTGGATGGTCTACTGGTACGGTTTCAATCTTTCGGTGGCCGTCGCCGTGGGCTTCATCGCCCTGGCCGGCGTGGCGGTCGAGACCGGCGTGCTGGTGCTCACCTTCATCGAGGAAGCCGTCGGCGAACGGCGCCGGGCGAAGCGAGAAGCCCATGCCAGAGGCGAGGCCGGCTCCACCCGGCTGAACGTTCAGGAGATCAGGGAAGCGGTTCGCCTGGGGACTTCCCGGCGGGTTCGGGCCGTGGCCATGACCGCAGCTTCGACCATCGCGGGGCTGCTTCCCATCATGCTGAGTTCCGGGACGGGGTCGGACGTCATGAAGCGTATCGCCGCTCCGATGGTGGGCGGTATGGTGACCACCGCGGTGCTGTGCCTCCTGGTATTGCCCGTGGTGTACAGTATCGTGCTTCAGGTCAGGGAGAGAATGAAGCAGGCTGGCTAGCAGCCGGACTTTTGCCACGGACTGCTTGAACCCGCAGCCTGCGTGAATGGGGCGATCGATCATGCGATTTTCACTGGAATCGCTGCGCGCGGCGGCGGAAATCGTCTACCGGCAAGTGCCGGCGACACCGCAATACGTATGGCCGCTGCTCAGCGGTCACGCCGGGCTTAAGGTATGGGTCAAACACGAGAACCATACGCAGACAGGCGCCTTCAAGGTTCGTGGGGGAATGCTCTACATGCACCACCTCAAGCAGCGTCAGCCGGACTGTCCCGGTGTGATTGCGGCGACCCGGGGCAACCATGGCCAGTCGATCGCGGTCAGCGCGACCCACCAGGGGCTGCGATCGGTGATCTGCGTACCGGAGGGCAACAACCCGGAAAAGAATGCCGCGATGATCGCGCAGGGCGCCGAACTGGTCATACACGGCCGCGATTTCCAGGAGTCCCTGGAGCACGCTCGGCGGCTTGCGGCCGCCGAAGGTCTGCACATGGTGGCCGCCTTCGACCCGACCCTGGTGATGGGTGTCGCATCCTATGCCCTGGAGTTGTTCGCGGCCGCGGGACCGCTTGACGCGGTCTACGTGCCCATCGGGCTCGGCTCGGGAATCTGCGGCGTGATTGCGGCTCGCAACGCGCTCGGCTTGACGGTCGACGTCATCGGTGTGCAGGCTGAAGGAGCGCCCTGCTATGCACTATCGTTCAAGGCCGGCAAGCCTGTCTCCACGCCCAGCGCGGATACGTTTGCCGATGGTGTGGCAACAAGGGTCCCCGTGCCCGAAGCCGTGGAGACGATCAATCGGGAAGTCGCACGGGTGGTTACGGTGAGCGACGCCGCCATTCTCGAGGCCCAACGGCTGCTGCTCAGCCTGACCCACAATCTGGCGGAACCGGCGGGGGCGGCCGCGCTCGCGGCCCTGCTGGCGGAGCGCGGCAAGATGGCGGGAAAGATCGCGGCGGTAATTCTCAGCGGCGGGAACGCCGACGCCGCCAATCTGGAAGAACTTTTTCGCAGCTGAATCGGACCGCGTTGCGGGCGTTCAGTCGGCGCCGTAGCCGACGCCCTCCCAGCCGTCGGATGGCCTGACGATGGTCAACATTTGCAGCCGGTTACTGCCGTCGAAGGCCACTCGCCCGGTGACCATAACGAAGTCACCCACCACAAGGTCGTCGTACTTCCAACCCCGCCGGTCCAGCTGACTCCTGTCGAGGGTTTCCGCCTGCCACATTTCCCTGTTGCCGCCTTCGTCCGTCACCTCGACGTATACGCGGGAGTGGGGATTCTGGTACCAGACTTCGGTGACGACGCCCTCGATGCTCAGGATCTTCTCCCGATCGTAGATGGACCGGTTGGAGTGATGCCCCAGGGCGATCGAGAGCGACCCGAGACATAACAGTCCCGAGGCTATCGATGCGCACGCCCTTGACCTGCGTGATTTCTTCATTCCTCCAATCCCGTTTGCGAGGGATCGCTGACGGTGCATTCGGAATCCCTGATTTCGTAATCGCTGCGAACGTAGACTTGCGATACGGTCCACGGTTCGCGATAGAAATTGGGATCGTCGAACGTGTAATCGACGGTCAGCTTGCTTTCGTCCTCGCTCAGGCTGTACCGCTCGGTGAGGCGCAGGTCACTCGAATAGGGCAAACCCTGGAAGCGAACGAAGCCACTCTCGAGGTTGGCCGTTTCGACGACGAGGGTGTCACCCTCCCAGCGGCCGATCGACCGCCCCATCAACGAAGGAAAGGTGTCGATATGACCCCTGCCGTCCGTGTAGATGCGTCTCACCTTGTTGTCGAACTCGTAGAGGACCAGGACGCGTCCGTCCGTCTGGTAGATCTCGATCAACCACATCCCCGAAAGGATGCGGCCGAGGGGGTAGACGCATCGAAGCCCGGTGTCGTGTTCCGGACCCCATGCGTCCTGCAGGGCCCGGCCCTCCGGTGTAAAGGGTTGGTCCAGCGACCATCCCACCCAGTCTTCCGGTCCCCAGACACCCGAGAATCCCGGTGGTCCCACCTGGGCGACAGCGAGCCCCGGACAGACGACCGGCAAGAGCATCAGCAGGTTGCGAACGCTCCGTGTCACTGAACCGTTGATCTCCGCTACGGTGGGGTCGCGGAAGAATAGCAGGCTGGCGCCGTTTTCGTCACGGTTTCAGGACTGATATCCTCACGCTAGACTCCATATCAATTCCGAACCTCCCGGAGAAGCCAGATGTTCCGGCGTATGTCCTTGTTTTCCGGCCTCGCCATGGCAGCGCTTGTGTCGTCCGGCGCTTCGGCCGAGATCGTCTATCCGCAGACGCGCACCGTCGGCGTCGAGGATGAATTTCATGGTCAGACCGTAGCCGACCCCTATCGCTGGCTGGAGGATGATATCCGCGAGTCCGAAGAGGTTGCGGCCTGGGTGGAAGCGCAGAACGAAGTCGCTTTCGCGTATCTTGAGTCCATACCCGAACGCGGCGCGATTCGCGAGCGCTTGCAGGCGCTGTGGGACTATGAACGCTTCGGGACGCCCCGCAAGCAAGCCGGGCGCTATTTCTTCACCAGGAACGACGGCCTTCAGGACCAGTCGATCCTGTATAAACAGGCGACACTGGAGTCCGCGCCGGAAGTCCTGATCGATCCGAACTCATGGTCCGAGGACGGCACAGTCTCACTGGGCTCGTGGGTCGTGAGCGAGGACGGTCGTTACCTGGCGTATGCGAAACGTCTGGCGGGAAGCGACTGGAGCGAATGGTTCGTGCGTGACATCGGCACCGGGCAGGACCTTGCGGACCGCCTGCAGTGGAGCAAGTTCTCCACGGCGAGCTGGACCCGGGACAGCCGCGGATTCTTCTATACCCGCTTTCCGGAACCGAGCAGCGGCCAGGCGTACCAGGCGCCCAATACCCACCAGAAGGTCTACTATCATCGTCTGGGAACACCCCAGTCCGCCGATGTCCTGGTCTACGAACGTGCGGATGAGCCGGAGTGGATATTCGGCACCGGCGTCACGGAGGATGGCCGCTACCTGGTCATCGACGTCTGGAAGGATACCGACAACAAGAACCAGGTCGTGATAAAGGACCTGTTCGAGCCCTATGGCCTGCCGACGGCGCTGATCCCGCGGTTCGACGACGGTTTCGAATTCATCGGCAACGACGGGCAGTTGTTCTACTTCCAGACGGACTTTCTGGCCCCGAAGGGTCGCGTCATCGCCATCGACCTGGACGATTCCGCCGAAGCCTCCTGGCGGGAAATCATCCCCGAGGCCGAGGAGACGTTGCGTGATGTGGACTTCGTGGGCGGCGTGCTGATCGCTTCCTATCTGAGGGACGTAGCCAGCCATGTCAGCATTTTCCGAACCGACGGCACGCATCTGCGGGACGTGGAGTTTCCCGGTCTCGGGACGGTTCAAGGCTTTAACGGGGGACACTCCGATACCGAGACGTTCTACAGGTTTTCAAGTTTCAACCGGCCGGCGAGCATCTATCGATACGACATCATCACCGGCGAGAGCACGCTCTGGCGCCAACCCGATGTGGATTTCGACTCGCAGGACTACGTTGTCCGGCAAGTTTTCTACGAGAGCAGGGACGGTACGCAAGTGCCCATGTTCATCACTCATCGCCGCGACGTGGAACTCGACGGCAATCGGCCCACGCTGCTCTACGGCTACGGTGGTTTCAACATTTCCCAGTTGCCGTCATTTTCGGCAGCCCGCCTCGGATGGATGGAGATGGGCGGCGTCTACGCGCAACCGAATCTCCGCGGCGGCGGGGAGTATGGCGAGGCGTGGCATCAAGCCGGCAAGACGCTGGACAAGCAGAATGTCTTCGATGACTTCATCGCCGCCGCCGAGTGGTTGATCGCCAACGACTATACCCGGCCGGAGAAGCTGGCGATTCAGGGTCGAAGCAATGGCGGTCTGCTGGTGGGCGCGGCCATGACGCAGCGGCCCGACCTGTTCGGCGCGGCGCTGCCGGCCGTGGGCGTGATGGACATGCTGCGGTATCACCGCTTCACGGCGGGCCGATACTGGGTGGAGGAATACGGCGACGTCGACGATCCGGATCAGTTCGGGGCGCTGCGCGCCTATTCGCCTTATCACAATCTGCATCGTGGAACGACGTATCCGGCCACCCTGGTGACAACGGCGGATACGGACGACAGGGTCGTGCCCGGGCACAGCTTCAAGTTTGCCGCGGCACTTCAGGCGGCCCACGAAGGCGAGCCGCCGGTACTGATCCGGGTCGAGACCGGCGCCGGACACGGCAGCGGCAAACCCACGAGCAAGATCATCGACGAATACGCCGACATGTGGGCGTTCCTGGCGGCGACGCTGGACTTTTGATCTGGATATCTCGCTGCCATGGCACCCTCGCCATCCTGCCGCAGGTGTTGCGTCGCGGCGACTTGTTGCGTTTGAAAGGCGAGCTTGCTAACCTTGATTTCGAATCATGGAATACGCTACTAAGCGTAATCAGAAGAAATAGTCGTAATTCCAAGTGGTGGGAAATAGGCTCGACCCTATAGCCCGCCAAGACTAGAAAATGCCAATCCATTCATGAGCCGGGGGAGCTGAAATGGACTTTTCCTTTAAGAGAACACCGATCGCCGCTGCGATCGCCGCTGCCTTTGCGAGTGCGCCAACGATTGCTCAGGAAACTGAAATTGTTGACCAGCAAGAAATCGAGGAGATTGTAGTCACCGGCTCCCGAATCAGAAGAACCGATTTGACGGCGCCGAGCCCGTTATCGGTCGTATCCGCGGAGCAAATCGCGGAGACGGGAACGGTCACCATCGATTCGATCCTGAACGAGATGCCTCAGGTCATGCCCGGCTGGACGAATACGTCCAACTTCCCCGGCACCGGGACGGCCACAGTGGATCTTCGCGGCCTGGGAGCCAGGCGCACATTGGTGCTGGTCAATGGCAAGCGGTATATCCCGACCACCGGGGATGGTGTCGTGGACATCACCGGGATACCGACAGCACTGGTGGACCGCGTTGAAGTCATGACCGGCGGCGCCTCAGCCGTGTACGGTTCCGATGCGATCGCGGGCGTCGTCAATTTCATTCTCGACAATGAGTACGAGGGATTCGAACTTGGTGGTTCCTATGATCTGACAACCGATTATGGCGACGGTGATATCTATTCCATCAATGCCAAATTCGGTGTAAACACGGCCGACGACAGGGGAAACATTACCGTATTTGCCGGGTATACAAGCCGGAGTGAAATCCTTCAGGGAGCCCGCTCGTATACCGAGTTTGCGTTGGATGACAAGATTGTAGATGGCGTGCCGCAGCTCGTTCCCGGCGGCAGTTCCTCGACCTTAGGCAGCCGTCTGTTTCTCGACAGGAGCGCCATACCTGCAGATATTCCAAACAACCTTAACGGAAATCCAAACAGTATTACGTTCGATAACGGGGAGCCGTTAGCGTGGAACGATCCTCAGGACCGTTACAATTACGCGCCGCCCAGTTACCTGCAGGTGCCTCAGGAGCGTTTCCAGACGCACTTGTTCGCAACCCATGAGGTCAATCCGAAAGTCAATCTTTCGCTCGAGGCGATGTACATGCATCAGGAAGCGGACACGCAATTCGCACCTCAACCCAGATCCGTCAGGTCCCGTGACCGTTTTGACCTGAATTTCATGGACAATCCATTCCTCTCCGATTATGCAAAGGACATCATGGCTGCGTCCGAGCTCATTACCGATGCCAAAGCCGGCCTGCCGACGGGCGATGGCATTGTCCGTATTGGCTGGCTTGGTCACCGCGTCGCCTCGAATGGCCCGCGCATACAGAAACGTCGATTCGATGTCTGGCGAACGTTATTCTCCGCCGATGGTGAAATCAATCCCAATTGGGAATACGAAATTTACTATTCACGCGGTGGCAGTTCCACAGCATATCGAGAGGCCAATCGAATCCACGTGGACAAGTGGAAACAGGCACTCAATGCCGTCACGGATCCCGATACGGGCCAGCCGGTCTGCCTGGATCGGTCGGGTGGCTGTGCGCCTGTAAACATTTGGGGCAGGGATCTGATTTCGACGGACGCAATCAACTTCGTCAAGACGGCTTTCAACTTCTGGGACATATATGAACAGCAGACCGCCGGTCTGACTTTCGTCGGTGATATGCCGAACGCCGGTCTTGAGGCCGGCCCCATCGGCGTTGCGTACGGCGTGGAATGGCGTGACGAGCATTTCACATCCGAACCTGGTGGCAATGCGATGATCGGCGATGCCAACAGGCTGCCAACGGACGGAGGGTACGACGTAACGGAGGCTTTTGCTGAAATCAATATCCCTCTCCTGGCGAACGCGCCGGGGGCCGACTATCTGGCCTTCAACGCCGCCGCCCGTGCGGCAAATTACTCCACGGTCGGCGATGTCAGTACGTGGAAGTACGGCTTTGAGTGGTCCCCATCATTCGCTGATGGGCTACGGTTCCGCGGCGGCCAGCAGCGATCCATTCGGGCGCCGAACGTTGTTGAGTTGTTTGCCCCGGAAGAGGGTGCGGGCCTGACCATCTATCAGGATCCTTGCGATGAGGGATCAGGCCTCCTGAAGAACGCCGAGCAGCAGGCATTCTGTAATGATTGGGGCGCTGAGACCGGTTTCGTGCAAGTGAACGGAACGGTCGGCGGGCTTAGAAACAGCAATGCGAATCTGGATCCCGAAGTAGCCGATACCTGGACGGCGGGGTTCGTATATCAGCCAGTGGCTTTGCAGGCCAATGAATTCGCCATAACGGCGGATTACTTCAGTATCGAAATTTTGGACGCAGTCGCGCCTTTCGGTGGCGGCATCGACAATAACATCACCTCGTGTTTCTTCTCCCTCAACCTGATCAGCGAGTTCTGCTCAAACGTTCATCGGGACGCGACCGGAAATATTGATCCAATCAATTCTCAGTTGACAAACGTGTCCTTGAAGAATGTCTCGGGTGTCGACATGCAGATGGACGTTGCGTTTGACATGGGTTCGATGCCCGGCAGGATGAATGTGTTCCTCCTGTCGACGTATCAATTCGACAACGGTTTTCAGGCAACCGAACTGCTGCCGTTTATCGAGTGTGCAGGCAAGTTCGGCGTACCGTGCGGTGGTGAAATCGCCGGTACCGCTTCAGCGCGATGGCAGACCAACACAAGGTTCACGTGGCGCAATGGGCCGTATCAGGTTGCGCTCAACTGGAGATGGATTGAAGGCATGACGGATGCGAGGATCGAGCGCGTGGCGGCGTTCGGTCTCCCGACGCAGCCGATCATAGACAACATTCCGGCGGATGCCATATCGACCCCTGACTACAACTATGTGGACATCAGCGGTGTGTGGCAAATCAACGATACGATCACGCTCAGGGTAGGTCTTGACAACGCATTTGCCAAGGAGCCGCCACTCATGGGAGATGCGCAGATTCAAAGCAATACCGAGCCCGGAACCTATGATGTCCTCGGCCGCCGGCTCTGGGTGAATTTCGATTTCCTGAATCTCTGATCTGGCGTCGATCCGTTTTGCGGTTGCCACGCGCCTCGTGGCGCGGAGGCGTCCGCGAGGTCAGAATATTCTATCTTCTGAACCACCCTATGATGCTGTAACGCCCTTCCCGGGCGAAGGGCGTTACATAGCTGACGGCGTGCTGCGCCGGGATCTTGAACAGATTGAGCGCGTTGAATTTAGGCATGTATCCTTCGTCGACATGTCCTTCCTCATCCAGGAAGTGAAGGATTCCGCCGTAGTCGGCACGCCAATTCGGTGTGAAGTTGAATGTATAGGCTACCAGGCGACCGGTTCGCTCGACATCATCATTGTGGGTGGTCAGGAAATGCCCCGGTCTGTAAAGCGTCGCCTGACAATCTGCAAACCTGATTTCCTCCATCCGGGTAATTGCCCTGATCAGATCCAGTAATTCACTGGAATTGACGAAGTCCTGGAAGGCATTCAGCTTGACGCTCGGATTGGACTGCTGCTCAACAGCATCGCTAATGGAATAATTCAGAAACAAATACTGGAAATTCGATCGTGCGTTGTGCTGCAGTCGCTCAACGATCAGGGCTTTCTTGTCGTCGGGCAGTACGGCAAGCTGATCCCGGTGCAGGTCGTAGGTTTTCGCTCCATCGTTAAAATGCGCTTGCCACGGCACTTCATTACGCAAGAGTTCCAGGATACGTTCGGCAGATTCGAGCGTCAGTATTGCAGGTATGTGGACTCGCTCGTGACGCTGAAATATGTCCCTGTAAAGAACCGTATCCAGATCGGGATTTAGTTGAATGTCGAGGGTCATCGCGCATTATGCCGTGTTAATCCACACACTCTTGACCTGCAGATATTCCTTGATCATTTCCGAACCGTTCTCACGGCCGATTCCGCTCGCCTTGTAGCCCCCGGCGGGGGACATGACACTGACATTCTTGTAGTGATTGACGTACACCGTGCCACACTCCAATTTGTTTGAAATGCGATGGGCGCGCCGAAGATCCGATGTCCATACGCCCGCCGCCAGCCCGTAGTCAATGTCATTGGCGATCCGAATGGCTTCGTCATCCGTCGAAAACGGCATGACTGAAAGCACGGGTCCAAAGATCTCCTCGCGAGCGATGCGCATGGAAGGTCGAACTTCCGTAAATATCGTCGGTTCGATGAACCATCCGGATTCGCATCCCTCTCGGCGCGAACGGGTCCCCCCATACAGGCAATGCGCTCCTTCCGCCTTGCCGATTTCAATATATTGCAGGATCTTGTTGAATTGGGGCTCGTTCGAAACAGGCCCGATCTCGGTGGTGCGATCAAAGGGATCACCGAATTTGAACCGGTCGATCTGTTCGATCAAGAGACTCAGGAAGTCGTCCTGGATACTCTCGTGCAGCAACAGTCGCGACCCTGCGACGCAACTCTGCCCATTCAGCATGAATATTCCCGAGGCTACACCGCGTGCCGACGTCTCAAGACTAGCGTCTTCGCAGACAATCTGGGCGGATTTCCCTCCCAGTTCCAGCGCTACTCGTTTGAAGTCCGACGCCGCTTGCCGGCCTATCCGGCGACCCGCCTCCGTGGACCCCGTAAAGCTGATTTTCGCGACCCGAGAATCTTCAACCAACGCTCGTCCGATTTCGCGAGAATGCCCCGTCACCAGGTTCACGACTCCGGGGGGTACTTCCGCCTCCTTGAACACATCCATGAACTCAATAATTGAAGCTGAAGCGTGATTCGATGGCTTTATGACGACTGTATTGCCGGCCGCGAGAAGTGGAGCAAGTTTCCAACAGGTCAGCATCAAAGGGGAATTCCAGGGTGTGATCGCAACGACTACCCCCAATGGCTCATATTTCGTGTAGTTGAATATCTGTTCCTGGTCGACGGGAATTACACGTCCTTCTATCTTGTCAATCAGTCCACCGTAGTAGTAGAACCATTCCGGCAGGCTGCGTACCTGCGCCAGCGTGTCCGAAATACACTTTCCGTTTTCGTATGTTTCGACTTCGGCGAGTCGTTTGACCTTACTGGAAAACACGTCGCCGATACGGCGCAATACGGCTCCGCGTTTTGACGGAGCCATGCCCGGCCAACCGCTCTCCTTGAATGCTCGATGCGCGGCGCCGATTGCGAGATCGACGTCGCGCTCGTTACAACGGGGAACCAGTGCCCACGGACGTCGTGTGAAAGGATTAATCGTTTCAAACCACTCCATTGACGAGGGGTTTACGTCGATCCCGTCAATATGGGTAAGGTAGCGTCTTAAGTTATCCACAAGCGATCAACCAGGCTGCATTCGGCTACCAAGACCAAGCGGAAAATTGAGACACTTGCCTGTTCACTGTCGGGACAATCGGCGTTGAAGGGCTTCACGAAAGATCTGCCGCGATTCGGTGCTGTGAATTGCTACATAGTTCATGGGATACGATTCCCCGGCTTCGGCCTCCAGACACACAAAAACCGGTCCCCGAGTGTGCAGAATATCTTCAATCCCGGATTCGAAGTCTTCCAACTCCGAAAACCCAAAGGTAGCCGCATAGCCCGCTTCACGTGCCAATCCAGCAAAATTTACTTTCCCGCTGCCAGGTATCGGAAATTTGCCGTTTACCTCGTAAATGCCGTTGTTGATGACGATGTGGATCAAGTTGGGCGGGGCAAGATTGACTATGGTGACCAGCGAGCCGAGATTCATCAGCAGACTACCATCCCCATCAAGTATGACGACCTTCTCGTTGGGAGCCCCGAGCGCCAATCCAAGGCCGTGCGATGAGGCTTGTCCCATCGCACCGGTACATAGGTAATTCAGTGGGTGTGGACGGATAGCCATCCAATCGAAAGCCGCTTGATAAACCGGCACGACGATACCGTCGGGATAGTGGCGGGCAAGAACGCGTAGTGCCTGATCACGTTTCATCATTTCGTTGCTACTCCGGGCTTCTGGCAATCAGCATGGCGAAGGGCCTGGATTGCTCATAGGCGCGATTGATCCCGGATTCCAGTGCGGAAATATTGGATTCGTCGAACACGATTTCGTAATCGAGTCCCATGGCCTGGCAGATCGGTTCCACGATGCGGACGCTTAATTTGCCGGATCGAGACGGTGTCCGGTCAGCTTCCATTCCCTGCAGACCGAGAATCATTACGACCGGCAAGTCGTATTCAACCGCCATTACACGGATTGCGTTGATGGAATCGAGAAAACCCAGATGTTGAATAAGCAATACTGCCCGATGCTCGCAATAGGATAGAGCCGCGCAAATCGACACGCCTTCGTCCTCCTTGCATACAGGCACAAGTCTCAAATCCGGGTCGCGCTTGATCGGCCACAACACGCCATTGCAGGTGACAATGTCAGGTAGGGCAACGACCGTTTTCACGCCGGCTTTCTTGATGGACTCGATAATGGACACGCCTCGCAACGCACGGGCGGACGTTCCAGCAGGATCAGTTGTTGATTGCATATCAAGTCTGTCGAAAAAACGTGCGCATCATGTCAGCCGTCCGAGACATTTCCCGGTCCAGTCCAATGGTAAAGCGAACACAGTCGGCAAAATTGGGCGAGGCGAGCAGGCGTGCAGCAATGCCGTTTTCTCTCAAGTAGTCATAGGCCATTTGAGACGTCCGAGCCGGGTCCGGGAGCGTCGTCAGCAGAAAGTTCGTTTGGCTTGGATGGACGATAACATCCTGTTCGGACAGCGCATCCGCGAACCAGCGCCGAACTCGTAGCGTTTCCGAATACACGTGTGCCGTATGCCCGGTATCTTCCAGTGCCGCAAGACCACTGCTGAATGCGGGGCTTGACACGGGAAATGTAATGCCCACGCGTCGCAACATATCGGCCACTTCAGCCGGCGCGTATGCCCACCCCAAGCGAATGCCAGCCAGCCCGTAGATCTTGGAAAACGTGCGTGTCATGACCACGTTTTGCGTGTCCCTTATGAGTGCCGCGGGGTTTTCATAGTCATCCGCATCGACATATTCGAGATACGCCGAGTCCAACACGAGCAACACGTTGTCCGGCAAACCTGCATGCAACCGCCTCACTTCAGCGCTGGACAAGTATGTGCCGGTGGGATTGTCCGGGTTGGCGATCATGACGATACGACTGTTCCCAGTGATGCAATTCAATATTGCGTCCACATCCGCAGTGAAATTTCTATCCGGCGCAGCGACGGCTTCGGCGTTGTTGGTATAGGCGTAATTGGGAATTTTCTGGTAGCCGTTGGCGCTGTAGATCAATTCATCGCCGGGAGACAGATAGGCGCGAGCAATCCTTGCCAGTATGTCATCGGAGCCGAAGCCGCAGACGACGCGGTTGGCGTCCAGACCGAAGTGCGTGGCGATCTCCCTGGCAAGAACTGTCGACGCTGTTTCGGAGTATCTCTCAATGCTATGCATGGCGTTTATGCCTGCAGCGATTGCCGCTGGACTTGCACCGTAAGCGCTCTCGTTCGATGAGATGTTTATTTCGATTTTTCTGACGGTGCTCTCTTCTTCATAGACCATGTGTGGACGAATTCGAAGTGCTCCCGCATGCGGCGTGACTCTTGCCATCGTTAAGGTTCCATGGTCGTCATTTGTGGTTAATTCGACGGAATGCGTTCCATTTCCGACCTGGTTCCAGATCTAGTGGACTTGCTGTTCATTCTTGTAAACGACACCGCCCTTCATGACGAAGGATACCTGCAGTAGTGCACGAATGTCCTCGAGCGGGTTTGCCGTCGTCGCGATCAGATCCGCGAATTTACCTGGCTCCAGCGTACCGAGGACATCTTCCTTGCGCAGTAGCTTGGCGCCATTAACGGTTGCCGTCACTATGGCATCCATCTCGGACATCCCTGCGAGTTCGACATAGGCGATGGGTTCAAGATGACTCAAGCCGTGCGTCATGAGGCCGGACCCGACATCACTCCCGGCCGCGATCACGACACCCGCCTGGTAAGCCCTGGCAACACCCAGCGGCTGCAATTCGAGAAACTGGTTTTTTCGAATTTTCTGATACGGGACCAGGGACGCAAGATACGCTTCGTGCCATCGGGTTATGTAGGCCAGCGTGGGAACGAAGATGGCGCCCGTCTCCCTATACAGCCGAATGGATTCTTCATCCGGGAATGAGCCATGTTCAATCGAATACACGCCATTTCGCAGCGCGGCATTGATACTGGCGGTCCCGTGAGCGTGTGCCGATACCGTCCGCAACATGCTGTGAGCTGTTTCCACGACCGACCTGATCTCATCGTCAAACATTTCGGGCGGGTCGTCCGGACCGCCGTTGTCTTCACTGCCGCTGCCGGAAACAGCGATCTTGATGAAATCCGCCCCTCGGCGAATCTGTTCCCTCACCTTCCACCTGCATGCATCGTACCCATCGCAAAGTGGATCGGGTGACGCGGGTTCCCAACTATTGCCATCCGTTACGTGTATCTGCTCGCCGGCGAGGAAAATTCTTGGCCCGTAGATGAGTCCCCTGTCAATGCCGTCGCGCACACTGAAGACCGAAGGACCGTTCGATCCGGCATCACGCACGGTCGTGTATCCGGTCATCAGGGCAGTCTGCGCATTGCTGGTTGCAATAACGGTCTTCTCTGCGTCGTTGTTAACTCTTGTCCCGGAGACGCGGCCTGCGTCATCCGCCAAAACACGCGGTAGGCCGTTTTGGAGATGGACATGCATGTCCATCAGGCCGGGGAGTACAAACCGATCTTCCAGGGACAAGACGGCGGCATTTGGGGCCCCCGCTTGCGCCGGTTCGACGTAGCCATCCAGTATGGACTCGATTACATCGTTTCTGATGACGATGGTCTGTTCTCGTTCCGGCGGCTCACCAGGTACTGCGAGCAGTGTTCCAGCGTGAACGATCACCCAGGTGTCCGTGGCGCCGTCCTGGGCTCTTGACAAGGACGGCACGGCAGCCGACAAGACAAGACCGAGCAAAATCAGAGCCACACAAGCAGCCCGTGGCAAAAGTCCCGCTGCATTCGACTGACGATGCATCCCGCCCGACTGCGTTGCTCGTCGGTCGAATATTCCCGATATTCTCCCTCCTCGCGCCGAATACAGTGGAAAAACAAAACGTTTCATGGATCGATCCTGTTGCTTCACGTTTGATAACCTCGCGACGCTTTGAGGGTCCAGGCGAATAAATCCTTTCCCAGGAAATAGGGTTCGTAGTGAACCGGTGAAAATCCGTTATGGATTAGTAACTCCTCGATATTGTTCATCATGTCGCTGTCCAGTGAGGCGTCACGCTGATCGCGCATCCTGACCAGATGGTGCGTAACCATTCTTTCGAACTTCCGAATCTTTTCCATTTGCATTTGGGGATCGTTACGGACACGGTCGGCCAAGTGCCTCACGTTATCAAGTGTAACGCTCAGAAATCGGTTGTTCGGAAACCGGCTTGAGAGTCTATTGGCCTCGTTCAGACTTTCGATCAACTGTTGTCGCTTCTGAGCCACCTGTCGGGCGTTGGCTGATCTGTGGCGGAAATACTGTTCCGCGTATTTTCGCAATCGGTAGAAAACCGTGGGTTCCTTGAGAAAATCCTCGGCAATATCAATGAATTCCCGCGTCCTCTGTGCAGTGAGTGAATCAGCGTGATGCATCATCAAGACGAGAGTCCCGCTTTCCTTGGCAATACGTGAGAGTTCCTTTACCGCAGCTTCAGTATTGCAATATTCAAGCGCAAACTGACCGACAATCAGATCGAAAAAACCACTGCGACAATGGGTTGTCTCAACAGCGACACCTGAATGGAATTGAACGGCGTTTCTTGTGGGGGCACCGCGTTCATGGCTTATCGGTTGTATTTCGGCGACGTCAACGGCGTGAATTTCACAGCGTATCTTTCGGTGGTCGGCATGGTCCCTGGCCAGGAGGGCAATCGCGCCATTGCCCGTGCAAATGTCGAGCAGCCTGCTATCGTCCCGTAATGTTGCAAATGATTCGTTCCAGAACCGGAGAACATCGCCACCATAATTCTCGGCAAATAAATTTGGCAGAGAGGTAATGTTTCCTTCCGACCAATAGGATGACCACGCGGCAATTTTCTTGCTGTTTTTCGTGGCAACCATGGCAAACCATCCAGCATGTCACTCAGGATCTGGCGCGGTGCCTGGGGCCGTTAATTCCATTGCCTCGTCGCTCCAGTAAAACAGGTCTCTCGCAGGCATTTCAATGGAAAGCAAGGTTTCGGCATCAAGGGTCGTATTTTCTTCGATGATGCCGTTCAGATAGAGCAGGTAGGCGATCAGACTATAGACCTCGTCCGCGCTCAGGGTTCCCGGCGTGGCCATCGGCATGGCGCGATTGATGTAGTCAAAAAGGGTCGTCGCATAAGGCCAGTAGTTTCCGATGGTTCGGGGCAACGAGGCGTCGTGCGAAAAATTATTGTCGGGGTTGAACTCGCCGACAAGTTGATCGTTGATCCCACCCTTGCCTTCAGGTCCGTGACAACTCAGGCACTTGAACAGATAGACCTGCTCACCGTCGGCAATCGTTCCCTGCCCGGAGGGCAAGTTGTAGCCATCAGGCGTTATGTCGATATCCCATCGTTCAATTTCGCTCGCATCGGGTTCGCGTCCGATTTCGAATCGTTCAGGCAAGATCGGTTCATCCGCCAGGCACATCGTCGCCACGAATGGAGAGACAACAAAGGCCCGAACGGCATTTCGCACGAAATGGCGGTCAATTGGCTTGTTCAAGATAGTCTGCATACTTCAGATCATTGCACGGAGTCCAAACGTCATACGTCCGTCGGCATCGACTCGCCACGGCCGAATTACGTTGTTGTGATAAAAGGTTGCCGGCCCTCGACCCGCGCGCGCTTCCGAAACCGTTGGTTGCCGGTAACCCATTTCGTCCGTCGCACGACTCATCAGGAGGGCCGCATTTCCAGTCCAATGCCATGGGAATGAAAAACGTGTAGTGCACTTGGACAGGATCGGCTCGTGCAATGTAGCCGATTGCCACGTGCCGCCCCCATCGACACTGATGTCAACGCTGTCAATCCTGCCGTGGCCGCTCCATGCGAGTCCACTGATCTCGAACCATCCTCTGCCGGCCAGGACATTCGGATAAGCGGGAGAAGTGATCAGTGACTTTGGCCCCATGGAAAACGTGAACATTTCAACCTTGCCGGTACTTCTCGCGTCCGAGTACTTGGCAGTCTCTTCACGGGTCATGAAGGGCGCGTCGCCCACTTCAATCCTTCTCAGCCATTTCACCGAGGAATTGCCCTCCCATCCAGGCAAGAGCAAGCGGACAGGATACCCTTGCTCCGGTCGAAGCGCTTCGCCGTTCTGGCCGTAGACCACCAAGGCATCGTCCCACGCCTTTGTCATGGGGATACTGCGGGTCATCACCGCGGCATCCTGCCCCTCTGCCAGAAACCAGGCTGCGTTCCTGCGCGCGCCCGCCTCGTTCAGAAGCGTAGATAGCCGCACGCCCGTCCATTCGCTGGTGCTGACCATGCCATCCAATTGCCCCGGAGTTATCTCTTCCGGAATGTCAGATCGGTTGTTGCTGGTCAAATAGCCATTGCCGGAACACTCGATGAAGCAGATACGCGATACCGAGGGAAAGCGTTTTAAATCAGCGAGTCGAAACTTCAATGGACGATCGACCAAACCATGAATGAGCAATTCGTACCGCTCGGGGTCGATCGATGGAACACCTGCGTGGTGACGCTCGAAATGCAAGTCGGATGGGGTAATGATTCCTGTCAATCGCTCAAGAGGGGACAGCGAATATCCGTCAGGATCAAACCGGCCAACCTCGCGTGCAACTGTTTCAAACGGTGAGCGGCCCCCCAGCTCGCTTGGCAGTGCTCCTAGTACTTTGGTGGAATCAACCGCGGTAGGCGTTGTTTGCGGGTAACTTTTTTGCGGCTTCAAGACCAGACCGCTGGTTGCCAGCAGAGCGCTCGTCTTAAGCAATTTCCGCCGACTTAGTGTGTCTTCTTGGCTCACGATTGCCCCCTCCCTCGGGAAAAATCCGGGGAACGCCTCAATTCATTTCGGGATACAGCAGCGCGTTGAACAGGAACTTGTACGTTCCGTGTGTCTGGCCGCGGTGCTGTGTCCGGAAGCCGATCAATATCACACGCCCGTCCCGGTACCCCGCGTCAATCACCGCTGCCCGGCGCGCAAGCTGCTCTTCGCCCAGAATCCACCCCCGCAGCAACACGTCGTCTTCCGGATAACTGGCCACCACCTGCCTGTCCCAATCGCCCGAAGGCGGTAGCCAGGTTCTGTATGCGACACTGCGGAAAAACATCGCCGCCGCCTCCGCCGGCATGCCGTACCCGATGGGCGAAGTGTTATCGACCTCGATCCGCAATAGCGACGTTGGCACAAAGAACTCGCTCTCCGACAAGCCTTCCAGCGTATTCCTGACCGGCAGGTTGAACGCCTCCGTGAACAACCGGCCAGCATTGTCGAGTGCGACCAGGACGCCGCCCTGGCCAACGAAATCCCGCAACGCTTCGATTCCAGACTCTCCTATACCGCCTTGATACTCAAACGGATAGGCACCCATCTCACTAGGATACCTGAACGTACCGGGTGCGAACTGTCCTGTTTCGATCACCACTGGATCCTCATCGGCAAATACGATGACGTCGAAATTCCTGCTCAGGTTGCCTCTGACATCCTCGTTGTGCAAAGTCGTGAAAGGAATGCCGAAATCATCGAGCACGAACCGGGTCCAGCCTTCATCCATGTTGCCGTTCTGCGTAAACGACCGATACAGCCCGATGCGGGGCAGGCGCAGCGCGATCGTTGCGGTTTCATTCGTGTCCTCAAGCCCGTAAGCGCTTGCATGCCATTGCTCCAGGAGCCCCGGGAGTGCATCCTGGACCTGTGAGGAATTCCTGACGATGAAACTGCCCGCCGGCACTTGAAAGTCATCCCCCTCGATTCCGCCCGTTGAGCGGTAAACATCGGCGCCCTCCCTGAGCAGCGCAACAGCGACCGCAAAGGAGGCGTTTACGCGAGCGTCGAAGACGATATACGGTGTCGTCGGCGGCGCCATGACGCTCGGGTAGGGAATACTCGTCAACAACTCCAGGGAGGCTTCGAACGGTTCCTCGATCTGGCTGAAAGCCACTCCCATTTGCATCGGCAGTGCATGCGACGCGTTGTCGTGGAGTCTAAAAGGGACCCCAGCCGGGTAGTCACGTTCCCCGAGCATGTTGAGCACATAGGGCCGGTAGGGTTGTGCCACGAAAATCACGAAAGATCCTGCCGGGAAGTTCGCGCCGTCGCCGGCAAAGGCTTCCGTGGCCCGATGGATCTCCGCTCCGCCGAACTGCAGAATCTCGAGCATGCGCAGCGTGGTGGGGTAATCGGTTTGCTGCGACGGAATGACAAAGGCGAACGGGTCGCCGGGGCGATGCGCTTCAACGGCGTCCCTGCCCATCTTGTAAAAGTTGTAGAGCAGGTCTTCCTTGTGCATGGCCGCGGTCTCGACCAGGCTCATGGAAGCGCTCAATATATAGTCCACCGCATCCCTCAAATGCCACCAGCCACCGGGCCACGGATCGGGAAACGTCAGGCTCCTGCGAGTCAGGAATTCCGGTATTTCATTTGGGTCGACATAGATCGGCGTGGCTATACGGGATGACGCAGTTTCGGTGAATACCGCGATCGTGTTGTGCACCATGGCGTTGGTGGTGAGCGTGCCCTTCCACCAGGCCGACGCATAGGTCGAGCCGTGGAGAACACCCTTGAGCCCATCCTTTTGCAGGTCATAGACCATGTTCGACCCGACAAGATCGATACCGCTGAAAATCAGCGGATGAATGTTGGGATCGGCCGGGTCGACGAATGGCGGGATAAAGATGCGGGAGCCAGGACCTGCCTGGTGATGATCGCAATATACTTGTGGGAACCAGTCATGCCACAAGACCCGGCTGACGGCTCTTGTCTCCACCAGGTTGTTGGCAATTCCGTCACGGTTGTTGTCGTGTCCGGCGTAGTGATGGTATAGCCGCGGAAACGGCCCGCCTTCATACGGCGTTCCAAGATTTCGTCTGTACCAGTCGACGACCATGAGCTGTCCGTCCGGGTTGGCTGCCGGGATCAGCAACACGATGACGTCGTCCAGCAACTGGTCGGCATCGAACGGGGTGTCCCCGACAGCCAATCTGTAAATGAATTCCACGCTGTGTTGTGAATGGGCTATTTCTACTGCGTGCAGCCCCGTTTGAATGAGGAGAATGGCTTTGCCCGTCTGGCTAAGCCGTTCAGCCTCCTCGGGCGAGAGTCCTCGTGGATCGCTCAATCTCCTGGCGATCTCACGATATCGGTCGAGGTTCGCCATGTTGTCCTCGGACGTGATGACCGCCATGATCATCGGCTCACCCAACGTGCTCTGTCCGATGTTCAGCACGGAAACCTTGTCCGATTCCTCGTCGAGCAGTTCAAAGTACGCTCGAATCTGGTGGTAATCGACGAGATTACGGTCTGCGCCAACCTCGTGGCCCAGAAATGCCTCCGGTGAAGTCTGTGCCTCGAGCGACAACGGCGCCAACAGCAATGGAAGGAACCAGACGGAAGGCAGATTTCGATTCATGGCCATACCTCCCGATTGGGCAACCCTTCACCATTCCTGCGGAAATTCAGGAACCCGGGGGCCCGACGTAGCATCCACGGGATCCCAGTAGCCGGTATGGCCGATGTCAGTTTCCATAACTCCAACCATGCAAGATGCAATGCATCAATTACCTTCCGGATACAGCAGCGCGTTGAGCAGAAACTTGTAGGTCCCGTGCGTCTGACCGCGGTGCTGAGAGCGAAAACCAATGAGTATCACGCGTCCGTCCCGATAGCCCGTATCGACCACCGCCGCCCGGCGCGCAAGCTGCCCCTCACCCAACGTCCATCCCCGCAGCAGCACATTGTCTTGCGGGTAACTGGCCACCACCTGCCTGTCCCAGTCGCCCGAAGGCGGCAGCCAGGTGCTGTACGCTACACTGCGGAAAAACATCGCCGCCGCCTCAGACGGCATGCCGTAACCGATGGGTGATTCGTTGTCGACCTCAATCCGCAACAACGAAGTGGGCACGAAGAACTCGCTCTCCGCCAATCCTTCCAGGGTATTGCGTACCGGCAGGTTGAACGCCTTGGTGAACAAGGGGCCCGCATTATCGAGCGCGACCAATACGCCCCCCTGGGCAACGAAGTCCGTCAACGCCGCGATCCCCGCCTGCCCGATTCCGCCTTCGTATTCGGGCGGATAGGCGCCAAGCTCGCTGGCAAATCTCGGAGTACCGGGTTCGGGCAGGCCCGTCGCGATCACCGCCGGGCTTTCATCGGCAAATACGATGACATCGAACGCCCTGTTCAGATTGCCGCTGACATCCTCGTTGTGCAATGTCGTATAGGGAATCCCGAAATCATCGAGTACAAACCTTGTCCAGCCCTCATCCATGTTGCCGTTCCGCGCAAAGGACTGATACAGCCCGATACGGGGCATGCGCAACTCGATCGCATCGATACCGTCCATGTCTGCCAGCCCATGGGCGCTCACATGCAGTTGTTCCAGGAGACCCGGAAGCGCGTCTTGAACCTGTGAGGAATTCTCGATGATGAAACTGCCCGCCGGCGCCTGGAACCCGTCCCCGTCGATGGCGCCGGTCGAACGGTACACATCGGCGTCCTGCTCCAGCAGTGCAAAAGCTACCGAATACGAAGCGTTGACCCGGGCGTCGAGGACGATATACGGCGTCGACGGCACCGCCATGGCGCTCGGGTAGGGAATACTCGTCAATGGCTCCAATGAGGCGTCGAACGGCTCTTCGATCTCGCTGAAGGCGACTCCCATCTGCATCGGCAGTGCATGCGAGGCGTTGTCCTCGAGTCTTTGAGGAACCCCGGCCGGGTAGTCACGTTCCCCGAGCATGTTGAGCACATAGGGCCGGTAGGGTTGCGCCGTGAAGATCACAAAGGACCCTGCGGGGAAGTTGGCGCCGTCTGCGTCAAACGCCTCCGTGGCCCGGTGAATTTCAGCCCCGCCGAACTGCAATATCTCGAGCATGCGCAGGGTCGTGGGGTAATCGGTTTGCTGCGACGGGATTACATAGGCGAAGGGGTCGCCGGGTCGACGCTCTTCGACAGCGTCTCTGCCCATCTTGTAGAAGTTGTAGAGCAAGTCTTGCTTGTGTTGGGCCGTGGTCTCGACCAGGCTCATGGAAGCGCTCAATATATAGTCCACCGCATCCCTCAAATGCCACCAACCACCAGGCCACGGATCGGGAAATGTCAGGCTCTTGTGCGTCAGGAATTCCGGGATTTCATTGGGGTCGACATAGATCGGGGTCGCGATACGGGACGAGGCTGTTTCGGTGAATACGGCTATCGTATTGTGCACCATGGCATTGGTGGTGAGCGTGCCCTTCCACCATGCCGAGGCATAAGTCGAGCCGTGGAGAACACCCTTGAGCCCATCCTTTTGCAGGTCATAGACCATGTTCGACCCGACAAGATCGATACCGCTGAAAATCAGCGGATGAATGTTGGGATCGGCCGGGTCGATGAAGGGCGGGATAAAGATGCGTGAACCGGGGCCTGACTGATGATGGTCACAGTAGAGTTGGGGAAACCAGTCATGCCACAAGACCCTGCTGATGGCGCGGGTTTCCGCCAGGTTGTTGGCGATGCCGTCGCGGTTGTTGTCGTGTCCGGCGTAGTGGTGATACAGCCAGGGCATCGGCCCGCCTTCATACGGCGTTCCAAGATTTCGTCTGTACCAGTCGACGACCATGAGCTGGCCGTCCGGGTTGGCGGCCGGGATCAGCAACACGATGACGTCGTCGAGCACCTCGTCAGCGTCGAACGGGGTATCCCCGACAACCAACCTGTAAAGGAATTCCACGCTATGTTGTGAATGGGCTATCTCCGTTGCATGCAGGCCGGTCTGAATGAGGAGAATGGGTTTGCCCGTTCTGCTTAGTTGTTCGGCCTCCTCGGGCGAGAGCCCTCTTGGATCGCTCAATCTCCTGGCGATCTCGCGATATCGGTCGAGGTTCGCCATGTTTTCCTCGGACGTGACGACCGCCATGATCATCGGCTCACCCAAGGTGGACTCTCCGATGGTCAACACGGAGACCTTGCCCGATTCCTCGTCGAGCTGTTCAAAATACGCCCGAATCTGGTGGTAGTCGACGAGATTACGGTCTGCGCCAACCTGGTGGCCCAGAAATTCCTCCGGTGAAGTCTGTGCCACAAGCGACAACGGCGCCAACAGCAATGGAAGGAACCATACGGAAATCAGCTTTCGATTCATGGCAATACCTCCTGATTGGGCATACCTTCACCATCCCTGCGGAAATCCAGGAACCCGGGGACCCGAGGTAGCATTTACGGGAACCCTGTAGCCGGTATGGCCGATGTCAGTTTTCATAACTCAAACCATGCAAGATGCAGTGCATCAATTGCCTTGCGGATATAGCAGCGCGTTGAACAGAAACTTGTAAGTCCCGTGCGTCTGGCCGCGGTGCTGGGCGCGAAAACCAATCAGTATCACGCGTCCGTCCCGATACCCCGCGTCGACCACCGCCACCCGGCGCGCAAGCTGCTCCTCACCCGTTATCCAACCCCGCAACAGCACGTTGTCTTGCGGATAACTGGCCACCACCTGCCTGTCCCAATCGCCCGAAGGCGGCAGCCAGGTGCTGTACGCCACACTGCGGAAAAACATCGCCGCCGCTTCCGACGGCATGCCGTAACCGATGGGCGAAGTGTTGTCGACCTCGATCCGCAACAGCGAAGTGGGCACCAGGAACTCGCCCTCCGACAATCCTTCCAGGGCATTCCGTACCGGCAGGTTGAACGCCTTGGTGAACAGGGGGCCCGCATTATCGAGCGCGACCAATACGCCCCCCTGGGCAACGAAGTCCATCAAGGCCTCGATCCCCGCCTCCCCGATTCCGCCCTGGTACGCGGGCGGATAGGCGTCAAGCTGACTGGGAAATCTGGGACTACCGGGCTCAGGCAGGCCCGTAGCGATCACCGCCGGGCTCTCATCGGCAAATACGATGACATCGAATGCCCTGTTCAGGCCCCCCCTGACATCCTCATTGTGCAATGTCGTATAGGGAATGCCGAAATCATCGAATACGAACCGCGTCCAACCTTCATCCATATTGGCCCGCCACGATTGGTACAGTCCGATGCGGGGCATACGCAACGCCATCGCATCGGTACCGGTCATGTCCGCCAGTCCGTGGGCGCTCACATGCAGTTGTTCCAGGAGACCCGGAAGGGCGTCTTGAACCTGTGAGGAATTCTCGATGATGAAACTGCCCGCCGGCGCCTGAAAACCATCCCCGTCGATGGCGCCGGTCGAACGGTATACATCGGCGTCCTGCTCCAGCAGTGCAAACGCTACGGCGTACGAAGCGTTGACCCGGGCGTCGAGGACGATATACGGCGTCGACGGCACCGCCATGGCGCTCGGGTAGGGAATACTCGTCAACGGCTCCAGCGATGCGTCGAACGGCGCTTCAATCTCGCTGAAGGCGACTCCCATCTGAATCGGCAGTGCATGTGAGGCGTTGTCCTGCAGAACACCGGGGACGCCACCGGGATATTTTCGCTCCCCGAGCATGTTGAGCACATAGGGCCGGTAGGGTTGCGCCGTGAAGATCACGAAGGACCCGGCCGGGAAGTTGGCGCCGTCTGCGACAAAGGCTTCGCTGGCCTGATGAATTTCAGCCCCGCCAAACTGCAACATCTCGATCGTGCGCAGGGCGGTCGGGTAATCGGTTTGCCGCGACGGGATTACATAGGCGAAGGGGTCGCCGGGTCGAGGTGACTCAATGGCATCCTTGCCCATCCTGTAATAGTTGTACAACCAATCTTCTTTATTCTGAGCCGCGGTCTCTACCAGGCTCATGGTCGAATTCAACACATAATCCACGATGTTTCGCAGTCGCCACCAGCCCCCCGGCCAGGGATCGGGATAGCGCAGGCTCTTTTGAGAATAAAATTCCGGTATCTCATTGGGATCGACATAAACCGGGGTCGCTATATTGGCAGAAGCAATTTCAGTGAACAGGCCTGTCGTGTTATGGACCATTGCATTGGTCGTTAGAGTGCCCTTCCACCAGGTCGATGCAAAAATAGCCCCATGTACGACCCCTTTGAGCCCTGATTTTTGCAGGTCGTAAGCCATGTTGGCTCCGACAAGGTCGATGCCGCTGAAGATCAATGGATGGATATTCGGGTCGGAAGGATCCATGAATGGTGGAACGAACATCCGGGCATTGTCCTTGCCCATTTGGTGCGGGTCGTCATAAATCTGTGGAAACCAGTCGTGCCACAAGACCCGGCTGACGGCCCGGGTCTCCGCCAGATTGTTGGCGATCCCGTCGCGGTTGTTGTCGTGCCCGGCGTAGTGGTGATAAAGCCACGGCATCGGTCCGCCTTCATTTTTAGTACCCAGATGTTCTCTATACCAGTCGGTGATCATCAGTTGCCCGTCCGGGTTCGCAACCGGTATCAGCAACACGATGACGTCGTCCAACACCTCGTCGGCGTCGAATGGAGTATCCCCGGTGGCGAGTCTGTACGCGGATTCCAATACGGCTTGAGACATGCCGATCTCAGATGCATGCAGGCCGTGTGTGATAAGGACGATGACCTTTCCTTCCTGACTGAGTTGCCTGGCTTCTTCAGGCGATAAGTCTCGCGGATTGCTCAGTCTCCTGGTGATCTCGCGATAGCGGTCGAGATTGGCCATGTTGTCTTCGGACGTGACGACGGCCATGATCATCGGCTCGCCCAGGGTGGTCTCGCCGATTGTCAGTACCGAGACTTTCCCCGACTCCTGGTCGAGGTGTTCAAAATATGCTCGGATCTGGTGGTAGTCGGCGAGCATACGGTCTGCGCCAACCTGGTGGCCCAGAAATTCTTCGGGCGAGGTCTGAGCATCGAGAGAAAAGGGCAACAGGAGTATCGCAAGAGAAATAAGTCTTCTTGTCATTAGGTTTCTCCATAACGCAGACGAGCGATTTTATTCTATTGATTTGCCCGCTTTCCCCCCGGAAATAGCTTGGGCAGTCGCTCAACTAAATAATACGCCATTTCCCTTCGAAAAACTGCGGGTTCCGCGGCGATCGGGATCTGCGCGATGCGCCCAAGCGCTGTTTCGGCCCTGCGGATTCAAGGGCCTTCGACATTTTGTATATGCCAGTCACTTGTGCAAATCTAGGTGGCCAAACGAGCGGGCCGCGCGATTCGCTTTAGGGACACGTTTGGGTACCGTTCTCCGGACTCCAGGCGTTACCAACAACTGCAGTGCGCACAAGGACAAACGGTTAGGCAGTATGACTCGCAATCACAAACCGAGAATTCCAGTCGTCATCATCACCGGTTTTCTCGGCAGCGGGAAGACCACCCTGCTCAACTACATTGTGAAGCAGTCGAACATGGAATCAACGGCCGTAATTATTAATGAGTTCGGTGAAATCGGCATCGACCATCTTCTGGTCGAAACGAGTTCAGAACAAATAATCGAAATGAACAATGGCTGCATATGCTGCAATGTTCGCGGAGATCTCCAAGACAAGTTGGGGTCGCTCGCGATGTGGCTGGACACCGGGCGAATTCCTCCCGTTGAACGGGTGATCGTCGAAACAACTGGCCTGGCTGATCCTGCGCCCATCATGCACACGCTCATGGCCGATCAGAATCTGCTCAATCGCTATTGCCTCAGCGGTGTAGCCACAGTGGTTGATGCCATCTCGGGTTCGTCATCAATAGTTCGATTTCCGGAGGCGGTGAAGCAAATTGCCGTCGCGGATCAACTGATCTTTTCGAAAAACGACCTTGTCGAATCGTTTTCGTCCTGGGACAGTTATCGGGAGTTGAAGGGGCATGTCGAACGGATCAACCCCAGGGCCGCTATTCATGAGGTCGCCAATGGTGAGATCGACCCGGACATCCTGATTCGACGACAGACGAGCGAGACCGACGACGTTGCTGGTGAGATTTCCGGATGGTTAAGTTCAGCAGAAGAACTGCGGAAGCAAACAAGAGACCATGATCGGCCAAATGCACATGGACATGACTCTGACCAAATAAGGACTTTCCTGATCGAGCTTGAACAGCCAGTTAACAGGGAAAAATTCAACGAGTTCATTCAGGCTCTTGCACTGGATTTTGGTGAAAGGCTGTTGCGGATGAAGGGCATCCTCAATGTGGAGGATCGATCTGACCAACCAGCCGTTGTCCATGGTGTACAACACGTATTTTTTCCCATTCGGTGGCTGGATGAATGGCCGACCGAAGAGCGTACTTCGAAGCTCGTGTTCATAACTCAAGGCTTGGCGGCTGATGCCGTTCAAGCGCGTTTCGACGAATGGTCTCCTTCGTAGGTGCGTCGCGCCCGTCGTAGCCCGGTCTGGCTATCGACTTTGCAACCGAATCCCCGTACAATTTCGGAACGTCTGTTCTGCATTGTGGAACAAGCCAAGGTCCAGCATGTCGCACCATATTCAGTCGATCGAGCGCGCAGCCCGAGTACTCGAGGTCCTGTCCGAAGGCGGCGACCTGATGGGCGTCACCGAGATAGCCAACAAGGCAAGACTGGGCAAGAGTACGGTCCATCGAATACTCGGGACCTTGGTGCACACAAGATTCGTACGCGTGGACCCCGCAAGCCGTCAGTATTCGCTGGGCTACGGCTTGCTTCAGCTGACCTCCGGTTTGCTGCGCGGATCGGAAGTTTCCATGGCCGCACTTCCGCACCTTCGCGATTTGCGCCAAGAGACGCATGAGACAGTCACGCTGAATCTGCGAGACAACAATTGTCGTGTGGTAGTCGAGCGTTTGGATACATCGCACGAGATTCGATATGTCGCTGAAATCGGGTGGCCCCTGCCGCTTCATGTCGGAGCGGGAGGGAAAGCGATTCTGGCATTCATGGACGAATCCGAGGTAATGGGGTTACTGGAAGAAGCGAAGTTAAGGCCAAGGCGGATTCGGAAGGTGGCCGAAGAATTGAAAGAAATCCGCGCCGTCGGATCTGCCTTTACGCTGGGTGAACGATTGCCTGGAGCCGGCTCCGTTTCCGCACCGGTGTTCAACCACGAAGGTGCAGCCATAGCGTCTGTCAATGTGCTTTCCCTGGAATCCAGACTAAGTGCCAAAATGGTTCGAGCGTTCAGAGCGTTGGTGAAGGCCACTGCAATGGGCGTCTCTGAGGAACTGGGATGGCGGGCAATCGGAACGCTTGAGCGACGTATAAACGAGTAGCTGACGACGAGTCGGCGATTGAGACACCTGTATCTGAAATAACACGTCATTCCTGAAATTTTTGCTGATCAAATTAAGGAGCAACGAGATGGCCGAAGAAAACAAAGCACCATTCAAGGACTTGTCCGACCGCATGGTAAAGGCATTGCACCTGGAGACGCCGCCCGTAGGCGTAGTGTGGACAACGAGAAAGCCCGAGGGTATCGAGCGTATCAGTCGCACCTTGAAGGGATGCATGTTTCTCGATGTTGCAAGGTTGGAGCGCAAGACTTTCTACGCAGATGTAGAGAACAACCGGGATTGCAAGAACGGGAGCCATTATCTTGGCTTCACGCCTCCTTTCGAAGGTCAGTACTCCGGAGACTGGCCGGCTGGAAAATTTCCGTACAAGGGGCGAAGCATCGTCAAGTCGCCGGTCGCGTTCCGCCGCAATCTGCCCCACTATTCGATAGTGCCTTCCGGAACTGTCGAGTACATGGTGTTTGGGCCACTCGACGAATTTCCACTCGATGTTTCCTGGGGCGGGGGCGTTGTCAACGTCTTTCTGAGTGCCAAGGCAGGGCTGTTTCTTGCTCGTGCAGCGGACTATGAAGCCGGCGGTGCGACCGAAGGGACCACCGGTCCGTCGACCTGCTCAATGGTCATGTCGAAACCGATGATGACTGGAGAGGTCAGCTACACGTTGGGTTGTTTCGGTTTTCGGCAGTTCGTCAAGATCAAGCCGGAGGAAGTCATATTCGGCATTCCATTCGAGAAACTGGACAACGTCGTTGAGAACCTGGAACTCTTGCTCGAACTCCGTCCAGACCTGGTGGAGCTGTTGGCGGAGCCGGTCGGTCAGCCACACACGGCTACCGAGCGAGAGATAGCGGTGCAGCGCTCGCCGGGAGTGGTACTCGACTAGCATCGATTCTCGATCACCGGTCCGAAGCATGGATTCCGTGGAACCAACGCTGCAATCGCGCCAGCCGCTCAAGCATGTCGGCAAGCCATGCAGGCGTGGCGACCTGGTCGACAAAGTCACGGGCAAGATGGTCTATGGAACTGATGTCACGCTACCGGGAATGTTGCATGGCAAGGCGCTTCGGTCGCCCTATCCCCACGCGCGAATTGTTTCCATAGACGTTGATCGTGCCAGGCAGCTCCCGGGGGTGAGCATTGCGATCACCGCTGATGATTTGCCGGCCTATCGATTTGGCTCCTCAATTCGCGACGAGCCGTTTCTCGCTCGCGACAAGGTTCGCTACGCAGGTGAGCCGGTCGCTGCAGTGGCCGCAAGCAGTGAAGCAATCGCTCGGAAAGCGATCGATCTGATTGATGTGGAATACGAAGAGCTACCCGGCGTCCATGATGTACTGGAGGCAATGCAGCCCGACAGCGTGTTGGTCCATGAGGACATGGATCAGTACGAAATGGAAGGAACATACAACCGTTGTCCCGGTACGAATATTGTCGGGCACACCAAGATTCGGCGTCGGGATATTGAGCTGGGATTTGGCGAATCGGATGAAATCCATGAGGATATCTTTACAACACAGTATGTCCAGCATTGTTCGATGGAGCCGCATGTTGGTATTGCGAAGGTTGATGAGGACGGTAGCGTAACGGTCTGGACAAGCTGCCAGTCGCCCTATAACGCAGTTCGTGACATGGCCAGCGCGCTTGGTCTCCCATACAACATGGTGCGGATTATCTGCACAGGCGTGGGCGGCGGTTTTGGCGGGAAAAACTTTCTTCGTGTTGAACCGTTGATCGTAGCGCTGGCCATGCATACCAACGGAAGACCGGTGAAAGTAGCGTTTACGAGAGATGAGGAATTCATCGCAAGCGTTTGCAAGCACCCTGTGCACCTGACGTTCAAGACCGGCGTCAAACGAGACGGCACGATCGTCGCACGCAAGATTACGGCTATCTTCGATACCGGTGGCTACGCCGATACGGGTCCGCTAGTGGCACGCAATGGTGCGTTCAGTGGAACCGGGCCCTATCGGATTCCTCATGTTTGGGTCGATTCCTACTGCGTTTACACGAACAATCCCATAGGAGGTTCGTTCAGGGGTTTCGGTGTGCCGCAGCTCACCTGGGCACATGAGTCTCAGATGGACATGATAGCCACCAGGTTGGGCATCGACCCGGTGGATATACGAATGCGCAACCTTTACAACCTCGGTGACAAGACCTGTACAGGAGAGGTGCTTCGCACGTGCGTGGGTGTAAAGGATACGCTTCGTCTCGCCGTAGACCTTTCCGCTCGACAAATGCGGCGTGAGAATTCCGGCAACTCCGGGGTAGTGCGTGGGCGAGGCATCGCGACCATGCACAAGCTGACAAATACGCCTTCGACGTCGTCCGTGATCATAAAGATGCACGCGGATGGCTCCGTCAACATTTTGTGCAGTACCGTTGAACTGGGACAGGGTATCTATACTGCGTTAAGCCAGATTGTCGCCGAACGACTTGGCGTTCCCACGGAGCAACTCAGGTTCAGAACTCCCGATACCGACTATACGCCGTTCGATCAGTCGACCAGCGGCAGTCGGTCCGTCTTTCACAGCGGCAATGCTCTGATTCGAGCCGCCGACGATCTCGCGGGGAAACTGTGCAGGATGGCTGCACCGCTGCTTGACTGCCCACTCGAGTCGTTGACCTACCGAGATGGTGCCGTCTGCGTCAGGAATTCAAACAAGTTCATGACGCCAAAGGAAATCATTGCGGGTCATTTTGGTCCGCGTGGCGCAACCGTGCAGGGAGAAGGGACATTCACTCCGCCCAACGCCACCCCACCCGATAAGGAAACCGGTCAAACCCCCAAGATGTCGGCATTCTGGATGTATGCGACCCAGATAGCGGATGTCGAGGTTGACCTGGAAACGGGAAGAGTCAAGGTCTTGAGGATAGTCGCCGCTCACGATGCGGGCACAATCATCAATCCCGAAGGCGCGGAGGGTCAGATAGTCGGAGGGGTGGTTCAAGGCCTCGGTGCGACGCTTTGCGAGGAGATGCACGTTACGGACGGCGTCGTCACAAATCCTACCTTTGTCGACTACAAATTGCCGACAACCATGGATATTCCTGAAATAGTCACAGGATTCGTTGATTCCTTCCATGACGAAGGTCCCTTCGGCGCCAAGGGATTGTCGGAACCGGCGCTTGCGCCGACATCAGCCGCGGTTGGAAACGCTGTTTATGATGCGATTGGCGCTCGTATCACCAGCTTGCCCATCACTCCCGAAAAAATATTGCACGCCCTGAGTCGGGACGGAGCATAGAGCATCGGGCCTACTGCCGAGACTGGAAGATCATGAGCCCATTCAAGAAATTGGCAATTACCATCAATGGTGAGCCGCATGATCTCGAGATACCGGTAAACACCACGCTTATTGATCTGATCAACAACGATCTCGGCTTGATCGGCACCAAGGATGGCTGCCGACAAGGCGTTTGCGGCGCTTGTACGGTGCTCGTTGATGATATACCCGTCCGATCCTGTCTGGCATTGGCGGTTCGATTCCAGGGAAAGCACATTACGACGGTAGAAGGGCTGCGGGACGCTGGGCGTCTACATCCGTTGCAGCAGGCATTCATCGATAACGGGGCCGTGCAGTGTGGTTACTGCACTCCGGGATTCTTGATGATGGCTGTCGCGTTCCTGAAAGAAAACCCGACTCCGACGGAGGAGGAAATTCGGGAAGCGCTGGTCGGCAACATATGTCGATGTACCGGGTATTCGGGTAGCGTTCGAGCCGTGATGGAAGTAGCCAGGAATCGAGCGATGGTCCAGGCAAGCGCGCCTGAGGTCTGGCCATGAGCTTGCCGGATTTTGAGTATTTTGCGCCGGAATCGGTTGAACAGGCGGTCGCCTTGCGGCAGCAGTTTGGCGACGATGCGTTGGTGATGGCAGGCGGACTCGCGGTTGTTATCCTCCTGCGCGAACGCCTTGTGGAACCTCGCGCAATAATCAGCTTGTCGGAAATTCCCCAGCTCCGGCGAATAGATTTGAACGGCCGGTATTTGCGCATTGGCGCCGCCGTGACCCATAGCGAAATAGTGTGCTCCGAGCAGATACGAAGTGTCGCCCCCCTCCTGTGCGAAGCATGTGGTCGCGTTGGGTCGCCTGCAATCCGGAATATGGGGACTCTGGGTGGAACTGTCAGTCACGGTGATGGCGCGTCGGATGCAGCTCCAGCGCTCCTGGCACTGAATGCGGAGGCAAGAGTTGCCGGTCCGTCCGGCGAACGCCTGATCCCTCTGAAAGACTTTTTCCACGGCGTTTATTGGACAGAACTTGACGAAAACGAAATTCTCGCGGAGTTGCGAGTGCCGGTTCCTTCAGCGGGCAGAATCACTCGGTTCATGAAGTATACGAGCACCTCTGAGGAGGCTTTCGCAACCGTGACCGTGGCGATATCGATGTTGCGTGACAAAGCGGGTAGGTGCGCAGACGTACTCATAGGGCTCGGAAGCGTTGCGCCCATTCCGATGCGCGCGCAAGCGGCGGAAACCGTTCTTCGCGGCAAATCGCTTACGAGAGAGTCGATCGCTGAAGCCGCGGCCGTGGCCGCATCGGAAACCGATCCACCGTCCGATGCCCAGGCTTCCGGGGACTATCGACGAGCAATGACCGAGGTCTGGGTTCGGCGTGTTCTCGAGGAAATGATTCTTGCATGAGGCACTCTGATTCAACGTCAGAGTTGCCTCGCGACTGGCACGGAGTACCGATGAAGGTCAAATCAATTTAGGAGATTCGCTATGGAGATGCGTGGCGAATATCAAATATCCGCCGATCGCCAAACGGTGTGGGACGCGTTGAACGAACCGGAAGTCCTGAGAGACTGTCTGGAGGGTTGTGAGAGCTTTGACAGGGTTTCCGATTCAGACTTCAAGGCCAGAATCACGACAAGGGTTGGACCAATAAAAACGACCTTTGATTGTTCCATTCAACTCACTGATATCGATCCGCCGAATGCATACACGATTTCTGGCAAGGGTAACGGCGGAGCGTCCGGTTTTGCCAGGGGATCCATCAAGGTTTCATTGAGCGAAAGCGAGGGCGCCACCGTTCTTGGCTACGCCGTTGATGCCAGCTTGCGGGGAAAGATTGGCCAGATGGGATCTCGCGTTGTCAATAGCGTCGCGCGAAGCATGGCAGACAAGTTTTTTGGCAACTTTATGGCCATAGTTGACAAGCGTACAAGCGCCGCCTCTGAGATCGAATCCGCGCCCATCCAAGAGAACACAAGGTATACGCAGCTCCGCGTGATATTGATCGCAGCCGCCTGCGCCATTGTCATTCTTGGACTCGGCTATCTTTTACTCGGCCAATTTTGACGTGAGGAAATGATGGCAAGCAACAGCAACAGCATCCACATAAAGGGTGGTGTACTAGTAAGCAGTTCCGAATTGCGCTTGGCAGATGTCTTCATTAGAGATGGTGTCATCGACGGCATTGAACGGCCAGGCAGTGCCAGGAAGGCCCATCGAGTAATAGATGCTGCAGGGAAATTCGTCCTGCCCGGTATCGTCGAGGCGCATCTTCATCCAGTATATGCAGATCGACTGGATACGCTGTCCAAGTCTGCCGTCTATGGTGGGATTACGACCTTTATTCCTTACATAGGCGCCGTCAAGGCATGGGGCGTGGAAGGAAATCTGTGGGATGCCGTCAACTATTTCATCGAAGAGGGAGTTAGCGACTCCATTATTGATTTTGGCCTGCACTGCAGTTTGGTCAACAGCGATCTTGCCGATCTGGAAACTCTGATTCCAAGAATATGTGAACGTGGTGTGAGGTCATTCAAGGGATTCATGGCATACAAGAGACGAGGCATGTTTCTCCCCGACAGTGACATTTTGCGGATCCTGAGAACCTTGAAGGACAGCGGCGGTTTGTTTTGTGTTCACGCAGAGAATGGCGACCTCTGCGATTTCCTCGAAGATGGTTTTACCGCTGAAGGAAAAACCGGGCCGGAATACTATGGGTCATCAAGACCCGATATATGCGAAGCGGAGGCGGTATTCAGGATTTTGAGTTTTGGAAAAACGCTGAACTGCCCGATATACGTGGTTCACGTCAGCACGTGGGAAGCGCTTGAGGTGATCGAATTGTTTCGCAAGTGGAGCCCGGCTCCTATTTTCGCGGAAACCTGCACACACTACCTTACCCTGACGGACGAACAGATGCGGAACATGGGTTCTCTTGCGAAGGTCAGCCCGCCGCTTCGGGAAAAAAAGGATATCGATGCGCTATGGCAAGCGGTCAAAGACGGCAGGATCGACGTTATTGGAGCGGATACGGCTGGACACCTGATTGAAAACAAGGAACCGCGATGGGGGGATGTGTTCAAGGCCCCCGCAGGATTGCCCGGTCAAGAAACCATGTTCACCGTCACATACGATGAAGGATTCAACAGGCGGTCGATAAGCCTGTGTCGTCTGGTCGAAGTCATGGCGGAGAAACCGGCAAAGATCTTTGGCTTGTACCCCCGAAAAGGCGTACTCCAAAAGGGTGCGGATGCCGACGTACTTATTTTCGACCCGACCAGGGAACACGAAATCAGCATGGTGGGTCAACACACAAAAACAGACTATACGATGTATGAAGGTCGTCGCTGCCTTGGTGCTCCCGAATTGGTAATGCAGCGCGGCGAGGTACTACTCGAAAACGGCGAGCTTCAGGCGACCAAGGGTCGTGCTCAGTTTCTTGAAGCTGCGGCCACGTAATTTCGGCACTAACCAGGGGATCAAAATGTCACAGAGAACGATCAGAGTTGCGGTACTGCAAGAACTGGCCATGCCGGGAAGCAGCGTAAGAGAGAAATTGGACCGAACCCTTGCGTTGATCGAAAAAGCCTCCCGGGACGGCGCCCAAATCATAATGGGCGGAGAACTCTGTACGACCGACTACGTGCGTGTCTATGGGGAAAAAGACAATGATATTTTTCTGGACGCAGAGCCTGTCCCGGGGCCAAGCACGGCTGCGGTCGGCGAGCTCACGAAGAAATACGGAAATTATGTGATCTTTCCCTTGTTCGAGAGAGGGGCGCCTGGCATCTACTACAACTCGGCCCCGATCATTGGGCCGGCCGGCGATGTAGTAGGCAATTATCGAAAAACTCAGGTGGCGGGAGTCCAGGCTCTGGAAAAAATGTATTTCCGCGCCGGTCAGGACTTCAAGGTCCTGGAGACGGAATTCAAACCCAATGCGAGGTTCGGTGTCATCATTTGTCATGACCGTCGTTATCCGGAGACTGCTCGCATCAACGCGATTCTGGGTGCGGAGCTTCTTTTCTGTCCCACAGCCGCGCCCGGGTACGCACATGGGGTGCACTGGGGCAGCCTGAACGTCATGCGTGCCGTCGACAACGGCCTGTTCGCAATTTACTCGAATCGGGTTGGTCGGGAAGGTGACAACGACTACTTTGGGGAAAGCATGATCGTCAACCCGATGGGTGAAGTGATCGCCAAGCTGGAGAGAGAAGAGAACGCCGTTCTGACCGTGGACTGCGACCTGAATCTGGTTGACAAGGCACGTATTGCAGTCCCCACACTTCGCGATATGCGTGGTGAATTCTGGATGAAGTATTACACGCCCAGCTATGATCGACTCATTTGACCTCGCAGTCGTGCGTTAGACGATGCAGCTTGCAGGGTGCCCGAGTCATGTTTTTCCGGCAGGCGAGTCTCGTATCGACATAAGTCGGCCGAATACCCTGTGCATTGCACGAACTGATTCCACTCCGGCGTTAACCTTCGGGTAAGAGTGTCCAGCGATGCGTTATTCCGCGTTCAGCTTGCTCAAGAATGCCATCGAAGGGAATGTGGCGTGGCCCCGTGCGTGGCGAGACGCAGAACCAAGACCGTCTTATGACGTGGTGATCATCGGGGGAGGGGGCCACGGTCTTGCCACTGCGTACTATCTGGCCAGGGAGCATGGCATTCGTCGGGTGGCGGTGCTGGAAAAAAACTATATTGGAGGAGGCAATACCGGTCGAAATACAACGATTGTCCGATCGAACTACATGATCGACGGCAACACGCAGTTCTATGAGAAGTCGCTGACCCTTTGGGAGGGCCTCAGCAAAGACCTCAACTTCAACGTCATGTACTCCCCGCGGGGCCAGATCAATCTCTGCCACTCGCCTGCACAAATGGATGCGGCGGCACGGCGCGGCAACATCATGCGCATGAATGGAATCGATGCGGAACTCCTGACGCCTAAAGACGTTCAGCGCAAGGTCCCAATTCTGGATTTTTCCGACAGGGCGAGATTCCCGATTCACGGAGGCCTGTGGCAACAGCGCGCCGGTACCGTGCGCCATGATGCAGTCGCATGGGGATTCGCTCGTGCGGCAGATGGTTTTGGCGTAGATATCATTCAACGGTGCGAGGTTACGGGCTATTTGTGGGATCGCGGAAAAGTTGTCGGAGTCGAGACGACGCGCGGCAATATCAGGGCTGAAAAGGTAGCCATGGCTGTTGCCGGGCATACCAGTCACATGGCCGAAATGGCGGGACTACGGCTTCCGATCGAGACCCACCTCTTGCAGGCATTTGTCACGGAGCCCATCAAACCGATTCTCGACACGGTTGTCTCGTTTGGGGCGGTGCACTTCTACATCTCGCAATCCGACAAAGGCGGTCTTGTCATGGGAGGAGACCTTGACGGATACAATTCCTATGGGCAACGTGGCGACCTGCCCATGGTCGAAGAAATCATGGCGTGTGCCAAAGCAACGATCCCCCTCCTGTCAACCCTTCGGCTGCTCAGACATTGGAGCGGAGTGATGGACATGACCATGGACGGCAGCCCGTTCATCTGCAAATCGCCCATTGAAGGGCTCTACATCAATGGTGGGTGGTGCTATGGCGGCTTCAAGGCCACGCCGGCGAGTGGATGGTGCTACGCGCATACCATCGCTCATGATCGGGCACATGATCTGAATGCGAAATACTCACTTGAACGATTCCGTCGTGGATATCAAATGGACGAAAAGGGGATGGGGCCGACACCGTGGCACCATTAGAGACATACAAATGTTGAGGATCCCGTGCCCCTATTGCGGGGTCAGGGATTTCACCGAATTCGTATACGGCGGTGACGCCTCGAAGCCAATTCCCGATCTTGCGGATAGCAATATCGATCGTTGGACCGAGTTCGTGATGTTTCGCGACAATCCAAAGGCGTCGCATGCAGAGTACTGGCATCATCGAAGCGGATGCGGGCAGTGGCTGAGGGTGGTGCGCGATACCGTGACTCATGCGATCGACTCTGTGGCGCGCGCGCGCGAGCACTCGTGGCAAGATTCCACGCGAGATCAAGAGCAAAAATGACCAGTCTGTCTTGCCGTCTCCCGCAAGGCGGACGAATTGATCGAACGAAACCGCTCTCCTTTTCGTTCGATGGCCGCCAGTATTCCGGGTTCGCTGGCGACACGCTGGCGTCTGCACTGTTGGCCAATGGGGTAAAGCTCGTCGCCCGCAGCTTCAAGTACCACAGGCCCCGCGGAATTTATTCGGCGGGCGCCGAGGAACCCAATGCGCTCGTTACATTGAGGTCCAATGATCGAGTTGAGCCAAATGTTTCGGCAACAATGGCAGAGTTGTATGGGGGCCTGGTCGCCATAAGCCAGAACAGATGGCCGTCGTTGCGTTTTGATCTGATGAGCATGGTCGGACTCCTCTCACCGATATTCGCAGCAGGCTTCTACTACAAGACGTTCATGGGCCCAACCCGGAAATCGTGGCTCGTTTACGAGCACTTCATACGCAGGGCTGCGGGATTAGGCGATCCTCCACCCGGTCCGGACCCGGTTCATTACGAGAAATCGGAAGCCTTTTGCGATGTGCTGGTAGTCGGTGCCGGCCCATCCGGTCTGATGGCAGCCTTGACTGCCGGCCGCACGGGTGCGCGAGTAATCCTTGCAGAGGACGATTTCGAACTCGGTGGATCGCTGCTTGCGAGGTGTGCTGGAGGAAAAACGGACAAATGGCTGGCGGCGGTCACTGCGGAGCTCGCGGTCATGTCGAATGTTCGCGTCATGAAGCGTACCTGCGCATTCGGCGCTTATGACAATTTGGTTTTTGGTCTGGTTGAACGGGTCAATGTCCTTCGCAGCGATCCTGACCCTTTTCAGCCTTGGGAGCGGTATTGGATAGTGCGCGCGCGTCGCGTGATCATGGCGACAGGCATGATCGAACGGCCAATTGTCTTCAGCAACAATGATCTTCCGGGTGTAATGCTGGCTTCAGCGGCGGGCACATATGCCAACCGGTTTTCCGTCAGGGTTGGAAGCGACATAGTCGCATTTACGAACAACAATAGCGCTTACGTCCCTGCAATTGAGCTCTCAAGATCAGGCTCCAACGTTTCCATCGTTGACATCAGGCGTGAAGTTGACGCCGGGCTTGCGCGGACCGCACGGGAAGCGGGGGTTTCACTCCATCGGGGATACGCGGTAGCAAAGGCAAATGGCAGAGGATGTGTGCGTAGCGTCGATGTGACGGAATATCCGTACGCACAATCGGGACCCGGAAGACCCAAATTCAGGCTGACCTGTGACGTATTGCTGGTTTCCGGTGGATGGACTCCAACGTTGCACCTGTTAAGCCAGCGTGGATCCAAGCCAGTCTATGCCGAAGAACGAGCCATGTTCGTGGCGGGCGATATTCCAGACGGATTCCACCTGGCCGGTGCTACATCGCTTGACTACAGTTTGCAGGCCTGCATGTTCAGCGGTGGGCGCGCTGGGCACGCTGCTGCCGAAGCATGCGGTTTCTCGCCGCCATCAACCAGTGGGGCCCCACTACCGGAACTTCCAAACGATGGCATCGATTTCGGGACCGTGGCGTTTTGGGAAGTGCCCGATACCGCTGGGACAAAAGCCAAGATGAAGTTCGTCGATCTGCAAAATGATGTCAAGTCGGATGACATAGGCCTGGCTCACAGGGAGGGATACGATTCCGTCGAGTTGTTGAAACGTTATACCACTCTGGGTATGGCAACCGATCAAGGCAAAACAGCCAATCTCAACGCGCTGGCAATTCTTGCTGGAAAGCACGGGGCGGATATCAATGACGTAGGGACGACGATCTTCAGGCCGCCTTACCGGCCAATTTTGGTAGGTACTGTGGCGGGGCAACAAAAAAACCAGCATTTCAGGCCCACCAGACGTTCACCAATCCATGATTGGCATGTGCGTCACGGAGCAGAATTTCTCCAGACAAGTCTCTGGGTTCGTCCATGGTATTTCCCTCGTTGTGGTGAGTCGCTCAGGTCATCCAGCCTTCGCGAAGCGGCGACAGTCCGAAAAAAAGCAGGCATGGTCGATATTTCCAGTCTCGGAAAGATCGATGTTCAGGGCCCGGACGCAGCTGAATTTCTAAACCGGGTTTACGTGAACAACTGGGATACTCTGAAGATCGGGAGGGCCCGGTACGGCGTCATGTTGCGGCTGGACGGGGTTGTATTGGACGACGGTACAACATCGCGAATTTCGGAAAACGACTACTTCATGACTACAACCACCGTCGGTGAGGCGAAAGTCATGACCCACCTCGAGTTCTTGCTCCAAACGGCATGGCCTGATCTGGATGTCCAACTGACTGCCGTCACAAGTCAATGGGCGGCGATGGCTGTCGCAGGTCCACAGAGCCGGAACGTCCTGTCCAGTGTTTTCCTCGACATTGATTTCAGTAATTCGTCATTTCCCTTCATGGGAATCAACCATGGGCGACTTGACGACATTCCGGTTCGTCTGAACCGATTGAGTTTTTCGGGAGAGATGGCATACGAAATCTATGTCCCCGCAGGCTATGGGGAAGAGGTATGGCAAACCATTTACGACGCCGGACAATCGTATGGCCTAGCACCTTACGGTAGCGAGGCGCTAAATATCCTGCGTACCGAAAAAGGCCACGTTTCCGGGCCCGAGATGGACGGTCGGACGACTCTTGCCGACCTCGGTTTGGGTCGAATGGCAAGCAAGAAAAAGTCGTTTGTCGGAAGCGCCCTGATGCAACGCGAAGGATTGGTCGATGCTACGCGCCCACAACTTGTTGGGTTGACGCCGGTTAGCGATCAGGGGGAGTTCAGCGCAGGCGCTATTTTGTGTGAGCAAGGACAGCATGGCGGACACGGCATTGGATACGTTTCTTCGGTGACTTACTCTCCGGAGCTTGCCAGGACCATTGGGTTGGGATTTGTGTCCGGCGGTATGTCGAGGCAGGGAGACCTGATTGACGCTCTGTTTCCATTGCACGGGGAGGTTACGGAGGTTCGAATCGTGTCACCGCATTTCGTCGACCCAGATGGGGTGCGACTGAATGCCTGAGATGAAATCGGTTTTCGCGGCTGTCTATCGACCCGGCAAGATTGGTGTCAAGGGGGACCCGATTGGCGTATGGATCTGTGAACGTCCTGAGAGAATCCTCGTCCAGATCTCTGGATGGAAAAGAAATTTCGAGTTGGTATGCGATCGGCTTGAGGCAAAACTCGATGTCACGATCCCAATCGACTATCGACGGGCGATCTCTTTTGGCGATCGAACGGTATTTCGCATAGGTCCAGAGCGCCTTTGGATTGCCGGACCATTGAATGATGACGTCCTACTAGGACTGGACGTCGAATCGCTTGGTGCAGAAGCGATCGTAACCGAAATCGGACACAGTCGAAGTGTGTTGCGGATTGCCGGGCCAAAATCAGAGCTGTTGTTGAATCGCGGCTTGCCCATAGACCTGGATCCAAGCGTGTTCCCAGCCAATTCGTTCGCGCAGAGTGCCATTCATCACATGCCCGTACTGGTTCATAAAGTCGACACGACCCATGAGCTTGCCTTTGACGCTTACGTTTCACGGGAATTGGCCGTTTCGTTCTGGGAGTGGTTGACGGAAGCCGCGGCGCCGCTAGGGTATGAAATCAAACAGCCCGATAAATCTTCATGACTTTCGTGTCGGATTCCTCATCATTCGCAGAGCAAATCGCGGCATGGTCTTCTGCGCTGGTTCTAAGCGAAATTCCTGACGACGTTAAAGAGGCCGCGAAGCGATGCATCGTCGATTGGATCGGAGTAGCAATTGCTGGCGCCGGACGGGCGCAATCCCGGCGTATTGTCGACTACGCCAGACAAGCCTACGCACCAGGTGCAGCAACGATTCTCGGAAGTTCGGCTCGCTTGTCGCCTGCCGGGGCCGCACTTGTAAATGGGACCGCTGGCCACGTCCTGGATTTTGACGACACCAGCTATACGGGCATCATGCATGGAACCACTGTTGTGTTTCCTGCTGCGTTGGCGGCTGCAGAATTCGTCAGCGGAGACGGTCGCCGGCTGTTGGAAGCATTTGTGGCCGGTTCCGAAGTTTCATACTCCATCGCATTGCTCTGTAGCGAGAGCCACTACCATAAGGGGTGGTGGAGCACCGCTACCTTCGGTGCGTTCGGCGCGGCAGCCGCGGCGGCAAACGCGATGAGGCTCACCAGACGACAGACGACATTTGCTCTTTCATTGGCGGGCTTGCAGGCGAGTGGACAGAAAGTTTCGTTTGGTACGGACGCAAAACCCTATCTGGCAGGTCGAGCGGCTGCCATTGGCGTGGAAGCAGCGCTACTGGCGGCAAAGGGACACAATGCACCACTGTCAGTACTGGAGGACAGGCGGGGCTTTATTCGGTTGTTGAACGATGGAATCTTCCACAACGAGGGTATCGACGAGCTCGGGAAGATATGGCGTCTGATCGATCCCGGAATTTTCTTGAAGCGGTATCCTGTTTGTTCAGCTGCGCATGCTGCGGTCGAGCTGACAGAGCGGCTGATGGAACGACATGAATTACAGAGTGAAAACATCAGAAGAGTCGTTTGTGAGGTTCCACCACTAGTTGCATCAAGCTTGGTTTACGATAAACCGACGAACCTCCAGGAAGCCCAGTTTTCCATGCCATTCGCCATGGGCACCATGCTGGCGCGCAGACAACTTGGCATCGAGGATCTGACGGACGAAACGTTGTCAGACGCCAGGGTCCAGTATGAAATGTCAAAAATCGAGATGCGTCGCCTGGATTCACTCCAGGATGCGGAAGTACCGGAATGTGCGCGAGTCACGTTGTTGACGGACGACGGAGGGGAACTGACGGGATACCTGGGTGAGCCGACGGGAATGCCCGGCAATCCGCTGAGTGACGATCAGCTACATGACAAGTTCCTGCGCTGTGCAGCTGCCGGCGCGCTTACGCGTGGCGCGGCCACTACGCTACTAGACAATCTGAAAACCATAGAAACATTGCCACCTGAACTGATCGGCTTGGGTCGCCAATCCGCAGATTGCGTTTAACGCGGGTGGATTGAAAGACTCGCTTGTAATCTCCTCAAATGACTATCGCCTTGTGGCGCAACCCGAGGTGTTCACCTTCAGCAAGAGCCAGGTGCGATGAGCAAGCTACATGAAATTAGGCACAGATTGAATTCTCGCTGTAGGGGATTGCAGCTCCCAGAATATCTGATGAGAGTCGTACTGTTCTCTGTTGTAGTTGATATGGCCGTATAGGTATTTGTCATGAATGGTTGCTTGTGCCGGAGGGTAGCTACAAAGTGGCTTCCTGTCTTGGATCTGCCTTAAGTTGTTGTCCCTAAAGTACGCCAGAATATCATGTTTCAATTGTGCACTCAGAGGATATGACAGAGCGTCGTCAGGCATCACCATTTCATTAAAGTTCAGTATGGCGTCAAATGCGGAATCCCGCTGAACACCAAATTGTGCTTCCGTAAACTCTGCAATTTCATTGTAGAATTGACGCCAGCCTCCAGGCACGTTCAGATAATATTGAAACACCTTCGAGACGTAGGTGAGCGTGGGGTATCTGTAGGGCTGGTCCACAACCTCATTGTACAGCTTGTGCAAATAGTCCAGCGCAATGATATCGTGATCCCAGCTTAGATACCGAAGGACATACCGCAAGGCAGAAAAGCTATCGGCTACAGTAAACAGATAGTAGATCATATTCATGACATGCAGATCGTCACGAGAATAACTAAAGGATGATGCCAGGAAATTATTCTGATCAACCTCTATCTTGAATTTTTCAATGTAGGCCGGATCTGCCATGGGACTGTTTGGAAGTAACTCCGTCGGATAAGCTTTTACGGTCACATCTTTATCGAAAAAATACTGTAAGTCCTTCTTGAACGAGTCAACTGTCATTCCCGGTAAGCCGAGCATCAGATCGGTCGACAAAGGTAGTCCGGTAATTCGAAATATTTCCGCCAGGTCATCGTATTTGTTTGTCTTGATGTTTTTCCTGTTGATGACTTCCAGCGTAGACGTATCGCGCGTCTGGATGGAAATAACGCCTTGGCTACAAATGTTGTTTGCAGCGAAGAGTTCGACTATCACTGCAAGCCTCTTGGTGGCGTTCTTCGTATAGTTCACGACTACTTCTTTTGGAAAACCGTGTTTTTTCTTGATGTCGCATATCCATCGCGCTAGCTCGATGTCGCGTTCATAAATTCCGAAGTTTGCGTCAGCAACCCATAGGACACGGACTTTGTTCTTGCCGATCCATTCAATTTCGTCCTTGACCCGTTGTAAATTGAACTTCCTAATCTTTTGATTGGTCGCGGATCCCCAATCGCAAAATGTACAACCAAACGGGCACCCACGGTTGGATTCGATTATGGCCGCGTCGACTGAACCCATATAGGAATCGAACGTGCCGCTAAGGTAGGGGGAAGGAAGGACGTTCAGATCCTGGATTCGCGCTCTCGGGGGTGTTCGAACGAAGTCTTCCGACGCCCTGCCATCGGCATCGACTGAAATGTCGCGGTAGGTTATGCCGTTTACCAGGTCCAGGCGGTCGAATTGCATGTTCGCTGAGCCAAGAGCTTCCAGCAGATGAACGATCGTGAACTCGCCTTCCCCGTGCACGGCAATGTCGACTGATGCCTGCCGCGTCAAGAAGGATGCACACGCGGCCTCGTAACTGGGTGTACTTGGTCCACCGTGAATCGTTATGTTCTTGGAGTTATGTTGCTTTACCGCGGCGGATATTTCCAAATTTGATCCCATGGACCACATATAGTTGGAGAACAGCCAAACACCCTGCCCATACTCGCCGTATGACTCGGTCAAAATATCCCGCGCCTTTGTCGAATACACGATCGGCACTGGCATAAAGCCATTAAGCAGAGCACCATTCCTGTACTCAGTTATGAAGCTGTACATCATTCCGAGAGCCAGAGGAAAGTGATTTGGCATATGGGGGACAAAATAAATGGGAATACGTCCATTTAAATCACCAGGCTCGTGTAAGGGAACGACGCGCTCGGAACGTGTTACCTTATGAGTAGTCGGCCCATTGTGTCTGCGCGGCCTCCTTGAATCGTCAAGTACTTCGACCAGAATCCCATTGTCGTTCAGCCATTTTGCGGTCCGCAATCGTGTCGATGTGTTACCCATGGTTCTTGTTTCTGTGACGTACTGATTGACCCTTTTCCCGGATGAGAAAAAGATCAGGATCATCGCCACGTCAAGCGACAAAACATGATGGCAGCGCGAAACGGAACTCCAAATTTCAAAACCTTCTTTTACTGGCCGCAACATGAAGTTCTTGCTTAATCGCAAGTGCTTCTTTCGAAACGAACTCTTCACACTTGAGTGATTGCCGAATCCTGATAAATTTACCGTTGTCGTAGCCTCCGGCTCAATACGCTCAAAATCACACGTGTCCAACAGAACGTGCGCTTGTTTTAGTTCATTTAGTCGTTGTATTGAGTGAAATCGTGAAACACTCTGCAACAGGCATCTTTGTACTTCCGGCCGGAATGTGCGGACTATGTCTGAGCGATGATCTAACCTGCCAATCACATCAAGCAACACAAAGTCCGATTCGTGTAGTGGAATGGATGCCCTATCCATGGGCCGCCATCCAGCGAAGAACGTTCCCTCCGAGTGGAAAATTCGCATCGTAGGATTGATCACGAAGGTGTCGTCAGCCATGTTGTTTGGCGTTCAGGCTATTTTTGAACAGGGTTGTCTGACAGATCATATTATCAACATCAACTGGAAAAGCTAATCTATTGGCTGCCGTGAGCGATCAGCAGCATGAAGCTGACGATTCGTTGCTTGGCAATAATCCGTGAGGAGCTCTTGATCCTGGATCACGTTGGCGCAGATTGGGGCCTGCCAAAGCCAAATTCTCCCTCCCGAATCCATTTGGATGCGACCCACTTGCAACCTCGCGTAACGGGCAATCCAGCATGCAGCATCATGTTGTTTGGGCGAGCGTTGTTCTTCAGGTTATGAAACATGAGCCCGTCGCCCGGTTTGCCTCGATAAGACACGTTTAGCTTGGGGAAAACAGTTTCACCGCCTGAATATTCGTCGTTCAAGGATACAAGGAAAGTATATTTTCGCTGCCCACCCTCCTGCGCCATAGCTGTATCATCGTTATCGCCTTCCGGCAAGTGGTCATAGTGAAACCTGTATTCCTCGCCGATTCGATAATAAAGCACATTCAGGGGCTCGCCCTGCTCGACATCCGTACCCGTAGCCGCAGCGATACGTTGGTCAACGGAAAAAATGAAGCAATCTCTACTCAATGGATCGAAATTACTCGAACTGCTGGTACGAACTTCGTTCTCGATCAATTTTCCAGTCTGTGGGTGAATCGTGCTTGACGGTTGGATGGTGGGGGCAGCCGCGGCCTTGATGTAGGAACACTCCAGAGGAGTCAAGAAATTTCGATAGACCAATACATTGTTTTCACTCGATAGACTTTCTGGATCGTCAAATCCATATGCCACCTCCTCGCCAAGGACTTGCTCTACGTCCTCAAAGCTTACGTTTGAGTTAACTGTAGGCGTAAAGGACGTTCTGCCCAAAATTTCCTGCACGATGGATTTATCGTGTTCGGTGATCTCCGCCACTGCCAGACCGTTTCCGGCTTGGGCGGACATAAAAAGGTATTTGAATCTTTCTTCAAACGCGACAACATCACCGGTCAGTGCAGCATCACGCCTTCTCTCGGCTTGAATGTAGGCCGCAATATGGCTACCCCCCAACGCGGCGCGCTCCAGCAGCACTTCGACCGCGCTGTTCTTCTGGTTTCTTATGTATAGCAGCATGGCAACAACGCATAGGGCGACGGGATGCCCTTCTTTCGCAAGCCCAAGAAGAAGGGCGTTAGCCACTTTAGTGCTCTTTTCGCCCCCATAGCCGCTTCTGGTCATCTGAGACAATAGCAGCTGTGCGTCCTTGTGCCCTTGACTGGCGGCTTTGGTGAGGTTGAGTCTTGCTCCAATCGCATCGTAAGGAACAGAGACGCCTGCAACCTGAAACGTCCCGATCGTGTAGCAGGCGTCGGGATAGTCGTTCTGCACCGACTTGTTCAGCCAGGTCAATGCATCACTCTTGTTACCACGCTTGAATTCGATCTCGCTCAAGGCATATTGCGCGCGCGCATCGCCTTCCTGGGCATCACGCCTGAGATCATCAGAAATTGTCAGCGTGCTTTCCGTCCCTCTTTCCATGACTTAATCACCTGCTATCTGGGGCCTCTTCGGGCACTCGGAATATGAACAGGCCAAGATACGCCAGCAAAATCGATAGTAAGGGATTGATATAATTTAAAAAAGTGTATGGCAAATAGGATACTGTGGCAACGCCCAGTGTCCCGGCCATGAAGGCGCCCGCAGTCGACCATGGAATGAGCGCGGCTGTTTGCGTGCCGCCTTCTTCCAGGAGACGGCTCAGCATTCTCCGTCTTATGCCTGCCCTGTCAAAGACAGCACGATATATATTGCCGTTCAGGATGATGGACATGTAGTTCGTGCCCATCGCAATATTGGACATGAATGTCGTAGTGATGACCAGTGTTACAAGATTCGCCGCCGAGCGGATCTTTTCGACAATTGTTTGAACGAGCACCGTCAAATACCCAACTTTGTCAAGGACGCCGCCGAGACACAACGCCAGATATGCCAGAGAGAAGGTCCACATCATGCTTTGGATTCCACCTCTAAGCAGAATTGCGTCAACTATCTCGACCCCTGATTCTTCTGTGTAGCCGTTGTTTATGGCGGACAGAGCCGATGTCAGACTGGACCCCTGAAATACCAAAGCTACTATCGTGCCAAGGAATGTTGCAGCCAACATGGCGGGGATTGCGCTTACTCTCATGATCATCATTGCCAGAAGCGCCAACATGGGCAACAGCACGACAACATTCAAATTAAATTTTTCTGCCAAAATGCTCTGAATTTGCGAAACCTGTGCAAGGTTTACGCTTGTTTCCGATGAAATACCAAACCCCATGATCGTATAAATTACTAGACAAATTACAAAGGCGGGAACCGTGGTATAAAGCATCGCTACGATATGGGCATATATGTTTGTTTCAGCCGACGCCGCCGCGAGATTGGTAGTATCGGAAATGGGCGATAGCTTGTCGCCGAAATAGGCGCCGGAAATTATCATGCCGGCAACCACGGGCGGCGCTATTCCCAGGCTGATTCCTATTCCCATTAGCGCCAATCCCACGGTGCCTGCAGTGCCCCAGGACGTTCCAGTGGCGAGAGAAGTCAAACTGCAAATTACCAGGCCCATGGGCAGAAAATATTGAGCGTTCAGGATTTCCAAGCCGTAGTAGACAAGCGCTGGGACTGTTCCGGCTTGAATCCAGGAACCCATGATGGTTCCAATCAAGATAAAGATAATCATCGCAGGTGTAGCCCGGCCCAGACTGCTCTTCATTCCTTCAATCAACTCACCTGTCGAATAACCATATGAATAAGACAATGCGCCTGTAAGGGAAAGAGCTAAAACCAGTAGAGCATGTACGCCTATTTCGAATATCACTATCCCGCAGGTCAAAATCAGAATAATTCCAAAACATACAATCATAGAAGCGCCAAAAGACGGTTGTTTCTTAGTTGGCATGTTTGGTCCTCCGGTCAAGCGATGGTTTTTTCATCATTCTGACGAGCCCTTTCAGCCCGGTCTGCAAAGTCTTCGAATATCTGACGATCGTCTGGCCCAACGGGTCCGATATTCCAAGGGAAAGAGCTCTTTGAGAGCCAAGTGAGACCGAGTCTTGTTGTTGTCCCGCTGCCAAGCTTGCAACTTCCTCTTTGCATCCGTCAAATTATCGAACCGGTGCATGCTCGGGCATCCGTCGCAAAGCGAGCCATGCCGGGCTTCCAGGCCGGGTCTCCCGCCAACCCGATACCGCAATTGCATAATGCGGGAAACCCGGCCGCAAATTTATTCGCAATCCGTCTTGCAAATCGCTTGCAGATAAGAATAATTGTCATTTGCATTCTTTCGGGGACGATTCTATGACGATTGCCGACCTGAAACGGGGCGACCGGGCCCGCATCGAGGCTGTCGATCCGGCCGAGCCCACGGTGCGCCGGCTCATGGTGCTTGGGCTGGTAGAGGGCGCTGAGCTGGAATGTCTGGGGGGATCCCTGGGCGGCGACCCGCTTGAGTTGCGGGTCCACGGCAGTGCGCTCTCCCTGCGTCGCGCCGACGCGCGCCGGTTCAGCGTGACTTCGACCCCCCAAGCGGAGGATTGATGGCCGAGACGGCGTCAATCAGCGTCCCGCTGGGGAGCGTGACCGTCGCGCGGTCGGTCAGTATCGCGGTGGTGGGCAACCCGAACAGCGGCAAGAGCACGCTTTTCAACCGCGTCACCGGACTGAACCAGCGCACTGCCAACTATCCGGGGGTCACGGTCGAGAAGCGCACCGGCAGACTGACCCTGGGATCGACCGTATTCAATCTGATCGATTTGCCCGGCATCTACTCTCTGAGCCCCGAATCGACGGATGAACGCATCGTCGTCGACGTCCTGTTGGGACGCGTGACGGGGACTCCGAAGCCGGACGTCATTCTCGCCGTTGTGGATTCCACGCGGCTCTACCAGGGACTCTATCTGCTCCAGCAGTTGGCGGAGTTGGGGCGTCCCATGGTGGTGGCGCTCACCATGGCGGACGATGCGGCCGACAAGCGTATCGCCATCGACTGCGACGCACTGGGTGCCAAATTCGGTGGCGTTCCCGTGTACCAGGTCGTGGCAACGACAGGCCGGGGATTCCCGGCGCTGAGGGCCGGCATCGCTGAAGCCGTGGAAGGCTCCTATTCAGAACGGCCGTCATTCTGGCCGGCCTTGCGGCGAGCGGCCGCGGCCCTCAAGCAGGAAGTACGCAGTCCGGATACCGCGCTTGTAGATGTCGAAAGGGCGCTCATCGACGGTGACGCGGCTGCCGTCCAGACTATTCGGAATGCCCTCGGCCACGCCGACGCGGATCGCCTTATTGAGGCGCACCGCAGATCCCTGTGTGGGGACAAACCGCCCCTGGCCGTTGAATCCAGGGAGCGCTACCGGTGGATCGCCGAAGTCCTGCCCCAGGTGCAATCCAGGGCTCCGGTGCCGCTGCGATGGAAACGGCGGATCATGGACTGGATCAACCGGCCCTATCCCGCCACGGTCCTGTTCCTGGCGCTGATGGCAACGGTGTTCCAGGCGGTGTTTGCCTGGGCGACCCCCATGATGGACCTGATCGACGCCGCGGCCGGTATTCTTGGAGGTTGGGTGCACGGCACCCTGCCCGCCGGGGCATTGGCCAGCTTCCTGGCAGACGGTGTCATCGCCGGCGTGGGCAGCGTGGTGATCTTCCTGCCGCAGATACTCATTCTCTTTCTCTTCATCATCCTCATGGAAGATACGGGTTATCTGGCGCGTACGGCATTTCTCATGGATCGGGTCATGCGCGCGGTCGGGCTCTCCGGGCAGTCCGTCATCCCGTTGATCTCGGGATTCGCGTGCGCGGTGCCATCGATCATGGCGACGCGGGTCATCCCGAATCGCCGCGATCGGATTGCCACCATGATGGCCACGCCGTTCATGACCTGCTCGGCGCGGTTACCGATTTACGCTCTCCTGATCGCGGCGTTTGTGCCCGATCGCGCCATCGGCTTCGCCAACCTTCAAGGGCTCGTTCTCTTCGGGCTCTACCTGCTCGGGATGGTGGGGGGCATCGGCACGGCGCTGCTGTTGAAGAAATCGGCGCTGCGCGGACCGAAACCGTCCTTTGTCCTGGCGTTGCCCGAGTTCCGGATTCCGAACGTTCGAACCGTTCTGATGAAGCTGTTCGATCGCGCGCTGGTTTTTCTGCGCCGTGCGGGAACGGTCATCTTCGCAGTGGCGGTCGTGGTCTGGGCACTGGCGTACTTTCCCAGGGCGGCGGAAATCGAGAGCCAGCGCGTTGAAGCTCAGGCCGAAATCCAGACCGTGCTCCAGGGCGCCGCGCTGGCTGAGGAGATTGCCAGAATCGACAACGAGGCCGCGGCGGCGCAGCTGGCGCAGAGCTGGCTCGGCCGGATGGGACAGGGGATCGAGCCGTTGTTCCGGCCCCTGGGCTGGGATTGGCGCGTGTCGGCCGCGGTAATCGCCGGCTTCCCCGCGAGGGAGGTGGTCGTGGCCGTGCTGGGCACCATTTATGCCGTGGGTTCCGAGGCGGACGAGTCGAGCCTCGTCGAGCGCCTGACAACGGCGACCTGGCCAGACGGGCGCACCGTCTTTACCCTGCCGATGGTGCTCGGGCTACTGCTCTTCTACGCCTGGTGCATGCAGTGCGCGGCGACGCTCGCGGTCATCAAGCGGGAGACGAATACCTGGCGCTGGCCGCTGTTCGCGTGGGGGTACATGACGGCGCTGGGGTACGTCGGGGCGTTGCTGATCTTTCAGATCGGCAGTGTCTGATTGCGCCGCCTGATTCGGATCGGCGCTGCGCCTGACGTCCCGGCAGGGTCGCGCGCTTATAGTCTCTCGTCCGGATCCGCTTCAAGCCCGAAAAGGTAACCTTCAACGCGGCCGAGGCGGCGATCGATGTTATCGAGGCGCGTATCGATAGAGTCGATGCGAGCATCGACAGAAACGAAACGGGCATCGACGGAATCGAAACGATCGTCGACGGAATCGAAACGAGCGTCAATTCGGCTAAATCCAGTCTGCATCATTGCGCCGATCGCCGCTACGGCCAGGATTATCGTGCAGACGACGATGATTGTCTGGCCATCCCACTTCATCCGTTTTTCCTCAAGCGCCGACCGGGGTAGCCCCAGGCCATACCAACCATATCATTGTACAAGTCCTTTCACCTGTACTAGCACGCCTCAAAATTGCGCTTGGATGGCAGAAATGGCTTCGAGATTGAATAACTGCCATGGTCAGTGGCCGCAATGTCTACTGGCCTTGTTTGTCTGCCGGGATCCATAGAATCACCAATCAAGCCGCGAAGTCCCGCGTCAACTCCTCCGAGACCTCCCATAGCCGCGCCGCCATGTTCGAATCCTGCATATTGGCGGAGGAGGTTTCCGGGTTGCAGTCGGCGAAGTAGCAGCCGCTGACGTGTTGCAAATCGGGGTTCGTGGCTACGTAACAGGTGGTCGCCGCGCCTTGGGCGGACGATTTCAGGAACAGGTAGCCCGCCACGCGGAATGCGGTTTCCTGCCAGGCCGGCAGATTGCGCGCGATATTCGTTCTCACCACGCCGGGGTGGACGACGTTGGCTGTGGCCGTGGTGCCCTCAAGGCGGCGTGCCAGTTCCAGGGCGTGCAGCCCGTTGGCGAGCTTCGAGTGCCCATAGGCCCGTTGCGTCGCGAACCACGATTCCCCGGAGAGGTCGTCGAACTGAATGCCGTCGTCGGGCGCGTTTTCGTGGGCACGGCTGCCGACGATTACGATCCGGCCCTGGGGCGCGGCAACCACCAGGTCCAGGAGGTGATTGACCAGCACGAAGTGGCCCAGGTGATTGGTGACGAAGTGAGCCTCGATGCCGTTCACGTCCCACAGATCGTCGAATATGGCGCCGGCGTTGCAGATCAGGATATCCAGCGGGGCGCCAATGGCGCGGACCTGCTCCGCGCATTGCACCGCCGTCTCGAATTCGGTCAGTTCAAGCACCAGCGGGGTTGCCTGTCCTTCGACGCTGTCACAGGCCTCCTGACCCCTTTCCAGGGTGCGCGCTGTGCCCAGGACGTGAGCGCCGCGCAGGGCCAGCGTCCGCATCGTTTCGTAGCCGATGCCCGAGTTGCAGCCGGTGACCAGGGCCGTCTTGCCGCTGAGGTCCAGTCCGGCCGTCACGTCATCCGCGGTGGAGCGGCGGCCGAAATCGCTGCTGACATCGTCGCAGGCGAGGGCTGCGGCAGGGCCCAGGGCCGAGCCCGCGGCTGTGAGCAGGCCGGCTTGCACGAAACGGCGTCGATCGATGGGGGTCATGGGAGTCTCCGGGTACGTCGGGGAACCGGGTGCAAGTGTCGCGCGGTGAGGCGGTGCGATCAAGCGTGGCTGGATCGAAATGGGGGATCGGTGGTTGTTTGAGATGGCCTCGGTCGGCAACGCCGCGTTCTCACCGTCAACACGTCAGCCGCCGGCGGCAACGCCGCGTTGCTGTCCCTTGACGATCTCCGGTAACCTCGTCAGTCGGTCGTTTGTTCTGATATTCGCGGCCACGGACACGGATGGAGACAAGTCATGCCTGAAAACCCTGCAGCCAATTCCTGGGCATCGCTCTATTCGGCTCATTTCGAGGCATGGGAGCAGCGGTTCGCCGATGCCTGCACCGCATGCGGGATCGACGGTGTTGTCGTTTTTTCCGGGGCGGTGAAATACCGGCACCGGGATGATCTCGAGTATCCGTTTGCTGCCGAACCCTACTTCAAGGCCTGGGCGCCATACGCCCACCCGGACTCGGCGATCAGGATCGTTCCTGGCGAAACGCCGCTGCTGGTTTATCTACGCGATGAGAACTTCTGGCACATGCCCGCGCCGGAACCCCAGGGCTACTGGACCGACCGCTTCGAAATCCGATCCGTTGCAACGAGGGAGGCCCTCGTAAAGGAATTGGGCGCCGTGTCGCGTCTGGGCGGCATCGGCGACGAAGCCCGCGAAGAGACGGGGTTTGCGAGCGTCAACGACCCATTGTTGCTGTCGCATCTGGACTACTGCCGTGCCTTCAAGACGCCCTACGAGGTGGCCTGCATGGAGGAGGCGAGCCGCGTCGGGGCCCTGGGGCATGCGGCCACACAGCGCGCCCTGTCAGGGGAGCCGTCCGAATTCGAACTCAACGAGATCTACTGCCGCGCGTCCGGACAACGCGAGTCGTCGCTGCCTTACCAGAACATCGTCGCCCTGAACGAGCACGCCGCAGTACTCCACTATCAGCATCTCGACCGGCAGCCTCCAGGGCATTTCCGCTCGTTCCTGCTGGACGCCGGGGGCGACTACAACGGCTATGCCTCGGATATCACCCGTACCTGTTCACCGCCCGGCGACCCGTTCGCCGACCTGATCGCCTCCCTCGATGCCATGCAGCGGCAATTGTGCGAGGAGGCGCGCCCGGGAACGAGCTACGTCTCACTGAACGACCGGGCGCACCAATTGCTGGCCGGAGTCCTCGCGGAGCACGGGATCACCCGTTGCACGGCCGACGAGGCTTACGAACGGGGCATCACGCGCACCTTTCTGCCTCACGGACTCGGTCACCTGCTGGGCTTGCAGGTGCATGACGCCGGCGGCCGCCTGGAGGCGCCCGGCGGGGCCGAGCGCAATCCCCCCGCCGAGCATCCGTTCCTGCGCCTGACCAGGACGCTGGAGCCGGGTTTCGCGGTGACCATCGAACCGGGCCTCTATTTCATTCCCGCGCTGCTCGAAGACCTCAGGCAAGGCGCCGCAGGAGAGTCGGTGGATTGGGAACGCGTGGCGCGGTGGCTGCCTTACGGGGGTATCCGGGTCGAGGACGACGTGCTCGTCACCGAGAACGGCAGCCGCAACCTGACGCGGCCCGCCTTGCAGAGCGCTGGTATCGGCGCAGGCGCAGACTGAAAATCGGCGCGGCTACGGCCCAAAATTGGGCGTGGCCGCGGACTGAGTCAGGGATTCGCCACGCTGCACCCTTGTCCCGCGGAAGGTGACTTCCCGCGAAGGATGATTCCAATGACATTGGCGTAGCAGTCAAGCCGCAAAGGGCGATTCCAAAGACATCGGCGTAGCAGTCAATGTATGCTTGCGGTCGCGCCACTCGGTGTTACATTTCCTTTCAGGGGTTTCGATGAGTAACGGCAACGCGGCGGAGCGCTATTGGCGCGCGAACCTACGGCTGGTGGCCGGTTGCCTCGTCGTGTGGTTCATCGTGTCGCTCGGCTTCGGCGTGATCCTCGTCGAACCGCTGAACCGCATCCGATTCTTCGGTTTCGAACTCGGATTCTGGTTTGCGCAGCAGGGCTCCATCCTGGTCTTCATCGCCCTGATCTTCTTCTACGCCTGGCGAATGAACCGGCTCGACCGCGAGCACGGAATGGATGAGGAGTAGGCCAGCGTGGAACTGACGACGCTGACCTATATCGTCGTCGGGGCGAGCTTCGCGCTGTATATCGGCATCGCGATCTGGTCCAGGGCCTCCAATACCAGCGACTTCTACGTGGCCGGCAAGCACGTGCACCCGGTGGCCAACGGCATGGCCACGGCCGCCGACTGGATGTCCGCCGCATCGTTCATCTCCATGGCCGGCCTCATCGCCTACCTCGGCTACGACGGCTCGGTGTACCTGATGGGCTGGACCGGCGGTTACGTTCTGCTGGCGCTCCTGCTCGCGCCGTATCTGAGGAAGTTCGGCAAGTTCACCGTGCCCGAGTTCATCGGCGAGCGCTACGATTCTCGCGCGGCGCGAATCGTCGCGGTGATCTGCCTGATCGTGATTTCCTTCACCTACGTCGCCGGGCAGATGCGTGGCGTTGGCATCGTGTTTTCCAGATTCCTGGAGGTGCCTATCGGCGCGGGGCTGGTCATCGGCATGGGCGTGGTTTTTATCTATGCCGTTCTCGGCGGCATGAAGGGTATCACCAACACCCAGATCGCCCAGTATTGTGTCTTGATCTTCGCCTATACGGTTCCCGCGGTTTTCATCGCGCTGCAGATTACGGGCATGCCGATCCCGCAGATTGCCTTCGGCAGCACGGTGCTGGGCGATTCGGTGTCGCTGCTGGAGAAGCTCGATCAGGTGGTCACCGCGCTGGGCTTTCCCGAATACACATCGGGCACGAAGGGCGGCTTCGATGTGTTCTGCATCACGATGGCGCTGATGATCGGTACCGCCGGGTTGCCCCACGTCATCGTGCGTTTCTTTACCGTGCCCAAGGTTCGCGACGCCCGTTATTCGGCCGGTTGGGCGCTGCTCTTCATCGGCATCCTCTACCTGACCGCGCCCGCCGTAGGCTCCATGGCGCGGCTGAACCTGATGGAGACGATCCAGACCGGCCCGGTCGGCGCCGCAGACAGCAACCTGCTCTACGAGGATCGGCCTGAGTGGTTCCGGACCTGGGAGGCGACGGGGCTGCTCGTGTTCGACGACCGCAACGGCGACGGGCGGATCCAGTACTACAACGACCAGAACCCGGAGTTCGCCGCCGAGGCGGAGGCCTTCGGCTGGAACGGCAACGAGTTGCAAGTGGACCGGGACATCATCGTACTGGCGAATCCGGAGATCGCCTCGCTGCCGGACTGGGTGATCGCGCTGGTGGCGGCGGGAGGGATCGCCGCGGCGTTGTCCACGGCTGCCGGGTTGTTGCTGGTGATATCGGCTGCTGTGTCCCACGATCTGCTCAAGGGGGTGTTCATGCCGAATATCTCCGAGCGGCGGGAGTTGTTGGCGGGGCGGATTTCGGCGGGCTTTGCCATCGTCATCGCTGGTCTCTTGGGCTACTTCCCGCCGGCATTTGTGGCGCAGGTGGTGGCGTTTGCGTTCGGGCTTGCTGCGGCGTCGTTGTTCCCGCCGATCTTGCTGGGGATTTTCTCCAAGCGGATGAACAAGCAGGGGGCGATTGCGGGGATGCTCACTGGGTTGATCTTTACGTATGCCTACATCGAGTTCTTTAAAGGGTTGTTTTTGCGGTGGGCCGGGGCGCCGTTTGCGGAGGATGTGGCGGAGAACTGGTTGTTGGGGGTGTCGCCTGAGGGGATCGGTGCGTTGGGGATGGTGTTGAATTTTGTTGTTGCGCTTACGGTTAGCCGGATGACGGCGGCGCCGCCGGAGAGGGTGCAGGCGTTGGTGGAGTATATTCGGGCGCCGAGGTAGGTTCGTTTCTCTGAGGAGTAGTTCCTTCGCGTCAGAATAACGAGAATATGCTCAGCCCGCATGGACCGGTTTATGGGGTAAAGATCAGCCTGATCGAAGTGGAAGCGAGAATCAGGGAACGGATACGGGCTCGGAGGATATCGCGGACGGACGACGCGTTGGACTCTGTCGGCGAGGCGAAGGGAGAGGTCGTGAAAGAGTTGCAAGTCGCGCGGGTGGGACGCGATGTTGAATTGCTGATTGCGCAACCACAACAACAATTGGAATAGCGGCATTACTCAAATCCGCGCGATTCTCACAAAATCGGTCGAAACTTTCCGAAATCCGTTCGTTTTGAATGGAATCGGTGGTAAATTCCGTGTGACATCGTACCTGCAGGACATGCCATGGCCCGAAGCGATCTCATCGTCGAACTTGTGAAGGCGGGCGTTAGCGGCGACCAGGAATCCGCCCGCGTGACCGCCGAAGCAATCGCTGCAAACGAACGGGCCAAGAAGCACACCATCGTCGCCGAACGGATTGCCCGAGCGCTTGCTGCACCGCCGAAGACCAACGGGCGCGGCCCGGGCAGGTCGGGTGCTTTACGCGTTCGGGACGGTTCCGGCGGAATTCAGCGCCGCCACCCCGAACGACCGATGTCCAGCCTATCTCTCGAAAGACACACTCGAACCGCTTGCCAGGAACTCATCGAGGAGCAGGGACGAGCCGATGTGCTGCGCGCCCACGGCCTGGAGCCCCGCCACCGTGTCCTGCTCGTCGGGCCACCGGGTAACGGCAAGACCTCCTTGGCGGAGTGCCTCGCCTACGAGCTAGCGCTTCCACTGTTCGTTGTTCGCTACGATGCGGTAGTGACCAGCTATCTCGGCGAAACAGCCCAGCGGTTGAGACGGCTCTTCGACTATGTGCGCACAGAGCCATGCGTGCTCTTTTTCGATGAATTCGACGCGATCGGAAAGGAACGGGGGGACCTTCACGAGACGGGCGAGATCAAGCGAGTCGTCACAACGCTTCTCCTGCAGCTTGACGATCTTCCGTCCTACTGCGTGCTTGTTGCGGCCACCAATCATCCCGAGCTGCTTGACCGCGCCACTTGGCGGCGTTTCGAAATCAAACTTGAACTCGGCCGCCCCAGCGACGACCAGATGACCGAGTACTTCGCCCACCGGCTCCGCGAATTCGACCAGAAGTCGGGGTACACGGCGAAACGATTACGTTCGTCCGTTTCTCCACGAAGTTTCTCGGAGGCCGAGGATTTCTTTCTCGATCTTCATCGCCGTTATGCGTTGGCGAAAGGCAGCGCCACGTTGCGAACAATTGTCAAGGATCGGGTGAAGGCCAGGAACGACCAGACCGATCAGCAGGGTCGATACGGTACAAATGACAGATCGTCCGATCCTGCGCCTTCCTGATTCGCGGCCCGCGCGGAGATTGACTGGCAACCCCGCGCGGGTACCACAACCGCGTGGAGTGGGCCATGTCCGGCAGGGTCAGCGCTTCCGTCCGGTATTCGCGCGTCTCGAAGCTGCTTTCGCCGGTGACGATGCGACCCTTGAGTTGCGAAGCGACCCCTTTGGAATTGCGCCGGAGCGCGCGCTCGTTTTTGTCAGTGCGGTGCGGATCGGCAATTTCGCAAGGGCCGCCCGATTGGTTGGTCTGGAGGTGCTATCGGAGATCGAACTCGATGACGACTACGATCTGCCGGATGATTTGATCGCAGAACGCCCGGAGGCTGTATCGCCGACCCTCTATACAACCATGCCTACCCAGGACGCCCTGAATCGGCTCCTTCGGCTTTGGCGTAAATTTCAGGCTGGGCGTGGTGCCGAGCGCGGTTACGCTCCTTGGTGGCGGCTGTTCAATTTGCTTGCCGAATTGCGGCCCTGGGGACCGGAAGATCGCCTCTCCGCCGACGACCGCAGAGAACTTGAAGACAGACTTCCGTTTGACGATGACGCCGAAGTACGGCTTGAGCTGGAACACTGGCCTACTCGAAACCGAAACAAACTCGACCGGTGGCGCCGGGATACCGAAGCAAGGGTCGTAGCCTTTGGCGGACGGATCATCGACCGCAGCATGATCCTGGAAGAAAATTTCGTGTACGACGCGATGCTTGTGGGCCTCGCTGCCGCCGCTGTCCGTCAGATGATCGAAAACCCGTCCGCACCCGACGGACTCGCCACGCTTGATGGGCTGCAATTCGTTTTGCCCCAATCCATGGCGCAGTCCCTGCCTTCGCAATCCGATCCGATTCAGGTTGATGGAGAGCCACTCGACGAGTTCGATCCAGAAAGTCCGTTTCGCGCCCTTCTCCTCGATGGCACGCCCATCGCCGGGCACCGCGCGCTCGATGGCGGAGTTGCTGTCGACGATGTACACGATCTGGTCGAGCGATCCCAAGTCGCCGCTCGTCGCCACGCCACCGAAATGGCCTCCCTCATTTTGAGGGGGGACCTCGGTTCCGATGGTCTCCCGGTTGGCGATAGCCGTCTCTTGTCCATTCCATTGTTGGTCGACACCGAAGACGGCGCCACATCTCCGGACGACCGCCTTTTTGTCGACCTCGTTCATACGGCGCTTCAGCGCGCCTACCGCGGCGATGAGCCCTTGGTACCGGATGCTTTTGTTGTTAATTTTTCCATCGGCGTTCGCGGCGCAAACTTTGCTGGTCGCATCAGTTCTCTGGCACGTCTTCTGGACTGGTGGTCAAGCGAAGCGGGAATCCTCTTTGTAGTCTCCGCCGGCAACGTCGGGCATGACCTCGATGTCCCCGAAACGACCTTGCGCGAATTCGAGAATTTGACCCTGCCTGAACGCCAAGAAGTTATTCGTGCTGCCCTGCGGCGAGGGCGCCATGAACGTACCTTGTTGACGCCGGGTGAGTCGCTCAATGCCCTTACGGTCGGCGCGGCGTCCGTGGATCCGGTCCCGCCTGACATGGACGCTACACCACTCGCGGTCGAGGTCCACCCGGACGGGGAAATGGTTCCTGCAATATCCACCGGATTGGGCCTTGGTCCTTTTCGGGCCATCAAACCCGATCTTTTCGGCATTGGGGGGCACCACGAAATTCGAGCACTGCCGTTTGGTCGCAGTCTGAGATTGCGTGTTGTTCATCACAGTGTGCGCAGCGGATTGATGGTAGCTGCCGCCGGTACTGGAAATTCGGCCCAGTCGAGATCCCGGGGAACAAGCTGCGCCGCCGCGCTTGTGACGAGATCGCTGCTTAATACGGCGGCCGCGCTCACGGACGAAGGCGGGCCCTTTGAGGGATTTGAATTGTCCCGCAAAGACCTGGCGTTGCTGACCAGGGTCCTGGCAGTCAATGCGGCGAGATGGCCCGAAGGAGCAGACGCATTGTATGCCGAAGAAAAGTCGAGGCCTGGTGGACACCATCAACAAGCTGCTGAGGAAGTGGCGCGCTACTTTGGATACGGCTTTCTCGACCCAGGACTCATGCTCGAGGCTCCGCTACACGGAACAACCCTCGTGGGACTCGGTCAGGTTCGAAGGGATCACGCGACCATTTTCGGCATGCCGCTGCCGTCTTCCTTGTCGGGCGATGCGATTCACCGTTCAATGCTCGTGACTTTGGCGTGGTTTTCTCCCGTTGAACCCGCGCGTGCGCAATATCGCCTGGCCGCGCTTGAGGCGGTCGCCGCCGACGGCGACATGCTGGAAGACGATGACGAGGACAAGCATTGGAACCTCGCGATGAAAGGAGGTCCACCGGGTGTAGCACTCATCAAACGCGGCACCGTCTGGTCGCGCCGTCTCGTGCACAACCGAGTCCGGGCGCCCCAATTCGAGGATGGAACTACGCTACCCATTAGGGTCCAGTGCCGGGACGCGTCAGGCGGTGGTCTCGATCCGGACGAGGAAATTCCGTTCGCGATCGCGGTGACGCTGCAAGTGGCGGCAACTGCCCAATATGACGTGCACGAAGAAATCCGCGATCAACTCCTGGTTCGCCTCCGGGGAGGGGGGTTGGCGTAGACGCGGCGTTGACTTGTCTCCGAAGCCTAAATAAGGCGAAGTGGACGAGAAGCGCGCCCCTTATCGTGGATTTTTGATGAAATGGACCCTTAGTCAGACTTCTCCAATTGTTGCAATCTGTTTCTGACAGATGCCCTATTGACGCGGGTATGCCGTTGTTTACAAAGTCATCCGTTACGACGAGCGCACGAACATTCTGAAATCGGCGGAATTGCAATTGTCATTATCCGGTTTCCTTGAAGACTGTCTTGTACTGGATCTCGAGGTAAGTGCCAACGAGCGGGTTCGTGATGTCGGCGCGATCCGGAGAAATTCGACGCTGCGGATCCGGGACGCAGCATCGTCCACCGATGCGCTCCAGCAGCTCGATAAATTCAGCCGCGGCGCCAAGTTCATAGTCGGCCACAATCTCATTGCCCACGACCGCCGCTTCATCGAAGCATATCTCCCCGGAGCCGCGCTCCTGAACCTGTCAGTCGTCGACACCCTTTACCTCTCCCCCCTCGCAACCCCCCAACGTCCCTACCACCCACTGGTCAAGGACTACAAACTGGTAGGCGGCGAGCGCAACGACCCCGTCTCCGACTGCAAACTAGCCCTCACGCTTCTCAAGGATTGTTGGAACACCCTGAAACGACGGGAACAGGTGGAGCCGGGCCTCGTTTCAATCTACCGTACCTGCTTCCACGATTCCGACGCCCCGGGTGGCACTTCCCCTCTCAAACTGAACGGCACAGGCCAGTTCCTCGATGCACTGGGTGCCCGCATGTTCCGGCCTGACCGCGCCCAACGCGGCTTCGCCCACTTCGCCCACGCAAAAGCGTGCCCAACCGCGATGGCCCGCGAACTCCCTCCCCTGCTCGCCGACCCGATGACCAGACCCGCCGTCGCCTACTCCCTGGCCTGGCTGACAGTCGCCGGAACGGAATCGATCCTGCCCCGCTGGGTCTACCGCAACTTCCCTGCAGCACCCAAGCTCCTGCAATCCATCCGCGGAACGAACTGCAACGCCCCCGAATGCGCCTATTGCTCCACGCACCACACCCCAGACAAGAAGCTGATCCAGTACTTCGGCCACCCCAGCTTCCGTCCCACGCCGGCAACGACCGACGGAGAAAGCCTCCAGGAGCGCATCGTCACCCGCGGTCTGGCAAGCCGCCCGCTGCTCGGCATCCTGCCGACCGGCGGCGGCAAGTCGTTGTGCTTTCAGTTGCCCGCGATCATGCAAAGCGAGCGGACCGGTGCCCTGACGGTAGTGATCTCCCCGCTCCAGGCGCTGATGAAGGATCAGGTGGAGAACCTCAACACGAAGACGGGTGGCGCAAGTCTCGCGGCGGCGCTGAATGGCCTGCTGACCATGCCGGAGCGGCACGACGTACTTGAGGGCGTGCGGGTGGGGCGGTTCGCCCTGCTGTACGTGTCGCCCGAGCAATTGCGTAATCGCGGATTCAAGAATGCGATCAGCCAGCGCGAAATCGCGGCATGGGTGTTCGATGAAGCCCACTGTATCTCGAAGTGGGGGCACGATTTTCGCCCGGATTACCTATATGCGGCCCGTTTCATCCGGGAGCTTGCCGAGCGGGAAGGCGTGGAGGCGCCGCCGGTCGCATGTTTTACCGCCACGGCCAAACTCGACGTGCGCGAGGAAATCGTGGCGCACTTTCGCGAGGAACTCGGGCAGGAAATTGAAGTGTTGGCCGCCGACCGGATCGACCGGACCAATCTCCACTACACCGTCGAGGAGGTGACGTCCGCACAGAAGGCGATCCGTATCGGCGAACTGCTGGAGGAGTACATCGGCCGGGCGTCAGGGGAGACCACTGCCAGCGCCTCAGCCGTGCCCGCCGCCGACGCTCCGGGCGAGGCTGCCACCAGCGCCGCCGGCCAGCCCACCGCCGCCAGCCAGTCAACGGGTGCCGCGATCGTCTACGCTTCCCGGCGCAAGCAAACCGAGCGGCTTGCCGCCGCCCTGCGCGGGCAGGGATGGAAGGCCGATCACTTCCATGCCGGTCTCGATCCTCCCGACAAGAAGCGGATTCAGGACGCCTTCATCTCCGGCAATGTCCCGGTCATCGTCGCGACAAACGCATTCGGCATGGGCATCGACAAGGAAAACGTGCGCCTGGTGGTGCACGCCGACGTACCGGGTTCCATCGAGAATTACCTGCAGGAAGCGGGCCGGGCGGGACGGGACGGCAAGCCCGCGCACTGTGTTCTGCTGTTCGCCAAGGGCGACCTCGAGACCCAGTTCGACCTGGCATCCCAGAGCCGCCTGACGCAACGGGATATCTCCCAGATTCTCAGTGCGATCCGCCGCGCGAGGCGCCGGGACACCAACGAAGTGGTGCTCTCGCCGGGCGAGCTTCTTCGGGTACCGGATACTGAGGTTTCGTTTGGTGAGCGCGGGCGCTCGGTGAGTACGAAGGTCAAGACCGCCATTTCCTGGCTGGAGCGCGCCCGTTTTCTGTGGCGAAACGAAAACCGCACGCACGTGTTCCAGGGCGTGCCGGCGGTCCGCGACCTTGACGCTGCGAAGAAGAAGATGGATCGGCTCGACCTCCCCGAGCACGTGCGGCGGCGGTGGCTGGAGGTCCTGCGTGAGTTGCAGATCGCGGACCTGCGGGAGGGCATCGACGCTGATGATCTGGCGCATCTACCGTCGTTCCGGTCGCTGAAGTCCCGCGTCGGGGAGGAGGCGGCCGACCGGGACCGGACGGCGACGCGGGAGATACTTCGAACGCTGGACGAAATGACACGCGCGGGTCTGCTGACGAGCGGGATCTATTTCTCCGCCTGGGTGCGGCACAAGATCAAGGGGCGGTCGCTGGATCGGCTGGCCGACATCGTCGCGGCGGAAAGAGCCGTCTTGGAGGTTCTGCGCGCCGAGGAGCCGGATGCGAGTCCGGGTTACGAAGTGTCGCTCTCGGTGGCCCGTTTGCAGGAGCGGCTGCGCAGCGAGCAGGTCAAGATCGCCCGGGAGACCCTGCTCAAGTTGCTGGCGGGCTGGGCGCGGGAGGGCATCGACTGCGATTCGCTCATCCATCTGCGAAGCGGCGGCCGGCGAAATCTCCGCGTGCGCTTCCACGTCGACTGGCCAAAATTTCAGGCGCAATTGGAATTACGGGCGGAAGTAGGGCAGACGCTTCTCCACGTGCTTCTCGAGCATGCCGAGCGAGAGGGGTTGACCGGCGAGCGATTGGTGCGGTTTTCGCTGGATGAACTCCGCCGTGCCCTGGAGGAACGATCGGCGTTGGGGCGGGAGATCAAGGATGCATTCAACGCCATCGAGAAGACGCTGCTTTTCCTGGACGAGCATGACGTCATCAAGCTCGAGAAAGGGCTGGCGATCTTCCGTCAGGCCATGACCATGGAGGTGCTGGACGAGGCAAAGGGCAGGCGCTACTCGCGAGGAGACTACCGGCCTCTTGAAGAACATTATGGGCAGCGCGTGTGCCAGATCCACGCGATGGGACGCTACGTGGACGAGGCGCACAAGAGTCTCGATGGCGGTCGCCGGTATGTACAGGACTATTTCTCCCTGGAGTCGCCCGAGTTCGCGCGGCATTACTTCGGAGACGACCCGGAGGTACTCGAGCGGGCCACGTCGCGGGAGAGTTTTGCGGCGATCGTGGAAAGCCTGCGCAACCCAGCGCAGGAGCAGATCGTCACCGCCCCCAAGGATCGCAACATGCTGGTGCTGGCCGGGCCGGGATCCGGCAAGACGCGGGTGGTGATCCATCGTTGCGCCTACCTCCTCAGAGTCGAACGCATCCGCCCGGAGAATATTCTCGTCATCTGTTTCAACCGTTCCGCGATGCATGAGCTGCGGGTTCGGCTGCGGGACCTCGTCGGAACGCGACTGGCGCGCCAAGTCGCCATGCTCACCTACCACGCCCTCGCCCTGCGACTGACGGAACGATCCATGGCGGAGCGCGCGCAGGCGGCCGGCGAAGAGCGCATCGACTTAGACAGTATCATCGACGAAGCCAACCGCCGGTTGCGCGGTGAGGAGACCGTCGTCGGCGTGGAGCCGGACGAGTTGCGCGACCGGCTGTTGTCTGGGTTCGAGTACGTGCTGGTGGACGAGTACCAGGACATCGATGCCAGGCAGTATGAGTTGATTACCCACATCGCCCGGCGGTCGGAAGAAGGCCAGGAAGCCGACCGGCGCGCGGCAATCCTTGCCGTGGGCGACGACGATCAGAGCATCTATGAATGGCGCGAGGCGAGTGTCCGGTTCCTGCGCCGGTTTGAAGAGGAATTCGGCGCACGGCGGCATTACCTCGTGGAGAACTATCGTTCGACCCGGCGCATTGTCGAGGCCTCCAACGCATTGATCCGGTACAACGCGGATCGGCTGAAGGTCGACCGGCCGATTCGGGTGAACGTGGGCCGGTCGGAGGACCCGGCCGGCGGCGAATGGGAATCGCTCGATCCATTTGCGCGCGGGCGTGTTTCGTTGATCGAGGTGGAAGACGACGACGCCCAGGCGCGCTCGGTCGTGGCGGAGTTGGAACGTTTGCGCGGCCTGGATAGGGCACCGGATTGGCAGAAGTTTGCGATTCTCGGTCGCACCCATGACGAACTGGTCGGAGTGCGAGCGCTGCTGGAGCTGTCAGGAGTGCCGATCCGCCGGGCTTTGCCGGATGGGTTGCCGCCGCTCTGGCGCATCAGGGAGTTTGCGCGCCTGCTCTGTGAGTTGAAGAACAAGGGTGCGTCGAATGTGTCGATACCGCGTCTACGCGCACAGCTTGATCGAGTCTGCGGCGCCACTTCGTGCTGGACCGCAATGGCTGACCGCATGTTGGCGGGGCATGAGGTGGAACTCGGTGCGGCATCATGCGGCGCCGTCGACGTGTTGGAGGCATTGCATCGCGGCCTTGCCGACCATCACCGCTCCCATATCGTGGGCGACGGGGCATTGTTGAGCACGGTGCATGCCGCCAAGGGGCTGGAGTTCGATCATGTGCTGGTTTTGGGTGGCGGGTGGAACCGTGGGCCTGATGGACGGAATCATCGGCCCGGTGGAAGCGTGGCGACTCCATGGGGCGATCGGCACGCGGCTTCGGCCGGGGACTACGGGAGCGACGAGGAGCGCCGTCTCTACTACGTCGCAATGACGAGAGCTCGCAAGACGCTTACGTTGTTCGACCGACAGGACGACCCGCTCGCGTACGCTCAGGAAGTTGCCGGGACTCATGTGCGCTTGCGCAGGCCCGACGTGGTGAGAGACTCACCCCGCCAGTCAGTTGGTACTGCCTACACCATGTTGGGAATGAAGGATCTTTATCTCGACTTCGCCGGCCGGAAGCCAAGGAAGCATCAAATTCACCGCTCGCTCAAGCGCCTCCAAACAGGCGATGCGGTCCAGTTGCGAAGCGCCGGCAATGGCCGCGTGCTGGTACTCGACAGCAGGCGTACGGCGGTTGCACGATTGGCAAACTCTGCGGCTGATGTCTGGGCGCAGTCCCGATTGCAACAGGTGGATGAAGTGAGAGTTGTCGGGATTGCGTCGCGCACTCGGGATGACTGCGCGTCGGAGTTTCAGGACGGCATTGTTGTGTCGGAGTGGGAGTTGCCGATTCTTGAGGTGCGGCACCGGAGCGTGGTGCGCGAATAGACGATGGGGTCGTCAAGCCGATTGCGAACCGTGGGATACGAAACACCGTAGCGCCTGGCCATATCCTTCAGGCTGCCGCTGTCCAGTACGAACGACTTCACGCCCGGTTCGGGCGAATCCTGCGAACGAAGGGCCGCCAGCAAGGGTGCTGGCCGTTCTATTTTTTGGCGGAGGTGGCGGCGGAGGAGGTGGTTTCAAAAATGCGGGAAACGCCTTCCATAGGCACTCTTTTCCGACCGCCTTCATTTGACTAATCTCCTGTCCCGTTGTTTTCGCTTGCAGGTGCCTCGTCAATTTCAAGGAGTCGCGCGATCAGATCGTCCAGCCGATTGCGGACGGTGGGATACGAAACTCCGTAACGCCTGGCCGTGTCTTTCAGGCTTCCGCTGTCCAGGACGAACGATTTCACGAATTCCTGGTCGTCGCTGCTGATCCGCGCCAGTGGGGGTAGCGCATAGACTCCGCGTACGGATGTGTCGCAGCCCGGGCAGGCGAGAGTCTTCACCTGCAGTTCGGAACCGCAACTCGGGCACGATGTGGGTAGCTGAGCTGGCATCCTAATAAATTGTATCAGATGATTTTATTAACTAAAACTAAAATGTTATTTATTAATATCTATTGCAATAAAATAGAACGAATAGACTATTTTATGCGCTGCGCCCTTCCGTTTGTTTCCATTTTGGCGCACCCAACCAGCGATCGAGGACATCACGCATCGCCGTCATGACGGGTCCGGCCGGTTCCGCTCTTACCTGAACGAGGTCGATGTTTTCGGAATAGCGTGCCGGCGGGTCGAGATAAAGCCTATAGAGCGCCGTACCTCCCCGAAACGCAAGAGACGAACTGAGAAGCGGGTGGGAGAATATAGCGACTAATCCGCGGCAAATTATCAGGTCCTGCTCGACCCGGGAGCCGGACACCCATGGTGCTTGCGCCCGCCATTCAGTGACGTAGTCGCGGGGGGTCAGAGGTCGGTCTCAATGTCGGCATTGATGAGAAGCTTCCAGTCCTCCGCACGGCGCGATTTTCTGTCGGTGGTCCCCGGAAGGAGGGCGGCTGTCCGCTTGGCGTTGCTCCGTACGTAGTCCTTCAGTGGCGCGACCATTTTGCCCGCATCGACTGATTCGAGGAGGAAGCCCAACCGCTGAGCCCACGTGACCGGCGCAGTTTCCACGGCCGCGAGCAGTTTGTATGGGTCCATCAGTTCGGCGAGTTCGGACAAGACGGTCGCTACCTGATCGAAGCCCCCTGCGCGGCGATGGAATCCGACCAGATCGACTGCCGTCGCCTCGGGGGTTGAGATCTGGAGGGTGCCGCGCGGCGTTTTGAAACTCTGCACGGCCACTTCGTGCAAGCGTTTGCGACCGATGAAGGCGACGCGTACGTGACCGCAATGAATCGGGCGTCGAGGCTTGGGCAGCATGACCTGGAATTCCTGCGGCCGGTGATGGGCGGCGCCGTGGAATTGGGCAGCTGAAAGCAAACCGGCGTAATAGGGCTGGTTCAGCCACCGCATTAACTCCGGAACGAATTGTTCGGCCGGCAGGCAACCAAGCGAACGGTATTCCGGCGGCAGGATGACGTGAAACCCGCGCGCTGGACTCGCAACGTGTTTTTTCCGTGCGAGGCGGCCCAGTGCCAGCTTGGTCGCATCGGCAGACACGTCGAGAGCTTCGCGGGCGTCGCGCGAGGTGAAGCAATAGCGGCCGGCGACCGCGAGGTCAGCAATGTAGTCGTGGGCTCGCATTGGCTTCGCCCAGCATATCGATCACATAAAGTATCAGAATATGATTTGTTATGCGATCTGCTCCGGTTGCAGCCATTTGCGGTTCCATCGGCGCCGGGCGCCAAGGTGGCGAACGCATTCCCGCAAGCACTATCATCGGTCGAACTCCAACACGTGCGCCGCTCATGTTCGAAAACTACGCAATGATCACCCTGTATTTCGGCGTACTGGTCGTGCTTGGCTGGCTAGCGGCACGGCGCATCCGCAACATGAGCGACTTCGTGGTGGGCGGCAAGCGTCTCGGCTTCTGGGTGGCGGCCTTCTCCGCCCAGGCCACGGGCGAATCAGCCTGGTTGCTGCTCGGCGTTACCGGCATGGGCGCCATGGTGGGCTTTTCCGCCTATTGGGTCGTGGTTGGCGAAGTCATCGGCGTCGCCCTGGCCTGGTTCCTGATGGCGCCACGTTTCAAGCGGTTGACCGACCGGTACGAGTCAATGACGGTAATCGACTATCTGGTCAGCCGCTTCAGGTCCTCCACCCAGACCCTGCGCGTGATCTCGGCGATTTCCCTGTGCTTCTTCGTACTCATTTATATCTCCGCACAGATTGACGCCACCGGCTCCGCCTTCGCCTCGTTTCTGGATTGGAATTACCTGGTGGGCGCCATCGTGGGATTCATGGTGGTGGCCGCCTATTGCATCGCCGGCGGTTTCCTCGCCGCCGCGTGGACCGATATGTTCTAGGGCTCGGTGATGCTGCTTTGCCTGGTGCTGCTGCCGGTCGTGGCCTACCTCTCCCTGAGCAACTCCGACGCCGTTTACGCTGGCCTGCAGGCGATCGACCCTGGCCTGGTCAGCATCTGGGGCGCCGGCGGATTTACCTTGATCAACGTCTGTCTCGCCGTCGGCATGGTGGCGATCGGTCTGGGTTTCCTGGGCTCGCCCCAGGTCTTCGCGCGGCTGATCGCGATTCGCAGCACCGACCAGATCAATCGCGGCAAGTGGGTGGCGGTGCTGTTTACCATCCTGGTGGACTTTAGCGCGGTGAGCATCGGCATCCTCGGCCGCTACCTCTTTACCGAAGCAGGGGTGCAGCCCGATGCCGTACTCGGCAATGGCGCGCAAAACGTGCTGCCGGAAATGGTGGAGTACACCTTCCCGCCGTGGATCGTGGGCCTGTATGTGGCGGCGGTACTGGCGGCGATCATGTCCACGGTATCGTCGCTGCTCGTCATGGCCGCGGGCTCGCTTACCCACGACATCTACGAGCGCCTGTTCAATCCCGGCCTTGGGGATGCCGCCGCGGCGAGGCTGTGCCGAAGAGTCACCCTGGCCATGGCGGCGCTGGCGCTGAGCCTGGCAATCACCATTTCAGTGCTTTCGCCCGAGCGGACGATATTCTGGTTCGTGATTTTCGGTTGGTCGGGACTAGCGGCGACGTTCTGCCCCATGATCATCCTGTCGCTGTTCTGGTCGCGCTTCACCGAACGCGCGGCGATCGCGTCCATGGTGGCGGGGTTCTCCATGACCATCGTCAGCAAGTTCGTCTTGCAGGAACTCCAAGTGGCGGGGCCGTATTTCGCCGCGCTGGAAACCATGCCGCCGTCCTTCCTGTTCGCCTTGCTGGTGGGTTGGGGCGTGTCGCTGGCCTGGCCCTCCGACTCTCTGCAAACCCAATACCGGGCGGATCTCGATGCGCTGTCGGCGCAACCAATGAGGGGAATATGGCAAGAATAATTCTGGCACTGGCGTTGATCGCTTCACCGTTGAATGCCGTCGCACACCACTCGCGTGCGGAGTTCACCAGCGACTTCCAGGAACTCGAAGGTGAACTGATCAGCGTGGACTGGAGCAACCCCCACCCCACGTTCGAACTGCAGGTGGAAGGCAGCGACGGCGCGGAGCTGTGGGAGATCCAGGGGTACGGCTCCCTTTACACGCTGCGTCGCGCCGGCGTGACCGGAGACTACTTCCGTCCCGGGGACCCCGTGCGGCTGGCCGGCAGAATCTCGACCAAGCGCGAGAATCTGTTTCTCGTTTCCAATCTCTTGCTTCCCGATGGCAGAGAGGTGGTGTTTCGACGGGACGCCGATCCGGTATGGCAGGCCGTGGCCGTGGGTGGCGCGGAAAGCTTTGTGCCCACGGAGTCCGATCTGGTGAACGCGGCGGCCGAAAACCGGGGTATTTTCAGGCTCTGGAGCCGTCCCGACCAGGGCGTGCATTCGACCCGTCTGCCGCCGTTTACCGCCGCCGCCGCCGCCTCGATGGCGGCGTGGGACGCGCTGGACGACACCTCCATGGCCTGCATACCCAAGGGCATGCCGATGGCCATGACGACCCCGCACCCTTACGAATTCGTGGATGACGGCGACTCGATCAAGATTCTCGGCCACGAGTTCAACATCGTGCGAACCATCCATATGAACGACGCCGGCGACCCGAGCGCACAACCGTTGAGCCATCTCGGCTACTCGGTAGGGCGTTGGGAAGGCGACACCCTGGTGGTCGAAACGTCGCGGATCAACTGGCCGCTGTTTTCCTCACGCGGCGTGCCGCAGAGCGAGGCCGTGGAGATCGTGGAACGCTACACGCTCAGCGACGATCAGAGCCAGCTGAGCTACGAGATATCGATCACGGATCCGGGCACCTTCGTTGACGGACCCGCCTTCGTCGAAGGCTATTGGGTGGCGCTCGGAGAAACGCCGGAACCGTATGACTGCAAGGTAGACGAGTAAAGGGCTCGGTGGGCTTCCCATGTTGGGGCTCGCGCGGGTGAGTCGGGAAACTCCGATTCGAGTTCGACCTATACGGCACGCGACAGGCGTGCCCTGACTCGACACGGCGAGCCGGGCAATTCCTCCAGGCGGCCGCCTTCCCATGACCGCACCCGGCCTGTTTCGGAATGGTCTACGCTACGCCGGTCACTGAGTCAATGCCTTGGTCATTTTCAGAATGGACCCACCAAACCGGGAGGAGGCCACCGTTTTCCATGTGCGCAAGCAGATTGTGAAACGGGCACGATACCGCCTGCGTCGGAACACCAACAATCTACAAATCCGTCGCAAGGCGCTGGGCGGATACGGCCCGGATCCTGTCAGCCAGCGGATAGGACGAATCCCCGGCATGTACCACGATCAGCTCGTCCAACTTGAGGTCGCGCAGGGCGTTGCGCATTGAAGGAGTCACCCGGGGTGCGGTGGTCAGTTTCACTTCAACTCCCAGCCGTTCGGTTCCCTTTCGGCAGTAGAGGTCGAGTTCCGCTCCGGTGTGCGTTCGCCAGTGGTAGAACTCTCGGCCCGTGGCCGCCAGTTGTTCCATGACGAATTCCAGCATCAATCCTTCCCAGGTGCTGCCTCTTGCGGGGTGGACGTCGAGGGAGGCCGCGTCGGAGATGCCGAGCAAATGATGCACCAGGCCGGAATCCCGAAGGTACACTTTCGGCGCCCGCACCTGGCGCTTGTTCAGGTTCTCGTGCCAAGGCGGCAATTGGCGCACGACGAGAGTGTCTGTCAGGATGTCGAGATACCGACGTATCGTCGTATCGGCCACCCCGAAGGCACGTGCAAACTCCGACGAATTCCACGTCTGTCCGTGCCGGTGTGCCAGCATCGCCCAGAATCGCCGCAGCGTCGCGCCGGGGGTCCGCACGCCCAACTGGGCCAGGTCGCGCTCGATGAATGTTCGGCAAAAGCTCTCCAGCCATTCGAAGCAGTCGCGGTGCGAGCGTGCAAGATAGGCAACCGGAAAACCGCCGCGCAGCCAGCGTCGGGCCAGGCGGCCCGGTCCGGTCTCATCCAGTCCCAGGCCATTCAGTTCGTAGTAGTTGATCCTTCCGGCCAGGGACTCGGAGGTTTGGCGCAAGAGTTCCGGCGACGCGCTGCCCAGGACCAGGAACCGGGCCGGGCGCGGGCGCCGGTCCGACAGCACGCGAAGCAGCGGAAAGAGATTGGGTAACCGCTGCACCTCATCGATGATGATCAGACCCTTGAGGTCCTTTAGCGCGAGGTTTGCATCGTCCTGGATCCTGGACAGGGCGACCGGGTCCTCCAGGTCGAAGTGATGTGACTGGGTGCGATACCTTTCGGCGACCTGTTTCGCCAGAGTGGTCTTGCCGATCTGGCGAGGTCCAAGAATGGCCACGACCTCGAAGATTCGAAGCCGCCGTATGATCTTGGCGATATGTCGATCCCTGCGAATCATGAGCGTGAATCTACCATGAAAACTCGTCGTGTGTCACAGAGATTTCATGGTAATAGCTCGCCATGAAGAAAACCCGACGCAAGATGCAGACCGGCAGCCTGTCCTTCCTGGATGTGATCTGCTGCGGCTTCGGCACCATGGTCCTTTTGCTGGTCCTCGTAAAGATCTTCGAGCCCATTCGGCTGGAGGAGGAACTGGAGCGGATCCGCGCCGAATACCTCGCGACGCGGGACGAGGCGGAACTGTCCGACGAGGTGCAGAATGAACTGGTGGTGGCGCGCCAGCGCCTGACGGACGAAATGCAACGTTATCGACGAGTTGCGTCGTTGGCGCGCGTTCTCCAACTCCAGTCCACGGGAGGGGATACTGGAGGCGATCGACACCTTCCATGACCCGGAGAAGAAGATCAGCCTGTACGTCTACAGCGATGACTTCTCCTCCGGTTCGATCGACGCGGTCGTGCGAGAGGTGGACCGACGCAACCGGTTAGCCGAGGACGGCAACCGCAGGGTGCGCATTCACGCGGTGGCGTTCCCGGTCTTTTACGAAACCCTCAACGGCCAGTTGGGAACTTCGGCGCGGTATGCCGTCCTGATGCGCGAACTGTGCCAGCGCAACGGGGGAACATTTGTGGCTCTGCCTGCGGAACGCGCCCGGACTGCTCCGTCGCAATTGCGCGCAAACGTCCAACGGTCACGCGCCCGTCATTGAGATTTACGGCCTACTTGTCCTTGTAGGGACTCGCGACGCGTTTCGTCTCGGCCGGGTCGATCCCGGTCGGCGGAGTCGGGATGTAGTGCGCAGGCGCCGCCCCACCCCGTGCCACGCGCGCGGCGGCTTCTTCCGGCGTCTCGAGCAACTCCCCTGAAGCCACCGCAGCCTTGCGGTCCACCTTCACCGACCCCGGCGCGTCGGGCGGCGGCATCGCGTTGGCGTTGTAGTAGGCAATTTTCTGGTTCTTCGGGTCGATGTATCGGCCAAGCCTGAGATCCCGCTTGTTCGTCCCCCTCTTCGGTGTGACCGCCACGCCATCGACGATTTCGTGGTCGAACCACCATTTCTTGGCCGGATTGCGCTTGCCGTTGCCCAACCAGTCGTCCAACCGCGTGGCGACCGGGACCATCAGCGGCTTGAGCCACATGGCGTTGATGCCGAGCCAGCTCGCCATCCGCGTCACCAGCGGCCCATCCATGTCCACGACCTTGTTCAGCGGGCAGGTTTTCATGCAGCGGCCGCATGCCGCGCCCTTGGAGTTGGTCAGGCGGTACCGCGCACAGCGCTCCGCATCGATTTTCCACATCTCGTAGGCGTTGAACATCACCTTGTTACCCCACGGAATCGCGTCGGAGGGGCACTCGCGGGCGCATTTTCGGCAATTGCTGCAGAAATACTGCAGCTTGAAATCGATCGGCTTGTCCACCTCCATGGGAAAGTCGGTGGTGAAAACGACGGACTTGAATCGAGGCCCGACAAACGGGTTAAGCACCAGCTCGCCGATGCGGCTGAGTTCGCCGAGCCCTGCCCAGAGGATCAGGGGGATATGCAGAACGTCGCTGTCGGCATTGGTCTGGGCGCGCGAGCAAAACCCGAGGCCGCGCAACAGCTCGGACATCACGCCGGCGATTTCCGCGCCCCGGAGGTAGCCGCGCATGGACTGGGTCCCGGAAATCCAGTCGTCGCCGCTGGCACCCTCCATGGTGTCGAATCCCTGGTCGATGAGCATGACCACGGCGTAGCGGTGGTACATCTCGATGGGACGACCGTCTTCCTTGTGGGAATGCCAGGCATAACGAGGCACTTCGCAGATCCCGGTAAGGTCCGAGCCGAGAAAATATGACAGCGCCTTGACGGCCTTCGCGTTGGCCGCAGGGTCGCCGTAGCGGTCCATGTCCGGGTCGGCCGCTGCGTCTCCGTCCTGGTAGGGCACCAGCGATCGAATGGTCTTGAGCAGACTCTGGGAGGTGGGGTGCTTGAACGAGAAACGGGTGCGCTCCTTCTGCGCTCTCGGCCCGAGGTCCCCCTGCAGGGCGCGCTCGAAGAACGCCGCGCGCTTCGGCACCCGAGGCACCTCATCGTCGATGATCAACGTCGTCGGCCGATCCACCTGCTTCACCGTCTCCATGGGATAGCGGCTGTAGTGTGACGGCCGCGCGGCCCGCCGGCGCCGCTCCCGGCCGGACTGGGCCCCGTTGATGCCCCACCAGTAGCGCAGGCCCCCGGCCCGCAACGCCCTGGCATGCAAGGGGCGGTCTGTAGCCAGTTCATAGCTGGTCGCGATCACGGCGATGGAGAAATTGTCGATGAATGGATTGCGGATCCGATCGCCGTCGCGCACGCCGAGTCCGGCCAGGACGGCGAGCCGCTGTGCGTCAAGAAATTCGTGGCCCTTGATGTGTGCCCGCGCGGAAAATCCCATGTGGCGGATATGCCCGGATACCACCACGGCGATTTCGCCGGCGCGCATGTCGGTGGAGGCACGTACCGCGGGGGCGACCCATCCGTATGCCAGGTTGTCCCGGTCAGGGAGCTTGCCGTCCTCTACCAGCAACACGACGGCGTATGCGTCGACGCTCTTTTCGGCGCCGATGAGCCAGGCATTGTCGGGAATTCGGCAGATGCCCGCCTGGGCGGCATCCATGAAGTACGCCAGTCCCTTGATGTCGGCGGCCCGCCGCTCGAGATTGTCGGGAACCGGTGCTTGCCTGGGAGCAGCCTCCTCGGTCACGAACCGGGCAAGGATTGACCGATAGATGTCCGCGACCCGTGCAAGATCGCTGCCGTTACGTGTTCTTGCTGGAACCGAACGCGGTGGCGCTGCCGACTCCACCTCCATGACGCCATCATCGCGGGGAAGCGTTTCCAGGGGAAACAAACCATGGTGATACGGCCGGTTCCTGGAGCGGGCTTGAAGTATCAAGACTGGATTCCCTGTCGGAAAGCTGCCATAGGCATTCTACCGGAAGAAACGGCGGTCAAAGAATCCACAAATGCTGTGGATAACTCTGTGGAAAACACATTGATTGAGGCGCTCATCGCGCGACGCTGTGCCGCTTCAAGTCAAATTGGTCAAAAAAACGTCAAATTTCTTTTTTTATTATAAATCAGTTAGTTAGATCAGTTTTACTCAGCGCTATACGAAATTAGCGCTCCAACTGCCACTTTTGTTACACCAAGTAGAGCCTCGCAGGGCGGGTGTGGAAATAAACTGTCACGAATAACGCGCAACTTGGTTGCGTGCTTCGACAAGTTTCCGCCCCCTCAACAAAAAGTTGGGCGGCGGCTGGCAGAGCAGTTGCTGTGTGGAGCGCGACACTCGTGTATTCTACAGTGCCTTGGCACCCTAGTCGGGACCCACCGCACAAGAAACTTGCAGGGAGGACATCATGAATTACCCGCATACCGCATTGCTTATCCTGTCCGGATTCTTTCTCGTAGCCTGCGAGCCATCCGGGGAAATGTCCGGGAGTGACGAATCGGCCGCAGAAGCAGGTGCGGAAAACGGTTCCGCCGAGGCGATGTCCGACGCTGCCGAACTGGAGGCTGCGACGCCGATCGCCCAGACCACGACGCAGGCGTCACTGTTGAGCGAGCCCGAATGGGCCATTCTCTTCGCCGGTCACGACTTGACTTCCTTCAACGCTGTCGGTGACGCCGTGTGGAACATCGTCGACGACTATGTGGAAGCCGACGGTTACCTGACTTCCTTCCTGGTCACCCGGGGTCACTACACCGATTTTCTGCTGCAGGCTGAATTCTGGCCCGGCGCCGGCGCCAACAGCGGCATCTTCATCCGCAACGGCGACCCGCAGGCCATCGACGCGACGGGCGGCTATGAAATCAACATCTTCGACACCAATGAGAATCTCGACAACCGGACCGGTTCGGTGGTCAACCATTTGCCTCCCATGGCGACGGTGTTGACCGAGGAACAATGGAATACCTACGAGATCACGGCACAGGGCAATCGCATCACCGTGATGCTGAACGGCACGCTCACTGCCGATCTGGAAGATGACACCCACGCCAGCGGTCCCATCGCGTTCCAGAACAACGGCGGGCTGATCCGGTTTCGGAATATTCGATTGAGGCCGCTCTGAGCGGCCGCGGGTATTCGGAAACCTCAAGGTACCCTTCACGAGGCGCTGGAACTCGCCCGCGAGGAAGCCATCCTGCCAACGGGCGGCGAGCGCACGGAGGAACGAGTGTCTATTTGACGCGTTCCTGGGTCACTTAGCTACGCAAGCATTGCCCCGAACTGTTGGGTGAAGGCGCTGACCGTTCCTAGTGTTGCATCCCTAAGCGCAGGTGGCACTTTCTTCTTGTATCTCGAATTTTTCAGAAAGAGTTTGATTGAAGCCAGTTAACAGTTTTTTCTCCACTTGCTGGGTTCTAGGATCCAGCCTTTTGAGGTATTCGTCGTTGAATGACATCACGGCTTGCCATGTTGTAGTGCCGTATTCGGCCGACTTTGCAACGACAATATTCTCTGGTTCTATCAGCGGTCGAAGCTTTGCTTTATTCTCACAATACCTGCGCTCCTTCTCTATGGCAGCGTCCCAATCCGAGTCTTCCCGCTCACTTCCAATGAACAACAGCAGGAATCTTGCGTTTTCCAAAATGAAGCCGCGTTCGCGTAACAGATCGAACATTTTTGCGTGTTTCAATATCTGATCTCGATTCTTGCTGCCTCCAAGCTTGAGTTCGTTGGCTACAAGAATGCGTTCTTTCGGGTTATAGGCAAGATTATCCATCTGCATGTGCTTAATTCCCGTACTGTGTTCGAACACCATGTTTTTCCCGTGGGTGAACCACTCACCGGATCCGCTGAGCTCGGTAAATTGTCCGTAGAACCCGTCGAGGTACCGGTCGCTGGCCAATGACCAAAAGATATCGAATTCCTTGTTCAGGTAGTTCTCTGAGAAATATTTTGCGCGGCGTACCGCTTCACTGACAGAAGCGATGGCGTTCTTGTTCTGTTTGGCGTAGCGATTTGATTGCTCGTGCTTTTTGCATTCGGCTTCGTGTTTCTTTCTTGCGTGGTCTTCCTTCTTCTCAAACGGTTCGTCCAGGACAGTCTCCTCATGGCTCCACTCGATGATCAGTTTGCGATAGGAGTTTTTGGTCACTCCTAGAATGCGATCTGGTTCCCATGCCAGCCACTCAGTAAGCGGTGCCCCTACACCATCTGGCTTTCAGCGTGAGATTGGCGTAAAGACCCAGGGCAGCAGCTGATCGATCTCGGAGGCCGGATGGCCATTGGCGATGGCTTCGAGCGTCGCCTTGAGGTAGGCATGCGGGTTGACCCCGTTCATTTTCGCCGTTTCGATCAGACTAGCGATGCGGGCCCAGGCCGCCGCGCCTTCGTCATGGCCGGCGAACAGCGCGTTCTTGCGATTGAGCGCCAGCGGCCGGATGGCATTTTCCACGATATTTGTGTCCATCTCGACCCGCCCGTCGGTGAGGAACACCTGCAGCCCGTCCCAGTGGTTGCCGATATAGGCCAGCTTCTCGCCCAGGCGCGACTTCGGCGATATCCGGGCGCGTTGCCGGCGCAGCCACGCCCCGAAGTCCTCGACCAGCGGCGCGGTGCGCGCCTGACGCACGGCGAGCCGGACCTCGGCGGGCTCGCCCCGGATCTCCTTCTCGATGGCGTACATGGCCGCAATCCGCCGCAACCCTTCGGCGGCGATCGTGGAGCGGTGGCTGTCGTGGATCTCGCACAGCTTGCGCCTGGCGTGGCTCCAGCAGAAACAGCGGACCACCCCCTTGCCGGGCACCGCCACCACGTTGTAGCCGGCATAACCGTCCACGTGCAGCTTGCCTTTGAAGCCCTCGAGAAAGCCCTCGGCGTGGCAGCCGCCGCGGCCGGGCGCGTAGAAGAACACCACGCCGGGCGGATCCGGACCGGCCCAGGGTCGCTGGTCGCGGGCCAGCGCCCACAGATACCCCGTCTTGGTCTTGCCCCGGCCCGGGTCCAGCACCGGCGCCCGGGTCTCGTCCATGAACAGATGATCGGACTGCTTCAGATGCCAGGCGAGCCGGTCCACCACCGGAGTGAGGTGAAACGACGCCTTGCCCACCCAGCCGGCGAGCGTGGAGCGGTGCAACTCCACGCCCGAGCGGGCGTAGATCTGCGATTGACGGTAAGATGTTGCGCACCCGATTATGCTGCGCAGAGGCGGGTCATCGCCGGTTTGCTGGGGTTCTCCGACAATCTGCGCAACATAATATCTTACCCTCAGATTGCGTTCAGGAAGGCGATCACGCCTTTGTCCTCTTTCCAGGGTCGGTCACGTCCTGGGTCTCCCGCTTCGCAAAGCGTCATCGCCTTGGCCTTCATTTCGAGATCGATTTCGGCGTAGATGTTGGTCGTATCGAGGCTGACATGCCCGAGCCATGCCCGGATGGTGTTGAGATCGACACCTGCCTGCAGCAGATGACAGGCACTTGAGTGCCGGACGACATGCGGCGTGATTGCCCGGGCCGACAGCGACGGCACCTGGGCAGCGCATCGCTCAACAAGCCGATAGACCCCGAAGCGCGTATAGGGCCTCCGATGACGACTCATGAAAACGGCGTCTCCCTCTTCCCGTCTGCCAACGAGTTCGACCAAGGCGTTCCGGGTACGCGGCCACAGTGGGCATTGACGGATCTTGCCTCCCTTGCCGCACAGCGTGACAACCGCGTGACGGCCGTCACGGCGGTCGACATCCAGATCGGCCACCTTCAACCCAGTCGCCTCGGAAACGCGGGCCCCGGTGTTGTAAAGGAAGAGCAGCAACGCATATTCGGCGCGGCCCTGCGGCTTTTGGCGGTCGGGAACCGCAAGGAGTGCTTCCACTTCATCCTTGGTCATCCAGGCGATGGGCTGCGGTGTGGACTTCTTCGTCGCGATCGCGCGAATCTGTCCACACCAATCAAGATGGGCCGGTTCGCGGCTAGCGACAAAGCGGGCAAAGGATCGGATCGCGGCCAACCGTTGGTTGCGCGTCCGGACCGAACAGCCGCGGTCGTCCTCAAGATGTGAAAGGAACTGCAACACACGCGAAGGACCGATATCTTCGACATGCAAGCGGTCGACCGGCTTGCGTACCTTGGCGCTGATGAATGGCAACAGCAGTCTGAAGCTGTCTCGGTAGCTCTTCTGAGTGTTTTGGGCGAGACGGCGCTCGGTGACGATGTAATCCGCGAGAAAGCGTCGCAGCCAGGAACCGAGTGTACTTGAATCACGCATGGTCTCCTCCATTGACGTAGCGATTGAAACGTACCGATGCTTCGTGGAGGAGGTCCGGTGTCATCGACAGGTATACGCTTGTTCCGTCGAGGTTGGCATGGCCAAGATACGTCGACAGTACGGGCAGAAGCCCCTGAACATCCAATCCCTTCCGGTACCAGGACGTCAGGCGATGTACGGCCGCAGTATGGCGAAAGCTGTGCAGACAAGGAGCGCGCCGTCTGTCATCCCTCCGCGCTATCCCGGCAATTTCCAGCAGTCTGGCAAACGCATGATCCACGTTGTGCTTTCTCACCATTGTTCCGTCGCGATTTGCAAGGAAGGTCGAATCCATCCTTTCGGGCAGTGGACGATCCGCACGCCGGTGAGCATAGGCCTCGAGTACGCTGGCAAGCTTCGGCGCCAACGGAACGAGACGGCTCTTGAAGAACTTTGTGTTCCGCACCGTGAGGACGGCTTCTGCAAGGTCGACATCGCGCAATGAAAGGCGCAGTGCCTCGCTGGTTCTCAGACCGGCTCCGTACAGCATGAAGAGCAGCGTCCGAAAGGTATCTGCATCAAAGCGGATGGCATGCTTGCGGCTGATCTCGACAGCACCGAACAGGCGCTGGAGTTCCTCGCGGGAGTAAATGTAAGGCGGTGCCGATGGCGGCGACTTCGGCTCCTCGTCCGGCGGTGGAAGAGGTGATCGTGTGGCATAACCGCGGCTGATCGCGTAGCGGTAAAACCCGGCCAACGCGCCGTACTTGTTTGCACGCCACCGGGTAAGCGGACCGCTTCCAGCAAGGAACCGGCGCACTTCCATCTCCGTAACCGCATCGCAGCACACCTGCTCGGGCACGCTCTTGCAGAATTGGCACAAGGCTCTTGCGCTCGTGATGAACCGGGCACCATGAGCCCGGCGCCACGCAACATAATGATCGATCGCATCGCGCAGAATCATGTCAGGCCCTCCAAATCGATGTTGGCAACTTCGCGAAGTGCATGGAGTTGGACCTGCGCGTAAACGGAGGTGGCCGCGACACTTCGATGCCCGAGATAGTCGCCTACAGCCTTCATCGACAGTCCCTGATCGAGGAGATGCTGGGCTGCGGCGTGGCGCAGGGCGTGCGGTCCACGACGCTTGTCCGTGATGCCGAGACGTTCAAGACGTATGGAAACAATGCACGTGATCACTTCCCTGCTGAGCGGCTTGATCGGGGCTTTCAGCGTCAGGAACACCCGCCGCTCGGGATGCACGGGGCGCACCTCGCGGAGATATCGCAGAATCGTTTGCCCGACGCCGCGTGAGAGCGGGTAGAGATGCGTGCGTCCCGGTTTAGGGCAGCGGACCCGCACCATCTCCCGCTCCCAATCCAAGTCATCGAGCCGAAGGCCACATACTTCACCGGCACGAAGACCGTAAGTGATCAGCAGCATTACGATCGCCCGGGCACGAATGTCGAAAGGACGGTCACCCTCGGTGCTGGCCAGCAGACGGATCACCTCGTCACGGTTCAACCCTTTCGGAATCGCATTGCCGGGATGGCGTCGCGGCGGCATGATGCCATCGGCCAGTCCCGGGCTGCACCATCCCTGCTGTTCGGCAAACCGGAAGAACGTACGCAGTTGCTGCGCATAAAGATGTATCGTGGATCGAGCGTAGCCGCGCGCGTGATAACGTGCGATCGCTTCATCGATGGTTGTGATCTCGACAGAGGCCAAGTCGAGTCCTGCCTTGTCGAGTCCGACGAAAAATCGGTCGACGGTTCGGCAACAGCTATCGATCGTCGTGTCGGACCACCCGCGTTCACCGGACATGCTTGCCGCAAAGGTCGCTACTTGCGACGTATGGCCGTGACCGACGATACGAGGTTTTTCAAGCCAACCCAGAAAGCGCAACCATCGCTCAGAGCAACTGAGAAATCGCTGCCGGGCTTTGGGTTGTAATCTGCGCCTGCCGGGTAGCAGCCACCGGCGGAATCCGGCTTCGATCCTGCGCGCGTTCAGCTCGTCGTCCTTCAAGTCGAGAAGGCGCACGAGCTTCAGCTGTTGAGCGGCAATCTTACGTAATGTCGCGGGCTTGATGCCAAGTTGCTCACAGTGATCGAGAAAGGCGAGCCGTTCCTTGAACAATGGTGAGGAGCGGTAATGCTCGACCGTCGACGGTCGGGCGAAGAGATCTTCGAACATGATGTTGTCTCCTGGTTGTGGGAGCCAGCATCATGACAGCGGACATGGACCGAAATATTATGTTGCGCAGATTGTCGGAAAATCCCGGCAAACCGGCGATGATCCGCCTCTGCGCAGCATAATCGGGTGCGCAACATCTTACCGTTTATGTTGACATCAACATAAGCGATACAAAGGTAAGTGATCGCCGTACTTGGCGATCAGCACCTGGGCCAGCGCCCCCTCGGTCGGCAATCCGCCGGTGATGAGGTGCGCCGGCGCCGCCGCTTGGATCACGCCGGCCTCGCAGGTGCGGCAGGCGTACTTCGGTCGCACCGTGACGATGACCCGAAGCTGCGCCGGCACGATGTCCAGCCGCTCGGTGCGGTCCTCGCCGATGCGGATCATGTCCCCGCACCCGCAGGGACACTGCGTGCTGTCGGGCTCGATGACCTGTTCGATCCGTTCCAGGCCCCTGGGCAGATGCCCGAGGTTGCGTCGAGGTGCCCGGCGCTTGGCGGAGGACGGGGTTGTTGAGGTGCCCGGCGCAGCCGCGGCTTCCTCGGCCTCGGCCACCGCGCCTTCCAGATCCTCGAACGCCAGTTGGCGATCGTCAAGCGGGCGCTTCTCGGACTTCTTGTCGTAGATCGCCCGGCGCAGTTCGTCGATGAGGTGTTCCAGGCGGCGGTTGGTATCGGTGAGCAAATCCACCCTCGCGCGAAGCTCGTCGTTGGCCGTTTGCTGCGCCTGAAAGGCGGTTTGCTGGCGTTGGAACAGCGCCCGGTGGGCGGGCGGCAACGTCTCCAGATCGACCGGTTCGGGACGGCTCTGCATGAGTGAATACTACCATATAATCAGTAAGTTATAAACGAAAACACGCCCGAAAAACGAGCCGGTCATCAGGGTTGAACAACCCCTTGGGCAGTCACGCCGCCACGCGCGGGCGCCGCACGCGCGGGCTCCACGTCCGGCGCCAGTCCAGACCCTCGAACAGCGCCTCGAACTGCGCCCGGGTGAGCCTCATCACCCCGTTGTGGACCGTCGGCCACGCAAACCGGCCCTGCTCCAACCGCTTGTACGCCAGCACCAGACCGGTGCCGTCCCACCAGAGCACTTTGATCCTGTCGGCTCGCTTGGCTCGGAAGACATAGGCGACCCCCGAATACGGGTCCAGGCCCAGCTCGTTGTGCACCACCGCGGCCAATCCGTCATGGCCCTTGCGAAAGTCCACCGGCTGTGTGGCCACCACGATCCGCGTGCCGCTCAGCGAAACCATCACCGGCACCCCGCCAGCGCCACGGCGATCGCCGCGATCCCGCCCGTGTCGGTGACCCCGTCCAGGCGGACCGTCACCCCGCGTCCTTCAATCACCACCGAAGCGCGTTCTTCCACCTCAACGTCGGCAAAAGCCCCAGCCGGTTCCGCCTTCACCGATGACGGCGCCACCAGCTTGCCCCGGCGCAGAAGACTGCGCCAGGCCGATAACCGGTTGCGCGCGATCCCGTAGCGCCGGGCCACGGCCGTCACCGACTCCTGGGTAGAAAAACTCTCCCGCGCGATCCGGATCTTCTTCTCCGCGCTCCAGCTTCGCCGCTTCTTTCGCTTCCTCCCAACCGCCGCCGCTCCGTTGGCCGCAGCCGAACCGCCAACGTCCTTGCCCTTGGCATCCAGATCATCGTTCCGCATCGGACTCCTCCCTATTTAAGAGGAGTCATCCAATCTCAATAACTCACCGAAAGGAAGGTGGGGTCAGCACAGCGCTTACGCCACTCAAACATGTTGGACAGACCGACTGGCCACTGGACAGGTTCGTCCAGACGTTCAAGGGGACCAAACAGTTTTCTGACTTTCTCTTTAGAATTCGTCAATATTGCTCCTCGCTTCAGCGGCGGCTGGACGAGTTCGCGTTAGGCTTGAACCTCTTGCGGGAGTCAATGCCCGCTTGGGAATGGACCGGGCGTAAGTAGCTCTGGACACAGTGAGCAGCCCCGATAGCGCGTAAGAATCGCTTCAACGCCGTCTACAATGCTTGCCCGCTTGCACGGCGCTTGGGATCGGGCTTTGTCATTCCGGAATCGTCCCCTGCGGGCTTGGATTTGCACGTCGCCCCGCCAGGAAAGTCACGTCCTCACGAAGAACCTCAATATGTGACTCAACACCATCCAAGCGCCCTTCCATTCGGCTTATTCGGGTATTCATCGTCTCTACAGACTATTCAACTTGCAGCAGACGAGAATCCAGCGAACTGGGCTGATTGCTGAGCAGGGCGAACGCCCCAACAATAAGTATCCCCAAGGATACCCCGGTCCATACGGTCGTTATGGACTCGTTACTCATGACTGCCAATCGCGCTTCCACCGGTCAGGAGTCTCCTGACCATGCTGGCGATTATCGCCGCCATCGTCGGATTCCGTCAAAAATTGTTTCCGCCTGTTCCAGCCAAAATTACCGGCAATACCACTCCGGAAACGTGTCCAATAGGAGGTACTCTTTTGCGCGGGAAAGTTACCGCTCGTGCCTCAATTGCACTGCGGTCTTGCGGCCGTCAGCCGCAGGCTGATACCAGACATCGAAATCGCTGGCGGCGATTTCGATGTCTCGCAGGGGGTCATCGCTATGAAACTCGAACGCATCGAACCCGGTGCGCTCCATGAAGTGAAGCTGCTCCAGCAGCACATCGCCCACGGCCCTGATCTCGCCCGGGAAGCCGTACTGTTCGCGGAGCAGCCGCGCATACGAATAGGCCCGTCCATCCCTGAACACCGGAAACTCCAGCGCGACCATCGCCAGCGATGCAAGGTCCGCCGCGATCAACTCCGGAGGCTGATCGCTCTTCAGCTTGATGCCAATGGGGTCGTCCCGCTGCAGTAGCTGCTCACGGTGGGTCTGCCACTGCTCGATACCGACCAGCACGGGTCCGCTCGCCGGAATGGTCTCCTGGCCGGTTGCATCGGTGAACGGATCGTCGATCACCGCGTTGTTCTTCAACAGCGCCATTACGCGACGGCTCGGGCCTGGACCGGGCTGTATACCGCCTCTTTGAAGGGCCCGATGCCAACCCGTCGATAGGTATCGAGGAAACGCTCGCCATTCAGCCGGATCGCCAGATACGTATCCACGATGGCTTCCACCGCGACCGGTACTTCCTGCTGGGGCAGGGCTCGGCCGAGCCGGTCGCCCAGGGAGGCGTTTTCATCCGAAGACCCGCCAAGGGTCAACTGGAAGAATTCCTTGCCGCGCTTGTTGACCCCGAGGATGCCGATATTGCCCACATGGTGATGTCCGCAGGCGTTCATGCACCCGGAGATGTTGATTGTGAAGTCGCCGACCAGCGCCAGGTGGTCGACATTGACGAAATGACGGCTGAGATCCTGGGCCACGGGTATCGAGCGTGAATTCGCCAGGTTGCAGTAGTCCAGTCCGGGGCAGCAGATGATGTCGCTCACCGACTGGATGTTGGGCGTGGCCAGGTCGAGCGCCTTCAGTTTTTTCCAGACGGAGTAAAGGTCGCGCTGCCGCACGTCCACGAAGCTCAGGTTCTGCCGGTGGTTCACGCGGATCTCGTCAAGGCTGTACCGGTCGGCGAGATCGGCCACGGCATCCATGGTGTCGGCGGTCATGTCACCTGGCGGAAGGCCGGGCGCCTTAAGCGACAGGTTGACAATGCTGTACCCCGGCACCCGGTGCTCGGCGACATTGGCGGCCATCCACCGATCGAACTCCGGAATTCGCGCTCGTACGTCGTTCAACTCGTCGGGTATGTCGGCGAGGCACTCGTACTCCGGCGGCTTGAAATAGGCGTTGATTCGGTCGACCTCCGCCTGGGGGACCTTGAGAACGCTGTCCTTGATCCGTTCCCAATCGGCCTCCACCAACTCCCGGTAGCGCTCGATCCCCATCTGGTTGACGATGATCTTGATGCGTGCCTTGTGGATGTTGTCGCGCCGCCCGTACATGTTGTAGACGCGAAGGATCGATTCCACGTAGGACAGCACATGTTCCGGGGCCAGCCAATCCCGGATGGTATGGGCGATGAAGGGCGTGCGTCCCTGGCCGCCCCCGACGAGGACCTCAAAACCGATTTCCCCTGCCTCGTTGCGGTGCATCCTGAGGCCAATGTCATGCAGGGCCACGGCCGCGCGATCGCGGGGCGAGCCGGTAATGGCAATCTTGAACTTGCGGGGCAGGTAGGAAAATTCCGGGTTCAGTATCGTGTACTGGCGCAGCAATTCGCAGTAGACGCGGGGATCGGCAAGCTCGTCCCTGGCCCTGCCGGCGTAGTGGTCGGAGGTGATGTTGCGTACGCAGTTGCCCGATGACTGGATAGCGGTGACTTCCACTTCGGCCAGCTCTTCCAGGAGGTCAGGTACCTCTTCCAGCTTGATCCAGTTGTACTGAATGTTCTGGCGCGTGGTGAAATGGCCGAACCCCCGGTCGTAGGTGCGGGCGATGTGGGCGAACTTCCGCATCTGCCGGGAGGAAAGGCTGCCGTAGGGTACGTTGACGCGCAGCATGTAGGCATGCAGTTGCATGTAGAGGCCGTTCATCAGTCGCAGGGGCTTGAACTGGTCCTCCTTAAGCTCGCCGGACAGGCGCCGCTTGACCTGCCGGCGGAACTGCTGGACTCGCTCCGCCAGCAGCTTGTGGTCAAACTCGTCGTATCGGTACACGGCTAGCCGCCTTCGTGACTCTGCGGTACGAGGCCCACCGACGGGCCGAAGGCGCGGATCCGTTCCCGCACCTGGACGGGGCGCGGCCGACCGCTATCCGCCGATACGTCGATGAGATAAGGGTCGACGACCACGTTATCTTCCACGGCCCGTTGAGCCGCGGGAAGCCGTTGCTCCGCATCCTGCTTGCTGGCGAGCAACAATCCGCCAGCGATTTCGTTCACCCAACTGCCGGAGTCGTCCATGAATACGACGCGTCCGTCAATGAGTCGATTGGCGATAATCATCTGCATCTTTTTCGTCCATACGCCGTGCGCAGGTCAGGCGCACAGGAGTTGCACCATTGCCGTCAAGGCAGACGGACAGAATACACTCTCTAAGCGTCTGTATTTATTCCACTTCCGCAGAACAATATTCAGTAAATGCAGGTATGGGCGACGGCCCGGCAGCCGTCAGGACGAGTAGTTGCGACGTGCGTGCCCGGGCGCTGCCAGGGTTTCGCGGCGCTGCCGGGGTGTCGGGTGCGCTACCGGGGTGTCGGGGCGCTACCGGGGTGTCGGGGGCGCTACCGGGGTGTCAGGCGCTGCTAGGGTGTCGGGGGCGTCTCGGGTGCGGATGCCAGCGCCGCGTCCAGCGCCGCCCGAACCTCCGCGGACCAGAATTCCGCGAGTACCTCGCCCGGCGGCAAATCCGTGGACTCCCTGCGCCAGGAAACGGTGCCGGTACCGTCCACGACCATCAGTCCCGGTATGAAATGGACATCGTAGTCGGCGGCGATTTCGTCGCCTTCGAGGATCCCCAGGAGAGAAAAGCCGAGATCCGCAAGGTATGCCCCGGGATCGCCGTCGGATTCGCCTTCCCGCGTGTTGATGGCGATCACCTGCACGCCCCGGTCGGAATAGTCGTCCAGTATCGGTTCAAGATACGGCATGAAGGCCTTGCAGTAAGGACACCAGGTTGCCCAGAACACCATGACGGCCGGCTTTCCCTCCAGAACCTGGGGAAATGCCACCTGTTGATCCTGGGCATCCATTCCTGCCCAGGCAGGGGCGGTATCGCCCGCCTGAACACCCCATGCGGGCAGGGCCAGTGCCGCCAATCCGAAAAATGCGACCAATGCCGCGACGGTGCAACGCAATGGCGACATTCGGTCTTCCAGGTGAGCGGTGACGATCATTTTCATAATTAATTTCCCAATTCCATGCTGAAACTGCCTCCGCAGTTCCGCTACTGTTGCGGCAGGTAACGCCGAGTCGCCTCTATATCGCAGTTGAACGGTGTCATTTCAAGTTGAGGCGAATAGATCAGGTCCCGCTCGTAGGTCATCTGGCCGACGATGTAGTCGGGATCTTCCAGCATGAACCAGACGTTCATCCGGATGCCGTCGTCGTGCAGGCGATACCGTTCCACCACGTGTTTGCGGGCACCCGAGGGGACGCCGTTCTGGTAGGGCGATCGATGATCGCCGAAGTTGGCCGTATCCACGACCAGCACGTCGCCGTCCCAATAACCGACGGAATGGCCTTCGTGAAAGCGTTCCTCCGGGTCCGGATGCTCGCGACCGTCCATGTACACGGTTCGCTCCTGATCGAAGTACTGGCTGCGGATCAAGACGATCTCTTCGTCCTCGAGGAATTCGATCTCCAGCGGATACAGGTCGGTATAGATGATACCTCCCGGCACCGGTTTGGAAATGCACGCCAACTCGGGGTTCTCTTCGGAGGCCTGGCTGAACGCGTCCATGGCGGCCTTGCCGGCCTCGGCCAGTGTCAACCCGCGGGTCATGACCTGGTCGAGGCCGCCGGGATAGTCGGGGCCAAGGCTGTCCCGGTCCACGATCCACCGGCCCTCGATCGAAGTCGTCGTGGCCGTGATCGCCGGCGCGGCCTGGCGCGGGCCGTCGCCGAAGGGCGTGGCGACGGGTGCGCCGTCCCGTTCGACCGACACCAGGAGACCGTAAGGGCGGCCATCGCGGGCCGGGCGGACACCGACCGTGACCTGCTCGCCAATCGTGAGGGTGTCGCGGGTCCATCCCCGACGCTGGGCGGTGATCGCCGAAGACATCTGCACGGTCCACTCCACGGCTTCGCCGTTTTCGCCGGTGGATGCGACCGTGAAGTACGTGTGCGGATTTCTCAGGCTGTACTCGGTGACCGTCCCCTCGAAGGTGGCCACAATGTCCATGTCCAGGGCGGAGTCGCTATGGTGTGCCAACGCCGGCCAGGCCAGCCATGCCGATAGCGTTACAAGGGCCGCGGTTTTCATCATCGGTCTCTCCGGGAATCTCGCCTGCCCTGGTTGATTACTCGACTCCGCCCCACTGCTCGCGGAGACTCACCGGCGCGCCTGCGCAAGAAACGGGTAGGGATCGCGCGGACCGCCGCGGTTGCGAATGTAGACGCCAAAATGCAGGTGCGGCGGTGTCGAGCGGGCATTGCCGGTATTGCCCACGGTACCGATCGTCTCGCCGGCGAATACATATTGACCGGGTTCGACGCTTTGCGAGTCCAGGTGTGCGTAGTAGAGGCGTGTGCTGCCGAAAAGCGGCTGCAGCCACACGACCTTGCCGCCCAGATTGGTGGTGTCGACGCGGCTCACGCGGGCGTCCAGTGCGGCGATCACCCGCGTGCCCCGAGGCGCGAAGATATCGACGCCGTGGTGCTCGCGCGCTCCGCCGTCCCGGGCGGCGCCGAATCCGCTTTGTATCGAGCGCGCGCTGTGGCCGGTCACCGGGAACTGCAACTGCGGTTCAAGGCGAATCGCCAGGCGGTATTGGCCGACGTGTTTCAGCAGGCCGGGCTGCACGCGGACGATGTAGTCGTCCGCACCCACGACGTCCATGGCGATCTGCTGACTGAGCGGTGCCGGACCCGCCGATGGCACGGCCGGTGCGCTGCTCACGTAACGGGGGAAATCTCTGTCGAGCTGATACAGGTCGACGAAAAGTTCAGCACTCTCGGCTCCGTCCTCACGTACCAGCTCGATCTGCACGCGTCTGCCGGATTCTGCAGCAAAGCGGTAGCCTGCTGCCCACTGTTCGGGCGTGTCGAACTCGTAGGCGGTTTCAAACGGCAGGGTGACGCGCACAGGTTCGAGAATTGCGCGATCCGCCTGTTGCACCCAGTCGTGCAGCGGGGCGCCGCGGTCGGAACCTTGCCCCGCAAGGAGGACACCATAAGCCCTGTGAGGCGATTCCGGCACATAGGGCCTGAGAATGGACGACATCGAAATCGGGCCGGCCGGGTCGCCGGAAACGGCAAGTAAAAGCCCGCAGATGCAGGCCAATGACAGTCTGAATGCCGTGCGCACGCGCTGTCACCTCCTCCCGGGGTTTCCGGCGACCGTGGTGAGTCGCGTCTTCACCGTTGATTTGTGGTTATCCAACTGCCTGATCGCGTGGTACTGGTGACACACTGATCCTACATTCCAATTGCGCGATGTGTCGAGCAGGGATTGTGAAGCCTTGCCGTGGGCAAGCGGCGGTGGGCGGGATTCTCCACAAATCTTTAGCTCCGACTCTTTGACCGTCACCCCCGGAGTGCTAGGCTTGCGGTGGCAGTCGAGACCGAATTCCGGAGCGGGCGAAATCCATGTTGATCGGAGAAATCATCCGCGTCGCGTTTCAATCGATACGAGCCAATCTGTTCCGATCGATGCTCACAACGCTGGGCATCGTCATCGGCGTGGGCGCGGTCATTGCGATGCTGGCCGCAGGGGCGGGCGCGCAGAAGCGTATCGACGACCAGCTCGCGGCGCTGGGCTCGAATATCCTGTCGCTGACCGCCTCGCAATTCTTCTCCATGGGCGTGTCCAGGGAACAGATGACGCTCACCGTCGACGATATCGTGCCCCTTGAAGAGAACTCGCGGTACATCGACGCGGTGGTTCCTGAAATGCAGACACGGGGTCAACTCGAACTGGATGGGAACAACACCAATACGCGGCTGATTGGCACGAGCCATACGTACCCTGAAGTGTTCAGCTACTCGATCGCAATCGGCCGTTTTTTCAACGAGGAGGAAAACACAGCGTTGCGCCGGGTCATCGTGCTGGGCAACGATGTACCGGGCAATCTCGACCAGGCACCGGAGGCGATAATAGGAAAAACCCTGATGGTCAGCGGCCAGCGCTTCGAAGTGATCGGCGTGCTCGATCGGATCGGAAGCTCCGGCGGTCCCAGCCCGGACTACTCGGCGTTCATTCCCATTTCCACGGCCGAGCAGCGCGTGGCCGGCACCAGTCGTGTGTCAACCATCAATCTCCGCGTCATGGATGACGTGCCGCTGGAACGGGCGATGGTCGATATTGAACGGGTACTTCGTGCGGAACACCAGATTCTTCCGGGTCAGTCCAATGACTTTGCCATCATCGACAGGAAACAGTTTCTCGCTACCCAGCAGGAGGCCCAACAGACGTTCACGTTCCTGTTGGCAAGCATCGCCGGCGTGAGTCTGCTGGTCGGCGGGATCGGCATCATGAACATCATGCTGGTCAGCGTCACCGAGCGCACCCACGAAATCGGTATACGCAAGGCGCTCGGCGCGACGCGATCCAACATCCTGATGCAGTTCCTGGTTGAATCCATCGCGCTGTGTCTGTTCGGCGGATTGGCAGGTATCGCCGCCGGCACCGCTACGGCCAATGCGCTATCGCACTATGCCGGCTGGGAGACGTTCGTTTCGCCGGAATCGGTGGCGCTGGCGTTCTTGTTCAGTATTGGTGTGGGACTGTTCTTCGGAATCTGGCCCGCGCGCCGGGCCGCGCGCCTGGATCCAATAGAAGCATTGCGCTACGAGACCTAAAAGTCCGTTGCACCAGCCGGGCGGTCGGTCGAATGCAAGGGAACTCTTGTGAGGGCCTGCCAGGGTCAGGCGTTGCGTTTGGGCGGGCCCAGGAGCAATCCCAGTACCGCGGTTCTTTCGCTGGACTCCAGGGCAATCTTGGCCGTCATCGTCAGCGGCACTGACAGCAGCATCCCGACCGGACCGAACACCCAACCCCAGAACACCAATGAAAGAAACACGACCAGAGTCGACATCCCCAGGCCGCGGCCCATAACCCTGGGCTCTATGACTCCGCCGATGGAAATGTTGATAACGAAGTAGCCGAGCGCGATAAACGCTGTGTTGAGTCCGCCGAATTGAATCAGCGCCAGCAGCACCGCGGGAATGGCGGCAATCAGCGATCCAATGTTGGGAATAAAGTTGAGCAGAAAGGCAAGCAGGCCCCAGAGCACGGGGAAGTCCAATCCAAATCCTGCGGCCAGCACGCCAACGGCCAGTCCGGTGGCGAGGCTGGTGAGGGACTTGATACCGAGGTAGCGCTGCACGCTGCTGGTGAATCGCCTGAAGTACTCGGGCTCGCCGCGGGATGCGCGCAGCACCAGGCGCATCTTGGCGGGCAGCGATGAGGACTCCAGGAGCATGAAGATCACCGAGAAGGCGATCAGGAAGAAGTTCGCCAGTAACCCCTGGATTCCATTCAACAGCGTGCCGACGAGGCTGAACGCCGCACCGGGCTGAACCCAATCGATCAATCGGCCGACGCTGACCTCCTGGCCGAAAATGGCAGCCATTTCCGTGAGGATCTCGTCAAGTCGGGTCTGGTAGAACGGCAGGCGATCGTTGAACGCCGCCAACGAGCCGCCCACGAACGTGCCGACCAGGGCCAGCGTGCCGATGATCAGGACAATGACGATGGTGACGGCCAGGCCGGTCGGTATGCGGATTCGCTCCAGAAGGCGTGTTATGGGAGCACAGAGCACCGCAATGAAGACGGCCACCAGCAACGGTACGAGGATGACGCGAGCCGCCTGCATCCCGTAGATGACCGCAACGACCGCGATGGCTGTGACCGCGATTGCGAGCCCCGACCTTGATTGCGCTTGAGGTTCTATGGTGTGGCCCTCGTGATTAAGTGCGCTAACTGTACGCGCAAGCCGTCGTTTACCCAAGCCCCCTGGTCCACACGCGGCACGGGCGATCGGGAAGCCGGGAACGGGTGCGCCGCGATATTGGCGATGTTTCCCGTGCTTGGCTAAAATTCGCGCCCGGTGCAGGGATGCTTGAATGATTGGGCGGCAGGCAACAAGAATTTCGGGCGCAATCGCGCTGTGCTGCCTCAACGCGTGCGTGGCCCACTACACCCGGGACCAGCGCACTGCGGATGGCTATGCGTATACGCCACCGGTGACAACCGCGCAGTGGCAGTATTCGACCAACGGGCCGGTGGAACTCGAACCGTCGGCGAGGACGCTCCGCCACCATGACGTCATTCCGCTGTCGTTCGCATCCAGCGGCAGCAACGGGCACGCGCAGAATCGCGTCGAGGGGCTTTACTTGCGCAGCCGTCTGCCGGGCGCAAAGAAACTGCTGATCGTATTGCCGATCTGGGGAGCGAGCCGGTACCCGCCGCGGAAGATTGCCTACGGGTACGCCGGTCATTCCAGGGGCGACGCCCATGTGATCTGGCTGTATGGCGAACCGCCCTTGTTCCCCTGGCAGACACTGTGGTCCACGCCCAGCGAAGAGGAGTGGATCGAGACCACCGAAGAGAGCATAGAGCGGTACCGCGCGGCAGTGAACGATACACGCCGCCTCATCGACTGGCTCGGTACTCGGGAAGAAGTTGATCCGCAGCGGATCGGGATCATGGGGTTCAGCATGGGCGCCCTGGCCGCCGCCACGATCATGGGCACGGACGCGCGCATCGAGACTGGCGTCTACATGGTGGGTGGAGCCAATTTTACCGAAGTGATGGCGCAATGCCGTGGCAAGGCCGGACGGATGCGGCAGCACGCCCTGGGAAGTTACGGCTGGTCGCTGGACGACTACCGACGTTTTTTTGACGAGCGGACCGGGTTCGCGGATCCTGCGCTGTACGCGGGTCACTACAATCCGGACAAGATCCTCATTATCGACGCCAGGTTCGACAACTGTATCCCGCCGGTATCGAGAGAAGCGCTTTGGGAACTGTCCGGCTACCCGGAGCGAATCACCATGCTGTATCGGCACAAGAGCGCGTTCTATTCACTGACCCCCCTGGGATTCAATTTCGCCCGCGGGATCATTTACCGGTTCTTTGACCGCGCGCTTTAGCAGTCCGTGGCAAAAGTCCCGCTGCATTGGGCGGAAGTCCGCCCCGCCGAAGACGGCTGATCGACCGGCGATGCGCCCGGTCGGTCGAACCGGGGACGGTCGACGGCCAGGGTTCGCACTACCGGAACCCCGATGGTTGAGCAGCGCTGATAGAATTCGGGCTTCGTTCCATCGTCTGACGAAAACCAAAAGAAGCAAAGCATGAACTTGTCGAAATCCACATTTGCCCAACTGGTTCGGCTCCGAAGCCATGCGGGGCGATTCCTCTCACATGCGCCGGCGTGCCTGGTCGCGCTGGCCGTTGCACCGGTATGCACCGCGCAGATGCCCGAGTTGAGGCGCGCGAATCTCGACCACGTACCGGTTCTCGGTATCAGCCACATCGCCGGGGATGCGTACCGGGCCACGGTCGACAACCACGGTACCGTGTTCCTGGTCACGTCCGAAGGCATCATTCTGGCGGACCCGATCAGCCCCGGTTTCGCGGCTTGGCTCAAGGAACAGTTCGATGAGCGTTACGGTGTCCCCGTCCGCTACGTCGTCTACAGTCACTTCCACTGGGACCATGCGTCCGGGGGCGGCGTATTCGAGGATACGGCGCGGTTTGTCGGTCACGCCAACATGCTGTCGCACCTGGCGATGCCGCCCGACTCGACCGCGCTTGCGGATGTCGTCGGACAGTACGAGCCCGTCGCCGCCCTGGATTCGAACGGCAACGGTGTGGTCGAGGAGAGCGAGGTGCCGGAGGATCTGCAGCGCTTCTACGGCTCGACCCAGTCGCAGTTCGGAGGCTTCGATGCGAACTGGGACGGCGTGCTCAGCGGTGCGGAAATTGTACGCGGCCCCGTCAGCTTTGTGCGTCCGCCCGATATCACCTACACCGATGAGATTGAAATCAGCCTCGGCGGCAAGCGCGTACGCCTGACCTGGACGGGCGAAATGAACCACTCCCGGGATTCAAGCATCATCACGTTTCCCGACGATGATGTGATGATGGTGGTCGACTACATTTCGTTCGGGCGACTGCCCAACCGGGAAATGGATTACGAGAACGGCCTGTTCGATGAGTGGCTGGCGGCCATTCGGCAAGCGGAGTCAATGGCTGGAAACTTCCGGTTTGTCGCCACGGGCCACGGTCCGGTGGGCACGTGGGAGGATATTCGCGCGTGGCGGGAGTACCTTGAATCGTTGCGTGACCAGGTCGCCGCCGGGATCGCCGCGGGCCAGTCGCTTGCGCAAATGCAGCAAACCATCACCATGGATGCGTACAGCGACTACCAGGGTTTCGACTGGGTCGACGAAAACGTCCTGGGGATGTATCACTTCCTCACCGACTGACCGACGAGGTCAAAGGGCGCTTCGGCGGATCAGCCGCGATGCCCTGCGAATTCAGGAAGCGCCTCGAAGTCGCCCCGGCCCGCGCGCCTGGACGCGCGCCCGCGCAAGGGCTAATCGCTATCGGCAGGTCGAGGATCGGCGCCGTTATGGAAACCACCCTGGTCGCGGACGACCCGTCCGACGCCGACATCGTCGTAATGCACCCAGACCAGGCCATGGAGGTCGCCGCCGCCCGGAATGTCGATGACGGTTTTCTGCTCGCGCGTCTGGGCGTCGAAGACGTAGATGGCACCTTCGTAGTTGCTGGTCGCCCAGAACTCGCTGCCGTCGGGTGAGAGCAGAATGTGATCGACGTGGTACGCCGAGAACAGCGTATCGACGCTTCTCCCGGACTCGGTTTCGTAAACGGTCACGGTACGGCCGCCCACCAGGCCCGTAGACTCGCCCTTGTCGGCGATCCAGACTTCGCTGGAGTCCGCGTTGACGGCGCAGCCGTAGGGACCGGGACCGGTCGGGCGCGTCCAAGCGATCTCGCCGGTTTCGGTATTGATACGACTCACCACATTGTTGCCGGTGCTCGGGACGTACATGTGGCTGCCGTCGTGATCGAAGCAGATCCAGTCGGCGCGATGGCCGGGGTGCGGGTACTCCTGCAGGACTTCCCAGGTCTCCGGGTCCAGCCGGGCCACCCAGGACGTGGGTACCACGGTCAGTTCGCCGTACATGTGCCTTCGTGCCGCCTGGAATCCGTAACCGGCGGGCTCCATGATGATGTAGATGAACTCGTTGTCGGTCCAGGCCGTGTAGGCGTTGCCGCCCAGGTCCTCTTCGTGGACTCCGCCGATGACCTGGTCGGTTTCCGGGTCGAAGAGATACGCCGTCAGTCCGTCCGGATCCTGGGCGAACGTATCGATCAGCATGTAACGATCCTGAAAGACCTGTGCATGGTGCATGCGCCCGCCCAAGGCAAGTTGCCTTACCGGCTGCAGCGTGAGGGCATCGACCTTGAGCACGCTTGCGGCAGCGCGGGACAGGCCCGGCGTAGCCCCCTGCGGCTCCACCTCGCCGCTCGGCGACGCCCCGGAAATGTAGACGTAGCGCCCATCCGGGGAGAGCGCCGTGGAATGCATTGCACTGCGCAGCTCGGCGGGGATCTCGTGGGAGGCAATGACTTCGCGGGTTTCGGCGTCGCCCACCACGACCTTCATGGCCTCGGGCGAAAAGGTCTCGCCGGTCCGGATATTCCGCGTGCCCCGGGTGCCGGCGTTCTCGTAGAAATAGGTCTTGCCCGGCTCAGGGGTGAATTTCGGCTCACCGGGATCGAACTCCGCCGCCACGGCCGCTTCGTAGGATCGCTTCAGGCTGCCCTCCCGGGCCCGCCGCTCCCAGGTATCCACGACTACCGAAAAGTCCTCGACGGCCCTGAGCATGGCAAGCCGTTCGCTTCCTGCCGCGACCGAGGCGACAGCATCAGCGGCCTGTTCCGACATCGGGTCGTTCGCGTCGGCAACAGGTGCCTCTGTCGCGAGCGCCGCCACCTCGATGGAATCCGGGGGGTCGCCCGTCAGGTCCCTGATGAAGACGGACAGGGCCAGCAAGTCTTGCTGCGTCGCCTGGAGCGCGTCGGCCAATTCGGCCATCTCGGGGTTGGTCCGAAGCTGGTAGTCGATCGCGCGGGGCGTGATGCCGGCGTCCAGCGGGGGGGCGGCCAGGCCGCCGCTGCCGTCCTCGCCATGGCAATCCACGCAGGAATCGGTCAGAAAGAACAGGTGGCGGCCGCGTTCGGAGAGTTCGGCGACGGTGACTTCGTCGTCGACGGGGCCGTCTGTGCACGACCACAGTGCAATTCCCAATATCGGTGCCAATACCGCTTTTCTCATGACTCTCTCCGCCTGTGTCTCCCCGGGGCCCGCTGTTCTCACAAAAGACAGTATCTGGTGTGCGCCTGGGTCAGACCTCGATCCGGACCAGTTCTTCCCTGGGCACACCGCTCCGGAACCGGCGCGCCAGTTCAGCCATGTCATCGATGCGCACGCCGTCGAAGTTGCGCTGGTACGCCTCGGTCTGGAAATAGGCCAGGTAGTCTTGCTGGTTGTCGAAATTGGGCGCGGACAGCTCCGCGATGTTCCGATCGGGGTCCCGGTAGTACATGCTCGTGCCGGGCCCGTGGTTGAAGACCTGCAGCGGTTCGATACCGCATTGGCTTAACCGCTCGTACTTCGTGACAAGGTCGTCAAAGATGGGAATGCGGAACTGGAAGTGATGAATGCCCGGCCCCTGTTCGCCGACCACGTCGCGTTGCGAGGTGTCGAGATCCGGAAACTCGAAAATGCCGAACACCTCGGTCCAGGGAAAATCGGCGTACACGCGGAAAAACGCGACCCCCTTGTTACCTTCCCAGGCGATGGCGCCGGAGTCCTGTGTCAGGACCGTGGGACCCTGGCCCAGAAAGATCTCATACCAGTCGATCATGGTCTGAAATTGCCTGGTATAGATGACAACCTCGCTCATGCGAAGCGTCGTGACCCCGGCGTTGATTTCTTTCTGTTTCCGTAAGTCGGTAATTATGTCGCTCGTTGCCATGAGTTGCCTCCGAAAACGCGACGTACACTAGCATGTCCTGCCCACTCGTGGTCAAGACGGGCATCGTCCGCTATCCTTGTCGCAGCGGCAGGGGAACGCCATGCAAGGGCCAGTGGGGGATCAAGCCGCGCATCCCCTTCAGGCGCCTGGAAGGAGCATCAAATGACACTGTTTAAAACCATTCGATTTCTTGGGGTCGGGATTTCGCTGTTGTGCCTGTCGGTGGGCGGACAAGCACAAGAGAACTACGGAGTCACGGAATTCGAAGCGACCGGTGCCGCCGAGGCCCAGCCGGCCTTCCTTCGGGGGCTGCTGCAGTTGCACAATTTCGAATACCCCGACGCGCGCGCCTCGTTTCAGGAGGCGCTGGCAATCGATCCCGATTTCGGCATGGCCTATTGGGGCGAAGCGCTGTCGTATGAACACGGCTTCTGGCGCCGGCACGACCTGGAGCAGTCCCGGGCAGTTCTGCAGCGGTTGGGTCCCACGCCGGAGGCGCGGGCGGCGCGGATGCAGACCCAGCGGGAGAAGGACTATCTGGCGACCATCGAGATTCTGTTCGGGGAAGGCACCCAGGAGGGGCGAATCCGCGCCTATTCCGAAGCGCTCGAGGCACTGCACGAGATATACCCGGACGACCTGGACGCGGCCGCCTTCCACGCCCTGTACATCCTCGTGGAGGCCGGCGGGCGCGACTACGCCAAGTACATGCGGGCCGGCGCCATCGCCGAGGAGATTCTGGACGTCAACCCGTTGCATCCCGGTGCGCTGCACTACGCGATTCACAGTTACGACGATCCGATCCACGCGCCGTTGGGGCTGAGGATGGCCCGCGACTACTTCCGCGTCGCACCATCGGCGGTGCACGCCCTGCACATGGGTTCGCACATCTACTTTGCCCTGGGCATGTGGGAGGAGGGCACCGACCGCAATATCCGTTCCTTTGAGGAAGCGGTGGCCCGCCAGGCGAGCCCCGACGATCCCTACGGCGGGCAGGCGTATCACGCGCTGACGTGGCTGATCTACAGCCTGACGCAACAGGGCCACCGCGACCGCGCGCGGGAGCGGCTCGCCCTGATCGAGAAACAGGTGGAGCGCTTCGGTGACGACAGTCCCGCGCACCGCGGCAACTACGTGGCTGCGCGAGCGTCCTACATTGTCGATACGCAGGAGTGGGACAACTACTACGCGGACCTGGAGATCGATCACGCCGGGCTCAATCCCTACTTCGTCGCCACCGACTACTACGTCCGGGGCCTGGTCGCCCTGAACCGGGGGGACCTGGAAGGCGCAAGGGCCGCGCTCGCCTCCATGGGTGGCGACGAGCCGGTCATGGGCAATGGCGACAATGCCGCGTCGCCCCACTTGCTGCGACTGGCGCTGGAGGGACAGATCGAGATGGCCTCGGGCAATTCCGATCGGGCGGTGGCGCTGATCCAGCGGGCGACGGATCTGGAGAGCGAGCTGGCCGTCGACTACGGCCCGGCCGTGCCGGTGCAACCGATGGCGGAGTTGCTCGCGGATACCTACCTGGCGCTGGGCGACCGCGCGATGGCGCAGCAGTACTACGAACTCTCGCTCCGCAACGCAGTTGGACGCGAGCGGTCACTGACGGGCCTGAATCGTGCCCGGGCCGATAGCATGACGAGGCGCTGATCCCGGGCATCGGCAGGAACGGGCCCTGCGAGCCGATTGTCAAGGAAGCGAATACCGGCTTTAGACAGCAAGATCCAGGCACCTGGACGATCGTTGTTCGCTCAGCCACCGAGGCGCCAGCGCGTTCGCTTCGGGGACAATCGATGCACTCTGTGCATAAACTCTTCTTCGCAAATCATGGAGTTTCCGGGAAAATTGGTCGAACATGCCTGTATTGCATTTCGGGCAACCCACGCGCTTGCGGGTCGAAACGCTCACTTCGACACCGCAATGGATGTGACGAGTCCCCTGCACTGGAGACGCGATGCAAACTGAGAGACTCAAGTTTGGTGGAAGCGCTTCGGAGTATTTCCGAATCTGGATCGTCAATCTGCTCCTGTCCATCGTTACCCTGGGCATCTATTCCGCATGGGCAAAGGTCCGGCGGAAGAAGTACTTCTACCGCAATACCACGCTCGATGGGCACAACTTCGACTATCATGCGAATCCCGTCGCGATATTGAAGGGCAGGTTGATTGCGGTTCCCGTGCTGGGGTTGTACATCGGCTCGGGGTACGTCTCCCTCATCGCCCAGGTTGTGATTATCGTGCTGATCGGACTGGCGCTGCCCTGGTTGATCGTGCGGTCGCAGATATTCAATCGACGCAACACGACCTACCGAAACGTCCGATTCGACTTCGCGCCGCGCTTCAGGGAGGCGTACAGGGTTGTGGGCACACGTTTGCTGTTGGCGGTAGTCACGGTTGGTCTTGCATACCCGCTCTTCGACTACAAGCTGCGTGACTTCATCATCAAGAACTCGAGCTTCGGCAAGACGAATTTCCAGTTTTCCGGAGCGCCTGGCAAGTTCTTCAAAGTTTACTATGCCGCGTACCTGGTGACCGTTGTAGCGTATATTCTGGCGATTTTTGTCGTTATCAGGTTGATGACTTCGCCCATGTTCTCGCAGCGGGAACAGTCCGGCGGATCGAACCCGCCGATTATCCTTCTCACTTTCCTGTTTACAATCCTGCTCCTTGTGTTGGGCCTGCTTGTCTCCGCCTATATCCGTGCGCGCCTGGCGAACTACGTGTACTCGCGGACAGCCATGGAGGACAACACGCTGTCATGTTCGTTCAAGGCACGTGATCTGGGCTGGATCTACATAACCAATGTGATTGCGATCGTGCTCTCGGTCGGGTTCCTGATTCCCTGGGCGACCGTTCGACTTACGCGGTATCAGCTCGAACGAATCAACCTGACCATTCCTGAATCGTTGGACGGCTTTGTCGGAAAGTCGGCGCACGCAGAATCTGCGACGGGCGAGGAGTTGGCTGACGTGTTCGACATTGGTTTTGGGCTCTAGAGCACTATCCAGCAGATAGCGGCGTATCAGTTGGATAGAGCGCCAGAGTGATTCGCGGCACCTACTTCGACGGCAAGACATCGGGAGCAAGGACGGTAGAAGTTCAAATCGGATCGGCGACGATTCGAATAGTCGGGCTCGAAGAAACGCGCGACATTCCGATCGGTTCGGTTATCGTATCCGAGCCGCTGGGGCGGACCAATCGAAGCATCCAGCTCGAGGACGGCGCCCGGATAGACCTGCCCGATTCTCCCGAGCTGGATCGCATCGGCGGAGGCCGAAGTCCATTCGGGCTCGCGCACGCGCTGGAGCGGCGCTGGCAAAGTGTCCTGGCGGTGACCGTCCTCGTCATTGCTGTGTGCTGGGCGATCGTCACCGTGGGTGTGCCCAATGCCGCCAGGTACCTGGCGGCAGTCATTCCCGCCGGTGTCAGCATCACGATCAGCGACGAGGGTCTCGCACAACTGGACAGATTCTTCTTCGAACCATCGGAACTCGACCAGCAGGTACAGGGCGAAATCCTCGAACAATTTTTTCAGGTTGCTCGGTTCGCGGAGGGCGATCATCAGCTTCGACTTGAGTTTCGCGCCGGCGAAGGGATTGGCGCAAACGCGTTCGCTCTGCCTTCCGGAATAGTCATCGTCACGGATGAACTCGTTGAGCTGTCCGAAAATCATGAGGAACTCGTCGCCGTCTTCGCCCACGAAGCCGGTCACGTGGTGAACCGTCATTCCATGCGGCTTCTGCTGCAGTCATCGGCGACGGCCATGTTGGTGGCCGCTTTCACTGGAGACATAACCTCGCTCTCGTCGCTCGCGGCTTCGATTCCAACGGTCCTTGTACAGTCAGGCTACTCCAGAACTTTCGAGCTCGAGGCTGACGCCTACGCTTATGAATTCCTGGAATCCGAGAACATCCCCGCTACCCGTTTCACGGACATTCTGCTTCGGCTCGAGGCCGAATACGGTGGTGGCGTAGAGGGAGTCTTGAGCTATTTCTTGACGCATCCACCAGCCACTGAACGCGTTGAAGGCGGGTCGGACTGACGCGATTTTGAGTCTCCAGTTTGACAATCGCACCGTGACGGCCCACCAACAGTCCCGCGCTACCGCACGACGTTGCGAAGCGTCCCGATCCCGGTGATCTCGACCTCCATCACGTCGCCAGGCCGCATGTAGACTTCCGGATTGCGGCTGTGCCCGACGCCGCCGGCCGTGCCGGTGGCGATGACGTCACCGGGTTGCATTTCGATGATCCGGGAGAAGTACGAGACCAGCGTCGGTACATCGTGAATCAGGTCGCTGACCGTCGCGGACTGCATGGTCCTTCCGTTCAGACGTGTTTCGAGCCGCGTCTCGGGCCACGGCGGGACCGCGTCGCGGGTGACCATGCAGGGTCCCAGCGCGCCGGATCGCCAGAAGTTCTTGCCCTGAAAGATGTTGCGCCGCTGGAAGTCGCGAACCGATCCGTCCATCAGGATCGTGTATCCAGCGACGCAGTCCATGGCCTCGTCGCGGCTTACCCGGTGGCAGGGTTTGCCGATGACGATGCAGTACTCGCCCTCGTAGTCGTAGTCGCTGGAAATCTGCGGCATGGCCAGCGGCTGCAGGTGCCCGACGAGCGACTGGCGGGTTCGCAGAAATCCGCGCGGGAAGGGGTCGGGGCTGCGCCCGAGTTCTTCCAGATGGCTTCTGAAGTTCAAGCCCTGGCAGATGACGTTGACCGGTTCCAATGTCAGTGGAAGGAATTCAACTTCTTCCGGTTGAATGTCCGGTTCGAGGCCGGCGGAGGCGTCCCGCGCGGCGCCGAGACCATTGCGCCGCAGTAACTGGACCAGGGTCGGATAGTCAGTACCCAGGCGGTTGCCCAGATCGACAATGCCCGAGTCGGTGAAGATGCCGTACGAAGCTTCACCGCGATGAACGTAACTACAGAGTTTCATACGCTCCTAACGCTTGTAATGTTCCATGAGTATTTCGGCGACTTCCGGCCGGGTGATTTCCGGGGGCGGGTGGTTGCCCCGGCTCAGCAATGACCTCAAGTTGGTACCGGAGAGCACCAGGTAGTCGTCGGGCGTGTGATCGGTCGCCTCGCGCATCATCACGACCCGGCCGAGTTTCGTCGACCAGGCCGCATGGTCGGCGGCAAAGATCTCAATCTCCAGCGCATCCGGAGAAATATCATCGAAGATGGCCTGGGCGTCGAACGGCCCGTAGTAGTCGCCGACGCCGGCATGGTCGCGTCCCACGATGAGATGCGTGGCGCCCATGTTCTGCCGGAACAGGGCGTGCAGCAGGGCTTCGCGCGGTCCCGCATAGAGCATGTCGAAGCCGTAACCCGTCACCAACACGGAATCGGCCGGAAAATAAACCTCCACCATCCTGCGAATGCAGGCGTCGCGAACGTCGCCCGGGATGTCCCCGGGCTTGAGTTTGCCCAGCAACATGTGGATGACCAGGCCGTCGGCCTCCAGCCGTTCCATGGCCATCCGGCACAGCGTCTCGTGCGCCAGGTGCATGGGGTTGCGGGTCTGGAACGCCACCGTCGTCTGCCAGCCAAGTCTCTCGATCTCGGCGCGGATATCGACAGCCGTGCGAAACGTATCCGGAAATTCCTGCTCGAAATAACTGAAGTTGAGGACATCGATCGGCCCCGCCACGCAGTAGCGGCCGAGACCGCGGAACTCCGAGACGCCCGGGTGGCCGTCGTCGTCGGTGCCGAAGACAGCCCGGATCATGGAATCCAGTTGATCTGCGCTGATGTCTTCAATGCTCTCCACTTCCATCACCGCGAGCACCGGTTCGCCGGGCACGTTCGGGTCTCGAAGCGCGATGCGCCGCGCAGTCTCGATGCTGCCCACGTCGGCGCACAGATTCAGGATCGGCACAGGCCAGAAGAGGCCTGTGGCGGTATGCATGGATTCAGCGACGCTCATGGCGTCGGCCAGGTTCATGAAACCTTCCAACGGCGTGAAATAACCGCCTGCCAGCATGACGGCATTGGCCGCCGCCGCTGAATTGAGCACCAGCGACGGCAACGATTCGGTCTCCGCGAGCAACTCGGCCCGGTGCCGGCCGTCGGCAACATACCGGGGGTTCAGGGCCTTGGCCCCATGGGGCTTGATCACCCGGTTCCACCCTCCGCGTCGCGACGCTCCGAAACGTTCGCCGCCGTGGCGCGTCCCGCCGGGCTGACGGGCGCGTCGGGCAAGTCGGAATCGATGATGCCGTGCCGCTCCAGGTAGCCGATGATCTCGGTTACCTCTTCTTCGACGGTGAGCTTGTCCGTCCTGAGATGTATCTCCGGCCTGTCCGGTTTCTCGTAGGGGTCGTCGATGCCCGTGAAGTTTTTGATCTCACCTGCGCGAGCGCGCTTGTACAGGCCTTTCGGGTCCCGCCTCTCGGCCTCGCTCAGCGGGCAGTCCACAAATACCTCGACGAACCGCAGGTCGGCCGCCTCGTGCAGCCGGCGAACTTCATCCCGGTCGGCCGCGTAGGGGCTGATGAAGCTCGACAGCGCAATGGTGCCGGCATCGCCAAAGAGTTTCGCAACCTCTCCGATGCGGCGAATATTCTCCCTGCGGTCCACTTCGGAGAAACCCAGGTTCTTGTTGATGCCCAGACGCACGTTGTCGCCGTCCAGCCGGTACGACAGCTTGCCTCGCTTGAAGAGCGCCCGCTCCAGCGCGGCCGAGATGGTGCTCTTGCCGCTGCCCGAAAGGCCGGTGAACCAGATCGTCGCGCCCTTCTGGCGCAGGATCTGATAGCGATCCTCACGTGTGACCAGGCCTTCCTGCCAGGTGACATTGGTTGCCTTCTGTGTTGCTGCTGCCATTGTTTGTTCGATCGCTTCCTGTACGCCTGATCGGCCAACCGTCTTGCCGAATTCCGGCTCCGGCTGCGTTCGATCAGCCGACTGCCGCCTGCAGCGCTTGAGCGGCCGCGTGAATGCCTGCCGCGTTGATCGCTCCAAAATATTCCGCGTCTCTGCCCTGGCTCCGGAGCGTCTTCTTGACGACCGACTCCAGGTTGGGCCGCTTCCCCGACGGCCCGTCGCCCCTTCCGATGCCGCCGCCAAGCTCGACGATGGTATCCACGCCCGACGCGAGCGCCGCTTCCATGCAGGCCCGCCAGCGGACCGGATGGAACAGTTGAAAGAACAGACGCGATCGGATGGCGTTCTCGTCGGATTCGTGGAGTTCGCCGGTGTAGTTGGCAAACACGCCGATGGAGGGGGGCTCGAAGCTGACGGCCTCCAGAACCTCCCGGTAATGCCGCGCCGCGTCCACCATCAGGTAGGTGTGGAACGCGCCTTCGGTCTTGAGCCGAACGGCTCGCTTGCGTGGGTATTTGGCGGCCATATCCGCAGCGAGGCGGTCGAGATCCCGATCGCTGCCCGCGACCACGGTCTGTTCAGGCAGATTGCATCCGCCGATGCCGCAGAAATGATGGTCCGCCAGCGCTCGCGCCGAGCCGAGGTCCAGTGCCGTCGCCAGCATGCCGCCCTGGCCGTATTCGCTCATCAACTCGGCCCGGCGAATCACCAGGCGCAGCGCGTTCTCGAAACTCAGCGCCCCTCCCGTGACCAGCGCGGTATATTCCCCCAGGCTGTGTCCGGCCGTTACCGCGGGCCGGATCTCGGGAGCGAGGCTCCAAAACGCCTGGAGGCAGGCCACTTCGTGGGTCAGGATCGCGGGTTGGGTATAGCGGGTGCGATCCAATCGCTGATTTGGATCTTCGAAGCACAGTTCCGCCATGTCGTAACCGGCGACCTCGCTGGCCCGGGCGAAGATTTCGCCGGCCTGGTCGAATTCCTCCACCAGGTCGGAACCCATGCCGCGATACTGGGAGCCCTGCCCGGGGAAGATGAAAAAAATCCGTCTGTAGTCAGCCACGCGACGCCTCCGCAGCCAAATCTCAGGGACCCGGCAGCATACGCATCGCCGGGGGATTGCTCAACCCGCGGTTTCGCGAAGAAAGTTCTGTGCCAGGCGTGCCCAGTAGGTGGCGCCCAGCGTCAGGATGCCGTCATTGAAGTCGTACCCCGGGTTGTGAATCATGCAGCCGCCCTGGCCTGCGCCATTGCCGATGAGCACGAAACAGCCCGTACTGGCTTCGAGCAGGTAGGAGAAGTCTTCGGAGACCATCACCGGACTCGCGTCGGTATTCACATTGGCCTCGCCGACAATCGCCGCGGCAGTCTTCATCGCCAGCGCCGTGCTCTCTGCCGCGTTGATCACCGCGGGGTAGCGGGCGGTGAATTCCACTTCACCGCGGGCGCCAAGGCTGGCGCTAACGCCTTCGACCACCTCGACCAGGCGCCGACACAACAGCTCTCGAACCGCCGGATCGAAGCTGCGGATCCCGCCGCCGAGACGGACCTCCGGCGGGATGACGTTGTCGGCATCCCCGCCATGAATTCGGGTCACGCTGACGACTGCGCTTTGCTGAGGGTCGACGTTGCGGCTCACGATCGTTTGTAGCGCGGTGACGACCTGCGCGGCGGCGGCAACCGGGTCGACCCCATCCTGCGGCGCGGCGCCGTGGGCGCCGTGTCCCAGTATGCGGATGTCGAAGGTGTCCAGGGATGCCATCATCGGGCCTGCCCGCGCGGCGAATCGACCGGCCTCGAGTCCGGGCCAGTTGTGCATGCCGAAAACGGCGTCCACCGGGAATCGACTGAACAACCCCGCGTCCAGCATTTGTCTGGCGCCTCCGGCGGCTTCTTCGGCAGGCTGGAAGATGAAACGCACCGTGCCGGAGAAATTTCCGTGCCCGGCCAGGTAGCGGGCAGCACCCAGCAACATCGTGGTGTGGCCATCGTGACCGCAGGCGTGCATCCGGCCGGAATGTTTGGAACGGTGGGTGAACGTATTCGTTTCTTCCATCGCAAGGGCGTCCATGTCCGCGCGCAGGCCGATCGTCGGTCCCTCGCCCGTGGTCAGCGTGCCCACCACGCCAGTCTCGGCGAGGCCCTGATCGACACCAATGCCCCAGGCGCGAAGGCGCTCGGCAACCAGGCCGGCGGTTCGATGCTCGCGATAGGCAAGTTCCGGATGGGCGTGCAGATCCCGGCGCCAGGTGACAAGGTCGGCTTCGAAGGCCCGAATTTCAGGAATGATCCGCATCACGATGCTCCGTCGCGCCGGGCCCGGGCGATGCCTTCCTGCTCATCCAGCGGAATCAACAGCACGAGTCCCACCGCGAACATGACCAGCACCACTGAGATGCCCCAGCGCTGGGAACCCGTCCACTGGGTCAGTACGCCCAGCAGAAACGGCCCCAGGAAGGCCGTCAGCTTGCCGGAAAATGCGAAGAAGCCGTAGAACTCGTTTTCCTTTGCCTTGGGTACGAAGCGGCCCATCAAGGAGCGGCTGGCTGCCTGGTTGGGCCCGAGGAAGATGCCCGTGATGACGCCGGCCACCCACAACCACAGCTTGTCGGTGGCCGCGATGGCCACGACCGTCGCAAGCCCCAGCCCGATCAACGAAACGACAATGGTCCGCTTGCCGCCGATCCGATCGTCGAGGTGGCCCATGGCGAGTGCGCCGGCGCCCGCGGCAACGTTGAGCACGATTCCGAAGATCAGCACTTCCTGAAGCGTAAAGCCGAAGGATGCGGCGGCGTAGATGCCGCCGAACGCAATGACGGTGACCAGTCCGTTGTTGTAGAAGAAGCGGGCGACGAGCAGGCGCACGATCTGACGGTAGCGGCGAATCTCCGCGAAGGTGTCGCGCAACTGCCGTACGGCGTCGCCGATCACGTGTCCGCGGCCGGAAACGGCGGAGCGGTCCTCTGGAACCCAGAACAGGAACGGCAGGGTAAACAGCGCAAACCACGTCGCCGTCAGCAGGTTGGTGGCGCGGATGTTCTCGCCGGCTTCGGTGCTGAATCCGAACCACGGCGTGGCCGGCTGGACCAGCGCCACCAGCGCCAGCAGCAGCGCCAGCAGGCCTCCGACGTAACCCAACGCCCAGCCATAGCCCGAGATTCGACCGATGCGTCCGGGCTGAGAGACGTCAGGAAGGAAGGCGTTGTAGAAGACCGTGGCGAATTCGTATCCGATATTGGCGATGACGACGAGCACCAGCGCTGCAGCGATCTGCCCGGGCAGTACCTGGTAGAGCGCTGCCGTGGCGATCACGCAAACCAGAGAGAACGCGAGCACGAACGCCTTGCGATAGCCGCCGCGGTCCGCCAGCGCTCCCAGAAGGGGCGAGCAGATCGCCGTGATCAGCGCCGTGACCGTGATCGCCCGTGACCACAGCGCGGTGCCGGTGATGGGGTCCGGTGCGATGGCTTGAGTGAAATAGGTTGCATAGACGAAGGTGATGACCAGCGTCGTAAAGGACGAGTTGGCGAAATCGTAGAACGCCCAGGACCAGACCGCGCGCGGTCCGTACGCCGGTTTCGGGAGGCGATGGTCCGGAATGGCCGTCATATGAGCGGTTTGTCGCCAAATCGCGCCAGCCATCTCGGGACGGCGTCGACGTTGTAGACGTGCTCCGGTATCCGGCTCCGGAGCGCGGCCAGGGTTGCGTCCGTGGCCCAGGGAATGGCGGGTTGCAGCGTGCCGGGATGGTTTGCACTGATCATGTGCGGGCACAACAGCACCTTGTCGCCCAGCGTGCGGATGCGAGCCTGCTCGTGCGGAGGCTCCTCCGGCAGCACGTCCAGCGCGGCGCCGGCGATCCGATCCGTCTCGAGCGCGTCGCAGAGGTCGTCCAGGTTCACCACCGCGCCCCGGGACGTGTTGATCAGGATGGCCGAGGGTTTCATGGATGCCAGTTCCTGTGCGCCGATGAAACCACGGGTTTCATCGGTCAGGGTGACGTGCAGGGTGACGATATCCGACTCCCGGAGCAGGGTGGGCAGGTCCGTTCGGACGACGCCCGACCGCTCGAATTTTCCCTCCTCGACATAGGGATCGCAGGCCAGTATTCGAACCCGCCAGGTCGACAGCAACTCGGCGACCCGGGTGCCGCAACGGCCGAGTCCCACAATTCCGATCGTGAGACCGGGATAACCGTCGCCGCGCCGGCCGAGGTAGGTGCCCATGAGGCTGGAGTCGCGCCAGCCGCCGTCCTTGACGTGACGGTCCCGCTCGCGCACCCGCTTGAGCAGCGTCAGCATGAAGCCGACCGTTCCCTCGGCGACGCCGCCCCAGTTGGCCTCGGTAGGGCAGTGGGTAACAAGGACGCCCCGGGCGCTGGCGGCGTCCAGGTCCACGTCCTCGACGCCGATGGTGTACTTGGAGACGATGCGCAACTCGGGCAGGCGATCCAGAAAGTCGCCGTCGATGGGGGCGCGCTTGATGGTGGCGCCCATCAGGGCGTGGGCGCCGTGGGACAAGTCAAGCAGCGTGTCGCGGTCGATGCCGGCCCGCCAGGAAGTCTGGCCGAGGATCACCTCGCACCCCGCCTCCCGGATGCGTCGATGGGAGGCTCCGGAAGCGTCGATGGGGATGTAGATGCAAACGCGGGGACGTTTCAGGAGCCGCTCCTGTCCACCGGGTGGGGGCCCGCACGCGCACCCACGGGCTGCTAGAGCTCCCCGCCGACCTCGGTATAGAGACCTGTCAGGAAGCGCTCCGGGTCGCCCCACTGCTCCTCGTACTCCGCCGTGGTTCCCGCGGCGAGCACATCCTCGAAACTGGCGCCTTCGCGTACCAATTGCTCGACCCGTCCGGCGACCACCAGCGCCATGTCACGGAATTCCACCACGTCCTCACGGGTAGAGAGGCCGCCGTGGCCCGGGATGATCAGGGTATCCGGTCCGGACATGCCGATGGCGATGCCCAGTGCTTCCAGCGTGCCCTTGAGCGTGCCGCCCCGACTGGTATCGATGTAGGGAAAGTTGTTGGTTCGGAAAACGTCTCCGAGGTGCAGGACATCGGTACTGCGGAAGTGGATGAAACTGTCGCCGTCGGTATGCGCGGGCGGTACGGTGAAAACGTGAACCTCGTCGTCGTTCAGATAGACGGTGGTGGTGTCGCTGTAGGTGAGCACCGGCAGGGCCAGGCCGGCGGCCATTTCCTCAACCATGCGCACGCGGACCCGATCGTTCGCAAGGATGGTGATCCCCAGTCTACCGAGGTTTTCGTTGCCGCCGACGTGATCGCCGTGGACGTGCGTGTTGATGACGAAGCGGATCTCGCCGTCGTCCAGGTCGGCAATGGTCGCCAGGATTCGATCGGTCAGGGGGGCGAACTGATCGTCGATCATGACGATACCGTCCTCGCCCACGGAAAGACCGATGTTGCCGCCGGTCCCTTCCAGGTAATACACGTTGCCGGCTACAGGGTGGATGGTCAGCGTTACGGCGTCCCAGTCCCTGTCCTGCTGGGCCATGGCGGCGCCGGCGGCCAACAGCGCAAGGAATCCGATTCCGAAGGTGGTTCTCATGACTTTTCTCCTTGTGTCGGGACGCTTGTCGCGGGCTTCCGGTACCCGCATCGGCAGAAATTGCGGAAAAGTGTGCGCCGAGTTTCGCTATCATAACCGGCCGGCGGCGATATCTCATCTAGCGTTAACAGGCCCTGGGTCACGAGTGAAACTCAAGTCGCGATTTTCTACGGCGCAGGCTCCCAAGTGTCATGAGCAGGAAGCGAATACAGGTCGACAGCGTAGCCGAGGGGTTCCTTGAGCTGCTTGAGGCGCGGGGGGTCAGGTACTTCTTCGGCGGCGGGGCGGGCACTGATTTTCCGCCGTTCATCGAGGCGTTTGCGAAACGCGAGGCCCAGGGGCGTGCGGACGGACTGCGCCCGATCACGGTGATTCACGAGATCACCACGATTTCCATGGCCCATGGCTACACCATGGTGACCGGTGAACCCCAGGCGGTGATGGTCCATACCATTGCGGGAACCGCCAACGCGGTTGGGGGAATCATCAACGCCGCGCGTGCCCGCGTGCCGATGCTGGTCGCCGCGGGGCGCACTTCGATCACCGAAAAAGGCCACGTCACCTCTCGCGGTGCGACGATCCACTGGGCCCAGGAGTCGTTCGACCAGGCGGGCCTGGTGCGCGAATTCGTGAAGTGGGACTACGAGTTGCGCCGCGGCGAGCAACTTGAAACCGTAGTGGATCGTGCCCTGGCCATTGCGTCGAACGCGCCGTCAGGGCCCGTCTATGTGACATTTCCTCTCGACGTGGCCGGACAGGCGCTGCCCGAGCTTGCATACAGTTCAAGGGCACGGTTGAAGGCATCGGCGGCGGCGCAGCCCGAACCGGCCGCGATCGACAGGGCCGCGCGCACCCTTGCAGCAGCGGCCAATCCGTTGATCGTGGTGTCATCCGTCGGGCGGGATCCACAGGCCGTCGACCGGTTGATGGCGCTGGCAGATCGTCTGGCGCTGCCCGTGGTGGAGTCCTGGGGCGCCTACGTGAATTTCCCGCACGATCATCCGCTCCACCAGGGGTTTGACCCGGACGCGCTGGTGGCGGAGGCGGACGTCATTCTTGTTGTCGAATCCGATACCCCGTGGTTCCCCAATAGAGCGGAGCCGCCCGCCAATGCCACCGTGATACAGATCGACGACGACCCGCTCTACGAGCGCTATCCCATCCGTGGCTACGCCACCGATATCGGGCTTGCGGGTAACGCCGCCCGCACGCTGCAGGCGCTGGATTCCCGGTTGGCCGGGAGCGCACTGAACGAAACCGCCATCGACGCACGGCGCCGGCGCTGGAGCGACTCTCATCGCCGGCAACGGGAAGCCTGGGGCAAGGCCGCCCGAGACGTGAGCGACGACAAACCGATGGATTACCGCTGGATTTCACGTTGCATCGGCGAGGCACTGGGCGATGACGACATCGCCGTTACCGAGATTTCCCTGGACCCGACGCAGGCAAGCTTCAATCGGCCGGGCACGTTCTTCAGCCATCCCCACTCCGGCGTTCTGGGGTGGGCTCCTGGGGCGGCCCTGGGTGCCAAGCTCGCTCGGCCCGACCGTACGGTCGTGTGCGCCATGGGAGACGGGAGTCACGTCTTCGGCGTGCCCACCGCGACACACTTCATGTCCCGGGCCTGCGACCTGCCGGTGCTATTCGTCATCTACAACAACGGTAGCTGGCAACGCTCCCGCGAGGCCGCGTTCCGCTACGCGCCCGACGGATGGGCCGCACGGGCCGAAAACGTGCCCCTGTGCGAACTGGAGCCGTCGCCCCGGTTCGAGCTGATCTGCGAGGCCAGCGGCGGGTATGGCGAGCGTGTCGAGGAACCGGGAGAACTGCCCGCGGCGCTGCAGCGCGCGTTGCACGTGGTCAAGGTGGAGGGGCGCCAGGCATTGCTCAACGTGATCGCAAGGAAGGATTGACGCGACGGCTTCTTCTGCGCTCCAGCAGCCCGTGGCTAAAGTCCGGCTGCCAGCTTGAGTACGGCGACGGTTTCGGCGTATTTGCTTGCCTACCTGAGCCTGGAGGGGACGCCTGCAATCCAGGTTCGACGGAGGCTCATGTCCTCTTCGAGTTCCAGCAGATCGGCACGGCAGCCAGGCAAGATGTACCCGCGCCGGTCGGCAACCCCGATTGCACGGGCCGGGTAGCTTGAAGCCATTCTCAACGCTTCCTGCCTATCCAGCGAAGTCGATTCCATGACGTTTCGCACCGCGTCGAGCATGTTCAGGTGTGACCCTGCAAGCGAACCGCGCCGGTTTCGGAGCACGCCATCCTTCAACCCGACCTCTTCACCGCCCAATTGAAACTCCGTGATCTCCGAGCCCACCGTCGGCATCGCGTCGGTGACCAGCACGGCCTTTCCCGGCTTGTTCGCACCGAGCGCCACGCGCAAGGACGCCGGATGCACATGGTGGCCGTCGGCAATGATACTGAACACGGGTTCGTCGAGATCGAGTGCAGCGCCGACCATCCCGGGTGCTCGGCTCCTCATGGGCGGCATGGCATTGAAAAGATGGGTGAAGCCGCCCAGGCCCGATGCCACCGCGTCCCGGCACTGCTCGTAGGTCGCCTCGGAGTGACCCGCAAATACGATCACTCCGGCCGCTGTCAACCGCCCGATGACCTCGGGAGAAGTCATTTCCGGCGCCAGGGTGACCAACGTCACCGCGCCCCCCACGAGCGATGTCAGGATTTCAATGCCTTCTTCGTCGATCTTCCGGAACTTGCCGGCGTCATGGGCGCCACCGCGCTTGGGATTCAGATACGGCCCTTCGATGTGCAGTCCCAAAACGCCCGGCACACGCTCGCGCCTGGCACGCCGAACCGCATCGATGGCCGCACGCATGACGTCGTTGTCGTCGCTGATCAGCGTCGGCAGGAACCCGGTGGTGCCGAACCGTGAATGAGCTTTTCCGATCGCCCGCAACCCGCCGACCGTCGGCGCATCGTTGAACAGCACGCCACCGCCGCCGTTCACCTGAATGTCGATGAAACCGGGCGCGAGGTGCCGCCCGTGAAGATCGATTTCGATCGCCCGGGCGCGTGGCAGACGACCGCCCAGGATCAAGTCGGCGATCAGCCCATTCTCGATGACGACGCCGCTGTTCTCGTGAACCGACTTGCCGGTGAAAACGGTCGCGTTGGTCAGTACGGTGGGCTTCATCGGGATCTTGATGCGGCGCGTGGACTCAACCTGTCCAGCCGCCACGCTGGGCAGCGACGATCGCGGCGCCGCGTACCCCACTGGCATCGCCAAATTTGGCCGGTACGATGTCCGGCGGCAGGACTCCCCCGAACAGGTGCTGCGCCAATGTTGGCGGCAGCAGCCGGTACAGTTCATCGATCTTCGACAGGCCGCCTCCGACAACGATGATTTCGGGATTGATGTGCAGGATCAATTGCGCAAAGCAACTGGCGAGGCAATCGATCCAGATGCTGAACGCGTCCCTGCAGGACTTCTCGCCAGCGCGCATCCCCTGGACGAGCTCCTGGGGAGAAACGGGAGAATTGGCAACGTGGGCGTGAAGTTGCGACAGTCCGCGACCGGATACATAGGCTTCGATGCAACCCCGCTTGCCGCAGCCACAACGGTGTAGCGGTAACTCGTACCGTTCGCGGACCGTGGCGGGGATCGGAAGGTGTCCCCACTCGCCCGCTACGCCGTCGCTTCCGACCTGCAGATTTCCATCGATGCAATACCCGCCGAACACTCCGGTACCCAGGATGACGCCGACCATGGGGTCGTGCCCCTGACCCGCGCCCCCGTGAGCCTCCGAAAGTGCGAATGCCCGCCCGTCGTTGATGGTCTCAACCGTCATTTTCAATACGGCGGAGAGATCGCGCTTCACATTTTTCCCCGTGACACAGGGCACATTTACCGCGAACGATCGTCCACGGCGATCCCTGATGCCGGGCAACCCGATACCGAGGGACCCGACCGGCGTGAACTGGCTGCCGGCTTCTTCCACCAGTTCCCGAATCGACTTGACAAGGCGATCGTAGTCTCTTGTCTGGGTCTCGACGCGGCGCGTGTGCAGGCGTGTCAGGTCGTCGTCGAAAACGGCGAACTCTGTCTTGGTTCCGCCGATGTCCACGCCGTACATCATGATTCCTCGTCCCCGGCGAGTTGGCCGCGGCTCCGGAACGGATATATGGCGACGCCATCGACCACGCGGTTGACCTCACCTGTCGGACAAGGATTGTCGACCTCAACGCCCAAGGCCATCGCCTTGTGAAATGCCAGGATCTGGCAATGCACAACATAGACCAGCGACAGCCAGGCATCGTTCAATCGGGCTGCTGACCCCGCTGACCCAATACCGGCAGCCAGTGTCATCGGGCTCAGCTCCACGATCGCGGCCGAGCGGCCGTCGTTCCGGAGTTCCCGCAGCAAATCGCGATCGTAAAGCTTGGTGTGCTCATCGTTGGATCGCAGATGCACGACAACGGTGGACTCACCAATGACGATCTTCGGGCCGTGTCGAAAGCCCAACGGCGTATCGTGTATCGCTACGACCCTTCCGGCCGTCAGCTCGAGACATTTCAATGCTGCCTCCCGGGCAGTGCCCTCCAGGCAGCCCGCGCCCAACACCACAAGACGGTCGAAATCACGTCTTGCCACTTCGGCGATTGCCATGCTCCCTTCATCCAGCACCGATTGTGCGAGAACCGCAGCCTGCTCCAGTTGTGCCCGATCCGGCGTAAATATCGTCAAAGCAGAAACCAGCATCGTCGTGTGACTGCTGGTCATTGCGAAGCCGCGGTCGTTTGCGTCCTCGGGCATAAGCAGACACAGCGCATCGTCGCTGGTCCTGGCATGGTGGGCAAGCCGACCCTGCGGGTTGCAGGTCAGGATCAGATGCCGGCAGTACGACAACAGCTGGTCGGCAAGCTCTACACACGCAAGGCTCTCGGGGCTGTCGCCGGAGCGGGCAAAGGAAATCATGAGCGTCGGACCGTCATGGGACAGGTACTGTGCAGGGTCCGCCGTCAACTCCGTGGTGCTTACTGCGGCAATGCAGGGGACGGGTGCCGTGTGGCAGGCCTTCCTCAACCACGCCGCGACCGTATCCCCGATGTAGGCCGACGTTCCCGCTCCGCACAGGAGGATGCGCAAGTTCGGCGTAGCCAGGATCGGCGCCAACCACCGGTCGATCATCGCCCGCGATGCATCGATTTGCTCGTACGCCTGCCGCCAGACTCGCGGCTGTTGACAGATTTCGCGGGCCGTCCAGTAACTGTTCCTGCGCTCCAGTTCACCGGAATCGATTTCCAGGAATCGTTTCATGTCGCAGTTCTTGGCAGGGAATCCGGAATCGTGCCCATCACGCCGTACCCCGGCATGCCGCCGAATAGACATTGGTGACTTGCATGATGCGGTGAATTGCAAGATCGCGGGGTTTCGGCACGAGGTTTCCCTCCCGGACCGCGGTAGCTTGCGCAGGCAGAAACTGGCTCAGGACCGGGGTTGGTATCCCGGTTTCCGAGAGGTTCTCGAAAAGCCGCTCGACAGCGGACGAGACACGCGGGTGACTCCAGTAGTACCGGATCCGATCGCTGTAGCTGTAGCGGCGATACCAACGCGCCCGGGGACCCTTTGCCGGGTAGTGCCTGATCCACTGCCCCGGGTGATCCGTCATGACCCGATCGCAAACCTCGGGAAGCCATGAACACTTGTCGGAGCCGTCCAGCAACTCGTGCTCGATGGCACTCAATGCGAACAGGGCCTCACGAAGCACGAAGGTGAGTTGCGGTCCCACCTTGAGGATGGCGAAGTGACCCCTTAGCAGTTCCGTGTACGCGTTCGCGGGCTGATAGTCCGTCGAGTGCGCCTCGTAGACGAGGTTCGGAAACTCCCGGATCGCGCCGCTCAGATCACCGGCCCTGTCCGGGCAGTATCGATGAACCGACGAGTGATCGAACTCGACACCCGGTTGCACCACGAGTCCGATGACCCGCGACCACGCATCGGTCAGGCCGCGGGCGGCAAACGCACGCTCGTGGGCATCGATGGTTTGCTGCACGCGTACGCCACGGGTCGCTTCGAGCCGGGTGATCTTGTCTTTTGCGCCACCTGGCGGGGGCACCTCGGTGCCCACGATGTACACGGGCTTCGCTTCACCGTCGCGCGAGTTCGCGGCCAGTTCGGCCACCTCGCAAAGCTCCGCCGCCCGTGTCGCCACGATTTCGTCCGTCAACGCTTCGGGATCGTCTGCACAGGGCATGCTGGTGTCCAGGTGAATTTTCGCAAATCCAGCTTCAACGTAGCGCTTAACGAGTTCGCGCGCCCTGGCCATCGCCGCGTCCGCGGCCTCGTCCGTCCAGCAAACCGGGCCCAGGTGGTCGCCGCCCAGGACGACCCGGTCGGGCGCAAGCCCGGCGCGATCGGCAATGGCCGCGACATAGGCCGGGAAATCCCCTGGATGTAGCCCGGTATAGCCTCCGAACTGGTTCACCTGATTGGCTGTCGCCTCAACAAGCGCTGGCACCTGATCGTGCCGTGCCTGTGTCATGGCGGCTTCGAGCACAAGCGGATGTGCGCTGCAAACCGAATAGACGCCGACGACGTCCCCGCTTCGGTTCCGACGCAGGACCGAGAGCATGTCGGCCAAAGCGCTGCCCGTCTTCATGGAACCCCTGCCGTCTTGTGCACCGACCGCCATGTCCACTGCTCGAGCTTGTGCCCGGCGAGCGCGTAGTAAAGGATGAACAGGTAACACGGCAACATGACGCCGTAGCCGAGCCGCGGGTCCGCCGAGTTTTCGGTCAGCGCACCGAATATCACCGGAATGATGGCGCCGCCTGCGATACCCATGATCAACAGTGCGGAGCCGGTTCCGGTTTGATGCCTGTTCAGACCGCGCAACGCCATCGGCCACACGGCGGGCCAGACCAGCGCGTTGGCCAGGCCGAACAGGGCGACGATCAGCACGGCATCGGGAACGGCCTGGAACCCGGTCCAGGCGAACGTGGCCTGCCAGATTCGATCCGATTTCATGTCTCCGACGAGTACCAGTACGGAAAGCAGAATGCCGGGCGCTGCGGAGATTGCCAGCGCCCGCTCCTGGGTGATCCATCGCGGTATGGCGATCACGCCCAGCAGGTACCCGCACATCATGAACGCCATGGTGTACGCGGTGAGCCCACCGAAATTCACGACACCCAGGTCGCGGCCGAACAGCGCGATGGTATCGCCTGCCACAACCTCGGCCCCGACATAAAAGAAAAGCGTGACCGCGCCCAGTACCAGGTTCGGGTGGCGAAAGACCGTTCGCCCCTGCCGCGATGCCAGATCTCCGGTGGAGATTCCCGGGTTCGGAAGAGGGGAGAACTTGATGTATGCCGCGAGCAAAACCAGTATTCCGGCCATGATCAGGTAGGGTTCGATCAAGCGGCGTGACAGTTCGTCGAGTTGCACGAGCCTTTCTGCCGGACCCAGCGTTTCCATGTGGGCCGCCGTGAATTGCGAAATGTCCGAGAGAACCAGCGCCGTGAACACCAGCGGGGCGACGACCCCGGCGCCCTTGTTCAGCAGGCCCATGATGCTGATGCGCACTGCCGCGGTGTTCGCCGGACCGATCAGCACGATGTATGGATTGGCGGCGGTTTGGAGAATCGTGAGGCCCGTCCCCAGAACGAAAAGGCCGGCGAGAAACACCCCGTACGTTCGCAGCATCGCGGCCGGAAGAAAGATCAGGGCGCCGATCGCCATGATCAGAAGACCCAGCGCCAACCCGTTCTTGTACCCGGTGCGGCGCAGCACCAGGGACATCGGCAGAGCCATGACCGTGTAGGCGATATAGAAGACCAGTGTGACGAAATAGGCCTGCAGGTGATCCAGTTCGCAGGCGATCGTCAGGAACGGTATCAGTGCGCCGTTCAGCCACGTCACGAATCCGAACACAAAGAACAATCCGCCAATGATCGACACCGCAATCACGCCGCTTCGGCGTCCCTGGACTTTATCCATTGGCGTTTCGAAAACTCAAGAACGACAAGACATATTTTACATGCTTTCGTTTATGAAGAATGATAATCTTACGAAAGCCCGCCGCGGGGCACGGTCGTTCGGAGTATTCAGGGCGGGCCGTCGACGATATGCACCTCGATGTCTTTCGCCTTCAGCGCATCCGGCAGGTTGCCTGGAACACCTGCGTCCGTCACGAGCACGTCGATCTCGGTGAGCGTGCAAATGACGTGTGAACCGCATCGGCCGAACTTCGAAGAGTCGGCTACCAGAATGACCTGACGGGCCGCCTGGCACATCATCCTGTTGAGGCTGGCCTCGTGCTCGAAATGGGTGGTGACGCCGACGTCGGGATCGATGCCGTCGGCGCCGAGAATGAGCTTGTCGAAATGCAGGAATCGCAGGCTTTCTTCCGCATGCCGGCCGTAGAACGACATGGACTTCTTTCGCAGCATGCCTCCAGTAACCCGAACTTCGATCCCATCGGTGTTTGCCAGGGCGGAAGCGATATTAAGCCCGTTTGTGAGCACACGTAGCCCGGAACGGCCTACCAGACACAGTGCCACTTCTTCGGTCGTGGTCCCTGAATCGACAATGATGCTGCGGATATCCTCGCCGATCAGATTGGCGACGGCTTGTCCGAGTCGGCGCTTGCAGGAGAGATTTTCCTTGTACTTCTCCTGGACCGAGAGTTCGCGTGTCAGGCGGGTGCTGGCGACGGCGCCGCCGCGGGAACGGACGACCAACCTCCTGGCGCTCAGCGCGTTCAGGTCGTTGCGAATGGTAACGGTCGACACCGCGAATTGCTTCGCCAGAGCCGCGACATTGACCCGTCTGTTCGCTTCGGTCAGACGGACAATTTCCTTGCGACGTTCGATGAGGCTCAACATACGCAGTCCAGAGATGGGCAGGGAATTCGCAATCGTATGTTTTTGCGTCTGCTTTCGCAATTTTCGAAACGAGTGACTGACGGCTTCTGGCAAGCACCAGGCATTCACGGGACGGACCGCAGCCGCCGTTCGGTGGCAGATCGAGGTCAACCGGCCCGATCGTCGAGAAGTCCGGCGGCAATTTCGCGAGCCTGGTCCAGGGTCCCGACGATGCGGCCCTCCGGTACGCGCCGCAGGATTTGGAGGGTGTCGAACGTGTAGCTGACGGAGCCGGACAGGCCCACGACGATGATTTCGGTATCGGCCTTTGTCGCCACGTCGATGAGCTGCTCGATCACCATGGCCGCGCTGTCGTCCAGGTACGTAGCACCCGAGAAATCGAAAATGACGACCTCGTGGTCCCGGATGTCAACGCTGATGACCGCGACCAGCCTGTGGGAGGAAGCGACTGTGAAACTTCCCCGCAGCGCCACCAGGCCCACGCGCGCCGAAAGCGGATCGACGGAGGCCATACGCTCGAAACCTGCGAAGAACGTCTGATCCAGCAGCGGCACCGAGACGACGCTGTCCAGTTCCAGGCCTTCCAACTGACGCGCATGTGCCATTCCTGCGGCGATCAGGCCGATGGCCACGGCGGTTACCAGGTCCACCAGCACGGTAAGGCTCAAGGTCATCAGCATGACGAACAGGTGGTGCCGCTGGATACGGTGAATGCGAAGCAGAAGACGCCAATCGATGACGTCCCAACCGATCTTCATAAGGATGCCGGCAAGGGCCGCATGGGGAATCGGCTCGACGAATCGGCCCAGCCCGAGCAACAACGCCAACAGGAGAATGGCGCGCAGAATGCCGGATACCTGGGTTTTGCCGCCGGCGCGGATGTTGGTCACGGTGCCCATGGTGGCGCCGGCGCCGGGAAGTCCCCCGAACATTCCAGCGACCATGTTGCCGAGGCCCTGACCCACCAGTTCGCGGTCCGGATTGTGCTGGGTTCCCGTCAGCGAATCGGCAATCAGCGATGTGAGCAGGCTGTCCACCGAGCCCAGCAGGGCGAGAATGATCGCCGGATGGATCGCGCTGAGCAGAAAACCGGCGGAGGGCAGTGCCAGCTGCAGTTCCGGCAGTCCGGCCGGGATCTGGCCGATGACGGGCGCATCGGTCAACCAAAGCACACCCATCAGCGTGCCCGCGATCAGGCCCACCATGGGTGCAGGAAGAAGCCGCGCGAACCGTGGAGGCCACAGGATCCCGATGGCAAGCGTCGCCAGCGCGATGCCCATAGCGCTGTAATTGATGTTGCCCAGCGCCGCAGGCAGTTCGCGAACGGCGCCCATCGGCCCCTCGGGCGAGGTGGGGGCACCGAGGAAAGGAAGCACCTGAATCAGCATGATGATGATGCCGATGCCGGACATGAACCCGGAAATCACCACGCGGGGCGTGTACGCTACGAAGCGCCCGAACTTGAATACACCCAGAAGGACCTGCAGCAGTCCGCCCATGACGACAACGGTCAGGGCTTCCGTAAGCGTGTTTGCGTGCGTGGTCACGATCACCGCCATGGCAACGGTCATCGACGGGGTGGGGCCGGACATCTGCGATTTCGTGCCGCCGAACGCCGAGGCGAAGAACCCCACCGCAATGGCGCCGTACAACCCGGCAGCGGCCCCCAGGCCGGATGCGATACCGAAAGCCAATGCCACCGGCAGCGCTACCACCGTGGACGTCAGGCCGCCGAAGAGATCGCCCCTGAAAGTCCTGAAATCGTAGTTCACGTTGGTTCAATAGTAACCAACAACGGACCGGATCGCTTGTGCGCAGGCGACCCTGCGCGTGGCCGATGCTGACTGCGTGTCGCTCGCGCTTCGCTGGTGCTATTGCAGGTTTCCGGCGGCGTAAAGGCGGCCGTAATGCTCCAGCAGCGAGGTGGCTTCCTCCACCAGGGCTTCGCCGTCGATTCCGTCCCGGGCAACGACCGAAATCCAGCGCTCGGCCACTTGTCGCTGACTCTTCTGCCTCAGTAATTCGACTTCGTCCGGCGGCAGATAGATGAATTCTCCAGAGGCTTCGGCGGCTTGCTCGCCCGCGACTTCCATCGCCACCCAGCTCTCGCCCATCCACTTGGCGATATTGCGGCCGGAATTGGCGTCGATAACGTCTTTGAGATCCGCGGGAAGGCGGTCGTAGGCCCCCTGGTTCATTGTCACCATGAGAACCTGGGCGTTTAGGCGTGGCCAGGTCTCGTTGTCAAGCTGGATGTGGTAGTCCACCAGGTCGTGGACCTTTAGCCCGAAGGACGCCTCATAAGGAATAAGGGTTGCGTCGACGATGCCCTTGGAAAGCATTTCGGGGATCTTCTGAACGGTGGTGCCGATGGCCGTTGCACCCCAGGATTCCACCATCCAGCCCGCCACGCGCGTCGGAATCCGGTACTTGCGGCCAGCCAGTTCCGCGGTTGTGCGGATCGGTTCCTTGGAATGAATGAGCTGCCCGGCATGAACGAAGACGGAGATCAGTTTGTGGCCCTGGAACTCTTCCGGGTGATTGTTGATGAAGTCCTGAATCGCGAAGTTCATCACCACCGGGTGCGCGGCCAGAAAGGGCAGTTCGAAGACTTCGATCCTGGGAAACCGGCCCGGTGTGTAACCTGGCAGCGTCCAGACGATATCCACGATTCCGTCGTAGGCCTGGTCGATCAGCGCGGGGGCCTGACCGCCAAGGTGCATCGAGGGATAGATGTCGATCTGCAGTCGCCCGCCGGAATCCGCTTCGACTTTTTCAACCCACGGTGCCAGCATCATGGCGTGGCCGGGCGCCACGGGGGGCAGCATGTGATGGGCCTTCAGGCGGACTTCCTGAGCACCGATGGGCGCGGCGACGGTAGCCAGGGTCAGGAGGATTGCCGGGAAGTGTTTCGCCATCGGCTCATCTTAACCGATGGCAAGGCGTATGAAGCAGAAGAAAAGGGGCGCCCGTAGTGCGCCCCCAATTTCCGGCATCGCCAAAGTCAGTGGCTGTTACTCCCCGGATTCATTGCTACTCGTTGCATTTACGCAACAACTCTTTGCAGCGCAAGCATTGTAACATCACATCGACAAGACGTTTGATGAAATTGTTGACAGGTTGCACTAGCGTTGGACATCCACGGTCAAGCGCAGATAGGTGAACCGGCCGAACAGCCCGAATGGCGTCTCCGTCGGGTAGCGGATACCCCACAAAATGTTCGATAGATGGGTCTTTGGCAGCTCGGTGGGAAGTTTGTCGGCAAGATTGTTGATGCCAAGGGCGCCGCGCACCGTGCCGGCCCGGAATCGGGCCTCGATGTCGACGACCGTTGCGGCGTCGATCCGGATCATGCCGGTGTCCAGCGGATGCTGGGTCGTGGCGCCGTAGTGGTTCAGGCGCACCAGGCCCCCGTACCGTTCATGCTCCCAGTCCGCGGTGAAATTGGCCTGGCGCTGCGGTTGTCCGTTTTCCAGAAGATCCGCCGTCCAGCCTCCGAAATAGTCCGAGAACCCCAGGTGGCCGGGCGCGCCGGCCGGTGTCTTGCGGTCGACGATCCCGGTCTCGTTGACGTTGGCATTGGCTGAGAGCAACAGGTGGCCACTGGCGAGCGGCGTTCCCCAGCGCACGGAGAAGTCGGCGCCCCGGGTTTCGGTGTCCACGCCGTTGAAGAAGAACGCCGCCGTCCCCACCCGGATGGCATCGCAGGCCGGGATACCGGCGCAGCCGATCCCGCCGGAGCGGACAACCCGGTTCTCGACGTTCGTTCTGTAGGCGTCGATGCTGAAGTCGAAGTCGTCCAGCGTGAGAACCAGGCCGGCGCTCAGGTTCTGCGACGTTTCGTGGGCCAGGGAGTCCACCCCAAAGGCCCGGGCGACTTCGTGACCCTCGTTGACGGCAAAGACCGTTGTCAACCCGGTTTCGCTGCCGACGAACAGGATGGAATTGAAGCGCCGTTGGGAAAGGCTGGGCGCTCGGAAGCCCGTCGATACGGCCCCTCGCAACGCGAACCCGCCGCCGAGCCGCAGCCGCGCAGCCAGCTTTCCGGTGGTTTGCGAGCCGGCATCGCTGTAGCTCTCGGCGCGCAGGGCAGCCGCGACGGAGAATGAATCCGCGGGTTGAAACTCCAGTTCAACGTAGGCGCCGCTGTTGTTGCGGCTGTCGTCGCTCATCCGGGCATTCTGCGGGCTGTAGCCGGGATACCCCTGGAATCCGCAAGCGGCGACGATACCGTCCAGCGGCGCGCCGTCGGGTCCGACGGTGAACGCACCGTAGTCTTCAGCGTGGGGCAGTCCACACGACCATGAAGCTTCATCGCCCGCGATCTGCCGGTAGTTCTCCACGCGGTGTTCGAAGCCTGCGGCCACCGCGCTCAGTGCGCTGTCGGCAAAGGTGCGGCGCACATCGAGGTTGAGTGTCAGTTGATCGAACTCGATGCCTCCGCTGGTACCGCTGAGCGGACCGGCGTTGGCAATGATGTCGGCAACCGCCGCTCCCGGATTGCGATCGAGATAGTGCGCACCGATGGACGCGTTGATCGTGTCGGACACCCCGAATTGGTACTCGTTGCGTCCGTATGCGCCGCTCAGGTCGAAATCCCAGCCGGCAGCCGTTCCACGCCAACCAACGACGCCGGAAGCATCGTCGATGCGCGACTCCTCGTAGGGGAGAAAGCCGTTGGGATAGACCGGGTGCGTGTTGCGCTCCTGGAAGTTGATGAAGTTCGGGACGACGAAATCCCAGGTTTCATCGCCTGATTCCAGGCCCTCCCAGTAGTTGTAACGGAATCGATAGGCGCCGCTGGCCAGACCCTCGCGGCGGGAAAGGCCGCCGAACCCGTAAAGCTCGGAGTCGTCGCCCACGGGTAGCGCTGCGTTGAGGAACAGAAAGGCACTGTCGTTCAGCGGGGAACTGTGGGTGACGAGATGGTCCTGGAAATTCGGATCCAGGCCGCCGTTTCCGCCGTTGCGGTTCAGCGGTTCTTCCTTGTACCACTCCGCGGTGAGGTTCAGGAAACCGGCCTCTCCCAGCGGGATCCCTCCGTTGAACGCCGCGCCCACGCGCGAGCCGTTACCGTCGCCTGTGCCGCCCTGAAGCGTGAATTCCCCGCCATCGGCGCGATCCCGCAATTGGAGATTGATGACGCCGGCGATGGCGTCGGAGCCATATTGCGCAGCGGCGCCGTCGCGCAGCACCTCGACGCGGGACAGGGCCGATGACGGGATGGCGGCGAGATCCGTGCCGCCCGTGCCGTAGCCGATCACACCGTCGAGCACGCGCAGCCAGGCCATGTTGTGGCGCCGCTTGCCGTTGATGAGTACCAGCGTCTGGTCTGGACTCAAGCCCCGCAGCGTGGCCGCCCGCAGCAGTGCGCCGTCACCGACGGACTGGCGGGAATAGTTGAATGATGGCGCCAGTTTCGTCAGTGCTGCACCGAGATCGGTTTCGCCGGCGCGCTCGATTTCGACGCCCTGAAACGCGTCCACCCCCACCGGCAACTCGCTCGCCAGCGTTTCCACCCGGGCTCTGCTGCCGAGCACGACGATCTCCTCGATACCCCTGGGATTTGCCGGGTCGACCGATGACGGGTTCTGGGCAAGAGCGGGCGCGACGGCCGCTAGGAGCGCAGCGCAGCACGTGGACAGCTTGCGCTGAACGAGGAATGGGCCTGCCCGGAGTTTCATGTCAGCCCTCTCTCAACAGGGTTGCAATCGGTGCCCTGGATGCCGACAGCGCGGGGAAGAACCCACCGACCACGGCCGTCAGCGTGGCGACGAGTACACCCGCCCCGAGCACATCCGGCGTGGTCCGCAGCATGAAGCGTACCTCGCTGAACGTCATGAAATTGGCGGTGCCTGCCGACACGCCGTTCAGCGGCAGCGCGAGCAGCGCGCCCAGGGCGCCAGCCGCCAGTCCGAGCACCGTGGCCTCGAGCACAAATGCGCTCAGGATCGTGCGCCGCCGGAAACCCAGCACGCGCAACGTCGCGATCTCCTTGCTGCGCGCGGCGACCTGACCGTACATCGTATTCGCCGCGGCGAAGCAGGCGCCGAATCCCATCATCACGGCGACCAGGTTACCCAGCAACAGAAATAGACCGCTGGAGGCAATGCTCTGCGCTTCGAAATAGCCTGGCTCGTCCCTCGCGTCCACGTCGATCTGCTGGGAGCTTTCGATCTCTTCGATCAGGGCCTCGACCTGTGCCGGGGACTCTGCCTTCAGGCGCGTGGAGGAGTAATAGTTCTGGCGTCGGAAGGAGTCGCCGAATTCCTGCACGTTGCCCCAGATTTCCGATCCGTAACTGGAGCCCCCGGAATCGAAGACGCCTACCACGGTGAAGGCAAACCGTCCGAGATCGATCGTACTGCCCAGTTCCAGGTCGCCCACCTCTCCTTCGAGTTGGTCGCCGACGATGATTTCGGTTTGCCCGGGCACGAAACGCCGACCTTCGGCGATTTGGATATAGGGGCGAAGGGCAAACGCGTCGTCTTCCACGCCGCGCAGGACCGCATTGGTTTCGCTGCCGTCCAGGCGCTCCAGAATTTGCAGTGTCATGGTCTCGCCGGAAGCCAGCGGTTCGCCGTCGGCGTTGCGCGCAACACCGGGCAGGGAGGCGAGGATACGATGGGTTTCCGTCGGGAAGTAGCTCTCCATTTCCGAACTCGAGCCGTCGCGCAGCACGATGACCGTGGAGTTGTCGCCACTGGCGGTAAACGCCACCCGCAACCCGGCCCCCAACGCCAGCACGCCCACGTAGACCAGCACCACGAATGCGATGGAGACGATGGTCATCAGCGTATTCGCCTTGCGCACGAACAGGCTTCTGACGTTGTACTTGATCGGGATCATCAGGCCACGCGCCTGAGGCCGTCGACGATCTTCATGTTCATCGCCTGTAGCGCGGGGACCAGCCCTGCCGCCAGGCCCAGGGACACGCCGATGCCCATCACCAGCGTTGGCGTCCTTTCGCCCAACCTCAGCCCCGACATTGCAAGACCCTGGGACTCCAGAACGGAGGAGAGCGCGCTGGTCACCACCGGCATGACGGCAAGCCCGATGGCCGCGCCCAGAACGCCGACGCTCAAGGACTCGAACAGCACAATGGCGAGTACCCTTGAGCGGGTGAAGCCCAGGGTTCGGAGTACGGCGACCTCGGTCGTTCGCTCCCTGGCAGCCATGGCCATGGTGTTGACCGTGATAAGGAAGATGGAGGCGATCACGGCAAGGCCGATCGCGGAAAACAGGAACTGAACATTCCCTATCATCTCGAGAAAGGACAGGAAAAAGGCGGCCTCGGTTTCCGCGCGCACCTGGTCCGGCGAATTCTCGAACATGGCCTCCGCCTGAACGATGGTGTCGTTCATGTTGTCCGGGGAATCAAGCAGCAGGTAGAAGGTGTTCATTTCCCCCGGGTTGTTCAGCGCTTCCTCGACGTACTGCCAGTTGAAATAGATCTGGCGCTCCTGGGCGTCGTTGGTGGGATGGGTAAAGATTCCTCGCAGCGTCAGCTCGATATCCACCGGGTAGATGTTCCCTTCGATCGCGATCACGTCGCCAAGCTCCCACCCCTGTTCTTCGGCCAGCGCCCGGCCGGCAATGAACGCCGTGCGTTCGGCAAGCCATGCATCGGCTTCATCCGGGCTGAGCTCCAGCTCGGGGAATACATTGAGAAACGTCTCGGGATCGGTGCCGAAGCGAGGGAAAAAGTTCTCGGGCCGGTCATCGATATAGCGTCCCTGGAACCAGTTCATGATGGTGATGCCCTCGACGTGCTCCAGCGCCGCCAGTCGCTGCTGGTAGGCCGCGGGCAGGGAGAAGGTCAACGAAATGGCGTTGCGGACCACGACGCGATTTGCCGAGGCGGAATTGACGCCCGACATAGCCGCCAGCAACAGATCCAGAAACGCGAGCAATATCAGCGCAATTGCGATGCTCAGTACCGTGAGGATCGTGCGGCGCTTGTTGCGCAGCAGGTTTCTGCGGATCAGCTTGAACATCGGCTAGTGCTCCGTGGCCGACGTCAGTCGGCCCTTGTCCAGGTGCAACTCACGGCCGGCCCGTTCGGCGGCCCTGGGATCGTGGGTGACCATGACGATGGTCTTGCCGAATTCCTCGTTGAGCTGGGCCAGCAGGTCGAGTATTTCTCGGGCGCTGTTCGCGTCCAGATCGCCGGTGGGCTCATCGGCGAGCACCAGGCGCGGGTCGGTGACGATGGCGCGGGCGATGGCCACCCGCTGTTCCTGGCCTCCCGAAAGCTGGCGGGGGTAGTGGTCCTTGCGGTCCGTCAGCCCGACCACCCGCAAAGCCAGGTCGACCTTCTTGCGGCGATCGGCGCGGGAGAGTTTCGTCAGCGTCAGCGGCAGTTCCAGGTTCTCAAAGGCGGTGAGTACCGGGATCAGATGGTAAAACTGAAACACGAAGCCCACGTTACGGTGGCGCCAGCCGGCAAGCTGACTGTCGTTGAGCACGCCCAGATACTGCCCTGCTACATGGATTTGCCCGGACGTGGGGCGATCGATGCCGGCGAGCAGATTCAGCAGCGTGCTCTTGCCGGACCCTGACGGACCCATCAACGCGACGAACTCACCTTTGGTGACGTCCAGCGAGACGCCTGTCAAAACCTTGATATCGAACGCGTCGCGCCGATAGTTCTTGGTGACGTTGGATATCTCTACCAGCTTTCCATTCATTCAGAGCGCTCCCGTTCGGCAACATTCTAAGTGGTATCAAGTCTGCGCCACCGGATTTCTCCAGGCCAGCCCCGAGAAGCGCGCAAAATCCGTGTCATTGGAGTGCAATTCCTCCTGGTTTTCGATAGCCAGCGCGGCAAGGTGCGCATCCGTGACCAGATTGGAGCCCATGGGGCTTGCCAGTAGTTCAGTGAAAATGTCGAGATGTGTCGGTCCCGGCAGGAAACCGCGCGGAGCCGCGGCCACGCGGAAGGGCTCTCGATCGGCCAATGCTGTCGCGGCCGCGAGCCAGTCTTTTCCTTGCTTCAACCCTGGGCCGGATGTACTCTCGGCCGACGGGGCACGCACGGTGAATCGTCTGCCGGCAACGCCGCTTCGACGCAGTACCGGGGGGAATCATGGATCGCAGGGAGTTTCTGAGGGACGCATCGTGGGCGGGTTTGGCGTTGGGAACGGCGCTGAGGCCGGCGGGACATCTGTTCGCGCAAACGGCCATCAATCACCCCGGGCGTATCGATGTCCACCATCACTATCTGCCGCCCTTCCTGGATGGCCCCACGTGGCCCTGGTCGGCCGAGATCGCTCTTCGCGACATGGACAGGAACGGAGTTGCCACCGCGATCGTATCCGGCACGACGTTTCCCGAGCCGTTGAACGAAGGTACCGCGCAGGCGCGCGATCTGGCGCGACGCGCCAACGAGTTCGCCGCCTCGCTGGGGCAGAATCATCCCGGTCGATTCGGGTTCTTTTCGGCCGTGCCGTTGGCCGACACGGACGGCAGTCTGCGCGAGATCGAGTACGCGTTCGACACGCTCAACGCGGACGGCGTCACGATGAACTCGAGTGCCGCAGAGATGTGGCCGGGCGACCCCTCGCAAATGCCGGTCTTCGAAGAACTCAATCGGCGTGGAACGACAGTGTTCCTGCACCCGAACACAACTCCTCATTGCTGTTTGAATCCCCCGGGAGTACCCAACAACGTGTCGGAGTTCGACAACGACGTGAATCGCGCCGTGCTGAGCCTGTTGTGGAACGGTGTGCTCACGAACTACCCCGATATCAACTTCATCGTCGCCCACACTGGCGGTACCGTGCCGGCGTTGGCGGGGCGTATTCAGGATCGTGTTCCGGAAGACCGGCCGGATCTGTTTCCGCATGGGGCGTTGGACAAGCTCAGGCGGCTGTACCTCGAGTTGGGTCACGCAAGTTTTCCGTGGGTTGTCAAAGGCGCGCTGGCGTTTTCGGGGCCCTCCAGACTGTTGTTCGGCACGGACTACCCGGTAGAGCCCCATGAGGTGACGACGCGGCATATTCCCGCGCTGGGGTTGCCGCCCGATGTGCTCTATGCGTTGGACAGGGGTAACGCCGAACGCATCTTTCCAAGATTTCGAACCTGACGCTCCGCGACGGCGTTGCGGTTCTTGCGAATAGTCCCGCTATTGACGGCGGACTGCGTCTTGTATCGGCGCGTCAGGCTCGCTCTGAATTGGCAGGAACTTTTGGGACAGGACACTAAGTCCCGTCAGCGCGGACGCGTTGCCCGTCCTCGAGCGACGCCACATCCCGGCTAACGATGGTCTCGCCGCCACGCACCCCTTCGAGCACCTCGACGCGGCCGTCGGACGCGGCGCCCAGGGTGACGCGTACCCGGCGCAGCAGGCCTTCATCGACCTGAAACAGAAATGCCGCGCCCCCTGAGTACTGCACAGCCTCTTCCGGAACCAGCAGCTTGGGCGGTTGAACGAGTTCGGCATCATCGACGCCTTCCTCGAGAAACGTCACCGTGCAACTCATGTCCGGCACCAGCCGCTCGTCCCGGTTGTCGATGCTGACCTTGACCTGGACCACGGCGCGCTGCCGGTCGGCGGTGGGCACTATCTGGCGCAGGCTGCCGCTGTAGTCGAAATCCGGCACGGCATCCACGCGGATGCTGGCTCGCTGGCCGAGTTGCAGCCGGGCGATGTAGCTTTCGTTGATGTCCGCTTCCACCTCCAGCGAGGTGGGGTCGGCGATTCGTATGATCGAGCCGGTGGACTGCTGGGAGGTAAATCCCCCCGGCGCCACCATCTCGCCGACCTCTATATTGCGCTCGATGACCACCCCGTCGATGGGCGCGCGCACTATCGTGTAGTCCAGTTGCGCCTGGGCCGCGTTCAGGCGGGCTTCGGCGGTACCGAGCTGGGCGAGAGCCACTTCGCGCCGAGTAATCGCGGCATCGTAAAGCGCCCGGGACGTCAATTGGTCCTCGACGAGATCGGCTTGCCGGGCGAACTCGCGTTCGGCGTCCGCCAGCCGTGCCCGGGCTTCGTTGAGCGAGGCTTCGGCCAGGTTGACGGATGCCTGCAGATCCTCGCTGTCCAGAACGGCGATGATGTCCCCCTCGGCTATGGTGTCGCCCTCGTCCACCCGGAGTTCGACCACCCGGCCGATGATCTTGGCGCCGACGGCCGCGCGCGAACGGGCGTACGTATAGCCTGTCGCCGTCAGCACCGTGGATGCCTGGGTCGGCGTAAGCACCTGGACCCGGGTCGTTTCCACCTGGGGCAGCAGCCATGGGACAGGCAGCCAGTAGGCGTAAAACGCTCCGGCAGCGAGCAGCGCGCCACCCAACAGCCAGAACCACCATCGCGTGCGCCGGGGCAAGTAATCGTCCTCGCTCATGCGCAACGCCGACAGATCCGGCCGCTGGCCCGTGTCGCCGTTACTCATGGTCAGTTCATGGCTCCCATGACCTGGATCGTGCCTTCGTAGATCATGCTAACCGATACGTAGAGGATAACGGCCAGACCCAGGTAACCGATCCAGTGGTGGCGGGCCAGTACTCGCGCGATGAGCGCGGCGGCCAGGCCCATGAAGGCGACGGACAGCGCCAGGCCGAAGATCAGCACCCAAAGGTGGTCCCGGGCGACGCCCGCCACCGCCAGAACATTATCCAACGACATCGAAACATCGGCAACGATGATCTGGGTGACCGCGGCGCGCAGGGTCTTTGTCGGTGCCGGCCCGTCCTCGACAGGCGCACCGCCGGCCATCGACCCGATATTTCTGGCAGCGTGTTGTTGCTCCGACTGCGCCCGCAGTTCCCGCCACAGCTTCCAGCTCACCCACAGCAGCAGGATTCCACCGGCCAGCAGGAGCCCGATGATTTGCAGCAGGTAGACCGTGAGCAGCGCGAAGACGACCCGAAGGCCCGTGGCCGCGGCGATACCGAGGACCAGTACGCGCCCGCGTTGATGCACGGGAAGCCCAACGACGGCCATTCCTATGACGATGGCATTGTCCCCGGCAAGTACCAGGTCCACGAGGATCACCTGCACGAGTGCGGAGAGTTCCGACATGGAGACCAGTTCCATACAGTTCTCGAATCGGGGCGTGGCGCCCGGCGGGCGATAGTTTGCCCGCATTTGCGCCAGGAATCATCCCGGCTCGCTTTGCAGGGCCGTGCCGCCCGCGCCACACGCATCGACAGGGAATGGATGCCGCCTTGCAAATGGATGCTGGCCCGGCGTCGTGGAATTTCCTATCCTTCCCTTCCGCTCCCGGAGGATATCGACATGACGAACCCATTCCGATTCCGAATCGTGCTGTGCCTCGTACCGCTGATGGCGATTGCGCCGGCCTTCTCCCAGGAGGCCGACGAGGCTGACGAGGACGACGAGGAAGCGCGCGAGACCATCGCCGAACTGACCGAAAACAGCGACCGCTACGATGGCCTGTTCACGCTCTATCGCGACCGCGATACCGGCGAAGCGCACATGGCGATCATGCCGGAGCAACTGGACAGGGAGTACATCTACATCTCGGTGAGCACCGACGGCGTTGTAGAGGGCGGAACCTTCAGGGGCAATTACCGCGAGAATCGTGTGCTCTCCATCGGGCGGCACTACGAGCGGATCGAAATTCGTGCGGAAAATTCGGCGTTCTACTTCGATCCCGAGAGCCCGCTGAGCCGCGCGGCCGAGGCCAACATCAGCCCGGGGCTGCTGGCCTCCGAGCCGATTCTGGCGGAGGATGAGGACACGGGCGCCATGCTCATCGCCGCGGACGAATTGTTCGTCAGTGAAACCCTGTCGCAAGTCAAACCCTCGCCGAATCCCGACCGCGATGACGGCGACCGATTCGAACTCGGCAGTCTGAGCGACGAGAAAAGCAAGATCACGGCGATCCGCAACTACCCGCTGAACACCGATGTGGAGGTGGAATACGTCTATGAAAATCCCGCGCCCGCGGTCTCGGGAGACGAGGAAGTCACCGACAGCCGCAACGTGAGCATTCATCTGCGGCATTCCCTGATCGCGATGCCGGAGAACGACTACCAGCCGCGCTTCACCGACCACCGCATGGGTTTTTTTGCAGAGCAGGTTACCGATCTGACCGACGACACGGTGACGCCTTTTCGTGACCTGGTGCAGCGCTGGCGCCTGGTCAAGCAGGACCCCGCCGCGCCCATCTCCGAACCGGTGGAACCCATCGTGTGGTGGATCGAGAACACGACACCCATGGAATTCCGCGAGTCGATCCGCCAGGGGGTGCTCGCCTGGAACCTGTCCTTCGAGAAAATCGGCTTTCGCAACGCCCTTGAAGTGCGCGTGCAGCCGGACGATGCGGACTGGGATGCCGGCGACATCCGCTACAACGTGCTTCGCTGGACGTCTTCGCCAAACCCTCCGTTCTCGGGCTACGGGCCGTCGTTCTCCAATCCGCGCACCGGGCAGATCATCGCCGCGGACATCATGCTGGAGTACTCGGGCGTCACGCGGCGCGTTCAGATTCAGCGCATTCTCGACAATCTGGATTTCTCCCGCGTGCCCGAGAGGTTCGAACCCGGCTACTGCTCCATCGGCCACGAATTGCATCTGAGCCAGGTGTTCGGACGACTCGCCCTGGATACCCTGCAAATGGGTTCGGCGGCGGAAGAGCGGTTGATTCACGAATTCCTGGTCGACCTCACCTTGCACGAGGTGGGTCACACACTGGGCTTTGCCCACAATTTCGCGGCGTCCAACATGCTGACGCTTGACGAGATCCACGATCCGGAGGTGGTCGCGGAGCGCAGCCTGTACGCATCGGTGATGGACTACACTGATGTTCATATCGCCACGGGCGGGCGCGAGCAGACCGCGTACTTCGCCACCCAACCCGGTGCCTATGACGACTGGATCGTCGAGTACAGTTACTTGCCGGCCTTGCAGGATCCCGCGGCGGAGCGGGAACGGCTGCGCCGGATCGCGTCGCGTTCCACGGAGCCGCAATTGCTGTTCGGTACGGACGATCACGTGATGCGCGGACCCGGCTGGGCCATGGACCCGCGCGTTCACTTTTACGATCTCAGCAGCGATCCCGTGGGCTACGCCGAAGAGCGTCTGAACCTGGTCGACGAGTTGCTGGCTACGGCCCGGGACAAGAATGCCGCCAACGGCGAGTCCTGGCACCGGCTTCGCGATGCCTATGGGGTCCTGCTGGGTCAGTTCTCCCGCTCCATCAGCGTGCTGGCTCACCAGATCGGCGGGGTCTACGTGAATCGTTCCGTGGTGGGCCAGCCCGGTGCCGATGTGCCCTTCGTGCCGGTGAGCCTGGCGAATCAGCAGCGCGCAATGGACGGGCTGGCGACGCGGCTGTTCGCGCCCGACGCGCTGGCCGGTTCCGGGGAGCTTTACAGTTACCTGCAGGCGCAGCGCCGGCTATGGGATTTTTACGGTGAGACGGAGGATCCCAAGGTCCACGAGTGGCTGCTGTCGGTCCAGCGCGGGGCGCTGGCGCACCTGCTCCACCGGACCGTGATGACGCGCATCACCGATTCGCGGCTCTACGGTAATGCGTATGCCCTCGGGGACATGATGGAGGATCTGACCGCGGCAATATTCGACGCGGACAGGCGAGGAGACGTGAACACGTTTCGGCAAAACCTGCAGGTGGAATACGTCTCAAGACTGACGGAGATCGTCACTGAACAAGGTCACGACTACCCGTCGCAGTCCATGGCGCTGTACCAGTTGCGGGAGATCGAGCGGATGCTGCGGGGCAAGCGCGGCGGCAACCTGGAAACCCGCGCGCACACGCAGAATATCCGCTACGTCATCCGCCGGGCATTGGAGGAGGACGCCTAGTCGGACTGGCGGTCAAAGGTCTTGCAGGAGGCGCCGCAACTCGTCGATGTCGGGCTCGGCGTCTCGCGGCCCCAGGCTCACGCAATCCCAGGCGAGAACCTCCTCCTCCGGCGACCAGATCCATTCCCGTGAGAACTCGACGGGGGCGGTGTAGTTTACCGGGTCTTCGACGATGACCTGCGTCTTGAGATTCATCCCGCCCTCGCGCCAGTACCGCTCCGTGATGCGGGCCTGGCGGCTGATCGGGTAGCCCAGAAGGTTGAACATGAACGCGTCGGTCAGATGAGTCGTCTCGATCGTCAGCTCTCCTCCGTCCCAGCGCCCCACGGAATAGCCCAGCTCGCTGTGCGGCTGATCCGCCGGCGGCGGGTTGCCGTCCATGTGTATCGACCGGACCGTACCACCGTGCTCGTACTGCAGGGTGATCGTACGGTCGTCCTGAGCGAACTGCATGTTGTTGACGGTTCCCGCCCACAGAACCGCGGGCATGCTCTCGGACGCGCAATCGTCGACTTGCCTTGCATCCTCGACCACTGGATCGAACGCGCTCTGCACTCGTTCTCCCTCGGGCGTAAACGGGTACACCTCGGGTTCGTTGAGAGGACGCGATCCCCAGTAGATGCCGGAGAAATCATCGGTTCCCGTGGCTTCGTCGAGCGCCTGGGCGTGCGAGGAAAACTGGCTCATCATCCCTGCGGCCGCCGCAAGAAACTGTAGCGTTCTCATTCAATTCCTCCGTTGTCTCGCTGCCCTGCCGGTCTCATGGCATCACGTAGCCCATATGACCCGGGAATTCTTCCTCCAGCCGTTGCAGCGCCGCCTCGTCAACGATGAAGCACTGGCTTCTGCCCAGATGTGGATCGATGTTCCCACAGACCGGGAGTCGTTCCTGCAGGCGGCGCATGACCGGTGTATCCCCTCGGATGCCGTACGCAACGAGCAGGCGGCCCGCCTCATCGTCGGTGCCGGGTACCAGGACGGCCCTCAGCCGACCCCGACGAGGCGTACGGGACCTCAGAACGGCGATGGTCACCTCGCCGCCGTCACTGAGCGACTCATCCGTCCAACCCTCACGGACAAGCGAAGCCGCAGAGCTCAGCTCGATGAGCCAGTCCTCGACCGCGCCTTGATCGTCGATGGCGTTCACGATCAGCGCGGTATGCGGGTTCAGTAGCCTGTAGATCTCGATGGTGCCGTCGAGGACCGCGATGACCTCCTCTCCATCCGCCGTCAACAGGGGCGCGAACGAATGGTGCGCCGATGCGGGCTGGAGGCGGGCCAAGAGTGAAATGGCGAGAACCAGGGCCGTCAGCATGCCTGGATAGCGCTTCCTCATGTTCCCCCTCTACTTGCACGCTAGAGATGATTCTGCTTCCGATTCTACTTGCAATCTTGTCCTGAATTGCAGGGAATCGGAACAAATCCCCAGCGACGCCTGTCCAGCGTGGTCACCGGGCGCGTGGGCGCGTCACGGAAAGCCGATCAGGCGACCGCCCAGCGCGACACCGAACCAGAGCGAAAGCGACGCGACCGCCACCAGTTTCGGCGCTGTGCCGGTGGTTCCAGAACTCCGGATAGCTTGCCGTCGAATCGTGAACGTAAACAGGAGCACAACGCCCAGGGACGCCAACTTCAGCCAGAACGCCGTCAGGTAGTAGTACTTGGTTGCGAAGCACATGAAGAGCCACGGCCCGGTCAGCAGCATGGATGCAATCCCGATGAACAACAGCGGTTCGGTCTCGCGAGCCAGTCGCGCAACGGGTTGATGGATCAGGCCGAGGCCCAGCAGGCGAAGGTCGACTACCAGCACCGCGCCGCCGATGATCGCAAGGCCAATCAGATGCAGGGTCGCGATCGCGGGAAAAAGCCACGGCGAGTCGCGCATGGTGACCAGCAGCGGCGTGTATTCGAGCCAGTGGAAGAACTCGAGCAGGGACATCAGACGATCCAGTACTGCTGATAGGGAATCATGCGCCCGGCGACCAGAATGGCGGTCCACAACAAGAGCGTCAGACCGCCGGCGAGGCGTGCCGCGGGTGGCGGCAGCGGATCGTCATCCCATTCATCGAGGCGGCGATGAATGGTGCGGAAAAATAGCCATACCGCCAGGCCTGCAAGTACCAGCATCACCATCTTGGCGCGAAAAAACAGGTTGCTGAACTTGTCCGCGGGGGATGCATAGAACATCAGCGAACCGCTGGCGGCCATCACCACGAACCCCCCTGTGGTCCACGGGAGCAGCCGTGTCAGGATCTGCGAGACGGGAACGCGGACCATGGCAACGCCGAGCAGGCGCAGGTCGACGATGATCGCCGTGCCCAGGAATACGGTGAGCGTCAGGACGTGGGTGGCAAGTACGGCAAGATAGAGAAAGTGGGACTCACGTAACGCGGTGCTGGCGGGGGTCGCCTCCAGCCACTCAAGGAGCTCAAGCAGCGGCATTGACGCGCCCGTTTCCGGCTTCGCGTTTGTTCCCCGCAGCTTCTACGCCGCGCTGCGACGCCTCGGGGTCCCGGCTACTGATTTCGCTCAGGACGCGGCTGTCCGTCGGCGCCGGGAGCGGAACCGCCCATGAAGACCTTGCGGCCATCCAGATATTCGAAGAATACCGCCACGCCCTTGTTCTCGCCGCTCTTGGCCTGGTAGGCGAAGACCTTGATCTCCGATCCCACGGGAAGCGTGTCTCTGGTCAGCCCGTGGCGGAACAGGTTGACCGGCGGCCCGCCCTCGAAACCCCAGTTGGTGACGGTGCCGTCTTCACTGGTTACGTCTACCCAGAGCCACGAGTGGGGGTTGGTCAACTCCACCTTCGTGACAACTCCCTCCATGTTGAGCGGCGCGTTCTCGTCGTACGCCGCGGCGAACGAGTGGTGTGCTGCTGCTGATCCAGATGCCAACACGATAACCATGCCGGCGATTGCCAGGCCCGGCCAGTTTGTTCTATTCATGATTCGCTCCCCCGTCGCTACTCGGCCGCCGACTCTTCCTGGGCGGCCTGAAATTCTGCTGCGCGAACGCGCGCGCCCCGCAGGACGTTGATGATGCCATAGTTCTGTTCGTGGCAGGCGAACTCGAACAGTCCGGGCGGGTCCATCATCGGCCACGGTACCTCGATGCTCCACGGTGTCTCCCACGTAGTGGGGTCCGTTATCGTGGCTTCGTAGAGCAACGTATCCTGGGTGACGCGTGTCAGGCGCTCCTCCAGATGTAGATTGCCCGCGGAGCCGTCCCACTTGCGGCCATCGTGAAAATTCGTCGTTTCAAAGACCAGGGAGTCGCCTTCCCAGCGGCCGCGCGAGTCCCCGAGCCAGCTTCGGACGGTCTCCGGAGCGCGGGGCGCCTCGCCCAGGTGAATGACGCGCACGTCGCTGTTGGCCTGGGTGATGAGAATGACGGACTCGGGCGTCTGAATGATCTGGGATTGGCCCGTGTTCTGCAGGAATGGCACGCGGGGAGGGCCCTGGTTGCCCTGGATGCAGCGCTCGTACAGACCCCTCGATTCGAGAGTGTGCCGACGCGCCTGTTGCTCGCGCCGGGCTTGCCCCTCGGGTGTGAGCGGCGGAATCATGCCGTTCGGGGGGTCCACGACGAGCGACGTTCGCAGATTGGGCCGGATCGGGCTCTGCCAGTTGTCCATCCCGAATTCCGTCCAGTCGTAGTGCACCGTTGCCGGGTCCACCGAGGCGTCCCGGGTTGCCCACCGGACGAAGGCGGTAACGGCTTCCTCCTGTGTGTACAGTGGCTTGCCAGCCAGTTCGTCGGGGCGTTCCAGCGGTACATAAGCCACGTTCAGCCAGTAGCCGGCCAGGTCCGGATCTCCCCAGGGAGTACGCGGCGGCTCCTCACGCGGAGCGTCCGGATCCCAGATTCGCGTCGTGGCTTCGGCAAGGAACGCTTCGGCTTCCTCCCTGAAGTAGGCATAGGTTGATTCGGAAGTCTGAGGCGACGCGGCTCGAGCTGCCTCAACGGTCTCCTGCGACCCCTTGTTGACCAGGGCGGAGGGTGGCGGCGACTGTCCGCTCGCGGGCAGCGAGACAAGCGAGGCAGCAAACAAGGCAATTAGGAAAGTTTCGCCTTTCATCGCAACACGCTCCGTTCCAACCGCTTTCCTGCCTATCTTACTCATTGGAGACTTCTTCGTCATAGAATCCCAACGGCCTGTACATCATCGGCTCGACAATGGGTATGCACTGAAACTCATGGATTCGGGCGCTCGCCTCCACTTGCCGGTAGAGCACGAAGCCGATGTTCCACGGTCGCGAGAATACGTTCGGGTCCTCGATGGTCGCTTCATAGCGCATGTGCCAGGGGCTGATGGGGGTCCATCTTTCGACCACGTGCAGCGCATCGCTGGCGAAGTTTCCCTCGCGGTCGAACCAGGTATGCTCGTTGAAACCCTGTACGTCGACCACCAGCGTATTGTCCTCCCAGCGGCCGTTTGACGTGCCCATCCAGGATTGATCGTATGCCGGGCGATCCTCGTCCATGTAGATTGATCGGTAGGCGCCCTTGTACTCGTAGACGAGGAGTATCTGTTCCGGCGTCTGGAATATCTGGAATGGAAACGGCATGTAGTTTGCGCGAGGCACCCCTGCGCGGAAACACTGCAACTCGGGGTCGCCGGTGTCGAAGCGGCTCGGGTCGTTCGTGACATTCACAATCGCCCGGTTCTCGAAATTGCGCTGCTGCTCGGCCGCCGCCCATTCCTGGTAGGGAAGCTCATCGCCCTCGACAATACCCAATCCCGCGCGGCCGGCCCCCCAGGCGCCGGTGATCTCCGCAAACGGTCCCGGCTGGACGGAATGGGACAGTATGTTCCAGTTGGCGGTTGTAACGGACTGCCAGACTCCGCTGATGTCGGGCGTGCCGTGCAGCGTGCGCGGCGGGGTGTAGTCCGGGAAAGGCTCGTGAATCGAGGTCTGGGCCTCGGCTGCGCCGGAGAGACTGGTGATGAGTGTAATCGTCGACAGCACGCTCGATCTGTACTTCTTCAATTTTTTGAACTCCCTTCCAGAGGGGTCATTCTACGCGTTGGTTGTCCCACAAAAAAACCCCGGGCGCAGGGCGCCCGGGGCAACAGGGGAAGGACGTTACAACTAACTGCGGTCGAGGAGCGCGAGCCGCAGGGATCTCAGTCGAGCCAGTCGCTCAATACGCACGTCCCGCAGGCTGGCGGTTACCACAACTTCTTCCATGACGGGGGCCTTCGCCGTGACAACGATTTCCTCCATGTAGAGGTGGGCCGGCGCCTTGGCGGTGACGACGATTTCCTCCATGAAAAGCTGCGCCGGCGCTTCGGCGGTGGCGACAACCTCTTCCATCACGAAACCCTCGTCCATCCAGGCCGGCGTGTTCGCCGCACCGGCGCTGTTCGCGCCCAGGAAAATCAGGGTTGCTATCGCTACGGTCTTCGTCGTGTTCATGGCCGGCTCCTGTGCTGTGTGGTGTATATCGAAGTTGTGGTCACTGTACGCGGTGGTGTCTAAAGTGTGCGTGCAGAAATCTGAAGAACCTTCAAGCTTGTGAAAATAAATTCGAAGTCCGCCGCGGTCAGCGCCTTCGTTGGCGTGTTCGGGTCGGCGACCATGGCGGGTACAATGAGCGGTCTGGAAGAGCGGTGTCGGTGATCGTTCGATGAAAAGGAACATGCTAGTGCGACGATTCGGCCGTACGGGCGCGGCGTTCGCGGCGTTCGCGGCGGGTACGGCGTTCATTTGCGCGACGCTCGCCAGCGCACAGGATGACGTCGTCGTGGTCGGCGGGACCGGATGGCATTGCGGGGAGGATCCCCAGTGCTTCAACCGTCTGCATCCTGACATTCCCATGGCTGCCCGAGCCCAGCCTGGTCAAACCCTCCTGCTCAAGACTCGCAATTCAGCGGACTTGCAACTGGATCCGGACAGCACCTACGTGGATCCGCGAGATGCTGATCCAGTTCGCGGTACGGTGCATCCGCTCACGGGACCGGTCTACATCGAGGGTGCGGAACCGGGAGATGTGCTCGCGGTGACGATTCTCGGCATCGATCCCGGGCCGTTCGGCGCCACGCGTATTACGCCCAATGCCTTCATCGCAGACCGGATTCCGGGACCGTTCAGCGTCACCTGGCGATTGAATCGAGTCGAGGCGGTTTCGGATGCGTTGCCGGGCATCCGCATCCCGAACGCGAGTTTCCCGGGAATCGTGACGGTATTGCCGGGGCCGGAACAGCACGCCGCTGCGCTGGCACGCGAGGCGGCGCTGGCAGAGGCCGGCGGTGCGGTGAGCCTGCCGCAACCCATCCACGCATCGCCGGCCGAGGTCTGCGGACCGCAGGGCAGCCGCCGGGACGAGTGCCTGCGGACCGGCCCGCCCCGGGAGCACGGCGGAAACATGGATATCCGCTACCTGGGCGTCGGGGTTACCATCTTTATGCCCTGCTACGTGGAGGGTTGCGGTCTGGGCGTCGGCGACCTGCATTTTGCGCAGGGTGACGGTGAAGTTGCCGGCACCGCCATCGAGATGGACGCGGACGTGACGCTCACGACCGAACTCATTGAGGACGGCCCCGCGCTTCTTCGCGGGCCGCACTACGAAGGCGCCGCTCGCCTGATGGACGTCCCCTCACGACGCTTCTACGCGACCACCGGCCTGCCGCTAAAGGCGGCGGGCGAAATACCGCCGGACATGGCCTATCTAGAGTCAGAGAAAGCGGGCGAGCTTGAGAATCTCTCAAAAGACATTAGCCTTGCGGCGAGAAATGCACTGCTTGAGATCATCGACTACATGGTTGCGAACTACGGGTTGACCTACCAGCAGGCATATGTTGTCGCCAGCGTGGCGGTGGACCTGCGGATCGGACAACTGGTCGATGTGCCCAATGTGGGTGTGACTGCCATATTGCCGTTGGATATTTTTGACCAGGAATAGCGACATGATTGCAGAGTGGTTTCGGTTGTTAGTCTCGTGGGCTGAACTGTGAGCATGCGCTGCAGGTTCGAAATGCTGGCCGCGGCGCTGCTGGCGCCGGCGCTCGTCGGTGCGCAAGACGATCCCGCGACGGCGGACGGACTGGAGGAAATTGTCGTTCAGGCCACGCGCATGAGTCGCCCGCTGGACTCCGTGCCCGCTGCGATCAGTGTGGTGAACCAGGCCCAGATCCAACTGGGCCGGCAGCAACTCGGTCTCGACGAAGCGCTCAACCGTGTGCCCGGCGTGTTCATGCAGAATCGCTACAATTTTGCCCAGGACCTGCGCGTTTCGATCCGGGGATTCGGTGCCCGATCGGCGTTCGGCATTCGCGGGGTCAAGATTCTCGTGGATGGAATTCCCGAAACGCTGCCCGACGGCCAGGGACAGGTCGACAGCATCGACCTGGGCGCCGCACAGCAGATCGAAGTACTCCGCGGACCGAGCTCGTCCTACTACGGCAATGCTTCCGGTGGTGTGATCAGCGTGATGTCGGAGCGCGGGGCCGAGACCCCGTTTGCCAATTTACGGTTCACCGCGGGCGAATACGGTGCACGGAAGTTCCAGGTCAAGACCGGCGGCCAGACGGACCAGGTGAATTACTTCGTCAGCCTTTCCGACTCCCAGGTCGACGGCTACCGTGAGCACAGCGAAACGGAGAACACGCAGTTGAGCGGGCGCCTGGAATTCGATCTCGGCGATCGGGGTTCCCTGCTGGCGGTGGCCAACTATACGGATCAGCCGGTTTCAAACGATCCCGGCGGAATCAATATTGCCCAGGCGCAGGCCGATCCTCGCTCCGCCAGGGACCGCAACCTGAGCTTTGACGGGGGCGAGGCGCTGGAGCAGACACGCATCGGCTTCGTTTATTCGCTTCCAATGGGCGAGGGCAGCGAACTGCAGGTACGCAACTACTACGTCTCCCGCGACTTCAACAATCGGTTGCCGTTCTTCGGTGGCGGCTCGGTTGACCTGCAGCGCTTCTTTGCAGGCGGCGGCATCAGTTACAACCATCAGGGCAGTCTGGGAGGCAGGCCCAATCGAGTCGTCGTGGGTCTGGACTACGACGATCAGGACGACCATCGGCGCCGATTCAACAACGACATGGGCGTGCTGGGTGTACTGACCCTGGACCAGGACGAGCACGTGACCAGTACCGGTCTGTTTGTCCAGGATGAACTCGGTATCTCGGACAACGTTCGACTCTCGTTCGGTGTGCGTTTCGATCAGGTGGAATTTGACGTGGGCGACCGTTTTCCGAGTAATGGCGACGACTCCGGGGTGCGCGAGCTGGACGATGTGAGCCCCATGGTCGGCTTGCTGGTCAACCTGTCGCCGGAAGTGACGGTCTATGGAACGTATTCCACGTCGTTCGAGACGCCGACGACGACGGAGTTCGCCAATCCCTCGGGCGCCGGCGGATTCAACCCGTTGCTCGAACCCCAGGCGGCCACGAATCTGGAAATCGGACTGCGGGGTGGCGTGGGAAGCCGGACCCGCTACGAACTGGCCGTCTTCGACATCGATGTCGAAGATGAACTGATTCCATATGAGATCCCCAGCAGCCCCGGCCGGGATTTCTTTTCCAATGCCGGGCGCTCGAACCGGACCGGCCTGGAAGCGGCGCTGTTGACCCAACCCACGGATCGAATCGGCATCACGCTTAGCTATACGTATTCGGATTTCACGTTTGCCGACTTCCTCGACGACAACGGCAACGACTATTCGGGCAATCGGATACCCGGAACCGTTGAACAACTGGTGTTTGCGGAATTGAGCTACCGTCATCCTGCGGGCTGGTTCGGTGCTCTGGATGCACTTCACGTCGGCGACCAGTTCGCCAACAACGCCAACACGGTTGCGGACGGTGCGTACACGCTCTCGAATCTGCGCCTGGGATTCGATGCAAGCCGGGGCGGGGCGACGTTTTCGCCGTTTGTCGGCGTCAACAACCTGTTCGATCAGAGCTATAACTCCAACATTCGGCTCAACGCGTTCGGCCGCCGTTACTACGAACCGGGTCCGGGGCGAAATATCTATGCCGGTGTTGCGGTGAACTTCGATTTGCGTTGAGAGTGCACGGAAACCATAGTCCATCGAAGTTCCATATTGGTTCCGGTGAACATTGATTTGCGATGACAGCGCACGGGGTTACTCCACACACATGACGTGCTGCAAATGAAGATCCTCGCGGTCGGCGACATCCACCTTGGGCGCACGCCGTCGCGCCTGCCCGCTGAACTTGCCGCGCAGGCAAGACGTTTCGGACCTGCCGTCGCCTGGGAGCGCACCGTGGAGGCGGCCGTTGAGGCCAGGGTTCGAGCCGTGTTGCTGGCCGGCGATGTGGTCGACAGGGATGACGACTTCTTTGAAGCCTATGGGCAACTGGCGCGGGGCGTAAGACGACTGGCAGATGCGGACATCGGCGTCATGGGCGTAGCCGGCAACCACGACGTAAGGGTGTTGCCGAAGCTTGCCAGGGAAATTCCCGCATTCCGGCTTCTGGGCGCCGGCGGCGAATGGGAGCACTGCAAAATCGACGATGGCCGCGAATCCGTCACCATCTGGGGGTGGTCATTCCCCCGGGCGAGAGTGATTCGGAGTCCCTTGCCGGATGCGCCGTTCAAGCGCCGCCCCGGCCTCAACCTCGGTCTTCTGCACTGTGATCGTGACGCGGGCGCAAGCCCCTACGCGCCGGTCGGCAGAACGGAACTGGAGCGGGCCGGGCTGGATGGTTGGTTGCTCGGTCACATCCATGTCCCGGACGAACTCACCGCCGCCGCCACAAACGGTTACCTGGGAAGCCTCACCGGCCTGCATCGCGGAGAAACCGGCGCACGCGGACCCTGGCTCATCAGCGTCGGCCGGGGAAGCATTGCCGAAGTTGCGCATCTCCCGCTGGCGCCCCTGCGCTGGCAACGTCTTGACGTCGATCTCGAAGGCCTGTCGGAACCCGAGGACGCCAAGGGGAGGCTGCTCGCGGCGGTGCGCGCGCTGGACCGGGAACTCGTCGATGCACGCCATGCGCCCGATGCCGTCGGACTTGCCGTGCGGCTGTGCGGCCGCAGCCGGCGCGGCGCCGATGCCGAAAGGGCATTCTCCCGCGAGGACCGCGACGCGATCTGGACAGGCGCGGGCGGCGCCCACTATTTCATCGAGTCCATAAGGGCCGACACCCGGCCCGAAATCGACATCGGCGAACTCGCCCGGCGGGGCGACCCTCCCGGGCTGCTGGCGCAACGCCTCCTTTGGCTGGAGGAGTCCGAAGGCCACGCGGAAAGAGACCTCCTTGTCGCCCAGGCGCGGCGACGCCTTCGGTCCAAATCGGAGGCGCCCATATGGAGCGGTTTGGGCGAGCCAATTGAACCGGATCCCGAGGAGTGGTTGCGCCGGGCCGGCTATCGGGCCCTCGAAAAGCTGCTTGCTCAAGAGCTTGGGAAGGATTGATGCATCTGCGCCGCCTCAGTATCCGTGCGTTGCCGGGAATCGAACCAGGATTCACCTTCGAACCGGCGGGCGACGGCGTCAATGTCGTCACCGGTCCCAACGCCATTGGCAAGAGCAGTCTTGCCAGAGCGCTTCAATATCTTCTCGGTCGAATCGATCGACGCCGGGATCCGCCGAACCTGCATCTTGAAGCGGAATTTCGTGCTGGAGACGTTCGCTGGACGGTTCGCCGCACCGGACGTCAGGTCGACTGGAAGCGGGACGGCGAGCGGGTTGACAGGCCCCCTCTTCCCGGCGCCCGTCAGTTCGGTCTGTATCGGCTTGCAATGGAGAGTCTGCTCGCCGCCGACGAAAGCGATCGGGACTTGGCCGACACGCTCTTGCTCGCGGTGCGTGGCGGCTTCGATCTCGACGTCGCCAGAGTGGCGGGTATCGGTCCGCGCTTTGCCAGGTCCGACGAACGAAGATTGCTCGCCAGGCGGCGGGAACTGTCGGAGGTTCAACGCGAGTACCGGGACTTGCAGATTCACGAAGCGAATCTGCCTGGTCTTGAGCGCCGGATCGAGGAAGCGAAAGAGGCCAGTGCCCTGACGGAATGGCTGGAGACGGCGTTGAATCTCCACGAAGCCATCCGCAAGCGCCAGGAGTGCGGCGCGGCATTGGAAGGTTTCCCGGTGGAGATGGCCGGGTTGCATGGCGACGAAATCGAGAGTCTGAAAAAGCTCGATGAGGAAGAAGCGCGCTTGGGCGAGGAGCTCGAGAAAGCGCGGCGCGCCATGGCGGATTCGGCCAGGGAACTCAAAACAACGGGATTGGCGAACGATCGCCCGGACTCCGAGCACATGGCGCAAGTCAAGCGATTGTTGCAGCGAGTCGAGCGCGATTCCATTGAGCGCGAAGGGGCCCGAATTGCGCTCAAGGACGCTGAAGCCCGCCTGACGGGCGCGCGCTCGGAACTGGGTGGCGGCGAGGGGCCGCCGGGGCTGGACGCGGGCAGCCTGGAGCGCGCCCGGAATTTCATCGAACCGCTGGGAGATTTGCGGGTAAGGCAGCGCGAGATTGAGCAAAGGCTGGAGATGGCTGGCACCCCACCCGAGCAGTCGGAGATCGACCAGCTTCGCCAAGGCGTCGGCGCATTGCAGAATTGGCTGGCTGCGGAGGAGGCGGGCGCCGCCGCGGAAGCGCCACCGTGGCTATGGTATGCGAGCCGGACCGCGTGGTGGGCCACTCTGACTCTGGCGGGAATGAGCGCGGCGGCGGCTCTTCAGGCAGGCGTGTGGATTGCGTTTGGCGGCGCTCTCGGGGCCGTGGTGGTTCTGATCTCCGTTACCTGGCTAGGTCGCCTTGCCGCCACCCGGGCCGCCTCCCCCATGGACACCGCGAGGCGCCGATTCGCCGAGACGGGCCTGGTACCTCCGCCGGAATGGAGCGAGCGTTCGGTGCGTGAGCACCTGCGGCTCAAGCTGGAGGCCCGATTGAATCGGCTTCTGGTGCGGCAGGAACTGGCCGAGGGTGCGGCGAGGCTGCGCGCCGACCTCGAAACGATCAAAAAGGACATCGGAAAACTGGAAACGGAAAAGGACGCCCTTGCCGGGGAACTCGGCATTGACCCGGAATTGTCCGGCGCTCCGTTTCTCCGATTCATCGCGGCCACCGAAAATTGGGATCGCGCCCGTTCGGACCACGCCGGCAGGGAAGCGTCCCTGCGGACGATCAATGCCCGAATCGGCGAGAACGCCGCGCACATCCGCAGCCTTCTGAAGCCGTGGCGGATGGCCGACGCTCCACCGCTGGGGGATTCCACCGCCACGGCTGAACTGGGTGCATTACACGTCGCATTCGATGCGCTGGAGGCGCGTTTGTCGAGAGCGAAGGAGGCGGAAGGGGCGATCGGGTCGGGGCGCGATAGTGTCGAATCGAGAGAGAAACGGCTGCAAGACATTGAAACGGCCAAGTCTGACCTGTTCGCCCGGGCCGGGCTCGAGTCCGGGGTGCACGAGGAGTTGGCTCGGCGAATCGACAGGATGGAAGCTTGGCGGCAGGCGGGGGATAAACTCAAGTTGGCGGAGAACGAGGAGCGGCGATTGCGGCGCCTTTTGGCCGGCGAGAAAGCCTTGATCGATGCCGTTGAGAACGACGCCGCGCAGGAATTGCGCCAGCGATTGCGGGTCGCCTCGGACAAGGCCGGTGAACACACTGGACTCATTCAGGAGCAGCAAGATATCAAAACGCTTCTCCAGAAGGCCCGTAAGGAACATAAACTGGAGCGGGCAGCGGGCGAATTGATTCAAGCCGAGGAAGCGCTGAAGGACAAGCGCGAGGAAATTCTGCTCCATGCGGCCACGGAGGTGTTGCTGGACGACGTCGAGCGCGCGTTCAAGACAGAGCGCGAACCGGATCTGCTGCGCAAGGCGCGGGAACGGTTCGAGCGTGTGACCGCTCACTCCTTCACGCTGGAATTTTCCGGCAAGACCGGTTTTTGCGCCCGCGACCTCCGGCAAGGCGAACCGCGTGCCCTTGCGGAGCTGTCGTCGGGAACCCGAATGCAGTTGCTGCTCGCATTGCGGATGGCCTGGATCGAGGATCGCGAGCGGGGCGGCGAATCGCTGCCGCTGTTTCTCGACGAGGCGCTCACCACGAGCGACGAGGACCGGTTTGCCGTGATGGCCCAAACGCTGTCGCGGCTGGCCGAGAGCGATGGGCGCCAGATATTCTACCTGTCCGCCCGCCGTCACGAGGCGGCCTTGTGGGAACGGGCCACGGGGTCGGCACCGCCGGTTGTCGATCTGGCGGGGATCCGAAAGGCCGCCGCGCCCCTGTCGTCTGCCGGAACGCGCATCGAACTGCCCCCATCGCTGCCGCCGCCGAACGGTCAGGATGCCGAGTCGTACGCTGCTCGAATCGGGGTGCCTGTTGTGAACCCTCGCGGCGATGCCGGCGGTCTACATGTCTTCCATATTCTTCGAGACGATCTCCCCCTGCTCCACCGCTTGATGGAAACCTGGCGAATGGTCACGGTGGGTCAATTGGAATCCCTGTTGGCCAGCGATGCGGCCAGGGTCGCGATATCCGAGCGCCAAACGAGGCACCGGCTCCTGCAGCGATGCAAAGCCGCAAGGTATTGGATCGAACTGTGGCGCCAAGGGCGTGGGAGAACCGTTGGCAGCGCCGTCCTTGATGAGAGCCGCGCTGTTTCGGATATTTTTCTGGATCGCGCCGCCAATCTTGCCAGGGAATTGGAAGGCGATGGGGAAGCGCTTGTTGTTGCCCTGAGAGCCGGGCGTCTGAAGGGATTCCGCACAAGCAAGACCGATCGTTTGGACGAATGGTTGGCTGCCAACGGCTATATCGACGACGCGGCAGTGCTTGAGTCCGAAGAGCGCCGCCGCCTGATCCTGCAGCATATCGTGCCTCCTGCTCAGACCGATGCAGACGATGTCAATCGGGTCGTCGACTGGATGGAGTCGGCAGTCATGTCCTAGCAGCCCGTGTTTGGTGATATCGCCCGATGAAATGAATCGACACATTCGCACTGTCATCGTAGCTCCGCTGACGACGAAAGGCCGCTCGTATCCCACTCGCATCCCGCTTCGCTTTCAGAGAAAAAACGGACAGGTTGTCCTGGATCGGATACGCACGGCTGGCAAGACCCGACTGGTCCGCCGCTTGGGCAAAATCAGCGACAAGACCGCACGCGAGGTCTTGGCCTGTCTGGGCAATATGTTTGCGCCGTAGGACTTGACCGATTCGAAAATAACCGGAACGGAACGTAATCGAAAGGCGCTAACGGCAACTCGACGCTTGGGCAAGCCGAGAATTCCGGCGTCTACAAGGCCCGATACAACCGCTCGTCGTAAAGGGCACCGCTCAGCGGATACAAGTTCTCGCGAAACATCCTGCTGTGGGTGGCGTCGACGTGTTCGCGTTGTGCCTCCGCGCTCTCCCACCGTTCCACGACCGTGAAGTGGTTCGTGCGGCTGGCCTGCACGAGAACATCGAATCGGTGGTTGCCCGACTCGCCGCGGCTCGCGGGCGCCACCGCATGCAGGTATTCGAGCGCCGGCTCGACGTTGGCGGGGGTGACGTCGACATGGGTCACGGCATAGACGGCATCCTCACCGGATCCACCTTGCTGGGCATCGATCGCAAGCTGCACATGCAGGCGTTCATCGTAGGGGCTGTAGAGAAGCGGAGCCAGCGCATCTCGAAAGGCTGCGGTGCGGGCCGAATCCCGGTGGGATTGCTGGGCCTCGGCGTCCACCCAGGTTTCCAGCAGGACGAAGTGGTTTGGCCTTTCCATCCGTTGCAATGCCTCGTACAGGACATTGCCGGGATCGTTGCGGCTGGCCTCGACCTCGGCGGCGATCAATTCCATCGCTTGCTGAACCGATGTCGGAGAAACCTCGATGTAAGCCACGACATAGGAGGCCTCGCCGTCCTGACCGCCGGCGGTTCGGACCAGCGCGAGTGCCAGGGCTGAGACGAGAAGGGCAGATCGCAGAGCGTATTTCATGACAGGTTTCCCGGTTAGTGTTCCATTGGGCGATTCTACACACCGTGTTGAGATTTTAGGCAGGGGTTGGCGTGAATTCCGACTTATGCTGGCAGCCCGTAGCGAAAGTCCGGCTGCATGGGTCGGAAGACCGCCTCGCCGAAGACGGCCGATCGACCGACGCGGCATCCCGGCCGGCTGCGTTGCTCGTCGGTCGGATATACCCAATATTCTCCCTCCTCGCGCCTTGCCGGCCGAGCTATTGCCAGAACGGTTCCGTTTGAGCGATCCGCTTCCATTTGCGTACCAGCCGCGGTTCAAGGGCGTGGAGGCGAATCTTGTAAATATCACGCACGTGTTCAGCGTTGATTGCGGTCTTGCCCTCGCCTGCACACAAATCGGCGATCATGCGTTCCGCTACTATCACGTCGTTGAACCGCCCAAGATGTTTTTGAAGATCCGCCAGTTTGCCGATGTAGACGTTCGTCGATTCCCCAGGATAGAGAGTGCGAAAAAAATCACAAGCGTAGCGTAGTTTCTTTAGCGCAATGCGAACCTTGTGTCGTTGCCTGCCGGTGAGTTTGGCAAAGTTCTTGCCGGTCTTCAGCAATTTCCCGTGGTACTTTCGTAACAGAGGCGTGGCAACGCGGCCAAGCGGCGTATCGCGATAGTGCTTCACCAAGTCACCGCATTGCCAGATAATCAACAAATCGATCAAGAAACTGTTGAAGCGCGGATCAACCACTAGCCGCCGAACATCCGAGCGGGCGTCAACGATTTGTTCTCTGGCGATGTCCAGAAGGACTTCGAAGTCGTGATCGCTATCGCTGTCCTTCAATGCTCGCGGTATCGTTTCGGAGATCAGAACGTCGAGGTCTCTCACACGACCCAATCGTCTTAGCGCTAGCCTTGCTTCTTCCTCCAAGGAGAAAGCGCGAGGATCGAGGTATGCCCGGAACAGCCGAATGGTGGAACGGAATCGCCGCAGCGCGACCCGCAATTGATGTACGCCCTCGGGATCTCGACCGTCGGTAGCAAAGGATATGTTTTCCAGGATGTGGGTCGCTACTCCGGCGATGATCAGTCTGACTGCGTCGTCGACGGTGTCAGCGCGATGCACCTGAAGTTTGGGAGCCTTGCTACAGGCCGACATCGCATCGTTGACCATGGCCATGCCACGTGCCGCCTTGGAACACGTATGCGCAGATAGCCGGCGGCCCGACAGCAAAGCCCGAATGCAGTGAAGCATGTCTTGCACCGGACCGCCCACCAACTCGAATTCGAGCTCGGACACCCGTGTATGGCGTTCGCCCGCGAAGATTCTGCCGGCGTCGATCGACACCTCGATCAGGGCGCCATTCGCCTCAAGCCTTGTTTGCCGGCGCCTGACGTTGCTGGCAAACAAGGGCACAAGCCCTGACGACCCCAATCCCAAGTCGCCGTGCGGCGCTTGCTGGGGCAACCGCGCGATACTTGCCACGGGTTCGTCGATCCGCGACGTCCATTCGCGGCGCACAAACCCCTTCTCCTTCTTCAGAGTCAGTTCGTCCTGGCCACGCCTGGCGCGCAGCCTGAACGTAAATCCCTTGCGCCAAAGACGACCGTCAACCGTATCGTAGTACGTACTGAGCACCTCCGACGAAACCGTGTCGACACCACCCAATTCCCGAAAGATAGCCAGGAGATCATCGGAATCTCCTGCCAGCTTCAATTCGATTTCCGAGCGACAAGAATCATTCACTGGGCTATTCGCGGTGCAAAGGCGGCTACACGGCTAAACACCGGCCCCGCTTGGCAGGGCCGCCTTCCCGCAGACCGCCGGATGACACACAATTGAAATTGTAGCAGCCTCTCCCAGCGACGCGATTACCCCGATGCAGATGCTCGGGCCAAGAACCAGCGAGGGTCGACGGTACGTCGGGCCTCGGGGCTCGCCCGCCTCGGGCCTGACTCCGACACGCGCGCGCATGTCCCGTTATCGGCCGCCGGGTCTTGCGCTACGCTAGGATGACTGGTCAAGGCGCAGCACGGGAGTGAAACCATCGACGTTCGGATCGAGACCATCGCGGCAATGCGGGTGTCGTGTATTCGCGACGTCGGTCCGCAGTCGGGCGTGGGGCCGTGTTTCGAGCGGCTGTTCAAATGGGCGCAGATCGTGGGGGCGCCGACCGGGCGGCTGCTGACGCTGTCGTTCCACCGGCCGAACACGGCGCCGGCACAGCGCTGGTACTGGAAGGTGGGGGTGGAGATGTTCACCCACGAACGGCCGCCGCCCGGGATTGAAATTGAGACGGTGGGCGCCGGGCGCCATGCGGTGTACCGGCTGGTGGGGTCGTACGAGGCGATCGCGGACGCGTACGGGCGGCTGTTCGATGAGTGGTTGCCGGACAGCGGCGAGGCCGTGGCCGACCGCCCGTGCATGGAGTTGTACCGTAACACGCCGCAGGACACGGTGCCGGCGCACTTGGCCACGGACCTGTGCGTGCCGTTACAAGAGCCGCAGCCAGGGTCAGGGTCAAACGCCTGACGCATCGGAAGGCGCGGCGACACCTCGTCGTCCAAAAAACCCCTAACCGCCCCCGTAGCGCCGCACGCGGATATCCGCCTGTTCCTTGTGGCCCATGAAGCCTTCCAGGTCGCATAGCCTCGAACAGTACTCGCCAACCTCCAGGGATGCCGCTTCGGTCACCCGCTGGTAGGTGCAGGTCTTGATGAACTTGCCCACCCATAACCCGCCCGTATAGCGGGCCGCCCGTCGCGTGGGAAGTGTGTGGTTCGTGCCGATCACCTTGTCGCCGTAGGCGACATTGGTCTCCGGGCCCAGGAACAATGCCCCGTAGTTGGTCATGTTCTCCAGGAAGTAGCCCGGATCGCGGGTCATGACCTGAACGTGCTCGGCGGCGATCGCATCGGCCACCTGGACCATCTCCTCGACGCTGTCGCAGACGATGACCTGCCCGTGATCCTGCCATGCAACCCCGGCGATGTCCGCGGTGGGCAGCACACCCAACTGACGTTGCACTTCCGCGATCGTTTCCTTTGCAAGGGCTTCGGAGTCGGTGAGCAGGATGGCGGGCGATGTGGGCCCGTGTTCGGCCTGGCCCAGAAGGTCCGCCGCGCAGAGTTCGCCGTCGACGCTGTCATCGGCGATGACCAGCGTCTCGGTGGGTCCGGCCAGCAGATCGATGCCCACCCGGCCGAAGAGTTGACGCTTGGCCTCGGCCACATAGGCGTTGCCCGGACCGACGATCATGTCGGCCGGCTCGATACTCTCGGTACCCAGCGCCATGGCAGCCACGGCCTGTACACCGCCAAGGCAATAGATTTCGTCGGCGCCGGCCATGTCCATGGCGGTGACGATGGCCGCGCTGGGCGCGCCCCGATAGGGCGGTGCGGCGGCGGCAATGCGGGTGACCCCGGCCACCTTGGCGGTCACCACGCTCATGTGGGCCGAAGCCACCATGGGGTATTTGCCGCCGGGGACGTAGCAACCGACGCTGTTAACGGGAATATTCCTGTGCCCCAGGACGACGCCCGGGAGCGTTTCGACCTCCACATCCTGGAGCGCGTCCCTCTGCGCCTGGGCGAAATTCCGAATCTGGGTCTGGGCGAACCGGATGTCTTCGATAACCCGGTCCGATAGCGATTTCCGGCAGGCTTCGATGGTGCCGGCGTCGAGGCGAAACAAATCCGGTGACCAGCGGTCGAAGCGTTCCGAATAGTCGCGCAGTGCGCGGTCTCCCCGTGCGCCGATGTCCGCGATGATGTCTTCCACGGTCTTGCGGACCCTGTCGTCCTCCCGGGCGGTAACATCCGCGGGCTGACCGCGTTTGAGGTAACGTGCCATGGTGCTTCTCCAAAATCGTCCGGCGACGCTGCCGATGGGGCGTGGCAAGCCCCTCGCGGGGCATATTACGATTTTAACCGCGATGCGGTGCATATGGGTGCTTGCGGGTGTGCTGATCCGCAATTGTCAGGTGGTCCCGGCACCAGTACCGAACGGCGTGTCTTTCGAGGGCACGCGGTCACACGGCAGTGGCGTAGTACACTTTGGGAGAGCGAATTCCGGACGAATGCCATGAGATGCTTACGATCGTTCCCGGTACTTTGTTTTGCTGCCGTCGCTGTTTCGGTTCCTGCGAGCGCACACCACGCCGCCCCCGCCGTGTTCACCGACGAAGAGATCGAGGTTGAAGGCGTGGTGACCGAATTCAATTTTGTCAATCCGCACGTCAACATCATGCTCAACGTGACGGATGAGACCGGTGCCGTAACGGAGTGGATGGTCACGGGCCCGGCTGCGCCGCCGATGCGCCGCTGGGGCTGGACAGCCGACACGATCCAGCCCGGGCAGCTGATCCGTTTCGCCGGCAAGAAGAGTCGTACCGGGGCCCCCATGCTCCTCATCGAATCCGCCGAAATACAGAGCGGTCGGTTTGTCGAGCTCGATCCGGCGGACGGTTCGATCGTTCGCCGCTTGCAGGAAGCGCCCGACGACAGCCAGGCTCCGGACTCAAGCATGGCCGTGGCGCTCACGCTGGACGACGGGCGCCCGAACGTGGCCGGAATGTGGCTCGGCGGCCTGGGCCGCGGGCCCAACCCGCCGCCGCCTTTCAACGAGGCCGGGGCCGCGCTGCAGGCTGGCTTCGACGCTCTCAACGATCCGGCGTTTGCCGAATGCGCCGACCACGGTCTGGTGCGCCAGGCCATGTCGGGGCATCCCCTGCGAATCACCCAGAACGACGATCACCTGGTCTTCGAATACGAACAGGGTGCCGCTACGCGCGTCATCCATCTGGACGGGCGCGGTCCTGCGTCGGACGAGCATACGGACTACGGTCATCACGTGGCCCGGTACGAGGGCGATGCGCTGGTTGTTGAATCAACACAGCTCTTGGGACGACTCACCGGCACGCAAGGCAACGCGCTCAGCAACAGCAGTACGGTCACGGAGACCTACCGGCGTGCCGACTCGCCTGAACTCGGCGCGGTTTTGGAGATGACGCTGGTCGTCAACGACCCGGAGTATCTGACGGGTCCGTGGCAGATGTCCCGGCGGAAAAACCATGCGGCCACGGACTACCGGTTCATCGAAGTCGATTGCGCGCTGCCATTGGCGCCTACCGGCTGACGATTTGGTGGCCGTGATCGACTCTTGTCGAAGCGCGGCTCAGGAGTAACAGAAATGAAGAAATCGACGATCATGCAGCTTTGGCTCGGAGCCGCGGTTACATCCTTGACTATTCCCGCACTGACGCTTGCGCACCACGGCGTCGGCGCGCAGTTCGACCTTGCAAGGTCAATTGAACTGCAGGGCGAAGTCGAACGTGTCATCTGGCGAAATCCTCACGTTCGAATCACCCTGCGGGTCACCAACGAAGCCGGTGGCGACGATCTATGGGAAGTCGAGGCCCAGTCTGTGAGCATGCTGCGCCAGCGGGATATCACCGAAGTGCTCCTCGAAGCCGGCGACGCGATCACGCTCGCCGGCAATCCGGCGCGTGGCGGGGTCACCGAGATCTATGTGACCAACGTCCTGCTGCCCGACGGTCGCGAGATACTATTCTCGCAGCGCGCCGAGCCGCGTTGGAACGACCGGGCGATGGGCAGGACCGGGCCGCGTTTCGTGGCCGAAGGCGATACGACCACCCCTGAACTGGGACTCTTCCGTACCTGGAGCGCCGCGCCGGGTCAGGGGCTATTCAGGGACTTTGACGTTTCGAATGAGAATTCCCCGCTGACCGATGAAGCGCGCGCCGCAGCGGCAGCCTACGATCGGTTGACCGACAATCTGGCCACCGGCGAGTGCGCGGCGGCCGGGATGCCGACAATCATCGGGAACCCGTATCCGCGAGACTTCATCGACCAGGGCGATACGATTCTCATGCGCCTGGAGGAGTACGACGCGGTTCGTACGATTCACCTGGACGAGCGTGCTGCCGACACAGGGTCGCCGCTCGGGCATTCCATCGGGAGATGGGACGACGGCACGTTGGTTGTGACCACGACGAATATATCGTCCCGGAAGTTTCGCCTGGGGATTGCGCTCAGCGATGAGCTGGAAATGGTCGAACGCTATACGCCGAGCGCCGATGGAAGCCGACTGTACTACCACACCACCATCACTGACCCGGCCGCATTTCTTGAGCCCATTGAATTTCAGTCGTACTGGATCTACATACCGGGCGTTACCGTGGAGCCGTACGAGTGCATCGAAGGCTAGTGTCGTGTCACGCTTCAAATGTCGGATAAAGCCGTTTCAGTTTCACGCGCGCGTCGTCGGTAGTGAACTGCCAATTGACTTTGGCCTGCAGCCGGTCGCGCGAAGCTTGCCAAGCCGCCACTTCGTCGCGCAGGACGTTGATGGAATCGATGCGTCGGTTGAGACATTGGCGGATCATGACGTTGAGTTCGACCTCGGCGACATTCAGCCAACTGCCGTGCTTGGGAGTATGGACGAACTCGAACCGGTCCCACAGCGCCTTGGCCTGCGCCGGCGGGAACGCTTCGTAGAGCGCGCCGGGGCGGTGAGTGCTCAGATTGTCCATGACCAAGGTGATTTTCCTGGCGTGGGTATAGTGCGCAGCGATATCGGCGAGAAAGTGCGCCCAGTCGATTTTGGTCTTGCGTTCGGTCACCTTGGTCAGGCGCTTGCCGGCCAACGGTTCGGTGGCCATGAAGACGTTGCACACCCCGCAGCGCCGGTACTCGTAATCGTAGCGCTCGGGCTGTCCGGGGCGCGCCGGGACCGGCACGCGCGTTTCGCCGATCAACTGACGCGGCGTCTCGTCCATGCACACCACCGGATACGCCGGGTCGTAAGACCGCCGATAGACCTCGAGCACCCGTTCCATCGCCGCCACGAAGTGCCCGTTGCGCTGCGGGGGAATCACCCACCCGACGCGCTTCCAAGGTTTGAGTTCGTTTTTTTTAGAACCCGCCGCACGGTTTCGTGCGACACACTGTCGATGTACCCGAGTTCCACCACCCGATCCGCCAATAGCCGTAGCGACCATTGCGCATGGCCCGCCGGCGGGTCGCCGCAACTCACCGCGATCAGGCGCGCCTCGAACGCCCCGTCGGCCTTGCGCCGATACGTCGGCCGCCGACCCTGCCGACCCCCCAGCGCCGCCTCCAACCCCACCTCGACGAAACGCTTCTTCACCCGGTCCACCCGGCGCAGGCTGATGCGCAAGACCTCCGCGAGCGCCGCCCCCGTCGAGCGCCGCTCGTTGAACGCCCCTTCGTCGCAGTTGAGCAAAACCAAGGCATTGATCACCTTCTGTGGGCGGTGCGCGCCCTTGCGCGTTATCCCCTCCAGCGCCTCCCGCTCCGACTGCTCCAACGTCACCGTATATCGCTTCATCGCCAAACCCTCGCCGTGTTCCCTCAACGGCGATGAATCTATCACGAATCATACGACATATCATGTATGACGTGACACTAGTGTCGTGTCACGCTTCAAATGTCGGATAAAGCCGTTTCAGTTTCACGCGCGCGTCGTCGGTAGTGAACTGCCAATTGACTTTGGCCTGCAGCCGGTCGCGCGAAGCTTGCCAAGCCGCCACTTCGTCGCGCAGGACGTTGATGGAATCGATGCGTCGGTTGAGACATTGGCGGATCATGACGTTGAGTTCGACCTCGGCGACATTCAGCCAACTGCCGTGCTTGGGAGTATGGACGAACTCGAACCGGTCCCACAGCGCCTTGGCCTGCGCCGGCGGGAACGCTTCGTAGAGCGCGCCGGGGCGGTGAGTGCTCAGATTGTCCATGACCAAGGTGATTTTCCTGGCGTGGGTATAGTGCGCAGCGATATCGGCGAGAAAGTGCGCCCAGTCGATTTTGGTCTTGCGTTCGGTCACCTTGGTCAGGCGCTTGCCGGCCAACGGTTCGGTGGCCATGAAGACGTTGCACACCCCGCAGCGCCGGTACTCGTAATCGTAGCGCTCGGGCTGTCCGGGGCGCGCCGGGACCGGCACGCGCGTTTCGCCGATCAACTGACGCGGCGTCTCGTCCATGCACACCACCGGATACGCCGGGTCGTAAGACCGCCGATAGACCTCGAGCACCCGTTCCATCGCCGCCACGAAGTGCCCGTTGCGCTGCGGGGGAATCACCCACCCGACGCGCTTCCAAGGTTTGAGTTCGTTTTTTTTAGAACCCGCCGCACGGTTTCGTGCGACACACTGTCGATGTACCCGAGTTCCACCACCCGATCCGCCAATAGCCGTAGCGACCATTGCGCATGGCCCGCCGGCGGGTCGCCGCAACTCACCGCGATCAGGCGCGCCTCGAACGCCCCGTCGGCCTTGCGCCGATACGTCGGCCGCCGACCCTGCCGACCCCCCAGCGCCGCCTCCAACCCCACCTCGACGAAACGCTTCTTCACCCGGTCCACCCGGCGCAGGCTGATGCGCAAGACCTCCGCGAGCGCCGCCCCCGTCGAGCGCCGCTCGTTGAACGCCCCTTCGTCGCAGTTGAGCAAAACCAAGGCATTGATCACCTTCTGTGGGCGGTGCGCGCCCTTGCGCGTTATCCCCTCCAGCGCCTCCCGCTCCGACTGCTCCAACGTCACCGTATATCGCTTCATCGCCAAACCCTCGCCGTGTTCCCTCAACGGCGATGAATCTATCACGAATCATACGACATATCATGTATGACGTGACACTAGCAGCCCGTGGCAGCTAGCGCTCTGCGCGAGCGTGCGAACGTGTCCCGCTTGGGGAAATGGGCGCGCGAATTCCGAGACTTGGCGGCGGTTGGTTGATCGGCATGAGTACTTCAGGTGGTGCTTCGACGGGTACAAAGTGGGACCTCGAAGGCCGAGTGGCGTTGATCTCCGGGGGCAGCCGCGGCATAGGCGCGGCCTGCGCCGAAGCCATGGTTGACGCCGGCGCGCGGGTGATCGCGGTGGCTAGAAATCAGGGCGATCTGGATCGGCTGCGCGATCGGTTGGGCAGCGCCGTGGAGACCTGGGCCGAGGACGTCAACGAGCGAACGTTTCGCCGTCGGCTCGAACAACTCGAACGACTCGATATCCTGTTCAACAACGCGGGCACGAATTCGCCGCAGCCCTTCATCGACACCCCGGAAGAGGTCGTGGACGAAATGATCGCGGTCAATGTGCGGGCGATGTTCCTCACGGCCCAGAGCGCCGCGCGGGTGATGCTCCGCGCGGGCGCCGGCGGTTCGATCGTCAACATGTCGTCGCAGATGGGCCACATCGGTGCGGCAAACCGGACCGTTTACTGCATGACCAAGCACGCTGTGGAGGGACTGACCAAGGCGCTGGGCGTGGAACTGGCGCCCCACGGCATTCGCGTCAACAGCGTCGCGCCGACGTTCATCGATACACCCCTGACCGGGCCCATGTTAGAGGATCGGGCCTTCAAGCAGTGGGCGCTCGACTGCATCCCCATGGGGCGTATCGGCGAACTGCGCGAGGTCGTCGCGGCGGTGATGTTCCTGGCGTCGGCCGATTCCTCGCTGATGACGGGTTCCAGCCTCAAGGTGGACGGCGGCTGGACAGCGCGGTAGCTCGCCAGTCTTGCGGAATCCGGCGTCAGCTGCCGGGTCGATGGACTTCGGGGAGCGGAATTCGATCTGGTTCGGTTGACTGAAGACGTCCAGACGTCATAACCTTTACGAATGCCGTCGTCAAGGAAACAACCTCCCGGTCGGGTCCGGGACGCCATCGTCAAGGTTTTCGAGGAATCCGAAGCGCCGCTCCGCATTTCCGACATCGAAGCGGGTGTTTACAAGCAGATCGGTGATACGCCGACGTCGTCGATCAGGTCCTATCTGAGGCTCAATACCCCTAAACTCTTTATCCGCGAACGTAGAGGTGTTTATCGCGCGAGAGTCCATCAGCGGAGCCCGCGGCAACGCTTCTTTGCGCCGGTCGAATCCAGGGAGCGGCCTTTCTCGTTCCAACAATCCATGCTGCACCATGACGATTGCTTCTCGTGGTTGGATCAGGCTCCCCCCAGTTCAGTACATGCCGTCGTGACGGATCCACCCTATGGTTTGCATGAATACACGGATGAGCAGCAGCGAAAGTTGCGCGCCGGCAAAGGTGGCGTCTGGCGCATACCTCCATCTTTCGATGGTCACCGGAGATCGCCGCTGCCCCGATTTACGACGCTGGACAAGAATCAGCTTGAAGAGATCAGGCAATTCTTCCTGGTATGGGGAAAGATTGTCCACGGAGTGTTGGTACCCGGCGCCAATGTGGTAGTAGCCTCCAATCCGCTGGTTTCCCATATTGTCGCGATCGCGTTGTCAGAGGCTGGACTTGAGAGGCGAGGCGAGATAATTCGGCTGACAATGACGATGCGGGGCGGCGATCGGCCCAAGGGGGCGCACGATGAATTTCGTGACGTGAGCGTAATGCCGCGCTCGATGTGGGAGCCTTGGTTGGTTTTCAGAAAACCGCTGGAAGGAAGGGTTCAGGACAATCTGAGAAAGTGGAAGACAGGCGGATTTCGGCGTCCCGAGAAAGCGAAGCCCTTCGGCGACGTGATTGCCTCGGCGCCGACGCGGCGCGGAGAAAAAAAACTCGCGCCACATCCCAGTTTGAAACCACAAACCTTTCTTCGACAATTGGTCAGGGGCGTACTTCCGCTTGGCGAGGGAACCGTGCTCGATACCTTTGCGGGCGCCGGGTCTACATTGGCGGCAAGCAACGCCTTGGGTTACGACAGCATCGGAATAGAGAGAGACAGGGACTATTTCCTGATGGCCGTCAATTCAATTCCCGAACTTACGTCGTATGCTCCCAACGGGTCCACTAAGCCTTGTAGACCCAACTCTCACGCAGTTTCTTGATGCCATCGGCGTGTAGCGTTGCGGTTCTTGTACCGAGTTCACCCCGAGGATTTCTTCTGAAGTCGTCCAACGTCACCTTGCCAAGATACACCTCCGTGAATGTCATTGGACGCCGGTTCACGGCAGGTTCCGACACGGTATCCACCTCGTAAACAAACACGCACATCCACTGATTTCGCGCGCCGTGGGTATCGACAGCACCTCCTTTCTTTCGCGTGGTCTTGATTTCCACCCCTTGTTCACCTGCCTTGACCGAGTTGTTCGCGTAGACGCCCTGAACCACAAGGTCCGGATGGCCATTGAAGTAGTTGTTCTCGACCAAAACTCGGGAATGTGTCGCCAGACTTGACGTGAGCATATCGGATATTACCCCCGACATAATCGCAGGTCTTAGTATGTCGTCCAATCGCTGAAGCCCTTTCGAAACAAGATGTTCGTTTACGTCGTGGAAAAAGTCATAAACATCCTGCAACGCTGAACGAAAGTCGTCCTTTCGAAGTTGGTAAGGCAGTTCAAGTTCCGGATTGAAGTTCGCCGAATTGACCGTATTTCTTTCTATCGGCACTGCGTGCATACCCCGGTGCGCAGGGAGCGCAGTCGCTGCCGCGCGCCACTGAGGTCAACGAATCCTGTATCGATCATATGCCCGGTTACTCCACCGGTTGCGGCGGCAGCGAGCGCAGGTAGACCACCAGCGCGTCCAGGTCCTCTTCGGTCATGTTCCGGTAGTACTGGAACGCCATGCTGTCGAGCATTTGCCGTCCGTCGGGGCGGATGCCGTCGGTGATGGCGCGTTTGATTTCCTCGTCCGTCCATTCGCCGATACCCAGGGTCGGATGCGGGGTCACGTTGGCGGAGATCACCGTAAACCCGAGCCCGAAGATATTCGGATAGCTGTTGCCGCCCAGGCCCGTGCGGCTGAAATCGTGCATGCCTTCCACCAGGGGCGTATGGCATTCGGTGCAATGCCCCAGCGCGACGGCAACGTATGTGCCGTAGGCCAGGGGGTCGTCGGGAGAAACATCGGGAACAGATTCGGCAGGAGGCCCCCAATCGGGCGGTAACGGCACCCGGTACTCGCTTTTCGGCACAACCCGATTCACCGGCTCCGCGGCGCGCAGGTAGGCGACGATAGCGCGCACATCCGTATCCGAAATATCGCGGTACCAGGGCGTCGGCATCGGCGGACCGATGATGGTTCCATCCGGTCGAAAGCCCTCGCGAATGGCGCGAATGATCTCTTCGTCGCTCCAGGTGCCGATACCTGTCGCCTCGTCCATCGTGATGTTGGGCGCATACGCCTTGAACCCGGGCTCCTCGATGACAAACGCACCGCCCAGGTGCAGGTTTTCGATGGGCGTGCCGTCGGACCTCTTGGGCGTGTGGCAGTTGCCGCAGGCGCCAATGCTCTCCATCAGGTAGGTGCCCCGCGCGAGCCGTTCTTCGGATTCCTGGGCCATGGCCAGGGGACCGCAAACCAGAATCGCCAGGCTGCCCGCAAGTGTGCCTGCGCGGGCGGCGAATTTCTCGAACGTGCCGATCACCTTGGAGACAGCATGAAGTCCACCAGCTCTTCCTCGAGCAACCGATCGCTGGTGCCGACCGCGGACACGTACGATATGTGCCCGTGCCCCGGAATCTGCCGCAGGCGCGGCTGTGCACCGAAGTCCTCGATGAGTTGGACCAACAGCCGTGCGGTGGAGCGATGGAAGCCCCGTGGGTCAAGTTCTGCCACGGTGATCAGAACCGGTATCGAGGCCGTCTCGATATTTTCCAGGACACGCATTTCCGCCATCGGCCGGTCGTCGACGTCATAGTAGTCGGAACCGACGTCGTCCGGCGCATCGGGCAACTGCAGCGCCGGCGAAGCGAGAATGGCGCCGGCCACGCGATCGCCCTGCGTCGACGACAGGCTCGGCCGAAACACGTAATTGGCCACATGGTTGCCACCTGCGGAATGGCCGTAGACGTAAAGCTGGGAGGGGTTTCCCCGATAGTCGCCGATATTGTCATGAATCCATTCCACCGCCGAGTGAACGGCTTCGGCACCGCTGGGCCAGGTGTGTTCCGGCGACAGGGGATAGGTCATGTTCACCGCGACGAATCCCAGGCCAGCTAAGTGTGTCGCGGCGTGGTCCAGATTGCTCAGGTTACCGCGCGAGAAGCCGCCGCCGTGTACCAGCAGGATGATGGGCGCCCCCATGCCCGGTGAATTGCGGTTGTGGCCTTCGTAGACTCTCAGCCGATGCCCATCCTCCGGGCCGTAGGCGATTTCGTCGGATACCGTGACGTCGGCCGCACTGAAGGCCCGCGCGGCGTCGGCGTAGATGGCCGCGGTCGCCGCGGGGTCGACGGCGGGCCCGATTTCGCGATTGCCTTCACGCGCCGCGGCCGTCATGCCATCGCGCAGGCTGTTGGCGTTGTAGGTCTTCATTTCATCGGTTTCGGACCAGCGCCAGCGCTGCCGGTAGGACGCGGCTGCCGTGCAGGATTCAAGGCTCACGTCCCTGGACGAGTAGGGGGGCACGGTGGCGATCGAGGAATTCACGAACTCCCGCTCAGCCGCCAGCGTCAGGCAGAGGTTGGCATTGTCGGCGGGAGTCACACGTCCATCGGCGTGAACCTGCCATGGGTGGGCATCGCCGCAGTCGATGGAGTTGACCGCCGCACCGGCGGTTTCCGTGGCGCTGCCAGCCAGGCAACGGTCGTAATTGACGAGCCGAAGCTTCCCGTCCATGTGTTCGAAAATCTCATCCACGTCGAAGCCCGGGAGGCTGTATTTGCACGTGTGGGTGGTGATGGGCGCGTCCAGTTGCATCCTGGGGCCGAACCCCGGGATGTCGAGACAATAGCCCCGCGGGTCCTCAAGCTCGTACATGGACCGCAGGAACATCGATTGGGCCGATACCTGGAGGGACCAGCCCAGCAATATCGGAGAAACGGCGATAGCAATCGCTTTGATTTTCATTTTCTGCCTCCGTCGGGCCAAATTGTCAATGCATGTGTCAGTCGACCAGCAATTCCCGCTAACGCGTTTTGCACGCTCGCGGTGTCGATTCGATCGCGCCGTGCGGGCGTGAGCCGATCGGTGGGGGAAGCCATCCTCTCCGGCTCGGTTGCCGACGTGTCGTTTGGCTATTGTGGTGTCCCTGAAGAACCGTTTCTCGCACACCCGGGCGCGGCGTGGAGTCAGGAGGTGTCATACAGCACCAGTTCACTTCGGTGCCCGAACGCCAGCGCCCGATACAACGTTTCCCAGTCCGGGATGAACAGTTGCAGGAACAGCGCCCGCAGTTGTTCCCAGAAGTAGCGGGGACGCCCGGCCTTCGCCTGTGCGGCCTGGAACAAGGCGCTGCGCAACGGCCCCCTCACGGTGGGACAGAAGGCGGCCGTGAAGTTGATTCTGTCGGATGAGGATCGCGTGGTGGGCGTGCAGGGCTACGCCGGCACCGGAAAGACCCGAATGCTCAATCGCACCCGCGCGTTGCTGGAAAAACGCGGCTTTCGGGTGAAAGGCCTGGCCCCGTCCGCATCCGCGGCGCAGACCCTGGCCGCGGAGTCGGCCATCGAGAGCGAAACGCTGCAACGCTTCCTCGCCCGCAACGCCGGGGTGGCTGCGGGACGCCTGACGGCGAAGGGCGAACGCGACATGCGCGCGGCGTTCAATAAGACCGTGCTGGTGGTGGACGAAGGCTCGCTCGCCTCCACCGTACAGACCCGGGATCTCCTTCGCATCGCGCGGGAACTGCGGCTGCCCCGGGTGGTGCTCGTCGGCGACGGCAAGCAACTGGACGCGGTAGACGCCGGCAAACCCTTCGTGCAGTTACAGCAATCGGGCATGAAAACCGCGACGATGGACGAGATCATGCGACAGCGTGAGCCCGAACTCAAAGCCGCGGTCAAGGCCAGCCTGGGCGGCGATATCAAGAAGGCGTTCGAGAAACTGGGGTCGAACGTGGCCGAGGTCGAACCGGACAATCTCCCCGGCGCGGCCGCCGCCCGCTGGCTGAGGCTCCCGCCCGAGCAACGCGAGAACACCGGGCTGATCGCCCCCAGCCACAAGCTTCGCCACAAAATCAACGACATCGTCCGCGAGCGGCTGATTCGCGAAGGACAGGTTGCCGGACCGGCGTTGGAAACGACAAGACTCATGTCCCGCGGCTACACGCGCGCCCAGAAAACCCTGGCCGACAACTACACCGCCGGCAGCGTCGTGGGGTTCCACCGCAGCTACAAGCGGCTTGGCGTCGAGCAGGGCGACGAACTGAAGGTCCACAACATTGACCGCAGTGCCGGGACGGTGAACCTCATCGGTAACGACGGGGAGCTGGTGAACTGGGACCCGGGAAAGCTCGCCGGGCGAACCGGCGGGGTCGAGGTGTACAGCGCCGACAGCTTCGAGCTTCGCCAGGGCGACCGCATTCGCTGGACGAAAAACGACGCCGTTTACGGACTCGTCAACAGCCAGACGGCGGAGGTGGCCGGGGTGAAGGACGGGACCGTGTCGTTCAAACTGGAAGACGGGCGGACGCTCGACCTCAATAACGGCGATCCGCAATTGCGCCACATCGATCGTTCCTGGGCGTCCACGGCGCACGCGTTCCAGGGTCGTACGGTGGATGCCGTCATCGCGGCGATGGAGGCCAACCATCCCCACCTGACGACGCAAAAGACACTGTACGTGGAGATCAGCCGCGCGCGGGACCGGGCCGAGTTGGTGACGGACAACCGAGACGCGCTACGCGAGCGGCTGGAGGCCGTGACGGGCGAACGAATATCGGCGCTCGAAGCGGTCGAGCCGGCGCAGGTCAAGGTCGTGGAGCCCGCGTTGGAACCAGCGCACGATCAAGGCTGGGAGGAAGTCGGAGCGGAAGCGTGGGAGCAGTCTCACGAACCGGAGAAAATCCACGTGCCGCGGGGCATCGAGATGGAGATGTAGCCTTCGCGAGCGTAACTGCACCGAGCGGAGCAGGATCCACATCGGGTACCGATTTCCGTCAACGCGTCGGCAACCCAGGTCGGGGACAGGATCGGCGCGGACTGTACGGAAAGCTGCGGCAGGGGTCAGAACGCATCAAGTCCATCGGACAAGGACTGCGATGTTGACTGCACCTCGGATGACGCGGGACGAGTTGGGCAAGTTAATGCGGCGTGTTGCGCCGGCAATGGATTGATATTGCGATTGGACTGGAGCGTGTAGGGTGGATTAATGGGGGAGATTGAATGAGAAATGCTGGAAAGTGGATTGCGCTAATTGCGGCGCTGGCTATTCAGGCAAAGGCCGTCGGGCAGCAAACCTATCGAGGCGTCAGGGTTGAACCGGAATTCCGCTGCGCACCTTATGATCGGGAGGACTATCCGTATTCGCAATCGGTGGAGGCGGAAATCATTGCGGTATCGGAAAGATATACGGACCGTACACGGGGCAGTGTTTCGCGACGTCCCGCGAGACGGACATCGAACATATCGTGCCCCTGTCTGAAGCCCACGACAGCGGTCTGTGCTCGGCGAGCCCGGCGACGAAGGCCCGGTTTGCAAGGGATGTCCTCAACTTGACGCTGGCGAGCCCGCCAGTGAACCGGTACGAGAAGGGCGCGAAGGACGCCGCCGAGTGGCAGCCCCGGCGCAACGCGTGCTGGTTCGTGAACAGAACGCTTGAAGTGCGCCGAAAGTACGGCCTGAACATCGACCGTCTCGGCCGTCGATGTCCCGGCCCTGATCACACCGTCGAGGGCCTCAAGGACTCGCGCGGTCAGGCGGCCCGCGGTCCGCATTACCATGATTTCGTCCGGTGTCTTGATCATTCCCGAAAGCCGTCGGAGGAGAGTATGCCGGAGTTCCTGCTCTGCAGTTCAAACCCGTACGTGGCCACTCCGAGCGAGGTACTCCTAGTGGTTCGACTTTTGGCAGAAGGACGGGGCAAATATATCACCAAGCGACGCCGCGGCCAGCTCCCGGAAAAAACACAATAAGACAAACATATTAAAGAACGAGGGGATAGTTACTTCGGCACAACTGGGGAACATTGAATCAGCACTGACGGGATCCACGGCTTCAATACGCAGCCAAAGTCCGAAACGATCATGTACTCTGTACAGTCTCCCTGTAGAGTTTGACCCAGTCCCAGTCGAGATTCCGTTTGTTTGTCACTGCAAACCAGATCGTTTGGACCATCTCCCAAAGATTCTCACCAATTTTAGCGCGTCCCAGTCATCTCGATAGCTCTTCTCACTCGCCTAAAGCTTTCCTCGCCAGTATCTAACGATCTTGTCCAACTAAAATAGAGTGGAGCCAAGTTAGAGCTATGCCATACCTTTGTGAGATACGTTCTGAAAGTTAGCGCCCGGTCCAATCTATCGGCAATCGAAAATGATGCGATCTTCGGCGTCACTTGCGCTCGAACGTTTTCATCCAGTATCGGCGTATCGTAGGACATAGCATCCAAATAAGAAAACTCGGTCACCCACCGAAGAAGATGATACACGCCAATGGTACTTATCCGAAAGCAGTCAGGCATGTCGCCAAACAAACCACCCTCGTCCTCATCAAACGTAACACGCTGCGGTGTTTCGAGAAGTCTTTTATTGTTTGCGCGCCGAAGCGCCGCTTTCGTGGCTTCTGCGTTGAACCCCCATTCCTGCATTTCCGCAACAACAGCAACTGACGCAACGAATCCTTCTCCCGACTTGTGGTCTCCATTACAATTGCAATACCCTAGTATCATAGGAAGAAGAAAATGCTCGTTTTGGACGGGGTTTCTAATATCGAATAGATTGATGGCGAGGGATGACATGGGATCATAATAGGAATACTCGCCCAGCAAAGTCGCCTTCCAGAATTCGTGAATTGGGATTACATAGCGTCCATTTCTTTCCATGATATCTATGATCTTTTCCGCGTCTACGTTCGCACTTCCAATGAACCTCGTAACCAATTCAACAACAGCTCGTATATTTCCAGCTGTAATATTTGAAAGGAATTCAACTAGCTCGGTATTTTTTGATAGAGAATACAACAGTGCTTTGAGAAATATAGCTATGTTTCCCAATTGAAGCTGGATGTGCGTCAAACTTTCAATCGGAATACGCCCCTCCGCCATGTTTAGCGCAAATTTCAGCCGTCTTTCGATAACGTGATCCACTCGTGGAGGAGCTATGGTAAATACGCGGTGGGGATAAGCCGTAAGTGAGCCAGCCTGCTTTGATTTATAGGTAAGCGCTGTGCTGACCCCACCTTCCTTTCGGTGAGTCATTGAGATTGGATGACTCCTCTTAAATAGGGAGGAGTCCGATGCGGAACGATGATCTGGATGCCAAGGGCAAGGACGTTGGCGGTTCGGCTGCGGCCAACGGAGCGGCGGCGGTTGGGAGGAAGCGAAAGAAGCGGCGAAGCTGGAGCGCGGAGAAGAAGATCCGGATCGCGCGGGAGAGTTTTTCTACCCAGGAGTCGGTGACGGCCGTGGCCCGGCGCTACGGGATCGCGCGCAACCGGTTATCGGCCTGGCGCAGTCTTCTGCGCCGGGGCAAGCTGGTGGCGCCGTCATCGGTGCAGGCGGAACCGGCTGGGGCTTTTGCCGACGTTGAGGTGGAAGAACGCGCTTCGGTGGTGATTGAAGGACGCGGCGTGACGGTTCGCCTGGACGGGGTCACCGACACGGCCGGGATCGCGGCGATCGCCGTGGCGCTGGCGGGCACGTCGTGATGGTGTCGTTGGGTGGCACTCGGATCGTGGTGGCGACGCAGCCGGTGGACTTTCGCAAGGGCCATGACGGATTGGCCGCGGCGGTGCACAACGAGCTGGGCCTGGACCCATATTCGGGGGTCGCCTATGTCTTCCGAGCCAAGCGAGCCGACAGGATCAAAGTGCTCTGGTGGGACGGCACCGGTCTGGTGCTGGCGTATAAGCGGTTGGAGCAGGGCCGGTTCGCGTGGCCGACGGTCCACAACGGGGTGATGAGGCTCACCCGGGCGCAGTTCGAGGCGCTGTTCGAGGGTCTGGACTGGCGCCGGACGTGGAGCCCGCGCGTGCGCCGCCCGCGCGTGGCGGCGTGACTGCCCAAGGGGTTGTTCAACCCTGATGACCGGCTCGTTTTTCGGGCCGGTTTTCGTTTATAACTTCCTGATTATATGGTAGTATTCACTCATGCAGAGCCGTCCAGAACCGGTCGATCTCACCGCGTTGCCGCCCGCCCACCGGGCGCTGTTCCAACGCCAGAAAACCGCCTTTCAGGCGCAGCAAACGGCCAACGACGAGCTTCGCGCGAGGGTGGATTTGCTCACCGATACCAACCGCCGCCTGGAACACCTCATCGACGAACTGCGCCGGGCGATCTACGACAAGAAGTCCGAGAAGCGCCCGCTGGACGATCGCCAACTGGCGTTCGAGGATCTGGAAGGCGCGGTGGCCGAGGCCGAGGAAGCCGCGGCTGCGCCGGGCACCTCAACAACCCCGTCCTCCGCCAAGCGCCGGGCACCTCGACGCAACCTCGGGCATCTGCCCAGGGGCCTGGAACGCATCGAACAGGTCATCGAGCCCGACAGCACGCAGTGTCCCTGCGGGTGCGGGGACATGATCCGCATCGGCGAGGACCGCACCGAGCGGCTGGACATCGTGCCGGCGCAGCTTCGGGTCATCGTCACGGTGCGCCCGAAGTACGCCTGCCGCACCTGCGAGGCCGGCGTGATCCAGGCGCCGGCGCCGGCGCACCTCATCACCGGCGGCTTGCCGACCGAGGGGGCGCTGGCGCAGGTGCTGATCGCCAAGTACGGCGATCACTTACCTTTGTATCGCCAATCGCAGATCTACGCCCGCTCGGGCGTGGAGTTGCACCGCTCCACGCTCGCCGGCTGGGTGGGCAAGGCGTCGTTTCATCTGACTCCGGTGGTGGATCGGCTGGCCTGGCATCTGAAGCAGTCGGGGCAGTTGTTCATGGATGAGACGCGCGCGCCGGTGCTGGACCCGGGGCGGGGCAAGACCAAGACGGGGTATCTGTGGGCGCTGGCCCGCGACGAGCGCCCCTGGGCCGGTCCGGACCCGCCCGGCGTGGTGTTCTTCTATGCGCCCGGTCGCGGCGGGGTTCATGCCACGCGTTTCCTTGAGGGTTTTACCGGCATCCTGCAGGTGGACGGCTACGCCGGCTACAACGCGGTGGCCGCGCCCGGCAAGGGGGTGACCCGGGCGAACTGTTGGGTGCACGCCAGGCGCAAGCTGTGCGAGATCCACGACAGCCACCGCTCGGAGGTCGCCGCGGAGGGCTTGCGCCGCATCGCGGCGATGTACGCCATCGAGAAGCAGATCCGGGGCGAACCCGCCGAGGTGCGCCTGGCCGTTCGCAAGGCGCGCACCGCGCCGCGGGTCAAGGAGTTCGGGGCGTGGCTGAAGCGGCAACGCGCCCGCGTCTCGGCGAAGTCGCGCCTGGGCGAGAAGCTGGCCTACATCGGCAATCACTGGGAAGGACTTCAGGTGTTCCTCACCGACGGCCGCGTGGAGATGGATTCCAACGTGGTCGAGAACACGATCCGCCCGCTGGCGCTGAACCGCAAGAACGCGTTGTTCGCCGGCCACGATGAGGGTGCGGCGGCCTGGGCCCGCATCGCTAGTCTGATCGAAACGGCGAAAATGAACGGGGTCAACCCGCATGCCTATCTCAAGGCGACGCTCGAAGCCATCGCCAATGGCCATCCGGCCTCCGAGATCGATCAGCTGCTGCCCTGGGTCTTTACGCCAATCTCACGCTGAAAGCCAGATGGTGTAGGGGCACCGCTTACATTTATAGAACGTTTGCGGGCGAACAGATAAAAATGCAGCCGCGTCCCAGGATTTGGCAAAATTCTGTGCAATGATAAACGCCTCTTGCTGTATCTGATATTCACGTTGATCAGCATTGTCCAGCATGAATATAATTTGCTTCTTTCGCCCGCGCGCAAGATGGGAGATTGACGCCTTGAGATGTTCAGCACGAAGTTTTGTCTTCCCTTCAAGAAACTCTAAGTATTTGTCTTCATATTTTTCTGGATCTCGCTCACGCAGATTTCCGTAGATACCACGCTGAAAACGCTTAATCTCAAGATTGTAGACACCCCGTACAAAAGTCATTTCGTGTACATCCACCTTGTACAGCGCATAGAGTTGGGCTTCAATTTCGCTCAATGTGAATTCATGGAGATTTTCGGATAGTGCGCCATGGGCGCCAAGATCGATGTAGATGTATACTGCTTTCCGGAACTCTTCAAAAGCACTCACGTACATCAGATGTTTCAGGAACGACGTTTTTCCCACACCGACGTCGCCGATCAAAACAGTGGGGCGCTGCGAAATCGATTCCTTTATCAGTTCCGGAGTGAAAGCGGGTTTGCCCCGGCCTGACTGAACGGGACTCAAGGCGGGAGCTTTCTCAGTCTTGTCAAAAAGAGACGCGTAACGTGCTGCCAACATCCGTTTGCTCACTAAGGCGTGCTGCGAGAGCGCTCCGCTCTCACAATAGCATTTCCGGTAAAACAGCCTCTCTGTCTCTTTCTCATCGATCAAGTCAATTAGGAGTAATTCTCCTAAACTGCGCAAGGTGCTTTGTAAGCCGCTTGGATACCGATATGTTGGATAATCAGGGAGCATTGAAGAAAGCTTTTGCGGCAGCGCTCTATCCTCACCTATATTTAACAGGCGGTTTAGCCGACGCTCAGCAACACCTGAAGGTGATAGTGCTTGCCAAACCCTAGGAAAATGCTCTAGCAGATGTTCATATCCCGCGATAACCAAGCAGCGACCCTCAAGCGGAGAGGTACCGTCATTGCGCGTTGCCAGAAATGCAATTATTTGGCCGCCATTTGTTGCGACAGCGAGTTCTACTCCTCGAGCGCTGCAGTAGCCAACAACTTGTTGGATTGCGCTGGAAACTTTGGTGTCTAACGCCATGACTGACGGTAAGTCTTTAACAATGTTTCCCTGAGGATCGGCTGGTAGCTCAAAAACATGATCCTGGCGCTTAGCCTCCCAAATGGCGCAGCGCGGATTGCCAAGTTCATAGTCAGAATACGCTCTTCCCTTCTGACTTTGCTCCAAGCGAACCGACTCAAGCGGCCACCCCAAGCAATCAACAATAATTCGATCAATAATTTGGAACCTAGTTTCTGCTTCGTTCCAATCTAGCTTCAATTCGGTCACTTCCTTAACCAGCGACTCTAGGGCGCGTTTACCCTCTGCGATACTTGTCGTTCCAAGTTGAGTCATTGCAAGCTGTGCTCCTATCGTCACTCTCATTCGAAACTTGAGCGTAGTCGGCGGTGCAACGCCCTTGACGTCACACTACTGAAAGAATAGTCTTCTCGTCAGAAAACCACATGCCTAATTCGCTAACCGTTCTCTCGTCGTTTCCAAATGTCGTTCGATCTCTTCGCCAAGCCTTGAACAAATAGATTCGACGATCTCATTGGTATTGGCGTTCCAGCTAACCTTGTACCAGCGTTTGACGATTTGCTTCCCTTCCTCGTGAAACTCTCCGAAATCTTTCAGGCGATGCGCCGAACACACTTCAAATATATAACACTTTTCTAGGCTCGGAGCGCAGCTAACCGCGAGAACCATCTTCCGTAGAGCGGAATATTTAGGAACGAACGTAACGCAAATCTGCGCCTTTTCCATTTTCACATTTACCCAAAGGTCATATACTTCCCGATATTCGTCGTCACTGCCAAACATCCCCAATATTGCCGCTGCAGTATACCTACCGAATGCACTTCGCTTTTTTTCTTTGCTTATTTTCGCAGTGACGAATTCGTCTGTCCTATGTTCCCTAGACAACACTCTGATAATGTATCCGGCAGCGCTTTGCTCCTGATAATCTGGATACTCCTCGATATCCACGTCAAAATAGTTGCTTAGCTCAAGTTGCGTTATCCTGTTAACCAAGTCGGAAAAGAAGTTCCCGACGAAAGATTCTACTACCTCGCTTGTCGCAATATTGTTCTGTGCATCCTGCAGTAAGACCTGCAAACTTGGGATAGTCGACGTTGATTGTATATTCTGCTGGTCACTCGTCAAATGGGCGCGACACTCCGTCTCAAGTCGTTTTCTTAGTTTGTCCAAGGTACGAGCATCGTCAGTAAACTTTTCACGTCCCGTTCCCTGAGATACGAAATGGGGCGTTTGTTCGTCGTTGTCAATAAACTCATCCTTTAAGGAGTTAATTATGTCAGTATAATAGATTGCTCCTGTGCTCTTTCGAAGAGTGCACAGTCGAAATGTTTCTGTAAATGGGCTCAGTGGATTTCCAGTCAATGAGCTTTGGGAGTCGAGGCATGAGGAAATTTGAATTATGTGCTTAAAAGCTGATTTATCGTAGCGAATGAGTGCGCTGTCTCGCTTTATGAGGGACGTACCGGAACTACACGCATCTATTACTTTCACTATAAGCTTTGCGTTTGCCTGCCTTAGCAGTATGTGCAAATCGTCCTGTGAAAGACCTGTTTCATTTGGCCGTTTCGACTGAAAGTCGCATGTGCAAAAAAAGAATTCGTCACCCTGGCTAAAACCGTGTCCTGTAAAATAGAAGAACACCTCGTTGTGTGCGAGGGTGTTGCTTATTGCGGCCCGTATCGTAGACCGCGATTTATCAGCACTCTTATCCTCTATTACCGTTATGGCGCCATACTTACCGGTAGCCTCTAACAATTCTCGAATCGCGACTAAATCATTTGCACAACATGGGATATCGGGCAATGACTCATATGTTGAGTTGCCAATTAGAATAGCGATATTTGACATTTTATTCGGTTCCTCAATTTGGAGGAATTACAATCCGTTGTAGCATGTCCTGACGGGGCTTTTCTGAGCTGCCCGTTGGGAACGTTCGACTAATCAATGCCAAAGCGTGTCGTTGTCCTTGGTTCCCGCCACCCGTTGGGGTGGCGCGGACATGATACCCGTTGGATCGGGCACCGTGACGCTTTTTTCGGAGTCGCCAAATTGTCACGGAACCGCCGATGGTCTCTCGAGCGTCGGCGTCGATCTCGACCGCTAAGCCACCGCCGCTAGTTGGGGCGACCGCGGAGACTTCGACACCGGGGTCGTCATTTCCGCCTAGTCGCCGCGCCTAATCAGGCTACTGGAAGCGGCAGCCGGGCAGGGCGTCGATCTAGCCGTCGTGGATACCGGTCGCCGGGTGGGGCGCAGCGCGGTCGCGGCCGCAAGGGCGGCCGACCGATAGCAACGCCGAATTGTCCGGCTGTTGACCCAGAACCGATTCAAGATGAAGCACGACGAAACTCTCTACATCGCTCACACTGTGGGCGAACAGCGGGTGCTCCACGTCGGCGAGTTTGCGCCTGTCTCCGAGCCACGCTGAACGGGGAACCTGCCGCCTGTTGAGGCTGAGACCCCGGGTGATAGACGGGTCCGTTGTGAAAGGGCGGGATTGAGGCGATTTATATACTAAGATTGACACTGGCGGTGCCGAGCCATAGGATGTTCAAACAGTATCCAAGGAGAGCGGGATGAAGCTGCGGGTGCGAAGGAGCGGCGTCGGCATGGTTGAACTAGCGGGGATGTTCCCAAACGAAGACGCAGCGCGTCAGTGGTTCGAAGAGCTCTTCTGGCCCAATGGAGAGCGGGCGTGCCCCGGTTGCGGCAGCGAGGACACCTATGGATGCGCGCACGCGACCATGCCGTACAGATGTACAAGCTGCCGCAGGTACTTCAGCGTGAGGACCGGCACGGTCATGGCAGGATCGCCGCTTCCGCTGCTGAAGTGGGCCTATGCAATCCACTTGGAGGTTGGTAGCCAGAACGGGGCGTCGTCGATGAAGCTGCATCGGGAACTGGGCATCACACAGAAGTCGGCGTGGCACATGCAGCGGCGCATTCGAGAGGCGTTTGCAGCGGAAGGGAGCCGCAAGTCGATCCGTCGGAGACCATTGAGGGCGGGCCGGAAACCCAGACGCGAAGAAAGTCTGCCCGCAGAGATACGGGCGTGAGCGCCGCCAGAGATTTGGCGCGTGAGTTGCTAGGCCGTAGATTTGGCACCGTTCTCGCCGACCCGCCCTGGCGCTTCCAGAATCGGACAGGGAAGGTGGCGCCCGAGCACCGGCGTTTGTCCCGTTACTCGACGCTGTCCGTGGGGGAGATCGCGGAACTCCCGGTAGCGGACCATGTCGACGAAGTGGCGCACTGCTACTTGTGGGTTCCGAACGCGCTGCTGCCGGCTGGAATCGAGGTCCTCGCTTCGTGGGGGTTCGAGTACAAGACGAACCTAGTCTGGCACAAGATCAGGAAGGACGGCGGCTCGGATGGTCGGGGAGTTGGGTTTTACTTCCGCAATGTGACCGAGTTGATACTGTTCGGCGTTCGAGGCAAGGGTGCGCGAACACTGCAGCCGGGACGCCGACAAGTGAATCTGATCGCGACGCGCAAACGCGAACACTCGCGGAAGCCGGACGAACAATACGAGATCATCGAGGGCTGCTCGTGGGGACCCTACCTTGAGTTGTTTGGGCGAGGAAGCCGTGACGGTTGGACGCTTTGGGGTGATCAAGCGATCCCGGAGTACGCTCCGGACTGGCCAACTTACGCCCACAACTCGGCAGCCGTCTTAGAGTGAGTCTGGTCGCTCTATCGGGGGCAGGGTTCGACGTTGTTAGCTTGAACCACGCCGAAGCCGTCATGGTCCGCGACTTCGCGGCTCCTTTGCGTGAGCTCAGTGACGTTCTGGTCGGCATGGAGATTCTGGATGCGGAGCTGATTCGGGGTGGAGGTGGAGAGTCAATCCTCACGCAGCGTCTTCGTCAGGCGTTGACCGAGAGAGGCTGGAAGAAACGCAAGATAGTTATCCAGAAGACCGTGGACGGGAAGGAGCGGGCCGCAACGACGCACGAGATTGACCATGTGCGAGAGACTGAGCAAGGGTCCGTGGCTCTTGAGATCGAATGGAATAACAAGGATCCCTTCTACGACCGGGACTTGGAGAACTTCCAGCGGCTCCATGTCGAAGGTGCGATAAGCGTGGGCATCGTCTTGACACGCGGACAGACGTTGCAGCGGGACTTGCGCAGGATAGTGTTGGAGTTCGCGCTATCTCGGAACATCAAGGGCTTCGACGATCTTGCCGGCATCGGCGTTACGCCGACGCAGAGGCAACGCGGAATGGTCGAGCGCTCTGGCGGCGAGTTCGCGAACAAATGGGCCAGGGTCTTCGTCGCTGACAAGTTTGGAATGGCGACCACGCACTGGGCCAAGCTCCAGGAGCGCGTCCGTCGTGGGGTTGGGAATCCCTGTCCGCTCATCCTAATCGGTATCCCGTCGCGGGTCGTCAGAAAGTCGAAGCAGCCGTGAGGCGGGTGGATTGGGAGTCACGTGGAACGCATCGCAGCGTGAGGTACGGGGAAACGACGGCGGAAGAAGTGGCGCTGTCCGTCCTCAGATACAGAGATGCAGGAAAGGGACAGGTCGGATAGCCTGCAAGGTTTATACGTGATGATAGAACTAGTGAAAACTAACTGGGCAAAGGCTCTAGCGGAAGTCTGTGCGTCAATAGGCGGGACTCTGGGAGTAGTCTTCGTAATTGCTCTCATTGTCTCCGAACAGGGAAATAACCTGACTGCTAGCGCTTCTTTTGCCCAGTACTTTCACGGCGGCCAAATCAGCCTCCCAATATTGTCCCTTTCTGGAATCATCCTTGTCGCGCTTCTTCGAAAGCATGGCACGCTACATCCGATGTTGGCTCTCGTTGTCTATATCGTCTTTTGTGGACCCATTGTTGCTGCTACGTTCATCATCGGGCTCAATCCCGGATTTCGTGCCGATGTATTGTCCCCTTCGAACCTCTTCTATCTATGGTGCTCCTACTGGGTGCTGCATGCTCTGTGGTTCTTAGTTCTCGCGTTGGAGCCCGCAGTTCCATCCGCGCAAGCGGCTGCGAAAGCGCAAGAAGGCCGCGTCAACCAGATAAAGGCAGGAGCAGCCGGACGTGCGTGACGACATCGAAGTTCCCATCAGATTGCCGGTTGCCAAGGTTACCCAACCGATTGGCGACTTCTACGTAGGTCGGATGGATGCCAGGAGGCTTGTTGCGATCTCCTACACCGAAATTAGGCGTTTCGCTACGGGAACGCAGGACAAAATCGCCGGGATCCAGCGAGAGCGGTCAAAGCGCCGTATCAACCAGATCAAACAATACGTGAATCTCGATTACGCTACATTTCCGACTTCGATCATCATAGCAGTGGAACCGGAGTGTGCGGAAATCAAACCGTATTCGGAGGAAATGCAGGATGTCTATTTTCTTGAGCTTTCTTCGTTTGGAAAGCCGAAAGATAGTGATCATATCCCGCTCGGAAAGATAGCATTTATCATCGACGGACAACACCGGCTTGCGGGGCTTGAGGGCCTGGAGGAGGGCCGGGACTTCGACGTCAACGTCTCGATTTTTGTCGGCGCTTCCGACGCAGATAAGGCTGAGATTTTTGCGCGCGTCAACCAGGCTCAAACTAAGGTCAACCAAAGCCTCGTCGTCGATTTGGCGTCCTATTTCGAAGAGCGCGGCCCTGTGAAGTTTGCCCATGAGGTGGTCCTCGCTATGAATAGAGACGAAGAAGGCCCGCTTTTCGATAAAGTTAAAAGATTGGGCAAGGCGGATCCCGGCAAGGGACAGGTACAAACACTCGCCCAAGCTACGGTAGTCAAGCCGATTGTCGAGTATATTTCGGCAGACCCTGAGTTGGAGAGGAATAGGCGATACCGCGGCATCTTCGGATCGCGGCGTGAGCGTGACGCTTGGAAGAAGTACATCTTCCAGCCGTTCTATGATGCAGAGGACGACAGCGGGGTGTATTTGTGTTTGCGGAACTATTTCGATGCGGTGAAGCAACACTGGCCCGAGTCCTGGGATAACAGTAGCGCTCGCACTGGCTTGGTCCTCAACAGGACGACTGGGTACGCTGCGCTAATGCGCTTCCTTCGGCAGGTGTATCTGCGAAATTGTAGTAAGAGCGAGATCCTATCAATCGATGACTGTAAGGAGGTCTTTAGCAAGATCAACATCGCTGACTCAGAGCTCACCAGAGATACGTTTATTCCAGGTAGTTCTGGGATTTCTGCTCTGTATCGGCGGATGATGTCGGAGGTTGAATGGACTGAGTTATGAGACATAGAGGACGATGATCACTCCCCCGGAATTTTCTCGCCAACCCTACTTTGAACTAAGGGCGTACAGCAAAAATGGGCAGAGGAACAGTGATAGCGGGCTAAAACTCAGGAATGTACCTGGGACAAAGCCTACAACTATCTCGCTGCCCTAAAGACCGAGACCGCGTCTTATTGCTTGGGATACGCAAGAATTGACAGTCACTGCTTAAACACACCGTCAGTGGCACTCCACAATAGTGGGCGATCAATATTTCCTGCGCGGAGCAGAAAGTGCTGCATATCCTGATCTCTGTCGCCACGCGCAATCCGAATTGCTTGTGTGAGAATCTCACGGGTGCTCGGCAATACTTCAATGGACTCGAGCGATTTGGCGTGATCGTGACGTATCAAATCGGCGAACGCATCAATCATGTTGTTGTAGCCGCGCAGCCAGTCATTCATGTCTTTGGTCTCCTCCGCGCCGATATTTAAAGACAGGTCCCGCAGACATTTGATCCATGCTTTGTGGCAGAGCAAGTGGCTGATCGAAAAACGAAGTCGCCTGTCGATAGTATGGATTCCGTGGTCGGTGAATACGTCAGCGCAGAGAAGATCAGTGGTTACGTACGCGATCTCAATCATGGCTCCGAGGTGTGTGGTGGGCACTTCGCATCCTTCTAGAAGGAAGTACCGCCAGCTATTGTAGGATGTTCCTATGCTACTCAGAAAGTCATCCGAAGTGGACGGTGGGATGTAATCATGAAGCGACCTGTACGCGATATAGCTGCCGCGTATGGCGGCTTTGTCACTGTCGTTGAATCTTCTAAAGAGCTCTTCGTATATTCGGTGCCCCTTGAATCCTCGGCGGGGGTGCTCGATTCCGCGTAGCTCTAGCAAACACTTGAAGGACTGTTCGATGAGATGATAGGCGGAAACGACAAAGGGCCAGCAAGCAATGGCTTCGGATTCCGCAAAGAAATCTCTTTGTATTGGAAATTCGCTTAGTTGCTTTCGTTGGAATTGGACGGCGGCTGTGAGCCGATGGACCGCTCGATTCCTGATTTCGCCGTTTGAAGGCCGATAGGTATCGTTCATTGGTTACTTAAGTCGGTGGCATCGGTGCCTCGGTTCGGTGGTGGTCTACGCATTGAAGCAGAGACGATTCGCAATTGACTTGATTGGGTCCGAAGACGATGACGAATGAAGTCAAGAACGCGTTTGTTCGAAGCGCTGCTCATGCTCCCTACGACGCTGCTCGTATGCCTGCTCGTACTGACACTCCTGTTGTTCCCACTGCACAAGTTGGGTGATACGGGTTTTTGCGGCGGCACGAATATCCGATCGATCATGCTCCAATAGCGTTTCAAAAGCATGTCGTCGATTCGCAATGATATTCGCCCTACTCCCCGACCATCCATTGGGCCGAACGGAACGCGACAATACTCTTAGGATCTCCAAGGGATCTTGTGTTGATTCAATGATCGCTAGGGCCTGCTCGGTAAACTTGGTTTTATCGCGCTCTTGCTCTTCTACAAATGGATAGATTGCTTGCGCGACCATACCCAATCGCTCCTGAATATCGTCTTTCCGACACCAAGTCAATAACTTGCTGGCACCGACGTTGTACAGAGGATTTTTCTTATGACTCATCTCACGGAAAACCATGTTCCGGCGATGATCGTCCAATGCTGGATCAAGAAAAATGCCGTCAAGAAATCCAAATGTCGCGTTCTCCGCCAGGATGGGTACTACTTTCTCAATGGTTCCCAAATAACCCGACGATGCTTTTAGCTTGAGGAAATAGGCTTCTAGGACCTCGTTCGAATCTTCAGGAAACTGAATTTCATCCATGCAGCACTCGATGATTTTCGAAAGATGGTGTTCATGCATGGGACCATAGTGAACATTTGCGGCGCTCCGTAGCTGCGCGGCAGATGCAGCCAAACCTAAGCTCCTAATCACGGGGCTTAAGGTCTGTTGTTCATTTTTCAATCCGTGCAATCGCATGCCCAAACCTTCAAGAACTACTTCGGGCCCACCGGGTTTGTTCATTACCTTGAGCATCAGGTCCCGAACGTCGGCTTCGCTCAATACGTCAAACGGCGGACGCCATGCAATGCTTTCAAATTGCCGCAACGGCGTATCCTGATAGTCAAGCGACCTCAGCAGCCGTTGAACGGATTTGTGACTCAACGGGATGGAGGTGTGCAGATCTACGATGAATCTTCTGAGAATTGGGCTTTTCACAGCGGTATCAAGAAGCTCCGACACTACTTTGCTGTCACGTTCGTGGTAGATCTGAAGGAAGCCGACCAAGACGCCGCATTGACGCGTCTGATCGTCCGTGAGTTCGAGCCACTCGACAAGTTGCCTCCATAGAGTGTGCAGATCGTTAGACTGCTCGGCTAGCCCTTGGCCAAATTGAACAAAGTAGCCGGATGGGGCCGTAAAGATATCCCGCGAAAGCTCGAGCATATCCATCGGGTTGTGGGCCACGGCCATACCGAGTTCATGGGCTCTCGCAGCCGCCCGTCGGCTGGACTTTTCCCATTTGTTGCTATCGTTAAAATCGAGATCTTCATCCAAAGTGAACTGTTCGTGTCCAGTGCTCAGTACGTAGGTTCGGACTTCGTCAGCAAGTTGCTGCGGCCTAAGCATTTCCTCCAAGTCATCCAATAACTCGACTCCATTGGGTGTCCTGTGAGCATCGGTGTTGCGGTAGTCGAAATATTTGATTGCTCGAACGGCGCGCCAACCTTGAAGCCATGCCCGGCGACTATTCAAGATATTCGCCATTGCCACGAGCTCTGTGCGCAATGCCGGATAGTTCCAAAGACCTCTGAGTTCGTCCGCGACGAGCTTGCGCGCCTCATCTGCCAATTCGACATCGTCCACAATGGCTATCTCTTTTGCGAGGGCGAGAAACCGAAGGAACCAATCATCCTGTTCTCCAATTGATTTGGGACGGTAACCATGGGACCGCGGCCGAGCGCCGAATTCTAGACTATCGGATGACGGCCAATGGTCACTTTGTAAAGCCGCTTTGAGCATCCCCATACCAAGACGTTGCTGGTTGCGCCTACCACTCAATAGATATCGGCGGACAACCCGTTCGCGAGTGGCCGGATCAGCCTCGGTGCCCGAGCGATATAGCGAGAACAATCCAACCAGCCGATCTCGGCTATGGGTTCCCGGGTCCAGTTCTGCCAATGCAAACTTGGCTAGTGTCACGTCATACATGATATGTCGTATGATTCGTGATAGATTCATCGCCGTTGAGGGAACACGGCGAGGGTTTGGCGATGAAGCGATATACGGTGACGTTGGAGCAGTCGGAGCGGGAGGCGCTGGAGGGGATAACGCGCAAGGGCGCGCACCGCCCACAGAAGGTGATCAATGCCTTGGTTTTGCTCAACTGCGACGAAGGGGCGTTCAACGAGCGGCGCTCGACGGGGGCGGCGCTCGCGGAGGTCTTGCGCATCAGCCTGCGCCGGGTGGACCGGGTGAAGAAGCGTTTCGTCGAGGTGGGGTTGGAGGCGGCGCTGGGGGGTCGGCAGGGTCGGCGGCCGACGTATCGGCGCAAGGCCGACGGGGCGTTCGAGGCGCGCCTGATCGCGGTGAGTTGCGGCGACCCGCCGGCGGGCCATGCGCAATGGTCGCTACGGCTATTGGCGGATCGGGTGGTGGAACTCGGGTACATCGACAGTGTGTCGCACGAAACCGTGCGGCGGGTTCTAAAAAAAACGAACTCAAACCTTGGAAGCGCGTCGGGTGGGTGATTCCCCCGCAGCGCAACGGGCACTTCGTGGCGGCGATGGAACGGGTGCTCGAGGTCTATCGGCGGTCTTACGACCCGGCGTATCCGGTGGTGTGCATGGACGAGACGCCGCGTCAGTTGATCGGCGAAACGCGCGTGCCGGTCCCGGCGCGCCCCGGACAGCCCGAGCGCTACGATTACGAGTACCGGCGCTGCGGGGTGTGCAACGTCTTCATGGCCACCGAACCGTTGGCCGGCAAGCGCCTGACCAAGGTGACCGAACGCAAGACCAAAATCGACTGGGCGCACTTTCTCGCCGATATCGCTGCGCACTATACCCACGCCAGGAAAATCACCTTGGTCATGGACAATCTGAGCACTCACCGCCCCGGCGCGCTCTACGAAGCGTTCCCGCCGGCGCAGGCCAAGGCGCTGTGGGACCGGTTCGAGTTCGTCCATACTCCCAAGCACGGCAGTTGGCTGAATGTCGCCGAGGTCGAACTCAACGTCATGATCCGCCAATGTCTCAACCGACGCATCGATTCCATCAACGTCCTGCGCGACGAAGTGGCGGCTTGGCAAGCTTCGCGCGACCGGCTGCAGGCCAAAGTCAATTGGCAGTTCACTACCGACGACGCGCGCGTGAAACTGAAACGGCTTTATCCGACATTTGAAGCGTGACACGACACTAGAAGAGAGACACATCGTTCAAAATGATTGTTGTCATATGCGATCAAGGCCAGGAGATTTACAAACGTGAAGCGGTGGCGATTTGCCAGGGAAACGAATGTGTTGGTGGCTCGGTCCCCGACTTGTACCTCCATAGCGTTCAAGACTTCCTCCGGTGCTACAGGCGAAACGTTTACAAGAAGCTGGATACCGTCTTCATTGAGGCGCGGGAGATCGCTCAATAACCCACCGGGCGACATCCACGAATTGACGATACTCCGTGAAATAGCGTGATCATGAAGATATCCAATACGCCTTCCAAAGGATTTGAGCAGGCGGGCATTTGGCAGGTGTTGGAATGTATCTAGTTCTTGTCCGTAAATTCCTAATGGATTGATTTAGCTGGACAAACAGGCGTTTTGAGGTAGTTGAAAACCGGCGTTTCGGCTATTCTTGTCTTGGATTCGAGGCAAAACGCGAAAAACCGAGAACGCCGGAGGCGCCATGCGCGAGAAACGCACCGCACAAACAAGTTTATTCGATCCGCCCGCCATTGACCATCCGCTCGCGGACGGCTTGGAACGGGCGTCGGTCTGGTTGGACGAGCACCCGGAGTTGCTCGACGAGATCGCCGCCGATCTGGGCGCCGATACGGGGGCGGCGCGCGGTCGCCACGGGCTGACCTGCGAGACGATTCTGCGTTGCGCGGTACTCAAGCATCTGCGCCAGGAGACCTGCCGGGGGCTGGAGTTTGCGTTGCGGGACTCGCGTTCGGCACAGCGTTTCGCGCGCGTGGACACGGCGCGGCTGCCGAAGAAGTCAGCGCTGCAGGCGGCGCTGGGGGCGGTGAGCGCGACGACTTGGGAGCGCATCAATCGGCACTTGCTTGGCGTGGCGAGCGCGGCGGGGATCGAAACCGGAAACCGGCTACGTATCGACAGCACGGTGACCCATACGCATATCCTGGAACCCGCCGACAGCCGCCTGCTGTACGACGGGATACGCGTGCTGAGCCGGTTGCTCGGCACGGCGCGCAAGCGCTTGGGGCCGCAAGTCGTGGTGTTTCACGATCACCGTCGGGCGGCCAAGCGGCGCACGTTGGAGATCGGGTCGCGACGCGGCGCGCGGCGCTCGAAGACCTACCGCAAGCTGTTGCGGTTGGCGCAGCGCACGCTGGGCTACGCCGAGGGGGCGTTGCCGGCGGTGGCGTCCGCGGCGCCGCCGTGGGCCGTGTCATGGACACAAAACGTCAGCGAAACCAGAGAGTTGCTGCTCCGTGTCGTGGATCAGACGCAACGCCGCGTGTTCGACGGCGAGACGGTACCGGCGGCGGAAAAGGTACTGAGCCTGTTCGAGCCGCACACCGACATTATCCTCAAGGGCGGTCGCGGCACGCACTTCGGTCACAAGGTCAACTTCGCCACCGGGCGCAGCGGACTGGTGCTCGACACGGTGGTGGAGAAGGGCAATCCGGCCGACAGCGCGCGCTGCCTGCCGATGCTTGAGCGGCATATCGAACACTACGGCACGGCGCCGACGCACGCGGCCTTCGACGGCGGCTACGCGTCGCGCGAGAACCTCAAGCAGGCCAAGGCGCTTGGCGTGACGCATGCGATGTTCCACAAGAAACGCGGCATGAAAGAGACCGACATGTCCCCCTCGCCGTGGGTGTACCGGCAACTCAAGCGCTTCCGCGCCGGTATCGAAGCGGGTATCTCCTACCTGAAACGCTGCTTCGGTCTCGGCCTGTGCCGCTGGCGCGGCTGGCCGCGATTCCAGGCCTACGTGCACTCGGCCGTGTTCGCCCACAACCTGATGCGCCTCGTGCGACCGCCCCCGCGGCCGGCCTGACGCCTTCCGCCAGCCATCGCCGTGTACCGGTTCAAAGACCGGCGAGCGCCCGTGCCCGATGCCTGAAAATCGACGCTTTGCGCGGCCAAACGCACGGCCCCGGTGACGCTCGACGGGCGCGAGCCCGTGGCGAATCCGCTTTTTTGCCAACCAACCGGATTTGTGACAAAGTGCAAGGTCGCTTCCAACTCAACCCCCGCTTCGAACCCCGCCGTTTACGGACAAGAACTATCTAGGATGTCGTGGATCGGAATATTCTCCAGCGCTTGGGAAGCAAGCCGATTCGATACTGCGTGTGGCAATATCGCGCGCCAGTTTCCCCGCTTCTGCGCGAGCTGCCGATGGACAAGCGTCTGCGCCGCTCTGTGCAGTTCGCGTCGATGCTGGCCCAGCAATCCGGCGAGCGCTGCGAGTTCATCCACACCGTTCTCATTCCGGTGAATGGAAAAGGAATACACAAGCGCCAAAACCTCTGCGGCCATCATAAGGTTTGCGTCAGGAACGCCTCTTTGATAGAACAATCTCTCGAAAAGTTGCTGGTCGGAAAAAGTAGAGAGGCTGCCTTCGTCGCGCACGGCATCCGCAAGCGCGAGCGCGAGCCGGGCGTTGCCGCCAGAGAATTCGGCGATCCGATACGCGTTGACTTGGCCAAGTCCGGGATGCCTCCGTTTGACGAGTGTTTCGGCAACATCCGAGCCCTCGGCATTGATGCGGACTACGCGTGTTTCCTCCGGCTTGTCGTCCCGAATATCGTACTCGACCGTTATAAGACGGATGTCAGGTTCCGCGGCAACGTCGGCAGCAAGTTGATTGTGTGTGCCGGACGGGCAGTTATCTAAAATTATGATTGCTGAACGTCGGTCAGCGATGAGGCGCTCAAGTACTGCACGCGCTGAAGGATCCGGTGACTCGCCAAGATCCGTATAGATCGCTTGGGATTTGTCGAGAGGCTCGGTCCCGACAGTATCTTCAAACAGAGCCTGAACGATGCGTGTTTTGCCCACCCCGGACAACCCGGCAATCCGCACGGCTTTTCCCGAGTCTCTTACAAGTTGTCGAATCCCGTCTATGCCTTGAGGGATGTCTAGTTTTTTACTGTGTTTTTCGGGAAGAGCGATCACAACGCCGGCCTCGCAGATCAGCGTGTCTTTATCACGCAGCGGCGTCTTGCTCCATCGGCCGAATGGCCTCCACCCGTCAAGGGGAAGACCCAGTCTCTCACGGACCCAAAGCCCGACGCCAGGGTGCTGACGGAGCCAATTGGCGAGATCGGCGCGCCCGTAGAATTCCGTTCGCAGATCTCCGAGATTGTTAACCGACTCGATTTGCGCTTGCATGGACGCCCGGCGATTTTCCAAGAAACGACCGGTAGGGTCATCGGCGAGGCTGACGATGATGTAGCAGGCGTTGTCCGCGGCCAATTCGGAGAAAATAGGCCGAAGATTTCCGCCTGGAGAGATTTCTTCGCCAATCTTGCTGGGTGTCATACTTGACTTCTTGACTTGGAACCCAGTGCGCGCGCGCGGCACGAAATCTCCTGCAAAGTTTTGATTTGCGCATCGGAATTCGACATCCAGTCCTCCGTCCGGAGTGGTCTGGGCGCCACCCCACTTCAAGCCGGATACTGGCGCGCCTGCACGTCGAATTTCTGCTTCGCACAATCGAGCGAGGAACTCTCGCAGATCCGTGTCTGTGAGTTGGCGTAGCTGATCTTTGGAAATGTCAAACATGCATTCGAAGTTTCGGTAGGACTCGAAGTCATGGCGGTTCGCGCAATGTGGAACCACGAAGAGCAACTGTCAAATCTGGTGTATGGCCGTCCAGAATTATGCGACTTTCCTGCTGACGTTTCTTTCGTCAACTCCATGGATGAACGTGGCTTCGGCCACGACATCGGCCAGTCGGTGAAATCCGTGTAGTGGTCGCCAGCGTTTCTGTGCGCTCTTGGCCGGGGCGTTGCGAGAACTTTTTTCGTGATTTAGCGTGGCTCTATCCCGGACCGTCGGCGCCACAGGGTGGCACGTCCGGCGCGATTCTGGAAATTTCGCGCCGAATTTCTTCAATCTCGTCGCTTCGCCCCTTCGCGATCATATCCCGGGCGATGGCCTGTGCGGTGAACAACGACGACCGCAAGAGGTGAATTTCGAGTTCGGTTCGGGGCCACTCGCGACGATCGAGGGCCTCCATCGCGAGCTGTACCAGCAGATGATTGGGCGAGTCGTTGCGTTTTCTGGCCGCAGTTTCGACCCGATTCCATTGAGCTTCGGTCACGCGAACGGTCTTTGACAGTGTCTTGGCCATGTGGTTTTCCAGTTTTCCAGAAGGATATTCGGGTCGATTGTGCCGGAACGAGCAGCGGAGAGTTCAATGTTCGGAATCGGAAGCACCCGTATGAGCGAGGAAAAATCTCTGCATGAAGCCAGTCGCCGAGGGCACCAAATTGAGTGCTGCTGTAGGTTGGTGGAAGCTGGCGTTCGGTCAAATTGACTGAACGTGGAACTAGCTGAGCATACACGCGCTTGTGAGCGATCCGTGTTTTTCAATTTTTATCTGAAATATCAGCAGCTTATCCGTGCAGTCAAATTGGCTGAACGGCGCCGTCAAATTGACTGAACTTTTCCCGGCACGACAAGGGCGCGATTCTCTAGTACCCGGGCGTACCCGAACGTAGGTCGAGCGCCGGTCGAGCGTAGTGGAAGGTAGTTGGTGGCGGTCCGGGCAGCCCGCTGCGTCGGGTGTGAGGACAATAGCCTGCGACTGCAGTCGAACAGGCCAAAGAGTCAAACACACCGTCATGGGCCGGGGGCCCCGCCGTTACGGCACTTGCGAGCCGCCGCGGCGATTGAGCGAGAGGACCGGGCCGCATCTCCAAGCGCGTTCCACGTTGTCTTCCCGACAACAGAGGTAACAAAACGGGGCGCAGCGCGCAAGTCCGGGCGGCGTTTTCTCACAAGAGACGCAGCGGCACGAGTGGCCGCGGAGGTGGGAGTCGATTCGTTACCGCAACGCAGCAGCGATCGTCTCACACGTTACCGGCGATCATCTCACACGTTACCGGAGCGCAGGAATTTTCGTCTCACATGTTACCCGGACGCAACGAAAGTTCGTTTCACATGTTACCGGGACGCATCGACGGTGAGGGCGACAGGGAAGGAACCGACGCGGAGCGACGCGCCCGGATTCATCGAATGAAGCGGCGAACGCGAATCGGTGATCCGCAGCGCTCTTTTCAGCATCGGTATCGGCGTCAACATCAGTGTCGACAGCAGCGTCGGCGTCGAAGTAGCGGCCGAGCCGCCGCGGAGTGCGGCGCCGAAGGCGACGCACTCCGCCAGGTCGAGCCACTCCCGTGTGCGGAACGGACTCGATCCGGGGTAACGAACGAAGGGGAAAGCGGTTCCGGGACCGGAACCGGAAGGAAGCCGCCGCGGCGAGTCGGCGGACGATCGTGCCGCGGCGGTTGTCGATCCTTGGTGCGGGCCGAGTCCCGAGGAGGAACCCGGCCCGCGAGAGGCGCGACGGTCAGAGCGCGATGCGATGCACGGGGATGCCGAGCTGGGTGGCCTTGTCGAGGAGGTTCTCGGAGATGCCGGAACCGGGGAACCCGATGACGCCCTTGGGCAGAAGTTTCAGCAGCTGATCGTTGCGGCGGAACGGAGCGGCCTTGCCGTGGGCGTTCCAGTCCGGTTTGCAAACGACCTGGTGCACGCCCCTGGACTCGGCCCAACGCGCCGCGATCTTCTCAGCACCCGGACCGCCACCGTGTACCAGGACCATGTCCTTGTACTTGCCGCGTACCTGATCGAGCGCCGCGCAGATCGGGTTGGCGTCGTCGACGGGCTTGGAGCCGGCGACGGCGACGAGGGTGCCTTGCGGCAGGTACGCCTGGGTCTTCTCGTTCTCTCTCGCTCGGAGGAAGTCGCGGGCATCGATCGCCGCGGAGGTCAGTTGCGCGGTGCGGCTGATGTGCGAGCCGTGCCGCGGTCGCCAGGTGTTGCCGGTGTCTGAGCGGTATCGTTCGGCGGCGGCGTCGCGAAGTTGCTCGAACGCGTCTCTACGGTCGCCGAGGTTGCGGGCGCGCTCGATGATCCGCTCCAGTTCCCAAGCGTTGATCTCGGTCCCGTCCTGGGCGTGCTGCAGATTCTTCAGTTCCGGCGCGAGCCGATCCACGGCCCGGTCCAGTCGTACGGTCTGCATGTGCAGGGTATTGACGAAGCCCCAGAGCAGCGACTCCCGTTCATCGGCGAACTGGGTGCCGTCAGGCGCGATCTCATCGACGAAGGCATCGAGGATCGTTTCCAGGCCCGCCAGCGCCTCGTCGCGATCCCAGATGGCTCGTGGATCGGGTTCGCCTTTCGCAGGGGCGCCTCCGAAGCGTTCGAGGTTCTCGCAGAGTACGGCGGTCGGAGAGATGGCCTGAGTGTGTTCGAGTGTATACATGATGTGCTCCTGAAGAGAGTGATGAATGAACCGCGCCGGATTCTTCCGACGTGATGGTTTAAAAAGACACGCGCGCGCAGCGGAGTCACCCGCGTAGCGGGCCGCAACGCAGTGGAGGACCCCTTTAGGGGTTGGCGCAGTGAGCACGTGTGGCAAACTCAAACATCACAGAGGAAGAAAAAGGTTTTCTACGGAGTGCGTCATTCTTTTTGATCGGCGCAGCCGCACCGATCATGGGACAGTTGCCGCAGCGGTGTTGTGCGGATCAGAGCGATGGACGCAGGTCGCGCAGGAATTCGCAGACCTCCCGCGGCGAATCGGTGGCGAGGTTCAGCACGGGGATGCGGTAGATGGCCGCGATGTGCAGGGTGAGGCTTGAATGGCTGAGCAGGTCGCCCTCGGGATGCCAGCTGACGATGGCGTCGACGGGACGGTCAAGCGCAGGGCCGAGGATCACGGCGGTCATCGGCGCGAGCAGACGGCGGGCGCCATCGGCGAAGCGGTGCCAGCTCGGATGCAGCTGGGCGGCCAGACGTGTGCAGGACGGGCGTTCGGAGTCCGACAGGACATGGCAGTCGGTGCCGGTGAGGTTGTTGTACCCGGCCCAGGGGAGGTAACGGGTTCGGGCGCCGGGCGGCGTGCCGTCCACGAACGCCTGGTCGGCGTCGTACGCGCCGCCGGTGTTCAGGTGCCAGCCTGTTCGGTGCAGCCAGCGGGCCACCCGGGTCATGTCGGCCAAAGTGTTCCGGGGCGTTTTCCGCCAACCGATCCCGGCATAGATGGCACGCGGCGCTGTGGTGGTATTCGTCATCGCAGGTTCCTCCGTGGGTGAGCGGACCGGCAGGTCGGTGAAGGATCGTGAATCCCATGCATGAGTAGAGGGCCGACCCTCGCCCGGGATGAGCGAAGGCCGGCCCTCAGGGACCCGGACGGGTCGATCAGAACGGTTAGAGGCCCTTTCGCCGTGTAAAGTTTGGCGAAGCGATTTGTTTTGCAACGAGTTTTTCGTGCTTGGAAGCGCGTCCCGGTGGATCGTTTGTAAAGTTTTGCCGCGATAGAGGGGGCATTGTTTACATTTTCCGTCAGCCGCGTCCCGCCCGAGTCGGGCGGGACGCGGCGAGGGTTCAGGATGGCAGGTCTTGCGGGTTCGGACCCGAAGTAGCGCTGTCGGCGCGCTTGTCGAGGAACTGCAGCCGGCCACCGGGAGCCAGCAGGATCTCGGTGGAGAACCGGTCGGTGTCTTCGCCGGGCTTTGACCATCGCCGCGTCTGCAGTTTGCCGTCGACGTAGACCAGGCGGCCCTTGCGGGCGTGCTTGCGGCAGATGTCGACGAGTCCGTCCTGGAAGGTCGCCACGCGGTGCCATTCGGTCTTGTCGGCCTTCTGGCCGGACTTGTCGATGTACGACTCGTCGGTCGCGATGCTGAGGTTCGCGACGCGCCCGCCGCTGGTGAGATGATTGACGTTGACGTCGGTCCCGAGGCGGCCGATGAGTTCCACGCGATTAAGTCCGAAGGCCATGGCGATTCTCCTGATGGTCTGGATGATGACAAGGGTTGGGAACGTTCGAAGGCCGGGTCGATTCCTCTCTCCTGGTGCACCACGCTGGGGGTGGGGTACGCGACCTCGTCTGGTATGTTGTCGATGTTCGAGGAGTTCGGATACTTGGCTAACGGTAACTTTGGCGATCTCCTGTCGACGACGTTTTCCCATGGCGGGACCAGCTACACCGTGTCACAGGTTTATCGGTCCAAAAACTCATCGCCGGACGGAAACACGGTCCTCACCGACAAATTGAGCATCGCAGTTAGCTCAGCACTGCCCGACGGCACGGTCTTGCAGCTGGGCAGCCGGACCTTCACCGTCGATAGCGACTCCGAGACTAACACCCCAAATCAGGAAGCGTGGGACCTTCGGGGCAACCCGCTGAGCTGGACGGCGGGCCAGCACGTCACGGCGAGCCTGAAGTTTCCCACCGCGCCCAACCAGCCGACCGGCCTCACCGCCACCGCGAACGGCGCGACCCAGATCGATCTCGCCTGGGTAGCCCCCGCCGACAACGGCGGCGCCACCATCAGCGGCTACAGGATCGAGGTCTCCGCCGACGCCGGCACCACCTGGACCAACCTTCTCGCCAACACCGGCACCACCAACGTCACCTATTCCCACACCGGCCTCACCCGCGGCAGCACCCGCCACTACCGGGTCTCCGCCATCAACGCCAATGGCACCGGCGGCGCCTCCGACCCCACCAGCGCCACGACCGCCACCCCCACGCCCCCCGCGCCCCCCGAGATCACAGTTCCCAACGATTGGAGTTTGATCCCGACCGGGCATAGCACCGGCGACAAGTTCCGGCTCATCTTCCTCTCCTCGACGAAGACCAACGCCGGGTCCGCCGACATCGTGGACTACAACACCTTCATCCAGGGCCGCGCCGCGGGCGGACACTCCGACATCCAAACCTACAGCGCGGGCTTCCGGGCGGTCGGCTGCACGGACGACTCCGACGCCACCGCCAACACCGCCACCACCGGCACGGGCGTCGTCATCCACTGGCTGAACGGGAACAAGGTCGCGGATGACTACACGGATTTCTACGACGGGTCGTGGGACGAGGAGAGAAACAACCAAGACAGGAACGAACTCGGCAACAACGGCCCCGATACATCCAACATCAACAACTACCCCTACACGGGCTGCAAGCACGACGGCACGGAGTCTATTACTGGAACTACTTCGTACGCGCTCGGCGCGCCCGGCGGGTTTGTGCGCACGGGTCGTCCCAACTCCACCGCCAGCGGCGACGGCCCCATCAGCAGCGGTGACACCGCTGGAAACACCTTCACCCGCCCGATGTACGGGCTCTCGCAGGTCTTCGAGGTGGCGGACGCCGGCAACACCGCCACCACCGGCACCCCGTCCATCGACGGCACACCGCAGGTCGGCCTGGTGCTGACGGCGGCGAAGGGGACCCTAGCGGACGTCGACGGCACGACCAAGGCGGACAACGGCGATACGGGCTACGCCTACAGCTACCAGTGGGTTCGGGTGGACGGCAGCACGGAGACGCCGATTACGAGTGCGACGGCACGCACCTACACGCTGACTGCGGCAGATCTGGGCAAGACGATCAAGGTGCAGACGAGCTTCACCGACGACGGGGACACTGCGGAAGGACCGCTCACCAGCGCCGCGACAGTGGCGGTGCTGGCGGCGGCGGGCGCCTGCCCGACGGACAACGACTGGTGCACGACGCTGACGGTGGAGTTTCGGCAACAAAGTCCGAGCGTGCAATATTACGGATACATAGAAAACTTCGGCACGGGCGCGCTCGGTGACAGGACGATCAACTACGGAGGCAGGAACTGGATGCTCGATGCCCTGTTTATCAGGGATGATGCGGGCACCCGCACGATCAGGATCGAAGATTTCTTTACCAACGGGTTCCTGCCGCGCGGCTCGGTGTTCACCCTGGGCGGACAGGATTTCACTACGAACGCGGCCGCCGAGGACTTCGCGACGAAAGTTTACGAATGGCCGGTTCCTGCCGGCATGGCCTGGATCGACGGCCAGGAAGTCACGGTGAGCGTCACGCTCGCGAACTTTGCCGCGACGGGCGAGCCTACGATTTCGGGCACGGCGGCGGTGGGCGAGACGCTGACGGCCGCAATCGGCAACATCGCCGACACCGACGGGCTGCCGACCACCTTCCCGGGCGATTACACCTTCCAGTGGCTGCGGCGGGACGGCGGCACGGATTCGACGATTACGGGTGCGACGGCAATCACCTACACGCCGGTGGCGGCAGACGTGGGCAAGAAGGTCAAGGTGACCGTGAGTTTCACCGACGACGGGGGCACCGGCGAGGCGCGCACCAGCAACGCCTACCCGTCGAGCGGGACGATCTCGGCGGAGCCGCTGCCGGAATTATCGTTCGCGGGCAGCAACATCACGGTGAGCGAAACCGCCGGAACGGCGACGCTCACGGTGGAACTCGACCCGGCGAGCACCGGGACGGTGACCGTGGATTTTGCGACGAGCGACGTCGGAACTTTTTCAGCGCATGCGGGCGTGGACTATACAGCGACCTCGGGCACGCTGACCTTCGCCGCGAGCGAGACATCAAAGACGATTACGGTCCCGATCCTGAACGACACGGATTACGATCCTTCGCAGCGCTTCCGGGTCACACTGAGCAACGCCTCGGGCGCGACGCTGCCGACATCCCCGTGGGCATTTGTCAACATTACCAACGACGACGCGATGCCGACGGCCTCGATCGCCAACGTCACCGTGGGCGAGGGCGCCGGCACGCTGACGCTGACCCTGGCACTCGACCGCCTGAGCAACGGGGATATTACCTACTCTGCGGCGACAGCCGGTGTGAGCGGCACGGCGACGGTGGCGGATGACTATGTCGCTTTCCTGCAGGGGGGAAGCAAGGATTTCAACGTACCGGCGGGAGCGATGTCGGCGACGTTCGACATCACCCTCGTCGACGACAGCCTGGATGAAACGGACGAAACGATCGTCATCATTTGGGACAAATCATCAAACAGCGACGCGACACCCACTAGGTTCACCTTCACCGGCACGATCACCGACAACGACACGGCGGGCGTCACGCTGTCGAAAACGTCGCTGACGGTGACGGAGGAGGACACCACCGGTGACAGCTACACGGTGGTCCTCACCAGCCAGCCGACGGCGAATGTCGTGGTGACGGTCGCCGGGCACTCGGGCACGGACGTGACCCCGACGCCGACTACCCTGACGTTCACGCCGATTAACTGGGAAACAGTCCAGCCGGTGACGGTGACCGCCGGCACCGATATGGACATGGTGAACGAAACGGTCTCGCTGACCCACAGCGCGGCGAGCACCGACGCCAACTACAACGGCATCACAATCGGCGGCGTGGCGGTGTCCGTGCACGACGACGATACCGGCAACAACCTCGCCACGGGCAAGCCGGCGATTTCCGGCACGGCGCAGGTGGGCGAGACGCTGACGGCTACAATCGGCAACATCGCCGACACCGACGGGCTGCCGGCCACGTTCCCGGGCGATTACACCTTCCAGTGGTTGCGGGTGGACGCCGACGGCATGTCGAACGAGACGGACATCGGCGCCGGCGCCGTGACCTACACGCCGGTGGCGGCAGACGTGGGCAAGAAGGTCAAGGTGACCGTGAGTTTCACCGACGACGGGGGCACCGGCGAGGCGCGCACCAGCAACGCCTACCCGTCGAGCGGGACGATCACGGCGGAGCCGCTGCCGGCATTGTCGTTCGTCTCGAACGAGGTCACCGTGGACGAGGACGCCGGACCGGCGACGCTCACGGTCGAACTCACCCCGGCCAGCACCGGGACGGTGACCGTGGACTACGCGACGCGTGATTCCTTTGCGAAAGCAGGTGAGGACTATACGGCGACCTCGGGCACGCTGACATTTACCGCCGGCCAGACCTCGAAAACCTTCACCGTCCCGATCACGGACGACGATGTCTATGAGAACAATGAAGCATTCTTCGTGGATCTCAGCAACCCCACCGGCGCGACGCTGCCGGATCCTCCATTAGCAGCGGTCAGAATTGATAGCGGGGAGGCAGCGCCGACGGCGTCAATGGCGGACGTCACCGTCGATGAAGGGGCGGGCACGATGACGCTGACCCTTCGATTGAGCCACCCGAGCGACGCGGAGATAGCCTACTTTACGATTTATGATGAAGACATTGCGACGGGCACGGCGACGGAGGGCGAGGACTATGACGACTTCCTCCTGGGGCCAGTAAGAACAGCGAGGATCACCGTGCCGGCGGGCGATCTGTCGCAAACCTTCGACATCACCCTCGTGGACGACGGCGTGGACGAACCGGACGAAACGATTGTCATAGAGTGGATTAGAAACTCAAACGATGACGCGACACCCGACTTCATCACCTTCACCGGCACGATCACCGACAACGACACGGCGGACAACAACCCGACGGTGCGTTTCGGGGCATCGTCCTACACGGCGATCGAGGGCGTGGCCGGGGCGGTGGTGACGGTGGAACTGAACCCGGCGGCATCGCGCGCGGTCACCATACTGGTGACGGCGACCCCGCAGGGCGGCGCGAGCAGCGCGGACTACTCTGGCGTACCGGGCAGCGTGACCTTTGCCGCCGGCGAGACAGAGCAGTCGTTTACGGTCAGGGCCACCGACGATTCGGCGGCCGACGACGGCGAGAGCGTGCAACTGGGCTTTGGCCGCCTGCCGTCGGGCGTGCTGCTCGGCAGCCCGTCGACGGCGACGGTGGCGCTGGTGCAGGACGCGGACGTGTCGACCTGGTATGTGTGGTTCGGCGAATCCGCCTACACCGCCACCGAGGGCGGCACGGCGACGATCAGCGTGCACCTGAACTCTCCCTGGAAGCCGGAACGGAACGAGGCGCTGACGGTGCCGCTGTTCGATCCGGAGCATCGGGGCGGCGCGAGCGCAGACGATTATTCCGGCTTGCCCGAGAGCGTGACCTTCCAGCCGGGGCAGACCCGGGCGTCGTTCACGGTGCGGGTAACCGAGGACAGCGAAGACGACGACGGCGAGAGCGTGCTGATCGGGTTCCGCCGCCTGTTTCCGGAGGACCTGGAAGTGGGCCGCTACGGGCCGCACAAAACGACGCTGCGTATCGCCGACAACGACGGCGAGAAGGCGGTGACGGTGAGCTTCGCGGCCGCGAACTACACGGCGGCGGAAGGCGGCGCGACGGCGACGGTGCGGCTGCGGCTTGACGCGGCGCCGGGCCGCTCGGTGACGATCGAGCTGACGAAGACCCACCGCGGGGCCACGGCGGCGGACTATTCCGGCCTGCCGGATAACGTGACCTTCGGTGCGTCGGAGACGGAAAAGAGTTTTACGGTCACCGCGACCGACGACTCGCAGGACGACGATCGGGAGAGCGTGGCGATCGGCTTCGGTTCGCTGCCCTCGAAGGTATCGGCGGGCAGCCCGTCCGAGGCGGTGGTGCAACTGACCGACAACGACCATGCCGTGCCGAGCGTGCAGGTGAGGTTCGACGCCAGCGCCGGGGCGGTGCGCGATGGCGTCGAAGAGGGCGGGAGCTACAGGCTGGGCGTCAGGCTGAGCGTGAAGCCGGGCGTGACATTGACGATTCCGTTGAAGTATGCGTATCTGGGCGGCGCGACGGCGGCCGATTTCAGCAACCTGCCGGCGAACGTGACCTTCGCGAAAAACGTGACGTCGGCGGGCGTGACCATCCGCCCGGTGGACGACTTCGAGGAGGATCCCGGGGAGAGCCTGAAGGTGTCCTTCGGGACGTTGCCCGCCGGCGTGTCGGTGAACCCGTGGAGCGGCCGCTCCACAATCATCCCGGTCATCGACAACGATGCCACGCCGGGCCTGTCGGTGTCGGATGCGAGCGCGCGGGAGTGGCCGAACAAGAAGGTGTGCCTGGTATTCGTGGTGACGATGGACCGGATGGACGTCGATCACGAGGTGAGCGTGGACTATGCGACGCGCAGCGGCACGGCGGTGGCGGGGCTGGACTTCAAGCCGATCTCGGGCACGCTGGTGTTCCGGCCAGCCGAGAGCAAGCGCCGGACCGCATCGAAGAGCCTGTGCGTGGAAGTGATCGACGATTCCCATGACGAAGGCGTCGAGGAGATGACGCTGGTGCTGTCCAACCCCGTGCGGGCCTACCTGATCGACGATGGAACCGGAACCGGATCCATCAGCAACACCGACAAGATGCCCGGAGCGTGGCTGACGCGTTTCGGGCGCGCGGCCACCGATCACGTGGTCGAGGCGGTCGGGGAGCGCTGGCAAGGCGGGCCGCAGACCCCGCACCTGACCCTTGGCGGGCGCCAGGCCGGGGACCTGTTCGGATGGGCCGGGCTCGGCGGGCTCGGCGGGCGGTCCGGGCGGGACACGGCCGTTGACCGGGATGACCCGGTCGGGACCGATCCGTCCTCGATGGGGTGGTTGGCCCCGTCCGGCGGCGCCGGTGCGGGCATCGGCGCAACCGTCCCCGGCATGACCCTGGGCGACATGAACACGGCCCCGGGCGGAGCGGGCGGCGTTGAGCGCGAAGCCGGAAAAACGCTGAGCGGGCGTGCCGCCCAAGGCGCGCTGTTGCGGGCGCTGGGCCTGCCCGATCCGAGGGCGGTGCCGGATCTTCGCACGCTGCTGATGGGCAGTTCGTTCTTCTACTCCGCGGCACTCGACGAAGACGGCGAAAGCCGGTCATCGGGCCGAACCCGGTTACCGGGCCGAATCCGGTCACCGGGCTGGCTCGGGGAGTGGTCGGCGTGGGGCCGCACCGCGTCGAGCCGCTTCAGCGGGGCCGACGGCAGCCTGGCGCTCGATGGCGAGGTCGCCACGGCGATGCTCGGATTCGACAGCCGCTGGGACCGGTGGCTGGCCGGGGTCGTGGTGTCGTTCAGCGAAGGCCGGGGCGCCTACACGCACCCGACGGCGAGCGGCGGCGCGGTCGCAAGCACCATGACGGGCGTTAACCCCTACGCGCGGTTCGAACTGAACGACCGCACGAGCGTCTGGGGCGTGCTCGGCTACGGCGCGGGCGATCTGTCGCTCACGCCGGCGCGTTCCGATACGGCGCTCGGGACGGAGCTTGCGAACGCCATGGCGGCGTTCGGCGGGCGAACGGCGCTGTCGGTGCGCACCGGCGAGGCCGGGCGGTTCGAGCTGGCGCTGCGTTCCGATGCGCGGCTGACGAACACCGTCTCCGAATCCATCGAGGGCCTGGTCGGGACCGCGGGCCAGACCGCCCGGGTGCGGCTGATGCTCGAGGGTTCCGGCTCGATGCGGCTTGCCACCGGCGGGGTGCTGAAGCCGAAGCTTGAAGCGGGGCTTCGTTACGACACCGGCGATGCGGAGACCGGCGCGGGGCTTGAGGTCGGCGGCGGGCTCGGCTACGCGGCCGGGCGGCTGTCGGTCGAAGTCAACGCGCGGGGGCTGCTGGCCCATCGGGACACCGAGTACGAGGAATGGGGGTTCAGCGGTTCGATCGCCTACACCCCGTCCAAGGACGGGCGCGGGCTGTCGATGCGGCTCGGTTCGGCCTGGGGGGCCACACAGAGCGGCGTGCAGTCGCTGTGGAGCCGCCAGGACGCCTCGGGGCTGGTGAGCAACGCTGCGTTCGAGGCGGCGCAACGCTACCAGGTCGAGCTGCGTTACGGGCTTGACGGGAAGACCGGCCGTGCGCGGTGGGAGCCGTTCGTGGGTGTGGAGTCGGGCGAGGGAGCGAGCCGGGCGCTTCGCCTGGGCGTGAAGCTCACCTCGGGCCGGCGCCTCGACGCGGGGCTTGAGCTGGGCCAGCGCCAGGGGCGCCCGGGCGCGGATCCGGAGCAGGCCGTACAGCTTCGCGGCGCGCTGCGCTGGTAGGCGCGGCGGGCCGGGGGTAGCGCCGGGACGGCAGGTCGCGACAGGGCGAAATCGTGTGACGAGGGAGTAGACGGAACCGCGGGCGGGCGGCCAAACGGCGATGCCCTGCGGCGGTGCGAGGATGCGGCGGTTGCCCGGACGGTACCGGGAAGGGAATCCCGGCGGGCATGGCGAGCGACGGCGGCCCGCGGGCTTGGGCGTTTCTGCGGCGCAACCCCGTTTATGGGGCGGCATGCCGGGAGGCGTTCGGGCACCCGGCGCTCGAGGTGGCGCCGTTCCCGCTGCGGATCCAGTCTCGAGCTGACCGCAAGGCGTTCGCGTGGGGATTGCTGGCGTGGGAGATCCCTGATGGGACCGGCGACAATCCGTCACCGTTCTGGGCCGGGGCGCCGACGCTGGATGGCGAGTTGGGGACGGAAGCGCCGCCACTCGCGCCGCTGCTTGAAAACGCCGGCGCGCGCCTGTCGGGGCTGAGGCTCGCCGACGGGAGGCTCATTCTCAAGATCGAAAACCGTTCGCAGGCGGCGCAGGTGCGCCTGCGGTCGGGGCTTGTGCATGCCGGACTCGAATCCGGAGTGGCGACCGGGCTGGTGCTGAGGCTTGCGTTCTGGTCCGGGCCGATGCAGGCGATCGAGCGGCTGCAAGCACTGGCAAGCCTGGCGCGAGGGTCGGGGCGCGATGCGCCGCACCCGGTGGATCGGGAACTTCTGACGGTGCTTGACGCGCGGCTGGCGGGCAAATCCTGGCGCGAGACCGCGGTGGACCTCTACGGCGCGCAGCGCGTAGCGGCCGAGTGGCACAGGGAAAGCTGGATGCGCGCGCGCGTGCGCCGGCGGGACAAGAAGGCCCGTTTCCTGATGGAAGGTGGGTAACAGTACGTGTGTCCCGGGATCGTTCGGGGCGCGTGCGGAGAAGGAGAATGAAATGGGATCCGCAATGACGTTTTACTCCACGCGCCATGTGGCTGATTGGCTCGGGATTTCGCCGCGCACGCTTGAGGGCTACCGGATCACGGGCAAGGGACCGGTGTTTCACCGATTCGGCTGCAGGGTGCGTTACCTCGGGGCCGATCTTGATATCTGGGTGGCGGCGCAACGGCGAATCTCAACGGCCGACGAGGGCGGGGCACTTCGGTTGGCCGTGCGATGGCAGCGCCGCAAACCGCCTGGGTGGGCGAGCGGCGAACGGGACGCGCCGCGCAATCCCTTGGGTGCAAGTCAATGGATTCCGGCGGGACCGGATTCGTAGAATCGGCGACTGCCCACTGGATGACAAAAAATGGGATACGATGATCACCGATCCCTTGAGAAGCGAACGCCTGCGGATAATCGCGCGGGTGAGTACGCTGGAGTTGTATTCAATCCGCTTTCGGATTGCTTACTTGGGAAAAGGACGCGGTAAGTCGATCAGTTGAGTGTATTCGGATAAATAATGTATAAACAACAAGTTACAGTTAAGTTACGACTGTGGACGCCGGGTAGTTAAATATGCGGGCTAAATCCAGGACTGAATCAGTTCGAGCATCCGTTGTCGCTGATAAGCATCCGGCAGCCTACCGATACCGGCACCCATATTGTCAACAACGTGGCGTGTTTTGGTGGTTTCCATAAAAACTGACGTGATGGCCGGGTGGCCGACAATCCATTTGAGGGCAAACTGTGCCCAGCTTTCGCAATCGAACTCGCTGACCCAGTCGGGCAGCTCCCGGCCAGCAGTCAGACGGAAAATTTCACCGCTGCGAAACGGCTGCATGACGAAGACGGCACCGTCATTCATAACCTCAACCATGACATCAGCGTGATTCGGACCGGCACCACTCGGGCCTATGTGGCGTACCAGGCCTTCGGCTTTCCACTCTTTCATCAGCGGCCAATATGCCTCTGTGGTATCCGTCGTAATCGCGTTGCGGAGCTGCAGCGTGTCCAGCGGGTTTTGCGCAGGATTGATATCAGCTTCTCAACGTGCTCGCGTGTCGCAACGTGTTCACCGAATTCGTCAAAAGGGCTTGTCACAAAACGAATCGCATCTAACTCTTCTCGCGGGAGGTACTCTGACAGATTCACAATACTGCCGTAACTAGCATCGATAAGATTGCCACCACGAACCCTGAATGCCTCGACGAGCTCGCGGACGGCTTCGTCCCTTTCGGGACCAAACTCCTGCGCAAATTCACTCGCCGCGTCGTCGCTAAACGCTGGTGAGTTGCCGAAGCCGATAACACCAACGCGCTCGCCGGTGGACGGGATTTCGCGCGTTGAGATCGAGGTGTGCGATTACGCAAACAATTGGGGCGATATTGCTGACGTCAATGTCGTGGCGCCCGTCAGTTGCAGGAATTCTCGTCGTCCAATCATTTTCCGATTCTCCCTGTTGGCCCCTCAGACTAGTCGAATCGATAGCCAAAACTCACACCGTACGTTCGCGGTGCGCGGAAGTTCGCGGTCCGACCTCCCGTACCGGTGACCAGATAGGAAAGATCGACGACATCGTCCCCGTCTCGATTCTCAATATTCCTGATCCAGCCGTCCAGATACCAGTTTTCGTTCGCCGGCCGATAGGAAACCTGAAAATTGGTTTCGGACCAGCTTTCCTGCACATCAATATCGTAGCCAAATTGCCGCAGATCAGTGTCATCTTCCCAATGCACGACAATACTCGGTATCAGGCTGGCTCCATTTTGTAACCGAAAGCTGTGCTCGAAACCAATGTTGAATGCCAGCTCCGGCGTCAGCGGTATTCGATTGCCGCTCACGTCAACAGGAGCTGTACCGCCGGGAAACGTCACGTCGATCAGCGTTTCGCCGTCATCGTACTCACTGTCGTTGTAGGCAAGCGAAAAGAACAACTGACTGTTGTCGCTGATTGCAAAATCAATATCCGTTTCGAAGCCGAAGATATCCGCGTCGACGTTCTCAACAATATTGCCGCCACCGAAAAACACGACAACCTGATGATCCTCATAGTCATACCAATAGAACGCCGAGTTGATGCGCAGGCGATCTTCCAGGAACTCACTTTTGTGACCGACTTCGATGGCAAAGATCTCTTCGTTGTCAAAGCGCGGGTCCGTAATCCCGGTCAGCAGGGCGCTGATCGCATCAACGAATCCGCCCGCCTTGTATCCGGTCCCAACCTTTGTATACAAGAGACTGTCGTCGTTCGCATCATATTCCAGCGTCAGTTGCCAGTCTGTTGAATCCCATTCCCCGCTTTCGCTTGCAACGGTCAGCGGGATAGCCATGCCGAATGCAACGCCCTCTCGTGTGGAATTACGCTCCTCTTTTTCATCGTCGGAATAGCGCAGACCAGCACCGATGCGGAAACTCTCGTTGACGTGGTACGTCAGATTTCCGAAAACAGCCCGCGACGTTGAATTGAAATCCGGGATGGCGATATCAAGCACGATGGGACCCAGATTCACGTCTGCAACGCGTGTGGTGTCTTCGTCAAAGTAGTAGAGCCCCACCATCCAGTCGAGCGGATCACCGCCTACAGAACTCAGTCGCAGTTCATGGGACGTCTGATCACCGGTAAGTGCCTGGCCGCCATGCTGCGGCAGAAAGTCCGTCCCGTCGACATCGAAAAAACGATCTGTTTCGCCTTCGAACGCCGCGCCCAGATAAGTCAGCTGAACCTGGTCCGTTTCATAGTTGGCCTCGAGCCAAAACATATCCTGATCGTCACTCCAGAATGGCTCTGTATTCAATGAGGACTCAAACGGATCGGAGCCAGGAGGCATCGGGATTGGACGCGTGGCTGCCAGACCGCCATCACTCTGAAACGTGCTGAACCCAAACAACAATGAAAAATCATCTGTGGCGTTGTACAGTGCCTGCAAACGCACACTGCGATCATCCAGTGCGCTGCCGAAGTGGTCATTGCTGACCGATCCGGTCCCGGCAAAAGAATCGCGTTGCTGATAATTAGCCGCAGCCCTGACAGCAAACGTATCCTCGACAGCCTCTAGGTTTGCAACACCCGTAATATTTGCGTAACTATAATTACCAAACTGAGCATCAACATACCCGTTGGTGTCGAATTCAGGCCGGTTGTAAATGACGTTTATCGTGCCGCCCGTCGCGTTACGGCCATAGAGAATGCCCTGCGGTCCCTTCAATACTTCTACTCGCGCGAGATCATAGAACGAACTACGAAGTGCACTGGGTCGCCCGATATAGACGCCGTTGTAGTGCGTGGCCACGGCCGGGTCCCCCGTGGGCAGAAGGTTGTTGCTGGTGATGCCGCGCAGAGCCACCTGCGGAGATTGGGTATTGTCAATCGACAATCCGGGCACGAGCGTGCGAATGTCAGTGAGACTAACGGTGCCCGCGCGCTGCAGATCCTCAGCAGACAGGGCCGTCACGGACAAAGGCAATTCCTGCAGACTCTGTTCTCGTTTTTGCGCCGTGACGATGACTTCTTCCAGTGCGACCGATGGGCTGCCCTGGGCCAGCGCCTTGTCAACGGCTCCAGTCACCATCAGAGCCAAAAGTACCGATACACCCAGTGTTCTAAAGTTAGGCATCGTCGATCCCCCTAACGGCTGCCAGCCGGCCGCGTGTCCGGCTGGCCTGATTGCGGAACGGGACACTTGAGATATTTTGCTTACAAACAAGACAGTACGTCTTGCATGTATGGTTGTCAAAATATTTAGACGACTGGGCTGTAGGCGCTGCCCGGGCCGGTTTTGCCGAGCTGAGCAATACGGTTCAGCCTGCCCGCTCACTGCACGATAGTTGAAAACTCAGCGCTCCATCCGGGAAACAGGTCAATCCATGATGTCTAGGTCAACCCGATCCAGAACCATCGGGTTGATGGAGCACCAACACTAAAGAGCCCGATACAACCTCTCATCGTAAAGCGCTCCGCTCAGAGGGTAGAGACTTTCGCGAAACGCCCGGCTGTGCGAGGCATCGATGTGTTCCATTTGCGCCTGCGCACTTTCCCATCGCTCCACAACGCTGAAGTGGTTGCTGCGATTGGACTGAACAAGCACTTCGAATCGCTCGTTGGCTGCCTCGGTGAGGCTCGCGGCGGCCATGGCTTGCAGGTGTTCCAGGGCAGGATCCACGTTGTTGGGTGTGACGTCCACGTGAGTGACTGCGTAGACGGCATCGGCGGTCGGTTCGCTGTACCGGGTTTCGGAGACGAGTTTCACGTGCAGGCGTTCGTCGTAGGGACTGTAGAGCATGGGCGCCAGGGCTTCGCGAAAGGCTGTTTTACGGCCCGAATCCCGATGGGACTGTTGGGCTTCCGGACTCGCCCACGTCTCCAGGAGGACGAAGTGATTGGGCTGGCCGATCCGCTGCAGGGCCACGAACAACAGATTACCGTCATCGCTTCGGCCGGCAACGGATTCCGCGGCGATCAATTCCATGGCCTGCTGAACCGATGGGGGAGAAACCTCGATGTAAGTCACTACGTAGGCGGCCTCGGCGTCCTGGGCTCCGACGGTCCGGATTAGCGCGATTGCCAAGGCTGAAGCAAACAGGGCAGAGCGGAAAGCATGTTTCATGAGAGTTCTCTCCATGGTGTCCGAAAAGGCGATTCTACACATCGCGTTGAGATTTTTGCCGTTTTGCGAACCTGCGAGCATTGGGCTTGCATGGATTAACCCTTTTGCTCAGGCGTCAGCGCGCCGGTCGCCGGGGCAAAACCGCTAGCCGCTGCCATAGCGTCGCACGCGAATATCCGCCTGTTCCTTGTGGCCCATGAAACCTTCCAGATCGCACAGCCTGGAGCAGTACTCGCCAACCTGCAGTGAGGCCGCTTCCGTCACCCGCTGATATGTGCAGGTCTTGATGAACTTGCCGACCCACAGACCGCCCGTATACCGGGCCGCGCGCCGCGTCGGCAACGTGTGGTTGGTGCCGATGACCTTGTCCCCGTAAGCGACGTTGGTCTCGGGCCCCAGAAACAGGGCGCCGTAGTTGGTCATGTTTTCCAGGAAATACGATGGATCGCGGGTCATGACCTGCACGTGCTCGGCGGCGATCTCGTCGGCCACCCGGACCATTTCATCGACGCTATTGCAAACGATGACCTGGCCATGATCCCTCCAGGCCACCGCGGCGATGTCCGCGGTGGAAAGCACGCCCAGTTGGCGCTGCACTTCCGCAATCGTCTCCCGTGCCAGCGATTCGGAGTCTGTGAGCAGGATCGCGGGCGAGGTGGGCCCGTGCTCGGCCTGCCCCAGCAGGTCCGCCGCGCAGAGTTCGCCGTCGACGCTGTCGTCGGCGATGACAAGCGTTTCCGTGGGTCCCGCCAGCAGGTCGATTCCCACCCGGCCGAAGAGTTGCCGCTTGGCCTCGGCCACGTAGGCGTTGCCCGGACCGACGATCATGTCCACCGGGTCGATGCTCTCGGTTCCCAGAGCCATGGCCGCCACGGCCTGTACACCGCCGAGGCAATAGATCTCGTCGGCGCCCGCCATCTCCATGGCGGTGACGATGGCTGCGCTCGGAGCGCCCCTGTAGGGTGGCGCCGCTGCGGCGATCCGGTTCACGCCCGCCACCTTGGCCGTGACCACGCTCATGTGGGCCGAAGCCACCATGGGGTATTTGCCGCCCGGCACATAGCAACCGACACTATTGACCGGCAGATTCTTGTGCCCCAGCACGACGCCGGGCAGCGTCTCGACCTCTACGTCCTGGAGCGCGTCTCTCTGCGCCTGGGCGAAGTTCCGAATCTGGGTCTGGGCGAAGCGTATGTCGTCGATCACCCGCCCCGAAAGCGACTTCCGGCAGGACTCGATGGTGTCGGCGTCGAGGCGGAAGGAATCCGGTGACCAGCGGTCGAAGCGTTCCGAATAATCCCGCAGCGCGCGGTCTCCCCTGGCGCCGATGTCCGCGATGATGTCCTCCACGGCCTTGCGGACCTTGTCGTCCTCCCGGGCGGTAATATCCGCGGGCTGACCGCGTTTGAGGTAACGTGCCATGGCGCTTCTCCAAGATCGTTCGGCGTTGCCGCCGCCAGGGCGTGGAACACCCCGCCCGCGGCATATTACGATTTTAACCGCGACGCCGTGCACTTGGGCGCTTGCAGGCGTGCTGATCCGTAATTGTCAGGTGATCCCGACATCAGTATCGAACGGCATGTCATTCGAGGGCACGCGGTCACGGGGCAGTGGCGTAGTACACTTTGGGTGAGCAAATTCCGGACGAATGCCATGAGATACTTTGAATCCCTCGCGGTGCTTTGTTTTGCTGCCGTCGCCGGTTCGGTGCCTGCGAGCGCACACCATGCCGCCGGAGCCGTGTTCACCGACGAAGAGATCGAGATTGAAGGCGTGGTGACCGAGTACAATTTCGTCAATCCGCACGTCAACATCATGCTCAGCGTCACGGATGAGACGGGCGCCGAAACCGAGTGGATGGTCACGGGCCCGGCCGCGCCGCCGATGCGCCGCTGGGGCTGGACCGCCGAAACGTTACAGCCCGGACAACTCATTCGCTTCGCCGGCAAGAGCAGCCGCACCGGCGCCCCCATGCTCCTCATCGAATCCGCGGAAATTCTAAGTGGGCGGTTTGTCGAGCTGGATCCGGCGGAGGGATCGATCGTTCGGCGCCTGCAGGAGGCGCCCGACGACAGCCAGGCTCCGGACGCGAGCCTGGCGGTGGCGCTCACGCTGGACGATGGACGCCCAAATCTGGCCGGGTTGTGGCTCGGCGGACTGGGCCGTACGCCCAACCCGTCCCCGCCTTTCAACGACGCTGGGGCCGCGTTGCAGGCCGGCTTCGATGCGCTCAATGACCCTGCATTTGCCGAATGCGCCGACCACGGCCTGGTGCGCCAGGCCATGTCGGGACATCCCCTGCGAATCACCCAGAACGACGATCACCTGGTCTTCGAATACGAACAGGGTGCCGCCACGCGCGTCATCCATCTGGACGGGCGTGGACCCGCGTCGGATGAGCACACGGACTACGGTCATCACGTGGCTCGATACGAGGGCGATGCGCTGATTATCGAATCAACGCAACTCCTCGGACGACTCACGGGCACGCGGGGCAACGCGCACAGCGACAGCAGTACGGTCACGGAGACCTACAGGCGTGCCGACTCCCCTGAACTCGGCGCTTTGTTGGAGATGACTCTGGTCGTAAACGACCCGGAGTACATGACGGGTCCGTGGCAGATGACCTGGCGGAAAAACCATGCGGCCACGGACTACGGGTTTATCGAAGTCGATTGCGCACTGCCGTTGTCGCCCGCCGGCTGATGATCTGGATGCTGCGATCGACCATTGACATATAGCGGCTAAGGGGAGACTGAAATGAACAAATCGATGATCGTGCGGACCTGGCTCGGAGCCGCGGCCGCGTTCCTGAGCATTCCCGCGCTGACGCTTGCACACCACGGCATCGGCGCCCAATTCGACCTCTCTGCATCGATTGAACTTCAAGGTGAACTCGAACGTGTCATCTGGCGCAATCCGCATGTTCGACTCACCGTGCGCGTCACCAACGACGCCGGCGGCGAAGAACTCTGGGAGGTCGAAGCCCAGTCGGTCAGCATGCTGCGCCAACGGGACATCACCGAAGTGCTGCTCGAAGAAGGCGACGAGATCACGCTGGCGGGCAATCCGGCTCACGGCAGGGCTACCGAGATCTACGTGACCAATGCCCTGTTGCCCGACGGTCGCGAAGTCCTCTTCTCCCAGGGCGCGGAGCCGAGATGGAGCGATGAGGCGATGGGCAGGACCGGCGCTCGTTTCGTGGCCGACGGCGATTCGAGCACCCCGGAACTGGGACTCTTCCGCACCTGGAGTTCCGCGCCGGGACAGGGAATATTCAGGGGCTTTGATGCTACGCATGAAGATTCCCCGCTGACCGATGAAGCGCGCGCCGCAGCGGCGGCCTACGATCGGTTGACCGACAATCTGGCCACCGGCGAGTGCGCATCAGCCGGAATGCCGGCAATCATCGGGAACCCGTATCCGCGGGACTACATCGACCAAGGCGATAAGATTCTCATGCGCCTGGAGGAGTACGACGCGGTTCGTACGATTCACCTGGACGAGAATGCTGCCGACATTGGGTCGCCGCTCGGGCATTCCATAGGGAGATGGGAAGACGGCACATTGGTGGTGACCACCACGAATGTATCGTCCAGAAAGTTTCGCCTGGGGATCGCGCTCAGCGATGACCTGGAGATCGTCGAACGCTATACGCCGAGCGACGATGGAAGCCGGCTGTACTACCATGCCACCATCACCGACCCCGCCACTTTCATTGAGCCCATTGAATTCGAGGCGTACTGGATCTACATACCGGGCGTCACTGTGGAGCCGTACGAGTGCATCGAGGGCTAGCAGCCGGTGGTAGCTAGCGCTCTTCGCGAACGGACGAACGTTTCCCGCTTGGGGAAATGTCCGCTCGAATACCGAGCCTTGGCGGCAGTTAATCGATCAGCATGAGTACGTCAGGTGGTGCTTCGACGGGCACGAAGTGGGATCTCGACGGCCGCGTGGCGCTGATCTCCGGAGGCAGCCGCGGCATTGGCGCGGCGTGCGCCGAAGCCATGGTCGACGCCGGCGCGCGGGTGATCGCGGTGGCGAGAAACCAGGGCGATCTGGACCGGCTGCGCGATCGGCTGGGCAGCGCCGTGGAGACCTGGGCCGAGGATGTAAACGGGCGTGCGTTCCACCGCCGGCTCGAGCAACTCGAGCGACTCGATATCCTGTTCAACAACGCGGGCACCAATTCGCCGCAGCCCTTCATCGACACCCCGGAGGAGGTCGTGGACGAAATGATCGCCGTCAACGTCCGGGCCATGTTCCTCACGGCCCAGAGCGCCGCGCGGGTGATGCTTCGCGCGGGCGAAGGCGGTTCGATCATCAACATGTCGTCGCAGATGGGCCACATCGGTGCGGCAAACCGGACCGTGTATTGCATGACCAAGCACGCCGTGGAGGGATTGACCAAGGCGCTGGGCGTGGAATTGGCGCCCCACGGCATTCGCGTCAACAGCGTCGCACCGACGTTCATCGAGACACCGTTGACCGGACCCATGTTCGAGGATAGGGCCTTCAAGCAGTGGGCGCTCGACTGCATCCCCATGGGCCGTATTGGCGAGCTTCGCGAGGTCGTTGCCGCGGTGATGTTCCTGGCGTCGGCCGATTCCTCACTGATGACCGGTTCCAGCCTCAAGGTGGACGGCGGCTGGACCGCGCGGTAGCGCTGAAACTCGGTCAATACCCGTTCACGTTCTCGTCGCGAACTCCACCGAAGGCTGCCCGTCGACTTTCGCGCCGGACTACTCGACCGGTTGCGGCGGCAGCGAGCGCAGGTAAACCACCAGCGCGTCCAGATCTTCCTCGGTCATGTTCCGGTAGTACTGGAATGCCATGCTGTCGAGCATTTGCCGACCGTCGGGGCGGATGCCGTCGGTGATGGCGAGCTTGATTTCCTCGTCCGACCATTCGCCGATACCCAGCGTTGGATGCGAGGTCACGTTGGCGGAAATCACCGCAAACCCGAGCCCAAAAATGTTCGGATAGCTGTTGCCGCCCAGTCCGACGCGGCTGAAGTCGTGCATGCCTTCCACCAGAGGCGTATGGCACTCGGTGCAATGTCCCAGGGCGACGGCAACGTACGTGCCGTAGGCCAGGGGGTCGTCGGGAGACACATCGGGAACCGATTCGACAGGGGGCCCCCAATCGGGAGGCAGCGGAACCCGGTACTCGCTCGTCGGCACCACCCGGTTCACCGGCGGCGCGTTGCGCAGGTAGGCGACGATCGCGCGCACGTCCGTGTCCGAAATATCGCGGTACCAGGGCGTCGGCATCGGCGGACCGATGATGGTCCCGTCCGGCCGGAACCCCTCGCGAATGGCGCGGATGATCTCTTCGTCGCTCCAGGTGCCGATGCCTGTGGCCTCGTCCATCGTGATGTTGGGCGCGTACGCCCTGAACGCGGGCTCCTCGATGACAAATGCACCGCCCAGATGCAGGTTTTCGATGGGCGTGCCATCGGACCTCTTGGGCGTGTGGCAATTGCCGCAGGCGCCAATGCTCTCCATCAGGTAGGTGCCCCGCGCGAGCAGTTCATCGGTTTCCTGGGCCATGGCCAGAGGGCCGCAAACCAGCATCGCGAGGCTGCCCGCGAGTGTGCCGGCCCGGGCGGCGAATTTCTCAAACATACCGATCATCTTGGAGACAACATGAAGTCCACTACCTCTTCTTCGAGCAACCGGTCGCTGGTGCCGACCGCGGACACGTACGATATGTGCCCATGCCCTGGCATCTGCCGCAGGCGTGGTTGCGCGCCGAAGTCTTCGATGAGTTGGGTCAACAGTCGTGCGGTCGAGCGGTGGAAGCCCCGCGGGTCAAACTCTGCCACCGTGATCAGCACCGGGATCGAAGCCGACTCGATATTGTCCAGTACGCGCATCTCCGCCAACGTCCGGTCGTCAACGTCATAGTATGCGGAACCGACCTCGTCCGGCGCGTCGGGCAACTGCAACGCCGGCGAAGCGAGAATGGCGCCGGCCACGCGATCGCCCTGGGACGACGACAGGCTCGGCCGAAACACGTAATTGGCCACATGGTTGCCACCTGCGGAATGGCCATAGACGTAGAGCTGGGCAGGGTTCCCTCGATAGTCGCCAATATTGGCATGAATCCATTCCACCGCCGCGTGGACGGATTCGGCGCCGCTGGGCCAGGTGTGCTCCGGCGCCAGGGGATAGGTCATGTTCACCGCGACGAATCCCAGGCCGGCGAAGTGTGTCGCGGCGTGGCTCAGATTGCTGAGGTTGCCGCGCGCGAAACCGCCGCCGTGTACCAGCAGGATGACGGGCGCCCCCATGCCCGGCGGCGAATTGCGGTTGTTGCCCTCATAGACCCTGAGCCGATGCCCCTCTTCCGGGCCGTAGGCGATTTCGTCCGATACCGTGACGTCGGCTGCTCCGAAGGCACGCGGAGCGTCGGCGTAGATGGCCGCGGTCGCCGCGGGATTGACGGCGGGACCGATATCGCGATTGGCTTCGCGAGCCGCCCGGGTCATGCCGTTGCGCAGGGTGTTGGCATTGTAGGTAGGCATCTCGTCGGTCTCCGACCAGCGCCAGCGCTGCCGGTAGGATGCGTCCGCCGTACACGGCTCAAGTGTGATATCCCTGGATGAGTAGGGCGGCACGGTGGCTATGGACGTATTGACGAAGACTCGCTCGGCTGCCAGCGTGAGGCATTGGCCGGAATCCGCCGCGGGGGTGACACGGCCATCGGCGTGGACTTCCCACTGGTGGGCCTCGCCGCAGTCGATGGAATTGACGACCGCGCTGCCGGCGTCCATCGAGTCGGCGGAAAGGCAGCGGTCGTAGTTGACCAGTCGCAGCTTCCCGTCCGCGTGCTCGAAGATTTCGTCGACATCGAGTCCGGGCAGGCTGTACTTGCAGGTATGCGTGGTGATCGGCGCATCCAGCTGCATTCTGGCCCCGAAGCCAGGGATATCCAGGCAGTATCCTCGCGGGTCTTCCAACTCGTACATGGACCTGAGGAACATCGACTGGGCGGACGCCTGTAGTGTCATGCCCATCAGCACGGTAGTCAAAGTCACGGCTATTACACGTATATTCATTCTTCTATCTCCACGGAAACCTGGGTTGTGGCGGGCCGTTAACCCGCGTCGCACTCATACGGCTCGATCTGGACATCGGGAAGCCACACCCAGACCTTGTCCATGACCACCGGCTCGGAAAACGTGGCCGGATCGATCACGCTGATTTCATAAGCGAGTTCACTGGCATCCTCTCTTGGCGTGAATCTTTCGACGATCTGCACGTCATCGGTGAGGCGAATACCCCGGGTATCGAAATGCCCCCAGTTGATCGCCGTGGTTTCCACCACCAGCGTGTCGTCCTCCCAGCGGCCGGTGGAGTAGCCCTGAATCGACGGCTCCGGATTCTCGTCCGGCGATTCCATATAGATCATGCGACGCAGGTCGTACTCCTCGATTCGCAGCACGATGACGTCGCCCTCGTCCACGAACTCGATGGGGTAGGGCGCGCCCATGATGGCGGGCATGCCCTTGACGGCGCAGTCCAGGAGCGGGTCGTCGACCTCCGCGTTGTATTGGGCAAGACTGGCGCGGGCGGCGTCGGTCAGGGGGTATTCCCTGAGCCAGAAAAAGCCCGAGCCACTGCCAAACGTCGTGCTCCACACCTTGAAGATGCCCTGATCGGCGCCCGAGGAATCGCCCGCCTCCGCAAACCACCGATCGTTGGTTCCCCAGAGACGGTCCGACCACCTGAGATCCGCGGGTTCGGAGCCGAACTGGAAGACGAACTCTTCGCCGCTGGGCAACAGCATGTTGTTGACGAACATGCCGTTGTCCGAGCGCAGCGCAGGCCAGCCCGCGACCCTGACCTGATCGCCGATCTCGACAAACGGGTCGACGGCGGCCATGCGGCGCATGATGCTCAGCGAATGGGTCTCGACTTCCCACTCCTCCTGTTCACCGCCCTCACCCGTCACCGTCATCGAAAATTTGACATGGGGATTGCGCCAGTGAATCCCCGTGATTTCGCCCTCGACCTCGATGGTCGTACCGGGGTCGAAATTTCCTGCCACACTGTGATGGGCCCTGGCCCCAAGCGATACCGCAACTGCGGCAGCGAAGCCGAAGATCAATCGAAACCACATACCGTTCATCTCCTCTTGAGGCGTGTAATCCTCATATGACACTTCGCAGGCCTTTTCCCATACACAGCTACACAGTAGCGCCGCCTGCTGGTCGGATTTGCCGTATGTCCGATCACTGAAGTACGCTAGGATTCTCGCGACCGAAACATTGCGCTACATGTGAGGAATTATAGGATGCTCTCACCACGAGTAAACCTTGGGCGATTCTGGAGGCTGATATCGTCCACAGGTGTTGTTGCCCTGGTCTCCGCGCTAATGGCCGGGCCAGCGGCAGCCCAGGCCGACTTTGAAGGCATCTGGAATCCGAGTCACCCGCCCCGGATGGGGCAGCCGGATCCGCAGACTGTCATGATGACGCCGGCCGGTCAGGCCGAATTCGACAGCTTCACCGCCGACAAGGACCCGACGCTGCGATGCCTGATGCCGGGGATCCCGCTGGGACTGGTGGACCCCTATCCCATCGAGATCGTCCAGCAGGACCACCAGGTCCTGATTCTTTATGAGCACTTTCACCAGGTGCGCCGGATCTTCATGGACGGCCGGGAGGCGCCGGACCACTGGCTGCCGTCCTACATCGGTTACTCCACGGGCGAGTGGGATGGCGATACCCTGGTGATTCGCACCACTCACATGCATCCCGACAACTACATGTGGACCGCGGGCTTCCCATTCTCCGGCGACGAGAATACATACGTAATCGAGCGCTGGTGGCGCGAGGGCGACGTATTGCAGTTCTCCGGCGAAGTGCACGACCCGACCTATTACGAGGAGCCCTACGTCGTCGGCGGGCGTTGGAACCATGCCCCGGATGGAGAGATCTGGGAGTACGAGTGCATTCCCGAATTTGGCGGAATCGAGTGAGGAGGGATCGATGAAATTATTGACAACCCCGGCGCTATTCGTATCGCTCGTCCTTTTGGCTGGTTTCCCGGTGGCGGCGCACCACAACGGGGCCACGTATTTCGATACGTCCACGACCATCGAGCATAGCGATGCCACGGTAGTGGAGTACGCGATCGTCAATCCCCACGGCCGGCTGTTCTATACCTTGGTCGACGGCGAGGGCAACGAACAGGAGTGGAGCGCGGAGTTGGCCAGTGCCAACAACCTGCGCCGCAGGGGGCTGGGCGGCGAGATATTCGAGCCGGGCGACCAACTGGTTTCCGTGGAGGGCAACCCGAGCCGCAGCGGGGCGAACTTCATGCGCCTGGAGCGGGCCGTGTTTGCCGATGGCGCCGTGGCGACGTTCACCGGCGCCAATCGCGGGCTCACCCCCGGTCGCGAGGCAGAGTAGCAAGTGAGGCGAGTAATGGTTGCCCGAAACCTGTTCCTGGCGATTCTGATCGCCGCCGTGTGGCCGGGCGGAACAGCCCTGGCCCAGCAGCGGACGGGCCTGACTTCGCCGGATGCCCGCTTCCTCAATGCCCCGGGCCTCGGCGAGCGGATCTCCGACGTCACCATCGTCGATGACCAGGGCAGTCCGGTCAACCTGCGCGAGCTGGCCCGGCAAGAGCCATTTACGGTGCTGACGCTGGGCTGCCTCACGTGACCCCCCTTCCTGCGTAACGTCCCCAGTTGGGAGACGGTCAAAGTCGACTACGCCCCCAAGGGCGTGCAGTTCTTCTATGTCTACAAGCCCCTGGCGCATCCCGAACTCAACAACTACGTGAGCCCGTTCAGCATCGATGAACGCCTGATGCACGTGGCCGAGGCAAAGCGGCGTCTGGGCACCAGCGTATCGTGGCTCGCGGACACCATGGACAACGCCTACCACGAAGCCGTGGGTCGCACGCCGAACAGCGAGTTGGTGCTGGACGCAGACGGGATCGTCGTTGCCCGGCGCGCCTGGAGCGATCCCGAGGCGCTTCGGGCGGACATGGAGCGCCTGGTCGGCGCGGTGACCGAGCCCACGGCGATCGCCGATCTTGATCTGCCGGCGCAACCTCCGATGCCAACGGTGGTCAAGGGTATCGTCCCCCGGGTGCCGCTGCCCGAAGGCGCACTGCCCATGGAGATCGAGCCGCAGCACGGCACAACCGACATTCCCTTCTACGCCAAGCTGCGGGCCGAGGGCACGCCGGAATTGTTCGAGACAGGCGTGGGTACGCTCTATCTCGGGTTCCACCTGGATCCGTTGTATCGGGTCCACTGGAACAACGAGACGGATCCGGTGGAGTACTGGATCGACGCGCCGGCTGGCGTCTCGGTTGAACCCGCCCACGGCGTGGGCATGGATCCGGAAGAACCTGCGGATGCCGATCCCCGGGAGTTTCTGGTGCAGGTCGAAGGGCAACCCGGGGATACCCTGGGATTACGCGTGCAGTATTTTGCCTGTGACGATGCACTGACCTTCTGTATCCCGGTTCGCCAGGATTACAGGGTGCATCTGATGCGGGACATGAACCACGACTGGAGTATACGCACGGGGGCCGATGGAACGCCGGATATGCGCGCGCCTGCCGGTTTGGGTAACAGGCTCCGGGGCGGTGGCATGGGTGGGCCGCCTCCCGCGGGCGGCATGGCGGGCCAGCCTCCCACAGGAGGCGAGTAACCGGCTGCCTCTATACGCCGGATGACGCCGCTACGGGCCGATCCGGCGCAACCAACTGAGCCTGCGTCTCACCCCGAACCGAGTTGATGAGGGCGAGGCCGCGAATGCGCGGCAGTTCGTCCATGTGAATCTTTCGTTCCCGGATTTCGCCCTGGTCCAGCATCCATTGGCGGTAAGTGCCGCCCAGGAGTCCGCAGTTCACCGGCGGTGTGAATCGCCCTCCACCAATATCGACCACGATGTTGGCGATGGTTGTCTCGGTGAGAAAGCCATCGGGGTTCCACAGCAGCACGTCGTCGCAGCCGGAAACCGAGCGAAGGGCTTGTTCGTAGACGTCCCTGCGAGTGGTCTTGTGATAGAGGAACGGATTTTCCGGATCGATCGGGTGGGCCGCCAGCCCGTACCGTGCTACGGATAGAGGCTCGGCAGCCGGTCCGCGCGGTAGATGGACCAGTTCGAATCGTCCTGCTGCAGGCGCATTTCCCAGACCTTTTCGGGTGGGTCGGTATTGGTGACCTCCATGAGCCGCGCCCATCGCTGGGCCTGGCCCGGCGGCACGTTCATCCCTTCAGCATTGGTTTCCGCTCCGCCGACGTTGATCAGCACAGTGTCCGCCTCGGCGTGCCAGTCGACATCGCCCAGGTAGCGGCCGTAAAAGACCTCCTGCTCCGGGCCGTAAACCCAGGGCTGACTGACTTCCATGGTTTCCTCGTTGACAGCATATTCCACCGCGCGGCTGTAACTGTCCGCCAGGGACATCTTCTCTTCGAACGGACTCGCGCGCGCGGTGCCGTTGTCGAACAGCAGGTACGTGCCGTTCTCGGTATGGCTGATGGCATGGTGCTTGTAGGACCACTCAACGTCGCCCACCGGTGTCAGCAGTTTCTCGCTCCACGGCTCGTTCCAGTTCTCGTGGGTCCCGAGGATCCAGACCAATTCGCCCGTATCCATGCTGACCTTGATCACTGCGTCCTGATAAGGCACGGACATGAGGAAGGCGTTGTCCTCCTCTTCGTAGATCAGCGCGTTGCCGTGGGTCCAGTCGTAGACGATGCCTTCCACCACGCCGTCGTAGTGGTTCGCCCAGAAATCCTCCCTGAGCGAGTTGTAGCCGATACGGTTGATGTCCAGGATGTCGAAGAGGCTCCACTCGTTGATCACCTCGCCCTCGGGGGTGAACTCCACCACCAGGTCGGCGATGACGTTGGCGTCGGCCCGCGGCGCGTCGGGATCGGTCTCGCTGGTATACCAGTCCTCGATTACGCGGTGTTCCGTACTCAGGAGAAGGAAATTGCCGTTGGGCAGTTCCACGAAGTCATGGTGGAATGAGTCGGTTGCCACGGGGATGCTGCCCGGCGCGGGGTCCTTGGCGGTGCCGGTGAAGTGCCAGCGGCGCTGGATATTGCCCAGCATGTCGATCTCGAGCATGCCGTCGGTGCCCGGCCAAACCTCGTAAACCAGGTTGCCGTTGTTGAGCCGCCGCACATCGTGTACACGGTGATTGCCCGGCAGGTAATACCAGACGATTTCGCCCTCGTCATCCACAGCAATGGCCGGCGAGAAGTTGGCCGGCGTGGAATTGTTTCCCGTATCCCAGCGGCCGTTGACGTTGAAGATCGTGACGCCGGGTTCCATACGCGCCGGATCCCGGGCGGTGATCACAGGTGTCGGGAACGCGTCCGGGAGCGGCGGTGTGGTGAAAGTCTGGGCTGCGGTTTCCGTGGCAAGCCCGCCCGCATCTTCAAGGGTGGCCGTGATGGTGTGAGTCGTGTCGGGACGCATGCCGAGCACGGGAACCTCGTGATCCGTGGTCATCTCGTCGCCGGGCGTGACGCTCCAGCTTCGCTCACCATCGTCGAAATTGATCGTCAGCCGTGTTGGAACGTCTGTCGTGACTGTCAGGATGGCCGCCAGCGGTACGGTGGGATTCGGATTGGCCGACAGCGTAACGCTCTCGACGGATGGCCCGGTGGCCTCGGGCATCGCCGTGCCCGCGTCATCCCCAGCCGGAGACCCGCAACCGGTCAACAGGAGTGAAGCCGCAAACAATGACGCCGGCAGGGAAAGCGATGAAAAGTTCATGGGCAGACTCCTTGAGGGGCCGCAATATTGAAACAGACGTGCAAATTTACCCGGTTGCCGATCAATTCGCTAATCGCCCCGCGAAATTGAGCCTGTCGGCCAGTCGTCATGCCCCTTCGAAACCCTCGCTACCCGTATGGATCGGCTACCGGAGCTGCGCTAACGCAGTCCCTTTTCAGGTAAAGTCGCATGCCTGCAAGCGCAATGACTCCGAAAGGTGAAAACGTGAAATCGATTAGCAGTGTAGTGGCGCTCGTATTGTTCGGCGCCTCGGGCGCGCTGGCTCAGTCCAGTGACGCGACCTTGCGATTGCTCGAGCGAAACAGGATGTTCGAACCGGATATCATCCAGGTCGCCGAGAATGTCCATACCGCGATCGGCTACCAGGTATCGGCCAATACCATGATCATCGGGGATGACGGCGTCATTATCGTCGACCCGGGTCAGCAGGTGGGCGGCGGCCGCCAGGTGCGCGCCGAGTTCGAGAAGATCACCGATCTTCCCGTTCGCGCGCTCATCTATACCCATGGTCATGGCGACCACTTCAACGCGTCCCCGGCCTTTTTCGAAGACGATGCGGGTATCGAAGTCTGGGCACGCGCCAACTTCGGCTCGGAACGTGCGAGGGTCGCGGCTGCAGGACTAGGCGGTGGCGCCCGGCCCTCCAACACCCAGGGATTCGATCTGCCGCCGGAGCAGCGGCTCGGCATCGGCATCGCGATCCCGCCGGAGCGCCCGGTGGGCAACCTGATGGTCGACGGCGTAGTCGCGCAGGGCAGGCAGCCCGCGCGTCCCATACAGCCCACGCACACGTTTTCCGAGGACCGTATCAGCCTGGAAATCGCCGGCGTTCAACTGGAGCTGGTTGCAGCGCCGGGTGAGACCGCGGACCAGCTCTATGTCTGGCTGCCGGAGCAACGCGTGGTCTTCGCGGGCGATAACTTCTACCAGTCCTGGCCCAACACCTACCCGCTTCGCGGTACCGCGAGGCGTTCCATCCGCGACTGGATTCGGAGCATCGACAGCATGATCGGTGAAGATCCCCTGCATGTCGTGGGCGGGCATACGACGCCCATGCTCGGAAATGCGGTCGAAGTGCTGACCAACTATCGCGACGCCATGCAATGGGTCGTGGACCGGACCATCGAAGGCGCCAAGCAGTACATGACGCCGGATGAGTTGGTGCAATACGCAGCGCTGCCGGAGCACCTGGCGGAGCTGGACTACCTTGCCGACTACTATGGCAGCGTCTGGGGCACCGTGCGCGACATCTACGCCCAGGACCTGGGCTGGTTCGACGGCGACCCGCTAAGTCTGCATCGCGAGAGCTTGCTGAAGCAGTCGCAGCGTATGGCGGATCTTGTGGGTGGGGCGGATGTCCTGCTGACGAAGGCGCGCGAGGCAATGGCCGCGGATGACCCGCTCGGTGCCGCGCAGCTGGTGCAGCATGTGATTCGGCTGCGGCCGGAGGATCCGGAGTCCAAATTGTTGATGGCGGACGCGCTCGCCGTGATCGGCGAGCGGACGCTGAACGGCCCCGCCCGCAACTACACGCTTTCCTCGTCCAATCGATATCGGCGTCAAGCCACGGAAGGAGAGTAAGGGCGTCGCAGGTTACTCGATTCGCTTGTGGCTCCCGTCGCAGAGCGGCTGGTTGCCCGTGTGCTTGCATCCGCAGAAGTACGCGACGCCGGTCTCGCGCGCCGCATATCTCACGGGAGCAAATTTGGTGCCGCTGTGGGAGCCATCGCAGAAGGGTTGGTTTGCGCTCCTGCCACAGCGGCACCAGAAATAGGTTTTACCTTCCTTCACTTCGACGGCGAAGGGCCTCTTCTGCGCAATGATCGGTACTGACATTCTCTATCCTTTGGCGTTATGTATCGTTTCGGCTCAGAAAGCGTTTACGCCGGTGAGCTCCTTGCCCACGACCAGTTTATGGACGGTCTCCGTGCCTTCATAGGTAATCACGGTTTCCAGATTGAGCATGTGGCGAATGGCGGCGAACTCGACGCTGATGCCGCCGGCGCCAAGCATGTCACGGCTGTCGCGCGCGATCTCCAATGCCATGCGAACGTTGTTCCACTTTGTAAGGGAGACCTGGGTCGGATGCAACCGGCCCGCGTCCTTCAGGTGTGCGAGTCTCAGCGCGAGCAATTGGGCGGTCGTGATCCCGCGCGCCATTTCGGCGAGACGCATCTGGATTGACTGGGTATGGGAGAGCGGCCTCCCGAACAGTATTCGGGATTCGGTGAATTCCAGTATCTCCTGAAGACACGCCTGCGCCGCCCCGATCGCACCCCAGCAGATTCCGTATCTGGCCTGGCTCAGGCAACTCAGCGGGTATCGCAATCCCACGGCGTCCGGGAGCACGTTTTCGGCCGGGACGCGAACGTTGTCGAGGAACAGCGCCGAGGTGACGGAGGCACGCATGGAGAATTTTCGCTCGATATCGGTTGCTGCAAAGCCACGGGTGCCCGGCTCCACGAGAAAACCACGGACCCCTTCATCGGTTTGCGCCCAAACGAGCGCCACATCGGCGATCGTGCCATTCGTGATCCACATCTTCGAACCGTTGAGGATCCAGTCGCTTCCGTCCCGTTTCGCGTGTGTTCTCATGTTGCCCGGGTCGGAGCCGCCCTGGGATTCCGTCAAGCCGAAGCAACCAAGCGCCTCCCCGCGGGCCATCGCGGGAAGCCAGCGGTCTTTCTGCTGCTCGGTCCCATATTCATGAATCGGGTACATCGTCAACGAGCTTTGCACGGATATGAAGCTGCGAAGCCCGCTGTCGCCTCGCTCGAGCTCCTGACAGATCAGGCCTTGGCAAATGTTGTTCAACCCGGCGCAGCCGTATCCCTCAAGCGTCGAGCCGAACAGGCCGAGTCGGGCCATCTCCGGGACCAGTTCCTCGGGGAACCGGTGTTCCTCGAAGCATTTCCCGATGATGGGCAGGACCTTGTCGGACACAAATCGGGCCACTGTGTCCCTGACAAGCACTTCGTCATCGGACAACAGCGAGCCGATGTCCATAAGATCTCCGGGATTCAATGCAGCCACCCCTTACTCCCTTTCGCCAACAACGACCGGCCGCCCGACTACACTGCAGCGAGCGGCCGGACCCGTTTTCACGGTCTCCGAATTCCCAGGATGCCTGGGCAACGGCTACTATAGTCGAGCTGGCCCTGCGGTGAAATTGACGATTGTTGGTCCTGCCGCCGGAATTCGGGGCGCCTCGAGCCGTTGATTGAAGGGCGGCTGGTGGGCCGGACACGGGTGGGCCGAGTATTGCACCTGGCACGCGAATGCAATCCAAGAGTGCAGTCAGTTTTCTTATCAGGGCAAGTTTGGGCGGGGAACAGGCGATGAACAAGAACAAGGGGCCGGACAACGCGTACATGACTCGCCGGGTATTCTGTGAAACCGGCGCGGTTGCGCTGGCGGGTTTGCTGGCAGCAGGTGCGACGCTACGTGCCGCGGCACAGGAGACGCGCCTCACAAGCGTCGGCGGTACAGCTCAGACCAGGGCGGGGCAGGTCCGCGGGTTGCTCAGCAACGGCGTGCATCAGTTCTGGGGAATTCCCTACGGCGCTCCCACCGACGGCGCCAACCGCTTCATGCCACCCAGGGATCCGGCCTCGTGGAGCGGCGTCCGGGACTGCTTTCATCTGGGACAACGGGCGTTGATGCAGCCGGGCCGCGGAGAGCCCGCGCCGGTGGTGCGCGCACTCAACCGTCACGGCCCGCAGGGCGAGGACTGCCTCAACGTGAATTTGTTCACGCCGGGACTCGACGGCACAGCCCGGCCGGTCATGGTTTGGCTTCACGGCGGCGGATTTTCAGCCGGGTCGGGAAACTATCTGCTCTACGACGGTACCAATCTGGCGAAGAAGGAAGACGTGGTGGTGGTCGTCGTCAACCACCGTCTGAACGTCCACGGATTCCTGCACCTTGCCGATATCGGTGGCGAAAAGTGGGCCCATTCCACCAACGTCGGCATGCAGGACCAGGTGGCAACCCTTGAATGGATTCGCGACAACATCGAAAACTTTGGGGGCGATCCGGACCGGGTCACGATCTTCGGCCAATCCGGCGGCGCCGGCAAGGTCACGACCCTGATGGCCATGCCCTCGGCACAGGGCTTGTTCCATCGCGCCATCGCGCAGAGCGGATCCGCGTTCAGAGGCACGCCTGCGCAAGACGCCAGCGAGGCGACAGAGCGATTCCTGGCCAGGCTCGGGATTGATTCGGGTCAACTGGATCGACTTCAGGAGATTCCCGTCCAGCAAATTCAGGATGCCTTTTACAGTGAACCACGGATTCGGGGGCTCGGCAGTGGCCCGGTGATCGACGGCACCGTCATTCCGCGGCACCAGTGGGATCCCACGGCGCCGTCCTGGTCAGCCGATGTTCCGCTGATGGTGGGTTCCACCGAAACGGAAAACGGCTGGGTCGGTCCGCCGCCATTTGAACTGCCGGACGATGAAATGCTGGACCTGTTCGCCACGCGGCTTGCCAACGATGATCGCGGCGATGGACAGGCGTTGCTCGATCTGTATCGGCGGCTTCACCCCCAAAAGCGCAACCGTATGCTGTGGCTGACCGCAGTATCGGACAATACCCGACGCTGGAACGCGCAGGCCCTGGGCAAGCTGAAGTACGAGCAAGGCACCGCGCCGAGCTACCTGTACTTTTTTGACTGGCACTCGCCGGTCCACGACAACCGCATGGGTTCGTACCATACATTGGAAATCCCCTTCATTTTCTACAACCTGGATATCGCCGCCTCGATGACGGGCGCGGAACAATCACGGTACGAAATCGGCCACGCAATGAGCGCGGCGTGGGCCGCATTTGCACGGACCGGCGATCCGGACCATCCCGACATGCCGCATTGGCCCGCGTTTAACCCGGACGAACACCCGACCATGATGTTCGGCGAGGAAGTCAGGGCCGCTGACGATCCCAATCGGGAAGCGCGCCTGGCATTGGCGCGATTGAGAAGAACCGACGGCGCAGGCTCTTAGAGGATTGTCGTGGCGTCCCTCGGCGCTGTCCAGGTGCGTGCGCGCAGCACGCACGGTCTGACGCGCCACAAGGTGGTGGATTGTGTTGCGGCGCGCACCCGCATACGCTATCGGAAAAGTGGAAAGTCTGTAATCCGGCTATGAATGAGGGCGGGACCATCATCGTGCTAGGCTACGGGCGCCTGGACCAGAAACATGTTCGTCGAGGCCATATTTCGTCAACTCGGCGGCGGCTGACGGGAGCAGATTTTCGGGAGCAATGGAGCATGAACTCAAGATACCTGTTGGCATTGATCGGCATGCTGGTGTGTGCCGCATCCGGCCATGCGCACCATTCCTTCAGCGCGACCTACAACTCGAACGAGACGCTCCGGATCGAGGGGACGCTGGTGCAGTTTCTGTTCCGCAATCCCCATTCGTGGGTGCACGTCATGGCGCCGGACGAGAACGGGGAAATGAAGCGTTGGGGCGTGGAGTGGGGCGGCACCGCGCAACTCCGCAACCAGGGCGTCCGAAGGGATACGCTGCGTCCCGGAGACAAAATAGTCATCACTGGATTGCCTGGCCGCAACGCCATAGATCATCGGATACTGATGCGTACGCTGCACCGGGCGTCCGACGGTTTCGGGTGGGGGAACGAACCGGGCGAGGTCGTCGAGTGATGAGTCGGCGACTGGCGGCTTGCTCGCTCGCTGCTATTGTCGGACTTGTGTGGGCATTGTCGTGGCAACATGCCGAGGCGCAACTGCGGCGTATCGCCATCGGCTCGAATCCGGCCGGGACCAATTACTACGTCGTCGCCAGCGGTATCGCCAAGCTGCTGCAGGACGAAACGGGAATTCCGTCCACAGTGCGCCCATTCTCAGGTTCTTCGGTCTACATGCCCATGCTGCAGCGGGGCGAAATTCCTTTGGGCATCAATACGCAGATCGACAGCCAGGTCGCTTACACGGCTCAGGAACCCTATACGGCGGCGATGTCGAACCTGCGCCTGGTGGCTGCGATGATGCCGCTGCGCGACAACCTCATGGTACGAGCCGATTCCGGGATGACCACAATCGAAGATCTGCGCGGCCGGCGGGTTGTGGTAGCCATCCGCTCGAACGTGGCGCTGGAGCAGTGGCACTGGTCGCTGCTTGCGAGCGGGGGACTGGGTCCCGATGACATCGAAATAGTCAGCGTCGCGAGCTTGCCGGACGGCGTGCGCCTGTTGACGGAGGGGCGCGTGGATGCCGCCCCCATCGGGATCGCCACGGCGCTGGCGCGGCAGGCCGAGGCGACCATCCCCGGCGGAATCCGATTTCTCGGTGTCGGCAGCGACGAGGCCGAGCTGACGGAAACCGTGCCAGGAGCGCACATCGACCTGATTACGTCGGATACGGCGGCGGTGGGCGTGCCGGAGCCTACTCGACTTGGCCGATTCTCAACCTACCTCAACACCGGCGTCCACCTTTCCGATGACGACGCCTATCTGATCGCCAGCACCATTCACCAACAGTGGGAATCGTTACGGCGCGACTACGCCTTGCTGGCGCCGGTGCCTGCCGACTCCATTGTCCCATCGGACAGCCCGCACCCCTACCATCCGGGCGCGGCCCGGTACTTCCGGGAAGCGGGGCTCTGGACCGACGCCCATGAGCGCAACCAGTTGCGAGCGCTCGGCGGCGCGGATCGTTAGCCTGCCGCTCATTTCCAGGGCCAATGTGATTCCGCTGCCATCAGGGAAGCTGATTTGGGCGGATTCCTGAAGCGACTCGAGCACTTCTACCTGGGGGCGGTCATCGTCCTCGGCGTCGCGTGGATCATCGACATACCCCAGTACTTCGGCATTTCAATCATCTCCGCCGAGTGGATGGGCCCCTTGATGGCGCTGGGTATCGCAGCCGCGTTCCTCAAGCACCCCTACGGGAGCCGTACCGGCGCGATCGAGTTCCTGCTCGGCTTGGCGGCCATCTGCAGTTGGGGCTGGATGTCGCTGAACTACTCCGACTGGATCATCGATATTTCGGGCTATACCCCGCAGAAATACATTCCGGGACTCGTGGCGGTGCTGCTTCTCATGGAAGCGCTGCGCCGGGCGGCTGGACTGCCGATCACCATCCTCGTCTGGTGCCTCATCGCCTACGGGTTTCTCGGCTACCTGTTGCCGCCGCCGTTTCAGGCCGAGCAACTCCAGCTGTCGCGGTTGGTCATGTACCTGTATGCGGATACGAATGGCGTGCCCGGCCAGGTACTGACCGTTGTCGCACGCCTGGTGCTGGCGTTCATCGTTCTCGGCAAGCTGATGGAAGTCAGCGGCGCAACGAAGTTCTTTACCAATCTGGCCATGTCGGCCATGGGGCATCAGCGCGGCGGTCCGGCGAAGGTGGCGGTCGTTGCGTCGAGCATATTCGGTTCGATCAACGGAACGTCCGTCGGTAATATCATGTCAACGGGTATCGTCACCATTCCGTTGATGATGCGATCCGGCTTCAAGCCTCACTATGCGGCTGCGATCGAAGCCGTCGCGTCCAACGGCGGTCAGTTTACGCCGCCGGTGATGGGTGCGACGGCGTTCCTGATCGCCGACTTCCTCCAGGTCAGCTACTCCAGCGTCGTGATCGCCGCCGCGGTTCCGGCCTTGCTCTACTATGTCTGCCTGTTTTCCCAGGTGGACGCCATCGCCCTGCGCTACGGATTGCACGGTCTGCCCAGGGAGCAACTCCCGAAGGCCGGTGAGGAATTGCGCGCGGGATGGATCTTTCTGGCGCCCCTGGCGCTGCTGCTTTACCTGTTGTTCTGGCGGGGATTCAATCCGGGTGTGGCCGCGCTGTGGGCCGTCGTGGCCCTGCTGGGGTTGACGGTGGTTCGCAAGCGGCGACTGCCGAACAAGGCCGAGTGGTTCGATCTCATCGTCGGCGGCGGCGCCAACATGCTGCCGCTGCTGATGATCGCGGGCGGAGCCGGCATCGTCATCGGCGTCATGAATATTACCGGTCTCGGGTTCTCGCTGTCGCTGGTGCTGACCCAGATCGGAGAAAATTACGGCCTGTTGGCCATGTTGTTGCTCACCGCAGGAATCTCCATCATCCTGGGTATGGGGATGCCTACAGCGGCGATCTACGTGGTCCTCTCGGTGATCCTTGCACCCGCTATCGTGGAGATGGGCGTGTCGCCGATGGCGGCGCACCTGTTCATCTTCTACTTTGGGCTGTTGTCGTTTCTGACGCCGCCCGTGGCGATCGCCAGCGCGGTCGCGGCCGGGCTCGCGGGGAGCGAGGTCTGGCGCACCTCCTGGATCGGCGTACAGCTTGGCGCGGTGGCGTATCTGGTGCCTTTTCTGTGGAGCTACAACGACGCGCTACTGCTGCAGGGCTCCAATCTGGCCAATGTCTACGCGGTCGGCACGGCGCTGGTGGCGGTGCTCCTCATCTCAAGGGCGCTGCAGACGGTTGTGCGCGGAGGCGTAACGGCGCTATCGATCGGCTCGTTGATCTTTGCCGGCGCGCTCGCCGTCGGATCCAGCACGGTATGGCTGGGGGTGGACACACCGGGCGTGGCCGCCGTCGCGGCGGTCGGAATCGCCGTGCTCGTCGGGCTTCGTTTCGTGCGCCTTCGCCGCGAATCGTCGTGAGGTATCCCGGGAACCAATCGATCTCCCGTCGCGAGGCGGCTGAGTCGAGTTGTCAATGGGCTCGAACAGCAGTGCTATGATCCGGTGCTTCACGCAGAGATAGACGATGGAACTACTGCGATCGATCCTGAGTCGTCGTCGACTCATGAGGAACTCCGCAACGATCAGCGCCGCCCTTGCGATGCCCATTTTCACACCGACAACAGCTCGCACCCAGTTGCCGAGCGATTTGACGTCGCTTTCCGCCGCGCAACTCTCCACCGCGATTCGGACGGGGCAGGTCAGCTGCGCCGAGACGATGCAGGCTTATCTTGAGCGGATCGAGAAATACAATCCCGTCTACAACGCCATAGTCAGCAGGCTCGATGATGATACGTGTCTTGCGGAAGCACGGCGGGCGGACGAGGAACTCGCGCGCGGCGAGTATCGCGGCTGGCTGCACGGCATGCCGCACGCGGTCAAGGATCTGGCCGATGCCGAAGGTCTGCCCACGAGCCTTGGCTCGACGATTTTTGCGGGCATCATGCCCGAGTCGGATGACCTGCACATCGCACGCATTCGGGACGCGGGCGCAATCTTCATCGGCAAGACCAATGTGCCCGAGTTCGGCATGGGGTCGCAGAGCTACAACAGCGTATTCGGCGTCACGCGCAACGCCTACGATCCGGCGCTCGCGGCCGGCGGCAGCAGCGGCGGCGCCGCGGTCGGCATGGCGGCACAGATGCTGCCGATCGCCGACGGCAGCGACATGATGGGCTCGCTCAGAAACCCCGCGGCGTTCAATAACGTGATCGGTTTCAGGCCAAGCCAGGGCCGGGTGCCGCGAACCCCGGATGACCTGTTCTACAACCAGCTCTCGACCAACGGCCCGATGGGCAGGAATGTCGAGGACACGATCCGCCTCCTCGATACGATGGCGGGCTTCGATCCTCGGGCGCCGATGATGATGCGGGATGTGTTGCCGGGTTTCGATGCCTATCGGGTGCGAGAGTTCCAGGGCCTGCGCATTGGGTGGATGGGCGACTACGATGGCTATCTGGCGACCGAACCCGGTGTGCTCGATCTTTGCGAGCGGTCGCTCACGAACCTGGAATCCCACGGCGTGCGTGTGGATCGCGTTCTCCCGGAATTTGACATGGACCGGCTGTGGCAGTGCTGGCTCACGCTAAGGCACTGGTCGCACGCGGGACGCCAGCCGATGCTGGAAGACCGGTCGCTACGTCAACAAATGAAGCCCGAAATGATCTTCGAGATAGAGGGCAGTCTCGATCTCACGGCGGCCGACATCGCCATGGCATCCGAGACGCGCGCCGATTGGTATCTTGCCCTGCATGCGCTCTTGCAACGTTTTGACTTGCTCGCGCTGCCGAGCGCTCAGGTGTTTCCCTTCCCGGCCGAGGTGCACTGGCCGCGTGAGATCAGCGGCCGCGCCATGGACACGTATCACCGCTGGATGGAAGTTGTCATCGGCGGGACGCTGGGCGGTGTTCCGGCGCTCAATCTGCCCGTCGGTTTCGACGCGCGTAGCCGGCCGATGGGCATGCAGTTAATCGGCCCGATGGGGGCCGACCAGGCCGTGCTCGAGTTCGGGCTAAGCTACGATCTGGTGACCGACCACCTCGAACGGCGTCCAGACCTTGTCGAAAGCCTCGTACAGGACGGCTAATCTGCCTGGCACGCATTTCAAGAGCTACGAGTTCCAGTCGTCGTAGCAATAGCGGCAATTCCTGGTGCCCATCTGGCTTGGAACGTGTTGCCGTTAGTTGGGTACGGCCTTGAGCACTTCCCGCGTCAGATCCCATCTGTCGAAGCCCTGGGCGCCGTAGTCAAGGCCACGCCTGACAATGACCAAATCGTGCGATGGCACCACGATCACGTATTGACCGCGATTGCCCGCGGTCGAATAGGCATTCCTCGGGACGTCAGTCCGGCCGTCCGGGACGAGCCACCATTGGCCGCCATAGAAGTTTCCGTCGTCGGCCAGCGACGGCGCGGGCGTGCGCACGAAGTCGATCCAATCCTCGGAGATCAAACGCTCGCCATGCCAAAGCCCGCCTTGCAGGTAGAGCAGCCCGAATCGCGCCAGATCCCGAGCGTTTGTATAAGCCTGGCTGCTCAGAATGAAATCGCCGAATCGATCGGTGCTGACCAGCGTGTTGCGCATGCCGATCCGGTCGAACAGCGCGCGGCGTGGAAACTCGAGGTACGCGTCATCGCCAAGCTCGATCTTCATCTTGTAGACCGCAAGCAGCGTGTCGTAGTTTTCGTAGTCCCAATAGGTGCCCGGTGCCCTTATCAAGCCGCGACGGCGACTGTGCTCGACCGAACTCTCTCCAGCCCAGTACGACAGGCCGGAGCCGGTAGCGTATTCGAGATTCGCATTGTCGATCGGGTATAGGCCGCTCGACATATTCAGAAGATGCCTGAGGGTAATCTCCGATCGAGGGTCACGGTCGGCCGCATCGACATCGGGAAACCACCGAAACCCGAGCGGTGCGTCGAGCGACATTCGTCCTTGATCTGCCAACATTCCGATCAGCGTTGCCGCGATACTTTTCGCAGTGGACCAGGTACGCGTGCGCGTTTCCATTGTCACGTCCGGCGCATACCGCTCCTGAACGATCCGACCGTTATGGACAATCAGCAGGCTCAGCGTGACCTGCTCCGGCGATTCGCGGTCGAAGGCCCAGTCCGATGCCGCTTGCAAGGCGGCTTGGTCCATACCCGCCGGCAGCGGGGCGTCCTCGAGCTTGTCGCCATCGGGCCACGGGATCGTAGCTGGATCGACCGCCGGCGGCGGCAAGGTCAGAATCGGCAGGTCGTCGATATCGTCGAAAGTTTGATCGGGTGCAAGCACGACGCAACCGATGCCTTCGCGAAACGCGGCGCGCATGACCGGCACGCCATCCGGATTGCCGATTGCGACGGCCCGGCGCTCGCTGTCGACGACGTAGTCACCGCCGGCAGCCGTGCCGATCGGTTCCCGCAAGTAGGCCAACTCTTGCTCGAACACTTGCTCGAGCGTTCGATTCGACACGAAAAGGCCATTGCACATGAACACGGCTTGTTGTCCGCGACGAATCATTTCGCGGTTGAATTGCCAATAGTCGAACGATGACTGTGTCTGCGCAAACGTTGGTGCTGCGAACACGAGCGAAATGAGTAGCACCTTCGCCTTCATTGCGATATCTCCTGCAAAAAACGGTCGTTTCACCAGCCTAACCAAAGTTCTTTCGGGCCGCGGAAGGTGAAATTCGGAAAGTAGTCAAACTCTTGATCTTCCACCAGGCGCAGCGAAGGCACGCGCTGCACCAGCGTTTCCAGCGTGATCCGCGCTTCAAGGAGCGCAAGGCGGTTCCCCAGGCAGAAGTGGATGCCGCGCCCGAAGGAGATGTGGGTCCGGGCATTCCTTCTGCGGATGTCGAAGGACTCGGAGTCGTCGTAGAGATTCTCGTCGTGGTTCGCCGCACCGAGGGAAAGGAAGATCTGCGTACCCGCCGGGACCTTGTAGCCGCCGATCTCGGTATCCCGGGCCGCCACCCGGCGCCAACTGGTCTGCGGCGAATTGAATCGCAGCACCTCTTCCAGCGCGTTGGATATCAACGCGGGTTCGGCGCAGAGCGCTTCCCAGTTCTCCCGCCTCGACAGCAGGCAGATCAGGGAGTTTCCGAGGAAATTGCTGACGATCTCATGGCCTGCAAACGACAGCCCATACACGACGGATTCCACTTCCTTGTAGGCGAGGTCGTCGGAGTCGGCATCGTGGCCGGCCAGCAGTTCCGAGGTGAAGTCGTCGGCTGGGTGCGCATGCCGGTATTTCACGAACGAAACGCAGTACCGCCAATAGGCCAGCATTTTTTTGGCGATATCGACCTGTTCTTCATCTGTCGCCTTGCCCCAGGTAAAGGCGAGTCGGTTGGTGGTCCATTCCTGAAGCTGCGGGTCGTCCTTGCGGGGAAAGCCGAGCAGGCGGAATATGGTTTCACCCGGCAGGGGATGCCCGATCGTGGACACGAATTCGCAGGGCGCGCCATTCTTGAGCATCCCGTCCATGAGCGCCTCGCAGCGTTCGCGAACGTAGGGCGCCAGTGCCCTGATGCGGCGGCCGGAAAAGCCCGCCTGGGTGTACTTGCGTATCCGAGTGTGATCGGGGCGCGCGCGGTTGGACATCACCGCGATGGGATCGTAGTCGGCCGCCGACAGCACCCCGGCGGCGGCGTCGCAGATCGGCAGCACGGGATCCTGGACGTTCTCGGAGGAGTAGATGTCCGGGTTGGTGAACACGGCGGCAACGTCCTTCATGCGTGTGACCACCAGGTAGCCGAGTTCCTCGGAATAGAAGATCGGGGAGGTTTCGCGACGCTTGGCCAGTTCCGAATAGGGGTTGGCAACGTACCGGGGCGCAAACGGCGAAAATGCGGGATCTACCGGACACCCTGTAGGCGCCGGCGCCCGCTCGGTACGAATCTTGTGGTATGCGGTTTCCGTCATTGGGCTCTTTTCACGATGGCCGATACTCGGCTGGATTCCTGACTACAGTTGACCGGATTTTACCCAATCTGGCCAAGGTTGCCCGACTTTGGCAGTCTGTGGCAAAAGTCCCGCGTTGCACCGAGACCGGCGAGGCGCCCGGCTGCGTGCATTCCGTGTCGTCGCGACGATTTCCGATGCACCGATCCGGCTTCAGAGGCCCACCATGGCCAGGAGCTCACGCGGGTACCGGCGGTTGGCCTCATCGTAGAGCGGTTCGACGGCGGCCACGAATGGCGCACGCGCCTCGGCCGAGAGCTCGACGATTTCTCCGCCCGCCTCGCGAATCACTACCTGCGCCTGAAGCTCCTCCGCGTCGTGCAGTTCCCGTTGCAAAGTGACGGCTTCCCGTGCGGCGGTACGCGCCGCTTCCTGGAGGGCTTCTGGCCATGTGTCGAAGGTCGGCCGGTGCACAAAGATCGGGCGGGAAAGATAGGAATGATACGTGGCGGTGTGGTAGCGCTGCATGGGATAAATGTTATACGTCACGGTATTGGCAAAGGGATTCTCCTGGCCGTCCAGCGCGCCTTCCCGAATACCCTCGATGGCCGCGGTCAGATCCATGGCCCTTGCGTCGGCCCCGAGCAGTTCGAAGGTGCGCCGCTGGGCGCCGAGCACTCGAATCCTGAGCCCCTGCAGGTCCTCCAGCGTCCGCACCGGACGGATGTTGTTGGAGACATGCCGAAAGCCGTTCTCGAAATAGCCAAGGATGCGGTAATTGTTGGCCGCTTCCAGGCTGGCGGTCGCCGCGGCTCCCAGCGGACCGTCCATGGCGGCCCGCGCCGCTGCGGTGTCGGCGAACAGGAAGGGCAGGGCGGCCAGTTCCAGCTCGGGGACATCGGTGATGGTGGTGTAGCCCATGGTCAGCACACCGGCATCCACCAGCCACCTGAGGTCGCCGCCGCCGTAGCCGATCTCGAGCACGTTATAGAGATAGTCGACGTCGATATCGCCGCCGGCTTCGGACTGGACCCGCTCGCCGATATGCCTCATCCCGCGGCTGAAACTGGTGGTGGACGGCGAGTAGCCGGCCAGGCGAACGCGCCTGGCGCGACCGGAGGCGGCCGGTGACGGCTGCTGGGCGTTTCCGAGGACGGGGCCAAGCGAAGCAGCGAGCCCGCCGGCGCCCGCGAGCGCCATCGACTTCAGGAAGCGTCTCTTTGAAAAACTGGTCAACATGGTTTCACTCCAGGGTGCCAAGCATCGTTTCGTAGTTCTTTCCCATGACCTCGGTCACCGGCTGGCCGGCCAGTACGTCCGCGGACATCAGTCCCTGAGCCGTACCCGTGCCGGCCAGGGAGCGGTAGCAGGGCCGGTAGGCCCATTCGGATTCCGGAATGCCCGGGGGCAGACGCCGCACCCATTCCTCGGGCGCGGTATTCAGTTGTGGTCCGTGGGTGGTATAGATGCCTGCTACGATTTCCGCCACTATGGTCCCTCAATATCCTCCGCCGGCAGGCAGCGGGACGTGATGCACAGGATCTCGGTGCCGTCCCCCAGCACCGCCCGATTCAGGAATACGACGCGATCCCGCCGGCCGGGCCATCCGGTGATCGTGACCGAATCGCCCACGACAAACCGTTGCCACTGGAATCCGGAACGCAGCATCGCGTTATACGAACCCATTTCCACCAGCCACTCAAGGGTATGCCCCTCGTCGCCCGTCACGTCCATGCGGAAAGGTGAGTGCGGGTTGAGCCACTTGATTTCAGTCAGCACGCCGGAGACGCTGATTTCCCTGGACTGGTCGAAGTTCACAGGCACTGAGTGGTGGGCGTTCGCGGTGGCGGCGATCAGTGCAAACAGCGTAAACCGGCACCCAGGGCCCAGGACTGCCTGCGTCCATCTGCGTATGCGTTGGAGAAGCGTCATCGCGCAGTTTCCTCAGTTCGGAGCCACAACGGCCGCGTCTTCCGGCGTGCAGCCGTCGTACCAGGCGGTCGAGCGGCCCAGCGCCGGCATACCCTCGATGTGCGACCGCTCCGGGTCGTCGCGGGCATAGTCGTAGTCGTTGAAAGCCTGCTGTTCCTTCTTTGTTGCGGACATTGTTCGCCGTGATCCAATGTCTCGGTGAACGATTATAGTAAAGTATTCTGGAACTCAATTTCGGGAGACACCGATGGCAGCCGCGATGCTCACGCCGATCCGGCCACGATTCTGGGAGCCGCCGGCACGGCGGGCAAAACTTGCGACCCAGACGGCAAGCGCCGCGGGGATTCTCCGATGAAGGGGCGGCTGGTCGTCGGTAGCCTGGCGTGCCTGGTGGCCTGCGCCTCGCTGGCCCATCATTCCACCCGGGTTTTCTACGACTACGACGACGACCTGGAGATCGAGGGCGAAATCACCTGGGTGCTGTGGAAGAATCCCCACGTCCGCTTCAATCTTGTTCGCACCGGCGAGAACGGCGAAGAGGAGTTGTGGGAACTGGAAGCCGGTTCCGTCAACACGCTGGAACGGGTCGGCATCGGCGAAGGCACGTTGAACGTCGGCGACCGCGTGCGCGCGGCGGGGCCGCCCTCGCGTCACGGTATCAACAGCATCTACGTCAGCAACGTACTGTTCGAGGACGGCCGGGAGGTCTCTCTTCAGGGCGGACAGCGCCTTCGCTGGACGGATGGCACGGCGCTCGCCGCGGCGACTCCCGCGGCCAGGGAGCCGGTTGTGACTCAAGGCGACGTCGAGGGCATCTTCCGGGTTTGGAGCCGCAACTACCGCGGAGGCTTCGGGTCGCTGCCGTTCAGGGAGTCCGCGGTGGCTGCCCGCGAGGCCTGGAACCCGATCGAGGAAGACCCCGCGCTGCGCTGTATCCCGCCCGGCATGCCGGTGGCCATGGACAATCCGTATCCCATCGCGTTCGTCCGGGAGGGCGACGACATCGTCTTGCTTCTGGAGGAATGGGACGGCGTGCGCACCATTCACATGGCAGAGAATGCCGCGCCGCGGAATTCGCCGCGCACGCCCATGGGGTATTCGGTGGGACGCTGGGACGGCGATGTCCTGATCGTCACGACCACGCACATCGACTATCCCTATTTCGACAGCTCGGGATCGCCGCAGGGGGAAAACCCGGTCATTGTGGAACGCTTCACGCCGAGGGAGGACGAGACTCGCCTCGAACACCTTCTCACCGTTACCGATGACGAAGTCTTCACCGGACCTGCCGAGTTGACGCAACACTACGAATGGGATCCGGTGGAGGAGATCAAGCGCTACGAATGCACGCTGACCGAGTAGCATGAGTCCGCGCCTCACGTCTGGCAGTCCGTGGCGAGAGTCCCGCGTTGCACCGAAACTCTTGCCACGGGCTGCCAGATGCCTGTTGCCGATTGCTTTCGGACTGCTGATGCCCGTGGCGGGGGCAGCACAGGAGGTTTTTTCCGGCGCCGAACTGACCCGCCTTCCCACGTCCAATTGGCTGACCAACGGGGGCGATCTCTACAACCGGCGCTATTCCCCGCTGACCGGGATCAACCGTGACAACGTCTCGGGGCTCAAGGGTGTATGGCGGGCCCGGCTCGGAGGCTCGGGCGTCGGCTCCCAGTATTCCGGTGAAGCCGAGCCCATCGTCTACGAAGGCGTGCTCTACATCGTCACCGGCGCCGACGATGCTTTTGCCATCAGCATCGACACCGGCGAAATCCTGTGGAGCTACGAAGCGCGGCTCGACCCCGATATTTCCACGATCTGCTGCGGCTGGACCAGCCGGGGGGTCGGGCTCGGCGAGGGCAAGGTCTTTGTCGGCCAACTCGACGGCAAACTGGTGGCGCTGGACCGGCACAGCGGGGAAGTTGTCTGGTCCGTCCAGGCCGAGCGCTGGCAGGAGAGCCTGACGATCACCAGCGCACCGCTCTACTATGACGGCCTGGTGATTACCGGATTCGCGGGTGCGGAATACGGTGTCCGCGGCCGCGTGAAGGCCTATGACGCGGACGACGGGTCCCTGGTCTGGACGTTCTACACGGTCCCCGGGCCCGGCGAGATCGGCCACGATACGTGGCCCGCGGACAACGAGGTCTGGAAGTACGGCGGCGCCACGGTGTGGCAGACGCCCGCGCTCGATCCGGAGCTGGGTCTGTTGTACTTCGCCACCGGTAATCCGGGCCCGGATTTCAACGGCGCTGTGCGGGCCGGAGATAACCTTTTCTCGGTCTCCATCGTCGCCGTGGACGTGGCCACGGGCGAATACCGCTGGCACTTCCAGCAGGTCCGTCACGACCTGTGGGACTTCGACGCGGCAAATCCCGTGGTCCTGTTCGATGTGGAGATCGAAGGGGTCGTGCGCAAGGCGGTGGCCGAGGTCAACAAGAACGGGTACATCTACATTCTCGACCGTATCACCGGCGAACCCCTGCTCGGGATGATCGAGAAGCCGGTGCCCCAGGAACCCCGCCAGGCCACCGCCGCCACGCAACCCATTCCCGTCGGCGAACCCATCACGCCGCTCACCATCGATGTGCCGCCGGAGGGCTATACGCTGCCGTACGACGAGCATGTCTACGTGCCGTTCTGGACGGAACGCGTCGTCGGTAGCCGCAGAGGCGCCAACTGGCCGCCGAGTGCCTACGATCCCCAACGGCAGACGCTCTACGTCTGCGCCAGCGAGCGGATATCGTTCTATTTCGTTGACGAGGACGAGACCGCCTCGCCGCCGGGGGGCGAGCGTTACATGGGCGGGCGCTTCGGCGGTGTCGGCGGGTCGCCCAGCACCGGCATCCTGGCTGCCATGGACATGGCCACGAACACGCCCGTGTGGCGCCAGCGCTGGGCGGACCGCTGTTACAGCGGTGCAGTGGCCACCGCGAGCGGCCTGTTGTTCGTCGGGCGCAGCGACGGACGCTTCATGGCCTTCGACTCCGATACCGGCATGTCGCTCTGGGAATTCCAGACCGGCGCCGGCGTCAACACCACGCCCGCGATCTTCGACTACGAAGGCGAACAGCATGTGGCGATATTTTCCGCGGGCAACGCGTTCGCCGGTTCGCCCCGCGGCGACAGCGTCTGGCTGTTTTCCCTCAGCGGGACCCTGGACCCGGTTGCGGCGCCATCTCCGTCGGCCGGCGGCCAGGGCGGAATGGGTGTGGCGGCCCGATCCCCGATCGGCATGCCGAATCTCGACAACGGCGAGACGATCTATGCGCAGGCGTGCGAACTTTGCCACGGTCCGGATGGCCAGGGCGGCCACGCTGCGGGCGCTGCGCTCATCCCCGGCCGGTCTTTGGCGGAAGTGGTGGGAATCGTGACCGAAGGTCAGAACACCATGCCCGGATTCGGCGCGTCACTGTCAGTGAACGATATTCGGGACGTGAGCGGCTATTCCATCGAGTTGGTCGAGGAGTAGTTCGCGTTTGAATTCCTCTTCGGCAAGCATGGTCGGGGATCGGAAATCGGACGAGTCCCATTGAATCAATCCAAAAATCATGTGAAACTGTGTAAATGAAAAAT